>DASYHD010000022.1:0-695944 GCA_035998945.1 Flavisolibacter sp. | reverse complement strand
AAAAATGAGCACTATCAATATTGTCCGAAACAAAATTGTCTACAGAATGTTTGCCGTCATAAAGCGGAGAACACCTTTTGTCGACAACTATTTACAAGCCGCCTAAAAAAACTTGGTCGCAACATAAACTTAGAATACGCTGTATGGCGCTATCTCTTCTTTACAACAAAGAGTATAGTTAGTTAATGCGTAATAAGGCACTGAACTGGTGGGCTATGGGTAATGTAAACATGTTATGTTCTCAACATTGTGAATTGATTGTTGAACATTGAAAATTGAAAATTTATAACCTCGCTGATGCAGTTGACAGTGGTCCATTCTCAACTTTAATCCCTCCTTCGTGCCATTTACCTGATTTTTCTCATAAAAACCTTTGATACACCTCATCCCCTGCCGTTCTGCTGAAAAATACTTTTGACCCTGAAAATCTTCCCATGAGTGTCATTATCATCCTGGTTATCATCAGTGTCATTGTTGCCGGAACCTTCCTGGCGGCTTTTATCATTTCGGTGAAAAAAGGCCAGTACGACGATGACTATACGCCTTCTGTACGTATGCTTTTTGACGATACCATTCCTGAAAACAAAACTTCTAAATAACGACCACAGATGCTACAAAAATCAACGGTAGAGCCGAAAGTTCTTCACGCCAAAACAAGAGCCGGCAACCTGGAAACGTTTTATTACGACAACGCCATCGTTCGCAACTTCGCTTACGCCACTATTATCTGGGGTGTGGTGGGAATGCTGGGTGGCCTTTGGGTGGCCTTGCAACTTGTTTTTCCGCAAACGCTTAACATTGGCGCCGCTTTTAGTTTTGGCCGCCTTCGTCCGCTGCATACCAACGCAGTGATCTTTGCTTTTGTGGGCAACGGTATTTTCATGGGGTACTATTACTCCATCCAGCGCCTTCTGAAAACCCGCATGTACAGTGATGTCATGGGGAAAATTCACTTCTGGGGCTGGCAACTGATTATCGTGGCTGCCGCCATTACCCTGCCGCTGGGTTATACTTCCGGTAAAGAATACGCCGAATTGGAATGGCCTATCGATATTGCCATTACCCTGGTTTGGGTGGTGTTTGGCTGGAACATGTTTGCCACCATCCTCAAACGCCGCGAAAGGCATATGTATGTTGCCGTTTGGTTCTACATTGCCACGTTTATCACGGTTGCCGTGTTGCATGTGGTCAATTCGATTGAAATTCCGGTTAGCTTCATGAAAAGTTATCCGGTATATGCCGGTGTGCAGGATGCGCTGGTGCAGTGGTGGTACGGTCACAACGCGGTGGCCTTCTTCCTTACCACACCTTACCTGGGCCTGATGTACTACTTCCTGCCGAAGGCAGCCAATCGCCCGGTGTATTCCTATAAGCTTTCTATCATTCACTTCTGGGCCCTTATCTTTATTTATATCTGGGCTGGCCCACACCACCTGTTGTATTCTGCTCTTCCCAACTGGGCGCAGTCGCTTGGTATCGTGTTTTCATTTACCCTCATCTTCCCCAGCTGGGGTGGTATGATCAACGGCCTGCTGACGCTGCGCGGCGCCTGGGATAAAGTACGCGAAGACGTAGTACTGAAGTTTATGGTGGTAGCCGTTACCGCTTATGGTATGGCCACCTTTGAAGGTCCCATGTTGTCGCTGAAAAGCATCAACGCCATCTCTCACTTTACCGATTGGACTATTGCTCACGTACACGTAGGCGGATTGGGCTGGAACGGTATGCTGACCTTTGGTATCCTGTACTGGCTGATCCCAAAAATCTTCCGCACACAATTGTATTCGAAGAAGCTGGCTTCTTTCCACTTCTGGATTGCTACGCTGGGAATCCTCTTCTATGCCATTCCCATGTACGTTGCAGGCTTTATGCAGGCTTCTATGTGGAATGAGTTTACGCCGAGCGGCCAACTGAAATACCAGTTTCTTGAGACGGTTACATTCATGAAGCCTTTCTATGCAGTGCGTGGATTTGGCGGAGCCTTGTTTGTACTGGGTGCCATTATCATGATGTACAACCTGTTTAAAACCGTGGCCAAGGCCAAATTGGTAGCCAACGAAGCTGCCGAAGCGCCTGCCCTGGAAAAAGAATATGTGAAACACAAAGGCGAACACTGGCACCGCTGGATTGAAAGAAGACCGACTCCCCTGCTGGTGCTGACGCTGATCGTGATCCTGATTGGTGGTGCTGTGGAAATGATCCCCACCTTCCTGGTGAAATCAAACATTCCTACCATTGCTAGTGTAAAGCCGTATACGCCGCTTGAACTGCAGGGCCGCGACATATATGTGCGGGAAGGCTGTTATACCTGTCATTCGCAGATGATCCGTCCGTTCCGCAGCGAGACAGAACGCTATGGCGAATATGCCAAAGCCGGTGAGTTTGTGTACGATCACCCCTTCCAGTGGGGTTCGAAAAGAACAGGGCCAGACCTGAGCCGTGCCGGTGTGGGTAACAATAAAAAGTCCAATACATGGCACTTTAATCACATGGATGACCCGCAGTCGATCTCTACCGGTTCGGTGATGCCGCCTTATGCCTTCCTTATCGACAACAACCTGGATACGGCCAGCACGCCAGCCAAAATCAGGGCCATGCAAAAACTGGGTGTTCCGTACGAACCTGGTTACGAGAACAAGGCCAATGCCGACCTGATGAAGCAAGCCGACGAGATTGCCGCTTCCTTAAAGAAGGACAACATCAACGTAAAATCCGATAAAGAAATCATTGCCATTATTGCCTACCTGCAACGCCTGGGTACCGATATCGGCAAGAATAAACAAACAGCGGAAAACAAATAATGTGAATGGTGAGTGGTCAGTGGTGAGTAAGGACGTCTCAGACTCACCATTCACAACTCACCACTCACCTAAAAACATCGACTATGCTTAAGTATATAAAGAACTACGCCGCCTCCATCAAGGACATCGATATCTATCCCATTTTTTCACTGGTTGTATTTGTACTGTTTTTTATTGCAGTGCTCTACTTCGTAAAAAAGATGGACAAGCAACGGGCAGAAGACATGCGTCATATGCCGCTGGACCTGGAAACCGATACCAATAACTCATTGAATACTGTAAAACAAGCCTGATTTGTATGAGAAACAAACTGAATTTAAAATGGGGCTTTACCTTTTTATTCCTCTGTGGGATGAGCATTGCGGCCACCGCTCAGGAACTAACAAACAATGCGCAGGAAGCAACGGCCACGCCGCCGGCAGATCCATTCTTTAACGGGATTACAATAGGCCTCATCCTGCTGTTGCTTATTATTTTCTTTGGAGTGATGCACCTGGTTTCAAAGATCAAAACCATCGGAACAGAAGAGCAAAAAGCCACCTCCTTCCGCGAATGGTGGTCAAGAATGGATGCAAAACTATTTACCAAGGCCATTCCTATCGAAAAAGAAGCCGATCACCTGCTGGACCACGATTACGACGGCATCAAAGAACTGGACAACTCCCTGCCTCCCTGGTGGAAATATGGTTTTTATATTACAGTCGTTGTAGCTGTATTTTATATGCTGCGTTTCCATGTATGGAACACCGGCCCCACTCCCGAACAGGAGTACCAGACCGAAATGGCAGCGGCAGCAAAACAAATTGAAGAGTACCGTAAAAAAGCCGGTGATATGGTGGATGAAAAGACCGTTACACTGGCTGATGCCAAAGGCATTGAAGAAGGCGCCAGAATTTATTCGCAATACTGTATGGCCTGCCATGGCGGTAAAGGCGAAGGTGGCGTGGGTCCTAACCTAACCGATAATTACTGGATGCATGGCGGCACCATCAACGATGTTTTTAAAACCATCAAGTTTGGCGTGCCGGAAAAAGGTATGCAGGCTTGGGAAAAAACATTTTCTCCCTCACAAATCAAAAACATCGCAAGCTATATCAAAAGCATAGCCGGTACCAATCCTCCTAACGGGAAAGCCCCACAAGGCGAACCGTATGAAGAAAATGCAGCCGAGAAACCGGGTACTGCTAAAGATTCATCGGTAATAGCAAAGCGGTAGAAATTAGCATGGAAACAATCACCCCAACCAATAGCGAAGTAAAAACAGAAAAGAAAGTGGTCCGGGATCAGTCCTTCCGGGATTCGATCGCCACGGTCAATGCTCAGGGAAAACGCAACTTCCTTTTTCCCAAAAAACCAAAGGGTAAATTATACAACCTGCGTACGATGGCAACAGTCCTCTACCTGGCTGTGTTTTTTACCCTGCCGTTTATCAAAGTGAATGGCGAGCCGCTGTTTCTTTTCAATGTAATGGAACGGAAGTTTATCTTCTTTGGACAAATCTTCTGGCCCCAGGACTTTTTCATCTTCGCCATTGGTTTGCTGACTTTCATTGTTTTCATCTGTGTGTTTACAGTGGTTTTCGGACGGGTGTTTTGCGGGTGGGCATGTCCGCAGACCATTTTTATGGAGATGATCTTTCGTAAGATCGAATACTGGCTGGATGGTGATGCACAGGCACAAAAGCGACTGAAAGAAGCGCCCTGGAATGCATACAAGATTCGCAAACGGGCTGTAAAGATTGCCATCTTTTATGCGATCTCCTTCCTGATCGCCAACTTCTTCCTTTCCTACATCATTGGCATGGATCAGCTCAAAGTGATGGTGCAAAATGGCATTTTCAAGCATTATGTCACCTTTCTATCGCTGATGGGTTTTTCCACTGTTTTCTTTTTTGTGTTCTACTGGTTCCGGGAGCAGGCCTGCCTGGTGGTATGCCCGTATGGTCGTTTGCAGGGTGTGTTGCTCGATAAAAAATCAATGGTGGTTGCATACGATTACGGACGGGGCGAACCAAGAGGAAAATTAAAGCAAGCCAAATTGGATCTCTCCCAGGGCGATTGTATCGATTGTTTTGCCTGTGTCCGTGTATGTCCGACTGGGATTGATATCCGCAACGGCACACAACTGGAATGCGTGAACTGTACGGCCTGTATCGATGCCTGTGATGACATCATGACAAAGATCAACAAGCCACTGGGGCTTATCCGTATCGATTCGGAAGAAAACATTGCCACCGGTAAAAAGAACAAGTTCAACTGGCGGGTGGCAGCCTACTCTTTTGTACTGCTGGCGCTTCTGGGTTTCCTGGCTTTTCTGATCATGAGCCGCAATGACGTGGATGCAACGGTTCTGCGTACACCGGGACAGATCTATCAAACCCTTCCTGACGGCCGCATTGCAAACCTGTACAGCATCAAACTGGCAAATAAAACGCGTAAAGACATTCCGCTGACCCTGAAACTGGAAAGCCTTGAAGGTGAAGTGCAGGTAATTGGCAATAAACTTACCGTTGCAGCAGAATCCTATTACCAGTCGCCGTTTTTTATCAAAGTGAATCCTGACCAGTTGGAGCACCGCAAGACAAAAATCAGGATTGGCGTGTACCAGGGTCATAAACGCATAGAGGTGGCCGAGACTACTTTTATGGGACCACAGTAAACAATTGGCAACAGGCAAAAGACAACGAACATCGAACAACAAACATTTAAAAACATGCGTATCAGTTGGGGATATAAAATATTTATCGGGTATTCACTCTTCGTAATCGGAATTCTCTTCCTGGTGTATAAAGCCAGCAACCAGAATTATGACCTGGTGACGGAAAACTATTATGAAGCGGAACTGAAATACCAGGAGGTGATTGACCAAAAAAACCGTGTGGCGAATCTTTCCACACCGCCGAATATCCAGCATAGTGTGAATTCGGTTTCGGTTCAGTTGCCGCAGGAATTTACCGGTAAATCTGTGCAGGGTGAAGTCTACCTGTACCGGGCCTCCGACGCGTCGAAAGACATTCGCCAGAACTTTTCTACCAGCGATGGTTTTTATAAACTTCAAATGCCAAAAGAGCTTTCGGGTATGTACGAGGTTAAACTATCCTGGCAATCGGGTGGAAAAACTTTTTACCACGAAAGCAGGTTATTTTTTTAAACTGTATGAACATCACCGAAGTTATCAGCGCAGGTTTTGTCATGGGGGCTGTGGGTAGCCTGCACTGCATCGGCATGTGTGGTCCGCTGGCCATGGCACTTCCGCTAGGAGACCGCCATACCGGCAGCAGGTTGTATGGTGGTGCGCTGTATAACCTGGGGCGTGTGCTTACGTATACCTGGCTTGGACTGGTGCTGGGATTGGCTGGCGGCTTTCTTATGACACCGGACATACAAAGCACGGTTTCTATTGTCTTTGGTGCTGCCATCCTTCTGTATTTAGTCTTGCCTGCTTCTTTTAAAAGATCACTCACAAAAAAAACACAGGCGCAGGGATTCTTTATGGCCTTGCGTAACCAGTTGGGCAAACTACTTTCCACGCCTACCAACAGCTCGTTGTTTGGCATTGGCATGCTCAATGGTTTATTGCCTTGTGGAATGATCTACCTGGCACTTACATCTTCCTTTCTAACCGGCAGTGTACTGAACGGGGGGATGTTTATGGCAGCTTTTGGACTGGGAACTTTTCCAGCCATGTTATCAGCTGTTTTCTTTGGCAGTTTTCTAAGCCAGCAGGTTCGGATACGCCTACGAAAAAGCATTCCTGTATTCCTGGCTTGCATGGCGGCGCTGCTGGTACTGCGGGGACTGAACCTGGGCATTCCATATATCAGTCCTGCCCTGCCGCAGGAAACAGGCAGCAGCGAAGTGATTTGTCACTAATTGGCTTGCTTGCTCTTCAACCTTGTCCGTTTTTCTCATGTGTGTACTATAAAAAAATGCTCCCGGTTGGGAGCATTTTTTCTTTTAGAATGCTTTATTAGAACGGCAGATCGTCTGCTACTTCGTTGCCGCCTATGCTAACAGGATTGGCGCTTTGCGGTTGTTCCTGGCGGGCCTGGTTTTCTCCACCGCCAAAGCCATTGTTTTCACCTTTGCGGCCCAGCAACTGCACTTCCCGTACACGCAGGGAAAGAGATGCACCGGCAGTGCCGTCGTTGCGGGTAAAAGACCGGACTTCGGGTGTGCCTTCCGCAAAAACCTGCGTACCTTTTTGAAGATAGGGTGCAATAGCCGTGCGGTCAGTCCAGTAAGCGCAATCAACCCAGGTCGTTTTTTCCTGGTTGTTACCCTGGCTGTCCCGGTACTTCTCGGTGTGGGCCACAGTAAAGTTGATTACATTTTTTCCGTTAACGGTGTTAACGACGCAATCTTTACCCAGATTGCCGATAATTTGCATTTTAATCATAGTGCTCAGTATTTAGTCTAATAATGGGTACAAGATACGGATTTCGCTGCAAAGTTTGCTTTTTCAATACCCCTCTTTAACGAAGATTATCCACCTCCACGGCGATGCTTTTCCAGGGTTATTTTTCATAACTATTTACCTGAGAAAGGTTAGTGTTCGATAACTGCGGAGAGTCCCTTCGCAACGCTAAAAGTTCATTCAACCCAACCCATAAAACAGGGTGTCTTCATCAACGGATCACCTTATTTTTACGGTACAAATAAATCCTGCTCTATGCCCACACTTGTTCACCTGGCCGATGAAAAGAACATGCAAAAAATCATCAAAAACGGGATCAAAACAGGCCCTTACGGAACTGGTGTGTATTGTATGCCCGTTCTGCCCAATTTCTACATTAGCCATCAATGGTTACGTGAGCTAAAGAAAAACGGGGCCCGTACCTATGTAGGTGTTTATTTCAAGTTCCCTTCCGATGAAAAAGTTTTTGCCGGCAAATACGGCAAACCGCACCGCCATATCCCGCTCGGCGAAGCGATCCGGGAGATTATGGACCAGGAAGATCCGCTGGGCTATGAATTGATCATCGACCGCAAGATTGAAGCCTCAGAGATTACAAAGGTTGCGCACCTGCCACAAACCCTTGGCTGGCGGCATTTTCCCGGCAGCCATAATAAAGTTCCCTGTGCCTGCGAATTTTGCCTGCGCAGTACCATCAAGGGGCGCAAAACTTTCAACCGATTGAACGAAGGGGAAAATTCCTGATCCTGTTTTCATTTTACGGGCTGCATGATCCCTGCTTTTTCCTTTATAGGAAGGTGTCCTTACAAGCCTTAACCTGCTTTTCCAAACCTTATCTTCGCCGGTATGAAAGTCTTTAAGTTTGGGGGTGCATCGGTTAGCACGGCAGAACGGATACGGAACGTGGCAGAGATACTGAAGCGGTACGAAGGCGAGAAGTTGTTGATCATTGTTTCGGCCATGGGTAAAACCACCAATGCGCTGGAAAAAGTGGCAGAAGCTTTTTTTGCCGGCGAAAAAGAAGAAGCCCTGCGCCAGTTTGCAGCCGTGAAAGAAAGCCATGACGCTGTTTCATCTGAACTGTTGGGATCACCCCTCCCGCAACTGGCCGACTTTTATACCGAGATTGAATGGCTGCTCCACGACAAACCCGTCCGCAATTTCGATTACTACTATGACCAGGTGGTATGTGTCGGCGAACTGCTTTCTTCTGCTATTGTCAGTCGATACCTGAACAAGGCTGGCATTGCCAACCAGTGGATCGATGTACGGGACGTGGTGCGAACAGATAACAACTTCCGCGATGCCCGCATTGACTGGTCGGTTACGGAAGAAAAAGTTACCACAGGTGTAAAGCCGCTTTTTATCGACAATAATATTGTATTAACACAGGGCTTTATTGGTGCCACGGATGAAAACGAAAGCACTACGCTGGGCCGTGAAGGCAGCGATTTTTCCGCAGCCATTTTTGCCAACCTGCTTAATGCCGAGCGACAGGTAATCTGGAAAGATGTACAGGGAGTGATGAACGCCGATCCCAAACAATATGCAGAAGCACAATGGATCAAGGAGCTGAACTACCGCGAGGTGATTGAAATGGCCTTTTATGGTGCACAGGTGATCCATCCTAAAACCATAAAACCATTACAGAACAAGGGCATTCCGCTTTATGTGAAATCTTTCCTCCATCCCGATGCGGAAGGCACCTGCATCCACAACCAGCGAGTTTCCAACCTTCCCCCTATTATTGTTTACAAAGCAGGCCAGGTATTGGTACAGTTATCGTCACGTGATTTTTCGTTTGTGGGTGAAGGACTGAGCGCTGAAGCCTATGGCATTCTCTCGTCTTTGAAACTAAAACCTAACCTCACCCAAAATGCAGCGATCAGTTTGTTGTGTGTACTCGACGATCGTGCCGAAAAGCTGGAAACGTTTGCCCTGAGAGCCAGTGAAAAATTTGATGTAACGGTGAAAAAAGACCTGACTTTGCTGACCATCCGGCATTGCACGGAAGACCTGGTGAAACGTTTAACGGCCGGTTTCAATGTTGTATTACGGCAACAGACGCCGGAAACGGTACAACTGCTTTTGGAGGCAGGGAAGGTGTGAGTGGTGAGTAGTGAATGGTGAGTTGGAGTGATACACATTTTTGATGATTGATTATTCATTATGCATCATTCATCACTCAGATAAGATATTTGTGTGACAATCTTTCTTATAAAGCAAGTTGACTGCAGCCGCGTATATCGGTGTTATCCATTCTGCCTAAAATCTCGAAGCAGCCATCAGCCTGCAGCCTTCCCAGGTCTTCGGTGGCAATAAAACTGCACGACCAAAGATTGGCAAGATCAATAACATTGATGGCTCCTGACGAATGCCCGAGGGAAAAGGGATCGGTCTCATCCCGCAGCAGCACCTTCATCCATGGCGGACATTGGTAGCGGCCATCGATGGCGTAAGCCTGCGAAAGCAGTTCTGTCATGCCGTACTCTGAATGAATCCCGTTTAACGAAAACGCTTTTTTCAACGCTACATACAATTCCGCTTTCAAAAGTTCTTTTTTGCGGCCTTTCATGCCCCCGGTTTCCAGGAGCGTAGTGTGACGCAGGGGAAATCCAAAGTTTTCGGCAAATTGAAGCAAGGCATAAGTAACACCTATCAGCATGGTCTTTTGCCCCTCCGATTCCAGTTGCTGCAAGGTTTCCTTTAACCGCTGGTAATCGTACAAATAAAAACCACTTTGCGGGTGACCGCTCTTCTGCACGAGTTTGTCCACCATATACACGAGCGAGGAGGCACCTTGTTCCAGGTAAGATGGCAGGAGTCCCAGTATGCAGTAATTCTCGGGGTTTCCATAAAAACGGTGAAAGCAGCTCAGAAAACTCTGCTCGTAAATCTTCAGATCTTTCACAAAATGCCGGCTTGTTGTGCTCCCGGTTGTTCCACTGCTTTGAAAAACCGTCTCCGGTGCAAACGTCCCGGTTTTAATCTGGTGAGATTTAAAGAACTGTATGGGAAGAAATGGAATCGCTGTGATAGTAGTAACGGTTTCAGGGGTTTTTCCGATGGTTCTGCAGTAATTGCGGTACACGGCATTTTCTTCGAACTGCAACCGGAAAACGGCCAGTGCAATTTGTTGGAACTCTTTTTCGTTAGAGATGGCGAATACCCTTTCCAGGAGACCGCTCTCTTTAGGTATTTCAATCGACATCACGTAAATTTGAGTAGGAAATTTTTATGAAAAAACTTTTGGCCTTATTCCTGGTAGCCGGTGTATTGGCAGCCTGCAGCAAAGATAAATTCAAAACAGTACCGCAGGTGGAAATCGAATCCATCTCGCCGGATGAAGCTGTCAATGGTTCCATTATCGAAATGCTGGCCACCGTTACCGACCAGGAAGGTGACCTGCAGGATTCTGTTATCGTGGTCAGAAAGCGCTTCAACGGCGATACGCAACTTACGGTTGACAGCACCCGGTTAAGTTTAAAAGGATTGGGTGTACCCAATAAGCAAAAAATAGAACTCCGTGTGACTGTTTCTTATGGCCGCCTCTTCCCTGAATATGCCCTTTTCCAGGACCTGGAACGGACCTTTGACCGCGAATTCAGTATTGGCCTTGTGGTGATGGACAATGCCGGCAACCGCAGCGAGTACGTCGAGTCCAAAAAAATTGTGCTGAAAAAGTTCTAGCCACTTGCTAAAAAAGGTTTTTGACTTTTTTGTTTTTACCAGCTTATTTATTGCCTGTTGTGCCGTGCTGATGGTATACCAGGCATTTTTGCTTTTTGGCGTTCAGTTTCCGCTTGCCTTGTACGGGTTTGTTTTTTTCGGTTCCGTGTGCAGCTATAATTTTCACTGGTTTCTTACGCCGCCCCAAATCCCTGGTACTTCCCACAAACAGCAGTGGAACCTGAACAACCGCCCCCTTCACCTCCTGCTTTCCATTACCGGATTGATCGGTGCAGCTATCTGCAGTTTTCTCCTGATAGATCACTGGCTTTGGCTGGCCATCACGGCATTTTTGACGTTTCTCTATTCTGCACCCATGATCCCGCTCCGGCCCTTTATCTGGCTGCGAAAAATTGCCATTGCCAAAACCATCTACCTGGCCTTTGCCTGGGCACACATCACAGCCTCCCTGCCGCTGCTGATTGTTCAGGATAGACTCTCCGCAGAACATGCCTGGTACCTGGCGAACCGCTTTTTCTTTATTTATGCCATTTGTATTGTTTTCGACCGGCGTGATGTGGAAAGCGACCGGAAGGCAGGTATCCGTAGTTTAATTACCTGGCTTGATGAAAAAGGTGTGGACAGGTTGTTTTGGGTGTCACAATTTATGGTGCTGGCTACAACGGTAGTGCTTACCCGCTGGCTCTCCTTTACAGAAGCTATCCTGTTACTGGTTCCGGCTTTAATCATGGGCCTGCTTTATAATGCCTCCAAGCAAAACCGGTCAGATTATTTGTATTATTTTTTGCTTGACGGGTTAATGGCACTCTCTGCTCCATTGCTCATTTTACTTAGATTTGCCCGATAATCAAAGTGTGCATGGCTAAAGCAAAAAAGAGCAGTTCAATCCTAACAGAAGACTCCTTACAGTTTTTCCGTAATTATATCAACACTCCCTCTCCCGTTGGCTTCGAATCCACCGGGCAACGACTTTGGATCGATTACATCCGTCCGCATGTTGATGACATCTTTACCGATCCCTATGGTACAGCAGTGGGTGTGGTAAACCCGGACCATCCGTTTAAAGTGGTAATTGAAGCCCACGTTGACGAGATCAGCTGGTTTGTGAATTATATCAACAACGAAGGATTGATTTACCTGAAGCGCAACGGTGGTGTGGATCACCAGATCGCACCGGGTCAAAGAGTGATCATTCACGGCAAAAAAGGACCGGTGAAAGCTGTATTCGGCTGGCCGGCCATTCACACCCGCATCAGCAACCAGGACAAAGAACCGGTTGCCAAAGTGGAAAACCTTTTTCTGGACACGGGAGCCCGCAACAAAAAAGAAGTAGAGGACCTCGGCATCCGCGTTGGCAGCGTAGTTACCTACCAAGATGGATTTGACGAACTGGCCTACGATTATTTTATTGGTCGTGCCTTTGATAACCGTATTGGTGGTTTTATGATTGCCGAGGTGGCCCGTCTGCTAAAAGAAAACAGGAAAAAATTACCATTTGGTTTATATGTTGTCAATGCTGTGCAGGAAGAAATCGGTCTCCGTGGCGCAGAGATGATTGCCCGCCGTATTAAACCCAATGTGGCCATTATTACCGATGTCACCCACGATACCACCACACCGATGATCAATAAAATGATAGAGGGTGATACAGCCTGTGGCAAAGGACCTTCCCTTTCTTACGGCCCAGCAGTGCACAACAAGCTGCTGCAATTGGTAGAAGATGTGGCTGAAAAGACGAATATTCCGGTGCAGTTGCGAACAGTTTCCCGCAGCACCGGTACGGATACCGATTCGTTTGCTTATGCCAATGATGGTTGTCCTTCGGTGCTGATCTCCATTCCGCTGCGCTATATGCATACAACAGTGGAAATGCTGCACCGCCGCGATATTGAGCAGACCATTCAACTGATGTACGAGACCCTGCTCACCCTGACACCAAAAACAAACTTAAGTTACTTCTCATGACACAATTCCTGCTTTACATCGACCCGGGCAGTGGCAGTTACCTGGTACAGGCGCTGGTGGCAGCAGCCATGGGTGCCGCTTTTTTCCTGAAAACATCATGGTGGCGCATTAAGATGTTCTTTACCCGCAAGAAAAAAGACTCAGAAGGTTAACCTGCTTTTGATGTAGTCAACACCATTTTGCCAGTGATCCGGTGAATACACCACTTCCTGCTCAACTGTTTTAATAGAAGTTCTGTAGCCATCTGCAGAACTTTTTAAGTTATGAATAGCCTCTCCTATCAGCGATAGACCTGATGTCTGAACAGAAATACCAACTTGTGAACGATAGACGTTTTCCAGCGGCAGCATAGAAAATGTATTTACTTCCGGGTTTTGGATCTTCAAAGGCGTATCAACAAACAAGACAGGACGGTGGGTAGCAAATGCATATTCCAGCGCAATACCCGAACGATCGGTGACCAGGATACCGGCATCAGAAAGATGCGTGTATACAGAGGGGGCGGTATCAAAACGAATCGCATTGTTTTGTTTCATTCTGGAAACGAGTTGCGCATAAACTTTTTTATTTCGTTTGATAAATTCGGGATGCGGACGGATCCAGATTTCAATATTTTGCTTACTCAATTCACCCACCAGGTCAAGGATACAGGTATTTAAAATGCCTTCTTTGTACCAGCTCGGAGCAATCAATGCTTTGTTTTCTACTACTTTTTTTGCGGCACATTTTTGTTTCAGCTCCGCCAGCAACGGGTAGCCATACGAAATGTAGGTTTTAGCAGGTAGCCCATACCGTTGTTCCGCCTCTCTCAGTTCTTTTTCCTGTTGCGGACCGGTGCAAAAGATCGTATCGTAATGATCAAATGCATGCGACCGGTATTGCTGATGTGTACTTACCAAGGCATGAAAAACGTAAACGTAGTTCTTTACACCCCGTGATTTTTTAAAGATAAAATGCTGCAGGTCGGGCATGGTGAGGATCATCACATCTGCCTGCAGGCGGGGGAAGATACCGGCCAGCGTATTTTTCAGGTAAACGGCCGTTACCCGACTATCCTGCAAAACCGGATCCTTTTTATCAGCGGTGATATAAGCGATAGAGAGGCCCGGTTCTTTCACCAGTGCTTCAAACAGGTGCTGGAAATATTGGAAATAATAACCGCTTTCAGCAAAGAAAATAACATGGAATTTTTGCGAAGCCAGCTTTTGTGCCGTTCCGAACTCGGAGAAAAACGAAAACATATCAGCGCAAATATCGCCGGAATAATTCTTTCAGCCTGAATGCATCAAATGGCACAGGATTGTTGGAAAAACGTTGCTGGTTGACAGACTGGAGCCACAGGTCAATATCCAGGTTTTCCAGCCCAAGTTCAGTCAGTGTTGTGGCCAACCCAAGGGACTTGAAAAATTGCCGGCAACAGAAAAAGGCTTCTTCGGCATTTTGTACCTGCAGTACAGAATAGATCTTTTGCAATTGATCCTGAGAAGCATCTCCTTCATTGTATAGGAAAAAAACGGGTAACGTCAGCGCAACCGCTTGCCCGTGGGGTACATCGTAGTTTGCGGTAAGATAATAAGCCAGGGCATGTGGTCCTGTCGTTCTTGTATGGGCAATGGCTTTACCGGAAAGATAGGCTGCCCACATTGTTTTTTCTGCGGCAGCACCGGCAGCGGTTTCTACAAATGCGGGCAGATGCTCCCACAACAGGGTCATTCCCTCCAACGCAAAGGTTTCTGAGAAGTTTGTACTGTGCACATTCCACACCGACTCGATACATTGCGCAAGCGCATCGGCACCGGAAATGGCTTTTTGCAGCGGGGGCAGGTTCGTTAAAAGTGCAGCATCCAGAAATGCAATCGCAGGCAAAAGGTTAGCTGCATCCAAAGAAACCTTTTCCATTCCCTGATAAAAAACCGCAATGGGTGTAGCCTCGCTACCCGAACCGGCAGTTGTTGGTGCCGCAATTAACGTCGCCCGAGCCTGGTGCCGGTAAAGTATGCCTTTGGCAAAGTCCATCACCTTTCCGCCACCAATCGCCACCACTGTATCCAGTTCGCTATATGCAGGGATGGCATCTACCTGCAAAACACCCGCAGGTGGTTGCACCAGTTGATACGGCAAATCAATTGTTTGCAGCAGGTCCTGAAATTCATCTTCCTGCAACAAATGATGACCTGTTACAAATAACAAGCTGCCCGCCGCTCTTTGTTGCAAGATCTTCGGCAACATTTGTAAACATCCTGTTCCCTTTATCACCTGTTGCATGTGTTTATTGATTTGATTTACCCAAAGCCTTCATGAACGCGGCCTTTGCTTCCAGCGGTGTTGCTTTGGGTCGTGGCAGGGAGACATTGCTTTGGGTGTTGATCCGTATTTCCAGGAAATCTGCCTGGTTAAAATTTTCGCTAAGGCTTTCCATTTCTTTACGGCTGCTAATGCGAATTGGGTTTTGAAAACCACAACCTTTTGCAATGGTGCAGAAATCAATATGGAAGCCAAGCGTAGGCTGTGCGCCAACCGAGCCATGGGCTCCATTGTTTAATATGATATAAGCGAAGTTTTGCAGTTTTAAGAAAGCCGGTAATGCCATGGCGCCCATATGCATCAGCAAGGCGCCATCACCATCCAGCAATACCACCCTTTGTTTTACATACATGGCCAATCCGGTAGCAATACTTACGGCATGACCCATAGAACCTACGTTCAGAAAATACCGGGTGATCTTTTTTTTGCTTTCATTGATCTGGTAAAACGCTCTGCCAATTTTGCCGGTGGTGCAGATCACAATATCGTTTTCGGCTAGTTGCTCGTACAAAAGTGTTATGGCTTCTTCAGCACTCAATTCATAATTGTTCTGTGGTTGCAATTCATCTTCCGGAAATACACCAGATTCCACTAATAGCGCTACCGGCCGCATTTTATCTTTTGCCATAAAGACTGCCTCATGGACTGCTTCTATCCAGTCATGCTCGTCAGATTTTTTTAGTACAATGAAGGGAACATTCAACTGGTGCAATAGCGTTGGCGTAATCTTTCCCATTACCAGGTGTTGTGGTTCATCCTTAACACCGGGTTCGCCCCGCCAGCCAATGATGAGCAACATAGGAATCCCGTACATGTCCTTATCAGTTAAGGATGTCAAGGGGTTAATGATGTTGCCCAGGCCTGAGTTCTGCAGGTACACGGCCGGAATATTTTCCGTTGCCAAATAAAACCCTGTTGCCAATCCGATGGCAGCTCCTTCGTTGGCTGTGATAAAATGTTCCTCCGGAAACCGCCTTGCAATGGCTGTGATCAATCCTTTCAATAATGAATCGGGTACACCGGCATAAAATTGAATTCCGGCCTTTGTAAGCTCTTGCAAAAAATGGTGAGGCTGGATCATTTTTCTTCAATGAGTTTAAAAAAATCCTGTATGGAGATCAGGTCTGATTCTGCTTTGGCTCCGCTCCTGTTTTCCAAAATAGAAATGGCCGTTTTTTTCATAGCAGGGTAAGCGCTGCGCAATAGCTGATTTGCCTGGATGACAATATTGAACCCGGCATCTGCCAGCTTATTCCAGGGAATGGTATTGTAAGTAGAAGGCACTGCCACCAATGGAACATCCGGTGCAAACCCGCGGAAGCTGGCTGCAAACGCTACTACTTCATCCGGCGTTTTTTGCTTGCTGTGGATCATTATGCCACTGGCACCGGCTTCAACGTAAGCTTGTGCCCTTGTCAGTGCATCTTCCATGCCTTTGCCCAGGATCAGACTTTCTATACGGGCAATAATCATAAAATCTTCAGTCACCCGGCTGGCCAGACCAGCCTTTATTTTCTGGCAGAAATCTTCGATAAAATCCTGCTCATGATGACCGGTATCTTCGATCAAAGAATTTTTCTTCTGGCCGATCTTATCTTCTATGATAACAGCCGAAACACCCAGCCGTTCCAGCGAACGCACCATAAAGGGAAACTGGTCAATACGTCCGCCGGTATCACCATCAAAGATGATCGGCTTTGTAGTCACCTCGATGATCTCGTTAACGGTTTGCAGGCGAGATGTAAAGTCAATGGCTTCCGTATCCGGTTTTCCTTTCGAAAACGAATCAGTTAAACTACTCAGCCAGATAGCGTCAAATTCCATCGCATGTCCGTTTTCATCCCGGCTGACTGTTTCTTCTACAATCAAACCACTTAAACCGTTGTGCGCCTCCATGGCTACCGCCAGGTTTTTTACGGAAAGTATCCGCCGTAAACGGCGAAGACGATTACCGGGAGTGATGCCGATCTCTTTCAATGACTGCTGAATTGCCGTTGAGGAAATGTCTTTGGTATAGGGCACCTCCACCAGTTCCCCATCCCATTCTTTTAAAATGTCGATTACTTTTTGCCGAGTTGATTTTTGCACACCGGTTTGCCAGTCGTCGCCATGTACCACAAACGAAGGTTTCAATTGGCGGAGGTTGGTTTCATAATCCAGTGTTGTTTGGGGCACCACCGCACTAACGTCCTTTATGTTTTCAATGATTTCTTTCCGTTGTTCAAACGTCAGGTAAGGAACTCTCTTGTACGAGGCGATGGCTTCATCCGTTAAAAGGCCGATAACAACTCGGCCCAGGGCTGCTCCTTTCTTGATCACATTCAAATGTCCAGGGTGAATCAGGTCGGCACTCATCCCGATATATACAAGTTTCTCCATCCGCAGGTAAATCGCTTTTAAAGCAGCAAAGAAATAGTTTATTCTTAATTTGCCCCTCTTATTTCTAAAATCGCAGCGCCGAGGTAATGAAGAATTTTTTGCAACGCTTACAAGGTTTTCCGCATTTTTTGTACCTGCTGCCCCTGTTCTTTGTTTTTCACGGATACCTTGAATACTATCCAGCGATACCCGCAAAGAATTGTCTTTTGCTATATCTTAAATATTGCCTGGCCACCGGATTGCTTACAGGACTGCTCTATCTTATTATCCGCTCCTGGAAGTCGGCATCGTTGCTGGCTGTGATCCTAATGGCCTTCCAGTTTCTTTTCGGTGCAATTCATGATGGGCTGAAGGTAATCCTTCCCGATAGCTTTCTTGTCAGGTATACATTTATTCTGCCGATTGTTTTTATCAGCTTTACCCTGTTACTCATCTTTTTCAAAAGGAAAAAGCCGGTACTGGCGGCAATATCCAGCTATTTAAATCTATTGTTGCTTGTTTTGATAGTGATGGACCTATTTGTATTGGGTTTCAAGCTATCAAAGCATGATTCACGGGGAGAAGCGACTTCACAGCTTACAGGATGCGATACCTGCGCCAAGCCAGATGTTTTCTTACTTATTGCCGACTCTTATTCCGGTCACGTGCCACTAAAGGAGGTTTTACATTTTGACAACTCGGCTTTTGAAAATGCTTTGCGCCAACGCGGATTCTCAATTATTGACAGTTCCCGTAGTAATTACAACTATACGCCATTTACAATGGCATCGATGCTAAGTATGGATTATCTGCAGGGACTGGAAGGACATGATAAAAGCAGAAACGATCGCAGGATTTGTTATGCCCGTATCGACCAAAACCTGGTTGTTGACTTTTTCAGAACACAGGGATATGCGTTCAGGAACTTTAGCATATTCAGGTTTGCCGGCCAACTACCCCCTATTTCCACATCCTTTTACCGGAATGGTGAAGACCTGATTGATGTACATACATTTTTGGGACGCCTGGACCGGGACATACGATATCATGCAGTCACCAGTTTGAAGATTCGTTCAGAAGAAGATCGGCATTTGTATCATCACAAAAACCTCAATGAGGTTTTGTATCAAAAAACATGGGATGAAGTAAAAAAGCAGTCGGAGAAACCCCGGTTTGTTTATACCCATATTGAGATGCCACATTATCCTTATTACTTCGATAGTGCCGGGCGGCCAAATCCACGGGAAGATCTGGTAGAAAACAGGAAAACCGATATAGACAAATATCTCGGATTCCTTCAATATGGCAATACCCGGTATCTGGAACTAATTGATCACATTTTGTCAAATGCCAAACAGCCTCCCATCATCCTGTTTATGAGTGATCATGGGTTTCGGGAGTACGGCGATGATTCTGTTGACCTGCGGTATCATTTTATGAATTTTAATTCCGTTTACCTGCCGGGTAAGCAGTATCAGCATTTTTATCCAGGCATGACAACGGTGAATCAGTTTCGTGTTTTGCTAAATGCTGCCTTTGGTCAGAAACTGCCGTTACTGAAAGACTCAATCATCCTGATACAGGAATAACTGCATTCCAATTATCTTAGCCACATGTTCCATACAGAAAGGATTATGATACTGGCACCGCATACGGATGATGGTGAATTAGGCTGTGGCGCTTCTATTGCCAAATACGTTGCTGCCGGAAAAAATGTTGTGTATGTCGCTTTCTCTACCTGTTCGCAATCGCTTCCCGAAGAGTTGCCTGCCGATACACTTGCAGTTGAATGCAATGCCGCCACTCATGCATTGGGTATCCAGGAAGTCATCTTTTTTGATTTTGAGGTTAGAAAACTACTTTTTCACCGGCAGGAGATTTTAGAAGAACTGTTACGCCTGAATAGGCAACTGCAGCCGCAAACGGTTTTCATTCCTGCTCAACATGATGTTCACCAGGACCACCAGGTTATTTATGCTGAAGGTTTGCGGGCATTTAAAAACTGTAATGTGCTGGGTTATGAATTGCCCTGGAACAACTTCAATTTTGCGCCTACCTACTTTGAAAAAATAGAAGAAAGCCATCTTTCTGCCAAGCAAGCTGCCTTGAAGGAATATAAATCACAAGCTGGACGCTCTTATATGCAACCCCAGTTTCATACAGCACTGGCTACGGTACGTGGAGTACAATGCAATGCACCGCTTGCCGAAGCGTTTGAAGTATACCGTCTGAGCAGTTAACGCGTCACGCGGAAGACGGTATTTCCGGCATTATCTTTCAGGAAAAGCATATTGCCATTGAATGAATACTGGCTCACCACATCTGTCAGCAGGCGCACCATTTCATCCAGTTGCACTGCATTCCCGCACTCATTCCGGTTGTATGATACTTTTGAAAACCTGATGCTCATACCTGTAAGAGCATACTGCCCCTTCAACTGACCACAGGTCGTATTGGCTACAAAGGACTGATCATTATTCAGGTTCATGTACAAGTTGAGCGTTTCTTCGGGTAAAGCTTCCTGTCGCTTCATGGTGTGCATATACCAGGTTCCCAGCAAGTCGGCCATCTCTGATTGCTGATTGACTTTATCAGTTGTTTTAACATAGGCTACTTGATCGTCGTTACCGGCCATGGCCTGATTGGTACTGCTGCTCGATAGCGTGGTTTGCCGTGTAGATGAACAGGCGGCTAAAACCAGCAACAGCAATATAGAGAAAAGCGGTTTCATAAAGGTGTTTTGGGGATTTGTCCAATTATTATACCATAAGCATCAGCGGCCAAACCCACCCAACCGATCAAGATGAACTGTTATGCCGATTTGATTGGAAGCCACACCCCGCTGGTAAGTTGTTCGGCTATACAGAATTTGTAATTTGCTGAATGTTACCCGCAACCCGGCGGAAAAACCGGTTAGTCCATTGCCTTCGGTGCCGACCCTCAACTCCTGCCGTTGCAGAAAATTGTAGCCAATTGTTGCTTCGAGGTGCTGCCCCAAAAACAGGTGTGAAGCCAGTACAAAATGCGTCAGCAGTTTGTTGAACAGAGAAGGACTTCTGAAATCATTTTCCCGGTTGAAGGTCGTATCGTTGTACAGAATTTCAAAGGTTTGCAACTGTTGCGCAGTTACCGAGAAAGCAAACGGTGCTTCTTTCAGTCTTTTTGTTATACCCACCTGCAGATCAAAGGGAAGGTCTTCCGCTTCACCGGCATAGGTCTTCAATTGAACGCCCATATTCTTCACCAGCAATGAAGCAGAAAGATTTTTGGCCGAATCCTTAAACAATACACCAACATCAACCGCTACCGCACTGGAGCGGTACTGTCCATAATTGGATTGAATGAATTTAACCGTCAGTCCATAGGTCCACTTTTGCAGGTACCCCTTTGCAGCAGACATCTGCACCACAAAATCAACGGGCCGAAAATTACCTCCCACATTACCGGCTGCGTCAGTGACCGGTAAGGTACCATGATCAATAAAATGAATATGACCACCAACTGTTGTTTGACGGTCTTTTAAAGAAAACGCACTGGTCAAACCGTACGCTTTCGTCTTAGCGAAAAAGGAATGAAAGCCGGCATGCAGTTGTTCGTTTAACGAGGGATTGAGCAATGCGGGGTTATTTGCTGTGACACTCACATCGCCAAAGGCATAAGAAGTGTTTACACCCCCAGCAGCTGTGAGAAGAGGCGAAGAAGGCAAGCGCAAAAAATTAAAGGCAGCCCTGCCTCCCGTAGTTTGCGACAATGCAGAAACAGGAAACAAAACTGTGGCAGCAATTATCCCGGCAGCAAATATCAACTTCATGAAACACCTCATGGAATAGCCATGAAAGTAAACTTAATATGCAATATGCTGAAGTCATCGCCAACCTATAGGAAAAAGAACTGTACCGCACTTTCAGCCAAAATCCTAATATCTAATTTCCCAATATCAACCACCTAATCCTGCAAGGCAATCTCCAGCACTTCCTTCATCATTTTTACATAATGAAACCGCAGCCCCTTGATGTATTCTGGGTTAATTTCCTCAATGTCTTTCTGGTTCTGCCAGCAGAGAATAATGTCTTTCAAACCGGCCCTTTTTGCAGCCAGTACTTTTTCCTTGATACCACCCACAGGTAATACTTGTCCGCGTAGAGTAATCTCACCTGTCATACCCAGGTATGGCTTTATTTTTTTACCGGTGAATGCAGAGGCCAGTGCCGTCAGCATGGTTACACCTGCACTTGGACCGTCTTTTGGAACAGCGCCTTCCGGTACGTGTATATGCACGGTTTTCTTCTCAAAGAGAGAGGGCTCAATACCAAACTTTTTCCCATTGGCACTGAGAAAAGATAATGCTGTGACGGCACTCTCTTTCATCACATCGCCAAGGTTTCCCGTCAGGCGCAAGTCAGGCTTGCCATCACTCAGAATGGCTTCAATGAAAAGAATATCGCCTCCTACCTGCGTGTAGGCCAATCCAACCGCAACACCCGGAATGGTGGCTTGTTTGTACAATTCATTGCTAAAGCGGGGTTTGCCAAGAATTTTTTCAATATCATCAATGGTAAGCGAGGATTTCAGGCTGCCGGTCATGGCAAGGTCTTTTGCCTGATAGCGCATGATAGCTGCCAGGTGACGATCCAGTTCCCGTACACCGCTTTCCCTTGTGTAGTCCTGGATGATTTTATCCAGTACTTTATCGCTGATTTTGAATTTAGATGATTTCAGCCCGTGTGCTTCCAGTTGCTTGGGGATCAGGTGACGCTTGGCAATCTCGATTTTCTCCTCCACCGCATAACCATTCAGTTCAATAATTTCCAAACGGTCACGAAGGGCCGGCTGAATAGATTGCAGGTTGTTGGCCGTGGCAATAAACAACACCTTGCTCAGGTCATATTCCAGTTCCAGGTAGTTGTCGTAAAACGTATTGTTCTGCTCCGGGTCCAGCACTTCCAGAAGGGCACTGCTAGGATCGCCGCGAAAATCAGAGCCCACCTTATCAATCTCGTCGAGGATCATCACCGGGTTGGAAGATTTTACCTTACGGATGTTTTGAATAATACGGCCGGGCATGGCACCAATATAGGTTTTGCGATGGCCACGCACTTCACTTTCATCGTGAATACCACCCAGACTCAGGCGCACATATTTGCGACCAATGGCATTGGCGATGCTTCGTCCCAGGGAAGTTTTACCGATACCTGGGGGACCGTAAAAACAAAGGATCGGGCTTTTCATGTCACCTTTCAGCTTTAGCACAGCCAGGTATTCGAGAATGCGCTCTTTGATTTTATCCATGCCGTAATGATCGGCATCCAGTACTTCTTTGGCCCGCTTCAGGTCGTACACATCTTCGGTATGTTCGTCCCATGGAAGGTCCAGCATCAGGTCGAGGTGATTGTACACTACGGAATAATCCGGCGTAGTAGGATGCATCCGCTCCAGCTTTTCAATTCCTTTCTTGAATGCTTCCCTCGCTGCTTCGGGCCACTTTTTGGTTTCGGCTTTTTTCTGCAGCTCTTTTACTTCTCTTTCGTTATGATCGCCGCCTAATTCTTCCTTTATGCTTTTGAGTTGCTGCTGCAGAAAATATTCCCGCTGCTGCTTGTCAATCTCCGTGCGGGTTTTATTGGTCACCTTGTTTTTCAGTTCGGCAAACTGCAGTTCTTTTTGCAGGAACTGCATCAGCAGTTCGGCACGCTGGCGCAGATTATTAAGTTGCAACAATTCCTGCTTTTCCCGAATATCAATTGAAAGATTACTTGAAACAAAATGGATCAGGAAGGAGGCATTTTCAATGTTGCGCAGGATCACCGATGCTTCGCTGGGAATATTGGGCGAAAGCTGGATGATCTCGGTGGCAATGTCCTTGATGTTGGAAACATAGGCATCAAAATCAGGATCTGTAATCATCTCTTCATCTTTCAGTGCCGAGGTTTTTGCTCTGAAATATGGTTCTTCCGATATCACCGCATCAATCACAAAACGGCTCTTCCCCTGAATGATGATAGTTGTGCCCCCATCAGGCATCTGTATCTGTTTGATGATCTTGGCCACCGTACCAATGGCCTCCAGGTCTTTGGCCTGCGGGTCTTCAATGGTGCTGTCTTTTTGCGCTACAACACCTATCAGCTTCTCGCCACGGTAGGCGTCGTTCACCGCTTTTATGCTCTTGTCTCTTCCCACGGTGATGGGTAAAACCACACCAGGAAAAAGAACGGTATTACGAAGGGGTAAAAGGCTAAGGCTTTCGGGTACTTCAATCTCCGCACCATCGCCGTCAGCTTCGTTCAACGGCATAATGGGAATAAAATCGAGGTCTTCTTCTGCTTTCAAATATTTCTTCACGTTCTGTCTGTTTAAAACTCGTTCGGCCTGCGAAAGTACAAAGAGGTAAGCGTTGACCCAAGTATCATATCATGACCGGCTTCTTACCTCATGGCTTCCAAATAAAAAACCCTCTTTACCAGAGGGTTTTTTAATCAGGTGAGGGAAACTTTTACGAATCGGAAAAGCCTGTTACAGGATTCCAAGACCCAGCGACAGCTGAAAGCCTTGGTTTTTCCATTTGTCCTGGTTGTCAATATCGTTGATGTTGTTCAGGCCAACAACATAACGTCCGCTAAAGCGCAATTTACCCAAGTTGATCTGTGCTCCGCCCAGCATAGAGAAGTCGCCTTTGTCAAATGCATCCCTGCCGTTTTGCAAAAGGTCTTTATTCTGGTCGAGCAAAATGCCAAACTGCGGACCTGCTTGGAGGGAAAGAAACGGCAGCAGCTTGTAATTGACCATGAGGGGAATTGAAAGGTAATTTAGCTTGATGTTTTCGTTGCCACCAAGCGCCGGCTGGTAAATGTCCTCAAACTCAGTTCCGGTTTTGGATTGAACCTGGTTAAGCAATACTTCGGGCTGAATGGCAAATTTCCCACCCAAACCGATGGTAGCAAAACCTCCCAAGTGGTAACCATACTTGAACTCATCGCTGAATGACCGGCCATCGATCTTGGTGATGTTTGCTCCGCCTTTGATACCAATACTAAACTGTGCAAAAGAAACTTGCGCTAAAACAAGAAGCGCAACAAAGAGAGGTAACTTGCGTTTCATAAACAGAATTTTTCAAAACGGTTTCAAGTATAGTGCCGTTACTTGTTAAGTGTTTTGCAATATTAAAAAATGAATCCTGTGTTGATGAGAAAAGATGCGGTGAGATTTTTTTCCGGTGCAGGAAAGTAATAATCAACGAACACCTGGGGCTGAATAAAGAATTTACCTGTTGTATACTCTGTACGCAATTGTGCTGTTAACGACAGTGGCTGAAAATGCATACGGTTTTCCAGTGCAATGTCCTGCTGCCCCGTGATCACATTAATATTTTTTGACCTGTCCGCCACCGTTAGATAGGAATTACTCAGTGCATTAAAGCCAAACTGCTGTGTGCCGCTGGTAAATGTGAGTTGTGGTGTCAGGCGTACATAATCTTTTTGCGAAAGCAGTTTTAAAAAATAGAAATCATGCCGCACGGAAAGCATCAAACTTAAATCTGCAACGGTTTCATGTGTGGTGGTCACAGTCGTTTCACTTCCATCTACAATGATTCCGCCGTTGTTACCATTGCCATTATTATTACCATTGTTACCGTTACCATTATTTCCATTCCCATTACCGTTGCCATTATTGCCATTACCATTGTTTCCGTTTCCGTTGCCATTGTTTCCATTGCCATTGCCCAGTCCCTGACCGTTCGCTACTTTTTCAAGTATTTGTTTAAAAAATACCGTCTGTTCCTGAACGTCGCTGCGGCTTCCCCAACCATAACTGGCAGCAAGCGAAGGTTTCAGCCAGTGGCTACGGTAGGTAAAATAACCATAGACTTCGTTTTGCAGGGGTGATGTATAAAACCGGAGATCATCCTTTGTAAAAAATCGTGTATAGGAAACTCCCGTGATAAACTTCATGCTTTTCAGGTAATCGTACGAACCTGTCAGTGAAAACTGGAAAGGTTGCAGGCGGCTGCTGTCGTTGATGATAGAAGCTCCCGCATTGATACCCAGACCGCTTTTATGAAAAAACCCTATTGCCGGCGAAACTACCATTTGCTGCCGGGCTGCAATTTTGGCATTTGCCGTTGTTGCAGCATACTGGAAAAAACCATTACCGGCACTCACATTGGCTACAACAAAACTGCGGGGAGTATACAGCGAATCGATCAGGAGATCCAGCTCATTGAAGATCTCATCATAATCGTAGAAAGTAGTATCCGAAAGAACAGGGTCTTTTTCCTGGCTATAGCTTACACTGCCAGCCAAAAGAAAGCTGCACAGGGTAAGCTGTTTTATCCGCACACCTGCTGAAATTATTTTCTTTTGAAAAGCATTTTTTCTCATATCGCAAGTTTCCAGGTGAACATATACTTTACTAAGAAAAATCTATGCCTCTTTTGTTTTTCATACTCAATACGGACACACGATGCTAAGCAAGATTTTGCGATTATACAAATTCCAGCAATGTAATCTCAGGTAAAATACCCACACGGCCAGGGTAACCAATGAATCCGTAACCTCTATTCACGTAGATAGACTGCGCCCCTTCGTTGTACAACCCGGCCCACTGCCGGTACACATACTGCACTGGGCTCCAGCGAAATCCTGGAATCTCCACACCAAATTGGAAACCGTGAGTGTGACCCGAGAGCGTAAGATCGATATCCGGGAACTTTGGCCGCACCTCTGCATCCCAATGCGTGGGATCATGCGTCATCAGGATTTTGAAGGGATATTTTTCTGCGCCTGCATATGCCTTCGACAGGTTACCGTACCGTGCAAAATTGCGCAGGGCACTATAATTCTGAATCCCGATCAAGGCAATCTGCTGCCCGGCCCTTTCAAGTGATACATGTTCATCCCAGAGAAGCCGCCAACCCATTTTTGCATGGTGACCTTTCAGGGTTTCAATGTTTTCTGCTCTTTTTGCCGGGCTTTCCCATTGTACATAATCACCATAATCATGATTTCCGAAAACGGAATAAACACCCAGCGGTGCTTTCAGCTTGTCAAATACATCCATCAGGGGGACTATTTCTTCCGCCAGGTTGTTAACAAGGTCTCCTGTAAACAGGATCAGGTCAGGCTTTAGGGCCATGATCTTCTCCACCCCTTTTTTCACGCCATCTTTGTTGGTAAGACTGCCCGAATGAATATCCGAGATCTGCACCACCTTCATCCCACGAAATGCCTCCGGCAGGTTTGGAAACTTTACCGGGATACGCTTGATATTGTAGTTATACTTATTGGTAAAGCCATAAAGCAGAGAGGTAAACAACGTACCGCCTACGGCAATTCCCAGCCAGCTTAAAAAAACAGACCGGTTGATACGTGGACTGGCCTGCGGCTCTCCGGTATCGGCACTGGCATAAAAGATTTTTCCCCAAAGCCATTGAATGCCCCTGCGCAGGTCATCGATGAGGAAAAATACGCAGGCAAAAAGTTTCAGGATAAAAAAAGCGATCAAAACAGAAAACACCGTGCTGCGGAGGCCTTTGCGGATGTTATCAAGGTTCAGGTAGGGCAACAGGAAAAGCAGGCCAATAACCAGTACAGATAAAATCCAGTAGATGATATGAATGGTGGAGCGGGTTCGGGGTGCGGCATTGCTGGTCAGCAACTTAACTATTTGGAAAAAATAAATATCCAAAACTATCATCAATCCGCCTATCAACAGCCAAAAGGGTGAATTACGCATGAGCTTTTCTTCTAATCTGCGGCTAAAGATAGGCAAGGTCAATTATTCTGATGTTAAACCTCTGATAATGCCCCTATTAACTGTATTTTTGTGCCCATTGAAAAAGAGACCACTATGCAGTTTACCTATTATGGACAATCGTGTTTTGCAGTAGTGACAGGCGGCAAACGGGTGCTTTTCGACCCTTTCATTACACCCAATAGCCTGGCCAGCCACATCCGGCTCGAAGAGGTAAAAGCAGATTATATCCTGGTGTCCCATGGTCATACCGATCATGTGGCAGATTGTGTTGCCCTGGCCCAACAAAATGGGGCAACCGTGGTAGGCTCTTTTGAAGTG
This sequence comes from Flavisolibacter sp., assembly GCA_035998945.1. Taxonomy (GTDB): domain Bacteria; phylum Bacteroidota; class Bacteroidia; order Chitinophagales; family Chitinophagaceae; genus Flavisolibacter. The sequence goes on along the minus strand of DASYHD010000022.1, from coordinate 668,342 downwards.
GTAAACTGGATGAACAAACAAGGCATCGAAAACATCCACCCAATGAATACCGGTGGAAAATGGCAATTTGATTTTGGAACGGTAAAATGTACCAACGCCATCCACTCTTCTGAAATGCCGGACGGAAGCTACGGCGGCAACCCAATGGGCTTTATCGTAACCGGCGACAAAAAATTTTATTACAGCGGCGATACAGCCCTGACCATGGATATGCAACTGGTACCCCGCTGGGCACAGCTCGATTTCGCGGTTCTTCCCATTGGTGACAATTTTACGATGGGCTATGAAGACGCCATCATCGCTGCTGAAATGATCCAATGCAAGAACATTGTTGGCGTTCATTACGACACCTTTGGCTATATTAAAATTGATCACGAACACGTAAAACAAGCATTTGCCGATGCGGGGCTGAACCTGTTTCTTCCTGCCATTGGCGAAACCATCGAACTTTAAATTTTCTAAATGGCAAGAATCATTGGCGTTGCCAATCAAAAAGGCGGAGTCGGAAAAACCACAACAGCAATCAACCTCGCGGCAAGTTTTGCCGTACTGGAATACAGAACCCTGCTGGTAGATGCTGATCCGCAGGCCAACAGCACCACCGGCGTTGGCTTCGATTTGCAGAATGTCACCCAAAGCCTGTACGACTGCATGGTGAATAATGCAGAGGCAAAGGACGTGGTGCTGAAGACCGATATTCCTAACCTGGATCTTATTCCTTCCCATATCGACCTGGTAGGTGCTGAGATCGAAATGATCAATTATCCAAACCGGGAAGCTGTTTTAAAGTCCATTTTAGAAGGAATACAGGACAACTACGATTTTATCATTATCGACTGCTCCCCTTCCCTTGGTTTGATTACGGTGAATGCGCTGACGGCTGCCCACTCGGTGATTGTGCCGGTGCAGTGCGAATTCTTTGCCCTGGAAGGATTGGGCAAACTGCTGAACACCATCAAGATTGTACAAAGCCGCCTGAATACCGACCTGGTGATTGAAGGCATCCTGATGACGATGTATGATGGCCGCTTGCGCCTGTGCAACCAAGTGGTGGCCGAGGTGCGCCGGCATTTCGAGGAACTGGTATTTACCACTATCGTCCACCGGAACTCCCGCCTGAGCGAAGCCCCCAGCTTTGGCAAGCCGGTTATTCTTTACGACGCCAACAGCAAAGGCTCGATGAACTATCTCAACCTGGCGAAAGAAATTCTGCAAAAAAACAACCTCACCAAAATTTCGCAGGAAGAACGTACGTTGGAAGCGTAGAGAAAGTTTTGAGCCGTGAGCTTTGAGCTGTGAGCAAATGCCGTCATTAGTAAATCAACAATATGCGGAATTTTAAACAACTAAAAGTTTGACAAAAAGGCTTTGCTATCGCTGTGCAAACAATTGATTTTGCATCAACACTTCCTGCAACCGAGAGGTTTGGGCTAGCATCACAACTAACCAGATCGGCAGTATCCATACCTTCCAATGGAGAAGGAAGCAGCCGAAGTAGTAATAAAGATTACAGTCGTTTTATTGAAATTGCTTTAGGATCATCCTTTGAGCTTGAAACGCAAATTTTGATTTCGCAACATGCAAAGTTTGGTAATGATGAATTAGCTAATACAATCTTAAAAGATATTGACGAAGAACAGAAAATGCTTATGAGCTTTATGAATAAGCTACAATAAGTGTTTCTTTGCTCGAAGCTCACAGCTAAAATCTCGCAGCTCTATTATGACCGCTCCAAAACAAAACAAAGACGCCCTCGGAAAAGGAATTCGTTCCCTCCTTCAGAACATTGACAGCGACCTGAAAAATACAGCCGGATCCCTGAAACCACAGGTGGTGGAATCTGCCACTGGCGTGCTTCGTGTACCGGTAGACAGTATAGAAGCCAACCCCAAGCAACCCCGCCGCGATTTTGATGAAACGGCCCTGCAGGAACTGGCACAGTCGATCAGGATGCACGATATTATTCAACCCATCACCGTTTCCAAACTTCCTGGAAACAAATACCGGTTGATTGCCGGTGAAAGAAGATGGCGGGCTGCAAAAATTGCAGGCATCAAGGAATTGCCGGCCTTTATCCGCCAGGCCAACGACCAGGAATTGCTGGAACTGGCCCTGCTGGAAAACCTGCAGCGGGAAGACCTGAATGCCATGGAGATTGCGCTTAGTTACAAGCGCATGATGGAAGAACTAACCTATACCCAGGAGCAGGTAGCCGAACGCATGGGTAAGGACCGCAGCACCGTGACCAACTACATTCGCCTGCTGAAGCTGCCACCTGATATCCAGATCGCGGTGCGCAATGGCGACATCAGCATGGGTCATGCCCGTGCCCTGATCAATGTAGATACGATCGACAAGCAGCTTTATATTTTCGACGAGATTAAATCCAAAGGGCTTTCCGTTCGCCAAACGGAAAACCTGGTACGTAACCTGTACAAAGAAAAAGAGGAAAAAAAGCCAACCGAATCACTTCCTGCTGCCTTCAAAAAAGTAGAAGACAAACTGGCCTCCCATTTTGCAACCAAGGTAAAACTGCGTCACAGCAAAGACGGCAGCGGCGCCATCACGTTTGAATATTACTCTTTGGAAGAGATGAACAAATTGTTGGACCAAATGAACGTGACCATTGAGTAAACGGTTGCTTCATACAATCGTTGGATGTGTGTTGTTTGGGTTTGCAGGATTTGCGCAAACCGATACTGCTGCCCCTGTTCCGGTTGACACTCTGATCAGGGAAGCACCTGTGATTGAAAATCGGGCAAAAGCCGATTCGGTACGCCGGGCCTTTATACCCAAAAAAGCTACCATCCGCTCAGCCATCCTGCCCGGTTGGGGACAAGCCTACAATAAAAAATACTGGAAGATCCCAATCATTTACGGGGCGTTGGGCACAACAGCTTACGTGTTTTTCTACAATGTAAAAACATACCGTGAACTTCGGTTTGCCTACCAGGCAAAATACAAGGCAGCACTTCCGCCTTATGATCCCACTAAGCCTGGTCCCTTCCGCGACTCCACCGACTACCGCAGGATAAACCCAATTTATCTCCCCTATGATGCCAATTCGCTGCGCATTTACCGTGATGAATTCCGCAGCAACGTAGATTATTCGGTTCTCGTCTTTATTCTTTTCTGGGGATTGAACGTGGTAGATGCCACTGTGGATGCGCACCTCAAGCTATTTGATGTGAACCCAGACCTGAGTTTTAAGTTGAAGTTTGGCCCCAGCCAGATGGCCGGCACAAACGGATTGAGCCTGGTACTCGCTTTCAACAAAACGCGGCCTCATACAAAATAAGCCGGCTTGCCGGCAGGATAGATTGCGCTGCTCTCCTTTTACCGGAACAGCAACGTATGCTATGGCATCTATATCCAAACAATTCCCGCAAAATTCATGGTTAGGAATTGCAAAAAATTCGTGTAATTCGTGCTCCAAATTTGCGTTTACATGAAGATTGCCTTGATCGGTTACGGTAAGATGGGACATATGATCGAAGAGATTGCCTTGCAACGGAATCACGAAGTAGTTTTAAAGATCAACATCGACAATACGGAAGATTTCACAAAAGAGAACATGGCCGGAGCCGATGTGGCGATTGAGTTCACTGCTCCCGAAAGTGCTTTTGAAAATGTAAAACGCTGCCTCCAATTTGGCGTGCCTGTAGTTAGTGGGTCTACCGGCTGGAATGAAAATATTCCTGCAGCAAAAGAATATTGTGCAGAAAAAGGCAGCGCTTTTCTGCATGCCAGCAATTTCAGCATCGGCGTCAATATCTTTTTCCAGGTGAACAAACTATTGGCAAAGCTGATGGCTTCCCAGCCTGAATACGAGGTGAGCCTGAAAGAGATTCATCACACCCAAAAAAAAGATGCACCCAGCGGAACGGCCGTAACGCTTGCCGAACAGGTGTTGGCCAACATCAGCCGCAAAAAAACCTGGGTGAACAACGAGACTTCCGGTCCCGAAGAACTTTCCATCATCAGTGAACGGGTTGATCCTGCACCCGGAACACACCATGTCAAATACACATCCGAAGTAGATGATATTGAGATCATCCACACGGCCCACAGCCGCAGGGGATTTGCTTTGGGCGCTGTACTGGCAGCGGAATTCCTGGCCGGCAAAAAAGGCGTGTTCACCATGGATGATGTGCTGAACTTACATGACCTGTAGCGACAATCTGTTACTCACTGCCCTCCAAATTGAAGTCTTATCCTTTTTCCCTCACCCGCTGGTCCGGCGCCTTATTGCGCATGGGCTAATGCTTCTCTTTGCTGTAAAGACAGCCTGGCGCAATACAGCACCTGCAGGCCCTAACTTCATCAGCCGCTAAGAAAGTAGCGCCTCTAACTACCTGTAGTGAAGAAGATAAATAGAAAGAATGCCTGCAGAAAAGTAGAAAAGAACAACCTGTGATACCTGCCTCTTGTGCGCCGGCCCGGCTGCGCCTGCGGAGCAATGGCGGCAGCCTTGACCTTTTTGCTCTGCTTTTTGCGTCAAGGCAAAAAGTAGAATACATACCAAAGAAAGAAAGTCCCTGATCAAAAGCCCTCTACAGCACATCTCGCCGATTCCTCATTCCCGAAATGACAAGGGAGAGCCAACACTGTAGCAGACTGGTTGATAAAATATCTGCAAAGCAAACAGGTTGCATTCAACAAAAGAAAATCACACTACCACAAATAAAAACATCAAACCAAAAATCAATGAGAAACAAAATCCATCTTACCGCGGAATCAAATCCACCGGCAGGATAAACTCAAAAACAGTGCTTCCCGCAGGTCTCGTTCCGGAAAAATCATTATCCAGCAACCGCGAAACCCGAAAGCCGAAACTCACCGGCAGGGCATTCCACCACCTGGTATCAAAATAAATCTCACCACCAACACTGCGCTGCTCCTGGCTTTGAATTTTGTTTCGTGCATACACCCTTGTATAATCGAAAAAGAAATTGCTTCGTACCCGCAGGAAGTACAAAATATTGCCAAAGCCCCAGTCAGGATACAGGAGCGGCATGTGGTAATTTCCGGTCAGTCGCCACATGCGTGAAAAATAAAAATCATTGTACCCGCGGGAGTTGGCAAACCGGTTGCTGAACACGACGTTCAGCGTATCCGTTTCCTGCCAGTTGGCCCCCAGCACCAGGCTGTGATTGCGAATGGAGGGCAGGGCTACCGTGGCGCCACCCAGGAATTGAAAACCCTTTTCTGCCAGCAGGTGACGGTGCGAAAGGTTAACCGTATAGGCAAATCGCGGAAAAATGTGCTGCACCGCCCTAGGCAGTCGCTGCGACCATTGCAGAAAATGCTGCAGGTAGGTAGATGAGATTCCACGGATTATATTCCTGCTGGCGCCGGTTGGCGTGGTTTCATTGTAAACAAAATCATTTCCAAATACCAGTGATTTAAACGTTCTACCCGCGGTAAAATTCAGCGGAATATAGTACCCTACACGCAGTTCCTTCTGATCCAGGGTGACGATACTTGTTGTGGTGCGCCTGGTACGGTTAGCCGTATACGTAAAACCACCATTGATCACCGGGAAAAGGCCACCATAATAGGTATTGAACCCAACTGCATGTGAAGACTCATTTTGGTTGTAGCGGTAAAAAATTTCATTGCTGAAGGTGTTCAGGATATTATCGCTGAAGATGCTGGCCGTTATTTCAGGGTCGGTGTAATTGACCTGCCGGCTGTGGAAGTTTAAAAGACCTGTGCTGTTTTTGTACGGTTTTACCGGGTAATCTCCTTCACCGGCGGCATCCAGCAGGTTGGTTGTTATGGTATCCAGGGCAACCGTATAAGGTTCTTCCCTGTGCTGAAAAAATTCGGCTTCACGTTCAACAGGCTTACCTCCAGAAATAGTGGTGCCCCGCAGGCGAAAACCATTGCTGGTAAAGGTGGAAAAAAGCAGCGAATCCCGGTACACTGTGGGATAATAGGCGCCGGTAGTTTCGGTCGTATGTTGCCGTACGCTTTCTGCAGGTAAGGAGCCAGAAAGGTCTAACGAGAAGATATTGTCGCTGCCGGTAACAGAAGAAACAAAATAAACCCGGGACTTCTCCGCCACCGGGTAGCCGAGGATTGCATTGGTGGGAAGAAGCAAGGTTTGAAAACGGGCTTCTGTTGGATGAATGTCGCTGATAGTGACCCCCTGCAACGACATCGTGGCATCAGCATGGCGAACGGCCACCACCAGCATTGAATCAGTAGCAAAATGCGGGTGCACAAACAGGTCTCCCGTTTCTTGGGGTGTTATTCTTCTCACCACATTTCCTTCCCTGTTCAGCAGGTGGATTTCATTTTCGGCGGAGTCGGTATAAGCAACAGCTGCTATCGTATTGCCATCCGGGCTGAAGGTGGGTGTAAAATACCGGCCCTTGTTCGTTAGCCGCTTTTCCCCGCGGGTGGCGATATCCAGTAAATAGATGTCGCTGTAATCGGTTAATCCCCAGCGAGGGTGAACGGTATAGGCCGTGTAAGCAATGGTGCCTTTGCTGTAAGCAAGCCAGTCTTCTGAACTAATGTTGCGCAGGCGAATGCGCTGTTCCCCCTTTCCATCCTTCAGGTAAAAAGCAGGTATTTTGTTGTATGCCGTTTTGATATAGATAACCGAATCCTGCCCGATAAGTTTTGGAAACAGGTAATCCGTAACTGTTTCTCTTTTTACGCTAGGTTCCTGAGCCACCTCACTCGCTTGCTTGTAATACTGTAAGGCCTCTGTGCGAAAGGTTTTAAAGTCTTTGCCACTGGCACGCTTCACGGCTTTCTGGAATGGATAAAAAAGGCTGCGAAAGCGTACCGCATCATCCGTTACCTTTCCCCAAAACGCCTGCCCATGCTGCAGGTACCCGTAGTTGGTAAGCAGGTAGCCCAATTGGTAGTGGTTGGGTACATAATCTTTCAGCGAACCATTTCGCAGTTTCATCCAGTTGTAATCGCGTCCCTCTTTCCAAAGGGCACGAAAACCATTGAAGAAATAAGGCGACCGCCCCCTGCCCTGCACCGTGAGAGCCGTTTCGCTGTGAACGGCATCGCCTTCCCAAAACCAGTCCGGAACAGCCAGCGCATTAAAAAGAGCTTGTCCGTTCTGACCAAAAACAAAACCCGCTGCTTTGGAGAGGCCCTTGTTGAAATTGCTGTACTGCTGTACATGCCGGTATTCATGAATGGCCAGGTCTTCATTCCATGGGGTAGCACCTGTTTCAAAAAGATTGGAAGAAGGAATCAGGTAGTATTCGCTGCGGAAGGGTGCCAGGGCTACATATCCATTCGCCTGCGTTGTATTGGGGTGAAGCAGGATATGAATCTTGCGGACGGTACCACCCAGTGATGCTCGGTCCTCCTGCATCATACGGTGCAGGATAGCCGCAATTCGTTGCGCCTGCGGGGATACTTTTGCATCAAAAATAACCCGTGCTGTATCGCTGTCGATCTGCTGCCAGCGGGTAGACGGCGGAAACGCACCAAACTGCTGTGCCCCTGCTTTCGCGGTAAAAAAAATGATCAGCCCAAGCGTAAGAATTCTTCCAATCATGGAAAAAAGATAGGCGAAAAATCAATTGGGTTGGAGATGTGGTGGGTGGTGAGTGGCCAGTGGTGCGTATAAATTCCGCTATAATGAAGTAAAGACAATTAATTTAGAGGCTTCACGTCTCACATTTCACGTTTGGCGTTTCACCTCTCCCTACTCCACCTCGTAATCCACCCGCAAGGTAATTGAAGCTGTTTTTTCTTTCGAGGTTGTATTGAACACACCGCCGTAGCTGTAATCTTCGTTCATGTTCCTGCCCGTAATCTGGAATACACCCATATTGGCTTTGCGCAGACTGCCCAGCGAAGCGCCGGAGTTGGTAGCAATGCTTTCGGCCCGCTGCTGCGCATCGGCGGAAGCTTTTGCCAGCAGGTCAATTTTCAGTTCATTTAACCGGGAGTAATAATAACTGGGTTGTGACGAGTTCAGCTCAATGCCCTTCTGCAAAAGATTGGTTATCTCGCGGGACATTTTCTCTACCTGCGCCAGGTTACGGGAGTCAACGGTTACATGTTCGCTAAGCGTATAACCGGTAAAGGTGGACCCGGTCATGCGGCCATTGGGATCGAACTGCTGCTCGTAATTGCGGTTCATATTTACCGATGAAAACACAATGCTGGAATCCGGGATACCGGCTGCATTCAGGTAGCGTTTGATCTCCGCTTCATCGGATTTGATTTGGTCGTACACTGCCTTCAGCTCGTAGCCATTACGGACAAAATTGCCCGACCACACGATCTGGTCGGAGATAAAATCCTTTTCAGCAAGACCGGTTACGGTAATGGTTTCAGCAGATCGGAACTTGTACTTGAGTGTAGAAGCGGCAATGATTACAGCAAGAATAACAGCAGCCGCGATGATCAGGTGGCCAATATAAGCACGCATGGCAGCAAAAGTTTCCACCAATATAGAAAAGCTTTTCGCCTTACACAACGAAGCTGCCCATTATTAACCATTCTTTGATCGGGCTGTGAGGATCAGTGGTGAATAAGTCTCTATTATTCTATCTTACTTCCATAAAAAAAACCTCCTGATTTAACCAGGAGGTTTTTTTGTATTTTGAATGATTAAACTTCTCACCACTCACCTTTTCGCCACCGCACCTGCACCATCTTTGTTATAGATATCGTCCCTGAAATTCAGCTCACCTTCATGATCAACCCAGGCTGTGTAATACACAATGGAAACCGGTACCGGGGTTGTTAATTTTACCCAGTGCTCTTTTCCTGCCTGCATCGCATTCTGAATGCGGGAAGGTGTCCAGGATGCTTCGTTTTGCAACAGGTATTCCGCCAGTTTTGTCGGTTCGGAAAGCCGTACGCAACCATGACTGTAGGCACGAATACGGTTCTTAAAAAGCGATTTCACCGGCGTATCATGAAAATAAATAGCATGTTGATTGGGGAAAAGAAACTTCACCAACCCCAGGGAATTATTCTTCCCCGGCTTTTGCCGGATCACCGGCAAGCCGTTTTCGCGGCCCGTGATCTCATAGCCATTGGCTGCAAGATAATTTTTTCGTTTACGCATGGCGGGTAGTATCTCGGACTTCACTATACTGGGAGGCACATTCCAGTAGGGACTGAAGACAACATGCGTCAGTTCTTCACTGAAAACTTCAGTTGGGCTTTTTTCTTTGCCCACCACAACGGCCATGTCAAACAGGTGGGTACCGCCTTCATACACGTGCAGTTTGTATTCGGGAATGTTCACTACAATATGCTTGTCCCCGGTTACCCCCATACCGGTTTGCAGCCGCTGCAGGTTGATCTCCAGTTGCTGCCGCCGCTTTGCTGCGGGTACGTTCAGCGCCAGCACCAGGGACGCTTCCACAATGCCATTCTCCGGAAAGCCAAACCGCCGCTGCACTTTTTTTACGGCTGATTCCAGTTCAGAAGTGTAAAGGGAAGACGTATCTTTTGTTGTGTAGTCGCCGGAGGCTTGCAACCTCTTTTTTAACTGACGGATAGCCGGCGCAGACTCTCCTTTTGTGTACTGTTTTTTTGCCAGGGAAATTTTCTGCCAGCCACCCTTTTTTTCTATTTCGTAAAAACGCTGAATCTCCTGTTGCAACAAATCGATCTGGGCTGCCGAACCGACCGGATTCAATGGATTGCGCCCATATACCAGGCTGCTGGCTACCACTAACAATAGGGATAAAACAATTGTTTTCGAATGACGGATTCCTGTTTTCATAACTCACAATTTCTACATTCACAATACATTACCGGTAGGTAAAAAACAAGAACCAAGCCGTAATTGGCTTGCCGTTCAGCCTGGCTTTTTTTATGCACGGGGATCGTAAGCATGTCTTCTTTTTAAAGGTTGACTAACGCTTTCCCTGTTTCCTGTATTCCAGCAAACACCTGTGCACACCAGTAACAAGGAACCACATTGAATGTAGAGAAGATCTTTGTTTCCAGTCCTGACCCACGTCAGTTGCCTTCCTGTTTCCACACCTATAAAAAAGAAAGCATGACAGAACCTTTTTCGATTTTGTTTGTCCTGTAAGGATGGCTTGAATCACCGGATCGGCTTTTGTACCGGAATGCCTCTTTTGCAGTTAATAATAGTTTACAAAACAACACTATGTTTGCAAGGTTACTGCCTTGCTTTTTAAAATGTCGACACGCTCTATACCATATACCGAAGAAGCGTTAGTGGAAGGACTAAAGCTTCACGATGAGCAGTCGTACAGTTATTTTTACGACAATTATGGCAAGGCAATCTTTGGGGTTATTTTCCAGGTTGTTCCGAACCAGGAAGCAGCCGAGGACATCTTACAGGAGGTATTTGTAAAGATCTGGAAGAACATTGGATCCTACGACCCTTCGAAGGGACGGCTTTTTACCTGGGTATTGAATATTGCCCGCAACCAGGCGATTGATTATACCCGTTCGAAAGAATTTAACAAAGGCGGGAAAACCATTTCCCTCTCTGACAACGTAAATTCAGGTGAAAGGCCTGTTCAAAGCAATTATCATGATGCCGGCCTGAAAAAAATAGTGGAAAGCCTCCCCGAAGAGGCCAGGAAGCTGCTGGAGCTCTCTTATTTTTTAGGCTATACGCATGAAGAAATAGCGGAAATGCTGAAATTGCCCCTCGGAACTGTAAAAACAAGATTACGCACAGCCATTATTGAACTCAGGAAACGACTAGACATTAATAAAAAGTAGTGGATATCAGTTGCATCATATCGTCCGGTGATTTGGAACTTTATGTTATGGGATTGCTTCCGGAGGAAGAATCCCGGAAAATGGAGCAACTGATCGTGCTGTTTCCCGAACTGAAAGCGGAAGCTGACCGCATCAGTGAAACGCTTGAAGCATTGGCAATGCAAACAACGCAGGCGCCGCGGCCATCGGCGAAACAAAAAATCTTTGAGCAGCTTTCTACTTTGAAAGATGAACCTTACGGCGGCGAAAACCAAGCACCTGTCCTGCCATTGCAGATGGATGAAACCGACGACGCCCCGGCAAAGGTGATCCCGCTGAAGAAAAAGAAGACAAACTACCTGTTGGCAGCCATGGTTGCCGGACTGCTCCTGAGTATTGCAACAATCCTCTTTCTTGTTGCTGAAAACCGGAACAAACAAAACGACATTGCTGCACTTGAGCAACGTATCCAATCCGTCAACCAAAACAATGCTGCGCTACAGGAACAACAACTTGCCTACGAAGAACTCCTCCGGTTTGTACAGGATGAAAATATTCGTACCATAATGCTGCAGCATGTCCCCGGCAAACCCCAGGCATCTGCCAAGGTCTTCTGGAACCAGCAGTCGAAAGAAGTTTTTGTGTTGGATGTGTCGCTACCGCAGGCACCCGCCGGCAAGCAATACCAGTTATGGGCCATCGTAGATGGCAAACCTGTGAGTGCCGGTTTACTGGCCGACCAGAAAAACCGTACGCAGAAAATGACGGCATTTGAACAAGCAGATGCCTTTGCCATCACTTTGGAAAATAAAGGCGGCAGCGCATCGCCTACTTTAGAGGAAATGTATGTGATGGGAAAAACTTCGTAAATCTTTTGGTGTAAAGCAATCTGCAACTTCCCGCTCTTCGTACGTAGATAAAACAATCAATCATGAAAAAGATCACTGTTTTATCACTTGCTTTTTTCCTTCTGCTTTCCACTACTAATGCACAGGAGCCGGTTACGGTAGGCGGTGCGCCGATGTATGCAAAAAAGAACATTGTTGAAAATGCCGTCAACTCCAAAGACCATACAACACTGGTCGCTGCCGTAAAAGCTGCCGGCCTGGTAGATGTCCTGCAAACAGATGGTCCCTTTACTGTGTTTGCACCCACCAATGCGGCTTTTGAAATGCTACCGGCCGGTACGGTTGCCAATTTATTGAAACCCGAAAACAAAAGCCAGTTACAGGGTGTACTAACGTATCATGTTGTTGCAGGCAACTGGACCGCTGCGCAGATCAAAAAAATGATCAAAGAAAACAACGGCAAAGCAACCATCACCACGCTGCAGGGCGGGAAACTTTATGCCACTGCCGATGAAAAAGGCGGGGTATGGCTTTGGGATGAAAACGGCGGCAAAGCCATGGTCAGTATTGCCGATGTGCACCAAAAGAATGGCGTCATCCATGTGATTGATCATGTTTTGTTGCCAAGGATGTAGTGAATAAATACCATTCCCTGTAAAACGGGGCCATCTCTCTTGCCGGGATGGCCTATTCCCTGCAACACTTGCTGACAGAGGCAAAATCTCCATTGTTCTTACTTCTTTCTCCGGAAAAACGAACGGCTAATCAATACGTCCTCTGTCGATAAAATGCAGACCGAAGATTCCCTTTTTTTCTAAACCGAAATCCAAACAGTATCAGGCCTCGTATCTACTCTATCCACCACGTTTTGCGAGGCAACATTTATCACCCTTTAAATAGTCAACATGGAAATCCTGAAACGGAAAAGCAAAAATCCTGAATTACCGGAAGCGCTGTTACAGTCACAGATCAACCGAAGGAGCTTTCTGCGCTTCGGCGGAATGGTTGGTGCTTCTGTCGTTGTTGCCGGGTCACTGAGCGGCATCACCGGCTGCAGCAAAGATGACAATGAAGATGGCATTAACCTGGGCAGCGGCGATATTGGCGTTTTAAACTATGCCTATGCCCTGGAGCAACTGGAAACCGCCTTTTACACGCAGGTGATACAGTCGCAGTTCTCCGGTATCACTGCTGCTGAAACAGCTTACCTTACCGATATCCGCGACCACGAGATTGCTCACCGCGAATTTTTTAAAACTGTTCTGAAAACGGATGCCATTCCCGCCCTGGAAGTAAATTTCAGCGCTGTTGATTTTGGCAGTCGAACCAGTGTGTTGGGGACAGCTAAAGCCTTCGAAGATCTTGGCGTATCGGCCTATAACGGCGCCGGTAAATTACTAACAGATGTCAACTACCTACTGGCGGCCGGCAAGATCGTTTCTGTAGAAGCACGACATGCTGCACTGATCAGGGAACTTCTTTCCCCCAACACTTTTGGAAACGCTGAAGTGGTAGACAGCAACGGTCTTGACCTGGCGAGAAATCCCTCTGAAGTGCTTTCTGTTGCCGCCAACTACCTGAAATCGAAACTGAATGCTTCTAATTTACCCACCTCTTAAAAACCAGGATCATGAATGTTTATCATGTTATCACAGAAATAGAAAAAGTTGACCCGGAAGTTTATGATCGTTTGGATGGCAGGCGATCTGCCTTAAAGCAGTTTACCAATATAGGCGGCAAGATCGCCCTGGCTACGCTGCCCCTGTTCGTCAGCTCCCTTTTCCGCAAAGCATATGGCCAGAATACGTCCTCTATTGTTGGTGTGTTGAATTTTGCCCTTACCCTGGAATACCTGGAAGCAGAATTTTATAAAAAAGCCGTTGGCACTGCAGGACTTATCCCTGCGGCAAACCTGCCCGGCTTTACCGCCATCCGTGATCATGAAGTAGCCCACGTAGCTGCCTTGCGCCAGACCATTATGCAACTGGGGGGAACACCGGTAACCCTGACAGCTGCCAGCTTTGACTTTACCGCGGGAAATGGAAGCATGAGCGGACCATATGCCAGTGTTTTTTCGAATTATGATACCTTGCTGGCCGTCTCGCAGGCCTTTGAAGATACCGGTGTGAGAGCCTATAAAGGACAGGCCGGAAATCTTATCAGTAACAACGAGGTATTGACGGCTGCCCTGCAGATCCATTCGGTGGAGGCACGACATGCTGCCTACATCCGCTTCCTGCGGCAAAAACGTGGTGCTGCCGCCAACAAACCGTGGATCACGGGTAATGACACAGGCGGCATACCGGGAGTGGCTGCCATCTATGCAGGCGAAGAAGTGACAACGCAGGCTGGGGTACAAATAACAGGTATCAACGGAATGAATATTTCCGCCAGTGCTGCTTCGGAGTCGTTTGATGAACCGCTGACGCAGGCGCAGGTGACGGCGATTGTAGATCCGTTTATTATATAAGGTTTGGGGGTTGGCGTCTGGGGTTTGGGATTTGGAGTTGCTATCTTAGGTCTGTCAAACTTTATTATGGCTACCGTTCATTCCTTCGAAGAGTTGGAGATATGGCAGATGGCACGTAAGCTTTGCCATCGCATTTATCCATTAACGTTTGAGGAACCGATTTCAAAAGACTTTCGCTTCAAAGATCAATTACGCGGTACCTGTAGCTCCATCATGGACAACATTGCTGAAGGTTTCAGCAGAGGCAGCAAACATGAATTTGTCAATGCCCTCACCACCGCCAAAGGTGAAGCTGAAGAACTGAAGTCGCAGCTCTAGAGGGGTATGGATGTCAACTATTTCTCCGAAACATTATTTCGGGAACTATACGCCGATACCGACTTGCTCGTAAAAAAGATAGGTGCGTTCATCAGCTACCTTAACTAGTCAAATATCAGAGGGCAAAAATTTAAAGAAAGAAGCTAACACCTAACCAACCCCAAACCCCAAACTCTCCTCAAACCCCTTATCTCAATATACCAGCTGCTGCGTCATCTTCACCACACCCATCACAAATACGCTCTGCACGTTGCCCACGTTCTCCAGCGAGCTGAGTTTGTTGACGTGAAAATGATAGTATTCATCCATATTGGCGGCAACCACCTTCAGCATAAAATCGAATTCGCCGGAGATAGTGAGGCATTCCAGTACTTCGTTCATTTCCAGGATGCCCCTGATGAATTTTTCACCGGCATTTTTGCTGTGCTGCCGCAACGATACATAACAGATCACCATCAGCCCCTTGCCTATTTTGGAAGCGTTCAGCAGCGTAACGTATTGCTGTATCACGCCGCTTACCTCCATGCGCCGGATGCGTTCGTGCACCGGCGTTGTACTGAGGTGTACTTTCTCCGAAATTTCCTTGATGGTTATGCGTGCATTCTGCTGCAGCAGCTTCAGGATGGCCAGATCGGTGCTATCCAGTACAGGCATTTCTTCTTTTGAAAGGGCTTTGGCCATGGACAAATAGGCGATTTTCCTGCAAAATAGCTATTATACCATCATTTATCCCAAAGATTTAATCAATGAAAGGATATTCTTCTACCCTTCCTACCTTTGCGAAGCAAAACATAGAATGGAAAAATGTGTGCAAGCATTCTCTGTTCTAAGTCCTAAATTCTAAATACCAAATAATGTCAACTCTCACAAACACCAACATCGACTTCTCGCTGAAGTACAAGGTAAAAGACATGAGCCTGGCCGAGTGGGGCCGCAAAGAAATTCGTCTGGCTGAAGCCGAAATGCCCGGCCTGATGGCGATTCGCCAGGAATATGCTGCCAGCCAGCCCCTGAAAGGTGCCCGCATTGCCGGTTGCCTGCACATGACCATTCAAACAGCGGTGCTGATTGAAACCCTTGTTGCTCTGGGTGCCGAGGTAAAATGGAGCTCCTGTAATATCTTCTCTACGCAGGACCAGGCTGCCGCTGCCATTGCTGCTGCCGGTATTGGCGTGTTTGCCTGGAAAGGCCAAACGGTGGAAGAAGCCGATTGGTGTATTGAGCAGACCCTGTTCTTTGGCGCTGCCGACCGTCCGCTGAACATGATCCTGGACGATGGTGGTGACCTCACCAACATGGTGCTGGACAAATACCCAGAGCTGGTGCAACACGTAAAAGGTATCTCCGAAGAAACCACTACCGGTGTTCACCGCCTGTACGAAAGAATGGCGAAAGGCACCCTGCCGGTTCCTGCCATTAACGTAAACGACTCTGTTACCAAGAGCAAGTTCGATAACAAATACGGTTGTAAGGAATCGTTAGTAGATGCGATCCGCCGTGCTACGGACGTGATGCTGGCCGGTAAAGTTGCCGTTGTGGGTGGATACGGTGATGTGGGTAAAGGTTCTGCGGCTTCCCTGGCTGGTGCCGGTTGCCGAGTGATCGTTACCGAGATCGACCCGATCTGTGCCCTGCAGGCTGCTATGGACGGATTTGAGGTGAAGAAAATGATTGACGCCGTGAAAGAGGCTGATATTGTTGTTACCGCTTCCGGTTGCCGCGACCTGATCACGGGTGAGCACTTCCGCCTGATGAAGGACAAAGCCATTGTTTGTAACATCGGCCACTTTGATATCGAGATTGATGTTGCCTGGTTGAACAACAACTACGGACACACGAAAGATACCGTGAAGCCGCAGGTGGATATTTACAACATAGATGGCAAGGACATTATCCTGCTGGCCGAAGGCCGCCTGGTGAACCTGGGTTGCGCAACCGGTCACCCAAGCTTTGTAATGTCGAACTCCTTCTCCAACCAGACCCTGGCCCAGATTGAACTGTGGACCAACGGTGCGGCGTACGAGAACAAGGTTTACGTCCTGCCGAAGCACCTGGATGAGAAAGTAGCCCGCCTGCACCTGGCCAAAATTGGTGTGGAGCTGGACGAACTGACCGATGCACAGGCCGAGTACCTGGGTATCTCGAAAGAAGGTCCGTTCAAGCCTGAGGCTTACCGTTATTAATTTTTAGTGTTGTTTGATAGATTGAGCCCTGCAGCAATGCGGGGCTTTTTGGTTTATGTACTTAGCAGATGTACTACTATGAGGCAGCTGTTGCGTCAGTCTTGTGAATTTGTATCTTCATTCAGTGAATAAGAATATGTCTAAGGATAAAGACTAGAGACAGTTTGAGCAACTTGTCGCTAGAATAGAAAAGGCACTTGCGCCAAGAGGTGCGAGTGTGAAATCACCAGATAGGATCCAAGATATTCTAACGGGAAGCTTACGCGAAGTGGACGCTTCAATTAAAATAAAAGTTGGATCTATTTCAATATTAATCACAATCGAATGTCGCAAACGCTCCACCGTACAGGATGATACATGGATTGAACAGTTGGCAACTAAGAAGGAAAAAATCGGTGCGGCAAAGACGATTGCAGTATCTGCTTCTGGCTTTTCTGAACCAGCAAAAATAACTGCACGATTGAAGGGTATTGAACTTAGAACCATAGAGAAAGTAAATGACGTGGATATTATTAGCTGGATCAAATCTGTCAAACTTGTTCATAAAGTTTCCCTTTCCCGATGAGTCTCCGCCGCAGTAGCTAACACAGTAAAACACTCGCTGCGGGACTCATCGGTCATCCGGAGCCACACACCCACTTGCCTTTTCCAGTGCTGTTTGCTAACTTTCTCTTCATGGCAGTGCACAAACCCGTTGTCAAATCCGGCACTTACTTCATCACCTTTACCTGCTATCGTTGGCTGCACCTTTTCACCAAAACCGATGGCTACGATGCGGTGTACCGGTTTTTTTCTTTTCTCAATGAAGCCGGTCACCAGGTATTGGGGTACACACTGATGCCCAACCATGTACATCTGCTGCTGTTTTTTCAAAGCGGCAAGCAACCCCTGAACACAGTTATCGGCAACGGTAAACGCTTTATCGGTTACGAATTGGTCAAGCGGTTACAGGCGCAGCAAGATGGGCCAACACTTTGCCTGCTGGAACAAGGGGTAACCTTAGCAGAAAAAAGGCGAGGAAAACGTCACGAAGTCTGGCAGGGAAGCTTTGATGCTAAAGAGTGCCGGACCGAAAAGTTCATTCTGCAAAAGCTGAACTACATGCACCAAAATCCTTGTGTGGAACGCTGGCGATTGAGCAAACATCCGTATGAGTATAACCACAGTTCCGCCGCATTCTATGAAATGGCTGCCCGCAGCAATCCATTTTTAAAAGATTACCGCGATTTCCTGGCAATCCTTCTGGAGTTGGAAGAAAAAGAGCGGCAGAAACAAACGCGATGAGTCCCGCGGAAACAGTCTAATCGTGTATGCTGCAGCTGCGGAGACTCATCGGAAAAGGAAGAAGAGTAAAAGAATGTGGTTAAATTTGAGAAAGATAATTGCTGATGACTGGAGCAGAAATGAAACAGGAAGCCACCAAAAGAATCATCAACACAGAAGATGAAGTTGTGCTGAAGAAAATCTTAGCCTTCCTTGAAGATGTAGCTGCACAGAAAGAAACTGTGAATCTGTATAAAAACTATGATGCTATAAAGGAGCAATACGGATAAGTATTACAAAAACTTGATCTCCTGCCACATGCAGAAAAAATTGTGAAAGAAAGAGATGAAGTATTGAAAAAGCTGGCAAAGTGATCAACCTGCCAATAGCGTTCTTCATCCCATCATCTACCAACCAGTAGAACAAGTAAAATCATACGCCTTCTTACCTTCGTTCCTGACAAAGTCCCACCATATCCACCAACATCCACCGAACGATAAAACAACAAGGCGGGCAAACAATTTGTACGTCCCCGACTATGGAAAACAGGTTCCAACTTTATTCCGGTACCAGCAACATTGTCCTGCCCATCAAACAATCGGATTACCCGCCCCAATTCAAAGGAGCCAGCCGGTTAACCTATTATGCTTCGCTCCATTCTTCGGTGGAGATCAATTCCTCTTTTTACAAAATTCCCAAACCCGCAACGGTAGCCAAATGGCAGGAAAGCGTGCCACCCCATTTCAGGTTCACGTTTAAACTGCCCAAAACCGTGACGCATGCCAAAGGCCTGCAGTTTAACACACAGGACCTGGATACATTTACAGCGACCGTTGCACAGGCAGGCGACAAAAAGGGCTGCCTGCTGGTGCAACTGCCACCATCGGTAAAAATCGACCGCCAGGAAAGCCTGGAAGGAATTCTGGAAACCCTAAACGCAGATGCAAAAGGCTGGCACATTGCCGTGGAGTTCAGAGACCCTACCTGGTACAACAGCACTGTGTACCGGATGCTGCAACATTTCAATGCCGGGATGGTGGAGCAGGATATGCCACGATCAGCCACGCCACGGGTAAGGGTTGCTGAGGATTTCCAATACCTGCGCTTTCATGGTCCGGAGGGAACGTACAGGGGCAGCTATGCCGACGAATTTTTAGCCGCCCAGGCAGAGCGAATTGCAACCTGGCTAAAAGAAGGCCGGCAAGTCTATGTTTATTTCAACAATACCCTAGGCAATGCATTGGGAAACGAATACACACTGCGTCAAATGCTGGCACAGGCGCTGGCAGGGCGATAGTAAGCAGGCCTTCCCGTTTCACGTTGTCGGTGGTGTTCTTCATTCAAAATCTACAACTACCCAACCCGTAATACAACAATAGACGTAGCATTGCAGGCCTGCGTCTGTAACACCTACGCATTTGTTCCAGGTAAGAGATTGGTCTTATAACTCGCGTTGATAAGACCTGCCAACAAGGCTATACTATTTTTGGGGCTGTTTCCGGAGCCAATCAGGCGAGGGATTCTTCTGCCTTCTTTACTTCTTCTGCGGGCACCTCCTCCAGATTCCTGAAGCGATTGATATCAAAGGAAGGGATAAAGGTTCCAAGGCCGGTAGGGTGCGTTAACGGGGGGTTATCAATTTCAACAAGCGTTACGGCCTTGCCTCTGCGTGTAATCATTACTTCATCAATGGTGTACTGCTTGTCCTTAACCGGACGGTTAGGGATCAACGCCATCTGTTCGTCGCTAAACACATCATTGATACAAACAACACGGGAGCCAAATTTTATCATGGGCGCAAAGCTATTTCATTTTGTCGTTCAGCCCTACTATAGCTTCGTTAACGATTCGTTCCCCGCTGCCAGTAATGTTCCGCAACACCAACTACCAAAGAGTACTGTAAAATCTAATGGTAAACGTGCTGGCCGTAATGCAGGCCTGTTGCTTACAAAAGCAGCAAAACGATGGGCCGTCATTACTAGCTATTGCCAGCCGCCTTATACGACATGCAGTCATTACCTGGATGACGGTAATATACTTATCGCCACCATCAACTGCACCACTTAACACCTATCCCTCCCAACTCCAACTTGCCCTTATTTTGGAGCAGTCCCGTCAACAAGCCATTTTGACGGCCTGACACGTAATTTTTCACGTAGAACTACGGCTTTCTTCGGTCCTTCTTCGGTATCGCTTCGTATCTCCTTCGGTACAGCTTCGGTGCCAACCGAAGAACAAGCGAAGAAAGAGCGAAGAAGGTACGAAGCAGGTAGGTAGCAGATACGGCAAAAACAGCCCCCTTTTTACCCGTTTCAGACAAAACCCGCAGCCATATTGACAGAAGAGGGGCAACGGGTGGCGTGCTGCTAACTGCGCAAAAACCAGTACCAGGTGGCTCGATGACGCAAAAAACAGCCTGCGAGATGACATTGCGGGAAGCAGCATGCCCCTTCGTTGGAATGGCCGTATTGTCGCTGTCAATCGTTCACTGGTTAAACGGATACTTTGACTCCCAGGCCAGCTTTGCCTCTGCCCCTGGCGTTTTGCAAAACCTGTTTCCTGGAAGCCTTATGAATTCATCTTGTTGAAAACAGAAGGCCTTCATTTGAGGCAAAAGCTGTTATTTTCTTCAGTTTCTTACCCATTCCCCGGTAGTAAGAAGCCTGGAGTCTGACCGACCCTGAAAATGCAATTCATTCCCGGGTCTGGCGAATTCATACAGGAACATCTTGCCCCCGCTGATCTGCAGTGCCATTTTTGGTGTGAAACCAATTTTACAATAAAAATTAAAATGCATCATGCAACTGAACTTTCCGCACATCGTCGCCGGCACCGGTGAAAAAATCACCTTTCTGGGAACCACTTTTAAGGACGGGGTAGAAATTTTGGAATGTGATATTGAAGTACAGCCCAAGGCAGGTCCGCCGATGCACACCCATCACCGTCAGGACGAAAGTTTTACCATCGTATCCGGCATTATGGCCTACCAGGTTTTAGGCGAGGAACCTAAGTACGCCTACCCGGGCGACTATGTGATGATAAAAGCCGGTATTCCGCACAAGTTCTGGAATCCGGGCAATGACGTGTTGAAATGCAAAGGCTATGTGACCCCACCGGAAAACTTTATTTATTTCCTGACAGAGTTGTACAAATCCATCAATGCCAACAATGGCCGGCCCGGTATGTACGATGGCGCCTTTTTGCTGAACCGTTACAAGAAGGAGTTTGCGATGCTGGAGATTCCCGCCATTGTACAAAAAGTCATTTTCCCTATTGTGCTGTTCTTTGGCAACCTGACCGGGAAGGCGAAAAAGTTCAGCAATGCACCCGTTCCCGTCGTTGGCTGATTTGCGGCCAACAACCGGAGGAACTCCGATGTATCATCATAACACAAAGCATAACCTACACATGGCCTGCGTCTGCAACGCAGGCCAGTTATGTATTATAACAGCTGCAGCGCTATGTCTCACAAACCGGGGGCGAAAAAGCTTCCGGAAAAATTGTCTAGAATGCGGAATAATCAAACTTTTGCCCGCCAATTGATGCTTCGTACATCAGTCCTTTTTTCTCCTGCGTGAACACCATCACGCCGTCGCGGTATTTCACATTGGCGGAAGCGCCTTTGGTTACCGCTACTGCTGAAGCCTGGGCGGCAAATTCAAAATTGTCCTGCTTAAACCGTTCGAGTGCTTCTTCGTTTTCAAAAAAGATCACCTCCCGGTAGGTTTGTCCACCCAATTGAAAACCGATACTCAGTTGTTTCATCGTTGCACTGCCAATCGGGGTTCCGTTCTGGAAAACAATCCCGTTGCCGGCAGCACCGCCAATGCTGATTGCACCTTTGCCAATATTGGGAAAGATGACGTAAGCGTAGGCATTGTCAAACAAGCTTTGCATCAGGTTATCGCTTTTGATAAACTCCGCTTTTGCATTCCTGCTATCTTCAATCAGGCTTTGTACCTTTTCGTTTTGTGAAAAGCTGGGAACAGAAATCATCAGTCCAGCCAGTAACAGAGAGATCGTCGTCATGCGGAAGATGTTGTTCTTTTTCATCGTCATGTTTTAAAATCGTTGATTGCGGATTTTTATTTTGTCTTCATGTCTTTTACAAAGACTCTGCCAGTAAGCGGCAAGAGGTACAATGGAAAGAATAGCAAGCATGACAATTCCTATCGGCCAATTTTTGGCCGCAATGAAAATGAAAACAGCAGAATTCGTCTCATCAATGAAACGTTTACATGGCGGTGATTTGACCACCCATGGAGACATGGCCCTACCAACGATTTAAGAATCTACTTGCAGAATAAAAATGATATCCTGTGTCAGGGAATAACAGTGGAAACAGCTATCGACTGTATTCTTGAACGGGAACAAGTCCTTTCCACAAAATTTGTGAGCAAGGACGCAAAGAATGCGGAAGAGCGAAATTTTACACTATTGTTTTTCGCTTTTCTTTTTAAAGATGCGGAAGATACCTCCCTCCCCTTTTTCGCGGCGTTCCTCGCGGGCTTTCTGCCGTTCTTTTTTGCGCTGTCGCGTCTGGCGGTCCCACACAAAGCGGTTTTGCACCGGGAAGTAATAGCGCAGCGAAACATAAAGCGGATTGGCGGCAACAGGATGTTCTGTTTTGGCAAACTTATCGGCCGTGAGAATATTTATCCCGTTCACCAGGTGAAAACCCAGCAGCCGGAACCCTACCGAGGGGCCAATTCCAAAGCGATGACCCTCTTTAAAATTGGTGTAGTAGCTGATGTTGGCGCCATACGTCAGGTTGATGCGGCCCCGCTTCATCCACGCACCGGCCTTATAGCCCAGTACATTGTTGCCGAAGTTGTATTCCAGGTTAGCGGTGGCCCCGATGATGTGCGGTTTCACTAAACTGATTTTGCGCCAATGCGCCTCCACACCCAGTTCGATAAATGAGTACCGGCCCCTTTGCCACCCCAGTATCATACCGGTGTTGCGCTGAAACAGCTTTCGCGGGGGCAGGCCAGCAGTTGAGGAATAGGCTGCATAGGAACCGGCGTCGGTAAGGGTATACGCTTCCATTTGTGCCGTTGCCGGAAGGGTTCCCAGCACCAGCAGGCTACAAACTACGATTCTGATAAGGAAGGTGTGCATGAATACAAAAGCTTTCTGTGGGACAGCCAAAAGCCGGTCCCGGTTAGCAGTCCTTCACCGTAAAACATTGGCAGGCTTTACACGAAGAATGCAGGTGTTTTGTTTTTCTTTCAACGGACTACAACGCCGGGTCCCCTGATTATGTTGTTTAAACGTTTGGTAAACTTTAAAACTACGGCTCTTGCCTGCATCTCCAACAATGGCTCCCTTTCCCCCTATTGCTGGAGATGCCAATAATGGCATAGTGAAAGCTTATTGCAGATGTGGCACCAAGGTTGCGCAACAATAGAAAACAATTTCTTATGGCTAATGACAGAGAGTACAATCTTCCGCATCAACCCGGTAACGAAAATGCAGACAATCGTGAAAGGGATCCGAAGGAGCAATTCAATGAATTATCAGAATTATCGCTGGAGGAAAGAATGGCTGTTGCCGACAGGATCGGTATCCCGGTAGATAATGTGGGAGAAGCCGCCGCAACCGGTGCCATGAGAGGCGACGACAATGCAACAGCAGGTTCGGGTGATCCAATGGATGAAGAAAATACCGGTGAGGGGATGGACCGGTAATCTAACCTTTCTACATCTTAGACCTTTACTTTCCAGGCTCCGGTGGCGGCCATGCCATGGAGCCATTTTCCTGCAACTATCATTTAGGTGGACGCCAACCGTGGCAAAGAAGGATTTCCATTGCCTGGGAGTTTTGCCGGGTCCGGCGTGGCATTGTGGGCCATAACTGAACCAGCGGCAGCATTCACTCTTATTACAGGGCCGGGATTCCCCATCCGTCCATCAGCTATAATCGGTTAATTCACCCCGGAAAATATTGCTGGGAACTTCCTGGCAACCAGGACTGTTTTACAACCAGCCCCCCTACCCTTCCTGGTCGTTCTGGCGAGAACTTTTGAACGATTCATGACCCATTCCTATCACACTCCTACTTTGCCGGTGCGTCTTGGTGTTTCGGCATTGTGCAGTGCGCCTGGGACCATCGTTATTCCTATACATCGTTTCCCTTTCACCAGTTTTCTTTTTCCTTATCCCAAATAAACCGGCCTGCATACATGCAGGCCGGTAATCATTAGAGCAGACCAGGATCATCACCCGACCTTAGATCCGGGACATCCTGTTATGAATTCTGAAGGTCCGTGCATTGCTCCGAATTTTCCAAAGATCCATTCCGCCAAATCTTCGGTTAAGGATAACAGTGCCTTCTGCTACCTGTTTCCCATCCCTACCGTTTTCTACTCCTGTTTCATTTGTTACAACCCTTGCAAGGGGCATTTTGTTTTGATTCATCATACTCTTTATCCATATAGAAAGAAACAGGTAGCATCTTCGCATTCCCGTAAAAAATCTTACAACATTTGCGGAGCAGCAGCCGGCGAAGGTAAGGGTATGCAAAGTAGTTGCAGCAAGCAATCCCTGTGTTTCGTGTTAATATTCGGAAGGATGCTCTTTTTCGTTGAATTGTAAGCCAACAGCAAATAGCCTAATACAGCAAAAGGAAACCGGCAATAACAGTCCTACACAACAGCGATGGGTAGTGCATCGCTCAACGGAACAATTGGTACAACGGTTTTACCAATTCCTACCTTGTCTTCTTTCCAACGTTTTCTTTACGCACCAGTTTTACAATAAAAAACCATATGCGCCAGATTCTTACTGCCAGCCTGCTTCTCCTTTTTGCTGCAGGCTGTAAAAAAAATGACATCGCTGATTCCCCGGCAGATGTCCCACCCGGTTTCCATCTCCGTTATATTGAAGTGGAAGAACATCTTTTTGGAGGCTACCTGCACCTGTATGGCAATTTTGGCGACAGTACCGCCGGCAGTAAGGTCAAAGTAGGCAATACGGTGATTTCCGGAACATCAACCGGCGAAGGCTTTTTGCTGGAATGGAAGCCCTGGTACATCAAAGTGGAGATCGGTGATCCTGATGACGATACAGGTGGCGGAAATATTTCCGTTATTAACAATGGAAAGGAATCCAACAAGCGCATGGTGAATATTTGGGAACTGGATATGCTTTACCGCGAACCGGATGAAGGCACCATCCTGAAAGAGCTACGCATTCAGGGGTTTATCCGTGCCGATGTTGATCCCGTTGCCGGAACCCGGTTCATGCCGAAACGCAACAGCTTTGCTTCAGAAACCATTGCCTACTGGGCCATTGGTGGAAGCGGCCAGTCGTCTTATTCGGGTGGTGGCGTTACCATTTCGCTGGAAAACAGGGAAGGTTTTATCAACTGGAAGAAGCCGTACACGGACAACGCGGGCCTGCCGGAGAACTTCCAAAGCGAAATGACCTATGAAGACCGGGGGTTTACGATCAGCGGATTGCGGGTACATGAAAATAAAGCCACCAGGCGTTCTTACCTGCCGCACGAAAGCACCGTACCGCATATTTTGGATTATACATTTCGGGCAGATATTGTACCGCTGAACGAATCGTTCCGGCTGGAGCTTGACGGCAACAATGCGATCAAAGCAGGCACCTTTGTTACAGGGCCGCACGGTACCCAGCTTGGTTTTATCTGGGACGCGGCCGAAGCACCCAACCACAAGTACCATCACACCCTCCAATGGGCAAAAATGGAACCCAGGTTCAAATAAGTTTCCCCTAAAACAAAACAGCATTTGCCCCGGAGACGCATCACCGTCTCCGGGTTTGCTTTATTAACCAACAATGCTCCATCAACAGTTCTTACTGGCTGGCAACGAAGTGCAGCTGATTGGGTCATGCTTGCACCAGTCGGCAACGGAGATGTTTCCTTCTTGTTTGCCATGCATTATTGAAACATGTTTATTTATTAAGCTCCCTGTACACCTGCTACCCTGGCGGTCTTTTTCGCTGCAGCAATAAAAAGAAGAACAGCATCATTGTCGGTTAACAGTGAGTTTTAAACGACATTCTTTTGGCCTGCACGAGCAATTCATCCGGGAAAATAAACGTTTGGTTCGTTTTCGGTTTACCTATCTGTTTATTCCCGATGAAGTTTGCCAAAAAAACTTGCATGCAGAAACGTGTATTCGAAAATCCAAGCATTAAAGACAAAGTCACCATTATTGAATCGGCAGCAGAAACCGGCGGCACTCACCTTCTTGTTGAAGTTGAACTGGCAGCCGGTGGCGGCAATTCCATGCATTACCACACTTCGTTTACGGAAACCTTTATACCCGTAGACGGCATTTTAGGAATTGACCTGGAAAAGAAAAAATTGCGGCTGCAACCCGGTGATACTGCCGTGGCGGAAAAAATGCAGGTGCACCGGTTTTACAATCCCGGCAATAAACCCATTCGTTTCCGGGTAAAGATTGCACCCGCCTCCAACGGTTTTCTTGAAGCGATGGCAATGGGTTATGGCCTTGCCGGAGATGGCCTGTGCAACAAAGGCGGTGTGCCGAAAAAACTCGATCACATGGCTGTGCTCCTGAAGCATTCGGATACAAGACTGACAGGCATTTTCAAGGTAGTGGAATCCTTCCTGCTTTGGCGTGCTGCCAGGGCCGAAAAGCGGGGTGTGAAAGAACAATTAATGCAACAGTACTGCCGCTGAAAAAGATCAAATACGGGCAATTTGCTGCACACTTTTTTCTTTGAATGGTAGCGCATGTTAGTGTGGACGCCAACATGCGCTAAGAAATAGCTGCGATACCTGTTGGCCGTGCCAGCTACCTGGTCGGTGTTTCACCCTCCAAAAAAAATGACGTGTCGGCTCATAGGGAACCAACCCGTCACTTTACCCTTAATCCGTTCACCCTTAGATGCTTCTTCGTCCGCCCAGGAGCTTTACCAGGAATAAAATAATGGCAATAACAAGCAATGCATGTATCAATCCACCGCTTACGTTGAAAGCAAACATACCTAAGAGCCACCCGATAATCAGGATAACGGCGATGATGTACAATAAATTTCCCATGATCATAGATTGAATGATAAAAAATGGTTATCGGTAGTAATAGTGAAATAACTCTGCCATATAAAGCGGATGGTCTTAATGGTTGACTGTTTGTGGCCGTTCAGGCCATTACTACTTGCTTATTTATGCTTGTTAGCGTACGGGCAAAAGCGTCATTCTTTAAATAATATCTCCGGAAATTTCTTTAGAAAGTCTGATTGCAAACTAAAAGATTATTTCCCTCAATACTCTAACTGAGGAACGACAAAATTGATGATGCTACCAGTATCACTCTCTTCATCGAAATGCTGTTATAGACAGTTACCAAAACCTGTTTTCCTGATTATATTTACCCCATGAAAACAACCAAAACTGTACTCTGTGCACTCCTTTCCTTTTTTCTTTCCCAAACAGCAATTGCACAATCCGGCCCATGGGCTAAATATGACCAGGAACTGAAAGACGGTGCCTTGTACCGGGAAGCCAGCCAGGGCAACCTGGAAGAAGTAAAAAGCATCATCCAGGGCGGCGGCAATGTGCACTATACTTCTCCCCAACAAAAATTCACCATCCTGATGGCGGCTGCCGGAAGCGGCAAAATTGAAGTGGTTCGCTACATTCTTTCGCTTGGTGTTGATCCGGCTGCCAAAGACTGGTGGAACCAAACGGCAGTAGACAAAGCCCATTCGGTGGGCGCCAAGGACATTGTGCAGCTTTTGCAGGAAACCCTGAACGGCAAAACCCCAAAGCCGGAACCAAAGCCCAAAGTAGAAACGGCCCAACCGGCAGATAAAAAACCTGTTAAAGAAGTACCCCAGGTGCCGGAAAGGCCGGGTCCAACCAATTGGCCGGCGTTTGGCTCCTACCATGTTGGGGATTCCATTATTTACTGGGTACCCACCGGCTGGCGAAGAGGCGTTGTGAAAGAGGTGGGTGTAACAAAACCAACCGGAAAAATCAGTATTGACTTTTCTGAAAGAAAATACCTGGTTGACCCGGATGCCTATGCGCTGGGCAATGACTGGTATGAATGGACCGGCGTGGTAAAACCTGTTCGGCAACCCTTCTGGACAGCCTGGTTTATCGGCGACTGGCAGATTGGTGAAGTGCAGGCCCACCACAACGAAGTGAAAAACGGAAAAGAAACCGATACCTACTACTACATGGATGCGACCGAGACACTGAAGGTGAACAAAAACGGCACGTATACCTGGAAACTGATGAATGGAAAGATAAAAACCGGTAGATGGGTGCCGGCAACAGACCAGCCGGGTATTGTGCTAAAAAAGGCTTACCGTGATTTCGACTGGACGCTTCACAACGCCACCTCCATTCATGACCTGCGCATCCGGAAGCTTGACATCATAGACCTTAAACCATCTGCTGTTGTAGGAAGTATCAAGGGTAAACGGAAAACGACACTATAAACTCGTACCGCACTGTTTGCAATACATTCGCAACAGGTGCTACGGTGCACTTGCTGCTTTCATCGAGGCCTGATGGTGCTATCGGTTATATTTTGCCCGGTAATTTTTAGATCCTCCCCGTATTTACCTGTGGTTCTTTTAAAAACTGCTCCAGGTTTTAAATTCAGCTTCTTTCGTCTTGCAGTTAGCGGCAGGGAAAAACTGGACAGAACAAATCAGGGTACAGAATTGGAAAAAAATCAATTTGCGCTGTAGAATTGATTATCAGGTGTAGAATCAATTCATTGTCATTCCTGTTAGTTATCCTGGCTAAAGGGGAAATGACGAATGGTTCAGCTATCGGCTGGTATTATTTTTTATTGAAGGCAGAAGATAATTTTCCCTAAACCTTTCAAGCCCCGGTGTGAACAGAACGACCAGCGAAGATATTTTAACCAGGAGAACGGCTTTCGCGATCATCATCGGCTTTGCCATAATCCGTGGCGTTATTGCTTTCAGCATGGAGCTTGGAACGGATGAAGCCTATTACTGGTTCTATAGCCAGGACATCAAATGGAACTACTTCGACCACCCTCCTATGGTCGCCCTTTGGATCCGAGCTTTCACCGCCAACTTAGCCCTGCAGGATATTGAAGGATTTATCAGGTTGGGCAGTGTTGTTGGCTGCGGCATCGCTTCGTGGGCCATTTACAAAACGGGTGAAACTTTACATTCTTCCAAAGCGGGTTTGTTTGGGGTTTGTCTTTACAACGCGTCTTTTTATGCATCCATCACTGCAGGAATCTTTATCATGCCCGATACGCCACAAATGGTCTTTTATACCCTCTCGATGTGGATGATAGCCCGTATCACCAAAGATGATACGAACTGGATGAACTGGCTGGTATTTGGCGCAGCGGCGGGACTGTGTATCATGAGCAAGGTTTACGGTGCTTTTTTGTGGACCGGGCTGGGTTTATTTGCCCTGGTAAAAAAAAGGAGGTGGTTTTCACAGCCGCACATTTATGCAGCCGTCTTTGTGACTGCTGTAATTGCCAGTCCGATCCTGGTCTGGAACATTCAAAACGATTTTATCACATACAAATTTCATTCGAGTCGTGCTGATGTTACAAGGGGCGGCTTTGATCTGATCACGTTTGGGAGAGAAGTCATCAACCAGGCTCTTTACAACAATCCTTTTTCTGTGATTGTTATCGTTACTGCATTGATTGCTTTTGTAAAAAGGAGGAAAGCGCAAAACGCTGCGAACGAGGCTTTATCCATCTTCAACTTTATCGGTCTGCCGCTGGCCATTCTGCTTCTGGGGATATCCTTCTTCCGGGATACCACGCTTCCGCACTGGAGCGGACCGGCCTATGTTGCCCTGATACCGCTGGCAGCAATTTATTTAACCGGGCAGCCCGCCAGGTACGCCAAAAAGCTTCTCTTCCCGGCCGTAGGTTGTTTATTTGTATTCCTGGTGGTTTGGCAATACCTGATCCATTTTGCACCCGCTTCCATCGGCGTAAGAGATGTTGACAAAAAAGGCATTCTAGCAGACGGAAGTGTTGTATCCCGGTTATTGAGTGGTTTTGAAAACTTCCAGTTAATAGCCGAAACCAGGAATAGCTGGGAACCGGCAGACGAAGCCTTTTTACAACTCTACCGGCAGGAAACTGTTAATGGCAGGATAGAAAGGAATGCTCCCGTAATCTGCTACAAATGGTGGGGTGCGCACATTGAATACTACTTCTGCTATCCCAACAAGATTCCCATGATCGGGTTAGGCGAACCGAACGAGCTACACGAATATCTGTTTACAAATGCGGAACGGAAAGACAGCGTTAACCTGGACACGGCTTATTGCATTGTACCGGCAGATGACAACTATAATGTCCGACTCAAGTATTCACCCTATTACCAAACAATAAACGAACCTTCGCTGATCAGTGTAAAAAGAAAAGGAAAACCGGATGTAAAATTTTATGTGTACAAATTAAGCGGGTGGAAGAACAGGTTGCCGGAAAGGGCCGTTGCCGCCCGAAGCCGTTCGATGATAAGAGATGACAAATAACTCAACATCGAGATTCTATGGCAAACCCTATCCAGGAGAGGCCTGAAAAGCAATGGACCCGGACATAAGGTGGGAGACTAAGATAACAGTATTGTTCCCAGCCTTCGTTGCAGGTGGGAAATTCACAAATACTGCACCTCCACAATGAATAGTGGCGCTGGATAAAATACGGCGAAAAACAAGTAAATAATATTGCCTGAGCCTTCATTAAGTATAATGATTCAACTGCATACAGCTAATTTGATTGCAGGTAAAATTTGGCTGTGAGAATTTATTATAGAGCGATATAAATTTTATCGTATTCAGAGTTTGCGTTTGACTGATTATTTCCATACTTCACCTACACAAGACACCAAATTAGGAAAGCTAACGGGAAATGAGCAACTGCACTGCACAATCTATAAGCACGAGTACTTTCTGCACTTATGATATTGGTGGTGATATGCAAACTAAACCATTTCCTCACACCAATAAGGGCAAACCTTGCTCGAACTCACATCACTCTCCGATTTGAAATGGCCAGAGAAAAAATAAAAACAAACCATCTTCCATTGGCAATCCTTTGACGAATTATTTACCGGAAAGTGCGTATTTACACACTATCTTTATATGATTTGGAATTCATTAAAACTGCTACTATTTTCAACGACACAAATCATTTATGCACCCTCTTCACGTTCGAAGGCCAACTGTTTTGCTGTTATCAATGCTTCTATTTTTTCTTGGATGCCAGAAGCCCAACCAGCGAGAACCGCAATCGCCTGTTACTGCTAATCAAAAAGTGATTCTTTCATTTGATCTGAAAAAGGCTGATAACCCGTCCCTTGGATCAGACATATATGGTATAATCGGTACGGACTCTATTCAAATTATCCTTCCTTCCGGTAGTATTCCTGGAAGCTATGTACCGACTATTACATTTAAAGGAAAGAGCATCGATCCCAAAAACCAGACAGCACAAAACTTCGCAAACCCTGTTACCTACACTGTTACTGCGCAGGATGGAAGCACCAAAAGCTATATTGTTAGCATCCGCGCACAGTTGAGCAGTGACAAAACCATTACCCTGTTTCAATTTCAGGCTTCTCGCAATACGGGCAAATTAACCGCTGATATAACGGGTACAATAACAGCTGACGCAGTCACCCTTACTGTGCCTACCGGTACAAATTTGAGTAGCCTAACGCCAACCATTGCCACCAGCGGGAAAACGGTTTCACCTGCCAGTTTACTTCCACAGGATTTTACTAATGCCGTCAACTACACTGTAACGGCAGAAGACGGTACTACCAAGACGTACACTATAACCGTATTGGTGGCAGCAGCAACTCCTACTGTCTATATGAAATCCAAATGGGGACACGGTTCACCTCCTGTAACAGGAAAATTTTATGCTTTTGATGCTGAAACCGGTGCATTAAAATGGTTATATGAAACCGAACCCTCTCCGCCTGTTCATTCAACAGGCACATATGCTTCGGGTATTATCTACACCGTCATTGGACCAGATATAAAGGCACTGGATGCTCAAACAGGTATAGAAAAATGGAAATATACACCTCCAATTCCACCCAGCACGACGCCGGCTGTGGCTAATGGCAAGGTCTATGTGAATTGTGATGACAACAAGTTATATGCATTAGATGCCGAAACTGGAGCTGTTCTATGGACCTTTGCCCAAGGTGAACGTACTAGTGATTTTGCCCGCAATTACTGCGACCCTACTGTCGTTGATGGCGTTGTCTTTTTTGGAAGCCCTGATAAGCATGTATATGCGCTGGATGCAATGACTGGTGCGCTTAAATGGAAAACCAAAAGCCAGAACCCCATCGGTACAGGCGAATTTTCTAGCAATCCAGCTGTGGCAAACGGCGTTCTTTATATTGGGGATTCATACAACAACTTTTCAGCCTACAGTACCGCTGATGGCAAAGAACTTTGGCGTTATAATACATCTAACGGGTATCCATCCAGCTCCACTGTAGAAAACGACATTGTATACTTTGGTGCCTCTAACAATACATTGTATGCACTTGACGCTAAAACGGGGGTCCCCAAATGGGGATATGGTGCGGGTGCAAGCATAAAAGTGGGACCAATTGTGGAGAATGGCGTTGTCTATGTTGCCACCGAGGGTGCAGGCATTCAGGCAGTGAATGCCATAACAGGAGAAAAAAAATGGAGTTCTTTGGGAAATTATGACATTAAGGGGTCACCTGTTGTTTTCAACAGTACTGTTTATGTTGGTGCAGGGCCGGCATTTTATGCCCTGAATGCAGCAACAGGTGCACTGAAATGGCAATACACTGCATCTTCCAATATGAACACTTTTGCCTATACCTCTCCTTTTGCAGTGGATGTAAATGGCAAGACTTATTATCCTGTTAATTCCGGGCAGCGGCAATAAAAAACAAATCATGCTTTAGGAGACTTCACAGCTAAGAGCATCGTCTCGCATAAAGAGTGACGAACTATTCGTTAACTTTCTTAAATGTTCGATTATATTCATCACCCCATCAACTTGACTGTTTACAAAATTTTCAAATAATTGAAAGCCCTCTGTAACAAAAAGGTGCGTTCGCACAAAAAAATTTTGGAGCAAGTGACAACCAGCTTGAGATGAAATTTGGCGATATCGGGTATTGGTAAAAAACATCAAAACTAGCTACCAATAAGCGAAAGCTTTATGGGGAACGGATAACGTAGATGCCCAACTCCTGGATACACTGTACATTGATGTAAAGGCCCTCTCAACCGAATAGCGGGACATGGTGGTGTTGACCGTATTGGATTTCCTGATTTTCTTCTTTAAGTTAGCAGCCTTAATAAATCCTTATGAAAAACTTATTTTTTACCGTACTGCTCTCTGTTTTTGCTGCTACTCTATTCTCCAGTTGTCAAAAAGCAAAAAACGACACCACGGAAACGAATACAGGTCCAACCTACTACATCAAAGGGAAAAAAGATGGTACGGCTTTCACTTATTCAACCAATGCAGAAGCACGCATCACCGATTTTTCCAGTTCAGCCCAAACAATTTCACTGGCTCTGATGGCGAATGCAAAACCAAACGAAAGCAGTTTGGAGGGGTTGGCGCTTGCAATAAATTTCTTTAACGGCGCCCAGCCTTCGGTGGGAACGTATTCCGAAGACAACTCAGGTATTGGTTACCTGGCTGGTGGTGTTTACAACCCAAACAGCGCCACCATTGTTTGGGCAGCCGGAATACACCACCCTACTGTAAAACCCCTGAGGATACAGATATTAACCCAAACCAATACAGAGATGACGGGTACATTTGAAGGTGCTTTCTACAAGCAAGACAATTCGATTCCGGAATTCTATGATGATTATACCCTGTTTACAGAAGGTGAATTTAAACTCCCGATTAAGCGGTAAAATAAGCCAACGCAATCCTTTTGGGTTGACATGAGTAAAAAGAGCCTGCCTCTGTGTGCAGGCTCTTTTTTGCTCCTCTCTGGCATTCAATTCACTGAAGAAGACTGCAATCTGTAGCATCAGGCAATCTATGGAATTATAATTCTATTTCTGCAACTCCCCACTTGGGCTGGTATTCCACTCAGCCTCTTTTAACCTGCCTCGCCAGGAACTTAAGGGAGAAGTGAATGAAAAAAGGTACTTAAAGCACCAGCTCCATTTCTTCACTCTTCATGGGTTGAAAAAGCCTATTCTTGCTTTTCCCCTTTCCTACTGTATATATCCTGTATTATGCCAGGTTTGGAACACAGGCTGACCTGCGTACATTGTTGATATAACGCCTGGCAAGAACAAGAACGTAGTTATGTAAGGGGACCAACAGGTTTTTATGACAGGTATTGCTCCAGGTTTCTTTTAAAATAGGCAGCGCTGTCTGTAATGCTTTGTATCGGATCTTTTGCAAAATTGCCTCCCTGTTCGATATAATAATACTGGAGACCTGCCCTGGTTGCCAGCGGCAGAATGCCTGTAAAATCGATCGATCCATTTCCTAACTCAGTGTAGTCCTGGGTTTTCCTGTCCATGTCTTTTATATGCCACATTACGAACCGGCCAGGTTGCCTGTTGATCAACTCCGCAGGACTTTGCTTTGATGCCCGTACTACCCAATAAAGATCCATCTGGAGTTTTACCAAAGAGGGATCTGTTTCCTGCATGATAATAGCATAGCCGTTTTGCCCACCGTGGTCGGTAAATTCGAAATCATGGTGATGATAAGCGAAGCCGAGATTTGCTGCTTTGACCCGTTCACCGATTCTATTGAGCTTACCTGTCAGCTGCCGGAAATGTTCAAGCGTCCGAAAGGCAGGATCCAGCCAGGGCCAGGTAATGTACCGCTGATCCAGCGCATGCGCACCTTCAATACACTTATCTACAAAGTACATCAGGTCATCTTCTGGTTTGTTGAAATAGTTGGAAAAATCATAGTGACCACTCGTAGTAATCAAACTCTTGTCATCAAGCAGTTGTTTGAACTGAGTTGCTTTTAGGCCGTAATAGGTACCCTGCTCCGGTTTGTAACCATAGGTTTCACAATCTTCGTAACCGATAGCGGCCACCCTGCTGATCGTTCCAACGACATCCTTTGCGAGGAGGCTATTTACAGTAAAGAGTTGCAGGCCCATCTTGTACTTGTTGGCCGGCATCATTGCAGCATGTTTTAAGGTTACTAAGGTACCTGCACTGAGTAAAGCAGATTGCCGGATAAAATCTCTACGGTTCATGTGAGTTCATTTTGCTTATACAGCCCGTTGTATTCTGTTAGAACCAGTTGTGAGAACACATAAAGGGCTACAGTGTGCAATAAACAAATAAATTTAAAATTTTTCCGCCACCGTTGACGATACACAACTCCATTTATGCTTACGCTTTACCAAGGTCCAAAAGAAGTACTTACCGAATGAACCCATCAACGTTGCTATTGTTAGGATTATCCCACAGCTTTTCGTTGCACAAATCAACCTCTAAACAGAAATCCCTACCTGCAATTTTTTTATGGAACCCTACCAACATTCAAGCTTTCGTGCCGATCAATATACCAGAATAGATTGCGTTCCACTTTGATGCAAGTTTATACCAGATGCGGTATAGCTACTATTACTACTAATAGCAAATTTTAGTGCAATATCTTTTATATAAACAGCTGTACTCCCTGGTATAAATTAGCACCAATAAAAGCAGCTCTACTATTCCAGTTATTTACCCGAAACCCTTGCCCCTACTGAATCTGAGCCATTGTGCTTTTAAAAAAACTTTACCTGCCGAGCTGACTGTGGCATGAACTTTTCGCGGCAAAGCGTACAAAAACCTTTAACGTATGAAAAAGATCATCCTCGTCACTTCCATGCTGTGCTTTGTATTTATTGCCACAGCACAGCAAACACCAACAAACAAAAAGCCTGTAAACAAAACCCAACAGAGAAAGAACACAACCGCCACAGGAAACACAGGCGACACAACCGCCAATAACAACAAGGCAGGAACGGATACAAGCATTTCAACCGGTACTACCGGCACAGGCAACGCAGGAAATACCGGAACGATAGGTACAGGTACAACAGGAACAGGAACAACTGGCACTACAGGAGTGGATCAGAACAATGCAGATGCAAGCGGCACCATGACCTCTACGGGAAGGTACCAGGCAATGGGTGTCACAACCGGCAACCTGCACCGGAAAGATGCCAAGTTTATTGTAATGGCCGCCAGCAGCAACAACCTGGAACTGCAGTTAAGCCAGCTTGCCCAGCAAAGGGCTACCAGCCAGGCCGTGAGGGACTTTGCTGCCATGATGGTAGAACACCATACCATGGCTGCACAGCAAATGAAAACCCTGCTTTCAAGCAAGGGTGCTTCTGTTCCGGATACTGCTCTTCTGCCGATGCACCGCCTGCAGATGGAAAGCGTAACCGCTGCTCAGGGAGCCGATTTTGACAAGGCTTATATGCGCATTATGGTAGATGCACATGAAGAAGATGTGGATGAGTATGAAGATGAAACTACCGATGCAAGGGACGCTGACATCCGTGCCTTTACAACACGCATGCTGCCTACCCTCCGTACCCATTATGCCAGGGCGAAAGAAGTGCGCCAGCAAGTGAAATAACACCAACTATTTTTAATAAATCCCGACATTGACTTGCCGGGATTTTCATTTAATTCTGGCATGCTGCATCCCTTTTGAAAATAGAAACGAGATGCTCTCTTTCCGCGGGTTTGCCTGTGCAACATGATTGTACTGAATCTGCTGCCGAATCGCGGAATTGTATACATCCCGTACTTTGCTACGGGAGCTGTGCATCTATGACAAAATCCTCCACCCGGCGACCTGTCCGACTGAATTCATCCGAACGACTGGCTAAAGACCTCCGGGGGTTTGGTCCTGCCGGCATCTTTGCCCTGACCACCATTTTCCTGTTGGGGACTCTCTCCATTGCCAACATTGCCATTCCCGTAGGTGCCCTGCTGGTATTGGTCTGGGCCAGGATGTCACATACTCCCTTGCGTGAGATTGGTTATGTTCGTCCGCGTAGCTGGCTCCGAACAATTGTTGCAGGCATTGTTTTTGGCTGCGTCTTTAAGCTATTGTCAAAAAGTGTGATCATGCCGCTCCTGGGTGCCGGTCCTATT
This sequence comes from Flavisolibacter sp., assembly GCA_035998945.1. GTDB lineage: Bacteria > Bacteroidota > Bacteroidia > Chitinophagales > Chitinophagaceae > Flavisolibacter. The sequence continues at coordinate 631,443 of DASYHD010000022.1, read as the reverse complement.
AACCTGGTTTATCAACACCTGCAGGGCAATACTGCCATGCTTCCCTTTGCCGCTTGGACCATGATCGTTGCCGGCTTTGCAGAAGAAACCATGTTCAGGGGCTATGCTTTTGAACGGCTCAATAAATTAATCGGGAAGCGAAGATGGTCGGCAGCGGTGATCGTGCTTCTTACCTCATTGCTATTCGGACTGGCTCATTACCCACAGCAGGGCTTTACCGGCGCCGAACATGCCTTCATCATGGGTCTCGTGTTTGGAACCGTGTATGCGTTAAAAGGTCGTCTTTTTCTGCTGATGATTGCCCATGCCGCCTATGACCTAATGGCAATTGCCCTGATTTACTGGCGGCTTGAATGGGATGTGGCGCATTTGTTTTTCCGGTAAGGTAATGCTGTTTGCATAATGCTTCAGAATGGGTGCATTCCAAATCATGCAAAAAACCGGAGTTGAAAAGCAGCAGGAACCGGATACTTCAGCGTTCGCTAACGGCCTGTAATAAACGTAAATAATCAGAGGGGAAAATATATCTCAAATATGGCGCCTTCGTTCACGGCACTGCGGGCCTGGATAAAGCCTTGGTGATTATCCACTACTTTTTTGCAGATGGTAAGCCCAATGCCGGTGCCCTTGTAGCCTTCGGTAGTATGTAATCGCTGAAACAGGCGAAAGACCCGATCGGCATAGGCCTGGTTGAAACCAATGCCATTATCACGGAACAAGAGCCTTACGTATTGACCGCTTACCTTGTGCGGCCGTGTACCTAGTTCTTTCCCCGTAACAACGTCACTTTCGATTGTAATGACAGGACGGCGTTTTTGCTGCCGGTACTTTAGAGAATTGCTGACCAGGTTTTGAAACAATTGCCTGAGCTGGTAGGGAATCCCTTTGATGACTGGCAGGTGGTCGTATTTGATTTCCGCACCCGTTTCAGCAATTTCCTCGTCCAGGTTTTGAATAACTTCTGCAACAACATTGTTCAGGTCCACGTCTTCCACTTTGCTGTCGCCCTGGCTGGTATGCGAATACAGGAGAAGGTCATCCAGCAGGTTTTGCATCCTTTCTGCAAACGATGAAATTTTCTGCAGGTGCAGTTGAATTTCCTCTTGCGAAAGACTGTGCCCCTGTTGCATCACCAGGGAGGTGTAGGTCATGATCTTGCGCAGGGGTTCCTTCAGGTCATGGCTGGCAATGTAAGTAAACTGTTCCAGTTCGCGGTTCGATAGCTCGAGCTGGTAGTTATTCTGCTTTAGTTTATTATTCAGCTTTTTCAACCGGAATAGCAACTTTTTTGTCCGCTTTAGTTGCTTCAAAATCCGCTCATAGGAAAACCCAAGAATGAGAATGGAAAACACCATCAGCAGGATGGCGAAAAGCGGTGTAAGAAAGGTGTATTTCCGGTTTTCTTCTTCCCGAACATGGAGCATTTGGTTAGCTCTGGTCTCTATCTCCTTTACATAATAGCGTATGCTGTCCATGTTTGCTTTTGCCTGCCGGAGATAACTATCCCGGTTGAGAACCGTGATAGCCGAGTCTTTATATGTTCCCAGGGGATGATGAAAAGAACCAAACCTGACTTCTACAAAGGTTTGCAGGGCATTAAATTTTGCCTGGTCATATTCCGAAGAAGGTGTCAGGTTGTCGATTTCAACCAGCAAACCTTTTGCCCTTTGATAGGCACCCTGGTAAGGTTCTAAAAACAGTGAATCCTGGGTGAGCAAAAATCCCCGTTGTGCCGTTTCCGTATCCACCAGTGCCGTTAAAAGCCTTTCCAGTTTCAGTTTCAGTACGTTAGTGCTGTTCACCTGCCTCTGCGAATCGAGCAGGGACGTAATTTGCTTGTAAAGGAGAGCCGAGAGGCCCAAAAGCACGATGGTGGTTAGCAGAAAGACCAGCTTTGCTGCTTTGGTGGAAAATTGCATGGATCACGGATTTCAATGGGTTTGCCAGCTTAAATATGATAGCGCAGTCAGACTTTTTCTTTCGTTAAATGCACAGTCAACAGAAGGCTTCAGCAGTTAGATGGCTGCAAAATTTATTCCAAGAATCTTTTTTAGTGTGATCCTTATTCTTCCGGAAAGAGTAGTTAGACAAACCTGTATCAAAGTGCAGGCTAAACTTATTATGCAGTATCTGAACAACATCAAATGCATCCGGTTTTTAAGTGTCAATACCGACTTGAAATAAGTGTTTCTACTGTTAGAAAAATCACGTTCGATCAATCTGCAATTCTTGCTTCCTCTGTTGGTTTCGGGCCAACCATCCTGTTTGCTACAGATCAAACCCGATATAGATGCAAGTTCCTTTGTCCAGTCTAGTCTGGATCTCCATTTTTCCATTCAATGCTTTCACCCGCTTTTGCACTGATTTCAGCCCGGTACCTTTTGTTTCCTGCTGCAAATTGAATCCCCTGCCATTGTCTTCGATGGCGAGGCCCAGGTGGTCTTCATGAAAACTTAACTGCACAAGAACATGGGTGGCCTTTGCATGTTTGATGGCGTTCCCAATCAGTTCCTGGCAAATACGGTAAATGGAAAGCTCAAAGGCCTCTGGAAAGCGGCGGGAAGTTCCTATGCTTACAAACTCCACGGATATTTTGCTGTTGCAAAAACTTTGGCAATAGCGTTGCAAGGCTCCATCCAATCCTTTTTCCAGAAGGGGTTCCTGTTTCAGATTATGCGAGGTGTTCCGCACCTGCATGGCTGCATTGTCTAGTAAGTCCAAACTTTGCAGGAATTCCTGCCGGGCTTTTACTTCCTGCACGGAATCGGCCAATGCAGAAAGCTGCATTTTTGCAGCGGCAATAAGGTTGGCCACACTATCATGCAAATCCCTGGCAATACGGCTACGCTCTTTTTCCTCTCCTTCCATCTGCGCTTTCAGGGCTACCAATTCATTTAATCTGGCTTCCATTTCCTTCTGCCGGCTTACATCCCTGCACGAAACCACAATCGCATGAATTTCGGGATTATCCAATTGGTTGGTAACGATGGCTTCCATCCACCGCCATCTGCCACTTGCATCGCGAAAACGATAAGGCGGAACATGAATCTTTTTGACACCATTGAATAACAAACTGAATTGTTCCGTCAAAGGCGGCAGATCATCGGGATGGAAAAACGCAAAGGAGGGTTTGCCAATCAAATCTTCGGGATGGTAACCGAGTAAGGATTCTTTCGTACCCTGTAACCCATTCTGGGTTGATTCTGCCACATAGAGGTAGTTTCCGTTTTCGTCCAAAAGTCCCAGCAGGTCAAATGAGTTTTCAACAAGCGTTTGCAGGAGTTCTTCCTTTTCTCTTTGCTTATCCGCTGATCCTTTCCATTGTAAAATGCGCTTGTCTTCCACTTGCGAGGTAAAATCCTTATTTAAATATATTTCGTTATCGGAATGGTAATGCATAAACAGTTCGTAAATGGTTTTGGTGTCGCTAAAATACAGTCTTCCCGGAATCATCGTTTTATAAATTCTTCTGCCTTTTGTATGCAATCCTTAATACCATATGTGTTGGGTTGCACGAAACGTCCTCTTCTTATAATATCCGGACTGTCTATTTCTTTGAAATTAAAACTTGTCGAAAATCCTGTAAAGCTGCGTTTACATTTTTAAGAAACAATGCATTAACTGATGATGATACAATGAACTGCCAGGATTGAATGCATGGATGATCAACCGATTCCTGACTGGTTGTAAAGAGAATGCGTGTACACCAATAAAACGGTGAGCCCGGTTGAGAAATGGTCCTTCTAATTACATTTTAATCCTGCAGGCCGGATTGCCGCTGCACGGAATTGGGTAAATTACAGTTGACAATCAATCTCTCCTCACCCAAATATTCGCCATGAGAAAAATTACACCCTTTGCCATCGGCTGCCTGCTGGTGGTGCTCTCCTGCCAGAAAAATGATATTCGTTCGACAGCCAACCAAAATAATGATCCTGGTGTTTCAGTTCAGTCGCCAGGCGATCATTCAGCCGGCTCCGCAAACCAACGCCGCTGTGCCGCACATGATGTATTACAGCGCCAGATTGCTGCAGACCCGGAACGAGGCCGCCGGCTGGAAGCCCTGGAAAGAATCATCCAGGAACGTAGCGCCACACTAAAAGGCAAACCCCCGGGATCAGGTGGCGGTGGTGGAACACCATCTGGTTTGCTCTCTATTCCGGTGGTGATCCATGTAGTGCTGCCTGATCCTTCGAAAGTAACTGACCAGCAGATCAGCAGCCAGCTTGCGGTACTGAACGCAGACTTTCAAAAGAAAAATGCCGAACTGACGAAGAGCGGTGTTTACCTGGCCGGCTACCCTCTTGCCAGCGTGCCAAATTGCAATATTCAATTTACGCAGCAAACGGTTATCAGGAAAAGGACAACTGTCAGTTCATTCAGCAGCAACGATGCTGTGAAATTCAACTCGCAGGGTGGCAGCGACGCCGTCAATGCCACATCGGCACTTAACCTCTGGGTTTGCGACCTGAGTGGCGGCCTGTTGGGCTATGCACAGTTCCCGGGCGGCAGTGCATCCACCGATGGTGTGGTGATCGACTACCAGGCGTTTGGCACAACAGCATCTTATTTGTATCCCGAATTTAATAAAGGCAGAACGGGTACCCATGAAGTTGGTCATTGGCTAAACCTGCGGCATATCTGGGGTGACAGCCGGTGCGGGAATGATTATGCAGGCGATACCCCGCTGCACGATGGGCCGAATTATGGCAATCCGACGACAACCGAATCCAGTTTCTGCAAAGGCAGTGTAACACTGGACATGTGGATGAATTACATGGATTATTCCGATGACAAATCACTGTACATGTTCACCACCAACCAAAAAGAAAGAATGGACCTGACCCTAGCGAATGCACGAAAGAATTATTACACAACGGCTGCTAAAGCAAGCGGGAATTGAGCGTTGCATTTCGGGTAGCGCTTCAACCGTTATAAACATGGCCTTTGTCGCTGACAAAGGCCATGCTGTTTCAGAATGTTGCATTCTCCTTTTGCAGCATGTTGCAGCATAACCTGGTTTGTACCATTATTAAATCAAGGTAAACAAATAACATGTCAACACACTTCAGGAGAAGCAGTTTATAACCTCCCGGTCCTTTTCACAAAAAGTTCTGCCTTTGTGTAACAATTCACAATAAACTGCGACTAACCAGTAAAGTTCACACCGCGTGTCAGGAAAGGATACAGAAATCGAATTTGAAAAAAGAATCCGGGAGCATGAGTTGCTGATTCACAAGGTCTGCAGGATATATGCCTATACGGATGCTGACCGGCAGGACCTATTCCAGGAAATAATCATTCATTTGTGGAAGGCGTATCCAAAGTACCAGGGCCTGTCGCAGTTCAGCACCTGGCTGTACCGGGTGGCCATCAACACGGCCATTACCATGCTGCGGAAACAGCGGAATTTTATCACAACCTATGAACCGGCGGCTCTTCCCTCCCATCATGCCGATGAAACAGGCACCGAAGAAGAACAATGGCAGCAACTGGCAAGGGCCATTGAAAAGCTGAACGAAGTGGAAAAAGCAGTTGTGATGTTGTACATGGAAGACCGCAGCTATGAAGAAATGGAAGAAATCCTGGGCATCAGCCAGGGCAACCTGCGGGTGAAAATGAGCCGCATCAAAGACAAATTACGCCAGCTTACTAAAATTAATTAGCCATGGAACTGGACGATCTTAAAAAGGCCTGGCAGCAGGGAAAAAAACAGTCACTACAAACACCAGATATAATGCAACTGATTCACCAGAAAAGCAGGGGCCCCATTGCGTCCCTGAAAAAATCGTTTCGCAGGCAAATGACCGTTGTAGCTGTGCTGCTGACCACCGTGGTAATTACCAATGGCCGGCAGGTAGAATCGGTACCGGGTCATGTGCTGCTTTTTACCTATATCGCTTTTTGCTTTGCCGTTATTCTTGGCTTTTACCTGAATTACCGGCTGACCGAACGAATGGAACATATGGACCAAAACGTAAAGGAAAACCTGGAGAACTATGTGGCGCAACTCCAGAAACGCCTGAAATGGCAATACATTGGCGCAAGGCTGGTAGTCCTGATCTTTATCCTGCTGTTGGAAATACTACCCCTTTATTTTCATGCCCGCATGCTTGACCGCTGGCATTCCGTTTCGCCGCTGGTCCGGTTTTCCGCTTACGCTGCCTATATGTTGTTTGTCTTTTTCATCAGTCGCCGTGTGAAGGAGCGAAAGTTTGGTCAGCATCTCCGGCATTTGAAAGAAGTGCTTACAACCATCAAGTAAAGTATCTGCATACCGGCAAAAGCTTATACCAACCTCCCTGCCATCTGCTGTTTCTGCCCAAACCATTTCTCTACAAAGGAGTTGGATAGCACAAGATTCTTCTATCTTTAGCCGATTATTTTTTTACAAACAATGAAACGAAAGATCGGCGTTTTGTTTTTGCATTTGTTGCTGGCAAGCGGGTACCTGCTCTCCGGTTGCTCGCAGCAAAAGGCAATGGGTAAGGCAAACCAAGAGCAAGGCCATGGTGAATGGATCTCCCTATTTAACGGTAGGAACCTGGATGACTGGATCGTGAAGATCCATCGCCATGATGTGGGTGTGAACTTTGGCAATACTTTTCGCGTTGAAGACGACATGATCAAAGTAAGCTATGACCAGTATGGCGACTTTGATGACCAATTTGGCCACCTGTATTACAAAACACCTTTCTCCAATTTTCACCTGAAACTGGAATACCGCTTTTCAGGTGCATTACAAAAAGGCGCACCTTCCTACACCCTTTTGAACAGCGGCGTTATGTTTCACTCGCAGGACCCGCGAACCATGCCGAAAGAACAGGACTGGCCGATCTCTATTGAAATGCAGTTCCTGGCAGGATTGGGTGATGGCAGGCCCCGTACCACCGGCAATATGTGCTCGCCGGGTACAGAGATCGTTTACCAGGGCAAACCATACGATGGCCATTGCCTGAACTCATCTTCCAAAACCTACAGCAAAGACGAATGGGTAAAAGCGGAACTCATTGTCTGGGGCGATTCACTTGTACAGCATATCATTCATGGCGATACGGTGCTGCAATACAGCAAACCTTCAATGGGTGGCGGAGTTGCCAACCGTTATGCTCCTGCCATCTGGCAACCAGGCAAACCGCTGCAGGAAGGCTACATTGCCCTGCAAAGCGAAGGACAGCCCATAGCTTTCCGCAATCTATTCCTGAAAGAATTAAAATAGGCGTTTGCCGTATGCTATTCTGATGGTTTAAAAAGCCGGATGGTATAGTCCAGCAGCTCGGTGGTGCCTGCATCTCCATGTCCCGGCACTACGATCCTTGCATCGCTGTAGGCTTGTTTTATCCTGCTTGTTGTTTGACTCCACGCCTGCTCATTGGCATCGGCCACATTGCCCTTGGTACTACCCAGCGATTTTACCTGGCAGCCGCCAAACAGGATCTTTTCTGATGGAATCCAGGTAACAATATTGTCTTTTGTATGCGCTTCGCCAAAAAACCGGCTCACTATTTTTTGGTTGCCAATCATTAATTCCAATTGCTCCTGAAATCCGTTTTGCGGGACCGGTACGCCCTGTTTGGCGGCAAGTGTTTTTGTCAGGCTGTTTGCATAAGAAGGAATGCCCTTTTGATGAAACACGGGGAGCCCTGCCAGGCAGTCGTCGTGGAAATGGTTAACAATAATGGCTTTTACCCTGGTGCCGGGGAAACGTTTTTCGATCCATTGGAGCAATGCCCGCGATTGTGCCGTATCGGGCGGTGTATCCATTACCACGGCTTCTCCATTTTGGATATAAACGAGTCCATTGCAACCCACACGACCAAACGTAGCTGTTTCCAGCATGCCGACATGCATGTAGGCATTGGCAGAAAGTGGAACAATGGATAGGTGGTCACTGATCTTTTCCGTTTGCTGTGCAGAAAGCAGTAGACCACAAACCAGGGAGAGGTAAAAAAGCAAGTGCCGTTTCATGTCACAAAACTACCTGAATTGTTTGCAGTACCGGATGCCTTGCCTGCATCTTTGATGAACGCGATGTTTTTTTGAACCGTTTTATTCTTACTGCAATGTAAAACTTGCATAAGCAGCATCTTCAAACTCCAGTATCTCCGCTGTCATTTTAAACCCACGTCCACCAAAACTTTTGTTATAGAGGTTCATTTCATAATCGGAGCCGCTGTAGCGCATGCCGCGGCCGCGACTACGCTGGTTGTTTTCAAAATTGGAGAGGTAAACAATCTTTCCGAGGGAAGCATTCATTTTGAGGCACATTTTCTCGGCCGTTTTGCGGGCATCTTCCAGCGCTATCAGGTTAACCTCACGGAGAATACTGTCTGCCTTTGTATGGTTGTACCGGATGTTCTCGATCTTCGAAATTTTTGTAGCCAGGAGTTCTTCTGTGAATTCTTCGATTTTGGAAATATCTTTTAGGGTAACATCCAGCACCTGCAGGGCATCATAACCTGTAAACTGCTCTTTCCCGTTCCTGTATTCATATGCTTTATTGGTAGAGATACTGCTTACTTTGATGTCAGAGGGGTCTACCACATACTTGCGGCAAACACCAATGATCTCGTTGACGGCAGCCTGTGTTTCGGTAACAGCATCTTTCATAGCCGGCTTAACCGAATAGGCCCGCAAGGAAAGTTCCACCATATCCGGAACAACTTTGATCTTTCCCTGCCCGGTAACATTGATCGTATTGGGTTCGTTAGCAGCGTTGCAGGCAAGGAGTACAGGAAAAAGGCAAACAAAGAAGAGTTTACGCATGTTGTTGGTTTTTGGTAAGACACAGCCGCGTTTCCTTTTCCATAAAATAATTTGAAAAACTGCAAAGCATTCCTGGTTGTCTGCCGGACAGGCTTACCTGTTCTTGCTTTGCTTGAAGATGAAAAGAGGACGGGTACAATTCCAGTCGACCCAATACCATCCGGCTTTTACTGCTTTAATACAGAAAAATGAATGATCTCAAAGTCTGTTTGTATGGTTTAGGATTCGTAACAAAAGATTCAGTAGAAGGCAAAAATCACTCGTACCTTGCCAGAGGGATCGGGTCCTTTTCAGAATCGGACGCATTTCCATTGTCCTCTCCCATTTATTGCCTACCTTAAAATCAAAATCACTGTTTATGAAAAAGCATCTTTTCACCACGGCATCCTTTTGCCTTTTGGCCCTTCTTTTTTCTTCCACCATTATTGGACAAACCTTAAGTTCTGCCGATATCAAAGCACAAATGGTTAAAGACTGGGAACGAGCCAAAGCTTATACCGTGGATTACCTCAATACCATGCCGGCAGATAAATACAGCTATCGGCCAAACGACAGCACACGCAGCTTTGCGCAGCAAATGCTGCATCTTGCCGGTGCCAATGTATTTTTGATGATGACAGCTACCGGTAGCGCTCCGCTTGCCTGGCTTTCGATGGATATGGAGGGAAGAACATCGGCACAAAGCAAGGATTCGGTGATGTATTATGTTACCACCAGTTATGATTACTGTCGCGATGCAGTGCAAAAAGCAGATGTAGCAAAATGGGGTGAGAACGTAAAAGTTTTTAATACCTACGATGTAAGCCGGTTTGCCATGATGAACAAAACGTTTGAACACCAGGACCATCACCGCGGGCAAACAACCATCTATATTCGCCTCAACGGAATCAAGCCGCCGCAGGAGCGCCTGTTTTAAATCTTCAAGTCAAGCATACAAATTACCGGAATGTCATTTTTTCAAACAATCTCGGAAGACCAGTTCAACGCAGACGCAGACTTCATTGTAAAGGAGTCGAAAAAAATGCGCCTGATCATTGGGTTGTTCCTGCTTTGCTTCGCCGTATTGATGATACAGGACTATATCTGGATGGCCATTGTTGCTGCCATCCCCGCCATCGCCTCGCTTATTGCCAGCACAAGAAATCAGGTGATCATGAAGATCAACAAGTCAGGGTTTTATTATTACGGTAAGCTGCTGACCGACTGGAACAATTTTGTATCGGCAGAATTCATGGATGAAATGCCCGTATTAATCAGCGGCTCAGCGGGTCTTTCCGATAAATTTTCACTTTATATCAAATACTACAAAAATGACGAGCCGGGATGTTTCGGACGCAAGATCCCACTGACCAATACACAGGATAAGTCGGAAGAAGAGATTATTGCCGCCGTGCGTTTTTACTACCGCAACAGTGCCATCGTGCAATAACGCGGTTTGCAATTTTGCTGGGACAGAATGTATTCCCTTTGTGCAAAAAGGCCTTCCATTTGAAGGCCTTTTTGCAATCTGCCTTTCACCGGTTTCGGGCTCTCCCGGCAAAGCTTTGTTATTTTCGGCGCAAATTCCTGCGAAACCATGAGGCGAGTTGTTAGTTTTATTTTCTGTTTTCTTACCTGTTTTAATGCAAAGGCCCAGTTTAACGACAGCATCACCCAGCATGTACGGTTCTCTGCTTCGGGTAACCTGAACCAGTCAAACAATGCCACGGCTTACCTGCTTACCAATGATGCCCGGTACAGCATCCGCAACAAACGCACAACCTTGAATACAGCAGCAACCTGGCTTTACGGACAGGTGGGTGACCGGCTAACCAACAATGATTTTACCTCCACAACTGATTTCAATCTTTACCGCGACTCTTCCCAGCTTTACTACTGGGCCCTGGCGAATTTTACTACCAGTTTTTCGCTCCGCATTCGCAACCAAATACAAGGCGGTGTGGGTGCTGCCTACAACTTTGTAAATACACCCACTGCCTGGCTAAACCTCAGTGAGGGGATTCTGTACGAAGCCAGCCATCTGGCCACAGCCGATCCGGCGAAAAATCAATACCAGACGTTTCGCAACTCGTTGCGGCTGGCGTACAAATTTGTGATTAAAAATGCCCTTACGTTCAATGGCACCAATTTCTGGCAGCCGGCGATCGGTAACGGCAGCGACTACACGATCCGCACCAGCAACAGCATTGGGGTTAAATTGAATATGTGGATCTCCATTGGCACTACCCTGAGCTATAACCGCTTCAACCGAACCGGTGCTGAAAACCTGCTGTTCACGTATGGACTGGTGGCCGAAAAGTATTTTTGATTGCGTAGTTTGTAATTTGCTGTTTTGGTTCAAATCCTCTTATCCAGAACCTTTAGAAAATAATCTCAATTGCAAATCAATAGTGGTTAAAATAAAACCCGGGGCCGGAGCTGTAGTTGGGGCCAAAAAGACCGATACCTACTTCTACCATTTTCCACTCCTGCTCCCTGATTTGTGCAGGCAATGGAATAAAAAATTCCCTGTTCTCAATCATTCCCCTTTCATCGGTGCAAACCGTATTACACTTCCATAAACCACCACCTACAATGCGGGCACCACCAGGTGTTGCCACATAGTTTCGTTCCAATTCAATTTTATAGCCGGCAGGAACATTTTTCAATAAAAAATAAGGATCACCCGGACGGAGTGCTACGATCGCTGTAAATTTTGTTGGCTCATCAACCATGATTACTCTTGGATACCAATCCGGGTCATCGTAATGAAGCGGAGCATCCAGGTTAACCGATTGATTTTGCTTTACCTCCAATTCTGTTCTTTTCTCCCACTGTAACTTTCTGTTCCGCACGTTGATATTGGAAAACACCTGTACTGTAAGGCGGCCATTCCCGGCATCCAATTTATTCAAAGCAGTGAACAAGGTGTCATTGGAGAGCTGCATTGTCTCCTGTTGCACTTTACCATTGATCTCCCACAAAAGAATAGCAGAATCAACATTGGCAGGCGCTAGGTAATTGCTGTTTAATTTGATGGCAAGGCGGGCATTTTTTTCAGTAGGAGCCGGCGAAGGCGTGGTTTCTTTTTTACAAGCAATGGTTCCTATGAAAACAGAAAGAATGGCAGGAATAATAATTCGTTTCATCTTATTTAAGACTATTTACGGGGATAGTGAAAAATGATCAAGGGTAATAAGCAAATTTGAACCTAAAGATGAGGCAGAGGCGAACAGGCAAGAATGGCTGCTTTCATGAAACAACAATTATCCTGCTTCAACTGCGAAAAGTTTTGCATCGATGCATGGTGCATCCGCAACTTGCCCGAATTTGATTTCATCACATGGAAGATCATTCTGTCTCCGCAAGACATGTATTTATTCCTTTCACCCATATTCCTCCAGGATCTACCCGGCCAAGCAAGGGCAATGCCTCACAGCAATTCACCCATTGTCGCGCTGTATCCATTTTTTCCGGCTAACAGTTGCTGATAAAAATAAAAATAATAAGACAGCACTTCGGAACCGTAGAGTGCCTTGCTCTCGGTTTTTATTGGTTTCATTGTACCGGTATCATATGTGATGCATAAGCTGCAGTTTGCACAAGCGTCCTGACATGGCAGCGGTTTACTTGTAAGCCTTGGTTTCTGTTTCATAATAACATGAAATTAGAACCGCAGAAAGGTGAAGGCAAGCCCACACTGCACCAATTGCAGATTCGAAAGTTTCAATTGATGGAAATGACAAGTAACCTCTATTCGGTTCTGGTCAGATTTATGGAAAGTCTTGTCAATACCCGGTTACAAGGTTTTCTTTTTCAGCGCTGATGCTTTCTCTTCAATTAACGTCTCTTTCAATTTCCGTTAACGCCGCCTTAGTAATCCATCATCTAACTTGAAGCAACAAAACCATTCCTTATGACAAAGATCTACCTCTGTTTGTTATCCGCCAGCCTTCTCTCCTCCTGTACACCAACGATCAGTTACCTCGGCAACACTTACCAGCCCACAAAAGATGTGGATGTATATGTCGATGAAAGCGCCATTTCAAAAGAATACACAATTATGGGCAAGGGTTATGTAGAAAGTCTCATTGGTACCATTTCAGAAAAGATTCAGAAAAAGGCAATCAACAAAGCAAAACAAAAAGGTGCAGACGCGGTGCTGTTCAAGGATTATTTTGTTCCTGCCACACAATCGCAAACCCGCACCCGGAAAGACAGCTCGGGCGGCATAACCGTTTCCATCAACAATCCAACACCGGTGCAGTCTGCATCACCGGAAGTGATTGTTTTCTTTTTGAAGTATAAATAGCATCAGGGTCGTACAACATTAGAACCAACAAGCATTGCCTGGAAATAGGCATGTGTCTGTTAGTCGCCAGGCCATTTTTTGGGCAGGAGTTTTCCTGTCTTTTTATGCCACCACGTTCGCATAGGCAGCAAGGCTACCAACCAGAGGCCTTTTATGCTTTCGTGTACCTTGTTGAAATACTGGTACAACCCGTCCAAAAAAGAAGAAAAATGGTATAGGAAGTCCCATCAGGTAGTTGCCGGTTTTAAACAATGCATGGTGTCTGGCATAACCTTCATAGCGTTCCAGCACCCAGCCGCCGGGAGGACCCAGCAGGGGTAGCAATACAAGGCCTGCATATATAAGGATAACTACCTGAACGACAGCATAAGCCATGCCGCTCCCAAGCATCAAACGTTGTACTGCAGATTGAATGGGTAAGGGTTGATGGCGCATACACGGAATTTTGATGAATGATCCAAGGGTTTGCAATAAAGTTTTGTCAGAAAATCCGCCATGGCAACAGGTTTCCTATCAATTGCGAAAACAAAAACATGAATAGAGAGAATCCGACGGTTTACTGAAACTGAATGGGATTTGAAAAGCAACTTACTATGCTTTTCCCTATCGGCAGTGTTCTTTTTTTTCATTGTAAAAGATGGTGCATCTGCGCTAGCAGGTATTTACACTCCTTAGCCTTTTTATTGTAGTCATTTGCCTGGATAGCAGCAACGCATTTCATGGCTAACCGTTGCCTCCAACAAGACGCAACACAATCTTCCATACATATCCTGGAAGATTGCAATCCTACTCGCTTGCTTGACCGGATTACTCATTCAGTCTTCTGTCAAACCATATGAAAAAATTGCAATTGAGTCACTCAAATTAGCAGTTCATATTTTTTCCCTGTTCTGGTGCTGTTCACACATGTTTCTTTACAAAAAAACGGGATATGAAAAAATTTTTTACCCTTTTCCTACTTACCATCACTTTATTCAGTTTAGCAGCTCCACCAACCACCCCTTCTACCAACCTCTCCTCTTATTCAGTTGACGGAACCTACATTAACCTGGGATGGTCAGCCGGTAACGGTGAGCGTCGCCTGGTGGTTGTCAAAGAAGGCAGTGCCCCCACCTTCCTTCCCCAAAACGGTATTGACTATTTAGCCAACGGAGAGTTCAGCAAAGGCCAGATGGTTGCTACCGGCGAGTATATTGTTTATGATCATAATTCATCCAGCTTTTGGCTAACTGGTTTGAAGCCGGCAACGCAATATTTTATCCGGGTATTTGAATACAACGGAAGTGGTTCCGCAACCGAATACCTGACATCGTCCTACCTGTCGGGCAGTGCCTTGACCTCTTCAACTCCCACCCTGCAAAGCAGCAATGCCAGCTTTTCAAATATCACTGCCAATTCGGTTAACATTACATGGACGAATGGCAATGGTGAGCGCAGGCTGATCGTAGCCCGAGAAGGATCACCTGTCAACGCTGCTCCGGTGGACAATGAGTCGTATAGCGGTGCCAGTTATGTTTTTGGCAGCGGCTCTGCTGTGGGCGAAGGCAATTATGCGGTGTATAGGAGCAGTACTAATTATACAACAGTCTCCAATCTGAAACCCGGAACCACCTATCATTTTGCATTTTTCGAATTCAATGGAAACCAGGACCCACAATTTCTGCGTCCGGGTTATACGGCAAGCGTTACAACCCGCAGCGTTCCTACCGTAGCATCATCGGATGTAAACTTCACAAAAGTTGACGGGAAGGAATTATCGCTGGCCTGGACTAAAGGCAATGGCCAGCGGCGGATTGTGATTGCCAAAAAAGGAAGTAATGTGACCGCCGTTCCTGCAGACGGTACGGATTATACATCCAGCGCTACTTTCGGACTAGGTCAGCAAATTGCCGCCGGCGAGTATGTTGTGTATGATGATAACCACTACATCACTACCGTTTCGGGACTGGATCCTGCAAGCACGTATTACTTTAAAATTTTCGAGTACGACGGTACCGGTACCAGCACTGTATACCTGACCACTACTTATGCATCAGCAAACGCATCAACCGCTGTTACGCCAACCGTACAGGCACAGGTTCAGCCTACCACCAATATTACGGATAAGACCTTGCGATTGAATTTCACGCCAGGCAATGGCCGTGCCCGTCTGGTGATTGGTCGCAAAGGCAGCCCTGTGAATTTTACTCCAACCAGCCTTACTGCATATGATTATGATAATTATTTTGGCTCGAGCGATGATCTTGGGAACGGCAACTTTGCCCTAGCTTATACAACAGAAAATGCAGTAACCATCCAGAGCCTGCAGCCAAACAGCACGTATCATTTTGCTGTCTATGAACTGAATGGTTTTAACCAGCCTCTTTACCTGGCACCACCCACTATCACCAGCGCAACCACCACCGGAACATTGCCGGTTAAGTTGTCCAGTTGGGAAGCCACCCCTTACGGCAGTAAGGTGCTGTTGAAATGGAAAACAGCATCTGAGTTAAATGCCAGTCATTTTGTGGTGGAACGCAGTGCAGACGGCATCAACTTTCAACCCATTACACAGGTGGATGCAAGAGGCAACAGTACAGTAGAAATAGCCTATGCTGCCGAAGATCCTTCGCCTGCACAAGGTGCTAATTATTACCGACTGAAGATGGTTGACCTTGATGCAACCTGGGAATACAGTACGGTGAAGCTGGTAACAAATGCTTCGGATGCCACCTTCCGGATTCTGCAAAACCCTGTACAGGACCGGTTGCAGGTGGTTTCGGCTAATGCCAAAAAGGCCGAATGGCAGATCGTGAATATCAGCGGACAGGTTCTTGCCAGAGGTGTTGCTAGCGGAGGCCAGACCGATATCAATGTATCTGTATTAACGCCGGGCCGTTACTGGCTGCGGGTTGAACAAAGCGGAAGTTCAAAAACAATTCCCTTTGTGAAACAATAAGCTAACGGGTTTGCGTAATCGTTTCAAAAATGGTTACGCAAACTTTCTTACCAGAACGTTTCTCGTTTTTATGGCCGATCGTTGTATAGGCGAAACAGCAAACTGATGCGTGTACGGTAAGTCAGCAGTTGCCAATTTGGTTACCATCCTTCGCCATCAGGTTCAACTCTGAAATGCCAGCAGACCTGTTTTGCCACTAATAGTACAGATTTAAAAATATTAAAGCCATGAATGAATTCTTCAATAAGTATGTAGACCTTGCAGCCCTTGTATTGACTGTGCTCCTCCCCTGTGCCATCACGTTCCGGCTGAAGCGAAAGGCGGGCAGATCCATCCGGGCTGTTCCTACTTATTTCCTGGTGTTTGGACCTGCAGGGCTCCTGACCTTTATGTTTTTTCATGTTTTCGAAAACAGTTACCATGCGGTGGAGAACAGTCTGAATGGAACATTTGTTTACAACTTTCGTTTTTATTCCTTGCTATTGCTGGGAGCATCGATGGGATACCTCGGGATCCGTTTTCTGCAAGCCAGTTTTGACAAATGCCTGCAGGGTGATTTTCAGAACCGTCGCTACTTCCTGCACTTGCTCGCTGTTTTACTGCTGGCGGTGCCGCTGATTCCCATAATACCCATCGCCTATGTTCCTGTTTTTCTTTGCGGTGCCAGTTTAGCCGGCTTTCCGTTTGTGCGAAGAAAAGGCCCGGTGCCGGAGGCTGCATCAGACCCCGGAAAGAAATTGGAAAAGCGTAATTTTTCAATTCTAAAACATCGGGAAGAAACAACGCAACATGCGGCTGCAAGACCTGCAGGTGATTTCCAGGTATATTGATCCAGGTTGTTTTCACTATCGGATTAGCATTAGCAATCAGCAACTGGATATGATTACTCCCTTAAGTAATGATTGAAAAAACGAAGAACCACCGGGATGCACCTGAAAAATAAGGAAAGCCATACAGGGAGCTGTATGGCTTTTCTTATTTCTATTAATGCCGAATTTATGCTGCTGGTTGCTAGGGTTGGCCTTTCGCCTTCCGTTCTTTTACTACTTCAAATAACAGTTCCGGTTCATTGGTGGTGATGTATTCAAAGCCATTGGATAAAAGCCATTCCATGTCTTCTCTTGCATTTACGGTCCAGGCATTGAGAACAACACCAAGCGATTTGGCCTGTGTTATCCATTCCGGATTCTTTTTGAATACGGAATAATGATAATCTGCACCGGAGATGCCATCCGCTTTTAGCTGGGCCGGGGTTTTATCACCATTCAGATGCTGGGTAATGGCAAGGGGTTCAACTTCACGTACCTTTTTCAGGATATCATAATCAAAACTGATATAAACAGTCATCGGGGCTGTACCGGTTTCCCTGACCATGGCCACACATTTTTCAGCCAGTTTCTGCCCTCTTTCCTTGCTGATACCGGAAGGCTTGATCTCTAGGACGAGCAAGGTTGTCGTATTGTTCTTTTTTCCCGTTAGTAAATATTCCCGCAATGTTGGCAGCGTTTCACCGTTCGATAATTTCGTTTGCGCCAGCTGCTGGTAACTGACCTTTTCAATTTCGAGGCCATTGTAATGCGGATCATGGTTTATGATCAGCGAGTCATCTGCTGTCATTCGCACATCAAACTCGGAACCTGCACATTGCAGGCGGATGGCTTCTTCCAGTGCAGCAATGGAGTTTTCCGGGAAACCGTTCTTTTTGAAAGCACCGCGGTGCGCTATAACAGGATTGTTATCCACAGCTGTAACTGTTTTTGTTGCTTTATTACTGGCACAGGAACAGAGGAGAAGAGCACTCCAAAAGGCCAAAACTAGTTTCATCATTTTGGCCTGAAAATTACAACCAAAATCTATTGCTCCCTCTTTTCCGGTAAATGGTAGCTAAGTAGCGAAAAACAGAATGATGTTGCCATGAAGTAACAAACAATCCCACGACTTCTATACACGGAACAGCTTATGGCTCGCAAATGCGTTATTGTATTTCCGCTTCATCTACCCGGCGGTATTTTGATACACCACCATCTGTGGGAATGCAGCCAATTGTAAGTGTAAGGGTTTTGCTGGTAACGGTAAAGCCTCTACGCAGGTGAATTTCGTTGTCGTAAATGATTCGATTGGGTGCCGATGAAGAAGGTGCTTCCAGCACACAGGAATTTACATTGGTCACCGAATCTTTGACAAGCCTGTAAGTTCCCTGGTATTGTACCTGTCCGCCCATCATCACCTGGTAAGTCGTACTGTCAAATTTCATGATCATGCCATTGCCAGGAGGGTGTACCATGTATGGCGACATGCCGCTGTAGGATTCTTTTAATTCCCAAGTGCCCAGGATAGCACCGGGTGTATTGTCTTCTTCCGGGGTGACCGGTTCGTTTTCTTTTTTACAGGAGAGTACGGATAAAGCGATCGACACAAAAAAGATCCAACGTCGCATCATGCAATTTTTCCCGTTTGACAATGAGGAAAGTTCAAGCGTTGCACGGGAGTTGAAAAAATCTTAATGTATGGTTTTCTGCAACCCTATAGGCTCTGACGAATGTAAATCCGTTGTTACATTTAATTTGTAACGAGTTCTAGTCTCATCACAAAGCTTGACTAGCTTTCAACAGGAGTACGTTGCTCTTTTGCCGGTACGCTTTTTTTCCGTACTCCTCTTACCGAAGGCAGCCAAACCATGATAATCTCTGCAAAGATCAGGGGCACGAATGAAAAGAAATATTCATTGACTACCCTGCGGAAAGCAGGATCCGGAATGGAACCAAACAAAAAGTCCAGCGAATAGACATCATCGATGCGCACCGCCACAAAAGCCAGCACACAGATATAGCTGCGCACCATCATTTGCCTGTGCACTTTTGTATTGCGCTGCAAAATAGCCCGCCATGCCAGCGCAGTGGAAAGCACGGCAAATACTGTCAGGAGAAACAAGGAAATGCGGCAGGGAACACAGGTACTTATCAGCGATAACCGGCCGGCAGACAGGCCGATCATTGCAATACCTGCCATATAAATTCTTCCGGAAACCCGGTGAAACCGCAGGTATTTTTTGCGTACAAACGCCCAGAATTGAACAGGCCCCAGGAAAAGTGTAAGTGTGCCCCCGATCATGTGCAGGGATACCCAAAACTGGTTATGCCAGAAACTGTTGCCAAACATGCGGCTGCGGTAACCATAAAAATAAGCTACCACATTGTCCAGGAAAAAATAGACCGACAGGGCAATGATGAAGGTCCAGGCGAATACAACGGCAGTGGAGCGGAGCGCAAGCATAAGCAGGTGTTGTCATTAAATATAACAACTTCCGCGAGAGAATGAAAACAGGCGGTCATTCTATAATGCCGGGGCCTGTTTACTTCCTGCTGCAGTATGCAGCATCAGAAACTCCGGGATCACCTATGCGTGGCAAGTATTATCTATGCTCTCCGTTTGCGAACGCTTTTTTTGGCAACTGTTGTTTTTCTTTTTGCTGTTGCCTTTTTCAGCAAAACCTTTGGTGCGTTTTTCACGTAAGGCAAGGGGTTAATCGGACCTCTCTCTCTATAAATGCCAAAATGAAGGTGCGCAGGTGTGTACCGTGCATTGCCGGTTTTTCCAACTGTGCCGATCACCTGCCCTTTGCGAACATACTGGCCTTCTTTTACAGATTGCTTATCGAGGTGGGCATAATAAGCTGTCCAGCCATGGGTAGATGATTTCAGCCACAACACTTTACCGCCGATGGGTGTATTCCCTCTTTCTACTATTACACCATCAGTGATGGCAACAACCGGGGTGCCTTTACTGGCAAATATATCGATGCCCTTGTGTTTGCGTCTGCCGCCATCGCGGGAGGCGCCCCAGAAACTACCGATATTACTTTTTTTACCCGCCACCGGAAATGCCAGCAGTTTTTTGGCAGGTGGAACCGGTGAAACGACAAAGGACGAAGAAAGAATGGCAATGCCAACCAGCACACTTAGCAGGGTCAATTTTTTCATCAGGCTATCGTATTTACCTATAGAACGAAATAGCACCAAATTATTTCCCGGGGAATGTGAACAAAATCTTAATTGAACCTCCTCCTGCTTTTGCTGAAAACCAGGAGGAGAAAAGATTTGAGCGGCATCAACCCAATGCTGCAAAGAATTTTTTATAAAATGAAATGGCTGATTTATTGGTTCCGCTGGCGAAGAAAAGTTGCCAATTCGTGCAGGTTTTTCCAACCATAGGCTCCCCTGAACGCTTGGTCCTTGTTCAGCAATCGTTCACCGTTCATACCATCATAAAACCGGATAGCAGGATTGGAGGGGTCGGCAAAAAGAATCATGGAATTGATACCCTGTTGAAGAAAACAGGTCACAACCTGCAACACCAGTTGAGAGCCTAAACCCAACCGCTGATACGGTTTCAGGATATGAATTTTGTCCAGTTGCCCTTTGTAAGGAAGTTCGGGATCATGGAAATCGTGACCGGTAACAAATCCTGCGATAGGTCCTTTTGGCGGCTGGACCACATAACAAAACCAGGTACCAGGTTTTTGCCCGAAAAGCAATTTCCATTGCCGCTCCCGAAGTTCGTAGCCGGGCTTCGGGTTATAATCCGGGTAGGTTGCGTTGAAAGAAGCTATGTGCAGGGGGACCAATTGCGACAGATCAGAAGCCGATGCTTCGCGGATACAGCATACGCCTTTTACGATTTGAACCTGCATGGTTTGAAGTTATCCTTTTCTTTACTATTCACAGGTAGTTTAACCAACTGTTTGGCAGGACATCTATTTAAAAAATGTCCTTTCTTCATACGTACATTTCATACGACAGAACCTTCGTTTCATTCGTTTCTGTTCACCGGCGCCCACCTGCTGCCAATAGTTTTGCCATGCATTCATTGATGTAAACAAAACGATAACCTAAACCATGAAACGAATTTCCTTTGCCCTGTGGGCATTTTTCCTGTTCTCACTTTTGGTAGCCTGTAAAAAAGAAAATGTTGGTCCCGAAGTTACCTACTCTGGTGGTGTAGCCACGCCGGTTGGCACACCTGATGGGAGCCCCAAAGTACAAAAGATCATTGGGCCTGAAGGCGGCACCCTTACCAGTGACGATGGCCGACTGAAACTCACCATTCCCGCCGGTGCCCTGCCATCGGCACAGGAAGTCAGCATACAGGCAATCAGTAACGAAAACCCGCTAGCTGTTGAAAAGGCTTACCGCCTGGCGCCGCATGGTGTTGAATTTGCAAAGCCGGTGACAGTTGCATTTTCCTATACGGATGAAGAAGTCAGTAACACCCTGCCGGAAGCGCTGGGCATTGCTTACCAGGATGACAAAGGCATCTGGCAGGCACAGGGCAGTACGGTGTTGAACAAAGCGGTAAAAACAGTTTCCATTACTACCACGCATTTCAGCGACTGGAGCCTTTTTGAAAAATTCTATCTCCTCACAAGTTCCAAATCATTACCTGTAAATGGCACGGCGGATCTGGAGGTAGTTACTACCGACGACCTGCTGGCACCACTGACGCAGAGCCAGGAAAAAGCCATGGGGAAAAAAATCACAATGCCGGCTAAATATATCCAGGAATGGAAACTGACCGGGGCCGGCAAACTGCAGCCCAATGGCGCTACAGCGGTATACAAGGCACCGGCAGTTGTTCCTACAGCTCCCAACCCGGTTGCCATCAGCGTAAAGCTGAACCTGAAACAGGAAGAGGTAACCCTTTTGCTTAGCCATATTGCGATCCAGAACGATGGTGAGATCGAAGTGCGGGTTGCCGGCGGCGCCTGGTTTAAGCAACTGGCATCACCAGCCGTTAAACTGGCAGAAGGTTATTATGCCATTGCCGACAGTGATGGAGATGAAAAAGGAAGATATGTGCTGATCCACTGGATGGGCGGTGTGGGCACACATGGTTTTAAAAATCCAACGGCACAAACCGGTACGCATGTACACTACCACATTACGGGTGGCAACAATTACACCTGCGCTTATATCACCGGCAACAATGAATTTGTAGCCAGTGGTGGTGGTGTTACCATCACCAGCATGGGCGAAGATGATGGCTTTATCAAGGGTACCTTTATTGCCAACCCCGCCGGCTTTGGTGATAACCTGAGAAGCACAACCACCATCGAGGGAAAATTCAGGGTGCGGAAAAGCTGGTAAGCAATTCGTCAGTCCTTAAGGATTTGCTCCCCACATTTACCTTTTACCAAACAGTTGTTTTTGTTACAGGCTGCCGATAGATTTGATTCCATCGGCAGCCTGTTCTTTTTTTATGCAAGGAAGTGCAGCCTTTTCGATAAGTTTAAAAAAATTAAAACAGGTATGTGCTTCCATTCGGTGCTGACAGTTGTAAGAAAATTCATTCGCCTCGGTATTTTGTTGTTCACCTTATTATTGCAGGTGACTCACGGCCATGCACAAAAAGCGTATCCACTAACCGGAAGTATAGAACGGTACGACAGTGCCATTAATGCCATTCTTTCGCCAGCGGCAAAGGCGGAGATCATCGCAACCGGCTTTGACTGGAGTGAAGGTCCCCTGTGGATTGAAAGCGCCGGCATACTCCTTTTTTCGGATGTGCCCCGCAATACCATTTATAAATGGACAGAAGCCAAAGGCACCGAAGTTTACCTTTCTCCTTCAGGATATACAGGCAATGCCAAACGCGGTGGCGAAACAGGCAGCAACGGCTTGACCCTGGACCAAGATGGAAGGCTGGTTCTTTGCCAGCACGGTGACCGCAGGATGGCCCGAATGGATGCTCCTATCCACTTGCCTCAACCCAGGTTTATTACACTTGCCGGCACTTTTCAGGGAAAAAAATTCAATAGCCCCAATGATGCCGTGTATAACAGCAAAGGCGAACTATTTTTTACTGACCCACCATATGGACTTGAAAAATACATTCATGACCCGGCAAAGGAGATTCCTTTCCAGGGTGTGTATAAACGTACGGCAAAGGGAGAAGTGGTGCTGCTAACGGATACGCTTACACGGCCCAATGGAGTGGCATTTCTTCCCGGTGAAAAAACGCTGCTTGTTGCCAACTCCGACGGAGCCAAACCGAACTGGTATGCCATTGATTTTGCGAAAGATGGTACTGTCAGCAATGTGCGCATTTTTTACAGTGCTGCCGGTTATGACAAATCTCTGAAAGGAGGCAATGACGGATTGAAGGTCGATCGAAATGGAAATGTATTTGCCACAGGCCCTGGTGGCATCTGGATCTTTACAAAAGAAGCAAAGCTGTTGGGCAAGATACGTCTGGATGAAGCGGCCTCCAATTGTGCCCTTTCGCCCGATGAGAAAACCCTCTACATAACCAATGACATGCAGGTCCTGCGGGTGAAGTTGCGGTAGCCCGTTTTCTTTTCCTGCCTTTGCAGCTAAACATACAGGCTAAATAGTAAAGCACAGCTGTTGCACAAGGCTGTTTATACTATGAAAAAATGGTGAGTCATTCATCACCGGTTGTAAAACTTACCTGTTACCGGCGATGCACAACTCACCACTAACCTTTCAGCTTCTTACGCCTCTATTCTTTCCCATTTTGTTTGGGCTGTAGCTTTTACCTGCATGGTACCATTGGAAGAAAGCACCACGTTGCATAACCTGTAAAAGCCTGACCGGTATTCATCCGGAACAGACAATCCTTCCACTGTTGCTTCTTTGGGAAGGGCTCCGCCATCACCGGCAGCCGTGATCTCCAGCACTTCAATCTTCTTCATGGGGCAGAAATAAAGCACGGCTTCTTCCTGCATGCTCCTGTCGAGCCGTACAGGGGAAATGTTTGCCGTGACTGTTTTACCGTGTGTAAGGCTTTCTTCTTCCATGCGCTGCCGCAATACATGGGGCTGTGAAGATGGGGTTAGCACGACGGAAGTGGTTTGTTGCACTGTCTGTGATTTTCCTTTGGCACCGAAAAGGTTGCTAAAAAAGGAGGTGTTCTCTTTTTTCATATCTGTGGTTTTAATGGTAACCGGGTAATTATTTACCAATGGGTGCAGTGGCAGCAGCGGAGAAATGCCTCACCAATCAATAAACCATAACGTTATGAAAAAGGCCGGTGCTATTGTCTGTTCCGCCAGGTTGGGACTATTTTACGGCATATAGTTGCGCAATCGAAAATCGCTATTCTTACGGTCGGAAACAGACATTGTGCTTTCGTTGCCAGCAATATCAATTTAGGAAAAAAATCGCAGAACGCAATGCGTGATTTTTACAAACAGGAAGTTTTTTCTACAGCTTCGGTTTATCATTTCTACAACAACGAAATAGCCCTCCTGTTCCGGATGATGTGTCAGGAACAGAAGGACTATGTTGGACCAGCGCAGGGTTTTTATTTGGATACAGGGATATGAAATTTCGTGATCCACGACGCATCAATGCTCCCGGGTTTGTTGGCATCGGCGCCGGGATGCGCTTTCAGATCTACCGTTAGGAAATACACATGATTCGGATCGTCTTTCATCATAGTTTTTTCCCAGAGGTAACGGCCCGAATGCTGGCGTTTCAGTTCTTCTGCCGTTACATCCCGCCTTGTCATGTTGCCGTTCTTGTTAATGCGGTAATGACCTTTTTGCGCCGTGGTGATGAAGATCGGCTGCCCTTTGTCATCTTTTGTAAACAGCACGTTTCCTTCCACCTCCGTCCAGGTTTCTGTGCGCATACCGTAGGTATTGACCTGCACATACAACTGAAAACGATAGCGGTTATTGGGGAAAAATTTAAAGTTGGCAATCATGCCGCCGCCACTCGTAGTGGTGCCATAATAAGCACCGGGTTGTGTATTGACATAGCGCAATGTAGATAGGGTGGAAAACGACCAGGAGGTGGAGTCATCGGTCAGCAGTTCCGGGGGAACCGTATCCCCTGTTTTTGTTTGCGACCATCCCGAGATGGACAACAACATGCAGAAGACAAAAAGTATTTTCGGCATTTGGTTAAGGTTTTGTTCTCCTAAAAGTAGAAGCCTGGAAAAACGAAAACCACCTCAATACGTATGAACTGGTGAAAAGCCTGTAGCAATCCCCGATTTCACAGACAGGGACGCTGCCTGTCGTGCTATGTTTTACCAACCATAATGCGATATGATCTCTAAAGATCCAAAAGTCAGAAACAGAAAAGATACCTCTGCTCATGCATGAACCTGTTTCTTTTTCCTTACCCTATGCTTTACTTTGCTGCCGGGAACGTAACAAAGGAACAATCACAGATAAAAGAAAAGGATATGACAGACCTGAAAGACAAAGTCGCCTACATTACAGGCGGAAGCAAAGGAATCGGATACGGGATTGCCAAAACACTACTTGACGCCGGCATGCGGGTAGCCATCACCAGTCGCCGTCAGGAAGCAGCAGACAAAGCCGCCCAATCGCTCAGTACTGACCGTTCACGTGTTTTAGCCTTGGCTTCAGATGTGGGTTCGATGGAAGATGAAAAAAGAACGGTAGCCGCTATTATGGATGCATTTGGCCAGTTGGATGTACTGGTGGCCAATGCCGGTGTTGGGCATTTTGCCCCTATCGACCAGTTAACGGAAAAAGACTGGAAAGCAACAATTGACACCAACCTCACGGGTGTTTTCAACAGTGTAAAAGCCAGCATCGATGCCCTGAAAGCCTCAGAAGGTTATATTATCACCATCGCCAGCCTTGCCGGTACCAATTTCTTTGAAAACGGTGCGGCCTATAATGCAAGCAAATTTGGATTGGTTGGTTTTACGCAGGCAGTTATGCTTGACCTTCGTAAATACGGCATCAAAGTCACCACCATTATGCCGGGCTCTGTTGCCACGTATTTTAATGATCATACCCCATCGGAAGCCGATGCCTGGAAAATTCAGCCGGAGGACATCGGGCAGATGGTACAGGACCTGCTGAGCATGCACCCCCGTACACTGCCCAGCAAAATTGAAGTAAGGCCGTTAAAACCTGGTAAAGGATAATACTGAAGCCATTTACATTGAAGTGACTGGGTCAGAGACCTTAATTGAACAAATGAAAGGTCAGCAATGGCATAAATTTTATAGAAGATAGCACCGTTTACATCTTTTCCACTTCACAAAATCAACAAATATGAAAAAAACACGGATTTCTTTTAAAAGCGTCCTGCTGCTTGCTTGTCCTCTTGTTATCCTGACGGCTTGCTCGGACAGTGCCAGTGATAATGCCGGCACAACAGCAGATTCTGCAACACACGATTCTGGCACCCATGCCGGTGCTGCCACAACAACCGATACTACCAGCAGCAGCATGGCTGAAGCCACCCTTAGCGGCACTTTTGCCGATACAACCGTTAACGGCACTGCACGTTTTGAAAGAATGGATAATGGCCGGGTAAAAATGACGCTGAACATGTCGATCCCTGCCAAGGCAAACAAAAGCGTTGCGGTACACCTGCATGAGCATGGCACCTGCGCCGATACAGCAATGGCAGCCGGCGGCCACTGGAACCCCACCAACACAGCCCATGGTAAATGGGGCGAAGGCCAGTATCATGTTGGTGACATTGGCAATGTGAAATTGGACGGACAAGGCAATGGAACAATGGAACTGGAGACAGATCTTTGGTCTATTGGTGGCGGCGATGCACAAAAAAACATCCTCAACAAAACGGTGATGGTACATGGCGGCGTTGATGATTACAAATCGCAACCTGCTGGTAATTCCGGGCCCAGGATCGGCTGTGGAGTAATCACAGCACGAAATCAATAATCCAAATAGTAATTGGCATTATACAACAGGCAAACGCTGAATGCAACGTCTGTATTGGTCTTGCAAAAGATGCCATTAAAGACTAATTAATTGAAAACGGTTATTGTACCGTTATAGAAACAAAAAAGCTGGAGTGAAGATGATCGCATCAACATTCCAGCTTTTTGTTTTACGCTTTTTGGATACTGCATGCCAGAAACAGCATTCAAACATAAAGGCCTTACTTATTATAAGCAGGAATTTATTTTTTATTCCGGCTCCATACCTCGTATATCGGATCACCCCTTGAGCTCAAACCGCTGTGGTGCCATTCGCCGGACTCCAGTTTCCCATCAAATGACAACGAACTGCCAACGCGACTGCTGTCGCGGGAGAAGAACTCGATATTCTCCGTGTACTTACCATCTTTAAATGTATAGGTTCCTCCGCCGGTACCCATGAATTGTTTTGTACCCGGGTCAATGGCAGCCCATTGAAACCGTGTACCCGAAAGAATCTTTATTGTTTTCCGGGTCCCGGTCCGGTGTATGGGTGTAATCTCGTTCTCTCCCTTCCTGGCCGTAATCTCCCATACTCCTGCAAGACCTTCCTTGCCTTCATCTATCCGCTGCCAGGCTTCTTCGGCACCTGTCAGCGTAGTTGTCAGCCGGTCCTGCTGAACCTTGTAGGTATAGGTAGCAGTTGTTCCTGTCTTTTCCTTATCCCTGGTGTCAAATTCATAGGTTACTTGCAGGCTACCCGGCTGCAGGGCATACGTTCCGCCCCTTGTCTGGATAAAGCGCTTTCCTTCCTTATCATACGTCGTATGTGTGACATATCCATCCTGGAACAGCAACACCTGCTGCTCGTTTCCCTTTTTGATTTGCCAGGCACCGGTAAGTGCATCAACTAGCTGCAACAGGTTTTCGAAAAGCTGCCACTATCATAAAGGCAGCAAGGGCAAAAACCACGAAATAAGTTTTCCGTATCATACCAAATGTTTTACCTGAAAATAAACAATCCTTTACAAATGGTTGCGGCCAGCAGGCAAAAGCATTTGTAAATTGTTCCCTGCCACATGCAAGTGAAACATAGCATGTATCTGTATGATTTAAAAAACAAATGATAACTTAATTTATTTCACCTGTTCTATACCGTTATACCATTCACCTATAGCTCTGCATTGGTGATATTGGTGTAAAAATTGCAAAGAGTTATCCCGGAAATCCATCGAATGAAGACAAAAAGAAACGGCAAAGAGAATCATTGTCCAGTACCTGAAGGCACGCTGATGCTGATTGGCGGCAAAGAGAACAAAGGCGAAGACAAACCTGAAAACAAAGAAAAGCCTTCGGACTTTGTCAAGCTGCAGGTGCTGGAAACCTTTAAAAAACTCACCCATAAAAAAGATCCGTATGTAGAAGTGGTGACCACGGCCAGCAGCGATGGTTCAGAAATGTTCCAAAAATACAAAGGTGTATTTGAGAAAATCGGTATTACACAACTGGGGCATATTCATCATACCATTCGCAAAGATGTACTGACCGATAATCTTGATGAAAGAATCGGGAAAGCAGATGCAGTTTTCTTTACGGGCGGCAACCAGCTGAAACTTACAGCTCTGTACGGAGGAACACCTTTTTTAACCCGGTTGAAAGAGCGGTATATCCATGAGAAGATTGTCATTGCCGGCACCAGTGCGGGTGCCATGGCTTTATCAACTCCTATGATCTATGCCGGTAACGAAGAAGTACAGGAAAAAGGCGGCGCCATCAAGATCACCACCGGGCTGGAATTTTTAAAAGACGTTTGCGTGGATACCCATTTTGTTCATCGCGGTCGCTTCGTGCGTATGGCACAAGTGATCGTAACCAATCCTACCTGTATCGGCATTGGCATTGAAGAAGATACTGCTTTGGTTGTGCAAAACGGCATAAATGGCAACGTGATTGGCACAGGAATGATCATTGTCATTGAAGGTTTCGATATAGAAAAAACAAATATTGAAGACTTCACTTCCGATAAGCCTATTTCGGCCTGGAACATCAAGGTAAACCTGCTATCAGATGGTGACCAGTATACTATCCCTCAGGTCAATCCGCCGCACAAATAGCCGGTGATAAGATCTTTGCTGTTCACAGAAAAACACCTGCAACTGTAAAGTCGGTAATTCTTCCGGCAACTTATTACCTGCCTGTCGCTACACGAAAAAGAAATCCCAGCCACATAAACCGTCATCATGATCCTGAGAAACAGATAGCAATAAACAAGAGAAATCTTGCAGAAAAAAGAGTGCATGAATAATCCAGGATAGTTATTGAGTATAGTTTTTGATGGCATTTGCGCTATGCAAAAATTTGTTCAGGAACTTATACGCCAATGGAATCTTCCACCTTACCTCTGGAATATCCTGCTGATTACCCTGGCCATATTGATAGGGCTGCTGCTCAGCGCCTTGCTTTCGTTTTTTGTACGCAAAAAAACAAGTGAAGAAATGCAGTTCAGGTTAGGGCAGTCTCTTCTTACCCACCTTACCGCACCTGTTTCATTTTTGGTTCCCTTGTTTTTCTTCAACAATTTTATTCCGCTCCTGCAGGTTCCTGCCGGCATCCGGCCTTACATCACCAAATGGACAGAAGTTTTCCTCATTCTTGGGATAGCCTGGCTGCTGATCAGGAGTATACGCGTTGGGCAGGACATTATACACAATAAGATCAACATCAATACACCCGACAACTTTCGTCAACGGCAGATCATCACACAATTAATTTATATACGACGGGTGGTTATTTTTATCATCATCATCCTGGCAATCGGCGCTGTGTTGCTCACGTTTGATACCATGCGAAAAATAGGCACTGGTTTGCTGACAGGTGTGGGGATCGGCGGTATCATCATTGGTTTTGCCGCCCAACGTTCGCTTGGTAACCTGCTTGCCGGTTTCCAGATTGCTTTCACTCAACCTATCCGTATAGATGACGAAGTGATTGTTGAAGGTGAATTCGGACGGATAGAAGAACTGACATTGACCTATGTTGTGGTGCGCATCTGGGATAATCGGCGCCTGATCGTGCCGATCAACTATTTTATTGAAAAACCTTTTCAAAACTGGACACGAAAATCAACGGAAATCCTGGGCACTGTTTACCTCTATGTTGATTAT
Source organism: Flavisolibacter sp. (assembly GCA_035998945.1). Classification (GTDB taxonomy): domain Bacteria; phylum Bacteroidota; class Bacteroidia; order Chitinophagales; family Chitinophagaceae; genus Flavisolibacter. The sequence continues at coordinate 601,607 of DASYHD010000022.1, read as the reverse complement.
ACCATCCCGGTAGCCTGGGTGCGGGAAGAGTTGATGAAAATTATCAAGGATCATCCTCTCTGGGATAAGCGGGTTGTCAACCTTGTGATCACGGACCTGAAACAGGAAGTGATGGAGCTCAGGGCAATTGTCTCCGCTTTTTCATCGGGACGTGCTTTTGATTTACGCTGCGATGTACGTGAAAAACTGATGGCACGTATACAGGAAGCCTACCCGGATAGTTTGCCAAAGAAAAGGGTGTTGTTTGAAGGAGAAAAGCAATCTGATGAAATTCATCATCCTCTTCCAAGCAAAAGCACGCAGGATCAATAAACGCCACCCAATCTGCGTTTGTCAAGCGCTGCATATTTACCGGATAATCTGGGCAGGCGGTCGGGTTTGTTTTTTGATGCGGTTGTATCAGTCAGGGTTTTGATGAAGGCAACGATATCCTGTTTTTCTTTCTCTGTTAAGTCAAGCTTCTCCGGAAGGATCATAAAGAAGGGCAACCCTTTCATACCTGGGCGCATGTCTTTCATAAATTTGATTCCACCGGCATGATCATAAAAATTAATTACCTGCTCCAGTGTCTTATACACACCATTGTGCATGTAGGGTGCCGTCACTTCCGAATTCCGAACCGTTGGTACTTTGAAAGAGAAATGGAAGAAAGGGTTCTGTGAAGGTTTGGAAACACCAAGATCGGGGTCAACTTCATATACCTCCATTGTATCTTTTACCGGTACGCCAATAGAACGATGATCGGTAAAATTGAAATAGGGCGGCAAGGCGCCATTGAAAAGAGGTGCATAATGGCAGGTGCCGCATTTGGCTTTTCCCATAAACAGGTTGAATCCATTGATCTCCGATGCATTCATCTTCGCCTCATCTCCCCTGATGTATTGATCAAAACGGCTGTTCAGCCCCGTTAGTTCCCGCTCGTAAGATGCAATGGCAATTTTCACATGCTTGCGTTGAATGCCGGTAGACTTTGTTTCCGGAAAGGCAGCATAAAAAAGTTGCCTGTACTCATCACTCGATTGAATGCGATCGATCACATTTTCAAAAGAACTGTGCAACTCGTCGGTGTTGTTGATCACCGAGTCCAGCTGGTCTTCCAGCGAAGTGGCCCTGAGGTCCCAGAACTGTTCTTTCTGAAAGACCGAATTGATAACGGTAGGCGCATTGCGGGCCAGGTCGCCGGCACGATCAAACTTCTGGCTCTTTCTGTTACCATCGGTAAATGCAAGTTCGGGTTTATGGCAGGAGGCACATGCTCTTTCGTTGTTATCCGACAGGATGGGATCAAAAAAAAGAAATCTGCCCAGGTTTGCCTTTTCTTTGGTGAGATAAGCTTCCTCACCCGGAGAAAAATAATCTTTATTCAGGGCATCTAGTTCATACACATGTAGCGCATTAGGATTGAGTGCCGCAGTTATTTTGTTGAATGGAATGTCAAAGCTTTTTTGCAGTGCACCCAAACGCGAAGCCAGGGGAATCAAAACGGATCGCAGGAAAAGCATCCTGTCAAATGTGCGGAAAGAAGGTTTAACCTTAAGCATATTCCGGCCTTCGGCTATTTTTTGCATCATTTCTGTCCGCAGCATTGCTGAAGGGGGTACTTGGGCCAACAGAATCGCAACCATATCCGACCATGCTTCAAACTCGCCTGTGATAGAGGGCATGCCTGCTTCTTCAATTACAAAGTCGCCATTGGCCAGGCCAACTGTGCTCATGCGGGCCATTTGCAGTCGCAGCGCATCCATTACATCAGCATCGGTTAATCGTGCGGCTTTTTCCTGGTAATTGCAATCCTTCATCAGGTTGCGGAAATTATTCACAGACCGCTCAATAAATTTCCGCTGGAAAACGGAATCTTCTTTGCTGAAAGTCCGCAAAACGCTGTCGGGATCTATACCGAAAGGTCCGGCAAACAGCCAGTTATCGGGAAACGGAGGACCGAAGTCCCGAGCCTGAAACTGCGGTGTCTGTAAAAAGCTTTTGTAAACAAGCTCCGGATGGGAATAGGTAAACAGGCACTCTACCCGTTTAAACTGGTAGGCAAGTTGTTGGTATTTTTCTTTCCGCAGTTTATAGGTACTGTCCAAAAAGTAAGCAGGATAGGCTTGCAGCGCCGAATCAAATCGTACCATCTCCTCTAAATACAATTTGACTATTTTCTCCCCGGCAGCTGTTCGCTGCTTTGCAGACTTTGTCAACGACAGGGATAAAACCCCGAACAAAACCATCAAAATGCTGATTAGCCCCAAGGATTTTTGAATTCTCATAAAAGCTGGTTTTTGTTTGTCATCAGCGGAAAATACTGGCAGGTTCCGCAGTTTGCCCTTGCATTCATGTCAGCAGCCATTTTTTCCTGTCAGTTCATTAAGTTAGTTCTTTTTTTCATACGTTAAAGCATGAAAAGGCTTATCCCATTTCTTCTATAAATACAATCTCTGCCTTTTGGCTGTGGCACTATGGTTGCAGCAAATGAAAAACGTACAGTAAAACAGAACCTGCAATGCATTCAGCTACAATCACAAACACGGAACCAATTCAACAGGAAAGAAGCGTCGCATTTGATGTTGCCCAAATCATGGGCGGGATTTATGGTGATGGGTTTATTGGCCTGAAAGGCGCTTTTTCCCGCGAGTGGGTGACGCAATTACATGAAGATATTTTGGTGGCTTACGAAGAAGCCCTGAAACGACCGGGTGGTGCCGTGGGCAGAGGACCCAAACGGCATTATGTAGAAATTCACCCGGAAGACATCCGTGGCTTTGTAGACCTGGCCACGCATCCGTGGGTCGTTGCTGTATGCCATGCTGTGCTGGGGCCAGCATATAAGATTGTGGAAATTGGTTTTGACGTTCCGAATCCCGGGGCAATGAACCAACCCTGGCACCGTGATTTTCCGGCTCCCGAGGATACCATTACCGGCAGGCGGTTAAACTCTCTTGCCTTCAACCTGACAACGGTTGATGTAGAGGAGGACATGGGACCATTTGAGATTGCACCGGGTACGCAATGGGATCTGCCGGATGGTTTCGAACATGGAATGTTCCCGCCGAAATCCTTTTACCAGCGATATGAAGAAAGAGCGCAACGCAAGTTCCCGAAGATGGGAGATATTTCGGCCCGCTCAGCTTTAACCATTCACAGGGGAACTACCAACCAATCGAACAAGGCAAGGCCGGCCTTGGTCCTGGGTGTGGATGCCCCCGGTGCAAACAATGCAGAAAGACACGACCTGCAACTGACTAAAGCCTATTTCGAGACTTTGCCGCAAAGCCTGAAGGATCATTTGACGTTCCGGCTGGTTGATAAGCTGGAGCCGATTGTTCAGGCTCATACCATTGAAGGACTGATGATGGGCGAAGCCTGAGAGCAGCAATACACCTATTCAGAATCTGTAAAGGTTTGTGGGATATTCCATGATAGCCTAACCTAAACATTTATGCCTGCGGATCAATCTTTGCGGCAGACGCCGATCATCTGGTCTACAATCTGTCCCAGGCCGGAAACAGTTGTGGGCTTGGTATGAAAAACAACACCCATGTTGTTGAAGAGTGTTTTATCCGCCTGCTTTTCACTGGATGTAAGTATCACCACCGGAATACCCTGCATGTCTTTATCGCTGCGGAGTTTTTCAAAGGTTGTTTTTCCATCCATGTAAGGCATATTCAGATCGAGGATAATCAGGCCGGGAAACCCCTCCCCTTTGTCTTTTAATTTTCCCAGATAAGTCAGCGCCTCCAAACCGTTTTCAGAAAATACAACATTCACCTCCGGATCGGCATGCGTAATGGCGTCTGTCAGGAGTTCCCTGTCATCGGCATCGTCATCCACATATAAAATGGTTTTTCTGTCAGCTGTCATTTTCATTGATTTCAAATCCTTCTTCCACATTTGTTCGAGTGTTGGTGTTTTTTGGGAGCCAGGGCAGTAAAATGGTGATTGCCGTGCCAGATCCAACCTCGCTATCTATCTTCATAGTACCGCCGTGCTTTTGCACAATCTTTTTACACAGCGCCAGTCCCACACCGCGGCCACTAACGGAATGCAAACGTTTAAATAGTTCAAATACCTGGTCTTTATAAATACCGTCAAATCCCATACCGTCATCCCTGCACTCGATCCGTAAAAAGTCGGTGTACTGGTATTTGTCGCTAATGTTCCGAAAAGTATTTTCCTGCACAACAGAAGCTGAAAAATTTATGGTAACAGCATCGGGCTCTTTCCTGAACCGGATGGCATTTACCATGAGCTCTTTCAGCAGGAGTGCTATTTGCGTTTTGTCTGCCGTTAGATCCGGCAGTTCAACCGTTATTATAGAGATAGTAACAAGCGGATGCTCCTGCCGCAGGTCTGCTGTCAGGGAAGTTACCAAAGTTTGCAGCGAAAAGGTAGAATACACCACTGGGGTTTCAATCAGCCAAACATATTGCTGCAGTCCTGATAGCGTCTGCCGCATTTGCTCCGTGACCGATTTGAGTTTTTTTACGGTCTTTGTATTGGCATCGCCGGCTTCTTCCAAAAGCATATTAGAGAACATCAGGAGTTTGCGTAAGGGCTCCTGCATTTCATGTGTGACTACGTGATTAAACTGGCGGAGTTCTTCGTTTTGTTTGCTGACCAGGGCCATTTGCTGGTCCAGCATCTCTGCGTGATGCTGCAGATCCTGTTTTGCCCGCAGCAAAACTGTGTTTTCATTCAGAGCGGCTTCGGCTGCTTTTTTGGCTGCTACCAGTTCATCCTCGAATTTCTTTCTGTTATGTACAATTATGGCGACGTATTCCGTCAGGTTCACTCCTGCTACCTCTCGTCGCACAGCATTCAGGAGCACCGGTAACCATTCGCCCTCTTTTGTGAGCAACGTAATATAAATCTCCTCTGTATGCCCCTGCATTTTTAACAGCGGGAAAAGGTGTGTTTGCTGAAAAATACGGGTTGGCAAGGTGAAAATACGGTCCTGCTTCTGTCCAATAAGATCTTCCTGCCGGTAGCCAAGATGGTAGCAAAGTGTTTTGTTCACAGACGTAATGAAACCTTCATCTGTAGCGGAAAAGTAAAGGCAAGGGGCATCTTGTAAAGATGGGGCTGTCATGCAACTTCAGCAAGATATTCGCGAATCAACGCAATGGTCTCTTCGGGCTCACTCATGTGCGGACAATGACCTGTTGCTTTCATCACTTTTACTTTGCTGTGCGGCAGGTTTTTTTCGAGGTACGCACCTACCGTTAATGGAGCAATGATGTCATCGGAACATTGCAGTACCAGAGAGGGCACTTTGTTGTGTTTCAGGTCCCGGCGGTTATCTGAGAAAAATGTCGCTTCGGCAAATTGTTTTGCTATGACGGGATCGGTAGAGCAAAAACTTTCAGCCAGCTCCTGTCCCAGGTGAGGACGATCCTTGTGTCCCATAATAGCCGGTGCCATGAAGTTTGCCCATCCGATATAATTTTTCTCCATGGTCTCTAGCAAACCCTCAATGTCTTTCCGCTCAAAGCCGCCTATATAATCGCCATCATTGATGTAACCAGGAGAAGGACCAACCATGACCAGCCGGCTAAAATAGCGAGGCTCCTTATTGGCTGCCAGCAGTCCTACCATTGAGCTAACAGAATGCCCGACAAAGATCACATCCTGCAGGTCCAGCGCTTCGCAGATATCCAGTACGTCCTGTGCATATCCCTGCAGGGAGGCGTAGCGTTCAGGGTTATAAGCGGCGAGGTCCGACTTACCGGAACCAACATAATCAAACAGGATAATTTTAAAATCGTTTTCAAAAGCAGGAACCAGGTAACGCCACATGTTCTGATCGCAGCCAAATCCGTGGGCAAATAACATGGGCTGTTTACCATTTCCGCATATGTTCACATTGTTCCGGGCAACAACCGAACTGTGCTGTTTGGCTTCTATCATTGTATAAGTTTGTAAGGTGAATGCAAAGAACAAAGGTAGACAAAAAGCCTTGGAGCCTTGGGTTTTCTTCTACAGCTACCTGAAATTTTGGGTTGCATTAGCCGACATTTCTTCCATTGGAAATGCCAAAAGGCTGTCTGTAAAAGACAACCTTTTGAAATTGGATTAACTGCATTTTTAATCTTCTGCTGCCACCTTGCGACGGTTGCGAATCAGCATGATAATGCCGTAGGTGATAGCTGCGCCGATGGCAACATTCTTTATCAGGCCGGCCTTGTTGTATTTCCATTCGGCGGCCCAACCCCTTTCGCCAATGAGGTTAGGAAAATGACCGTTTTTGATATCATCTATTATCCCCTCTACAACATTGATACGGTCAGCCAGCACCAGTGGTACCCAATGCATGTAGGTCGACTCGCTGTGCTTGAAAGCATATCGCCGGATGGCCCCGCTTACCCCTTTTGGGGGCAACGTATCACCAAAGACTGCGGTTACATTTGGCCGCTCAATGGAGTGCAGTATTTCAACCGTTACCGGTTGCTGTGGTGGTCGTGTATAATTCAGCCGCTCGTAATCTGCACCATTGCGGTGCTTCATGGGGTAAGCTGGATCGTTTTCGGGGTTGGCATCAATGCCCCAACCGGGTATGTCTTTCGGACTGTTGGCAATCTGCCGGTCCAGGTCCGATTCGAACGTGTTTTTATCTTCAAGTGCTTGACTCATATACAAGGATTTAAGCCGCGTAGGCTGATGAAGGAATTAATACCGGTTTGATACAGTTGTCACGCTTTGCAGAGAAGATATGATAACCTTCGGCCACTTCTTCCAGCGGAATGCGGTGTGTAATCAATCCTTTCGGGTTCAGCCGGCCCGCCATCACGTGATCGATCAGCTTGGGCAGAAGCCGTTTCACCGATGCCTGGTTGGCCCGCAGTGTCAACCCTTTGTTGACCACATTGCCGATAGGCACCAGTGAGTCAAGCGGACCATAAACACCAACAATGGAAATAATACCACTTTTTTTGGCCGAGTTGATAGCCCAATGCAAGGCTGTTGCCGAACCACCCGTTAGCGGCATTTTGCGGCCTACCAGGGATTGAAATAAATTACCGGCCGCATCACAACCGACAGCATCAATGCACACATCGGCACCCAAACCGCCGGTTTCTTTTTTCAGAAACACAACAGGATCGTGCATGTCTTTAAAATTATAGGCTTCACAGTAGGCATAGTTCCGGGCAAATTCAAGCCGGTAATCAATATGGTCAATAATGATCACACGGCCGGCACCAAACAGCCAGGCACAGCGTGCCGCCATGATGCCTACCGGCCCGGCACCAAATACCACCACGGTATCTCCCATTTGTATACCGCCCATTTCCGCCGCCTGGTAGCCTGTAGGCACCACGTCGGTCAGCATCACGGCATCGTCAAGGTCCATTCCGGCGGGTATTACTGTCGGGCTGATATCGGCGTATGGAACACGAACATATTCCGCTTGTCCACCATCGTAACCACCGGCGGTATGCGAATACCCGAATATGCCGCCTACCGCCGTTGACTGGGGATTTGACTCATGACAATTACCATATAATTCCTGCTTGCAGAACGGGCAACTGCCACAGGCAATGTTAAAGGGCACCAATACATGGTCACCTACTTTTAGCTTCTGCACACCAGAGCCAACCTCTACCACGACACCAGTGAATTCGTGTCCGAAGGTCATGCCTACCCTTGTATCCGGCACCAATCCATGATACAGGTGAAGGTCGGATCCACAAATACAGGAACGGGTAACCTGTATAATGGCATCGCCGGGATGCAGGATTTCGGGCATTGGCTTGTTGCGATCTACCCTGACCCGAAACGGGCCGCGAAAATTCATTGCTATCATACTTCTTAAATTTTAAAAGCCAACATCTAATTTCCTTTTCAACAGATTGAGGAATTTCAATCCATAGAAAGGGGCAATAAAGGCCGTTTACTATGCAGTAAAAAAATATGCCGTATGGCAGGAAGTGACAGAGGAGGTTTAATTATTCTCAACAGTAGATAATGAAGCAAACTGATGACTGGAACAACGATGTCAGGAGTTTTGAAAATTTCCTGTACGTAAATCCAGATGGGATATTACCGAAGAAAGTAAAGATGAAACGGCAAACAACTGGTGTAGAGACAAGGCCTTTATTGGCAATGTACAAGAAGTTCACCAGCAACCCTGACAGTTGAAATGATTCGCAAGCTTGTTTAAATATTAGTTTGGATAATGTATGTTTAAATCTTCAACTCACATAATGTAACCTTATATAAACTATTTGTTTTAAAAGTAGCCCAACAGCTAAGCGTTTCTAACGGTAATGCTTATCTTGGATACGAATCTCTTCGCTGCATGCAACAACAAGGTGCTCCTATCAATCAGCAAAGCTCTATTCAGGAAGAACCCCAGCAAGGGTTGACACGAGCTATCGGTAAATGGGACCTGGTGCTGATGATCATTAACAGTATCATCGGTGCTGGGATTTTCGGATTGCCATCCCGCATTTACCAGTTGACCGGCGTGTACAGTATCCTTGCTTTTTTTGTTTGCGCGGCCATTGTCCTGGTCTTTATTCTTTGTTTTGCTGAAGTAGGCAGCCGGTTTCAGACAACAGGCGGACCTTACACCTATGTACTGGCGGCATTTGGTAAACTTCCCGCCTTTACTGTTGGCTGGCTGTTGTTGCTGAGCCGGATCTTCAATTATGCCACCCTTATTAATCTACTGCTCACTTACCTATCCATTTTTTATGCGCCGCTGACCGATGCTGCACCCCGAGCCTTTACGATACTGCTTGTAACCGGTGGGCTCACCTATATTAACCATATCGGCGCAAAATCAACCACCCGTTTCAGCAACATATTGACAGTATCAAAGCTGGTACCTCTTGCCCTGTTTATTCTCATCGGGATGTTTTTTCTAAAGGCCGATTCTTTCACCGTTCAGCGAATGCCTACTGCTTCCGACTTTTCATCAGCCATTCTTTTATTGATCTTCGCCTTTGGCGGATTTGAATCGGTATTGGTGAATACAGGTGAGATCAGGCAGCCGGCCCGCATCATACCGTTTGGACTTTTAACAGCCACCACCATTGTTGCTGTGTTTTATGTGCTGATCCAGATCACCAGTATCGGCACCTTGCCTTCTCTGGCTACCTCTGAACGTCCGCTGGCGGATGCAGCCACCAATTTTTTAGGTCCTATCGGTGGTAAATTCATTGCAGTTGGCGCACTGGTATCCATCCTGGGCACATTGAATATTCTGCTGTTTAGCGGTTCACGACTGCCCTATGCCTTCAGCCAGGAAGGCCAGTTTCCCAGGCCGTTTGCAGCTGTTCACCCTGTGTATCACACACCCACCCTTTCGCTGATGAGCGTAGCCCTTGTTACAGCCATTGCTTCCATTGCCTGGTCCTTTCTCACAGCACTCCAGTTTGCTGTAATCATTCGTGTTGCCGTTTATCTTTTCGTTTGTGCCTCCCTGTTGCAGCTTCGCAAAAAAAGGCCGGAACAAACCAACTATTTTGCACTGAAAGGGGGAGCTGTCTATGCAGGTATGGGTATCCTGCTTTGCCTCTGGCTCCTTTCCACAGCCAAACTGGTAGAGCTGCGCAATGTAGCTATCCTGTTGTCTTTGGGTATCGTGATCTATCTGGCGCAAACAAGCAGATTCTTTCGCCAAAGAACAGACTAGCCATTTGAATCCTATTTCGATATACCAGACAACCATGCCCCGTGCTTGAACCGATTCCCTGGCAACCGTCCCCGAACGGATGGCCAAATGGCGAATGTGGTAGAATATGCCCTAGTCGGCATGCGTAAAAAAATGCATTGCTTCATGCGCCAGGTGCGGTTTATTGAGGCGGTGAATATAGGCCGTTTGCCCGCAGTACGGGCAAGAGTTCTGGTTTGTCAGGAGAGACATGCCGCAATTGAGGAAATGGGTTGCTTTGTTTATAGACAGTGTTGACAATAGCAGGTTGTTGTGTTGAAAAAAGGATGCCTTTTTATTCCCCGCAGCCCATCATTGCATCCAATTCTCCAATGGGAGCACCGGGAGGAATGATTACATGATGTGTGGGTTTTGCCTTTTCCGGCGACTTGATCCTTTCCAGCGTCAGCAGGTAATAGCCTTTGTCTTTTGATTCCATTTTGACACCGTTATTCGACAAGGTTTTAATCTCATCTAATGCTTTGAGAACAGCAGCTTTTGTAGCAAAACTGGCACCCTCATTTTCGACCGCTGCCAGGAGATAGGTCAGCACTAACTGTTCGTTTTGCCGCTGGATCAATCCTTCCTGGCCCTGCAGGCGGGGTGCCCTCCAGGTTCTTGCTAAAACTGTCTTCAACATTTCTATCAGACCCAAGCTGTTTTTGTCCGCTTCGGCTTGTGCAAGGCGGTTCAGGCGTGTTACATGAAAAAGAAAAGAAAGCGGCAGGTCAGCTCCCGTTTCGGCCGCTGCCAAGGGATCAAAAGCAAGCCCTGTTCGCCGATTAAAGAGTTCGCGATTGTAATCATAGCCTGCAGGCCGTGGCGGAATTAGATTAACAACGGATTGCGGCAGTGCCAAAAACCGGGGGTCCATGCAATCCAGTGCAGCGCTCAAAGCCTTTACCTGTTCTTCTTTGGGTACCGGGGCTGTTGCCACCTGGTCATCTCCCCGTAAAGCATAACTGTATTGCAATCCGCCCACCAGTTTGGTAACAGCTTCTACCTGGTAACGATGAAACAGGTATACCGGCACCAGCACTTCTTCCAGTGTTGCCATGGGCTCGCCTTTGCGAATGTTGGCTTCACCAAATTGCGACAAGGCTTTCTCCCGCACTTTCATCACATCCCGTAAACCGGTAATTGCATTGCTGCTAACATCCCAGAGGTGTGCCGTGGGATGCAGACCGCCTGGGTCACGGGCATCCCTATCCGAAATAAATGTCAGACCTTTTGCTTTGGCATCTTGGAGAATCTTATCCAGGGCTGCTTTTTCATCCACCCCTTGTGGAAACTGCGCATACCCATAGGTGATGCTGATCTTATCCCATTCACCGATGCTGTTGGTGTAGGCATCCCGCAGGTCAATGTTACCTTTTGCATCAAGTTTCACTACCGGTGGTGGATAATCCATCACACTGGCTCTCTCCTGTGCGCTGGAAATATAGTTGTGAAGCAGGCCAAGGGTATGGCCAATTTCATGAGCGGACAATTGCTTTAACCGCTGCAAGGCCATCTGCAACATTTTATTGTCTGCCGGCATTCCATTGGCAAATGGCGCCAATAATCCTTGTGCAATCAGGTAATCCTGCCGTACCCGTAGTGAGCCAAGAGTAACATTCCCTTTCAGGATCTCTCCTGTGCGGGGATCCACCACAGAACTGCCGAATGACCAGCCACGGGTAGACCGGTGTACCCAATTGATCATGTTGTAGCGAAGGTCCATAGGATCGGCCGTGTCGGGCAACAATTTCACCTGAAAAGCATTGCGGAAGCCGGCCGCTTCAAAAGCCCCGTTCCACCAGGAGGCACCTTCCAGTAAGGCACTACGTATGGGTTCGGGTGTACCATTGTCCAGGTAATAAACGATGGGTTCAACGGCTTCACTTATGGCTGCAGAAGGATCTTTCTTTTCGAGGCGATGACGGATGATGACCCGCTTCTGAATATTTTCCGTAACAGGTGTGCTGTAGTCAAAATAGCTGCGTGAAATGTAGGATGAACGCGGATCATAAGCACGGGGCCTGTAATTTGAATCAGGCAGTTGCACAAACGAATGATGCATGCGCAGGGTTATGGCATCTGCCGAAGGTGCCACCGATGCCACAAAGGCACCGGGCCGGCCATCATTGTTTACAAACGTAACCGAAGTCTCTATTTCTGTATTGAGGGGAAAATTTTTGGTGCGTGGTAAATAAATGGCCGAGCGGCTTTGGTCAATAGCATAGGATCCCTGGTTGCTGCGGCGCAGTGTGTTGGCTACGTTCATCGCATCCCGCAGCAGAAAAGGGGTGGCATCAACCAGCATGGCACCATTGTTTTCCGCTTCAACCGCAAAACCCCAGATGGTGGAGGTGGCAAAAGATTCTTCCACCGCCCTGCGTTCGGCTGCATCATTTGTAACGGCACGATAATAGGTATTAGGCTCCGTCAGCAACAATTTGTTACCAACACGGTTGATTTTGAGAAGATAGGTACGACCCGTAATGCCACGATCCAACCCAACATCATTAGACCCCAGTCCGGCGGGTAAGGATGTTTGATAGAGTATCTCTTTTGAATGCGAAGGAACCTGCAGCCAGATTTTCCCGGAAGCCTCATCCCAATAAAAAGGAAAAAAGCCGGGAAAGGCTTTCATGTTTTTTGTTTTTTCTTCAATGGTGGAGAGCTTCTGGGCAGCAAGCAATAAAGGAAAAAAGCAAAGGAACAGGATCGTTATTCTCATGGAGTGGCTGGTTTTGAGAGAGCCAATTTACACCCTTTGGTGAGAATATTTTTTTCGTAAAAAGATTTGTTGCTTCCGCCCACCAGCAACGTTGTATCTATACAAAAAAAGCACGTTTAGCAGGTAAGCAGATGTGTGATGCTGGGATGAATTTGCCCATGCGACACTAGTGCCTTTCCACACAAAAGGATAATAACGTAAAAGAAAAATTTATTTGGGTTGCCCGTATTTATCGATCCAGGCCAGAATACCGCCTTCTACATTCACTGTATTCTGAAAACCCATTTGATCGAGAATGGTGCAGGCCATGGCGCTGCGCTTACCACTGCGGCAATGGATGATCACTTCTTCATTTTTCAGATCTTCCAGTTCATCGAGGTCCATCATCTGGAATTTACCCAAAGGAATCAGCCTGGCACCCAGGTTGGCTTCTTCGTATTCATGCGGTTCGCGGCAATCAATAAGGTTGATCTTTTCGCCGCTGTCCATGCGGGCCTTTAAATCTTCAACAGTGATTTGTTTCATATGTATCAATATTCGTTGGGTTCTTCTTCTACGGGTGGCCTGGAGGCCTTTATCAGAGAATCCACATTCGGCTTTTCTGTTTGCAGCCAGATATCGATCATCTGCCCTGCCCGCATCGTCAGGCGCTTGCCATCAAGTGTTGTTGGCGCAGGACGCTGGCGATATACATATGCATTTGCCGAATCCCTTACGCCGGGATTAAAGACCGGTGCACCCAGGATGATTCCCTGTGCATCCAGAAGAGCCCTTGCTTCTTCGAATGTAAGGCCCAGCAATTGGGGCACCGTAATAAACTCATCGCCAACACCGCTCCCCAACACAAGGTCAATGGGTGTACCCACCTTGATGGTTGCACCGGGCAGAATGGTTTTTCCCTTGTACAGCACTTCCAAGACGGTATTCTTGGCAAAATCGGTGCGGTAGGAAGTATCGCCTATTTTAAGACCAACGTTTCTTATTACCATTTCTGCATTGCGATAGCTTAAACCACTCAGCTTAGGCAATTCAATATCAGGAGCGACAAACCGGTTGATGGTTACATACACGGTTCGGTTCACCTTCACCACGGCATCGGCTTCCGGTACCTGGCGCAAAACCATACCTCTGGGAATGGAGTCATAAAAAACCGAGTCCTGTAACACTAATTCAAAACCTTTTTCATCCAGCAAGGTCTGCACTTCATCCAGTTTCTTCCCGGTTACCAAGGGTACCGTGCTTGATTCGCCATGTTTGGTGATCCAGTTGAGCGACAAAATAAAGAGGAACAGCAGGATAAAGACCAGCGCCAGTGCCAGTAAGATGTGAAACCAAAGGGGTTTTTTGGATAGTAAGCTCAATGATAAGTTGTTTTACTGTTGAGGGCTGCAAGATATAAAAAACCACCTGCGGGGAATGCTAAATATTGAACAGGGATTGTGAAAGATGCCTGTTCCGCTGTTGCATCCCGCAGGAAGGCCTTTTCACCAAAATTACATTTGCAGAACTACTAACTTTTATGGGATTAGATTACTCTTAAGCAGAATAGTTTACCTGTCTGCTAACGCATCTTCCACAAGCATCGTATAAAAATCCGTGAGATTCCAGCCCCGGGCTCTTACCTGCTGCGGAATCACGCTGGCATCGCTCTGACCCGGAATGGTGTTGATCTCAAGCAGGTAAGGCTGGCCTTTTTCTTCGTTAAAAATAAAGTCCATACGGACAACGCCGCGGCAGTTAAATACATTGTACACCTTTGCTGCCGTTTCTTCAAGCAAAGTTTTCCACTCTTCAGAGATTTCGGCAGGTGTTGTTTCAGACGATTTGCCCTGGTATTTTGCTTCGAAGTCGAAAAACTCGTTATGCGCCACTACTTCGGTGATGGGCAGAACCGTCACTTCACCCTTGGTACGGAATACGCCGATGGTAAACTCACGGCCCTGGATCATTTCTTCCACCAGCACCTGGTTGTCTTCTTTGAACGCTTTTTCAATGGCTGCACCCAAGGCTTCGGATGCTTCGTTGACCTTAGACATGCCAATGCTGGACCCACCGTTGTTCGGTTTGACGAAAACAGGGAAGTTCAGATTTGCAGCTTCCTTATCGGCGGTTTGCAACTGGTTTTTGAAGAAAAGCTTTGACCTGGCTACGTTGATGCCGGATGCGGCAGCTACCGCGGTTGTATACCGTTTGTTGAAGGTTAATGCCGATGTGGCCGCATTACAGGAAGTATAGGGAAGTCCCAGCATATCAAAATACCCCTGCAGTTTGCCATCTTCGCCTGGAGTACCGTGCATGCCGATAAAAACGGCATCAAACGATACGGCTTCACCATTGATGGGGATGGTAAAATCATTTTTGTTCACAGGAACCCGGACATCATCTTCCGTTTTATAAAACCAGCCTTCGGGGGTGACATCTACCAGGTAAACATCAAATTTAGCTTTATCAAGGTGGTTGTAGATGGTATTGGCTGAGCGGTAGGAAATGACGGCTTCGCCGGAGTAGCCGCCGGTAACAAGGGCTATTTTCTTCTTCATCCTTCAAAACTAAACGGAAATACAATAGCAACGACATAGAAGCGTTTAATCCATTGTAGGCTTTTCTCCATCGAAAGGAAGCCTTAGTTTTGCCTTAATTCTTATGAGAAGACTGTAAAATAGTGTATGTTAGCCTATCCAAACATGCTCCTGAACAGAAAAACTAACCTGCAATTGACCCGAAGAACTACCAAGAATTTGTATCTGAGTGTTATCCTGACGCTTTTTACAGGATTGCATTCGTCTGCGCAATTGCTTTCAGAAGCTGGTTTTGGACTGGGCGCCTCCATCTACCAGGGCGATTTATCTCCCCATTGGATTGGGGCCTATAACCGGCCGGGAATCAGTTTTCAGGTTACGGGGCAACGAAATCTTACATCATTTCTTGCCGTCCGTGGAGCTTATGCATATGCTTCTATCAGCGATAACGAAGAAGGTTATACCAGTGGCGTGCACCAGCAACGTAATTTCTGGTTCAAGGCCTCTATCAATGAGCTATCAGCACAACTTATTGTCAATCCAAGCCTTAACAATGGTTGGGAAGAGCCCGGCAACCTAAGGCCCTATTTCTATGGTGGTGTTGGCGTTGCGTTTATCCGTGTAGAAAGAGACTGGAGCCGGTTCAATTACAGCTTTCCTTATTGGCAATCCTGGGTTTTACCCGGACTACGGCAGGACTCGCTTACTACCATACCCAACAATATTCTCACCTTTCCCGTTGGTGTAGGCCTGCGTTACCAGATTGGGGATAATGTTGCCCTATACGGTGAGGCCACCAAAAGGATCGTCAGTACCGAATACCTCGACGGTTTCAGCAAATCGGCTAACCAAAAAGAAAATGACGGCTTCTCCAGTATCATTTTTGGCCTCACCTTCCGGCTGTTTAACGGAATGGGCGACCGTGGACGAATTGATTGTCCAAAAGATGTATGGTAATACATTACCCCTACTGATGCGGCTTTTTATTGCCCGCTTTTTGCTATGATTAGCTTTTTCGTTAACTATGCACGTACCCGCCCTGCTTTTTGTTAGCTAACGATTTCAGACTTGTTAAATGATGGTGCGTTTAGTTGATTAAACAACTAAAATGTCGTTTATTCGTTTATTTTATATAAGGAACAAAATCATAGAAATACATGCGTAAAGGAATAACGGAAAGCAATTCAACCACACCCCTTACTTTGCAGATGCTACGCAAGATTGAAGATGAGGGCTTTAAGTACGTTCAGGTTAAAGGATTGACGCTTGATAAGCATTACGACTATGTTGAGCCTCATTTCCTGGTGTTGGTTCCCATGAAGGAACTTCCCAAGGCACAGGAGCTGAAAGACGTATATGAACCAATCCCCAGCAGCCTGTTGAAACAATGGGCAACGGAAACAGACGATGCGCTGGAGATTGTCGTTTCTACCAAACAGTTAAGCTAAATAATTGAAACTGAAACTGTTCAGAAACAGTAGTTGAGTGCAACAAGAAGAAAATGTTCGATTACGAGCCATCATGCAAATGAATGGCTCTTTTTGTATCCGTATCAGTCTGTGAACGAAAAACGGGATTCTTTTTGAGAATCCCGTTCAAAACTTTTATTTCGAATATTCCACTTCAGACAGATCATATCACCACACCTTCAAGGTCGTAGTCGTAGGCTTTGGTGATCTTCACGTTCACAAACTCTCCTATTTTTATTTTGGTGGAAGACTGTATTATTACTTCATTATCAACTTCAACGCTGTCAAACTCGGTACGGCCCAGGTACCGGCCGGCTTCTTTTTTATCTACCAGTACTTTAAAGGTTTGTCCCACTTTTTCCTGGTTCTTTTCCAGGCTGATCTCCTGCTGCACAGCCATGATATCTTCGGCCCGCCGCTGCTTTTCGTCCGCAGGCACATCATCGGTCAGGCCGTAAGCGGAAGTATTTTCTTCATGGGAATAGGTAAAAATGCCAACACGGTCGAAGCGCTGCCGCTCCAGGAAACCTTTTAATTCTTCTACATCGTCCAGCGTTTCACCGGGAAAGCCAGTGATGAGGGTTGTGCGCAGGCAAATGCCCGGAACCATTTCGCGGATGCCCGTCACCAGGTCTTCCATTTCGGCCCGGGTGATCTGGCGGCGCATGGCCTTAAGCATATTATCGGCGGCGTGCTGCAGGGGCATATCCAGGTAATTACAGATATTTTCCCGTTCTTTCATCACTTCCAGAATCTCCATCGGGAATTTATGCGGGTAAGCATAATGCAAGCGGATCCATTCGATGCCTTTTACATCACTTAATCTTTTGAGCAAGTCTGGTAAAGCTCTTTTCTTATACAGGTCCAATCCGTAATACGTCAGTTCCTGCGCAATGAGCATGATCTCTTTTACTCCCCGACTGGCCAGAACTTCGGCTTCTTTTACCAGGTCATCAATGGAGCGGCTGACGTGTGTTCCCCGCATCAGCGGAATGGCACAAAAGGCACAGGTACGGTTACAGCCCTCGGAAATTTTCATATAAGCATAGTGCTGCGGCGTTGCCAACAGACGCTCTCCCATCAACTCGGCACGGTAATCCACTTCAAATTTTTTCAGCATCAGGGGCAGCTCCATGGTACCAAACCAGGCATCCACTTCCGGGATACTTTGCTCCAGGTCATCGCGGTAACGCTGGCTCAGGCACCCCGTTACATACACTTTGTCCAGCCGCCCTTTTTGTTTTAGGGCAACCTGCTCCAGGATGGTATTCACACTTTCTTCTTTGGCCTTGTCAATAAAGCCGCAGGTGTTTACCACCACAATGTTGTGGTCACGCTTGGTGCTTTCGTGGACAACATCAATTTCGGCTGCCCGCAACTGGCCGCTCAGTACTTCGCTGTCCACCATATTTTTACTGCAACCCAGTGTAATAATATTGACTTTGTCTTTTTTTAATGTTCTTGCTTTCATCTGATGCTGTAAAGAGGCGCAAAGGTAGCCCTTTCGAAGGGCTGTTGCTGTTTACAAACTATTAAAGCGGATAAAGAAAGGAAATGGTGCCAACTGCAGCTTCTGATGTATAGAAGATGGCCGAATTTTTTTGCACAGTATCTTCGCCGCTTTTACGAATAACCATTTGCCTATGCTCTTAGCTGTACTGTCGGGTTTTTTGCTGGCTGTTTTTTTTCTTTTTGCAGGGAAGTTGTTCAAATCCGGTGCATCCATCCTGTTGTCGCTATTACCCCTGTCGCTGTTTGTTTATTTCCTCAGCTTTGCACACCTGATTGCAGCCGGAGAGCCGCAAACTTTCCGTTACGAATGGATCCCAACGGCAGGTATACATCTTTCGTTTTACCTGGATGGGCTCTCGCTTCTATTTGCTTTATTGATCACAGGAATCGGTACGCTTGTGTACCTGTACGCCTCCGCATACCTGAAAGGCCATCATTACCTGGACCGTTTTTTTGGGTACCTGAGCCTTTTTATGGGTTCGATGCTAGGGCTTGTGCTTTCGGATAATTTGCTGACGCTTTTTGTTTTCTGGGAACTTACCAGCATCAGCTCCTTTTTCCTGATAGGGTTTAACAACGACAGCGAAGCCTCACGAAAAAGCGCTTTACAGGCCCTGGCCATCACAGGCGGCGGGGGCTTTCTACTGCTTTCGGGTATTATCCTCCTGAATAGTATTACCGGTACGTTTTCGCTGCAGGAAATGTTGCAGCAACGTGATACCATCCAAAATCACGCATTTTACGGGCTGCTCCTTTTTTTCATTTTTGGCGGAGCATTCACCAAATCGGCACAGTTCCCCTTCCACTTTTGGCTACCCGGTGCCATGAAAGCACCAACCCCGGTTTCAGCCTACCTGCATTCGGCCACGATGGTGAAGGCCGGCGTGTACCTGCTGGCCCGTTTTACCCCACTGTTAGGGCAGCACAGTTACTGGAATACAACGCTGATGATCATAGGCGGTATTACCATGTTGTATGCAGCCATTCATGCCATTTTCCGTACCGACCTGAAAAGCATCCTGGCTTATTCTACTATTTCAGCCCTGGGAATGCTGGTATTCCTGATCGGAATCGGAACACAACGTTCGCTGATTGCGGCTGCTGTTTTTATTCTTGTACATGCTTTATACAAGGCAGGGCTTTTCCTTGTGGCAGGAGTTATTGACCATGAAACCGGGACAAGAGATGTAACAGAACTCAACGGTTTACAGAAGGTAATGAAGCCATTAGCAATTGCCGGTCTGCTGGCAGCGTTGTCCAATGCCGGCATTCCGTTTACATTTGGATTTCTTGGAAAGGACCTGGTGTATGAAGCCACACTGGCAACAGGCTGGTTGGCTCCCTGGCTGACGGCAGCAGTTGTACTGACCAACATCCTGCTCCTTTTTGCCGGTTTCCTTGCAGGCATCAAACCATTCACGAAACAACTGCCTCAAAAGTTCTCGCATGTTCACCTGCCTTCTCCCCTGATGTGGGCTCCGCCGCTCCTGCTGGGTGTTGGTGGACTGCTGTTTGGCAGCATGCCCGGAATTGTTGATAAAACGCTTGTGCAACCGGTGGTGTTTGCCATGCACGGTGCGGCTGTAGACATTCCCTTAAAGATCTGGCATGGCTTTAACCTGGTGCTCCTGCTAAGCGTTCTTACTATTACGGCAGGGGTTTTCTTATTCTTCTTCCTGAAGCCTTCGCACGAACGGCTTGCCACGGTTGAACGCCTGCAGGTTATTTCGCCGAAATCGCTGCTACTCCGCCTGTACAAAGGGGTTGAAAACTTCTCCTTCTCCTACACCCGAACCATGCAGAATGGCTACCTGCGTGTTTACATTTTAACCATCCTGCTTTTTACCATCGGCTTGCTGGCATACCGGCTGTTCACCGGCGTTCAGATCAGCCTTGATACCAGTTCGTTTTCACCATATTCCTTCTACGAGATTGTCATTGTCGTCATCATGTTCATTGCCGTACTCATTACCATGTTTACAACCTCGCGGCTTGCAGCCGTTGCTGCCATGAGCGTTGTGGGTTACAGTTTGTGCTTGTTGTTTGTTTTTTATAGTGCACCTGACCTGGCAATGACGCAATTTGCCATTGATACATTAACCGTAGTGCTGTTTGTGCTGGTGCTGTTTAAGCTGCCACCATTCCTGCAGTTTGCCAATACGGCTATCAAGATCCGCGATGGTGTGATCTCTTTGCTTTTTGGTGCACTGATTTTCATCATTGCCATTGAAGTACTGAATGAAAGCGTGAACAAAGAAATCAGTGAATTCTATGCAACCAATTCCTACCTGATGGCCAAGGGGAAAAATGTGGTTAATGTTATCCTGGTTGATTTCAGGGGAGCGGATACCATGATTGAAATAACCGTGCTTACCATTGCAGCCATTGGTGTATATAGTTTGCTGAAATTAAAAGTGAGTCACTCAGAAAAAGAATAACGTATGAAATCAATTATCTTAAAAAGAGCCACGGTTTATTTACTGCCCTTGCTGTTGCTATTTTCTGTGTTTATCCTGCTGCGCGGCCATTATGAGCCCGGAGGAGGATTTGTGGGTGGATTGATTGCGTCCATTGCATTTGTGCTGCATGCCTTTGCAAATGGCTTAAAAAACACACAAAAGTTTCTCGTTTACCATCCCGGCATACTTATTCCTTCCGGCCTGGCGATATCGCTGCTCAGCGGCTTTATTTCCATGTTCAAAGGTGAAGCGTATATGAAAGGGGCCTGGCTGGCCAAACCCGTACCGGTCATTGGCAGTGTAGGCACTCCCCTGTTTTTTGACATTGGCGTTTACTTTGTTGTGATCGGCGTTACGTTAACCATATTATTTACCATTTCTGAAACCACAACGCAATAAGCATGGAGTTGATCCTGGCGTTTATTACGGCCATTTTGTATGCAGCCGGACTTTACCTGATGCTGCGGCGTAGTATGGTAAAACTGTTGATCGGACTGACGCTGTTGAGCAACGGTGCGAACCTGCTGATATTTTTGTTAGGACGCCTCACCCGAGGAAAGCCACCTGTTATTGGCGACGACGAAAAATACCTGTCTGGACTTTATGCCGATCCAATACCGCAGGCGCTTATCCTGACAGCCATTGTGATTTCGTTTGGCCTGACAGCCTTTGCTATTATTTTATTAAAGCGGGTTTACATCGTCACAAATACCGATGATTTGGATAACCTGAATACGACTGATGATATATGACGGACCACCTGATTTTATTGCCTGTTCTCCTGCATCTTTTTTTTGCCATTGTCCTGATCTTTCTCTGGAAAGAACCACTGTGGAAACGCATTGTAAGCATTGTGGCCAATGTTGTAATTTTTGCCGTTTGCATTCACCTCTTTATCAAAACGTGGCAGGAGGGAATTCTGACAACCCAGGCAGGCAGCTGGCCGGCCCCATTTGGGATCACTTTTGTGTCTGATGTATTCAGCAGTGTGATGCTTTTACTCACCAGTGCCGCGGGCCTGGCCGTTTCAGTTTTTTCTTCCGTTGGAGTCAGCGAAGCCAGAATCAAATACGGCTACTATCCTATTCTGCATTTTTTGCTGATGGGATTGAGCGGCGCTTTTTTAACCGGTGATATCTTCAACCTGTATGTATGGTTTGAGATTATTATCATTTCTTCCTTTGTGTTGCTCACCCTGGGCGGCCGGCAAAAACAAATTGGCGGCGGTATAAAATATGTCGCTCTTAACCTGCTGGCCTCCGTTATTTTTCTCACTGCCATTGCCATTCTTTACGGCTTAACCGGAAGCCTGAACCTGGCGCATCTTTCCCTTAAAGTTGCCGAAGTGCAAAACCGCGGCCTGCTTAATGTTGCAGCCATTTTATTTTTTATAGGCTTCGGTATCAAATCAGCCGTCTTCCCGCTGTATTTCTGGCTGCCCTCCTCCTATCATACGCCGCCATCAGCCATTGCAGCCGTGTTTGGCGGACTGTTGACCAAGGTGGGGGTTTATGCGCTTTTGCGGGTGTTTACCCTGATTTTTGTTCCCGATGCGTTTCTGCTCAACACCTTTGCCATTGTGGCCATTGCCACCCTGCTCACTGGTGCTTTTGGCGCTTTGATCATGCGGGATATCCGCCGTATGTTTTCCTACCTGATTGTTTGTCATATTGGTTACCTCATCAGCGGGCTTGCCCTTTTTACAGAGGTGGCGTTAACCGGTATGTTGTTTTACCTGATCCACGACATTATGGTGAAAACCAATCTTTTTCTAGCTACCGGGGTGATTTATAAAATAAAAGGCACTATCAAGTTTTTCGAATCCGGCGGGCTGTATGCAGACTACCCAAGGATATCCCTGCTGATTGCAATTGTTCTTTTTTCGCTGGTAGGCATACCACCGCTTTCGGGGTTCTGGCCAAAGATCTACCTGATACAGGAAAGCCTTTCACAGCAATCCTTCGTGCTCTTGGCCGCCATCCTTGTGGCCAGCTTTTTTACACTTTATGTTGTAGCAAAAATGTGGGCCGTAGTGTTTTGGAGAGATCAACCGGCAGCCTACAATTTTGAGAATACGTTTAATGATTTATCCCGGCTGAAAAAAAGCATGTTGGTTGGACCGGTTATTTTTCTTGCCATCATTACCCTGTATGTTGGTTTTGGCGCAGAGAACATATTTAAAGTTTCGCGGCATATAGCCGGCGAATTATTGAACACAGCACCTTATGTAAAAGCTGTGTTGGGACCAGATTTTCCAACACCTTAAAAGAAGAATGTATGGCGAACCGATTTTTAATGAACATTCTTTTAACGCTGGTTTGGATAGCCCTTACCGGCCAACTCAATTTCACCAACTTTTTGTTTGGCTATATATTGAGCTTTATCATTTTATGGATCATTGCCAGAGGCTACCGCGAACGGGGCTATTTTTACCGCGTACCCAAAATCATTGGGTTTATACTTTTTTTCTTTAAAGAACTTGTCAAAGCCAATTTACAGGTAGCCTACGAAGTAGTTACCCCCCGCTTTTCCATGAAGCCGGGAATTGTCAAAATTGATTTGGACGCAAAAACCGACCTGGAGATCACGCTGCTGGCCAACCTGATCACCCTTACACCCGGCACACTGAGCCTGGATGTTTCCGACGACAGGAAAGTGTTGTATGTGCATGCCATGCACGTACGCAACAGAGCCCGGTTTGTGCAAAGCATCAAACAAGGATTTGAAAAAAGACTATTGGAGATTTTACGATGAACGTACACGATTTTTTATACTATATCATTTTACCGATACTGGCTGTTTCCGTGGTGCTGGTCTTTATTCGTTTTTTCAAAGGACCCAGTATTGTTGACAGGGTAATTGCCCTGGATCTGCTCATTACCATCGGTATTGCGATCATTACCGTTTACAGCATCATTACAGGCCAGTCAACCTTTTTGGACATAGCCATGCTGCTGGCTTTAATTGCCTTTTTGAGCACCATAGCCTTTTCGTATTACCTGGAAAAAAGCAAGAAAAATGAATGAAGTTTTGGTCATGATTTTTACTGGAATCGGTGCTGCTTTTGTGTTGTTGGCAGCCATCGGCATTGTGCGGATGCCGGATTTTTACCTGCGCATGTCCGTTACCACCAAAGCGGCAACGCTTGGTGTTGGTTTGATACTCATTGGTGCGGCCCTATATTTTTCAAACGTTTCTGTTTCGTCGCGGGTAATCGCTATTATTTTGTTCCTGTTACTAACAGCACCCATCGGGGCGCATATGATCGGCCGTACGTCTTATTTTATCGGCACCAAGCTTTGGGATAAATCCGTTATCAATGAACTGAAAGACCAGTATGATGAAGAAACGCATGAACTCTACAGCGAAGACCAAAGCGGAAATGAAAACGTCAAAAACCAGGAAAACAAGCCTTCCGAATAAAAAGACTTTTACGCTGATTTCTGACGTTTGAAAAAACGATTATCGGCCAATAGAACGAATCCAATCTACCACTTCATCTTTTGTTTTGCCCAGCTTCTGCTGCATGCGGCCAAAGAATTCGTCGTCCTTTCCTTCTTCCCAGCGTACATCATCATCTGTCAGGTCGCCATGAGCCTGCTTCGCCTTTCCTTTTACTTCGTTCCACTTGCCTCTTAATTCAAGATTATCCATATTGAACTATTTATTGTTTTCGTATGAAAAAGCTGTGCCATTTCACGCAGAAGCTTTGGGCACCAATACTGTAACGATTGCAGGCTTTATCCCGGCTTCCAGGAAATTGATCCTGCCCATGTATTCGCCGTCAATCTGAAATGGTGTTTTGCGGTGTACCTGAAGGGCCACGGATTTTGTTCGTACCACTTCTATCCTTTCGGGGTGAAATGATTTCCAGGCCGTGATGGCTTTAAAGATCTCGAACAGGTGAATTTTGCGCACAATGACAATTTCGAACTTCCCATCCGCTACACTTCCTTCGGGGTTGATGACCGCACCGGTACCATACTTTTCCGCATTGGCCAGCACCACCATATACGCATAACGTTTGATAATGCCATCGTCGGTTTTAATAACAACCCGCATTTTTCTTTTGTGCCACAGCATTTTCAGCAGGAACCGTCCATAGCCCCAAAAGCCTCGGCTCTTAGATTTCTGGAAATGCTTCACGAGAAAAGCATTTAAACCAATATCACTCAGGTGAAAACAAAGTTCTTTTTTGTTGATCTCAATGGCATCCATCTTTTTTTCTACGCCGTTCATGAGCACATCAATGGCTTCGTTGATAGTTACCGGTATACCCAGCTCTTTGGCCAGTCCGTTGGCAGAACCGGCCGGTACAATCCCCAATTTTATGGATGTATCTCTGATCAGTTCGGCCACCATTTTCACAGTTCCATCTCCTCCAACAGCCGCCACAATATCAGGCTGCATACGGTCAATGTGATGCCTTACAGAAGCAGAATCCTGCTGCCCTGTCTGGATAAAAAAATCGAATAAACAATCCGAATCCTTGAAGAATTCACGAATGGCCGTTTCCCAGTCTTTCTTTTCCTTTCCGCCGGCGATGGGATTGATTACAAATAATATTTTCAGCTTCTGCATGTTTCTTGTATGGCTTTTTATATGCAAACAACTGACCAGATAGTTTTGGGTAAAAAAGGCGGACTCAAGCAATGGTTCCTGAACCTGTTGCGCCTTACAGATGAACCCACTGTAAAAGTGTATCATGGGTATGGGCACAACAAAAGCATCACGGTATATGGGCATGTTTTCAAACTAAGTCCTTTTCCCCGCAAACAATATCGGCAGAGCTTTGTCCGCAATACATTATCCCTGCTGCGGCTATTTCTTGTAAAGCCTTTTGCCGGCGTGGAGGTACAGGTAGAATGGAAAGGAAAGGTCCATAAAGCCAAAACCGATAAGGGTGGCTTTTTCAAGCTGGTTTGGGAAGATGCGGAACCTTATGAACAAGGTTGGGTTCCGGTAATGGTAAAAGCTTACCGTCATAACTTTTTGCTGGCCAAATCAGCCGGCCGGATCTTTATTCCCTATGAAACGCAATTTGTGTTTATTTCCGACATTGATGATACGTTTTTGATTTCCCATTCGGCCAACCTGCGCAAGCGGCTGCAGGTACTGTTTACACAAAATGCCCGCAGCCGGCAACCGTTCGCAGGTGTTGTACGGCATTACCAGCTCCTGGCCCAATCCGGCACCACTCCGGATGCGCCAAATCCTTTCTTTTTTGTTTCGAGCAGCGAGTGGAATCTTTATGAGTATATCCTGGAATTTACGGCCATCAATAAAATCCCTCGAGGTATTTTCTTGCTGAGCCAGCTCAAACGGTTTTCAGAATTACTGAAGACAGGACAAAACAATCATGGGACGAAATTTACCCGCATTGTTCGGATCATGCAGGCCTTTCCAACCCATAGCGTGGTGCTGCTTGGCGACAGTTCGCAGCAGGATCCCTATATCTACGAGGCCATCGTCAAACACTTTCCGAAACAGATACTGGCCGTCTATATCCGCGATGTGTTTGACAAAAACCGGGAAAAAGTACGGGATGTATTGTACAAAATTGAGGCAGCAGGTGTTCCCTGCCTGTTTTTCCGGCACAGTGAAGAAGCCATCCTGCACTCGGTAAAAATTGGTTTGATACCGGCAGGCGCTGCAGAAGAAAAACTGCAGGAAAAAGCAGTGCAAGCCTCTGGAGTGGCATAAAGTTTTTGGCACTAGCCGAACCGAAATTTATCAGTATGGAAAAGAACCTACAGAACGAACAGGCGTTGGAAAAATTTAAATCGCTGGTGAAAGATGTGAACATCTGCATGTTTATCACCAACACCCGCGATGATGCCAATACCCACACCCGTCCAATGGCAACAGTAGATGTGGAAGATGACGGCACCCTTTGGTTTTACACCGATATCCGCTCCATTAAAGTAGAAGAAGTGGAATCACAGCGAGATGTACACCTGGTGTATGCCCATCCCGGAAAGGACAGTTACCTGGATATATGGGGAACTGCATCGGTGGTTACCGACAAACAACAGATCAAAGACAAATGGTCACCCATGGTGAAAGTGTATTTTTCCCAAGGCACAGACGATCCCAACCTGGCTTTGCTAAAAGTAAAACCTGAAGATTGTTATTACTGGGATAACGAAACCGGTAAAATGGTTTATTTCCTGAAAGCAGCGGCATCAATTGTAACCGGCAAACGGCTGGCAAAAGGTGCTGAGGGCAGTTTGGATGTGTAAGAATTCCTCAATAATCAATAATTATTAATTAATAATTATTGATTATTGATACCTGTAGCAAGTACATCGGCAATGTGCATGGTACGCAGGTTGTAGTTTTTATTGTCGATATATCCCTGTAAATGCATTAAACAAGATAGGTCTGTGGAGATGAGATATTCGGCGCCTGTAGCCAGTGCATGTTCAACTTTTTGTTCCGCCATGGCAATAGAGATAGGATCAAACTTAACGGAAAAAGTTCCGCCAAATCCGCAGCAGGTTTCCACGTCTTCCAGTTCCACCAATTCAAGGCCTTTTACGTTCTGCAGCAGTTTGCGGGGTTCGTTCTTGATCCTGCACTCCCGGAGGCCGGCACAGGAATCATGGTAAGTGGCTTTGCCGTTCAATTCAGCCCCGAATTTGGTTTGTCCCAGTTTGTTCACAAGGAACTCAGTAAACTCAAAAATGTTTTCTGAAACAGCCTTTGCATCGTTCTGGTAAGCCGAACCCTCAAACAA
Organism: Flavisolibacter sp.; assembly: GCA_035998945.1. GTDB lineage: Bacteria > Bacteroidota > Bacteroidia > Chitinophagales > Chitinophagaceae > Flavisolibacter. Next base: position 574,535 of record DASYHD010000022.1, on the reverse strand, counting down.
CTTACTGTAGTAATTCCGTACAAAACCGACACAACTTGCGCTGGGCGCCACGATGTATTCGGCCCCGCTGAAGTCCTTGATGAATTTAGTACAAACGGACCTTGATTCATCCCAGAAGCCGGCATTAAAAGCCGGTTGGCCGCAGCAGGTTTGTTTGGGATTGTATTGAACATTGCACCCTGCTTTTTCCAGAACAGCAACCATGTTAAACGCCGACTCGGGGTACAACTGATCAACAAAACAGGGAACAAAAAGCTGGATAGTCATGTGGTGAATGGTGAATGGTGAGTTGTGAGTGATGAATAATCAATAATGAACAATCAAATGGTTTAAAATTACCTACTGACTGTAGATCAATTTTCATTCATCAGAATTTGCCTTCTTTTAATTGCTGGTTAAGCACCATCATTTTGAGCGCTGTGAGGGCTGCCTCCTCGCCTTTGTGGCCGTGAATGCCACCAATCCGTTCCCGGGCCTGCTCCATGGTGTTTACCGTCAGTACGCCAAAGATGGTGGGCACCTGCATTTGCAGGTTCAATTCGGTAATGCCGTGTGTTACTGACTGACAAACATAGTCGAAGTGCGGTGTATCGCCCCGTACCACACAACCCAGTGCAATGAACGCCGTGGGTGCATTGTTGCTGGCCCAGCACTGCTGAATGGCAAAAGGCAATTCTACAGCACCAGGCACCACGATGGTATGACTGCTTACCTTGTATTCCTCCAGCACTTTTTTACATCCCTTTTCCAGGCTATCTACAATTTCGCTGTTCCATTCGGTTTTCACCAATACAACAAGGGCATCCTTTACATTCCGGATGCCCTCGATACGTTCAAAAAGTTTGCTGTTCGCAACATCTGCCATGCTTCAGAAAAAGTTTGCAGTTTGCTGTTTGCAGTTCACTGTTGGCTTATAGCAGGAGACGGTGAACTGCAAACGGTAAACGTTTATTCTACACTGTAAACACCGTTTTGGGCCAGGTACTTGTCGGCTTCAAAACTCCATTGTGTTTGGTTGTAATCCGTTTTGATTTTTTTATACAGTTCCGTTGCCTGGGACTTGTCGTTCAGAACCCTGTCAGCCAGGTAAGCGGCCATAAAAAGTGCTTCGGAAGCAGCTGCATCATCTTCCGGGAAGGTGTTTGCTGCTTTTTTGTATTGCTCGATAGCTTCTTTGCCCTTCCCTTGCTCGGCATAGGCATCACCCAACAGTTTGTAAGCTCTTGCCTGGATCTGGGGCGCATCGGTGTCAAACTCTTTCAGGTGACTGATGGCTTTGTCGAAAGCGCCTTTTTTCAGGTGAATGCTTCCGGCATAAAAACGGGCCAGTTCACCAGCCTTGGTACCACCATACTGGCTGATGATTTTTTCAAATCCAGGATACTGTGCATCGCCGTTCAGTGCTTTGTCCAGTGAATCCTGTGCATAATATTCCTGTGCACGGAAGATGGCATCGCTGGCTTTTTTCTCTTTCGGGCCAACAATAAAATTTTTGTATATCAGGATGCCGCCAACCACCAGGATAACTGCGCCCAGCGCAATGCTGATGATCTTTCCAAAACGGCCCCAAAAATCTTTTGCACGATCGATGACTGCTTCATTTTCGGTGGTGTGTGGACGTGCACTTTTTACTTCTGCCATTGAAATTGTTGTTTTTAACGAGATAATTTTAGTCGGTAATAAATGGATAATCCTGATCTACGTAAATGTCTTTGTATACCTCTGAATCATCCGGCCAGGGTGACTCTTCGGCAAATTTTACACTTTCAGCCACGGCGGCGTCCACTCTTTCGTTGATTGTGCTGATTTCGTCTTCGGTTGCCAGTTTATTGTCGTATATCGTCTTCAGCAGCGACTGTATCGGGTCTTTCTGCTTGTATTCTTCCACTTCTTCCTTGGTGCGGTACTTCTGCGGGTCGGAGATAGAGTGCCCTTTGTAACGATAGGTCTTGATCTCCAACAAGGTTGGTCCATCCCCTTCTCTGGCTCTCTTCACCGCTCTTGAAACACCTTCATGTACAGCCTCCGTGCTCATGCCATCAATAACATCGGCCGGCATTTCGTAAGCATCGGCCAGTTTGTAAATGTCGATGATATTGGAAGTGCGGGTTACCGATGTACCCATTGCGTAGTTGTTGTTTTCGCAGATGAATATCACCGGCAGCTTCCAGGTCATGGCCATATTAAAGGTTTCGTGCAACATTCCCTGGCGGGCAGCGCCATCACCAAAAAATGTCAGACAAACGGCATCGGTACCCTTGTATTTTTCAGCGAAGGCCAAACCGGCACCGGTGCCGATCTGCGCACCCACGATACCGTGACCACCAAAGAAATTCACGTCTTTACCAAAGAAGTGCATACTGCCGCCTTTGCCTTTGGCACAACCCGTGGCTTTGCCATACAGTTCGGCCATACAGGAGTTTACCGAAACGCCTTTGGCGATAGCCAGGCCGTGGTCGCGGTAAGCAGTGATGAACGAATCTTCGGGTTTGGTAGCGGTCATACATCCGGCAGCCAATGCTTCCTGCCCTACATAGGCGTGGAAAAAGCCGCGAATCTTGCCTTCCATTTTGTATTTCTCTTCAGCCATCAGTTCAAACTGGCGAATCAGCTGCATCAGCTCGTACCAGTACAGGTAGGTCTCTTTGGTGTATTTTGTAGCCAAGCTAAAAAATTTGAGTCGCAAAAATAAGGGAATCGGGGTATAGTTCGTTGTATGGAGTTTGGCGTTTGGGGTTAAAGGAATGTATAAAAAATCCCCTGCAATCTCTTTTGCTGCAAGAAAAAAGAGAAAATTCGAAAAATAGTGGAAAAGAAGACGCTTTGGCGGTTAGTTTCCTACCCTTTCATTTCCCAATGTCGGTTCTGCCGCCCGGTATGCTTCCCGTTTTAAAATATTGTTGCCTACTGCGCAGTGCAGGCATTTTTTATGGGAACAGTATTCGTTTTTGAGTTCGATAAGTGCCTGTGAATCAAAAGCAGTTTTGGATTCTATCCCTAAATGGGCAAATCCCCTGGTGATGCTGTTTTTCTCTACTGCCAGCGCTGCCAGCCAGCGAAGTGCCTTGTCCTTGTATTCCTCCTGCCCGTGGTGCATGCCATAGGCAAACAAAACAGGGGCAATGGTATTGATGATAATGTTTTGAATGCTTTCTGCACCCAGGGTTTTGGGCTTGAATGGCGATGCAAGGTGAAAGGTGTAGTGGTAGTGCCAGAAATCATTTGCCGTTACCTCGAAAAGCAGGCTTACCTCGGCAAGGGTGCCGGCTTCCAGCACCCTGGAAAATATGTGTGACGATTGCTGAATGAGTGCCGCCAGTTGCGATAGCCTTATTGTCGGAAAGTTGCCCGGCCGCATCCGGAGAAACTGCAGCGGCACAGAAACCGGCTGCAGCGATAACTTTTTTTGCAGAAAGGCATATTCGCGTTGCAGCATACGGGGATAATCGTCTTCAAAAGCTGTTTGCAGCAACCCGGCCTGCCCAAAAAGAAGGGCCTCTAACTGGTGAATGGAGTGTTTGTGTTTTGCCAGTTGCGTAATGGAAAGCAACCTGGCAACGGCTTCAAATGCATCGCTGTTCACCTTCATCCCAAAATTGCGGGCCAGCAACCACCAGAATGTTTCCTCCCAATGATAGTTGTTTTGCTCCAGGAGGTCCAGGATAAAACCAGATTTGCGTGCCAGCCGCTCGGCAAGCAGGCGTTCTTTCCACGCTATCCATACCAGTTCCGGCACCGATGCTGCAGATGATCCGCAAGGAATAAAATTTTCGGTATGCATCAGGTCAGCATAGCGTTGCAGCAAAACGGAAGAAATCCTTGACTCCAGTTCCAGAACAGGTATGGCATGCCCCAACTGTTTATCGTGACGGAATACAACGTGCAGGATTACATTGCCGTATTGGCGGTCGCTTTCGTGACCATGTTTTTCCCAATCCGATGTTTTCAGGTGAAGCTCTATGTTGCCAAAAAAAGTGGTTTCGCCAATGCGGATTTTTGCCGCGGAAAAATCAGGACCACCGTTGGTATTGAGGTTACCTGCAAAAAGAATAGAAAGTTTTTCGCTGTCGGTTGTGGTTAAGTTGGTATTGTTGAAATAACCAAATTGCCAGATAAACTGGAGCAGTTTTTCAGTCATTGCAACAAGTTAAGAAAATTATCTATCTGATAACAGACATTAGAATTTTTCCAGTGCCTGCACCACCCTGCTCACCGGCAGTCCCATAACATTGTAAAAATCACCATTAATGCATTTAATGCCCACCACGCCAATCCATTCCTGTATTGCATAAGCACCGGCTTTGTCGTATGGCTGGTATTTATCAACATAAAATTCCAGTTGCTCCTTTGTCAGGGGGTGAAACTCCACATCGGTAACATCTGCAAACGAAATTTCTTTTTCACCCTGAACGATCACCACACCGGTGATGACCTTGTGATGTGCACCACTGAGTTTTTGCAGGATATGAACGGCATCTTCCCTGCTCTTTGGTTTTCCAATGATCTCATTGCCCAATACAACAATGGTATCGGCAGCAAGTATGATCTGTTGTGTTTTGCCTTGCACAGCCCTTGCCTTTTGCCGGGCAATGTGCACCGCCACTTCTTCTGGCACCAAACCTTCCGGGTAGGTTTCTTCTGTTGGTTCGATAATAATTTCGAAATCCACTTCGGCCCACTGCAGCAGTTGTTTGCGGCGCGGCGACTGCGATGCCAATACAATCTTTGTCATACTTAAAAATAAAACAGGAAAAAGAGCATGGATAAAATACCGGTCAGCATGATCCATTTTGTGCGGCTGCTAAGGGCTGCAAAATCTGCTGTGCGGGTAGCCCGGCGCAATTTAGCTAACGCTAAAAAAAGCGGCACAATCACAAATGCCACTGCATACAGCACAGATAATATCCAGCCAAACTGCAACACATAAAACTGTAAGATCAGCAGCGTGGCAATCAGTACACCAATCCAGATAGCCACATACACTTTCGTGGTGCGAATGCCCGCAACGATGGGAAGTGTTTTACAACCATAGCGCAAGTCGCCTTTAATATCTTCCATGTCCTTGATTGCTTCCCGGATCAGGGAAATAATAAAAGCAAAACCGGCATATAATATGGAAATGCGAAAGAATTTCACCGACAGCGGATCGGTAGAATTGATTGCATGATCCGGGTCTGACAAAGCAAAAAAGAAAACAAGGATGGTCCATGCCGTCAGCAGTGAAATGACAACATTACCGATCAGCAGTTGTCGCTTGAAGGAGGTGGAATACAACCACAAAAGGATCACACAGACAATGTTGGCCAGTACCAGGTACCAATACGCCATTCCTACGGCAATGGCCGTGAGTACAACACCCAAAAAACTCAGCACCAGGTGCCAGATAATGGCCCAGCGGCGGTGAATAATACGGTCAATAACATTTTTTGTTGGCTTATTAATTTGGTCGATGTTCAGGTCAAAATAATCGTTGATAATATACCCGGCGGCTGCTATAAAAACAGAAGCCAGTACCAGGAGAATAAAACGCCTGAAATTATGTTCGCCATACAACTGGTAGTAAACGCACCAGTAAAAAAGTGCCTGCGTCAATATAATAAAGACCAGGTTAGACCAGCGGACAAGACGTAAAAAGGCACTGCCAAGATTCATGCAATTTGGTTAGCGTGACGAAACTTCAGGTGTATACTTCCAGTGGTCATTCAACTTCAGCACTTTTTCAATTACATCACGTACACAGCCCCTTCCGCCGCTGATAGATGAAATATATTTGGAAACAGCTTTTACTTCCGGCACGGCATCATCGGGGCAACAGGGTAAGCCCACCTTTTCCAGCACAGGAATGTCCGGCAGGTCATCGCCCATGTATAAAATTTCTTTCCACTCCAGGTTATATTGGTTGCGGATACCTTCAAAAAATTTAAGCTTATCGATCAGCCCTAAATGAATTTCCCGGATGCCAAGGTATTGCAGGCGGCGGATCACCGGCTCCGACGTACCGCCGGAGATTACCATAACCTTATAACCGTTTCGCATGGCCATCTGCAGGGCCAACCCGTCTTTAATATTCATTTGTCTTGCCTGCAACCCATTCTCCAGCAACAGCACCGTGCTATCCGTCATCACCCCATCAATATCAAATACAAACGTGGTGACATCCTTAAAAACTTCCAATACATTCATACGCAAAATATAAAGCGGGAAGTGGCGAAAATAGCACCATAATCCCAATGTTTGCTGCCAGGGCTGCCTTGATGGCGAGGGAATTCCTTTGCAGCGGAAAGGTTCAGCGATGTTGCTGTATACTCTCTGTAAATAGCTGATACATCTTTTTAAGCTGCGAATAGTGCTCTAAAAGTGCAAGGTGTTTATCAATGGTTGCCGAGTCATTGCGAACCGCAGGTCCTGTTTGTGCAAAGGAAGGCGAAATCTCTTTTAACCGCGATGCCGTTTCCCGGATCAGGGGTTGCAGGAGGTGAAAATCCAACCCTTCTTTATTGCAATAATCTTCTACCAGCGTATAAAGATGGTTGGTAAAATTGTTCACCATTACCGCAGCCATGTGCAACCGCAGTCGCTGTTCATCATTGGCTGTATAAATATGGTGTGTAATTGTTTGTGCCAGCACGTTCAATTGTTGTAGAGTTCCTTCATTATTTGCATCAATCACAATGGGTATCTCAGGAAGAGCCTCTACCTCTTTTTTCAGGCTTTGCAACGGATAGAACACGCCAATGTTTGCAGCTTTTCCTTTCAGCACATCCAATGAAACCGAAGCCGCGGTATGGACAAGGATAGCATTTGCAGGAAATGGAAGCTGGTTGACAATTGGAGTAATTGCCGCATCTGAAACCGCCAGTATGCAAAGCTCTGCCGCATCAGTTATCGGCCCCCGGTTGCTGCTTGCATCCGCATCCAGGGCATCGGCCAACAGGCTGGCAGCAGACCTATCGCGGCCTACTATCTGTAAAATTTTGTGACCGGCACCTTTCAGTCTTTTTCCCAGAATGGTAGCGGTATTTCCTGTGCCGATAATAACAATATCCATATGGTTTCACGTTCGATCTAAGCAATTGGAATCAAAACGAAGTTCGCTGATTTCGTACAATGGTGTACGATTGTGCCAATCCGCAGAAAGGTTATGCAACAGCTTTGATTTACCTTCGAACACTAAATCCTTATTCATACATGTCATTGGCAAAACGATTGGCCGTTCGATACATCCGCACCAAGCTGGCTTTACTGGGCAAAGTTTCAAAACGCAAAGCGGCAGAAAAAGCATTCGAAATTTTTACGACTCCTCCCACCCGTGTAAAAAAAGACCTGCCGCCTGTTTTTAAAAAAGCAGAGGACCTCCAGTTTCAGTTTCAGGACCTACCAATTTATGGCTACAGGTGGAACCATCCGCAGGAAAAAAATGTACTCATCTTACATGGCTTTGAATCAAGCGCTGTTAATTTTGATAAATACGTTCAGCCGCTGATAAAAAAAGGTTACGAGGTGCTGGCCTTTGATGCACCAGCCCATGGGCGCAGCGGTGGAAAGATCATCAATGCGGTGGACTACAAGAACTTTATTCATCACATTCTGCAGGTGTATGGCCCCGTCACAAATTTTATTACCCATTCGTTTGGCGGGCTTGCCCTGAGCCTTGCACTGGAAGAAATGCCGCATGATGAGTCTTGGAAAGTTGTCTTTATTGCCCCGGCTACCGAATCGGAACGTGCCATGAAAAATTTCTTTCATGTTGTGAAACCGGACGAAGAGGTCAAGAAGGAATTCCAACAACTGGTTGAGGAAGCCAATGGTAAACCGCTTTCGTGGTATTCGGTGGCAAGAGCATCCGCACAGATCAAAGCGCAGGTACTTTTTTTGCAGGACAAGCTGGATCTGCAAACACCGTTTGCTGATGTAGAACCGATCATTCAAAAGAACTATCCCAACTTCAGGTTTGTTATTACTGAAGGATTAGGACATCGTAGAATTTATAAAGACGCAAATTCTATCAAAACCATCATGGCGTTTTTTTAAGTGAAAAAACCACTTTGATTCATGAGGTTTTATTTTTGACGTAAACCATAACCATGCAAAGAACCTATACCTACCTGGCCTTAGGCGATTCGTACACGATTGGTGAAGCCGTTTTGCTGCAGGAAAGTTTTCCTTATCAAACGGTTCAAATGTTGCGTAAGCAGGGTTTTAAAATGTCTGCACCGGAGATCATTGCCAAAACCGGGTGGACAACCGCTGAACTCCAGGGGGGCATGGTTGATTACAGCTTTGCACCAAAATATGATTTTGTGAGCCTGCTGATTGGGGTGAACAATCAATACCGCGGACAAAGTATTGTAGCGTACAAACAACAGTTTGAATCGCTCTTGAACCGGAGCATTGAGTTGGCAGGTGGAAAAACAACTCACTGCTTTGTGCTTTCTATTCCCGATTATAGCGTAACACCTTTTGCAAAAGAAAAAGATGGCCCCAAAATCAGTAAAGAGATCGATGCCTATAATAACCTGAGCAAAGCGCTCTGCATCCAGTACAAAGTGCCTTATATCGAGATCACGGCCGATTTCCGCAAGGCAAAAGAAAAGGAAGACTACATTGCTTCCGATGGACTGCACCCTTCTGCCAAAGCCTACACCAAATGGGCCAAAAAACTGGCAGGTGCTATTGGAAAACTAGCCAAGAAATAATTTTTTTGAATTGTTCATCTCACCACGTGTCGTTCCAACCGGCACAAGAAAATTGTAGAACAACAAGACCTGAAAACTAAAAATTTTAGGAAAGCACCAACGCTATCATCCCTTCATAAATTGAATTTGCCTTATACTTGCATGTTCGGGAAGTAGAAAACGACCCCAAAAATTGCATATGCCGAAGAATTTGTTGATCGTAGAGTCGCCAGCGAAAGCAAAAACCATTGAGAAGATTTTAGGCCCTGATTTCGAAGTAAAAAGCTGCTTCGGGCACATTCGTGACCTGGAGAAGGATGACATGGGCATCGATATAAAAAATAATTACCGTCCCCGTTACGTCGTGCCGGATGAAAAGCAAAAAGTGGTCAGTGAATTAAAGAGCATTGCCAAACGCAGCAAGGAAGTTTGGCTGGCAACGGATGAGGACCGTGAAGGAGAAGCCATCAGCTGGCACCTTTGCGAAGTCCTCGGTCTGGATCCTGAAAAAACCAAACGCATTGTCTTCCATGAGATCACCAAGCCTGCAATCAAATCGGCCGTGGAGCATCCGAGAACGGTGGATATGAACCTGGTAAATGCCCAGCAGGCCCGCCGTGTACTGGATCGTATAGTTGGTTTTGAATTAAGCCCCGTACTGTGGCGAAAGGTAAGTGTAAAGAACAACCTTAGTGCCGGCCGGGTGCAAAGCGTAGCCGTACGCCTGATTGCCGAACGGGAACGGGAGATCAATGCATTTAATGTTCAAAGCGCCTATAAAATAGAAGCCATCTTTACTGCACCGGATGCAACCAACCGCACGGTTTCTTTTAAGGCTGAAGGCACCCGTTTTTCCAAAGCAGAAGACGCCGAGAAGTTTCTGAAAGAATGTATTGGCGCAAGCTATAAAGTAAAAGATGTACAGGTAAAACCCACCCGCCGCTCACCTGCTGCGCCGTTCATTACCTCAACCCTGCAGCAGGAAGCCAGCCGCAAACTGGGTTACAGCGTAAGCCGCACCATGTTGCTGGCGCAAAAGCTTTACGAAAGCGGTAAGATTACCTACATGCGTACGGATAGTGTGAACCTGAGCCAGACAGCCATGGATGACATTCGGGGAGCGATCCATAACTCGTACGGCGATCGTTATCACAAAGGCCGTCAGTATAAAAATAAAAATGCGTCTGCACAAGAGGCCCACGAAGCCATCCGTCCTACGTACATGAGCAATACTTCCGTTGAAGATCCGGATACACGCCGTTTGTATGAACTGATCTGGAAACGCACCATGGCCTCCCAAATGGCCGATGCGGAACTGGAAAAAACCATTGCCAAAATTGGCGTTTCTACCAATGGCGCCGAGCTCACAGCCGAAGGCGAAGTGCTGAAATTTGAGGGCTTTTTAAAAGTGTACCGCGAAGATGTGGACGATGAAGATCAGGATGGAGATTCTCCGGCAGGCGCAGACCAAGGCAGCATGCTTCCCCCGTTGCGTGCAGGCCAGGTGCTGGACTTTAAAGAAATGAAAGCTATTGAGCGCTTTACCCGTCCGCTCCCCCGCTATACCGAAGCTTCGCTGGTAAAGAAGCTGGAAGAACTGGGCATCGGCCGTCCTTCCACGTATGCTCCAACTATCTCTACCATATTAAAAAGAGGCTATGTAGAAAAGCGGGATAAAGAAGGAGTGCCACGGAATTATAATGTCTTTCGCCTGGCGAATGACACGATCACGAAAAAAACAGAATCGGAAAATACCGGCGCCGAAAAAGGAAAGCTCTTCCCTACTGACCTTGGATTAGTGGTTACGGACTTCCTGAAACAGCATTTTGATGATATCATGGATTATAGTTTCACGGCCCGCATTGAAGATGAATTTGACGAAGTTGCCCGTGGCAAAATGCGCTGGAGCAAAATGATCGATGACTTCTACAATCCTTTTAAAAAAGATGTAGATGAAACCATTGAAACCGCCCAACGTATCAGCGGCGAACGGGAAGTGGGCACCGACCCACAAACAGGAAAACCTGTGATTGCCCGCATGGGCAGGTATGGCCCGATGGTGCAGATTGGCCGTACAGACGATGAAGAAAAACCCCGCTTTGCCAAATTGAAAGCGTCGCAAAGTATTGAAACCATTACGCTGGATGAAGCACTTGCGCTTTTCCAACTGCCGAAAACACTGGGACAATACGAGGGGCAGGAAGTCTCTATCGGTGTGGGCCGGTTTGGGCCATACGTAAAATGGGGTGACAGTTTTGTTTCTATTCCCAAGGGAGAAGAACCGCTGGAAATTGAGTTGGATCGTGCTATTGAACTGATCAATCAAAAACAAGTGGCCGATGCACCTATCGGAGAGTATCAGGGTCAACCTGTAACAAAAGGCAAAGGCAGATTTGGACCTTTCATTAAATGGGGCGACCTGTATGTGAATGTTCCCAAAGCATACAATTTTGATAATCTTTCGCAGCAGGACGTGAATGAGCTGATTGAAAAAAAGCTCGACAAAGAAGCCAACCGCTACATACAGCAATGGCCAGCCGAAAAGATCAGTATCGAAAATGGCCGTTGGGGCGCCTTTATCCGTTTCGGCAAAAAAATGTTGAAATTGGGTAGAAAAGAAGGTGGCGAAAAATATACACCCGAGGAAGTATCTGCTCTATCTTTAGACGAGGTAAAGAAAATGATAACAGCCCAGGTGCCTGATGCATTTGCCAAGAAAGCTGCCGCAAAAAAGGCACCGGCAAAAAAAGCTGCAGCCAAAAAGACGGCGACCAAAAAAGCAGCTTCCAAAAGCAAAAAAGGGTAACAAGTATAAGGTTGGCTTGTATTTGGTATGCTATTGTTGCTTTACTTTAAAGTGATTTGTGTTGCTTGATATCTGAAAGGAGGACTATGAAAGAATCCGCCGAAATATGGGCCCTTTTTAAACTGTTAGATGATCCCGATAATGAAGTGTTTGGCGCCGTTTCCAGCAAGTTGCTGGACTATGGAAAGCCGATTATTCCCAACCTGGAGCACCTTTGGGAAAACTCACCCGACGAGCAAATACAGGAGCGGATTGAAACCATCATTCACCGCCTTCATTACAATGATCTTACGGAAGATTTTCGCCAATGGACGCTATCGGGTCATCACGACCTGTTAGTAGGCTCGCTGCTCGTTTCCAAATTTCAATACCCCGATCTGACAACATCGCCGGTATTGCTTGAAGTGGAAAAGGTGCGCCGCAACATATGGCTGGAGTTGAATGCCTACCTCACGCCGCTGGAGCAGATCCGTATTGTTACAGGTATCCTGTACAGTTATTATGGGCTGAAAGGCACAGAGATCAATCACCAGGAAGCCAATGAATTTTTTATTCATAAAGTGCTGGAGGCCAAACGGGGCAATCAACTGACCTGCGGGATCATCTATGTGCTACTTTGCGAACTGCTCGACATCCCGGTAAAAGCTATCAGCATTCCCAAACAGTTTGTACTGGCTTATTTCAAACCGGGATATGGCGAAGAGGATAGCAAGGACTATGCTTCCAGGATAGAATTCTATATTGACCCCTCTAGTGGCATGGTGTTTACCCACAAGGATATTGAAAGTTATTTCAAGCGCATATCAGTGCCGCCGGTACACTCCTATTTTAAGCCGCTGCCCAACAAAAAAATAATCCAGCAGCTGCTGGAAGAAACTTCCCGTTGTTTTGATACAGAAAAAGAAAAGTATAAAAAGGATGAGCTGATGAAACTGGCGGAACTGATTGATTGATGTGCGGATATACAAATATGCTGATTTGCGGATGGAAGGCTTTTCCACGTATGATGTTGCGGCCGTTTGGTTGTTGCACATGACAATTCTTCGATAGTTTCATCTGCATTTTTTAAAAGGGCAAACTCAATCGCTTACACATATCTACACATTCGCACATTTGCGTATCCTCCTATCTGCACATCCACACATCTTATCTTCGCGGCATGGAACAAATCACCTGGCCGGATTTTGAAAAGATCGACATCAGGGTGGGCACGATCATCGAAGCCAATCCGTTTCCCAAAGCAAAAAAACCTGCGTATCAGCTGACAATAGATTTTGGTCCCATGGGTATCAAGCGCTCCTCAGCGCAAATCACTAACCATTATAAGTTGGAAAGTTTAGCTGGTGAACAGGTGATTGCCGTTGTCAACTTCCCACCAAAAAATATTGCCGGTTTCCTGAGCGAATGCCTTGTATTAGGAATTTATGATGAAGAGAATCACGTAGTTTTATTGTCGCCCAAAAAGCCGGTTTCTAATGGGCTAAAAATTGGATAGCCATGCACACAGCGGTTTACCATTCTCCTCTTGGTCCTTTAGAGATACAATGTTCCGATGATCATGTAACAGCCGTGTTATTTACAGCGGAAACAAGTACTGCGGAAAACCAGAGCCACCCCTTGCTTCAATCCTGTCTCATGCAGTTGGATGAATATTTTTCGGGGAAACGAAAAACCTTTAACCTTCCACTGGCGCAGCCCGGCACTCCCTTTCAGCAAAAGGTGTGGGAACTGCTTTACATGATCCCGTTTGGCAAAACCATCAGTTATCATCAACTGGCAATGCAGTACGGCGACCTGAAAGCCATCCGGGCGGTAGCTTCGGCTAATGGGAAGAACAATCTTGCCATCATTATTCCCTGTCACCGGGTAATTGGTTCCAACCGTTCGTTAACGGGTTATGCCGGTGGGTTATGGCGAAAAAAATGGTTGCTGGAACATGAAGCCAAGCACCATACGGGTGTGGCGCAATTAGGATTATTGTTGGGTTGATTTTCCAAAAAGACGCTTATAATTTACTTGTCGGACGGATACCCGGTTTAAATGGATTGTCATACCAAACGGCGTCGATTTCCCGTACAATGGCCTCAATCTGCTTATCGGTTTCATCGTTTTGCCAGTCGTATGGCTGTTTTAAGCTTGAACCAAAAAAGAAGGCAACAGTTTGATAAAAACGGGCCTGCAATCCGCCTTTGTATTCCTTGACGATCTCGTAACAGTTATTCCCGGTTTGGCGGTTTACCAGTTTCATCAACACCTTGCCCTGGTAAACAGACAGGTTGGTTAACGGATCCGTAAACTGCTTACGCAATTCCTTTTCCTTGCTCTTGATGATCTTTTTTCGTTCGCCTTTGCTGTCAATCCCAATCAGCCGTGCATTGATTTCATTGATGGTTACACCCGCCGTTCGGGCATATGGATAGGTGACATATACAGCATTGCGCAGACGATTGTAAGCCGCTATCTGCTTCACCATTTTTTCGTACGAACCGTTTGTGATATACACAGGCTCCATTTCGCTGTAGGGGAAACTTTCGCCTTCGATAATGATAGCTTTTACAAGGATCGTATCATTCCGCCCCCATTTGCCCTGCGTGGCAGGCGCTTCCTGTGCACTTCCGAAAAAGGTACACAGCACAAAAAACAGGATGAATAGATTATGGCGGCGCATTCCTAAAAATAAGCAACGAAACGGCTTTTACAATAGACAGGTTTTTACTTTAAGACGCTGTTTGCAATCTATAAAAATTTTTACCGGGTTTGCTTAGAACGTTTTGAAACAAAAAAGGACATGCCGGCGGCATGTCCCTCTATTTTTTTACCCCTATTCTACACCTCCACCTCTCTTTCCTCCTTACGGTAAACCTTCAGTTTTTTTGAAGCCAATTGGCTTTGCTGGCGCCGGTAGAACATACTGATGATAAAACCAATCGTCATCAGGATCGTACCCGCCCAAACCAGGTTGATATAAGGGAAAATGTAAGCTTTTAGTGTTACATACTGCATCAGGGCATCTGATTCTTTAACGCCGAGTTCCAGGTTCTTCCCGTCAACTTTCTGCAACTGCACCACCAGGTTTTCCGCTGTTAGCGTATCGGGTTGCGGAAAGGCACCGCCGTCTTTATTGATCAGGATGGGACGGCCTGTATAGATGGAACCTGTTTTCGCATAAAACTTCAATGTCGCAACCGATGCACTGTCGTTCTGGTTCAATTGCACATTGGGAATGTTCCGGAAGGAAGCCACATCTTCTACTATAGCATATCCTTTCGAGTAAAAAACCGTATCGCCTAACTGTGCCTTGATGGTTTTGAACGAAGTGGTATCCTTGTTTTTTTCCGGGTCAGGCAGCGAAGTAATGTAAGTGAAAATATCATGATCCCAGTAATGCTTCGAATCCGGGTTGGCCATCAGCCCTTCCTGGTTTTTATAATTGACAAAGGCATTCGGGGTCAATACAAAACTTTCCTTGCCATCTTTCCGGTCAAAACGCAGGTGATAATACCAGAGCGGCTTTTCGGCATGAACCGAATCTTTTTCATACGTCACCCAGTATTTACCCATGTCGGTTTTCACATCTTTGATCAGCGTAAGGTTTTCACCAGGCTTTTCTTTGCTCTCAGAACCAAAGTCCATGAAAATGCCGGAAGTGTTATAGGAAAGCACTTCTTTTTTGGAAGAAGAAATCAGTATACCTACCAGCAGCATGGCAAAGCCTACATGGCTGATGGCGCCGCCGGCCCGCTTTAAATTACCTTTCAACCCGGTAATGATGTACCCGGCATTGGCCACCAGTGCAAATACGGCAGCCACCACAGCAAACCAGATGGCAACCATGAAACCAGCTGTTTTTTCGCGGTAATCCACATCGCCGAAAATCACCACCAGCACACCTGCTGTCAACCCGATAAGGGCCGGGAGGATGAGCTTTTTCATAAAGCTGCCCGCAGTTTGACGGTATTTAAAATACATACCGATACCTGTCAGCAGGCCAATGATCACGGCGACAAAAACCTGGATGCGGTTGTACGAATACGCAGCGTCCTCTCCCACAGCCAATGGCGTGAATAATTGCTCTTCGGTAAAAAGCGAAGCCAGCTTGTTGACAATGGGAATGGAGGTCATGGCAATGATCAGCAGGGACGAAAGGAACAGGACCAGTGAGCCAATGAACATCCAGAATTCGCGGGAAGAAGCTTCTTCTTCCTTAGCTATAAAAGGAATGGTCTTATACCGATTAAAAAACAACACAAAAGAAGGCAGGGCAAAAGCCAGTAAAAACACACGAAGATGCCATTTGGTGATGCCTTCACCTGTAAAGGCATGTACGGACGTATCCTGCAAATCACCACTGCGGGTCAGGTAAGTTGAGTACAAGACCAGCAAGAACGAAAGAATAAAAAACAGGTAGGTTGTACGCAGGGCATTGCCGGTGTGGCGGTAAATGACAAGGGTGTGAATACCCGCCACCATCACCATCCAGGGTACAAGAGAAGCATTTTCCACCGGGTCCCAGGCCCAGTATCCGCCAAAGTTCAGCGACTCGTAAGCCCAGGCAGAACCCATCATGATACCGGTACCCAGTGCAGCCGCTGAAAAAAGGGCCCATGGAAGCGCTGCTTTTGTCCACTCGCCGTATTTTTTTGTCCACAAGCCACCGATGGCAAAACCAAAGGGAACCAGCACCGAAGCAAAGCCCAGGAAAAGAACCGGCGGATGAATCACCATCCAATAGTTCTGCAGGAGAGGGTTCAGGTCGTTACCGTCTTTGATCAGCGAAAGATAATCCTGGCGGATAGATCCCGTCATGTCGAAGAAGGCAGGTGCATTGTCCAGCATACCGGAGTTGCGCATCAGCACAAAGGGATTGGAGCCAATGTGCAGGTCGGTAAAACCCACCAACATTGTAGCCAACAGGAATTGGGCAAAGGAGATAACAGCCATCACTGGGCCTTCCCACTGCTTTTCTTTCCAGATGACAAACAGCCCCAACACACAGTGCCATACACTCCAAAGCAGGAAGCTACCTTCCTGTCCTTCCCAGAAACAGCTCAGCAGGTATTTGGGCTCAAGTGACCGGCTGCTGTGCTGCCAAACATATTTGTATTCGAAATAGTGATTGCTGATGATGTAATACAGGATTCCGAATATGGCAAAGACGGAAATCACCTCGGCAAAAAAGAAAATACGGGCCAGCTTGCGCCAACCGGCTTTTTGCACGTCGGCCTTCGACTGTACATGCAGAAAATAAGCTACCGTGGCGCCCAGGGAGCTGACCAGCGATAAGAGTATAAAGAAATGACCAAGCTGCCCCGGTAATAAGTGCTCACCTATGTAATTCATTGAACATTAATATTGAGTAGTGGTGTAGGGCAGGTTTTTTTCGGCTGCCTTCATATCGTCCTTGTACTTGGAAGGACATTTGGTTTGGATCTTATTGCATTCGAAATAGCCGTCACGCATATAACCATTCAAATCCAAACCCTCCGAACGCTCCATGTCAGTGATCTTGGCATTGTTGTACACAACTTTGCGGCGTTCACCATCTGCGTCCAGAGCATAAAAAACGGTCAGGTTCGGGTTTTTGACGGCATCGTATTCGATGGGTGTTTCTTTATCAAGCTTAGCCTTGATAACGACATACTTGTCTTTCTTCTTTTGGGCGGTTTGGAAAGTTTCCTGGGTTGTCAGGTCTTTAATAAAAAACGACATTCCAACGATTCCTGAAACCACCAAGACAAGCAGTACAATATGGAGCTTCTTCATATGCTTTAAATATGGCAATGGCAAAGGTAGAGCAAATTCAACCGCTGACCGTTAGGAAAAGAGTGATTTTCCTCACGAAAGGTAGTTTTCACAAATTAAAAACAGGTGCGCAAAAAAGATGAACTGTTATTCTTTCAACATGGATTGTCATCGGCTGCAAAATGGTTGCTGCCTGAACATACTAGCCCACAAAACCGCTGAGATGTGAATGTTATTAGAATTCCGTTCAGCGTATTGCCGGTACAGTATTCACGTTTAACTTTGTTCCCCTTTTTAATTCAAACGCATGGTTGATCTTTCAACATTTGACCCCAATAGTGCCGGCAACCCAAATAACAACGTATTTGGTCTGCCTTTTTCCGAGGAAGATGCCCGCCTCACCATCTTACCCATTCCCTGGGAAGTAACGGTAAGTTTTGGATCCGGTACGGCCCGTTCCGCAGAGCAAATTATGACCGCTTCCCTGCAGGTGGACCTGTTTGATCCCGCCTATCCGGACAGCTGGCAGCAAGGCTTTTACCTGAGGGAAACCGATAAGAAGGTGTTGCTGAAAAGTGATTACCTCCGTAAAGAAGCCGAGTTGTACATTGATTACATCTCCAAAGGCGAAATTGTTACCGATAACCAGTTTATGTGCCGCACCCTGAAAGAGGTGAATGAAGGCAGCCTTTTTTTGAACGACTGGGTGTACAACCAGTCAAAAGCTATCCTCGACAGCGGCAAACTGCTGGGTGTGTTGGGTGGCGATCACAGTACACCACTGGGTTATATGAAGGCCTTGGCTGAGAAGTATGGCGATTTTGGTATTATCCAGATCGATGCACATTGCGACCTGCGGGAAGCTTATGAAGGTTTTGTGTACTCGCATGCCAGTATCATGTACAATGCCCTGCGGGAAATTCCGCAACTGAGCAAACTGGTACAGATGGGTATCCGCGACTATTCGCTGGGTGAACATGAATATATCCAGCAGAATAAAGAACGGATCCGCACATATTTTGATAGAGAAATCCGGGTGCGGCAATACGAAGGAGAAAGCTTTAAACAGATAGTGGAAGAAGTGATTGACCACCTGCCGGAAAAGGTTTACATCTCCTTTGATATCGATGGCCTGGATCCGAAGCTTTGTCCCAACACCGGTACGCCTGTTCAAGGCGGCTTTGAAACAGAACAGGTTTTTTACCTGTTTGACAAGATGATCAAATCCGGCAAACAGATCATTGGTTTTGACCTGAGTGAGGTGAGCACCAGTGAAAACGGATGGGATGCCAATGTGGGTGCACGGGTTTTATTCAAACTGTGCAATATGATGGTGGCGTCTAATCCTGAAGGATAATGGAAATTGGATAGTAGATAATTGATATTGCGATAGTAAGACACCTTTGGTTCGTTCAATCAAAAACTACTGCCGCCAGAATTGGAAATGAAATATCACAATATCTCAATATTCCACTATCACCCTCAATACACCCTGAAAACAAGCGTAAACAATGTACACGATAGCAGTAAAAATTGAAGGAATGGACAGACGCCGGCGGAGCACAAGCCTGGTGCATGCCATCGTAGGATTTTTCCTGCTCATAAAGTCATTCGATCTCTACAATTATCTCTTTGGTAGCAGCCTTGTACCACTTCTGCCCTTTTTGCTGGTGGGTGTTATGTCATTGTTCTATGCGTTTTTCCGGAACCGTGTAGATATTACGGCAAAGCACAATTCCGGACTTCGCCTGCTACAGACGGTTACTTTTTTCAGCTTTGGGTTTTTGATGATGCGCATAGGGCAAAGTATGGATTATATCGGGCTTTTTATCTGGGGATTCCTTACGCTGATTTTATTCTTTTCTGAAAAACGGGTATTTAAGGACACGCTGCTTCAATTAACGGAAAAAGGCATTGTCATTCCCGGCACTTACCGCGAGTACCTTGTAGACTGGCAAACGCTGGAAGATGTTGTGGTGCGCAATGATTTTGTGACGCTCTTCCACAGGGGAAAAAAATTCCTGCAATACCAGGTTCTCCAGGATCTTTCAGAACTGGAACTGGTAAAAATGAATTCTTTTTGCAGAGAAATGATTGACCGGTCGGCCACAGGTGAAAATGCGGAAACCGAAAACGAGAAAAAATCAGTCAATCGTTAAATGTAGCAAAGAGCTGCGGTTATCCCCACCTGATTGCCGAACTTTGCAGACTCAATTTTAAAAAGCATGGGCCCGTTCCTTTTATATTCTGATGGCAAAGGCAATATTTTCGAAGACACTTCCCTTTATGTGGTAGGCCGTTCCGGCTGGGATGCCATGCCGGTGCCGGAAGATGAATGGATTGAATTGCCGGAGGGGGGCCAGTTGTACGAACTGCCCGGCCGAAGAGGAATTGGCATTGATGTTAAAACCGGTGAAATGCGGCTCTGTGATAAAGGCTGGGCCGTAGCAGCATTTGTGCCACCAGCGCATACCGCATTTTATATAGCCGCTTACGAATCAACACCGGATGCTCCCACCCTACCCCTGTTCTGCTATACAGCCGTAGGCTGGAATGATGATAAGTTTTATGTTCCTGCGGTTCGTATTGAGCAGGATATCCGCCAGGAGTGCGGAGGCTTTGATGACAAAACCGTAAAGCAAGGCGTGAAAGACCTGAAGAAGGCCTTTCCGCACAACCGCCTGGTAGAGCACCTGGCCAACAATTGCGCCCTGACCTATCATTGCCCGGCTGCCCGTAACTATTTTATGGGACGATGGGAATGCCCCATCCCCTCTTCGCCAGCCTGCAATGCCAATTGCGTGGGTTGTATTTCGTTTCAGCCAGAAGAAGAAAGCATTGTTTCTACGCAGGACCGCCTGACCTTTAAGCCTTCCGTAGAAGAGATTGTAGAGTACACCGTTCCGCACCTGGAAACGGCTCCATTTCCGATTGTAAGCTTTGGACAGGGTTGCGAAGGAGAACCCCTCCTCATGTGGAAAACCATCCGGGAAAGTATACTTGAAATCCGAAAGCATACCCAAAAAGGCAGCATCAACATTAATACAAACGGTTCTGACCCGGTAGCCGTCAGGGCCTTATGCGAAGCAGGACTGAATTCTATCCGTGTGAGTACCAATTCGGCCCGCCGTGAATTATATATGCCGTATTATCGTCCCAACAACTACCAATTTGAAGACATCATTGAAAGCCTGAAAGTGGTTCGTGAATTCGGTGGCTGGACCTCCATTAATTATTTTGTTTTCCCGGGTTTGACAGACAGTGTGGAAGAATATGAATCGCTTCGCAAACTGATCATTGATACCGATCTGCAGATGATCCAGTGGCGCAATTTCAACATCGATCCTGATTGGTACCTGGGAAAGGTTGGTGTGTACCAGACCGGCGAAATCCTTGGCATTAAACAGGTGATGGACCTCCTGCAAGAAGAATTCCCCCACTTGAAGTTTGGTTATTTCAATCCTCCCATCGAACGCATCAAAGGCAATTACGAAAAGGATTTTGCGCACTAAAAGTTTACAGTTTACCGTTCACCGTTTATCTCATGGTATTAAAACAAATTTCCCTATCCAACAGTAAACAGTGAATGGCAAACTATTTCTCCTACTGCGTCAGCACCACCTGTCCCCTGATCTCGCCAGGTTGATACATCGCATTGTGTATGTTGTAGTACCATAACCCATTCACCAGTTCTTCCTCCTGCGTATCGTCGAGTGTGGCGGTACCACTGACCGTGCCGGATGCGGCTGGTGTAAATCCTGTAATGCCCAGGCGAACCCCGGCCGCTTTTCCCGGCTCGGCAGGACCATGAAAATGCATGGCAGACGCATTGCCACCTGTCAGTCCCGTCCAGGTGATTGTATAGGTCAGTAAATTGGTTTCTTTGTTATACGTGCCGCTGATCGTTCCGTTGGCAGTGGTCGTTACCCGTGTTGGAGCCTCCTGATCCCCGGTCGCGTTTCCCCTTAAGTTATAAACAGGATTGTTGACGGTTTCTGTGTCTTTTTCACAACCCAGGAAGAGAAGCAAAAAACTCAGTACGGCGATTTTGGTAAGGGAGGTATACATAAACAATCTTTTTAGTGTATACGCAAAGAATGCCCCGGCAGTTGCCTGTGCCCAGCGAATCGGGATGTATTTACAAATCTTTCCATTTAGGTATTCAATAAAAAGAATGCACGGGTTTCGGTATTAATCTCATTGTGATAAGAAGGCCTTATTTTTAGCCATGCCATCCCGCCTTTCCAACCAACATTACCTCATCTTGCTGGTCTTTTCACAATTTGCAGGCACATCACTTTGGTTTGCCGGAAATGCCATTGTCGACCAGATCTCCACAACAGACAGCGGCGCTACTATTACCTCCTATGTTCAGTTTGGGTTTATTGCCGGCACCCTGCTTTTTTCACTTCTAACAGTGGCCGATCGCTTCCAGGCAAAAAATGTTTTTTTCTATTCTTCCCTGCTGGCTGCCGTTGCCAATGCTCTGATTATTCTACTGTACAAAGACGCCATTGCGGTAAAACTCCTGCGCTTTGTTACCGGCTTTTTCCTCGCGGGGATTTATCCGGTAGGCATGAAGATCGCGGCAGATGTATTTCCACAACAACTGGGAAAGGCGCTGGGATGGCTTGTGGGTGCGCTGGTATTGGGTACTTCTTTTCCGCACTTTGTGCGTTCGGGCCTTGAAAACATTCATTGGGAAACAGTGATCACCACCACGTCACTGCTGGCTCTTTCAGGCGGGGTACTGGTGTTACTTTTTATTCCGCCCACCCGCAAGCATGGCGTAACGGCTAAACCTGATTTTTCTGTTGCCTTCACCGTCTTTCGCAATCCATCCTTTCGCTCGGCAGCCTTTGGTTATTTTGGCCACATGTGGGAATTGTATGCTTTCTGGTCGATTTTGCCCTTGCTGTTTACCTTTCATAATTCAATTTCAGGAACCGGGGCTAACGTTTTCTGGTGGAGTTTTCTGGTGATTGGAACCGGTAGTGCCGGTTGTATTGCCGGCGGTTTTTTGTCACAGCAGTGGGGAAGCAAAAAGGTGGCGGCAACCGCATTGTTGCTTTCCGGTATGTCCTGTCTTTTGTTTCCTTTTGTGTTTCATACTACAAACAGTCTTTTTTATGGATTGATGTTGTTCTGGGGATTCACGGTAACGGCCGATTCGCCACAATTTTCAGCTTTAGTGGCAAAGGCTGCTGCGGACAAAAACAAGGGCACAGCCCTGACCATTGTTACTTCTGTTGGTTTTGCCATCACCATCGTGAGCATCCTGTTACTGAAAGAGCTCTTTTTACTGCAGCAAGAAAAAGCGTTGTGGCTGCTGGCGCCAGGACCTTTCCTGGGGCTTTTGGCCCTTCGAAAAAGCAATCCTGGCTAAAAGAACTGCGTCAGAATGTTAAAAAGACAACAGATTCCTTTTTGCTCCATCATAATTTTTTAATTTTCGCTGCGTTTAACAGTCGAACCAGCCACAATTTATCGTATGAATAAAGCTGCAATCCTCTCGGCCGAAGAATTTGAACGGCAGAAAAATATACAGGCCGCAATGTATACGGCAGCCATTGCCGGTGCCTTGCTGCTGATGGTGTTCATGATCAAATTCTACGAACCAGCGAATATTGCTCCGCCACAGGAAGAATACATCGAGATTAACCTCGGAAGCAGTGATGTGGGTTCCGGCAACGATCAACCCCAGTTACCGGGTGAACCGGCCCCTGAACAACAGGTAGCATATACACCAACGCAGGCAACCACGCAAGCTTCCAGCGAACCGGTGAGAGATATCGAAGAGTCGGCCGACAATGATGCACCGCCGGTTTATAAACCCAATGTAACCCGACCGGATGCAAAAAAGATCAACGAAGAAACCCGGGTAGAGCGAACGCCTACCACAACCACCAATGCAACGCCAACGCCGGCACCTCCACAGCCCCGTGCTGTGATGGGACAGGTGCGTGGCGGCAACGGAAACGGAGGCAATGGTGCTGACACCTATCGTCCCGGTACAGGTGAAGGACAAGGTGGCGGTCCGGGCGACCAGGGAAGCATCGGTGGTAACCCTAATGGCCGCGATTATACGCCACGCCGCTTAACGGCACGAACAGTAAGCATTCCTTCCCGCAGCTTTGAAGATGATTTTAAAGAAAGCGGAAAAATAGTTCTGGACATTGAAGTGGATGAAAATGGCCGCCTGACCACTGCCAATTACCAGCCCCGTGGTTCTTCTATCTCCAACCAGAAGCAGATTTCCATTGCCAAGAGCAGGGCCCGCGAGTTGTCATATCCTAAATATCCCGGCGGCTTCAAGCAAAGCATTGTATTTGAATTCCAGGTTCAGAATTAACCGCTCCGCAATACATTTGCGGCGGATGAATTACCAGGAAACACTCGACTATATTTATCATAAACTGCCCATGTACAGCCGCATGGGCAGTGCTGCATTTAAGAAGGACCTGACCAATATCCGGTTGTTGTGCGATCATCTTGGCAACCCGCAGCAAAGCTTCAAAAGCATTCATGTTGGTGGCACCAACGGAAAGGGCTCCGTGAGCCATATGCTGGCATCTATCTTCCAGGCTACCGGTTACAAAACAGGACTTTACACCTCACCGCATTTGTATGATTTCAGGGAACGGATCCGGATCAATGGAGAGATGATTCCCGAAAATGTAGTGACCCGTTTTGTACAAAGCCAGAAAGCCCTGATTGAAGAAATAGAACCCTCCTTTTTCGAGATCACTGTGGCGATGGCTTTTGCCTATTTTGCAGCAGAAAAGATCGATATAGCCATTGTGGAAGTTGGCCTGGGTGGACGGCTGGACAGTACCAACATCATCACGCCGGAGCTTTCCATCATCACCAACATTGGTTGGGACCACATGAATATGCTGGGTAACTCGCTACCGCAAATTGCCGGCGAGAAAGCAGGAATAATCAAAGAGAACATACCGGCCGTCATAGGAAGGGCCGATGCAGAAACCAGGCCCGTATTTGAAAATACAGCCGCGCAAAAAAGCTCTCCGCTCTACTTCGCCGAATCGCAATACAAGGAAGAATTTCACGCCTTAAATGACACTTCCTTGCTGGTGCAATACAGAAAAGAGGATAATAGTTTCATCCGCGTTGAAACAGATCTGCAGGGCATTTACCAGGTTGAGAATATCCGTACAGTTTTATCAGCAATCGATGTACTGCGAAATCAGGCGTGGAATCTCCCGCAGGAAAAAGTAATGCAGGCATTACAGGCGGTAAAAAAGAGAACGGGGCTTGGTGGCAGATGGGAAGTGCTCCAACAGACGCCAACTGTTGTGCTGGAGGTAGCGCACAATGAAGATGGCATGCAGAAAATGCTGCAGCATGTAGGGGAACTTTCTTATGAAAAACTGCATATTGTTATGGGCATGGTGAAAGACAAAGAGGTGGAAAAAGTGCTGCAGCTTCTACCCCGCTCTGCCCACTACTATTTTACACAGGCCCATATCCCCAGAGCCTTACCGGCAGAAGTTTTACAGACAAAAGCAGCTTCGCTGAATTTACAGGGTGCTGCCTTCAGCAATGTCAACGAGGCATTGCACGCGGCCAAACAGGCTGCTGGCGAAAACGATTTGATTCTTGTGTGTGGAAGTATCTTCCTGGTAGCAGAAGTCTCGAAAGCTTAGTACCGCATTTCACCCAGTTTTTCCAGTGCATAAAAAATGCAGTTCACATGCAGACTTTGCACGATCTTTTTTTCCCTTAGCAATTGCTTTACATCATCAATGGTCATGTGCACCACCTCCACTTCTTCTTCCTCATCCAGGTTTTGCTCGGCAACTTTTTCGCCACCGGTAGCCAGGAACATGTGCATCATGTTATTAGTGGTAGAAGGATTGGCGGAAATCTTACCCAAAAACTCCACGTTTTCAAACCGGTAACCGGTTTCTTCCAGCAATTCCCGTTTGACGCCTTCTTCAATGCTTTCACCTTCATCCACAACGCCGCCCGGGAGTTCAATACTTTCCTGTCCCAGGCCGTGACGGTACTGCTTTACCATCACCACCCGTCCATCTTTTGTGAGACAAAATGCATTGGCCCATTCCGGGTATTCCATCACGTAAAACGAAGGAATGATCTTGCCACCGGGTGTTTCGCATTTGTCTTTGCGTACGGTGAGCCAGGGCTGTTTAAACAGGTACGTTGATTCCAGTACTTTCCATTTCATGATCAGTGTTCTCCAGATTTAGTTCCAGCCATTACGTTCACGCAAGGCCTTTATATGCGCGGTGTGATGACGGCTGTGCCAGGCATACATTCCCAACAGCACCCAAAGTGAAAATTCTTTTTTATGTTCAGGATGATAAACCGTTTTTTGAAGATCTTCCGCAGATAAATTCTTCAGCAATTCATACCACCTTGCATGCAGGGCATGTAATAAGGTGATGGAAATATTGATGGGAAGATGGGTAACATCGGCTGTGCCTGCCCACAGATTTTCATCATATGGCCTGATTGAAGGATTGTTCTCCGTTACGCCGAGTTTGAAACGGCAGTACGCATTGATATGACTATCTGCCACATGATGCACTAACTGGTGAACCGTCCAGCCACCGTCACGATAAGGCGTTTGAATTTGTTCTTCATTCAGGTTGCTGATGGCATGTTCAATAGCCTGCGGTAAAAATCGAATATCAGCCAGCCATTCTTCCCGTAATGCATCAGCATAAGGTTTCGGTTCATACTTGCCGATAGGATAACGAAGGTCTTCCTGCATGGTTGATTGCTTATGAAAGAATTTCAAGAAGTTCAATATCAAACACCAGCGTTGCGCCACCCGGAATGTCGCCACCGGCGCCATTATCGCCATAGGCCAGGTGGGAAGGAATCCACAGCCGCCACATACTGCCAACAGGCATCATCGGCAGCACTTCCTGCCATCCCTTAATCAGTTGCGTCAGTCGTGCCGTAAAGGGCTGGTTGCGTTTGAAAGATGAATCAAACTCTTTCCCGTTCAGCAAGGCACCCCGATAATGCGCTTTGATATTGCTGGCAGGTGAAGGCTTGGGACCCGTGCCTTCTTGCAGTACCTGGTACTGGATGCCGCTGGGCAGTTGCACCACTCCTTCCTTTTCACTGTTTTCTTTCATGAATGCAGCACCTGCGTCTTTTTCCTTTTGAATCTTTTCGGCTCTTGCGCCTTGTAGTCTGTCAAATAAACTCATATGTTATTCTGTTAGCTCTCAAAAATATTTTTCTGTGTACACCAGTTGTTCTTTGCCTTACGGTTCCCGTAAGGAATGACCGGTGAGGTTAATAAATACATCTTCCAGGTTAGCCCGCTTCATTTCTTTTGGGCGCTCAAATCCGGTGTCCACCAATTCATCAATCAATCCATCCGGTGAATTGAGTGCTACAACCTTGCCACTGTCAACAATGGCCACACGGTCGCAAAGGTATTCAGCTTCGTCCATGTAATGCGTGGTGATGATCACCGTTGTTCCTTTGCTGCGGATGCCACGAATCAGGTCCCAAAGGTTGCGCCGAGCCTGCGGATCGAGACCGGTTGTCGGTTCATCCAGAAAAATAATTTTGGGCTCGTTGATCAGCGTAGTGGCAATCGAAAACCGTTGCTTTTGTCCGCCACTCAGTTCTTTCACCTTTGCTTTTGCCTTATCACGCAGGTTTACCGTGTCGAGCAGCGCAAGTCCATCAATTTTACGGTTGTACAAACCAGCAAAAAGGTCGATCAGCTGCAACAGGTTCAGGTTGGGATAAAAGCCGCTTGTCTGCAACTGCACACCAATGATTTTTTTGATCTCGTTGGGTGCTTTATCAATGTCGTTGCCGTTAACAATCACCCTTCCGCTGGTCTTTTCACGAAGGGTTTCAATGATCTCCAGCGTGGTGGATTTACCGGCACCGTTAGGTCCTAGCAGGCCGAAAATTTCTCCTTCAAATACATCAAATGAGATTCCTTTAACTGCCTGAAAGTTCCCGTAATTCTTCACCAGGTCCTGTACGGAAATAATGACCTTTTTTTCATCCATGAAGGAAAATTTGCTTCAAATTTTAATGCATTCTGGAAGTAGAAATGCAATTGTATTGATTTGATTTATGTTGACCTGTTTTAATCTATCGAAAGAACATTTGTATTTTATACCTGTTTACCCTATCCGATTGCCTCGGCTTTTACCTCTGCCATACAGGATTCCAGCTCTTCCATCATACTTTTGCTTCCTACAAAAAATCCGCTGCGTTGGTGCAGTTCAGTAGGCACAATATCCAAAATGCGCTGCTTTCCGTCGGTTGCTTTTCCGCCGGCTACTTCTACAATAAACGCAAATGGATTGCACTCATACAGGAGCCGCAATTTGCCCTTGGGTTTGTCTTTGGTAAGCGGGTACATAAAGATGCCGCCCTTGATCAGGTTGCGGTGAACATCGGCCACCATACTGCCAATGTAACGCTGCGTATATGGCCCGCCATCGTCAGCTGATTTGTTCTGGCAACGGTTGATGTATTTCCGCACACCATCATCGTACTGAAAGAAATTTCCATGATTTACGGAATAAATCTTGCCGGCGTCCGGGCATTTGATGTCAGGATGACTGAGGCAAAATTCGCCGATGGAAGGATCCAGCGTAAAGCCGTTCAC
Organism: Flavisolibacter sp.; assembly: GCA_035998945.1. Classification (GTDB taxonomy): domain Bacteria; phylum Bacteroidota; class Bacteroidia; order Chitinophagales; family Chitinophagaceae; genus Flavisolibacter. The sequence goes on along the minus strand of DASYHD010000022.1, from coordinate 546,673 downwards.
CCCTCTTTTCGTTGCATACACAAACATGGTAGAAGAACCGTAAACAATATAACCAGCAGCAACCTGCTCTCTCCCCTTTTGTAAAAAATCTTCACGGATGGCAACCGTGCCTCTAGGCGAAAGCCGGCGATAAATGCTGAATATTGTACCGATGGAAACGTTCACATCAATGTTACCGCTGCCATCCAGCGGATCGAAAAGGCAAACATACTTTGAGTTTTTGCTCACATCATCGTCAAACGCAACAAGATCATCCAACTCTTCGGAGGCAATACCGGCACAACTGATGCCGCGCTGAAGAACCCCCATAAACTGGTTATTGGCAAACACATCCAATTTTTTCACTTCTTCACCCTGCACGTTCATGGTGCCATAATCGCCCAAAATATCCACCAGCCCGGCTTTATTCACCTCAACATTTATACGCTTGGCAGCCAGACCAATGTCTCGCAGCAATGTACTCAATTCGCCTGTTGCATGCGGAAACTGTCGAAGCGATTGGATAGTGAATTCATCAAGGGTTAGTACGGTTCTGTTTACATTCATATAGTAAAAAATTTAAGGGAAAAACAAATGTAAGGCAAACTGCCTACAACCTGCTTTTCAGATCAAACGACTGGAGACTGATTAGATTTAATACGATCCGTATCGAATGAAACTGGTTAACATAGAATTGGATATGGATTTACATCCTGTTTACGGCTTTGTCCTAACAGCTGTTCAGCTGTCAACGCAAACAAATTCCCCTTTGAGGTGTAATTTAGCAGACAGGTCAACAAACGTTGGCCCGTAATTTTTGTATGATGTTTGTTTAGATAAGAACTGTGGCAACGAACCGAAAGCAAGGATTAATCAATTAACGACAAAATGATAACATTAGCAGAGATCAATCTGACAGACCCCGGCGTACTGACCGCTTTGGTAACCCTGACCGTATTGGAAATTATCTTAGGAGTTGACAACATTATTTTCATCTCCATTGTTTCAAACAAATTACCAGCCGAACAACAACCAAAGGCAAGACTTATTGGCCTCCTGCTGGCCATGGTATTCCGGATTGGTCTTCTGCTGACCATTACCTGGATCATTAAACTCACCAATCCCATATTTACCATTCCTTTCATCCAGGATGATGGGCAACCCCTTGGAATAAGTTGGAAAGACCTGATTCTTATTGCAGGTGGTATTTTTCTCGTCTTTAAAAGCACGTTGGAAATTCACCATAAGTTGGAAAAAGTAAAGCCAGCCGATCAGCAGGTAAAGGTGGTACCTACCGCATTTAATGCCGTTATTCTCCAGATTGTATTGGTAGACGCCGTTTTCTCCTTTGACAGTATCCTTACCGCTATTGGATTGGTTGACCAGGTTTGGGTGATGATAACTGCCGTAGTAATATCCATGACAATCATGATCCTTTTTGCCGGAGCCATCAGCCGCTTTATTAACAAGCACCCAACGCTGCAAATATTGGCGCTGGCCTTCCTGATTATGATTGGCGTGATGTTGGTTGCAGAAGGCTTTCACCAGCATTTCAACAAGGCTTATATCTATTCGGCCATTGCGTTTAGCCTTGTGGTTGAGCTTATTAATATGCGCCTCCGCAAGAACAACGAGCAGATCAATATTAACAATCAAACATTATAAAGACAATTTGGCACGTTTTGCCTTCGGCTTTAAATTTGATGTTTGAACATTAAAAATGGAGTGTATGCGAATTGAGATTGTATCAGGGAGCCCAAGACAAAACAGTACCACTCACCGGCTGGCCCTGCATTTATATAACCTGTTGCAGGAAAAAACAGAACACGAGATTGGACTATTGGAGGTACGCAACTATCCCCTGCCGCTTTTACAAAAAGTTTTTGCCACGGTAGAAGAAACGCCGCACCCTTACAAAGAACTGGCGGCCCGCATATTTGGTGCGGATGCCTTTATCATTGTTACACCGGAGTATAACGGCAGCTACTCCCCGGCCATGCAAAACCTGTTTGACCATTTTCCGAAACAACACCGCAAAGTATTTGGCTTGGTGACCGCATCAACCGGCGCCCTAGGCGGCATGCGTGCAGCCATGCAATTGCAGCAATTTACGTTGGCTTTGTTTGGCATTCCCTGCCCTTATATGCTCATCACTCCGCAAGTGGATAAGAAATTTGATACGGAAGGAAACCTGGTTGATCCCTCTTTTCAAAAAAGCATTGATTTGTTTGTAAAGGAATACCTCTGGCTGGCGGAAAAGCTGGTGGATGAAAAGGTGGAAGTTTAAGATGAGATGAGGTTAAAGTTACGGATTGAAATGGATGTTTATGGAAACAGTCCTTCATAAAGCAGCAACAAGGGGGCACGCCAATCATGGGTGGCTGGACACCTGGCATACCTTCAGTTTTGGCCATTACCACGATCCAAACCGCATGCATTTTGGGGCGCTAAGGGTGCTTAATGACGACACCGTTGCACCCGGCGCAGGCTTCGGTAAGCATGCCCACGAAAACATGGAAATCATAACGCTTCCGCTGAACGGGGAACTGGAGCACGAAGACAGCATGGGAAATCGTGCCCTTATCCGACCCGGTGATGTACAGGCCATGAGTGCGGGTACGGGCATCATGCATTCCGAAAAAAACAAGGCGCAGGATTTTCCTGTCAGCTTTCTGCAGATATGGGTTTTTCCAAATAAAGAAAATGTTGCACCCCGGTACGACCAGCAATCCTTTCGCAAAGAAGAGAAACAAAACCGCCTGCTGACCATTGTGTCCCCGATTGGTTCAGCAGATGGCGGTGTCGGTATCTACCAGGATGCATGGTTTAGCATTGGTGATTTGGATAAAAACACTACTCACCGTTATGAACTGAGAAAAAAGGGTAACGGTGTATATGCCTTCCTCATAGCCGGTGATGTTACGGTCAATGCGATTGTTATGAATCAGCGGGATGGACTCGGTCTTTCAGGGATCGATCATCTGTCAATTATCGCCAACACCGATGCAGAACTTTTACTGCTTGAAGTTCCTGTAGAAGGAACGGAAAATAACAGTTGATTCCTTCTATTTCTCTCACTACAGAATTCCGTCGACACACCACACTACTCGCTTCTCATCGTATTGCAAAAAGTGAGAAAGATCAGGTAAGAAAACAACCGTACTCAGGGAAACAGGAAGGGTATTGGCGTTGATTTACTGTATAAAATATAGACTATGTTTCCCACCATTGCCATCCCCAAATTGCACCAGGAATATCATACCTGGATCGATGAACTGAATTTCTGCAAAGAAGAAATCACCATATTTGAAAGTCAGCTGGCAGGCTCCGTCAGCAAGATAACTGGTTCGAATGCCCTTGCCCAGGTTGAACACTTCCAGAACCAGTTTATCCGCGAAAAAGAAGTTATTGACGAACTGAAACACAAGCTGCATATCAGCGAAAAGCAGCTGGCAGGTTTTGTTAAAGATCTCTCCGGTCTTGGCCTGGAAAGCATCAGGATGGATAACCATTCCAAACTTCGGGAAGACATGCACATCTTTCGGAAAATCTATGCATCACTCAAAGAGGAGTTCCGCCATTTTGAGTCTGACTATGTTTAAAAACGGTTGCGCAGGAAAAACAATAAGAAGCAGAGCGAAAAGGCAATATTTTTAGTTTTCTCAAGGCGTTCTGTTCGAAAGTGTGCAACATCAGTTTTTGGTTACACAGACCTAAAACTGTTTTTGGGAACTAAAACTGGAAACGTTGACAAACATCTTTTACTGATGCTGCCAACGTTTTTTTGTTTGTAGGCATCCTAGTAGGCAGAGCAGCCTTATTTTTACCGATTGTAACCCCTGCACTTAAACCATGAACATGAAAAAGCTCCTTGCTATCTCCGTATTATTGGCCCAGGTTGCCTTCGGGCAATCTAAAACTACACTGACACTCATTCCGCAACCAGTAAATATGAAAATGGGCAGTGGCCAGTTTACCCTCAATTTAAAAACGGTTATTGCCGCTGCCGATGAGGCCGACCGGAAATCCGCCGAATACCTGAACACCTACCTGCAAGAGGTGTATGGTTTTAAACTTGATATCGACCGGCAGGAAGGTAAAAATTACATTCGCCTTGTAACCCGGAAATTTGCGAAGGCACCTGAAAAGGAAACCTACACCTTAACGGTAGGGAAAGAAGGTGTGATCATTGAAGGTGACAGTTATGCAGCTACGTTCAACGGGATCCAAACACTGTTGCAGATGCTGCCGACTACCACCAATGCACAATCGAGATCACCAAATTTCTCCATTCCCTTTGTAACCATCAACGACTATCCCCGCTTTAGCTACCGCGGTATGCACCTGGATGTTGGCAGGCACCTCTTCCCAGTTTCATTTATAAAAAAATACATTGATTACCTGGCGCTGCACAAATTCAATTATTTTCACTGGCACCTCACGGAAGACCAGGGTTGGCGCATTGAGATCAAAAAATATCCAGAACTCTCTACGGTAGCAGCGTATCGCAACGGTACCATCATTGGCCGCTTCCCCGGTACCGGCAATGACAACATTCGCTACGGCGGTTATTATTCGCAAGATGAAATCAAAGACATTGTGCAGTATGCAACGGACCGGCACATTACCGTTGTTCCGGAAATTGAGTTGCCCGGGCATTCTTCCGCGGCCATTGCGGCTTATCCCTGGCTGAGTTGTTTCCCTGAAAAAGAAACGGTGATTGCAAAAAATCCCTCAGAGGCCAGCCAGCAACAAAAAGGAAAAAAAGTACAGGAAACCTGGGGCGTGTTTGATGATATTTATTGCGCCGGGAAAGAAACCACATTTGAGTTCCTGGAGAATGTAATGGACGAAGTGCTGACACTTTTTCCTTCCCGTTATATACACGTGGGTGGCGATGAAGCTCCCAAAGCACACTGGAAACAATGCCCGCAATGCCAGGCAAGGATCAAAGCCGAAAACCTCAAGGATGAACACGAACTGCAAAGCTATTTTATCCAGCGAATGGAGAAATACCTGAATGCAAAAGGACGCACCTTGATTGGCTGGGATGAGATCCTCGAAGGTGGTCTTGCACCCAATGCCATTGTCATGAGCTGGCGGGGCGAAAAAGGCGGCATTGAAGCAGCCCGTCAAAAACACCAGGTTATCATGACACCCAATAATCCTGTCTACTTCGATCACTCACAAACGCGGAATGAAGATTCGGTAACCATCGGCGGTTTCAACCCGCTGAGTGCCGTTTATGCTTACGAACCGGTACCCAAAGAACTCAATGCACAACAAGCAAAATACGTATTGGGCGCACAAGCCAATGTGTGGACGGAGTATATTAAGAATCCATCAAAAGTGGAGTACATGGTCTTCCCCCGCATGAGTGCACTTTCAGAAGTATTGTGGACGCCAAAGGAGAAAAAGAACTGGACGGACTTTCAAAGAAGGCTGCCAGATCAGTTCAAACGTTATGATCTGTGGAAAGCAAATTACAGCAGGGCCTATTTCACGGACAAAAACAAAAAGAAGTAACAAGAGTTATGGAATAGCAAAAAGGCAACGACTGAAATCGTTGCCTTTTTATTTGTTTTTTATTTCTGAAGATCTTCAACTGCTGCTTTTTGTTTGCGTAGGTTTTGCAGCATATCTTTTGTCATGGCTGGCAGGTCATAGTCGTGTTTCCATCCCCAGTCTTCTCTTGCTACTGCGTCATCAATGCTACCGGGCCAGCTATTGGCTATCGCCTGCCGGTAATCGGGTGCATAGCTGATGCTGAAACCGGGTACATGGTTTTTGATCTCGGCTGCAATTTCCTCGGGAGAAAATGAAATAGCGGAGACATTGTAGGAAGTCCGCTCCTTGATGTTTTCACTGGGCGCTTCCATCAGCTCAATAGTGGCACGGATGGCATCCGGCATGTACATCATGGGCAGATAGGTGTCCTTCTCTAAAAAACAGTTGTAATGCCCTTCTTCCAGCGCTTCATGGAAGATCTCCACCGCATAATCCGTTGTACCTCCTCCGGGTGCCGACTTATAGGAGATCAGCCCAGGGTAGCGGAGGCTGCGCACATCCACACCATACTTGTTAAAGTAGTAGTGGCACCAGAACTCGCCGGCATATTTCGAAATACCGTAAACAGTAGTGGGTTCAATGATGGTTTTCTGCGGGCAATTCTTCTTGGGTGAAGTGGGTCCAAACACCGCAATGGAAGAAGGCCAGTATACCTTGGAAAGTTTTTCTTCCCGGGCAATGTCGAGTACATTCAGGAGGCCCTGCATGTTCAGGTGCCAGGCCAGACCAGGGTTCTTCTCCCCGGTAGCCGAAAGGATTGCTGCCAGCAGATAGATCTGTGTAACACCTTGCCGGATTACCTGCACGTGCAGCATTTCTTTGTTCATGACATCAAGGCTGACATAAGGCCCGGTCCCCTGCAGCAGGGGATTTTGTTCCCGCAGGTCAGAGGCAATCACACCGGCTTCACCATAGATCTTCCGAAGGGCAAGAGTCAACTCCACACCTATCTGACCGGATGCACCGATCACTAAAATTTTTTCTTTAGCCATATAGCGTTGCGAAATTATACGTTTCGCCGTTCACAAGTTCAGAGGTGCGCAAGTTTGTTTCCGGTTGAAAGCTACTTTTGCAGCATGAATACATTCTTAGAAGAAATTTTTGCAGGGCAGCAATATGATCCGAACAGCTTTTTTCTCATTGCAGGACCTTGCGTAGTAGAAAGCGAAGAGACTGTTGCTGAAGTGGCAGAGAAAGTATCCGCTCTTTGTAAAAAATACAGCATTCCTTATATACTGAAAGCCTCTTACCGCAAGGCCAACCGCACCAGTGCGACTTCATTTACAGGTGTGGGTGATGAAAAAGGACTGGAGATTTTGCAGAAAGTAGCGAAACAGTATAGCCTGCCTTGTACCACAGATATCCATAGTGAAAAGGAAGCCGCTATGGCTGCCGCATACGTGGATGTATTGCAGATACCGGCCTTTCTTTGCCGGCAAACAGAATTACTGCTTGCTGCGGGTGAAACCGGCAAAATTGTAAACGTGAAGAAGGGACAATTTCTCAGCGGCGGATCAATGAAATTTGCCGTAGAAAAAATCAAGAACACAGGCAATAACAAAGTGATGCTCACCGAAAGAGGAACGACCTTCGGTTACCAGGACTTGGTGGTGGATTACCGCAATATTCCTATTATGCAGGAATCAGGCGTGCCTGTAGTGATGGACTGCACCCATAGCCTGCAGCAACCCAACCAAACCAGTGGTGTAACCGGTGGCAACCCAATGATGATCGGAACCATTGCATTGGCGGCGATTGCTACAGGTGCAGACGGCCTTTTTATTGAAACGCATACCGACCCTTCCTGTGCTTTGAGTGATGGTGCCAATATGCTGAAACTGGATATGCTGGAAGAATTACTGGTAAAACTTACGAAATTGAGGAAAGCGGTTGTGGAATAATTACTTCTTATAATACAGATGTTTTGAATCCCGTGTTTCAAGATTATGACTTATTCGGTTTGATCCCCAATGTCGGCATCAATATCATAGTTCAATCCAAGAACAAACATGTATAAACCATAACAGATGGTTCCTGCCGCAACAAGGATAAAGTATACATGCCCAACATGATCTCCGATAAAATCAAATGCTTTATCGGTATTGACAACATAGGTGCTGTTGTTTTCCAAGGCGGCTTTGATAAAGAAAAAACCTGTAATACCAAGGATGATACCACGAGACAGGTAACCAGCATAAGCAAAACCATGCACAGTGAATCGCCACCCCTTGCTGAAATCACCGGCTCTGATGGTTTCCGTAAAACGGCCGGATAGTCCGTTAAAAGCCAGTACTAATGCCGTGAGCAATACAATGGCTCCAATGATAAAAACAACGGTTTGGCCCCAGTCATTTTCCAGCATCCCGGCAACAAGCCTTTGCTGTTGCACAGGCTCTCCGGTCTTTGAAGCTTTTTGTTGATTGAACAGTGCCTGCAATGCAGAAAAAGCAATGAAAGCATCGGCACCGGAACTAAAAGCAGCACCGGATCTGAGCAGAATACCTTTTGCATCATTGCCAACTTTATAAGGATCCTTAAACGCCTCATAAAAGCGCCAAACAATAAAGCAAACAGCACCCAAAATAATGAGCCAGGCCAATAAACGGCCAGCCAAAAAACCATCCAGCAAAGCCAGGAAACTGCTCTCATCAGCACCGCCCTTTTTTAGCTTTAGAAAAGAAAGCAGGGCAATGACCCCTATGCTACCATAAATAACGCCTGTTGAAAAACAGCCAATCAGCGTTAGCGCTTTCAGCAGCATACGTTTTTTTGTTTTCTTCATCCTTGCAGGTTCATGTACTAAACCTAGCTATTTATTTCTTTTTCTGTCAAACACACTACTAAAAACCTGTTCACATTTCAGCAAAATGAAAAACCCTCTTTCGAGGGCTTATTCATTAATCACCAAATTTTTTCTTCAGATCCATCAGGCTCTTTTGAAAGCTATTCAGCGGAGCAGCGGGTTTTGTTTGTTTCAGTGGCTTGTTAAACGTTTTTGCGCCTGCAGATCGCTGGTCATTGTTAGCAGCCTGCTTATCTTTCATTGTTAATGCAATCCGTTTACGGGTTACATCCACTTCTGTAACGGTAACCGTCACCCGTTGATTCAGCTTTACTACTTCCTTCGGGTCGGAAACATAACGGTTGCTTAATTGCGAAACGTGTACCAGTCCATCCTGCTTCACACCAATATCGACAAATGCACCAAAAGCTGTGATGTTGGTAACGATTCCCGGAACCGTCATGCCCACTTTTACATCTTCAATGCTTTTGATCGTGTCATCAAAGCGGAATTCTTCGATCTGCGCTCTCGGGTCGCGACCAGGCTTTTCCAGTTCTTTCAGAATGTCATCAATCGTGTATTCGCCAGCGGTTTCATTGATGTACTGCTTTTTGTTGATCTTTTTGCGGACATCAGCATTTTTGATCAATTCCTCCAGTGATGCCTGCACATCCTTTGCCATCTGCTCTACCAGGGCATAACGTTCTGGGTGAACCGAAGATGCATCCAGCACATTAGGTGCACCGGGAATCCGCAAAAAGCCTGCACATTGTTCAAAGGATTTAGGACCCATCAACGGTACTTTTTTCAGGTCTTCCCGGCTTTGAAAAGCACCGTTCTGGTTTCGGTATTGTACAATATTGTTGGCCAGCGTAGCACTGATGCCCGAAACATATTGCAACAGGTGTTTGGAAGCCGTATTTACATCCACACCCACAAAGTTCACGGCGCTCTCCACCACCCTGTCCAGTGCAGTTTTTAATTTGGTCTGGTTCACATCGTGCTGGTACTGGCCGACACCAATCGATTTGGGATCGATCTTAACCAGTTCGCTCAGCGGATCGAGAAGGCGGCGCCCAATGCTTACCGCACCACGAACGGTGACATCCTGGTCGGGAAATTCTTCTCTTGCCACTTCCGAAGCCGAATAAATGGAAGCGCCGCTTTCGTTTACTTGGAAAATACTTACCGGCATTCCAAAATCAATGGAGCGGACCAGCGTTTCTGTTTCCCTTCCAGCGGTGCCATTTCCCACACCTATGGCTTCTATGTCGTATTTTTCAACCAGGTGTTTGATCTCCGCAATACTCTCCTGCCATTGGTTTTGCGGCGGATGCGGATAGATGGTGGTATTCTTTACCAGGGCACCCTGGGCATCCAGGCAAACCAACTTGCATCCCGTACGATATCCGGGATCAAGTGCAAGAATCTTCTTTGAGCCAAGGGGTGAAGCCAGCAGCAACTGGCGCAGGTTTTCGGAAAACACATTAATTGCTTCTTCATCCGCTTTGTTCTTGCTTGCCAACCGAAACTCGTTTTCAATGGAAGGTTTCAGCAAGCGGGTGTAGCTGTCGTCAATGGCTTTTTTTACTTCAGCCGCAGCGGGATTTGATGCTTTCACAAAAATCTCCTCCAGACTTTCCACCGCAATTGTTTTGTCGATGCTGATGTCCATCAGCAGGTAGCCTTCTTTTTCGGCCCGACGAATAGCAAGAATACGGTGCGAAGGGCTCTTACTCAGTGGTTCACTGAATTCAAAATAATCACGGTATTTCTGCGCTTCTTCATCATCTTTCTTTGCCGTCATTACTTTCGAAGTCAGCGTTGCGCTTTCGGTAAATAACTGGCGCACCTTTGCTCTTGCCTGCTCATGCTCACTGATCCACTCGGCAATGATATCTCTTGCACCCTGCAGGGCTTCTTTGGTGTCTTTTACATCGGCTGAAACAAATTTTGCAGCCTCTTCTTCGGGATTAAATGCTTCCTGCTCAAACAGGCGTTTTGCCAATGGCTCCAAACCTTTTTCAATGGCTTGCGTAGCCCTTGTCTTCCGCTTGGGTTTATACGGCAGGTAAATATCTTCCAGTTCTGTAGCGCTGTAGCAATCGTTGATTTTGGTTTTTAATTCCGGGTTCATCTTGCCCAGGTCTTCAATGGTTTTGATGACAGTAGCCTTGCGCTTGTCAAGGTCGGTAAAATAAGCAATTTCTTCTACCACTGCACCGATCACCACTTCATCCAGGTTGCCCGTCGCTTCTTTGCGGTAACGGGCCATAAACGGAATGGTAGCACCTTCGGCCTGCAGGTTGTCAATATTGGTAACTTGATTTACTCGGAGAGAAAGCTTCTCTGCAATTTTCTGGATATACTTCAGTTCCATAACACAAACGGTGGTTCTTCAATTTTGAGGGCAGCAAATGTAACCATTGAGGAGGAAAAGAATTATTTGTTTTCCTGCCTCATCTGTCCTAAATAAAAATCCCCGGCTGAGGGCCAGGGACTATTTATTCTGTTGTAAATGTTTTAGCGAAGGTCTACAACTTCCACACCCGGATACTTGCTCTTGTTAAAAACAAATTCTGCATCCGCTATGGCTGCTGTGGGTTTCATGGTATTAATGGAATAGCTGTAACGGCCGCCTGATTTCTCCAGGAATCTGGCGCTGGAAATTGTATTTGTTGCTTTATCTACCAGCACATACACTTTGTGGTAAGGACGGGTTTTGTCAGTTGGCGTCAGCTCAATTTCATGAACTGTTTTTGCTCCCACTTTTTTTGTTCCGTTCAGTTTGTAAAAGAAATCTTTGTCGTAAAAATTTGTAAATATCTTTTGGGGCGTCATTCCGCTGCCGCTTTCAGACAGGTTATTCACCGTTACTTCATTCGCCGATTTATCGTAGTTCCAAACGGTTTTGCCATCAGAGAAGATCTCCATGCCATCCATCGAAACCTTGAACTTATTTCCCTTCATTATTACGGAGCCTTTTTTGGTAGAAAGCGCCTTTCCCTGTGCGTTTTCTACCTGGTAGGTAAACGTAGCCTGCGGCGCTGCAAAGGTTTTAAACTTTGCGCTAACGGCATCCAGGATCTTTTTTGCTTCCGGGTCGCTCTTTGTTTGAGCGGTAGCTACCAGGCACAGGAATGAAAAAGTAAATAGTGTAAATAATCGCTTCATTAGATTTTTTTTGATGGTAAATCGCCGGCAAAGATAGCCGAATCACGGTACTGAGACGGCAATAGACATACCGGGATTAATCAAAGAATTTGATCTTAACACTTGCTTTTGTTAAGGGAGATTTGATTGTTCTACGCTAATAACAGGTTATTGATTAGAAAAGCTTCAAAATCCTTAATCGCACACACTTGAAATAAACTAACAATCCACGCACCACAGCTACTATCCGAGAGTTTCAAACAATTCCATCAACTCGGCATCGGTCTTCACCAACACTTCCCGGGCCTTGCTGCCCAGGTTGGGTCCTACGACACCCGCAGCCTCCAGCTGATCCATCAGGCGGCCTGCACGGTTATAGCCCAGTTTCATGCGGCGCTGCAGGAGCGAAGTGGAACCAATCTGGTTTTGCACAATGAGTTTAGCGGCGTCTTCAAACAATGGGTCCTTATCGTTGGCGTCAAAATCTTTTCCTTCCAGTTCCTTTTCATCAACGTATTCCGGTAAAAGGAAGGCCTGCGGGTAACCCCGCTGGTCGGCAATGTAGTCAACGATTTTTTCCACTTCAGGCGTATCCACAAATGCACACTGCAAACGGGTGATCTCACCATTGTAGGAGATCAGCATGTCACCCTTCCCAATCAGTTGCTCGGCGCCACCGGCATCCAGGATGGTGCGGCTGTCGATCTTGCTCGACACTTTAAAGGCAATACGGGCCGGGAAGTTGGCCTTGATGGTACCGGTAATAATGTTAACCGACGGACGCTGTGTGGCAATGATCAGGTGAATACCCACCGCACGGGCCAGCTGTGCCAGCCGGGCAATTGGCATTTCCACCTCTTTACCGGCGGTCATTATAAGATCGGCAAACTCGTCCACAACCAGCACAATAAATGGCAGGTATTGATGGCCTTTCTGCGGGTTCAGGCGGCGTTTGGTAAACTTCTCGTTGTATTCTTTAATGTTTCGTGTACCGGCTTCCTTTAAGAGGTCATACCGGTTATCCATTTCAATACACAGCGCATTCAGGGTATGAATCACTTTTTTGGTATCGGTGATGATGGCATCTTCTTCGCCGGGGAGTTTGGCTAAAAAGTGATTTTCAATATGGCGATAAACGCTTAATTCCACTTTCTTTGGATCGATGAGGACAAACTTCAGTTGTGAAGGATGTTTTTTGTACAGGAGCGAAACCAGTACAGCATTCAATCCGACCGATTTACCCTGGCCGGTAGCACCGGCCATCAGCAGGTGCGGCATAGAGGCCAGGTCAACAATGAAGTTTTCGTTGTCGATCTTTTTTCCAATGGCAATGGGCAGACTGTAATTGTTGTGAATGAATTTCTCCGCGTTCAGGAGGGTCTTCATGCTCACAATTGTCTTCTTCACATTGGGCACCTCAATACCGATGGTTCCCTTGCCCGGGATTGGTGCGATGATACGAATACCCAAAGCAGCAAGACTCAGGGCTATGTCATCTTCCAGGTTTTTGATCCGTGAAATCCGGACACCGGCTGCAGGAACAATCTCGTACAGTGTTACGGTTGGGCCTACTGTTGCACTGATCTTTTGAATAGTAATATCGTAGTTCTTCAGCGTGTTGATGATCTGGTTTTTGTTGGCCTCCAGTTCGGCAGGGTCCTGCACAATTCTCTCGCTGCCGTGCTGTTCCAGCAGGTCAACTGTAGGGTATCTATAATCCCGCAGGTCAAGTGTGGGTTCGTAAGGCGGAAGATCACTATAATCCTTCTGCCGCTCCTCCCCTACTTCTTCACCGGCTGGTGTTTCTTCCACTGTTTTGATCTCCAGTTCAATATTTTCGGGTGCTTTATCAACCCGTTTTGCCGGTTTTGGTTCCTGGATATAGATCTTGGGTTCTTCTATGGGAAGTTCTCTTGTGATGCGTTCTTCTTCCTTATGAAGGAGATCGCCAACTACCGGCTCTACTGCAGGTTCTTCCACCGGCATGATATCTTCTTCCACCGTGTTTTCCTCCTCTTCAGGCGCATCCTTTTCAACTACTTCAAAGCCATAATCCCTTTCATCTTTTGTTGGATTGATGCTTAATACCATTTCACCGCCCCCATTTAAAGCATTAGGAACAGAAGTTTTTTCTTTGGGTTGTTTTTCTGCATACAGGTCGTTGACGGTAATGGCTGCTTTTTTTGCCTTTGCAATGGGCGAAAGCACTTCTTCCTTCTTTTCTTCTGCCACGGTTATTTCTTCCACAGTTTCATTCTCTTCTATGGAAAGAGCTGAGTAATCAATTTCACCGTCCTCTTCTTTGTTGCGAATAGGTACATTGAAAGTTGGATTGAATTGCCAGATGATATAAGATATGCCGACTACCAAAAGCAGGATACCTGTGCCCACGTTACCGATCAGACCTACCATCCAGTCTTTGATCATGGTACCCACTTCGCCACCGAACGAAAAGCTCTCAAAAGCGGAGAAGGCATAGGCAAAAGCAACAGAAAGTATAACCAGGCCAATGGTTACGTAGCGAAGGTTTTTCCAGATGGAATACACATTGCGCCCTGTAATCTTATTGATACCGACAACAAAAAAGAAACAACAGAATAAAAATGCAGCCAGGCCAAAACCCTGGCGAATGAGCAAAAAGGAAACATAGGCGCCTAACCGGCCAAGCAGGTTCGCCACTTTGGTTTCAGCATTAAACAGGAAGCCGATGCCTTCGTTCAATATCTGCGACTGGTCTTCTTTCCAGGTGAAAAAATAAGATATGAAAGAGATAAAGAGAAAGGTAGAGGCCAGTAACGAAATCGTACCCAATATCTTTTGGGTGCGTTCATCTTTCGCCAACTTTTTAAGGTCAACTTTTTCCTCTTTTTCCTTTTTAAATGTGGTACCGGCAGTTGTTTTGGTGCTTGCAGCTTTTTTGGGCTTTGCCACTTTTTCTTTCTTCTCCGGTTTTTCAGCCACCTTGGGTGGTTTGGATTTAAGCTCGTTAGCCATAAAATCAAAGATAATCATTGACCCGGGGAATCACAGGCGGGACAAGGGTTTTCTCAAAAAATTTGCGCTTATTTCTTCAGCAGGCTAATTAATAGGCTTATCCACCCCAATATGAAAAAAAGTCCGCCAATGGGTGTCAAAATGCCAACTGCGGTGGGAACTGTTTTGTTCATCGCATAGAGGGAAACAATCAGGTAAAGCGATCCGGAGAACAAAACAATGCCTGCCACGAACAAAACGCCGGCATAAGATAAGTAATGATTGGCGATGCGTTCGGAAAGTATTCCGACAAGGATAAGCGCCAGGGCATGATACATTTGATATTGCACTCCGGTTTGGTAGGTGGCAACATTTTCGGCCGAAACGATCTTTTTCAATCCATGTGCACCAAAGGCGCCAAGCGCCACAGCCAGTCCGGCCAGTATGGTTCCAATGATCAGGTAAATCTTTTGCATGTTCAGGCGTGAAAGGTTTTTTCAATCAGGCGCTCTAAGGTAACATCATCTTCGTTGAGGATAACCTGGGCCTGCTGGTAAAATATTTTCCGGTCAGCATATTTTTTTATAATATATGCCCGCAATTCGTCATCAGGAATACTGCTGATCAGGGGGCGTTTGTCTTTTTCTTTGACCAACCGGCTGTGAAGGCTTTCCACCGAACTGTTGATCCAGATGGCGGTGCCGCGGCTTTTCATATAATCAATGTTGTTGAAAAAACAAGGTGTTCCCCCACCGGTGGCCATAATAAAACTTTCATGGCTTTCAGTAACCAGGTACAATATATCTTTCTCCAGCATCCGGAAATATTCCTCTCCCATTTCGGCAAAGATGGCTGTGATGCTTTTGCCTTCGCGTTCTTCTATGAGGCTGTCCAGGTCAAAAAACGGGATCTGCAACTTATGGCTTAACTGTTTTCCCCAGTGAGTTTTTCCGCAGCCCATGAATCCAATCAAGAATATCTTCATGCCTTTTAAGTTTGCCGTTCATGGTTCACAATTTACCGTTAGTTGTAGCAAGTAATTGTGGATGGTAAACGGTAAGCAGCGAACCTGATTTAGCTTCTTCCGCTGTTGGTGATATAATCCTTAAACTCGTTGTTGAAGTCCGTTTCGCCGATTAGTTGTTCCAGCGGGATATGCATGCGGTAGTTCCAGTAGTATTGTGGATTTGCCGGAAGGTTGATGCGTTCATCCGCCGGGTTTTCCCTGCGCAGACTGCCGCTCATGCCCAGTATGTCCTGTAACTGGAAAATGCTCCACATGGCCGGCGAATACAGGTGCTGCAGCACAATAGCCCGGTTTACCCAGGGTTCGCAGTAATACGGCGCCGGTCCCCACTCGCCCATCAGGTGATTAAAGAAGCGCTGCGTACGTTCCCTGTCTTCTTCCCACCAGCCGCGGATAGTGCTCATGTCATGTGTGGAAGGTGTTACTACCGAGAGGTAGGGAGCATTGCGTGGATGGAAAAACTCGATGGTCGGGTCCTTGGGCATTCGTTGTACTTCCAGACTTAAAATACTCAGCCGCTGCATTACTTCCGGAACACTGTGCGGCACCATACCCAGGTCTTCACCACAGATCAGCATGTTGGTGGCTTCTTTCAAGGCCGGCAGTTTCTTCATTGCTTCGTGTTTCCAGAACTCATCCTGCCTGCGGAAGAAATAATTGACGTACAGGTCTTTTAATTTAGGCTTCGTGGCCTCATCCAGGTATTGGAATGAGGTGGTGTCTTCCATCGAAATCCGAAAATGAAAAGCCTGTCCGTTGGAACCTTCTTCTTCAAAAAGCAACACATTGCTGATCAGATCAAATAGGCCACTCTTCAGCGTTTCATTGTCGTCATTTGGCTCCATTGAAGCAAAATGTGCCTGCACTTTGCGCTGCGTATTAAAAGCCTCTTTCAGGTCATAACCGCCCCTGTCGTTCGTTTGTAGGAAGGTTTCTTTTACATACTGCGTCAACCCATCAAAACGCTGGTAAAGGATGGCATCTATAATGAACGGCCTGCAGTAGCGGTCGTAATCAAACCAGATCCCTCTTTCGCCAAACTCGTGTACCGATACCGGTAATGCCGGAATGAAACGCCCCATGATACCCTCCACGCTATCGGTTGGTATGCTCCAGATGCGGAAAAATCCAAGAATATGGTCAATGCGGAAAGCATCGAAATAATTGCTCATCTGGTGAAAACGCTGCTTCCACCACTCAAAATGGTCTTCTTCCATCTTCTGCCAGTTGTATGTAGGAAAACCCCAGTTCTGGCCCTTAACTGCAAAATCATCCGGAGGTGCACCGGC
The DNA here is from genome assembly GCA_035998945.1 of Flavisolibacter sp. GTDB lineage: Bacteria > Bacteroidota > Bacteroidia > Chitinophagales > Chitinophagaceae > Flavisolibacter. The sequence continues at coordinate 529,902 of DASYHD010000022.1, read as the reverse complement.
CTGCATGTTCATGTTGTACAACTCGGGTGCTGTCCAGGCATCAGCCCCGTTTCGGTAGATGCCGATTGGAATATCCCCTTTGATGGCAAGGCCTTTTTTGTGGGCATAATCCACAGCCTCTTTCAACTGCAGGTGCAGGTGATACTGTACGAAATAGAAAAAGGCAATCTGTTTGAAGCTTCTTGATTTGGCGCCTGTCAGTTTGGCTATCTCTGCTTCATTGTACACGGAACCTGTTTTCCATTGGGAAAAATCAGCTGTTTTGTTTTTGTCGCGGTAATAACAAAAAGCTGCATAGGGCACCAGCCACAGTTTGTTATCATCAAAAAACTCTAAAAAAGAAGTTTCTTCCAGAAAAGCCATTTCATCAGCGGCGTACAATTCCCGCAGTACCTCCAGCTTTATCCTGATGACCTCATCATAGTCGATCTCGGGCAGGCTATTTAAAGCCTTTTGGGTGTTGGTCAGTGATTTAATCTTCTGCAAGCCTTTTTTACCGGCCACTTTTGCCAGGTTGATGTATATAGGATGCAATGCAAAGGCTGAAATGGCCGCATATGGGTAGCTGTCTTTCCAGGTAAACGTAGCAGAGGTGTCGTTTACCGGTAATAGCTGGATCAGTTTCAAACCCGTTTCTTTGGCCCAGTCGGCGAGCAGTTTGATATCCAGGAATTCACCAATACCAAAGCTGTTGGCGCTCCGCAAGCTGAACACCGGGATGGCCACACCGGCTCCTTTCCAGGTAGCGTTGGGCAGGCGTACAAACGCATCGTGAATGATTGTTTTTTTATTGACGATATCATTGCTGAACAGGACGCGGTTGTCACCATTTTCAAACCGGAGAAATTCACCCGTCTCTGTATTTACCACGCCATATTTATAGGATGCCGGTAATGCTGTATTGGTGAGATTTAGTGAAAGTGTCCACCAAAGTCCTTTTTTGGCGAGCAGGATAGGCGATGTTGTGTCCCAGGAGCCAAAAGCTGCCGTGCTGCCCAATAAACAAACAGCTTCATGTGGTTGCAACAAGGGCGCCTTTACTTTAAAAAGATGCGTGAACCTTTCTTCTTTTTTGGCTTTATTACCCTTTTTTTCCTTAAAGAATATTTCCTGGAAGGGAGCTGTATAAAATGCATTTTCGAAGAAGCTTTCATCATTCCAGCTATCGATCAGCAGAAGGTCACCATCGTTTTTCCGGAAATCAATGGACCGGTGCCGCTCCCCTTCCACAATAATTTCCCCATTGTGATTGGTAAAAATATAACGGTAATGCAGCGTATTGATTTCTGTCGGGTCTACTTCAATAGCACCGTACCAGAATTCATCATTCAAATATTGAAGCGGAAACGCCTGTTGAGGGTTATTGCTTCCCAATGAAGTCAGGTTGCCACTCACAAAAACTGCCTGTCCGTACTGTGTCTTAAACCGTAAATAAAACTCGATCTTCATGTATAGCAATTGCTGAAGGTTATGAAATGTGTGAAAAACACACTCCGGCGAAAATAAGAAAAGGATGCCATGTAAACAGTTGCAGAGAACTGCTTAAAAAAATATCCTTTGTCGTTTCGGCTCCCTGCCTATTTTTGCCAAAATTTTTCCAGAAATGCAAAAGAGAAATAAAGGTTTATACTGGATACTGTTTTTTGTTTCTACCGCCCTGCTGCTTTTTACCATTGCTACCAACTGGCCCTGGCTGACGCTGGTAATGCCATTTGTATTTACTTTTTTTGTTCTGGCCATGGATATCATCTAAGCCATTCGCTATACAATACGTGATTTCCCCTTTATAAATGGATGGAAGTGCCGGTTTCGACCGGCATTTTTATTGGCCCTTTTTGTTGCGGATCTGGTAATTCTGTGCCCTGCGGTCTTTCTGCATCAGCTTCACCGAATCTTTGCTCAGGACTTTAATGTTGGCAATATCAGTTGCATAAAACCGGGTGATGGAGTCCATTTTTTGCAACTCTCCGGATCCGTTGACGTATTGAGAATTAGTGGTGAAGATGTACCCGTTAGCTTCTGCATACCGCCTGGCAGCTTCATAATTTCCCCTGTCTACTTCATACATGGCTTTTTCCATGTTTTCATTGGCAGTGAACAAAACCACCTGCTCCGCCACGGTTTTATTAAAGCTGGCAAGGTACTGCTCCATAATTTTAATGGGCGTCAGCATGTTTTCGTTCACAATGGTTTTTGCCTGGTTATCGGTGTTATCGGTATAAACCAGCCGCGACGTAAATGGCAGCTCTTTGTTGCTTTCATTATCTATCCGGAACCGCATGATCAACCCTTTGATGTCTTCGGAAAACAGGTCCTGGAATTTGATCACCACTTCATTCTTCTCAAGTGCATATTGAAAGGGATAAAGCTTTTCCACCGTTACACCTTTCGGAAGCGTAATCCGCAGCTCTGCATTTTGTGCCACTACGTTTAGAAGCCCATACAGTTCTTTATCAAATATGGCCGCCATTTTATCGGCCCTGTCAATGAAATAATAGTTCCCTGCCCCGTTCTCTGCCATATCGGTCATCAGGGTTTCGTTGTAATCCAGCCCGACGCCGAAAGTGGAAATGGAAATTCCATTGATGTCTTTATAAGCCTGCACCTGTGCAATAATTCGTGATGGAATTTTAGGCCCCGCCGTAATGTTGCCATCACTTATCAGGAGCACACGGTTCACATAGTTCTTCTTATAATTGGCCTTTACCTGCTCATATCCTTTGTCTGACCCGCCCCAAAGATTGGTAGAGCCACGTGGCTTCACCTTGCTGATCTTGAATTTGATGGAATCTTTATATAATACTGAAGTTGCCGGTTGAATCACATCGATAAACTCATCATAGATCACCACGCTGACAAAATCTTCCGGTCCCAGTTTATCAATAATATCGATGGCTGCTTTTTTGGCGAACTCCATTTTTTCGCCAGCCATTGAACCACTCCTGTCCAGCACAATAGCGATATTCAACGGGTTTTTCTTTGCCTGGTTACCTACGTACCGACCAATCTTAGCTTCCAGGTACAGGTAGCCGATACGGTTTTGAGAATCCTGCAGATAATAAGAATTGTCGATACCGGTCGTCAGCGAAAGCAGGCCGTTGGTATTGCTTACGTTTTTACCAAGATGATCTTTGGCCTTTGCAAAAGCAGGCAATGTATCTGTCTGGTTTGGCTGAAACGAGGGCTGCATCCGTCCCGCAAACGACAAAAAGAGCAGGGTTAAAGGAATGAGTAAACCGGTGGAAAGCAGTATGCGTCTGTGTTTCATACACATGTTTTGGTAAATTGCAGGGCTAAAGTAGTCTTTAAAAAGAAAAACCCACAATCCTTGTTGTGGGTTTTTCAGGTATACTGTTGAAGCTTATTTGACTTCTTCAAATTCGGCGTCTGTCACATTTTCGCCTGTGTTGCCGGAACCTTGTGGTCCACCCGCCTGGGCACCGCTATTAGCACCAGGCTGTCCGTCTCCGCCACCTTGTGAAGCTTTGTACAATTCTTCACTAGCTGCGGTCCATGCCGTGTTCATTTCGGTCACAGCCGCATCAATGCGGGCCAAGTCCTGCGATTTGTGTGCTTCACGCAGGTTGTTCAGGGCTGCTTCAATCGGTGCCTTCTTGTCAGCAGGAATCTTGTCGCCATACTCTTTCAACTGCTTCTCGGTCTGGAAGATCAGGCTGTCCGCCTGGTTGATCTTCTCTACCCGTTCTTTCTCCTGCTTGTCTTTATCGGCGTTTGCAGCAGCTTCCGCCTTCATTTTTTCAATCTCGTCTTTAGTGAGACCGCTACCGGCCTCAATGCGGATCTTCTGCTCTTTACCAGTTCCTTTGTCCTTGGCTGTTACATGAAGGATACCATTGGCGTCGATATCGAAGATCACTTCGATCTGTGGTACACCACGCGGTGCTGGCGGAATACCATCGAGGTTGAAGATACCGAGGCTCTTGTTGTCCTTGGCCATACCACGTTCACCCTGCAGTACATGGATTTGTACGCCAGGCTGGTTATCACTTGCCGTTGAGAATACTTCCGATTTTTTTGTCGGGATGGTTGTATTCGACGGTATCAGGGTTGTCATAACACCACCCAGTGTTTCAATACCCAGGCTCAGCGGGGTAACATCGAGCAGCAGCACATCCTTCACTTCACCTGTCAATACCGCACCCTGGATAGCAGCACCTATGGCCACCACTTCATCAGGGTTAACACCTTTGTGCGGTTTGCGACCAAAGAACTTTTCAACAATCTCCTGCACTTTCGGGATACGGGTAGAACCACCTACCAGGATCACCTCATCGATCTGTGAAATAGACATGCCGGCATCTCTCAAAGCCGCTTCGCAGGGCTTCAGGCAACGCTCAAACAGGTTATCGGCCAGTTGCTCAAATTTGGCACGGGTCAGTTTTTTCACCAGGTGTTTGGGCACACCATCAACAGCGGTGATATAAGGCAGGTTGATCTCTGTTTCTGAAGAAGAAGACAGTTCAACCTTTGCTTTTTCAGCGGCTTCTTTCAGGCGCTGCAATGCCATAGGGTCTTTGCGCAGGTCAACATTCTCATCCCTACGGAACTCTTCTGCCAGCCAGTCCATGATCACTTTGTCAAAGTCGTCACCACCAAGGTGGGTATCACCGTTGGTAGATTTTACTTCAAACACACCATCACCCAGTTCCAGGATAGAAATATCGAATGTACCACCACCGAGGTCAAACACGGCTACGTGGTGATCCTTTCCGCCTTTGTCCAAACCATAAGCCAGCGCTGCGGCAGTTGGCTCGTTCACAATCCGGCGAACGTTCAAACCAGCAATCTCACCGGCTTCTTTGGTAGCCTGGCGCTGCGCATCGTTAAAATAAGCAGGCACGGTTATAACAGCCTCGGTAACTTCCTGTCCCAGGTAGTCTTCGGCTGTTTTTTTCATTTTCTGAAGTACCATGGCAGAAATTTCCTGCGGCGTGTACAATCTGCCATCAATATCGATGCGAACGGTATTATTGTCACCTTTGGCTACTTTATAGCTCCAATGGCTGATTTCCTCTGTCACCTCATCATAGCGGCGTCCCATAAAACGCTTCACACTCATGATGGTATTTTGCGGGTTAGTAATGGCCTGGCGCTTGGCAGGATCACCTACTTTGCGTTCTCCATTCTTTAAAAAGGCAACAACCGAAGGCGTGGTACGGCGGCCCTCGTCGTTGGCTATTACGACAGGTTCGTTCCCTTCCATAACGGCCACGCAACTGTTGGTTGTACCCAAGTCAATTCCAATTATTTTTCCCATTGCTTACTGAATTTTAAAGTTCATAGAAGGTTATCAATGATTATGCCTGATGGGGAGAAGGTGAAATTTTGGCAGGCGGCCCCTGTCCCCCGGTGGGGGAACTTAGATCAATCTTGCCTTTTGCTTTTGCATCTTTGCTTAAAGCATATTCTTCTTGTCAAAAGAACTACAAGTCGTACAAGAATGCGAAGCAACAGATAATCAATAGTAGCAATTACACTTAGCTATAAATAATGCCTGTTTTTCGACATGAATTATTTATAGCTAAAATATTTTTAGAAATAAAAGATTGATAGGTGAAAAGTCTATTTAGCCTTAGTTCCCCCACAGGGGGACAGGGGCTAATCATCTGCACTTGGTCCGTACATGCCCGGAACAGGTACGTCCAGCAGGCGCAGGTATACGGAAAGTTGTCCGCGATGATGAATAAAATGGTTCATGACAAAGGAACGCAAGGTTGATATTCGTGTCATGGTGAAAATAACATGGTCGCCATTTAGCAATGTCCAATTGCCATTGAGAGTTTCATCACTTGCCGCTTCCAGATTCTTCAACGCTTCCTGGTAACTCTTCTCAAAAAACATCATCAATTCATCTTTAGAGGCTGGTGTAAACCGCTGGTAATCTCCTTTTGCAAAATCCAGTTCTTCAGTGGTAAGTGTTACGGTCATCCAATGCGGAATCTCAGCTACGTGGGTAGCCAGCCGAGCAAGGGTAAACGACTTTTGGTGCGGCTTCCAGTCGGCTTTGTCAAAAGGAACCCTTTCCAGCATTTTGCGGGTGGAGACTGCCTCGTACTTGAATTCGGGAATCAGTGCCTGATTGAGCATATTATTTGGTTTGGTTAGTAATCTCGTCTATTGTAGGTTCAAAGCTAGCCGTAATTTCTTCCGGGTGATCCATTTTGTGAACAGCATCTTTCTTCTTCCGCATTTTCCATATCTGTAGAAAGGCGGTTATCGTAAATACAACTCCAACCAGTATGTAAAGGATGTTTTGATTGTTGCTGATCTGGTCAGCAATCAATCGGCCGCCAAAGATAAAAACAGCCGTTCCGGCAAACATGCCGATGGCTACACCCACAGCATATACATTGTAATGTTTCCAGCGGGGCTCCAGTATTTTCTTGGTAAACAGGACAGTACTCCAGCCAAACCAAAAGGGTATCTGCATGGGATTGACGCCGTTGATCACAACGCCCAGCAGGAACTTCGGAAGTGCATTGCTGAGGAGAACATTCTTCTCTACACTGGGATGCAGCGCCGCATAAAAGTTGGCAGCAGCCAGGGACACAACGATGAGCAGCGTAACCCATTCCAATGCCTTGAACAAGCGTTTCTGTTTCTGTATCCATTGCATGGAAAGAAGGGTGATGTACACATATACCACATCCGGCACCACCATTCCCAATGCAAACAGGATGGCGGGTTTCAAACCATCGGAAATGGCGATCTGCATGGCAGCCAGATTTTGTGTACCCAGCGGCAGCATGCCAATAAAAGCAATAAAGATACCGGTGAAGAATATGCGAAGAAGCTTCAGCATAATGACGTCAGACGTGAGAGGTGAAATGTAAAACTGGTGTTGCGCTTTGATTTAATTAGTCCTCCAATCCTTTGATATTGCTTATTCATTTTTTATCTCTTGTTTGACATTTATCGTTTGCTGTTAAATAAGGATTTCCCTGTCGGCTTGTTCCAGTACCGCCGCATGTTTACGGGCTTGCTGTAAAAATTGGTAGCCCTCCCTGTTACCCCAATACCGCACCCCGTTGTGCCGGTTGTTGTACATTCCAATCTCATACATCACCTTCCAATGTCGGGCAAATTCCGATAAGGCCCTGAACCAGGAAAAGCCGGCATTGTACACATGATTGGGCTCCGCTCCTGTTCCATTGAATTCAAGGATAATGAACTTTCCCTGTTTCAATTCTTCAATGCTGTTGCATTTAAGATCATAACGGCCATAATAAAATTGGCAGCGGTGGCTCAGCGGGTCGAAAATCTTCCGTAGCTGTTCATCAATCTGCTGGTGCAGGTTGGTGAACCGTGCCCCGCGGTTCAGGTTAGCAGCATGTGTAAGAATATATTTCTCTCCATTGGGAATAACAGTATTCAGATGCAACTCGTGCTTGATGCGCATTTCCTCCAGTCGGTGTTTTGCTTTCGGATGCTGCAAGATCAGTTCCCACAAGGTGCTTTTCCCATCGCCAAAAACATGCATCATTTCTTTTTGAATAAAACCACTGATGGTGCCTTTTTGCTGGTTCGGGTAGCGGTAATAAAACACACTTACCTCCAGCGGCGCCTCCACCAACTCCTGGATAATGTAATCTACTGGCACTCGCTGGTGATATGACTTTAATTTATCTTCATTGTCTACTTTACGAAACAGCAAACCTTTCAGGCCACTCTCAGGCTTTACACACAAGGGATAAGTGAATCCTTTTTGTACAATAATGGATTTGATTTCTTCGAAAGATTGTTTGGGACTTACGTAAGCTGTTTTTGGATAAGACCCCTCCGGCAGCAGGTCATACATTTCTTTTTTGCCCTCGCCTTCAAAACCGGCAAATGTCAATGTAGGATCGGTAGGCGTAAAAAACCAGAAACTTCTTGCTTTGACCGCATACCACAACCACAGGGGACCCAGGGGCGCATAGATCAAATTAAATGGCCAGAGTTCCCAGTTGGTCCATTTTTCCCAGATACGTTTCCAGCTTTTCATTGGCGGGCAAGGTAAAGGCAAAAGTTAAAATGAAAAAGTCAAAACCGTTACAGTGTGGTTTCGCATCGACGACCTGCCTTCAACAATAAGTAAGTTCTACCCTTCCCTATTTCAGTTTTTACATTTGGTAGGTTCCGGCTTATTTTTGGCACTTACTAAACGATTGAGCATGCACGTTCCCTCCATGGCCGAAATGATGGCAAACGGTGAAACCCCTGAAATTCTTTTCTGGGTAGGCTGCGCCGGAAGTTTTGATCAGCGGGCCCAGAAAGTAACCAAAGCCTTTGCCACTATTCTTCACCATGTTGGGATCAAATTTGCTATCCTGGGCAAAGAAGAAATGTGCACCGGTGATCCCGCCCGCCGAGCAGGGAACGAATTCCTGTTCCAGATGATGGCCTACCAGAATATCCAGACGCTGAATATGTATGAGGTCAAAAAGATTGTCACCATCTGCCCTCACTGCTTCAATATCTTTAAGAACGAGTACCCGGAACTGGGTGGCACCTATGACGTCATTCACCATACCACCTTCCTGCAGCAATTGATTGATGAAGGAAGAATCAAACTCAAGGAAGGCGGTAGCTTCAAAGGCAAAAAAATCACCTACCACGATAGTTGTTATCTGGGTCGTGCCAACGGCATTTACGAAGCGCCCAGGAAGGTTTTGGAAGCACTGGATGCCGAATTAATTGAAATGAAGCGTTGCCGCAAATTTGGCATGTGTTGCGGTGCCGGTGGTGCCCAAATGTTCAAGGAAGAAGAGCCGGGAAGAACCCGTGTCAACCTGGAACGAAGCGCAGAAGCCATTGACACCGGTGCTGAAGTGGTGGCAGCGGCCTGCCCGTTTTGCAACACCATGTTAACCGATGGTGTAAAGGCTGCCGAAAAAGAAGACAGCGTTCGTGTGCTGGATGTAGCTGAAATTATAGCAGCTTCTCTTCCTCCCAAAGAAAGCTGATCAAAAGCGCCAGGCAATAGCGTCAACTTTAATAAAGCTCTAAATGTTCTGGTGCTACTTTTGCACCATGAGTCTAGCCTACAAGCATTTGCTACCCGATACATTTTCTCCCAGCAGCCGCGTGTGGATTTACCAAAGCAGCAGGGTTCTCTCTCTTTCTGAGGCACTGGAAGCGGAAGATTTGATTAATGCGTTTGCAGCGGAATGGAAATCACATGGTGCTGATGTGGATGCATACGGAAATCTTTTTTTCGGGCAGTTTGTGGTATTGATGGCCGATGAAACCAGAGCCGGTGTCAGTGGTTGCAGTACCGATTCATCTGTACGATTTATCAAAGCACTGGGCGAAAAATTTGGTGTTGATTTTTTCAACCGCACCAATCTTGCATTTGTGGTAAAAGAAAAAATACAGGTGCTGCCCATGAACCAATTGACGTATGCCGTGCAGAATGGTTTCATCAATGGCGAAACCCTGTACTTCAACAATCTTGTACAAACCAAAGCCGAACTGGAGAATGACTGGATCATCCCGGTACAGCAATCATGGGTTGGCAAAAAACTTTCGCTGACACAAGCTAATCCGTAAACAAAAACTACAGTCCGGATACTTAACTTTTAATCAGATTCTGAACAGCTTTTTCAGTAGCGGTTTGTCTTTTTGTTGTGGTTTTGGAAAAGCTGTAGCCAATACTAAACCTGTAATTCCGGGTTTGAGTGCTGTTGAAATTTTCCAGGATAAAATTGGGGCCAAAGGTGTAATTGCGGTTACGCAGCTGAAAGAACGGGTCAGTCATATTCAGGGCAAGGGTCAGTTTTCTGCGCAGCAATCGCGCCTGAAAACCCAGATTGGTGCTCACCGTACTGCGGGCCACTCCCTGGGGATTGGCAAACCGGTTAAAACTGACATTACCTGTTGTGGTGAAGTTTTGTTTGAAAACATAGTTCACATTTAGGTTAGAAGTAAACGAACCTGCATCGCGGTACCTGCGGAACCTTTTATCGTAGTCGCTATATCGATTGTAGACATAGCTGGCACTCAGGTTCAGGCGTACTTTCCTTGCCACTGTGTAGCCGCTCCACATGCTTGCTTCGTATTCTTTTTTCCCGCTTATGTTTTGCCAGATCGTTTCCGTAGCTCCATCAGCCAACAAGGTTCGGATAGGACTAAAGACGGTATGCACCCGGTTATATCCCAGGCCAAGATTGGTGTACAACGAGTTTTTTGTACGGCCGATCACCAAGTCGAAATTATCTGCAGTTGACGGCAGCAAGGCCGGATTACCACCCCTTGTATTGTAGGGATCGGAAAAATCCCTTGTTGGATTCAATTCATTGATGCCCGGCCGGCGGATGGATTTGCGGTAGGAAACGGAAAGGTTCACATCACCCCAGGTCCTATTCAGGTTAAAAAACGGTAACAGGGTCCAATACGCATTGAAGGTGTCCCTCCCCGCTTTCAGGAGGTCGAAACGAATAGCAGTTCGCTCTTCCGACACACCGGCCGTGGCGCTGAAACCGGGTTGAAACACCTGTTTTACCGAAAGACGGAAATTGGTAATGTCCTGGTAAAACAGGAAGAAATTACTCAACAAATCAAGGGGCAAAAACATACCATCCGTTTTGCGTTTGTACAAGGCATCCACCCATACATCCGAAGCCGTATGGGTGTAATAGCTGCCCACAGATAAAAATGTTTTTTGCGCTACAATGGGTCGATCATAAGCAACACGAAGATTGTAACCAGTATTTTCTGTATGGTTGATTTGTTGCTGGGTGGAATCGTAACCGGTCGGTGTATAGTCAGGATAAAAAAATTGCTGGAAAAACAGCCGGTCCGATGAATGGCCGGTTGCCCAATAACTGGTAAATACCCGCAGCACTTCGCCGGGACGCTGGCTCCGGAAGGTGTAGTTCAAATTGAGATGGCGGTTGCTGTTCTGACTCCTGCTACCCACAGACCGGTTGCTAAGCCGGTACAAGTCATCAAAACGGTTGATGTTTTGAAATTCGGTGGTGTTGGTGTTGTCAGCCCTGTTTTGATTGAACTGAGCCACCAGGTTTAACTGGTGCGCTTTTGTGATTTCATAATCAACAGATGCCCGAAAGTTGGGACGGATTGAATGGTTATTATACCGGTTGCTGGTCTTGAAAAAATTAGAGCTGTCAGCGTACAGGTTTTGCCGGACCGACGAACCAATTCCACGGTAATCGTTATCCGAAATTCCGCCATTTATATTTACAGAGAGCCCTGTTTTGCGGTATGTAAAATGTGCATTTGCCCCCTTTTCACCCCGGGTGCCGGCAAATACACTCAGGCGGCCGTTAAAACCCACGGTTCCCTTGCGGGTAACAATGTTAATCACCCCGCCCTGTTCGTTGGCATACTGTGGTGGCGGGTTGGTCATTACTTCAATTTTTTCGATGGCACTGCCGGGAAGCGATTCCAGAAAATCCTGCAGTTGCTGCGCATTCAGTTCAACCGGCTTATCGTCAATTAAAATCTTGGGTTCTTTGCCGCGTACCGTTACTTTTCCATCGGCGTCTTTTGAAACCAGCGGAACTTGTGTCAGCAAGTCGCCGGCATGGCTGCCCTGGCTCGTTGCCGATTCGCTTACGTTAAATGTAATGTTTCCGTCCTTGCTTTGAATCAGTGGTTTTTCGGCATAAATGATGATCTCGTTTAGCCCTTCTGTTTCCTTTAGTTTCAGCACAAGTTCTCCCAGTTGGAAATCATAACGCTCCGGCCGCAGGTAAATGCTGTCGATGGTCAGACTCTGTAAACCCACATACGAGATAACCAGGCGGTAATATCCCATGGGCAGGCTTGAAATGATAAATGTGCCGGATCCGTTGGAAGAAGTTGTTTTTTGTAAAGAAGTATGGCTGAGAGATGCGACCTGCACGGTTGCGCTTTCCAGCAGTTTGTTTTTTTCATCCATCACAGTACCACCAATGACACCCTCCTGTGCTGTTGCGTTGAAGGCGGTGAAAAGAAAAAAGAGGAGAAAAAAACGCATGCGGTCAAAGTTATTCTCTCCACCAATAGAAATGACCTGGCGCCCCGGAGAAGGAAGTTAATTAAAGTTAATTCCTGCTTTTAGAACTTCGAATTTACCAGCGGCGGGAGCCTGAATTCAAGGCTTCTCTTCTGCTGTGTGATAAAAGGAGAAGCAGGGAGGCAAAGCAGGCAATGTAAAAACCAAAAGTCATGTCTTTTAGCAGGCTGAAAATACCGGCATTGTTCACCTCTTTGTTAACATCGAACGAAAGTAAAAGAATAAAAAACGTCAGGGAAAAAAACGGAAGGCTTAACAGCAGACTGTTTAGCGATTTTTTCCGAAGCGATTTAAACAGGATAATGATAGCCGTTAATGGAATCAACAAAAGTGGAAAAGAAATAATGACAAAGTCTATCATGGTCATCTCATCATCACTGTTGACCGTTCCGAGCGCCAGGTTTAAAAAACCGACGGCACTGATATTATCGTAAGCCGGAATGAAAAACGCGATAAGGATGAGTGTAGCGTAAATAGCCCGGTATTGATTTCGAGAAATTCTCATTTCAACAGCCAGTTTACTTTAAAGATAGCAGAAAAGCCCGAACTGCAAAGGGTTTGCAAAAAGAAACGGGGCTGTTGCTGACATCCTGTCACGAAAGTACGGATTGTTTATCTTTGACCCCACCTTATTATGATGCAGGAACTTTTAATCGACAAAAAGCATGATGAAGCCCGCCAGGGAGAAGCTTATTCTCCCTTCCAGGGCGATCAAAACGAATACGGCCGCCGTTTTTATATAGAGAGCTATGGTTGCCAGATGAATTTCAGCGACAGCGAGATCGTGGCTTCCATCCTTCATGAAGAAGGTTACGGCGCTACCCGAAATTATGAGGAAGCAGACCTGATCTTGTTGAACACCTGTTCTATCCGGGAAAAGGCCGAACAAACAGTTCGAAAGCGTTTATCCGAATTTAAAAAGCTGAAAAAAGCAAAGCCCGCTACACTGGTAGGCGTACTGGGTTGTATGGCTGAACGGCTGAAAGCAAAATTCCTGGAAGAAGAAAAGCTGGTAGACCTGGTGGTTGGCCCTGATGCCTACCGTACGCTTCCCAGCCTGATTACAGAAGCCAACGGTGGACAAAAGGCTGTCAATGTATTACTGAGCCGCGAGGAGACTTATGCCGACATTGCTCCGGTTCGCCTGAACAGCAATGGTATCACCGCTTTTGTAAGCATTATGCGGGGCTGTAACAACATGTGTTCGTTTTGCGTGGTGCCCTTTACCCGCGGACGTGAACGCAGCCGTGATGCGGCCAGTATTCTTCGCGAATGCCAGGAGCTGTTTGCTGCAGGTTTTAAGGAAGTTACCTTATTGGGACAAAATGTTGACTCCTACTACTATGTCTCAGATAATGCACCAACGGTAACCTTTGCCAACCTGCTGGAGATGGTCGCCCTCATTTCGCCGGAACTGCGGGTACGCTTTTCTACTTCGCACCCCAAAGACATTACAGACGATGTGCTGTACACGATGGCGAAGTACGAGAATATCTGTAAATACATCCACCTGCCGCTGCAAAGTGGCTCCACCCGTGTGTTGCAACTGATGAACCGCAATTACACCCGTGAATGGTATATGGCCAAAGTGGATCGCATCAGGGAGATCATGCCCGACTGCAGCATTTCATCCGACGTCATTGCAGGCTTCTGTACCGAAACCGAAGAAGAGCACAAGGAAACCGTAAGCATGATGGAATATGCCGGTTACGACATGAGCTATATGTTTTTCTATAGCGAACGTCCCGGTACACTGGCCCAGCGCCGCTATACCGATGACATCCCTGAAGAGGTGAAAAAAAGAAGACTGCAGGAGATTGTGGAAACCCAGAACAGGCTTTCGCTGCAAAGCAACCAGAAAGATGTGGGTAAAACATTTAAAGTACTGATCGAAGGCAATTCACGCCGCAGCGATGAAGCGTGGATGGGACGCAACTCACAGAACAAGGTAATTATATTCAGCAAAGGAAATTTTAACTTGAAACCCGGCGACTACGTGAACGTAAAAGTGAACGACTGCTCGCAGGCAACGTTGTTTGGCGAAATTGTATAAATCAACAGAATGGATTTACAAAGTATTAAAAACAGATTTGGCATTATTGGTAATTCTCCTGCTTTGAACTACGCACTGGAAGTGGCCGTGCAAGTGGCCAACACCGATCTGACAGTGCTTATTGTAGGGGAAAGCGGTGTGGGTAAAGAGGCTTTTTCGCATATAATTCATTCCCTTTCGGCACGCAAGCACAATCCTTTTATCGCCGTGAACTGTGGCGCCATTCCCGAAGGCACCATCGATTCCGAATTGTTCGGGCATGAGAAAGGTTCCTTCACCGGTGCAGTGGATAGTCGCAAAGGTTATTTTGAAACCGTGAACGGGGGAACCATTTTCCTGGATGAAATTGGTGAAATGCCTTTGGGCACACAGGCCCGCCTCTTAAGGGTTTTGGAAAGCGGCGAGTTTATCCGTGTTGGTTCTTCCAAAGTGCAGAAAACCGATGTACGGGTGATTGCCGCCACAAACAAAGATCTTTTACAACTGGTGCAAAACGGTAAGTTTAGGGAAGACCTGTATTACCGTTTGAATACGGTGCCCATCCGTGTTCCTTCCCTACGCGACCGCAAAGAGGACATCTTTGTTTTGTTCCGGAAGTTCGTGGTGGATTTTGCTGAACGTTACAAAACAACACCGGTTCAGCTGGATGAAGAAGCAAAATTGCAGTTAACCAATTATCCTTTCCCGGGAAATGTGCGGGAACTGAAAAATCTGGCCGAACAGATATCTGTGCTGGCAAAGGAAAAGCAGGTTTCAGCCAGGGAACTGGGCCGTTTTCTGCCCGAACATACACAGATGAACCGCCTGCCGGTGCTGGCCCAAGGACATGGACAGGATTCGCATGAATTCAACAACGAGCGGGAAATCCTGTACAAGCTTTTCTTTGATATGAAGCGGGATGTAACCGAGTTAAAAAAGCTGTTTGTAGAAATGTTACAGAATCCTTCGGTGGCCTCGCAAAACCCTTCCTTTTTGGATGGGGTAAGAGACCTGCAGCGGATGGAAGGTGGTCAGATGATGGTTCCCTCCCACCAGCCGGCAGCAACGCAACCGATGATCATGCACAATACGTCTGACATTCATGCACATGAAGAGGTAGACGAAAGCCTCAACATCATGGACAAGGAAAAAGAACTGATCATCAAAGCGCTAAAAAAACACCGCAACAAACGAAAAGATGCGGCAATGGACCTGGGCATCAGCGAACGAACCCTGTACCGCAAACTGAAAGAATACGATATTGATCAATAACGTCAAATGTTTTTATGAAAAAATCCACCATACAAAAACACAAACTGCTGGTTACAACAGTTGCCATTCTTTCCTTTATCCTTTTGACGTTTTCCTTTACCTCCTGTGGTATCTATAGCTTCAATGAAAAAGGAACTGTAGCAGACAGCGCAAGAACTGTACGGATAGAACCGTTTGAAAACAAAGCTGCTTATGTAAACCCACAGATCACGCCGGCATTAACGGAAAGGTTTCGGCAAAAAGTGCAGAACCAGACAAGGCTTACCAATACCAATAATGAAAATGCCGACTACAACATCAGGGGTTATATTGCTGACTATGCAGTAAGCACTACGGGTGTAACTTCCACTAATGGCCAACAGCAAACTTCGGTAAACCGCCTGACAGTTAGGGTTCATATCTCTCTTTCAAGATTTGGCAATACACCGGAAGAATTTGATATCAGCCGGAGTTTTGATTTCAGTGCCCAGCAGTCGCTACAGGCCGCAGAGGCTTCGCTTTTGGAAGAAATGATCCGCAACCTTTCGGATGAAATTTTCAACCGGCTTTTTTCCAATTGGTAATGTAACTTGCCGCTTCTATGAGCGAACGAATACATGCATTGGCTCAGCACTTGCTTGGTAAATCCTCCGTAGAAGAATGTAGCCTGGAAGAATTGCAACACCTTACCAAACGTTATCCTTTTTTTGCCCCTGCACAATTTTTATTACTACAAAAATTAAAAGAAACCGGCTCTCCCGATGCTGCTGTGCAGCAAAGAAAAGCCGTTCTCTATTTTCACGACCCGCTTCAGTTTGATCATTTTCTTTCGGCAGATTCGTATACAACAGATGACTTTTTTTCGGATGTGAAAGAATGCAGTGGTGAAATTGAAACCGAAACAAATTCAGGTGCACCTGAATTTGCAACAGAAGAAACGATACCGGTAATTAATGTGCAGGCAACTCAGGAAAATGAGCAAAACGATTCATTGATAGCTGAGCCCCATGATACGCCGCTTGCAGATACCGGAACTGTTTTTCCCGAACCGGATATTGTAAAAGAAGAAACGTTTGATCATTCGGCAGAACCCCTTGTATTGCCTGTAGAACCTCTACCGGAAGAGCACCGCCTGGCAGCGCAATCAACAGAAGAATCAGAAACACCAACTGCGCCTGTTGCCGAGAATGTAAAGGAAGAAACGCCTGCTGAACCTGTACCCGCCGAAGTTGGAACCAACGCTTCGGAAAAAAGTCCTGCCATCGTTGCGCAAATCAATCCCCCCACTCCTGCAAAGGGTGGAGATATTTTGTTCGAACCCTATCATACCGTAGACTATTTCGCTTCGCAAGGCATCAAGGTAACAGCCAACGACCTTTCGAAAGACAAACTCTCCAAGCAACTCAGGAGTTTTACCGAGTGGTTAAAAGTCATGAAACGATTGCCTGCAACGGAGATGTCGCAATCGCCGCAAAGCACTGCTGAAAAAAGCGTGGTCCACATGGCCAGTCATTCTGTGGAGGAAAGCGAGATTGTAACTGAAGCCATGGCCGAAGTGTGGGCTAAACAGGGCGCACATGAAAAAGCTATAGAAACCTATAACAAATTAAGTTTGCTTAATCCCTCCAAAAAGGCTTATTTTGCTGCCAAAATTGAAAATCTAAAAGGATCATGACCACCTTATTTATCATTCTGATCATCCTGGCTTGTGTAGTATTGACGCTGATCGTGTTGGTGCAAAACCCCAAAGGCGGTGGCCTGGCCGGAAACATTGCCGGTTTCAGCAACCAGTTTATGGGAGTTAAACAAACTAACGATGTGCTGGAAAAAGGCACCTGGATTTTTGCCGGTGTGATTGCCCTGCTTTGTATTGTTTCTACGCTTTTCATCTCCGGCGGCGAATCTATCAACCGTGCCGAGAGTCTTGGCAGTGGCGTAACCAACACGCAGCAATCGGCACCCATCCAAAACCCGCAGCCTGTAGCCCCGGCTCCTCAGCAACCCTAACCATTTCCACAAAACGATATTTTACAAACCCTGCTTTCCCGGCAGGGTTTTTTGTTATTTTGAAGCGTTATGAAAAAACTGGTCTGGATTGTTCTGATTATCCTCGTTATTGGTTCATTAGTGGCAGCCTGGATTTTCCTTGGCCCCGGAACAGGTTTTAAAGCCAAAACCGAGTACCTCTATATTCCGTCCAACGGCGCTACTAAGGAATCAGTAATGGATTCCATCCAGGCCAACAACATTGTTTCCAACACTACGGCATTCACGTTCCTTGCAGGTATGCTTGATTATTGGGAAAGGATCCGGCCAGGAAGGTATGAGATCAAGAAAGGAAGCAGCGTGTTGTCGATTGTCCGCAAATTGCGCAATGGAGCACAGGACCCGGTGAACCTCACCATCACCAAACTCCGGACAAAAGAGGATTTTGCCCGGCTCACAGGAAACAGGTTCGAATTTGATTCCCTGCAGATGATTTCTTTCCTGAACAATGCAGATTCACTCAGGAACTACCAGACCGATACCGCATCGGTGCTGTGGAACGTGATTCCTGATACCTATTCCTTCCTGTGGTCTACCTCCCCGGCTTCTGTATATAAACGGCTGGCTGCAGAGTCCAATAAATTCTGGAATGAAGAACGGGAAGCCAAAGCGAAAACTATCGGCCTAACGCCCAAAGAAACCTATATCCTGGCGTCCATCATTGAAGAAGAAACCACCAACCACAAAGAAAAAGATACCATCGCCAGCGTGTACCTGAACCGCCTGAAGAAAGGCATGCCCCTGCAGGCGGACCCGACGCTCAAATACGCTACCCGTAATTTTGCCCTGAAACGCATTGCCGGCCCGATACTCCAAGTCAATTCACCTTACAATACGTACCGGAACAGGGGCCTTCCTCCCGGACCCATCAGTACGCCTTCGAAAATTACCATTGACGCAGTACTAAACCCTGCACAAACGCCGTTTCTCTATTTTGTAGCCAACAGCCGGTTAAATGGTCACCTGTTCAGCACCACGTTTGAAGAGCACCTGCAGAAAGCAAGGGGTTACTGGCAGGAAGATCGCCGTCGCGCAGCAGCCGATACCGTAAAGCGAACTGGCGGATAATCCTACTTAGTGAGAAAGCTTGATGAATGAAAGTATTGTCTACATGAATGGCGACCCATTGTAAAGTAATATTTCTGAACTTTGAGAAAATAATTGTTATATGAAAAAGATAATCCTGCTTTTCAGCCTGGCTGCCTTTGCACTGGTTTCGTTTGCACCGGTTGCAGAACTGCCCATTGGTGCTGCCATGCCGCTTGCCGATATAAAAATGAAAGACGTTAGCGGTAAAGAAGTTTCCCTGAAGGATGTGGTACGGAAAAACGGGATTCTGGTGATGTTTAGTTGCAACACCTGCCCTTATGTAAAAAAGAACCAGCAGCGTACCCGCGACATTGCTGCATATGCAATGAAAAATGAAGTGGGTGTAATCCTGGTAAATTCAAATGCAGCGTCACGTGATGGCGACGATTCATTTGAAGCCATGAAGCAATACGCAAAGAACCAGAATTACAACTGGTATTATGTTGTAGACGATGGTAATAAACTTGCCGATGCTTTTGGCGCTACCCGTACGCCAGAAAACTTCCTGTTCAATAAAGAAGGTAAACTTGTTTACCATGGCGCCATCGATGATAATCCTGATGAAGCTGGTGTACAACGCAAGCATCTTGCGTTAGCCATGGATGAAATGCTGAATGGAAAAGCGGTTAGTGTATCGAAAACCCGGTCTGTTGGCTGCGGTATCAAACGTGTAAAATAAGATTGTTTTAATAGAAACCCGCCTGAATAGCCTTGCGAAAGCAGGGCTTTTATATTAAAAGAATACAGGAGTCAGCATTCAGAAGAAATACATCAAATAGATTTGGTGTATTATTCATACCCAGGCAAATTCAGTCTCCTGCTTACTGACTCCTGTGTTCTTCTTCCCTTAAACTCCTTACCTTAGCCGCATGGGACAGTACTCCATTGGTGATGCCATTAAACTTTACCTGGCGCAAAGCCGCATCAAAGGTTCCATTCAGGCTTACCAGATCGAAGAAGTGTGGGAAAAAGTAATGGGCAAGACGATTGCCAAATACACTGAAAAAATAAAGGTCATCAACAAAACGCTTTTCATTACCACCACTGTTGCCCCGCTTAAGCAGGAGTTGCTCTACCAAAAAGAAAAAATAAAGCTTCGTGTAAACGAAGCTTTGGGCGAAAAGGTGATTGAAGACATTGTTATTCAATAATTCCAGGGATAGCCCTGCCGTGGCGGCTCATCTTCTTCAAAGAGGCCACTTCGTTTGTTTAATGCTTCCTGCATTAACTCATAGCTTGAAACCACTCCTTTAAAATCGAAATGGTCGTAAATGGCTAGGTGACGAACATTGTAACGCTCCATCAGCTTCATGCAATGATGCAGCGAGGTCTCGGGAGTGGCTACCGGCAGCGTAGTGTTCATGTACTCCCGTACTTCGATCTGGTTTAAAGGCCGGTTTTCAAAAAGAATGCGGGAGGCAATATCATGGTCAGTAATGATTCCCATGAACTTATTTTCCTCCATGATGATCAGGTAGTCCACATTTTCGCAACACATCTGGTAAAGTGCATCGCTGACATGGCAGTTGGCAGCAGTTGTGTTAAACTGCGGGTAAATGCGGGCTAGAAGTTCTGCTACTTGTTCCATAGCACAGTTTTAATGTTAGGAAATTGGTGTTGGAAATTTGTGGCTTGTGCCTAAAGATAACCTTTTGGCGTTAACATTCCTTTTGCTGAGGTTGAATATTTTTTCAACCCGGCTTCAATGTTATAACCCTGATAAGAATTTTGGGTTTATTTAACCCGTACCCGCGGATCTACGATGCCATATAAAACATCAGCCAAAACGTTTACCAGGATGAAAAATGTAGCTGATACCAATACAGATCCCATGACAACGGGGAAATCCAGTTTTTCCAGCGCATCAACGGTGACTTTACCAATGCCTTTCCACCCAAAGATCCATTCAATAAAAAAGGCGCCGGCTAAAAGCTCCGCAAACCAACCTGTGATGGCGGTGATAACTGGGTTCAGTGCATTGCGCAAGGCATGTTTCCAAATAACGGTTTTCCGGCTTAAGCCTTTTGCATATGCCGTGCGGATATAATCCTGGTCCAGCACATCCAGCATGGCACTGCGGGTTAATTGTGTAATGATGGCCAGCGGACGTATGCCCAATGTAAATGCAGGAAGTATTAAATTTTGCAGTGTTAAGCGGCGGGTTCCTTCCGAGTCGATATCAAACCAACTACCTGTAATATGCAGGCCTGTCCAGTCGCTCCAGACAAAGCCAAACAGGTAAGCAATGATAATTGCCATAAAAAATGATGGCGCCGAAATGCCAACGATAGAAGCAAAAACAGCCGAAGTATCCATCCAGGTGTTTTGCTTTACGGCTGCCAATACGCCCAGCGGAATACCAATGATTACGGCAATTGCCATGGCTGCAAAGGCCAGCATCAGGGTGCCGGGCAAAGCTTCCATCAGCACCGCTCCCACCGGTTTTTTGGTTTGATAGGACTTCCGCAGGTAAGGAAGCTTCAGCGCCAGTTTTGTTTCACCACCGATAAAAATTCCCTTTAGTTCTTTTGCTGCAATTTCTTCTTTTGTATGAAGGGCAACAGGCGAAATATCATTGAGGTAAAAGAGAAATTGTTTCCACTTGGGTTGATCCAGGTATAATTCGCGGCGGATGTTTTCCTGCGTTCGGGCATCGCCGGTTTGTCCCATCACTAACCGGGAAGGATCGCCAAAACCCTGGAAGAGTACAAACACAAGAATCACGACGCCAACCAGCACCAGCAATCCGTAAACCATTTTGCGAAGAATAAAAGTTAACACGGGCTAGTTTTTACTTGCTGGTTCTGAAATCCAATCTGCGCTATCCGAAAGCTGGTTTGCACTCCATTTTTTCACAACCGTGCCGTTCTCCAGGTACAACACGGTAGGATTGGTACGGGCTACAGTTCGTACAATGGTAAAATCAGTGTTATAAAACCGGGCACCGGTAGCACCAGCTTTTTCAAATGCAGCCTGCGCCTGTGTAAAATTGGATGAAGCAACTGCCACCGGCACTCCTTGCTTTGCAGCAGCCTGCAGGAGCGGTTTTAGTTCGGTTATCCATTGCGGATCATCGAACTGAAGTGCAAACACCAGGATTGCCCTCGGTGCTGAAAGCATTTCTTCGGTGTAGTCAACTGTATTTCCTGTAATGGAATCTCTTGCATCATTGGTCAGCGTAAAACCTTTGATCGGCGCATCGGCATTGCCCTTCCGGACAAGCGTTTGTTTGCGGTCGATGAACGTGTAGGTAGTAAAATCGTCCGGCAAACTTTCTGGTGCAAACTCGTATTGCTTGCCTCCTTTCTCATAAATAAACCGAATGGCAAAACTATCCGGAACAGCGCCGGGAGGCGGCTTCATTTGCGCAGGCAAATGATTTCCTTTTTTAAATGGTAAGCAATCAGCAATGGGGAGATGATGGAGGACATACCACTGCAGGGCAAGGCTGAGGATAAGACTAAGGCTTAGAATAGCCGTTCTTGCAATGGGTGTAAATACCGGTTGAATATGCTTCTGCCCGAAGAGCAAAAAAACAATCAACAGCAAAAGCGCAATATCTTTCAGGAAAGAAGCGAAAGGTGTAATCGGCAGGCAATCGCCAAAGCATCCGCAGTTGGTGAACTTACCGGAGAGATAGGCGTATCCTGTTAAGAACGTAAAGAAAACAATAAGCGCCAACAGCAGCCAAAGAACCGCTTTCTTCTGCCATCCCAGCAGCAAGGCTACCCCGGCAATGATCTCCAGTGTGATCATAAAAATGGAAAGGCCCAAAGACGCATCATGCAGGGTAACTAACACATTTGCCGCAAACGATCCCGAAGCAAAACCTTCCGACCACAGCTCAAAGAACTCCTGCATTTTATAGCTAAGGCCAATAGGATCATTGGCTTTCACCAGGCCCGAAACAATGAACAGGAATCCAACAATTATTTGTACGGCTTTTACGGCAAGGCGCATAGCGGTCAGTTTTTCGATTCGTTCAGTAAGATAAGGGCAAAGACGGCGTAATTGATCATATCATAATAATTGGCGTCCAGCCCTTCGCTGATCAGGGTTACACCTTTGTTGGAAAGAATCTGCCGCATGCGCTGCAGTTTCATCAGGATCAGGTCCACAAAACTTTCCTGGCTCATCTGCCGCCAGGCCTCACCATAATCGTGGTTTTTTGCCTGCATCAGGCTTTGCGCCTCGCCAATGTATTTGTCGTAAAAAACTTTGACCGCCGCAGGTGATAACTCTTCTTCATCATTTTCAGTCAGTTCTAACTGAATAAGACCAATCACCGCATAATTGATAATGCCGATAAATTCACCATATATATCATCGCCTATTTTTTGCTGCCCCAATTCCTGTATGGTACGAATGCGGTAAGCTTTGATATAGATCTGGTCAACAACGGAAATAGTTCGGAGTACTCGCCAGGCCGTGCCATAGTCAGCTGTCTTTTTTAAAAAAATATCTTCACACTTGCTGATAACCTGATTGTACTGTTCGATGGTGGACATGAAAATTGATTTAGCCAAGAGTGATGAGTCATGTGCAATGAGCAAAAACAGATCACCTGCAAGGTGCTCACAGTACGCTGCTCAAAGCTTTTCTCTACATTCGCTCAAAAGTAAGGCACAACCGCTAATGTTCACACTCAATTGCAAGGGACAACTCCTGGTGATCGACAAGCCGATTGTCATGGGTATATTGAACACTACTCCTGATTCTTTTTATGCAGGCAGCCGCATAGAGCAAAGGGATGATTTATTGTATCGGGTGGAAACAATGCTCAATGAAGGTGCAGCCATTCTTGACATCGGCGGTCAAAGCACCCGTCCCAACAGCGAACGGGTTGCTGCGGAAGAGGAAATGAATAGAGTAGTGCCAGCCATTGAAATCATAAGCCGGAATTTCCCGGAAGTAATTATTTCCATTGATACGTTTTATGCTGCTGTTGCCAGGGAGGCGGTTGCCGCTGGTGCCAGTATAGTCAATGATGTAAGTGCGGGAACCCTGGACAAGGATTTACTTCCCACCGTTGCTTCATTAGGCGTTCCGTATGTTCTTATGCACATGAAAGGTAATCCGCAAACCATGCAGCAAAACCCGGTATATGAAAATGTAACCCTGGAGGTATTTGATCATCTCTCCTTTACCTTAAAATCCCTGCATCAGCAAGGTATACACGATATTATTATTGACCCTGGATTTGGTTTTGGGAAAACCATTGCACATAATTTTCAATTGCTGCGGGAGCTCTCATTTTTCCAGCAATTAGGAAAACCATTACTGGCAGGACTTTCCCGCAAAGGCACCGTGTACAAAACCTTAAACACAACACCGGAGAAGGCTCTTAACGGAACAACGGTACTGCATACGATTGCTTTGATGAATGGTGCCACCATCCTGCGGGCACATGATGTGAAAGAAGCAAAAGAAGCCATTGATCTTTTTCAGGCTTATCAAAAATAAAAGGCAGTCAAACGACTGCCTTTCTCTCATACAGTAAGATATTATGGTGTGTCAACCCGTTTTCATTTTGGCGAAAAGGATTGGTGTATTCGGGTACATGTACGTTTGTTTCAAAGGCTTCGGATGGTGGTTTTTGATTGGATTAAAAACGGAGCCTTGTTTCCACAGTGCAGGATAAAAAACAGCCCATTCGTGAATGGGCTGTAAATATCGGGTAAGATCAGTTACAAACAATTATCTTCTCGGTGAATTCGGCGCAGCAGGGGTTGACGGTGCTGGTGGCGCATCGGTAATGTCTACAACTTCAATGTTGAAGATCAGGTTTTGGTTTGGCTGAATTACCGGCGGACGGCCTTCTGCACCATAACCAATAAAAGAAGGAACATACACATTTGCTTTTGCCCCTTCTGAAAGATTTTTCAGCGCATCTTCAAATCCGATAATGGAACCACCTGCACCCAATTGCACAGGCAGAAGTTGCGCACCCGGTTTGTTATTGGTGTCAAAAACTTTTCCGCTCATATCTGTACCGGTGTAGCGAAGCATCATGTACTGTCCGTATTTGGGTTTCGGTCCTGTACCCGGCTCCACTACCTGAACATAAGCACCCCAGGGCGTACGTTGTGCCTGAATATTATTTTCCCGCAGATAAGCCTCAATGGCTGCTTCGTCTTGTTTGCGCTGTTCGGTAATGCCGGGACGCTTGTTGTACGCTTCTATATTTTGTTTTTCAAAAGCCGCCTGTGCTTCTTCTTCTGTTTTAAAAACATCTACCACCTTGAAAATGGTAACAAGGTTTTTTCCTTTGTTAGAAACAATAAAGGAATCCTGTGCTGCCATGGGATTTTTACTCAGGATAGAATCAACGGGCTGATTGATTTGAATGCTGTCGCCTTCTCTTGCATCCAGCAGGATCTTCATCAGTTCGTTGCCACCGCCGGCAGCGCTGCTGTCCTTTGGAATAGGAAGGAATTGAGGAGGATTACCATATGATGTTTCCAGTACGCTGTCTTCAATCTTTGATGTGCGGTGCAGGCTTACAAAATACCCGGGTTTGATCTCCTCACCTTTTCCGTTGCTGAAGATTTTATAGGGAAAGCCGTCTTTTGTTTTTTTGAATTCGGTTTGTTTGCAGGCCGTAAATCCAAGGGCCAGCAAGGCCAATACGAAAAAATGCGTTTTGCGTTTCATTTCTGTGATTTAATTATTGTAATTGAGCGCTATTTTCCTCAATAGCTTGTTTGAATTTTTTAATTGTATCCTGAAGGGATTCACCATCGCGGCCACCGGCAGCATTAAAGTGCCCGCCACCACTGAAATATTTTCGTGCAAACGTATTGCAGTCGAAATTTCCCTTGCTGCGAAAACTCCATTTACGCTCCTCATCACGATCTATGACGAGACCAACCAGTTTGATTCCCTGGATGGAAAGGGGGTAATTCACCAGCCCTTCCGTATCGCCGGTGCGAATGTCGAATTTTTGTAGCTCCTGCTTGGAAACCCACATCATGGCTGTGTTCAGTTCGTAATTGATCTCCATGCGGTTGGTTAGCACATGTCCCAAAAAGCGCAAACGGTTTTCGAGGAAATTATCATAAAGGGCTTCATGAACCTTGGTATGATCCAGTCCCATTTCTTTCAGATAGGCCACCATGCGGTGCACGGAAGCATGGGTAGAAGAAAAGCGGAACGAACCGGTATCGGCCACTACACCGGCATAAAGGCATTCTGCAATAAATACATTGATCTTATCACGATGTCCCGAACCGGCAATAAAATCATACACCATTTCGCAGGTAGAACTTTTACCCGTATTGGAAACACCATAATGGAAAGAGGCCGAATCGGGTTCCTGGTGGTGGTCGATCAGGATTTTGGTGCACTGGATTTGCGCCAGTTTAGGTGCCATGCTTTTGGTGCGACTGAAGTGATTGTGATCGAGGCAAAAGAGCCACTCCGCTTCATCCAGTTTCGCATCGCTTTCGGAACGATGCAGTTCATAATCCAGCACATCTGCGGTACCTTCCATCCAGTCGAGCCATCGGGCCCAATTGGTAGGCGAAATAACGGTTACCTCATGACCAAATTGCCGGAGAAAATGTGCCAATCCCAGCGAAGAACCCATTGCATCCGCATCGGGTTTCTGGTGGGTGGTTATGACAATTCTCTTTTTTTCCGCCAGCTTTTCGTACAGTTCGTGAATTTCTTTCATGAAAGGCGCAAAAGTATAGGAAAGTTTTGAACGGCTTCGTTAAAGGACAATTCTGTGGGCGCCTGCTCCGAAAGATGGTTTAAAAATTAAGTTTCTTTGAGGGAAACGCAAAAAAGAACCGGTAGTGTTGGCACAACCGGTTAATTACATTACAAAGGAATAAAACTGGCTAATTCTTAGCAATTGATTACACTATAATCCGTATAAATCATCCCATTGCCGATGTTACCAGTCTTCGCTCCCATTCCGTGTGGCTCTGGTGTTTTCTTTTGTTGAGCATTTTAATCACTGCTGCTGTTGCCAGCGACCCCGCAATATAGAGCCCTACCGTCATAATTTGTGTGGCCACGGTGCGGTTACTGTATTGTTTGTTCAACCCCAGCGGCTCCGGAAGTACCAGGGCGCCAATGCCTGCTGCCAGTCCTAACAACGAACTGCGTATCCAGAGATTTTTTTCACTTCCAATACCAGCTGCACTGTAATAAAGGGCATTGCTTACCAGATCTCCTGCCATTGCCATTGTAAAGAGTGCCTGTTGATTGGGCACCCTGGTGTTTGTTTTGCGCAATCCTTTTGCAATTGCCTGCATCCCCAACCTATCCATTCGTGGTGCCTGGGGAACCACAGCTTTTATGCCTTCATGAATCAATGTTACTGCTGTTGCTCCTGCCAGTCCGCCAGCGAATACCGTTGATGCCTTCATAGAAAATCCTTTTTTATTTACTACTAAAATTACATGCCAGCATAAACCCGGCGCCATAAAAAAAAGAAAAGAAATTAACCCTGATCATCCTGCTAATCTTTGCTGCCATTCTTGTTGTCCATTGGAGCTTCTTGGGTGAATGAATAATCTATTTTGCAAATTATTTTCGCCTGAAAACCCTCTCTTTATACGGCTTTGCAGGAAAAAAAGCAGGCGCTACCGGCCAATACCCGAAACCCCTATCTTTGCCAACCGTTAAAAAAATCAAAACGTCGATATGAATTCATTCGATTCTTATGCTTATCTCGTTCCCGCTATGGGATTGATCGGGCTTTTGTACACCCTGTGGAAATTTGCATGGGTAAGTAAGCAGGATGCCGGAACTGACCGCATGAAAGAGATTTCAAATTACATTGCCGAAGGCGCAATGGCGTTTTTGAAAGCAGAGTGGAAAATTCTGACCTATTTCGGAGTGATTGTGGCCGTGTTGCTGTTTTATATGGGCAGCCGTAGCGCAGAATCACATTGGTTCATTGGCGTTGCTTTTCTAATTGGTGCTTTTTTCAGCGCCCTTGCGGGTTATATTGGAATGCGTGCCGCTACAAAAGCCAATGTCCGCACAGCACATGCCGCTCGGACTTCTCTGGCCAAAGCCCTCAATGTTTCCTTTACCGGTGGTGCAGTGATGGGAATGGGTGTTGCCGGCCTGGCCGTTCTGGGATTGGGTGGTCTATTCATTATTTTATTAAAATGGCTGGCGCCGGGTGCTTTGGCAACAGGTCATGAAGTTACCCGTGCAATTGAAGCGCTGACCGGTTTTTCACTGGGTGCCGAAAGTATAGCCCTGTTTGCCCGCGTTGGTGGCGGTATTTATACCAAGGCTGCCGACGTAGGTGCTGACCTAGTGGGTAAAGTGGAAGCCGGTATCCCCGAAGATGACCCCCGTAACCCGGCTACTATCGCCGATAACGTGGGTGATAATGTTGGTGATGTTGCCGGTATGGGCGCCGATCTTTTTGGCTCTTATGTGGCAACAGTTCTGGCAACGATTGTATTAGGCCATGAAGTGGGTGCAACAGATGTAATGACCAATCCGGTTGCCTTAACAGATGGCTTTGGCGGATTCTCTCCCATCCTGCTGCCGATGCTGATCGCCGGCGTTGGTATCTTGTTCTCTATTGTGGGAACCTGGTTTGTTCGCATTTCGGACAGTGCCGGCATTAAAACAAGCGTGGTGCAAAATGCCCTGAATCTGGGTAACTGGGGTTCTATTATTCTCACCGCCATTGCTGCTTATTTCCTGTGCAATTTTATTCTACCGGATGGCCGGATGTTCCTGCGTGGCTTTGAGTTTGATAAAATGGATGTTTTTTATGCCATTCTTGTAGGTTTGGTTGTTGGTACCCTCATGAGCATTATTACAGAATATTATACAGCAATGGGCAAGCGGCCAGTATTGAGTATAACCCGCCAATCGGCAACTGGTCATGCTACCAACGTAATTGGTGGTTTAGCTGTGGGCATGGAATCTACATTCCTCCCCATCCTGGTTTTAGCTGGCGGTATCTATGGTTCGTATGCTTTTGCCGGATTATATGGTGTAGCGATCGCTGCTGCCGGTATGATGGCAACAACCGCTATGCAATTGGCTATTGACGCATTTGGACCCATTGCCGATAACGCTGGTGGTATTGCAGAAATGAGCGAACTGCCAAAAGATGTTCGTGAGAAAACCGATACGCTTGATGCAGTTGGAAACACAACGGCGGCTACAGGGAAAGGTTTTGCCATTGCTTCGGCTGCCCTGACAGCGCTGGCTCTTTTTGCCGCTTTTGTTGGAGTATCCGGAATTACCGGTATCGATATTTATAAAGCCGATGTACTGGCTTCGCTGTTTGTAGGCGGAATGATCCCGTTCATCTTTTCTTCACTGGCCATTCGTGCGGTTGGACAAGCTGCCATGGCAATGGTGGAAGAAGTTCGCCGCCAGTTCCGCGAAATTCCCGGTATCATGGAAGGAAAAGGAAAGCCGGAATACGATAAATGCGTAGCGATCTCAACCGAAGCTTCCATCAAAAAAATGATGTTGCCGGGTGCTATTGCAATTGTATCTCCTCTTATTATTGGTTTCCTGCTTGGACCTGAAGCGCTGGGTGGTTTTCTGGCTGGTGCAACTGTTAGTGGCGTATTGATGGGAATGTTCCAGAACAATGCCGGCGGTGCCTGGGATAACGCCAAAAAAAGCTTTGAAAAAGGCGTGGATATCAATGGACAGAAATATTTCAAAGGTTCTGACCCGCACAAAGCTTCTGTTACCGGCGACACTGTGGGTGATCCGTTTAAGGATACTTCCGGTCCTTCCATGAACATCCTTATCAAGCTGATGTCGATTGTATCACTGGTAATTGCACCGACGCTTGCCGGAATGTTCGATACAAAAAATATTTCTGAAGAACGTGCAGCGAAAACAAAAGTAGAGCTGTCTTCTACATTAAATAAACAAACTTTACCCTCAGCGAATACAATTCATTTACGATAGTTCTGCTTTGTGAGAGACACATAAAGTTCCCCGCTACTGCTTTGCGGGGACTTTTTTTGCCCCTAATGGTAGTAAGAGCAATTTTTCATCATCCTTCCGATAAATAGAAAATCCTTCATGTGATGCATGAAGGATTTTCTATTTATATAAGCTGCTAAAAATCTTTACGTTGCTTTGTCTCCATAAATTTCATGCAACGAACTTTCTTAAGAGATGAACCGTCGATTTTTATGAGGCGGATACAATTTGCCGGAAAAGGCTTTCCACATCTTCTTTCCGGCATAATTCTGAACCATGCGTGATGGTAGCGGCAGTACCACAGGCCACACCCATTTGCAGCACTTCCCGTAAAGGCTTGTTTTGCGATAGAGCCAGCACCATGCCAGCTACCATACTATCACCGGCACCAAGCGTACTGACCTCCGGCACATCCGGTGGCACTACGTGGTAGCTCTCCTGCATGGTAACGAGTTTCGCACCGTTGTCGCCCATTGATACCACCATAACTTCACATTGACCCTGCAAAATGATTTCACGGGCTAGGCTATCTACTTCTTCCTGTTCGAGGTGCTCCTTCCCTACCAGCGAACTTAATTCGCCCAGGTTTGGTTTAAGAAGATAAACACCAATCTCCAACGCTTTTTCCAATGCTTCTCCGGAGGTATCCAAAATCAGTTTGGCTCCTTTGGCCTTTGCAATCGCTGCTACCTGGCCCACAATATCCGGTGACATGCCCGGCAGCATGCTTCCGCTGGCAACAATAAAGTTGGCTTCTGTATTTTCCAGTTCTGCAAGAAGCGCTTTCCACTCCTTTTCCTCTATTGCATTTCCAGGCATACCAAAGCGGTACTGCAGGTTGGAAGAAGTATCCAAAACAATAAAATTTTCTCTTGTGTGGGTAGATGTTTCTATGGTTCGGAATGGAATGCCTTCCGTTGTCATCAGCTGTTGCAGGAACTTTCCGGAATACCCGCCACTGGGAAAAATGGCTGTTGAATCTTTTCCAAGGTTTTTCAACGCTCTTGAAACATTGATACCTCCGCCCCCCGGACCATAACTGGCTTTGGCGCAGCGCATTTTTTTCTCTGGAACCACACCATTAACGGTTGTGTTTTTGTCGATGCAAGGATTAAAAGTGAGTGTAATGATTTCCGCCATGCCCAAAACTAACCAGTTTCCATTGAAGCTGACGCTGAATCAAAATAAAAGAACGTGAACAAATCAATACACAAAGTTTCCCAGTTTGGTGATTTGGTTTAGGTTCTTCGTATCATATACCAAAATACCACTCTGTACATAACAGATCAGCAGGTCATCATATGGAATCACATCCAGGTACGTATCATCTTTGAGTGTGTACATTAACGTTGGCGCCTCCGGCTTTTTTACATTTACAACCGACAAACCAGCTCCGGCACGGCACACAAACACAACGGTATCTTTCAATCCAAGACCGTAGGGGCTTGACAATGGCAGCAGACTTTTTTGTACCGGATTGGTAAGGTTTGTAATATTATAGGTGTACAATCCATCTGTTGCAGCACCACAGTTTCCGCTTCCTCTTAAGGTGACATAAGCAATGGAGTCATTGGCCACCACCGGATCACAACTTCTCACATGCCTGGCTTCGCCAAGTTTTTTCGGCAGTTTCGGATCCGCCAGGTCATAGATGTACATACCATCCATAGAGCCAATGAATAGTTTATCCTTGTAAGGAAAAATCGTTTCCACCCCAAAACCTACGTTTACGCTACTTTTCTTTTCAGTTGATGCAGGATTGGAAATGTCAAATACTTCTATGGTGTTGTAATCAGCCAGGTACAGGTAGTTCCCTACAATTGTGAAACGGGCCAGTGAGCCTCCTTTGCCGGTAGATGCAGCCGCGTCAGCCCCGCCATCTTTC
Source organism: Flavisolibacter sp. (assembly GCA_035998945.1). Lineage (GTDB taxonomy): Bacteria > Bacteroidota > Bacteroidia > Chitinophagales > Chitinophagaceae > Flavisolibacter. The sequence goes on along the minus strand of DASYHD010000022.1, from coordinate 498,642 downwards.
TGGCACGAAGACAGGAAAAGCACAAGAGAAATAAGTACGATAATATTGGCCTTTATCATTTTGTATACATTATTGATAAAAACAAGTATTGTCCCAGATAGAATCCCGCACCCAACCTGTTTGAATCCCCGGTTGAAAAGACATGCAGTCATAATAAACATTGTGCTCCGGTAACGGGATATAACGGTATGCCCCCTGAATACTTCCGCCCTGGGCAAAAACATTTTTCATTCGCTTTACCTCTTTGGGCTGACGCCAGTCTGAAATATCCACCACAACCAGATCGGCAAAGGAATTGGCATACAGAAAGGTTTCTTTGATTGAAACTTCGGAATTGCCTTTTATACGGATAAACCCAATATTCCTGATCTGTGAAGGATTGCTGTTATCCAGAACATGAATGCCTTCACCCACTTCGTTCTGGTAAATCAGGTTTTTATAGGCGTAAATTTTCCCGGCATTTAGAACTGTCCTCGGTGTATCGGCTACTACCTGCAAAACAGAAGTATCTGTAGAATAGACAGGTTTATAGCCCCAAACTTTTTTGGGAGGTCTTTCCGGCCGGTTGTTTGGCCAGCACGAACAAAGCAAAAAAGCAAGGATGAAATAAGAAAGCAGTTGTTTTATCATAATCAGAAGGTTGAGATTGGGCAACTGTAATGTGAAAAAGACAGACAAAATAGATGCTAAGCTGCACGAGCCAGAGCTGAAAATCGCTTTCGGAAATGATTCAAAAATGTAAATTTCCGACACCATTCATTGAATTCCTCATTCGATCATTGGTTCTATCTGCCGCTCATCGTTAAAAATCGTTAACTAAAATTAAATATGCACAAAGCATTTCTTTAATACGAAAATGGTCGTAAATTAGTCCCATAATTGTTTTGCAATGGCCCCGAAATATGTAAAACCAACTGAAAGCGAATTAGAGATTCTACAAATTCTTTGGAAGAACGGTACGGCCACTGTCCGGGATGTACACGAAGAACTGGCACAGTTAAAAGAGGTCGGTTATACAACGACGCTGAAACTGATGCAGATCATGCATGAAAAAGGCTTGGTAAAGCGTGACGAAAGCATGCGCACCCATATTTACCAGGCGGCCGTAAACAAAGAAAAAACACAAAAACATTTATTAAGCAAGATGATTGATTCGCTGTTTGGCGGATCATCTACACAACTGGTATTGCAGGCGTTGGGAAGCGGTGAACAAAAAGTATCCGCCGAGGAGCTGGAAGAAATTCAGAAGCTGATCGAGAACCTCAAAAAACAGTAAAATGGCCGCTTTATCGCAGTCCCATTTTTTGCAAGCCTTAGGATGGGCAACCCTTAATAGTATCTGGCAGATGGCTCTCCTGTGGGCCGTTTTTTCCAGTGCCAACCAATTCTTTAAATTGTCTGCCACCCGTAAATACCAGGCTTCGGTAGGTGCTGTCATTATTGGTTTTGCCTGGTTTGTCAGCACATTTGTGCTCTATTATCAAAACAACTCTTCTTCTTACGCTTTATTTGAGAACACGATCAACCATTCCAACAGCCTGTTGAACGTTTGTCTCCTGTCAGCTTCGATTACCTATTTATTATTATTAGTTTTCCCGGCCGTTCGGCTTTTCCGGAACTGGAAGTTTGTAAAAAGAATTAAGCATGAAGGGCATCTGAAGGCACAGTTGGAATACCGTCTCTTTGTACAAAAGGTTTCTTTTCTGCTGGGCATTACCAAAAAAGTAAAAGTGGCTGTATCCACATTAGTGACTTCACCGGTTACAGTAGGCTACCTGAAACCTGTTATTCTGCTGCCGGTAGCAGCCATGAATAATCTTAGTACCGCCCAGGTGGAAGCAATTTTGTTGCACGAGCTTTCACATATCCGCCGCTACGATTATCTTTTAAACCTGGTAGTATCCATTATTTATACCCTTTTATATTTTAACCCGTTTGTAAAATCATTCATGAATGTTATTGAATCCGAACGGGAAGCCTGTTGCGATGAACTGGTACTGCAATTTGGCTACGACGAAGTAGGCTACGCTTCTGCCCTGCTTCACCTGGAAAAATCATCCGGCCGCCACCAGGAGCTTGCAATGGCTGCCGCCGGAAAACAAAACCTCTTAACTCGCATCGAAAAAATTGTTGGTATGGAAAAGAAAAAAACCTTTAAACTGGTGCAGATCGTTCCCTTGTTTCTGGCCATGTTTTGTGTACTTCTTTTTAATTCGGTTCTGATTATTAAAGACGCCAGAACCGGAGAGGCTATGTCTTATACCAGCGATATTGCCGTGCTTACGCCTTGGCAGCTAAACAACAGCGTTGCGCCGGTTAACTCGCAACCATTCATGCCCTCGTTTAAGGAAACTGAATTTACAGCAAAGGCTACTTACGATGAACAGCCTGCTAACGACCAGGTAAAGATTGAAGTCTATGACTATATCGCAGAACCGCAGCCGGTACTTGAAAGCACACCTGCCCCTGCCGTAAATCATTTTATACCGGTAAATTTTGATGATGTTGACGGCAGCCTGACCACGGAAGAAAAGGAAAAAGTGAAATCAACCGTAGAAGCCACTAAAAAAGTAGCCAAAACATTACAGTGGAACGAGATTGAAACATCGATTGGTGAGGTGATGAACCAACGTGAAAAAGCATTGGCTAAACAGGAATACTTGCATGAATTGGAAAAAATTAATTGGAGCAATATTGAGCAAAACCTGAAAGCCCATTACGACAGATTGGATTGGGAAGCCATTGATGCCAGTGTTGCAAAAGCCATGTCGCAGGTTCAACTGGACAGCATCCACACTGTATATGCACAAGCCCTTTCCGAACTTGAGAAAGCAGAACACAGCATGAAGGCAGCCAAATCAAAATGTTCAAATACACCAATGCCTGATGCTTCGGTAGAACAGATACAGCGGGCAAAAGAAGCCCTGCAGAAAAACCTGGAAGAAATCAAATCTGCCAGGAACCCGAAAAAAATTATCAAGCTTTAATATAGCAAACCTCCACTTAATTTAAAACAGCCCTTTGTAAGGGCTGTTTTTTTTGCAAGCATATACACAAAAAAGGATAACATTTACTCAATTCGCCATCCAAATTCTGAATGTCACGTCAGTTCGAACTGATAAAACTTCCTTTTTCAACCTGCTGAGAGATTTCAAAAGAGAACGGCATTAGAGATCTAATCGAAAGTTTTTTTCTAATGCATCGCATCTCGTCAGCGACATCAGAATGGGTGATACTTTTAAATAAAGTCAACCTAATCGCTGCTTTGTATAGGATTAGAAGCAGGTTTCAACGATCTTCTTGTCACTAAATTAAACCAAGCTCAACAAGAAGGTTATTACGGTTTATGCACAATACAGTGCTGTAAAAGAGCAGGTAAATGGTTTTCCGGTCCTCTTTTGAGGAGTAGGAATGGTCATATTCAATTTTTATTAAAAGCTACGAATTGATGTGTTGGCTTGACTTTGGATCCCAAGCTGAGAGAAGGAAGGCTTTAACCATTACTTCCTCAAAATCGCATTTTCCGCAAAATTATGAGCTGAAAACTTAGGGTAATTACAAGTAATTGCTGATGATTACTGGTTTGATTGGGGCAGAGACGTGGTAGAACCGCCACACCATCCTTATGTTTTCAGGGCCGGATTCTCCCGAATTCTTCAGTTGAATTCAGATATGGATAAATGATAATTGGCAAGAATCCAAGGGAAGGCATTGCATCCCGCTTTGAAGCTTGCATGATCTATGGTTGTGGCAATCGCTATAAAGTAAAACGTGCAAACGGGCTGGCTCTACTATTAGATAATCTATGATTTGATGATCCCTCCTGCCTACTGATGGCGATAAATTGGAAAATATTACCTGCTAAAAGACCACTTACAAACCAAAACCTTGGGGATATTGGAATAATATATCCTACCAGGCAGCATGCAAAAAGTAAGTAAGAGTATACCTATTTGTTTCATCCATTTGATTACGGAAAGTAAAAATTGTATTTACACATACTAGGGAAAAACAAGTTCCCAAAACTTGAATCAACCAAGTGAAACACATGAAAGTGCTCGTTTGAAACAAAGTAGGAAATATTTCGTTGGCAACCTTTCTGAATAAACAATATGTCTTTCTGTCACTACATGAACGGTTATTTCCACCGAAGGATTCTCTTCTTTTATGTAGCCAACTAATAATTTATCCTTTTCGGCATTCGTCTCTTTTTTCACCACGGCATCTTTTTAAACAGGCCTGTTTCATCCTTACAAAAAATTACTTCGTATAAATGCAAGAAACTGACACAAATACATTCCTCTAAAATGAGTACACTTTGCCTTCCTCAATAAAGCTGCGTTAGGTTTTCCACAATTACTACCTAGCCTCTAAAGCTTGTTTAGAGGGCCATCATTGCCCTAAAATTTTCGTTGACAATCTTCCTAGAAATTTTTTTAAAAGGCCTAAAAATGGAAATGTAAAACCGCATGCTTTAATACAAATAGGTTTTCTTATTATTTACCAATTTATCTACTAACAATTATTATAAAGCTATGTTTCACACTTAATAATCAGTTTGTTATACTCATTATTCTATTATTACCATTTTACATCCTATATAATTTTTAAACTTATGTGTATTTAGCTTAAAATTCCCTTTATTATTTAATTCATAGCTTATAACTTATTAAATATCATACAGATAATATTATGTGTTTTACTAAATTTTTTAGAATATCGCTTATTTCTATGGATTTTAGATTTACTAATTTATTTAGTAATGTTTTTTATCTATATGACCACCTTGCATATTTTTTGAATGGTTTGCTACCATGCTGATTCGTTTGTTATCCTTGCTAACTCTTGCTTCGGTCCTCTTTAGCTGTGTAAAGATTGAAGAACCGGAATTCAGGGAAATCAGAGATTTCCACATTGATGACGTGTCACTCCAGGAGGTACAAATCCAGTTTGGAATGGCCTACTTTAACCCGAATGAATTTTCAGTTACTGTCAAAGAGACAGCAGCAAAAGTTTACCTGGACTCTGCTTATTTAGGAGAATTCAAGCAGGACAGCTTGGTAGAAGTGAAAGAAAATGATGAGTTCGTAGTAACGTTATCGGGCTCTTTGCCCGTTACAACGTTCTTCCAAATGAATTTAAAGGACCTGCTAAAAAGGCAGGTACTGATTCATGCAGAAGGCGCTACAAAAGTTGGAAAGGCAGGAGTCTTTATAACGAAGAAAATAAATTACCAGGGCCGGCACCGGTTGGATGAAGCCATACCGCAATAAAAAATCCCGCTGGTGAGCGGGATTTCTAGCTGAAAAAATTTTGCATTATTGTTTTGGCATTCCGCCACCATCCTCGGGCTTTTTGCAACACTTTGGCAGCAACTGGTAGGAATCGGGATTGGCAGCAATTTCGATTTGCGGAGCTGCCGAAGGTTCCGTTTTTGCTTTTGCCACATCATAGCCGGCATTGGCAATGGAGGTTTTAATCATTTCAATATTGGTACGATCCGTCAGAAATTTCACGGCTGTTTCCTTTTTGCGAACAGCAACATTCACATAGGTTACACCGTCAATGCGTTTTAAGTATTGCTCAATCCGGGTCTTACACATCTCGCATTGAACGCTGGGCGTACTGATCTTTACGGATTCCAAAGCTTTGGTCTGCGCAGTAGCGGCCATTGAAGAAAGGCCCACAGCCAGTAAAGCGCACAAAATTTTCTTCATAAATGCTTGTTTTTGCCGAATTTACTGCACTCCTGCCCAGCCGGCAGGGTCTGAACGCCACTTTAACAAAATTTCCTGCTCACCTTCTTTGATCAGTCCTTTTTGGGAGGCCAACTGCAGGAGGCTGGGATAATCGGTAAGCGAAAAGAAAGGCACTCCCGCTTCCTTAAAAGCCTCCTGGGCAATGGCAAACTGGTAATTAAAGATGGAAACCATTCCGGTTACTGTAATACCTTGCTGACGCAGCACATTTACCACCTGCAGACTGCTTTTCCCGGTGGAAATCAGGTCCTCAACAACAACTACTTTCTGATTCTGCTCTATTTCACCTTCAATTTGGTTTCCCAACCCATGTTCCTTGGGTTTCGGCCGAACATAAATAAAGGGCAGCTTTAACTGATCGGCAACCATAGCTCCCCAGGGAATACCTGCAGTGGCCACACCGGCAATCACTTCCGCATCGGCAAACTTTTCAAATACTACATTGGCGAGTTCACTTTTGAAAAAATCGCGGGTAAATGGCAGGGAAAGCAGCTTGCGGTTGTCGCAATAGATGGGGCTTTTCCATCCACTGGCCCAGGTAAACGGTTCCGATGGACGCAGTTTGACAGAACCTGCCTGTAATAATTTCTCGGCTGTAACAATAGCATCAGTCATGCTGCGAAGGTATTGGATGGTATATTCGTTGCAAGGAAATTTCTATGGTCAAGATTTACGTTCAAAACAAGCCTCTCTTCCTGGTTGATACCTTGAACAGCGAAATTGAAGACTACCTGCACCGGCCAACTACCATTTTTATTGATGAGTTGAGCCCTGCCGCCGTAAAAACCATGCTCCACGAATTGGAACAACCGGAATTCTACTACGGTGTAATCAAGCATCACAATCTATCCGATCTTTTAAATGCTTTTAAGGCGCAATTAGAAGTCATTCAGGCTGCCGGAGGGCTGGTATATACAGATCAGAATGAATTGCTTCTTATTCACCGTCTGGGCCACTGGGACCTTCCTAAGGGGAAGTTGGATGAAGGGGAAACGCTGGAAGAATGTGCCTTGCGTGAAATAAACGAAGAAACAGGGGCGGATCACCTGTCCTTGGAAAAACCGTTGCAGGTTACCTATCATACTTACCATCAAGGCGACAGACAAATTCTAAAGGAGTCGCACTGGTATCTTGTAAAAGCCGCCGAAAAAACACCGCTAACGCCACAAACAGATGAAAATGTGTCCGAATGCCGTTGGGTGCCCATGGAAGAAATTCATCCCTATATTGACGGGGCTTTTGCTTCTGTTGCCGATGTTCTGAAAACAGGCATTGGGATTTTACAGGCAACCGTTAAATAAAAAGCTGTCGCGGCTCTTCCATCTGTCGGATCGATTTCAGTACTACATCGGGGACAAATTGCGATACATCGCCCCCGTTGCGGATAACATCTCTAACCAATGTAGAAGCTACGGAAGTGTATTTGGGTAAACAAGTCAGGAAAACTGTTTCGATCTGAGCGTCGAGGCTGCGATTCATATCCGCAATTGCCTTCTCATATTCAAAATCATTAACATACCGGATGCCCCGGACAATATAGGTTGCCCCAATCTTTTTGCAACAGTCAACCGTTAGCCCTTCATACATGATCGCTTCTATCTTGGATTCGTTCTGGTAAATCTCGTTGATCCATTGCTCCCTCACCTCTGCCGGAAACATAGGCTGTTTGTTGGCATTAACGCCAATTCCAATGTAAAGCTTGTCGAATAGCGGCAAAGTCCGGTCGATGATATCAATATGACCAAACGTGACAGGATCAAACGTACCGGGAAAAAGGCCTATATGCATAGCGCAGACTTATAATGAAGAATATTATGAAGGATTGGACAAAAGGTATAACGCTGCCATACGAACGGCAACACCATTCTCCACCTGCTGTAAAATTATGGATTGATCGCCGTCGGCAACATCGCTGTCCAATTCCACCCCACGGTTGATAGGTCCCGGGTGCATGATGGTTATTTTTTTATTGAGCCTATCTAACCGTTCCCGGTTAATGCCATATACCAGGCTATATTCCCGCAGAGAAGAAAACAGCACCTGGTTCTGACGCTCCAGTTGGATGCGCAGCACGTTGGCCACATCACACCATTGTAGGACCTTATCTACGTTGTATTCAACTTTAACGGGAAAGGCTTCCTCCATGTACTTCGGAATCAAAGTCGGCGGACCGCAGACAATCACCTCCGCTCCCATTTTCGACAGCAGGTAAATATTGCTTTGCGCCACCCGGCTATGCATAATGTCACCAATAATTGCCACCCTTAATCCTTTCAAACTTCCAAACACTTCCGTCATGGAATAGGCATCGAGCAGGGCTTGGGTCGGGTGTTCGTTGATACCATCTCCTGCGTTGATGATTGCAGCCGGAATATGTCTGGAAAGAAAATGCGGTGCGCCGGAAGCACTGTGTCGCATGACCACCATATCCACCTTCATGGATAAAATATTGTTGACGGTGTCCAGCAGGGTTTCGCCTTTGGAAACCGAAGAACCCGATGCACTAAAGTTGATCACATCGGCGGAAAGACGTTTTTGTGCCAGTTCAAACGAAATCCGTGTGCGGGTGGAATTTTCGTAAAACAGGTTCACGATCGTAATATCCCGCAAAGAAGGGACCTTTTTAACGGGACGATTTAGTACTTCTTTGAATTGTTTGGCGGTATCCAGAATAAGAGAAATATCGGAAGGAAGCAAATCTTTGATACCAAGAAGATGTCGGGTAGAAAGTGCCATTAAAGGTCAAATATAAAGCAGTTTCGTTTTTCATCGTTTCTCCTGTACATTCCTCCATATTTATACAGATTGCCTGACTTTAAAAGACCAGGTAAACCAAAATTCCGCAACGACTTCACCATCACTGTTGGTTCCGCGGGTAAAAACTTTTACATCCTGTGCCTCACCGCTGGTGATGGCAGTATTGATTGCATGGGAAATATTGTTACCATCCTGGCAAAGAAAGTAGGTCAGACCTTTTGCTTTCCTGTAAAATCTAGACTCCATTCCCGTAATCAGCATGCTTACCGATGGCTTTCGACCGAATACATACGCCATGGCCAGCACGCCGGTACTGAGTTCAGCTGCCATACTGAGACAGGCAAAATAGGTTGACCGAAACGGATTTTTTGTAAACCATTTATACGGTACTGAAACCAGACACTCCTTTTCATTGGCCTGAACCACTTTCAGTCCGCTGAAAAAAGCTGAAGGCAGGTTTTTCAGCAGGTAAAGTTTCAGTTTGAACGGATGCCTGACCAAACAAAAAAAAGCGTCTGTTGAATGCCTGATAGTATTTGGTTGCTCTATTTCCATTAAGGAAAATTACTCTTATTCACTGATTTTGTGATTGCACCGGAAAGACGAACAAAATAACCAAGCTGCACACCTGCAAGCGAAGTAGCCAGTACATTTTTAAGTAATGCAACAATTAGTCACCATTTGATAAAAGGATACGGACCTGGAACGGCTTTGTGATTCTAACATTGCTTTCGCAAATGGATAAGGAACGCTTGCCTTTTCAACCGTATTTTTCAGCATCTTTGAACGTTAAAGTATTAGCATGCAAAAAATATTTCTTCTTTTCTTCAGTGCGATATCCCTTTGTTCGGCTGCACAAAAAACATCCGGCAAGATTACATTTTCCAAAGGACAGAAACTGGAAGTGGTAACGAACCTGAATATTTCTGCCCAGTCGATGATGGGACCTTCCTCCGGCACCATCACCATAGCCGATACCTATACGGTGAACGATGTTGCTCCAAACAGCTATACATTAGTGAAAACACCCAAACAGGTAAAGATGAACTTCTCTGTGGGCTCCCAGGAAATAAAAATGGATTCTGACAATCCCAAAGACCTGGAGGGTGCATTGGGACAACCTGTGAAGGAGATTATGAGCCAAAAGCCAGAATTTACCATTGATGCTGCCGGTAAAATTGTTGCTGTAAAAGCAGCAGAGAAGAAAATAGAAGCCAGTGCGGAGAACAATATGATGGCGATGATGCTGCCGGGCCTTGATGCAGTTTCGGGAATACCGAAGGTGGGTAACCCTTCTGTGTTCCAGGTATTGCCTTCACTGGAAGTAGGGATCGGCGATAGCTGGAAGGACAGTGTCAATGCTGATGGCAACAACTACCAGTCTGTGTACAAAGTCAAAAACATCACCGACAAGGAAATTACTGTGGATTTTGAAACTGAGGGCACCACGGTAACGTCGCAGGAAACCATGGGCATGAAAATCGACGTCAATGCCACATCAAAAGTAACCGGCACCATTCTGATTGATAAAGCAACCGGTATCATAAAACAAAAAACAGCCACCAACAATACAGAAACAACCATGAATCTTGCCGGTCGCGAAATGACCACTACCAATAAGATCACATCTGTTATGAATGTAAACACGCTCTAATCGCATACAAGTTTTATAATTGAAAAACCCCTTCGGCTGAAGGGGTTTTTCAATTATATTGCTACAACCTGGTTTCGCAATAAATCATCAAACGTATCCCGCATGCGGATCAATAGGGCTTCACCATCTTTAACCAGCACCTCAGCAGGTTTTTCCCGCGAGTTATAATTCGAAGACATTTCAAAACCATACGCACCTGCATTGTAGATTACCAGGTAATCGCCTTCCCTTATTTCGTGCAAGAGTCGGTCATTGGCAAATGTGTCCGTTTCACAGATATAGCCTGTTACAGTATAAACTTTTTCTACTGCCTGCGGGTTCGAGAGGTTGACAATATGATGATAGGCATCATACATCATCGGACGAATGAGATGATTGAGACCACTGTTGATACCGGCAAAAATTTGCGAACCGTTGTCTTTAATCACGTTTACAGTTGTTAGCAGGTACCCGCATTCACTTACAAGGTATTTACCAGGTTCAAACCACAACTGGTAGGTTTTACCATTGTTGAAAAGATGCGTATCCAGGTATTTTTTCAGCTTGGTCGCAATGTGCCTGATATCCGTTTCTTCGTCTTCGGGTTCGTAGGGAACTTTAAATCCACCACCTAAATCAATCACCTTCAAATCAGGGAAATGCGGTACAAGATCATTCAGCACTTTAATGCCATGAACAAACACATCGGCATCTTTGATATCGCTTCCCGTATGAATATGCAGGGTATCAACCGTGATCTTGTGTTCTTGCACCAGTTTCACCAATTGATCCAACTGATCGATCGGAATACCGAACTTGCTTTTCTCATGACCCGTGGAAATCTTCAGGTTACCACCGGCTAAAATGTTCGGGCGGATCCGGACCCCCACCGGGTAACTATTCCCATACTTTCTCCCAAACTTTTCCAGGTTAGAAAGGCTATCAATATTGACATGAACACCAATCTGCACGGCTTCTTCAATTTCCGCAAAAGAAATTCCGTTCGATGTATAAAGAATCTTTTCAGGGGACACACCGGCATGCAGGGCCAGCTTTACTTCATTGATACTGCTGCAGTCAATTCCGCAGCCAAGCGAATCAATGTATTTCAGGATATTGATATTCGTTAGTGCTTTGCAGGCAAAGAAAAACCTGGCATCCACATCTTCAAATCCTGTGGTCAGTTTTTCGTACTGCTCTTTTATTTTTTCAGCATGATAAACATAAAGCGGCGTCCCAAATTGCTCAGCCAAACGAAGCAATTGATCATGCATTAAGCGTTGCGACATGATACGTGGTTGTATTTACAAATTCAAAAATGGTAGGAAATCAGGCATCTTTTTCTTCGTCCTCCGGAGAGTTGTTGCTTTCCTCATCAGAAGATTCCTCACCAAGAAGATCATCATCCTTGGCAATTTCTTCCTCCAGCTTTATTTCTTCTTCTACTTCGTCTTCTGCGGCAAAGATCTCATCCGAAATAAATTCTTCTTCCGCTATTTCGTCGTCGATGGTTTCTGACGGTTGCTCATCGCCGGGTGCCACTTCATTGCCATCTCCTGGCTGCGCTTCATCCGACTCTAGCTCAAACGAATGACCATTCAAATGTGGTTCTGCATCTTCCTGCACATCGTCATCAGCCAGGATCAACTCACCGGTATCCGAAACAGCCAGCGTTTCACTTTGTTCAAACTCCGTATGATTGACAACGGTTGGCGCTACAAGCTGGTCGGCCAACACTTCCTTGATCTTTGGCAGGTCTTCCGGTGTATTGATCCCGAAGTAGTCCATGAAGCTTTTCGACGTGGCATAAACCAAAGGGTGACCAGGAAGTTTCTCGTTGCGTCCTGTGATCACAATCAGTTCTTTCTCCAGCAACTTCTGCACGGCATAATCCGAACTCACCCCACGGATGGATTCAATCTCACCTTTGGTAACCGGCTGTTTGTATGCAATAATGGCCAGGGTCTCCATCGCAGCCGCAGAGAGGCGCTTCAGGAATTTTTCGCCATTGAGTTGAGCTACTGTCTTATGAAATTCCTTTTTGGTCAGGAACTGCCAGCCGCCGCCACTTAGTTTGACTTCAAACGGGTAGAACTCGGAATTATATTTTTCCACGATTCCTTCAATGGCAGCATCTACCTGCTCCGCAACCACCTTATCTTCCATAAAGCCGAAGGCCTGGTTAAGCAGGTCTGTGATTTCGGCAGATGTCAGCGGTTTATCCGAAGCAAAAATGAGCGACTCGATATGCGGAATAAGGTTCGAAATTTCCATTGTTCAGTAGTTTATAGATGACGGATGGCGGATGACAGTAGAAACATTTACCACCGTCATCCGCCATCTTTCATACGTCATCTGCTATTTTATCCCTTCAACGCAGCTGCACCGCTTACAATCTCGGTAAGCTCGGTAGTGATGGCTGCCTGACGTGCACGGTTATACGAAATCTTCAGGTTGCGCAACAGTTCGTTGGCATTTTCGCTTGCCTTATCCATGGCCGTCATGCGGGCACCATGTTCAGAGGCGTTTGCGTCCAATACCGCCTTGTACAACTGTGTATTCAAAATTTTGGGCATGAGTTCAGCAATCAGCTCTTCTTTGCTCGGGTCGAAGATAAAATCGGCTTTGGCCGTACCACCATCGGTATTCTGCGTTTTGGGAATGGGCAGAAATTGCTCCGACACAAAACGTTGGGTAGCTGCATTTTTAAATTCGCTGTATACAACTTCCACACGGTCAAACTCACGGTTGCGGTAAGCTTCTACTGCTGCCTGTGAAGCTTTTTGTACGTTCTCGAACGTCAGGTTCAGGAAGATATCCTTGTGCGCATCGTTTACATTAAAGCCGCCGATTTTAGCAAAATGCTCATAGCCTTTTTTACCAATACTCCACACGGTTACATTTCCCCTGCTGAACTGGCTGCTGTACCGTTCTCGAACAATCTGCTTTGCCAGTTTAATAATATTTGCATTGTAGGCACCGGCCAGTCCACGGTCTGATGTGATAACCAGCAGCAGCACTTTTTCCACCGGACGCTCTACAGCCAGCGTATTACCGCCTTCTACTTCGGTATTGCTGACAATGTTGCTGAGCATTTCCTGCAATTTGCGGGCATAGGGACGCATTTGAACAATGGCATCCTGCGCACGGCGCAATTTAGCCGCACTTACCATCTTCATTGCCTTGGTAATTTGCTGCGTACTTTGTACAGACTTAATGCGGTTACGAACTTCTTTTAACTGACCAGCCATAGCTTTATTTCAGATTTGATTGGTTGAATTTGATCAGGTCTGTGGGATAGAAAATCTTTCTATTTACAGAGCTGCTTTGTTGCGATCAGGTTTCCGTTTCGTCAAACGCTTGTGCGTTCGGTAACCTTATTCAGCAAGGCCTTCTCTGCCAAACCTAAAATCGGCGGCAAAAGTAAGGCAGATGGGCTGAAATTCCATGCACAGTTTCCCCAGTAGGCTTATAATAAAAATTGTTAACGATTTAAAAACGGTAACTGACACCGAAACCATTCTCGTTTGTCTGTAGGGAGAGATTTTGAAGCGTTCGGTGGAGGCGGGACCCGTTTTTTGCCTGCAGTATATATAGAATGCCATCAAAAGCAATGAGAAAAGCGCCATGCAGGATCAATGCCTTTCCCGCCGCTTTCAGCCAGTCCCTCTTTTCTCCAGTGAATTTGTTTGCTCTTTCTTTGGTATACAACCCGTAAGCGATTGCACCAATATCAAGCCCTACGCTAAAGAGGAAAAGCTTCTCCGCGAATTCCTGCTTTTTGAATGTTTCAACAGCATTGTGCGGTTTGCCCGCCATTCGCTTACTGGCGAAATAACCAATGCCGGCAAAGGCCATATCCACCAGCCCTGCAATTGTATTGGCCCTGTAAAACTGCTTTCGTTCACCGGAAGAATGCTTCTGCCCCAAGATTCCCGCACCAATATTGATTGCTGCCCAGCTTCCCAATACTGTAAATCCTGTTTTTGCTATTGCATACCGTTTTCTGTTTACGGAGTCGAAAAGAGAAGACTGTGCAGTAGCCTGCGTGCCAATGGAGAAAAGCATAAAAACAAAGAGAATTTTCATTTTGTAAAAACAAACCCTTTGTTAGTGTGCAAAAACAGTTCCCGTCTTTATTGAAGAGAAAGAGAAAAGACTACTGTGACATCACCACTCACTATTCAATTAATGTGAATTCTCTTTTTAAACTGTAGGTGATGGTCAGTTTTCCGCTGTGTCTAGATTCACCATTCAAAGGTTTTTCTTCTTCCCTGTAGATTTCGAGCATGACCGGCCCTTTTGTCAGCTTGTCCAGGTACTCTGCGGTGATAGCAATTTTGCCGTTTTCAACTATGATTTCCTCATTGACATCAGCGGAAAAAAGAGAGGTATCAACCATCACCAGCCGTATGCTGGTCGGCTCTTCCGGAAAATTGTTTAACTGAATTTCAAAAGGCACCTTACGCACCTTTTCGGGTATTTCTTTGGCCAAAGAAAAGGGATGAAAAAGGAATTCTACTTTCTGTTGTTTTTTGGCTTTATCTACAAAGACGACGGTATGTTTTCCTTCAAATTCATGAATGGGTTGAAACGTTTCATAGTAAACACCAGTAAACCGTGTGCTGTCTGCCGCCACCGGCTTATTGTCGAGCAAAACAGCGCCGGGACCATCCATCAGCACAGCATCGCCATCTTCCCCGCCAGCCCTGAACTGCAGTCTCACGGTTACATCCTCTCTGCCTTCTTCCGCCCACACCTGGAAATCCTTGTATAAGCCTTGCGGATCGTTGTTTTCTGCCCTTTCCACGTCTGCATTGTTGAAACAGGCTGTAAGAAAGAAGAATAGACTTGACAGGGGCAAAAAAGTTTTCATACACCGATTTTCATTCATACTACCGCCTCCGTGAAGTTGCGTTAAGGATAATTTAAGAATAAGCAGTAGTTAAGATCGATTTCAGCAAAGGAAAGCCCGGCTAAATGGATTATCTTTGGCCGCTCTGTCAAAATGGCCACTAAGAGTACTTAGCACCTTTTTTGACAAAGCTAACGGTCGGGAGAAATAAAATCGTCAGAAAGTAAAAATACTTTGATACCGAAAATTACCTGTCCGGTTAAAAAGACGTTTTAATAGCAACCGATCTTACTTTAAACGAACTGATATTTTTTTATATGATTGGATTCTTTTCAAAACTGTTCGGCGGCAGCAAGTCCGAAAAAGACGTCAAAAGCATTCAGCCGCTGATCGCAAAAATCAATGAGCATTTCAGCTCTTACCAAAACCTGAGTAATGATGAATTACGCCATAAAACTGTAGTGTTTCGTAACCGCATCAAAGAACACCTGAAGGAGATCGATTCACAAATTGAAGAAACAAACCGGCAGGCTGAAGAACTGCCTTTCAATGATTTGATCGGCAAAGATTCTGTATACCAGCAGGTCGACAAGCTGAAAAAAGACCGGGACCAGAAAATTGAAGAAGTCCTCAGGGAAATCCTTCCGGAAGCGTTTGCCGTGGTTAAGGAAACAGCCAGGAGGTTCAAGGAGAATTCGGAAATTACTTCTCAGGCCACTGATCTTGACCGGGAGTTAAGCGTCACCAAAAATTATATTACTATCAATGGCGACCAAGCTACTTTCTCCAACACCTGGACAGCAGCCGGCGGTCAGGTTACCTGGAACATGGTACACTATGATGTACAGCTGATTGGTGGCACGGTTCTGCATCAGGGCAAGATTGCCGAGATGGCAACCGGTGAAGGTAAAACCCTGGTATCTACCCTGCCGGCCTACCTGAATGCATTGGCGGGCGAAGGCGTTCACATTGTTACCGTGAACGATTACCTGGCCCGTCGTGATAGCGAGTGGAACGGTCCTATTTTCGAATGGCTTGGACTGCGGGTGGATTGTATTGACAAGCACCAGCCCAACAGCGAAGATCGTCGTCGTGCCTACCAGGCTGATATTACTTACGGTACCAACAACGAATTTGGCTTCGACTACCTGCGTGATAACATGGTTCACAGCCCCGAAGAAATGGTGCAGCGTAAACACCATTTTGCGATGGTGGATGAAGTGGACTCCGTACTGATTGATGATGCCCGTACGCCCCTGATCATTTCCGGTCCGGTGCCCAAAGGCGACGATCAGCAGTACCACATTCTTCGCCCTCGTGTACAACAACTGGTGGAGGCCCAGGAACGCATGGTGCGTGGCTATCTGAATGAAGCCAAAAAGAAATTTGCCGAAGGTGACGACGATCCCAAAAGTGGTGGTTTATTCCTTTTTAGGGCTTACCGTGGTTTACCCAAATACGGCCCGCTGATCAAGTTTTTGAGTGAGCCTGGAATAAAAGTAAAGCTTCAAAAAGCCGAAAACTACTATCTGCAGGACCAGCAACGTAACATGCACATTGTGGATGAGGAGTTGCTTTTCCATATTGATGAAAAAAACAAATCGGTTGAACTCACCGACAAAGGCATCAATATGCTGACGCATGCCGGTGAGGATTCTGAATTCTTTGTATTGCCGGATATCAACCTCCGTCTATCTGAAATTGAAGCTTCTGATGCGCCGGCTGAAGAAAAAATGCATCAGAAAGAAGCGGTGCTGAATGAATATACAGCGAAAGCCGATCGCATCCATTCTGTTCAACAGCTCCTGAAAGCATTCTCCCTGTTTGAAAAAGATGTGGAGTACGTGGTAATGGATGGTGCAGTGAAGATTGTTGACGAACAGACTGGCCGAATCCTGGAAGGTCGCCGTTACAGTGATGGTTTGCACCAGGCTATTGAAGCGAAAGAGAATGTAAAAATCGAGGCAGCCACACAAACCTATGCAACGGTTACGCTGCAGAACTATTTCCGTATGTATCACAAGCTGGCCGGTATGACGGGTACCGCCGAAACGGAAGCTGCGGAGTTATGGAGCATTTACAAACTGGATGTCGTATCCATTCCAACCAATATTCCTGTTATCCGGAAGGATCAGCAGGACCTGGTGTACAAAACAAGAAAAGAGAAATACAAATCTGTAATTGATGAAATAGAAGCGCTGCGGAATGCAGGGCGCCCTGTATTGGTAGGTACAACTTCGGTTGAGGTAAGTGAATTGCTCAGCCGTATGCTGCAGGTAAAAAAGATCCCCCACAACGTACTAAACGCAAAGCAGCACTCCCGTGAAGCGCAGATTGTTGCCGAAGCCGGTTTGGCTGGTGCCGTAACCATTGCCACCAACATGGCTGGACGAGGTACAGACATCAAGCTTGGCCCCGGCGTAAGAGAAGCCGGTGGATTGGCCATCATTGGTACCGAACGCCACGAAAGCCGCCGTGTTGACAGGCAGTTGCGTGGTCGTGCTGGTCGCCAAGGCGATCCCGGTACATCACAGTTTTATGTTTCCCTGGAAGATGACCTGATGCGTATGTTCGGTAGCGAACGTATTGCCGGTTTGATGGACCGTTTTGGATACAAAGAAGGCGAAGTGATCCAGCACAGCATGATTACCAAGTCCATTGAAAGAGCACAGCGCAAAGTAGAAGAAAACAACTTTGGTATTCGCAAACGCTTACTCGAATACGATGACGTTATGAACATGCAGCGTAATGCCATTTACGAGCGGAGAAACCACGCCTTGTTTGGAGAACGCCTGGCGCTTGATATTGATAACGCATTCTCGGTAACGGCCGAAGAAATTATCAGCACATACAAGGAACAGGAAGACTTTGAAGGTTTCCGTCTGGCCTGCATTGTTACGTTTGGGCTAGACTTCCAGATTTCGGAAGATGAGTTCAAAACCACGGATAATAATTCACTTACTGAAAGGCTTTATGCTGAATCGATTGAGAATTACCAGCGCCACAAAGACGGAGTAAAAACCGAAGCAGTGCCCGTATTTGAGAATATCCGCAAAACGCAGGGTGCCCAAATTGAAAACGTGGTAGTGCCGTTCAGCGATGGCCGTAAGGGCATCAACGTGCTGGTAAACCTGAATAAGACGCTGGAGACGGGCGGTGAAGAATTGTGCAATGCAATGGAACGCAACATTACGCTGGCTATCATTGACGATTCCTGGAAGGAGCACCTGCGTTCGATGGACGACCTGAAACAAAGCGTGCAAACCGCTTATCTGGAACAGAAAGATCCGCTGGTGATTTATAAGATGGAAGCTTACAACCTGTTCCGCCGGATGAGTTCCGAACTGAACCGCGAAATTGTTTCTTTCCTCTGTCATGCACAATTACCTGTGCAACAGCAGGAAGTGCCAAACCTTCGCGAAGGCTATCAGCAACGTACCGATATGAGCAACCTGCAGGCAAACAAAGACGAGATTGATGCAGTCGGTGATGATTATGCAGCCAATGAAAAAGACTACTATGATCCTTCCAGCCCGGCCGGCAATGTAGCTGTTCGCCAGGAACCGATCAAGGTAGGTCCCAAGATTGGCCGTAACGATCCTTGTCCTTGTGGCAGTGGCAAGAAGTTCAAAAACTGCCATGGTAAGGATGCCTGATAAAATACCATTTTATTAAAAATGCCGCTACTAAGCGGCATTTTTATTGCGCATGCCTTCAACCATTTTCTGGCAGTTGTTATTCAACTACCGGCAATCTGCCACAGGCCGCCCTGCAATTCAGCCAGGTTTTTCTATGTTTTGGTTAGCAATCTTTACAATCCAACCTTTTCTGCTTGTACTGGCCGGTTAAACAGCTTCTCTTTGCATCATAAATTCATTGCATGAACCAGGATTTTATCGATATTACCTTACTTCTTTCATCCATTATTATAGCAGGGATTGTAACGAGAAGCCTGCGCCGGCGGAAAGCAGGTCCCGTATTTTCCACGCTCCTGCTCTTTCCTCCCCTGCTGGTGTTTCTGAACATGTGGGCACATACTGTGGCAGTAACAGTTGTTAATGTGAAGCGGTATGTTGCCGGCAGTTTTCACTATAGTTTTACCGTGTACAGCCACTTGCTGTTCGGGATTGTATTTATCCTGCTGAGTGGGGCGTCTATTCATTGCTCCAAAAAATATCTTCTCGGAGACCGATATCAAAAACGGTCAATTTACCTTCTGAATTTAGCAACAGCTGTTCTTTTTCTACCCGTTGGATTCATCAATCCCATTGGCTTTTTGCCGGTGCTCGCCACGCTGTTTTCATCTATCACGTTACTTGTTTATCAGCCTTTCAAACAGCGCCAAAGCATAGATACAAGAAAGGGAATATTCATCAAAACGTACGCATCTTAAAAGGCCTTCTCAACCCACTACCATCTAGCCGGCAATCTTAACCGTAAATAAGAAATACCACTCAATAAAAAAGGCCATCACAATCGGATGGCCTTTTCTGAATTATTTTATTTATTAGAACTTAAAGCCTAACGTAAAACTAAGTACGCGGTGTTTATTGTTATTGTCTTCACCGCTATTGGTTCCGCTTTGCAGCTTTGCCAGACCATAACCATAGTTCACACCAAGAATCAAACTTTTGCCTTCAATACCAGCCGAACCGTTCAGGCCATAATCAAAGCGTCGAACAACACCGAGTCCTGTTCCTTCTTCCTCGTTGAAGGTGGTGGGATCGTCATTTGAGTAGGTAATGTCCCGCTCAAAACTGTAATCACCAATAATGGCTCTTGTCCCTTCTGTTCTTACATTACCGCCTACTCCCACGGCTACATAGGGCCCCGCACCTACAAAAAACCGACTGCTGGAACCCAGCGGAGCTTTTACCAACAGGTTCAGTGGTACCTCAATATAACGTGGATTGAATGTTTGCTTGAAGTATCCGGCAGTTCCTGCAGTGCCCCGTTGCACTTTTGATCCTTTACCGGTGTAAAGAACGCCAGGTTGCAACACCAGGAAATTGCCGCCAAGAGGAATATCTGTTAAGAGTCCAACCTGGAAGGAAGATAACTGATTTGCCTCATCAACCCGGCCATTATCCGTTACAGATACATTCGCCAGATTCAATCCTGCACGAAACTGACCGCGTTGTGCAAATGACGTTAATCCCACCAGCAATAAAGCAGCGCCTAAGCTTAAAACTTTCATTTTCATATCTTCTTCTTTGTTTAGCCTAAAATTTACAAATGGCTTGCCAGAAGCAAATGTGAATCACACCCAACCATAAAAAAGCTCCCGGGGCAAGGGAGCTTTGAAAGAAATTTGTGCATCGTTGGCTTCACCCGAATCAACCGTTAAAGCCGGATGATACCTGCCGGTAAGGATACATTGTTCTTCTTCGGCAAGATTAACAGGTAGTAAAGGATTTGGATCTTTGATCAGGAATACGAATATATTGAATAGAATATTTGTTGTCAAGTGTGTGAAAAAATTAGTTTGCTTCGAAGAAATGAACCATCCACATAGAAAACAAAACGAGCCACTCCAGGAGAGCGGCTCGTTTTCTATTGAATACTAAAATAAAACGTTGTCTGAAAATCAATCCTTACGCTTAGAGTATCAGGAAAGGATTGTCGTTTAAACCATCACTACTTCTTTTATTTCCTTTGGTAAAGCGTCGCCGAATCCAGCTAAAGAACCTTGTGATCATGGCAAATGGTTTTAAACGTTTATGAAATTTTTCGTTTCCGAGGGGAAGGATTAATCGGCAAGAACAGCGCCAAAGTTGATGTAGTCGTAGGAAACAGTATAGGAATGCTACAAGTTAAAACAAAATTCGCATTCTCGCCTCGTTAAATTTTTATGAAAAAGCCCCACCAGAAATGATGAGGCTTTTTTTATTGATCAATCCCACAACAGCGGGGATTGCGGATCGATTAATAATCCATTCCGCCCATGCCACCTGGCATTCCACCCGGGGCAGCAGCAGCTTTCGGCTCAGGTTTGTCGGCAACCACACACTCGGTGGTCAGCAACATACCGGCAATAGAAGCTGCATTTTCCAGGGCAATACGGCTAACCTTAGTTGGGTCGATTACACCGGCACCAATCAGGTTCTCGTACTGCTCAGTGCGGGCATTGAAACCATAATCGCCCTGGCCTTCGCGAACCTTGTTCACCACTACGCTACCTTCGATACCGCAGTTCTCAACAATCTGACGCAGCGGCTCTTCCAGTGAGCGACGAACGATCTGAACACCGGTAGCTTCATCACCATTCAGGGTTTGAATGTTGCCCAGCGCTTCAATGGCACGTACATAGGCAACACCACCGCCGGGAACGATACCTTCTTCAACAGCTGCACGGGTTGCATGCAAGGCATCATCAACGCGGTCTTTTTTCTCTTTCATTTCTACTTCGGTAGCAGCACCAACATGCAGTACAGCCACACCACCGCTCAACTTAGCAAGGCGCTCCTGCAGCTTTTCACGGTCGTAGTCAGAAGTTGTATTCTCGATCTGAGATTTGATTTGGTTGATACGAGCCTGAATTGCATCTTTCTCGCCACGGCCACCAACAACTGTAGTATTATCCTTGTCGATTACCACTCTTTCGGCTTTACCCAGGTAAGTCAGGTCAGCGTTCTCGAGTTTGTAGCCCTGCTCTTCAGAGATAACGATACCTTTTGTCAGGATCGCGATGTCCTGCAACATTTCTTTTCTGCGGTCGCCAAAGCCCGGAGCTTTTACAGCAGCTACACGCAGGGTGCCACGGAGTTTGTTTACCACCAGGGTAGCCAGTGCTTCACCTTCCAGATCTTCGGAGATGATCAGCAGGGGCGCACCTTGCTGGGCAACTTTTTCCAGAATGTGCAGGATATCTTTCATGCTGCTGATCTTTTTGTCGTAGATCAGGATGTAAGGATTCTCCAACTCAGCCTGCATTTTTTCGCTGTTGGTTACAAAGTAGGGAGAGATGTAACCACGGTCGAACTGCATACCTTCTACCACGTCAACAGTAGTTTCGATACCTTTTGCTTCTTCGATGGTAATGACACCGTCTTTAGAAACTTTCTCCATGGCTTCGGCAATCAGCTTACCAATCTCTTCATCGTTGTTGGCAGAGATAGCAGCCACTTGCTGAATCTTCTGGTTGTCGTTACCAACCTGCTGGCTTTGTGCATGGAGGTTTTCAACAACAGCACGAACAGCCTTGTCGATACCGCGTTTCAGGTCCATTGGGTTAGCACCGGCAGCGACGTTTTTCAAACCTTCGGTGATGATGGCTTGTGCCAATACGGTAGCGGTAGTAGTACCGTCACCGGCAATGTCAGCGGTTTTAGAAGCCACTTCTTTCACCATCTGCGCACCCATGTTCTCGATCGCATCTTCCAGTTCAATTTCTTTGGCTACAGAAACACCATCCTTGGTTACAGACGGTGCACCAAATTTTTTCTCAATAACCACATTGCGGCCTTTGGGTCCCAATGTCACTTTTACAGCGTTGGCCAGAACGTCAACGCCTTTCTTCATTTTATTACGGGCATCAGTTTCGAAAAACAGTTGTTTTGCCATAATCTATGTTGTGTTTTTTGTTTGA
The DNA here is from genome assembly GCA_035998945.1 of Flavisolibacter sp. GTDB lineage: Bacteria > Bacteroidota > Bacteroidia > Chitinophagales > Chitinophagaceae > Flavisolibacter. The sequence continues at coordinate 476,050 of DASYHD010000022.1, read as the reverse complement.
AAAAATTTAAAGAAGCTGTGAGCTGTCAGCCATGAGCGCTGAGCTATTTTGCTCGTGGCTCAAAGCCTAAGACTAGTAGCCTTATACAATTGCCAAGATGTCGCTTTCCCGCATGATCAGGAAGTCTTCTCCTTCGATAGAGATTTCAGTACCGGCGTACTTACCGTACAATACCGTGTCGCCTTCTTTTACTGTCACTGGCTCGTCTTTTTTACCAGGACCAGCAGCAATCACGGTTCCGCGTTGAGGCTTTTCTTTAGCAGTGTCTGGGATAATAATACCACCGGCAGTTTTTTCTTCTGCAGCAGCGGGTTTCACAATCACTCTGTCGTGCAGAGGGGTAACATTAACTTTGTTAGCCATACGTGTATGATTTTTTGGTTTAAATGAAAGAGTTTCGCCTGCACTTCAAGGCTGAGGGCCATAATAGTGAAGGCGGGCAAAGGTAAACGAAGATTGTGCCATGACGTCAGAAACGGAAAAAATTTCAGGAAAGCCTGCATTCTTTGCAAGAATACCCCTGTCACACATTTTTTAGGCAGAGCGGAAATGTCAAAATTTCACAAAAAACGGTTCTTACAGGTTTTCCATTCATGCCTCTTCGGCCGATTGCCTATCTTCGCGAATTCAATTTTTGACCTTTTAATGCAGGCAAGCATCAAAACTTTTTCAAAAGAACAGCAGAACTGGATACAGGCGATGAAGAGCCCGGCGTTTCGGCGAAAACTTTTTGTCTCCTTTGGTGGCTGTTTGATTTGCCTGGCGGCCCTCCCTATTTTTTTCCAGGTAATCGAAGCAAGGAAGGGAATGACGATCAGTGATCCGGTTCTGGAGGCTATCCCTGCCCGTGATGTTTCGCTTGGTATTTTTTCCATTCTCTGGGGTACTGGCCTTTGGATGCTGATCAAAGCCATCAAGAACCCGCACCTGGCAGTACTGTTCTTTTGCTCCTTTTGCCTTTTTCTTTGCAGCCGGTTTATTACCATTTCGCTGGTGCCGCTGGAAACGCCACCCGGATTGATTCCGTTGGTAGACCCCTTGAGCAATTCATTTTACGGCGATGAATTTATTACCAAAGACCTTTTTTACTCAGGCCATACCGCTTCGCAATTTCTTTTCGTTTATTGCTTCCCGAAACGGCGTGATAAAATCATTGCACTGTTATGCGGTATCGCCATTGGTATTCTAATCCTCATTCAGCATATCCATTATACCATTGATGTAGTAGCAGCACCTATTTTTGCATATTTGTGCTATTTCGTCGCTAAAAAACTGGTATCTGACTAATAACCGATTGAGTGGTTTGTAAATATCTTTTTCTTTACAGTTTTGAAAGAATATTTATTTTTAAACCTATTCAGTTAACAATAAAACCTTACAACCATGAAAAAGTTAACTGTTCCTTACTACGAGCTGGGAACCAAATTGACTGCAGAGCAACTGGCATTTTTTGATAAGGAAGGCGCTATTTTGTTCAGGAACTTTATTACTCCCGAACATGTAAAGGAAATTATTTCTGAGACGCAACGAATTGAGAAAGAATGGCTGGATTCCGGCATTGACAAAGTAAATGGCATTCCGCTGAAATTTGGTAAAGACGAAAACGGCAACAAGTGCATTCAGCGTCTTTGCTTTTTGTCGCAACATAGCCCTCTTCTGAAATCACTTTTATCAGACCCCCGCTTAAAGGCATTACTGGACTTTGTGAGACCTTATGAGGGCCGTATAGGCGAAGATGAGAAAGATGGTTTGGTGCTGAACAACTATGTTCGTACGGATGACAGTGCTTTTTCGCAAATGGGATGGCATACCGATAGCCCCCGCGACCTTTTTCTCGGTCAGAAGATCATGCCGATGCTGAATGTGGGTTTGCACCTGGATACGGTTCCGTTTGAGAATGGTGGTCTGCGCATTATCCCGGGCACACATAAACAAGGCATGCTTCGCCTCTTGTTTGGCAAAAAATATTTTATTGATCATAAGCCTGATCCAAAAGAAGTTGGCTTTGACATCAATGCCGGTGACCTTACCGTTCATGACGGTCGCCTGTGGCATCGCGTACAAAAATCGCCGTTCATTGGCGAGAAAAGCCGTCGCAGAGTAATGTATTTCCCTGTAGTAACGGGCAAGTACATGCCGAAAGACAAAAACAGCAAAACGCCTTTCTACCACCGTTTTGCCTCTACCGTACAAAATTAATATTGCATGTCATATGCACTCGTAACCGGCGCCAGCAAAGGCATTGGCAAAGCCATTGCCTTTGAACTGGCCGCCAAAGGTTATAATCTGGCCCTTGTTGCCCGTAGCGAAGATTTGCTTAAGCAGGTTAAGAATGAGGTCGAGGCGAAGCATAAAGTCACTGTTACTTACTTGGCACTCGACCTATCAGCTCCCACTGCCGCCCAGGATGTCTTTGAGTGGGCCTCACACAACAATTTTGACACAACAATTTTGGTAAATAATGCCGGCTATGGCCTGAGCGGTGCTTTTGAAAGTTATCCGCTGGAACAGCATGTGAATATGCTGCAGGTTAACTGCACAGCACTGGTTCGACTGACTTACCTGTTTCTGCCGCTACTGAAAAAGCGGCAGCAGGCTTATATCATGAACATCGCCTCTTCTGCAGCCTACCAGGCGGTACCCTACCTAAGTTTGTATGCAGGTTCAAAAGCGCTGGTGCTCTATTTTTCAAGAGGGTTGCGTCATGAATTGCGCAGGACATCCGTCAGCGTTACATGCATCAGTCCCGGTGCTACAGATACTGAATTCAATACAAGAGCAAAGGTTGGCCCCAAGGCAATGAAAGCCGCTGAAAAAGTTATCATGACACCTGAGCAGGTTGGCAAAGTGGCGGTTGATAGCATGTTCAAGAAGAAACCTGAAGTGATTGTAGGTGTGGTGAACAAACTGGGTAGCTTCCTTTCGTGGTTGCTTCCAAAAAGGCTCGTTGAAACAACGACAGCAAATTTATACGAGTAGTGTGAGTTGTCTGTGGTGAATAGTGAGGAGTTAATTTTTATAGGGAAAAGCCTTCTGAGATATCAGGAGGTTTTTTGTTTATAGCGAAATCCTTATGTAACTACGTTCTTAAATAAACGATTTTTAACCAGCTATTACCCTCCCGCTGACCACTTACCCAGAGGTCTTCTCTTCGAATAACTTCTTAAATGTCGGGCTCTCGGTCCGCTTCCACTTATCCCAAAACGTAAAATAGAGCCCATAATTGTATTTGAATTGCTTATGGTGAAGCGAGTGATGCGTAGCGCCAATAAACCATCGGCCGAGAAAGTTCTTATGGAATCCTTTTGGATAAACTTCGATATCCAAATGGTTGATGACACTGCTGAAGGTCATTATGGTAAGGTGAATTATCAGCACATACAGATGCATTGGTAAAACCAACAGCAGCAGGGGAAGAAAGATTGCCTGCAGCAATCCTTCCAGCGGATGAAAAGAGAATGCCGTCCAGGGAGAGGTAATGTTGCTGTCGTGATGCACCTTATGCACTACGCGAAAGATACTAGGATTATGCATCCAGCGGTGCAACCAGTAATAATACGTTTCGTGTACAAAAAGCGCAATCAACAAACTAACTGGCAGCCACCAAAGCGGGTACTCATTTACATCAGCATAGATCTTTGTATACCCTTTCTGCCAGAGCAATCCAAGCGCAGCGCCGGAAACAGCAAATATGGCCGCCGTGAGCATACTCCAGCCTACCTCCTTCCGGAACTGATCTTTTTTATACTCCCGCTCATTAATCTTGCGCTGTTGCCACCTTCCTTTATCCCATTTATAGAAAACGGCATAGAACAAGCCTGCTATTAAAAAATAGCGGCCAATAACAACAGCGAAAACAACCAGCACTGCCACGGCAAACCAAAGCGGTTGCGAGAGATCAGGTAATTCCATATGGGACTATTCTCCGGAATAAATGTAACACCTTATTCCGCTAATCGTTCATCAGGATGATTTTGCCGGAAGCTTCAGTACATACGATTTTCCTTTCCCAACCGGTAGCGACTGTCCTCTGACCCAGGGATTCATCAAGCGAATAATCTTGTACGTTGTTCCATTCTGAATGGCAAAATCTGCCAGATTGGATATCGTTGATGTTACCGTAACCGTACGGTAGGGGATTTCATCATACTTTTCAGCATCACTCATTCTATAACCAAGTGCTTCGGCATTTTCCAGTATGTGTTTGAATGCCAAGATGCGAAAGATGTACCGGTTGGTTTCTTCCGGAAGCTGCAGGTCATAATAATGTTTGGTTCGCTGAAAAGTTGCCTGTTTGTTATAACCGCCCTGGCCGCAATTGAACGAAGCGGCAGCGGCTGTCCAGTTACCGAATTTGTTGTACGCCTGTTTCAGATATTTGGCGGCAGCATCCGTAGATTGGACAAGATCCATTCGTTCATCTACAGCAGAGGTAGTTTCCAGCCCGAAGCCCGGTGCCGTGTAACTCATAAACTGCCAGAAACCCACTGCTCCTACACTTGACCTTGCGCCACTTTGTAAGTTGCTTTCCGCAATACACAGGTATTTAAAGTCATCCGGAACACCATTAGCCTTCAGCCTTTCGGAAATGACAGGGAAATAGCGATTCGATAACTTGAGCAAGTATAAAATATTAGCCGTGCTGTACGAGTTGATCAGCAGTTCCCTGTCAAACCGTTCCCGTACATCCCACCGATCCAGCGGTACAGTTTCGCCGGCAAATGAAAGTTGCTGCGGTATGGCAGGTGCTCTCCACTCAGCAGTAACAGGCTCGGGCCTGTTGTTCTTATTAGCATTGCCTTTAAAGGCCAGGGGCGATATTAACAGGAAGGCAACTGCCATTCCGCCTGCAAAGTTGAATACGGCACTGAATCGCTTCATGGTAAACAGGTTTAAACCTGAGGGTGGCACAAAAAAGGTGCCCGTTGGTATTTGCCAAAAGAAGTCTAAATCCTAAACTGGCCGAAGCGGCTTTAACAGAAACTTGTACAATGTAAAATCTTGTGGCACATATTTCTGTGTAAAAAAGGAAACACAAAAACCATGAAAAAGATCCTTACACTTTTGATTGCTACCGGAGCATTCGTCACCCTGCATGCCCAGTCAAGGGAAGAAAACCGTCGTGTGGTTCTTGGCGACCGGAATGAAAATGGTACGTATAGTGGCCGCAACGACCGCGACGTAGTTTTAGGCCGTGGAAGTACCGAACGCTATCCCAGCGGCACCTACTCCTCTAACCGGCAATATGAAATTGACCGGGTCAACCGGGAATACAACGATAAGATCAATTCGATTCGAAATAACCGCCAGCTGAACAATGCCGAAAAAGAAAGAACCATCCGCCAATTGGAACGTGACCGGCAAAGAAGAATTGACGAAATAAACCGTGATTACAATGGCCGCAATGATCGCCGGTACGATGACGATGACCGTTACCGCCGCGACGACCAGGCACGTAATAACCGAGGTGACAACGGCAAACACAAAGGCTGGTATAAAAAAGAAAAAAATAAGAACTGGAAGAAAGGTAAGAGAAACTGATACCAATAAACAGGTGTTTCAACATAAAAAAGCCTCCTTATAACAGGAGGCTTTTCACTTAATTGACTATTGTTTGGATTTACGGTTTTAGCTTAAAGCTTTCCATGAACTTGGTATTGAAATCGCCGGAACGGAACCGCTCGTCCTTCATCAGCTGCAAATGGAAAGGAATAGTAGTCTTTACGCCTTCAATCACATACTCACTCAAGGCACGGTACATCGTGTCAATTGCTTCGTCCCGCGTTTGCGCTACAGTGATCAGTTTACCGATCATGGAGTCATAAAACGGCGGAATAACATATCCGGCATACACATGACTGTCTACCCTTACGCCGTGTCCACCCGGTTGGTGCAACACCGTAATTTTTCCCGGTGATGGGCGGAAGTCGTTGTAGGGATCTTCCGCATTGATCCGGCATTCGATAGCATGCAGTTGCGGAAGGTAATCGGCGCCAGAGATCTTTTCGCCCATGGCAATCTTTATCTGCTCTTTGATCAGGTCATAATTGATGACTTCTTCCGTTACGCAATGTTCTACTTGGATGCGTGTGTTCATCTCCATAAAGTAAAAATTGCGGTGCTTATCTACCAGAAACTCAATGGTTCCTACGCTTTCATAATTTATGGCGCCGGCCGCTTTTTTGGCTGCCTCACCCATTTTCTCCCGCAGTTCCGGTGTCATAAACGGAGAAGGTGACTCTTCCACCAGTTTTTGATGGCGGCGCTGGATAGAACAGTCGCGTTCGCTCAGGTGACAGATATTACCATACTGGTCTCCGGCCACTTGTATTTCAATGTGACGGGGCTCTTCCACAAATTTTTCCATGTACACGCCGTCGTTCTTAAAGGCAGCGGCGGCTTCGGCTTTGGCGGTAGAGTACGCTCTTTCCATTTCGCTTTGTTCCCATACGATGCGCATTCCTTTTCCACCACCTCCTGCTGTTGCTTTCAGGATTACCGGGTAACCCATTTCCTTTGCAATGTTTTTGGCCTGTTCAAGGCTATCCAGCAGGCCTTCGCTTCCGGGAATAACCGGCACACCTGCTTTGATCATGGTTTCCTTTGCCGAAATCTTGTCGCCCATTTTGTTGATCATATCAGCATTGGGACCAATGAACTTGATCCCGTGGTCGGCACAGATCTGGGAGAATTTGGCATTTTCAGCCAGAAACCCATAACCGGGGTGCACGGCGTCGGCATTGGTAATTTCAATGGCCGACATAATATGGGGGATGTTCAGGTAAGATTCGCTGCTTTGTGGTTTTCCAATACACACGGCTTCGTCGGCAAATTTTACATGCAGGCTGTCGCGGTCGGCAGTAGAATAAACGGCAACAGTTTTAATGCCCATTTCCCTGCAGGTACGAATCACCCGCAAAGCAATTTCGCCACGGTTGGCTATCAGTACTTTTTTAAACACAATATTTGTATTTGATGATTTGTTGATTTGATAATTTGAAGACGTTATCGAAGGCAATTTGTCCTGGCTGGTTTGCATTTTTCAAATTTCAAATTGCCGAATTATCAAATTAACTCGGGTCTACAAGGAATAAGGGCTGGTCATATTCAACCGGTGAGGAATCTTCTGCAAGAATCTTTACGACCCTTCCCTTTACTTCACTTTCAATTTCGTTGAACAATTTCATGGCTTCAATGATGCAAACTACATCGCCCACAGCAACCTCGCTTCCCACTTCTACAAAATTTGGCTTATCGGGCGACGGACGGCGGTAAAACGTTCCAATCATCGGGCTTTTGATGGTAACCAGGTTAGCAGACCCGGCGGAAGGCTGAGCGACGGTTGCTTCTGCCTGTGGTAGTGAACCCGCTGCAGGAGCCTGTAAAGAGGCAGCCTGTTGAACAGGTTGCGGCATGGCATAAGAAGCCGGTGCCGACACCACCTGTGTAATGTTGTCTTCTTTTTGTTTGATCGTAATACGAAAATCTTTTTGCTCGATACTTACCTCACCAATATTCGATTTATTGATCATTTTGATCAGCTCCTGAATCTGCTTGAAATCCATTTGTTTCAATTTATTTGGGTTTTGATTTAAAACAGGCGGCTAAGATAGGATATTATAAGAATAGGTTGAGATTGCGGTTGAGCGTGGCACCCCGGTTAAAATAAAGGAAGAGGCTCGCAAAAGCCTCTTCCAAAAATTCAATGTATAGAGCTGACTTCGCCTCAATTGTATTCTTAACTTAACCTACTCTTTCACTCTTTCTACGTACTCACCGGTTTTGGTGTTCACCCGAATCAGGTCACCTTCGTTTACAAACAGGGGTACCATTACGGTTGCTCCGGTTTCAACAGTTGCTGGCTTCAGTGTACGTGTTGCGGTATCGCCACGTAGGCCGGGTTCACTATACGTAATACGCATTACCACCTTATCGGGCAGTTCTACGTTCATCGGCTGTTCTGTTTCGGTATTGAATAATACAGAAACGGCATCGCCATCACGCAGAAACTGCGGCGCATCAATCAGGTTTTCAGCAACAGCTACCTGCTCAAAGGTTTCATTGTCCATAAAATTGTAGCCGCTGTCGTCTTTGTATAAAAACTGGTAGTCTTTTCTTTCTACCCGAACCGGGTAAATGGTGTCGCCGCTGTTCCAGGTTTTTTCAATGGATCGGTTATTGTCCACACCCGCCAGCTTTGCCCACACTTTAGCAGCGGCACGGGCTGTTTTGTTTTCGCCAAATTCTACTACTTTGTAAAGGCTGCCGTCAAGCTTGATAATTAGGCCGCGGCTGATATCTGATGTTGTTGCCATAAAAATATTTTGTATAAATACGGGCGGCAAATGTAAGCGATTCGGGTTAAATCAATACAGCTTTGACCGAATTGTACAGCCTGCCTAAAAACTTATCGTTATGTTCTTACCGGTGAATAGGTTTCTTAAGCATTTTAATCTCTAAGATTCATAAAAACTCTGGCCCAATTTTAGGATTTCTACAATATATCAACATAAGTGTTGTTATAGTATGTGTAGCGATTATATGAAATATAATAAACCAACTGTATTCCTCTTATTGCTACTTTTTTGTTTCCAAGCAGGTTTTACCCAGCAAGGGGGCGGTGGCAGTCAGGTGCCTGAGGACACTTTGATCAGGAGTCGTGGCAAAGAAGAAAGCGGCTTTAAACCAATAGCCAACCGCAATACCTTCTACCGCTGGCATGTAGGTTTAGCTTATAATTTGGTCAACAGGGACTCTTCAGCAAGTCCTTATAAAAGCAAACACACCATTGGTTTGAATTATTCCATTACTGAAAATTCATTTCACCCCTATTACATGGCATTTTTTCCACAAGCAATAGCCGGCTGGAATGTTTCACTGGCTGCCGGTTATGATGGTGTACGCAGGATGAATTATTACGGAGTTGGAAATGAAACGGTAAGGAATCCCTCAAATGAAGAATTTAATTGGCTGCGTACAGAAAACCTGTATGGCAGTATAGGCATGAACAAAACATTTCGGAATTATCATACGATTGGTATAGATCTTTTGTATGACGGTATCCGGGTAAGAGAAGACGAGGACCGGTTATCGGCCGAGAAGATTGGAGAAGTTGCCCCGGCGCAATACAACCGGCAGGACTTTTTAGGCAGTCGTCTTAGCTATGCGTACAGAAAGCTTAACAGGCCGATTATACCAACAAAGGGGTGGGAATTTGCAACATCGGCTGCGTATACTGAAAATATGCAAAGAAGCGGACATTCCTTTGCCCGGTTTACGGGTGATCTGGATTTTTATATACCGCTTTTCAATAATTTTTCAGCGGCATTAAGCACCGGGCTTGCTACAGTAACAGGTAACCCGGACTTCTTTCAGTTGAACACCGTTGGCGGTACACATACGCTGCGCGGTTTTGGACGTTTCCGGTTTTATGGTAAAACCGCGTTTTACAATCAAAATGAATTGCGCTGGCTTCCCACTGTCGATACAAAATTGTACAGCGGTGAATTGGGTTTGTTCACGTTTTACGACCAAGGACGTGTCTGGCATCCTGGTGATGAATCCAGTAAAATGCACTTCGGCTATGGCGGTGGCATAATCGTTTCTCCACTCAATAAGGTAACCATTAAACTTGCCTTTGGGATCTCAAACGAAGACAAGCGCTTTCACCTGAACCTGAAACGGATTTTATAATGTAGTCACTTTACTTTTGGTATAACCAGTAGCAACAAACAGGAAAAAGCTAATAGAGGTTTACCATAAAGTGCAATGTTGCTCTATATGCGTAATTATTTATTGCTTTATGAAATTTTTCATTGAATCAATTTAGAAAAAAGACTCTTTGTCACATTCCCGGGCCTCAATACTCTCTTAAAATCCAATCCATTCTGACAGTCACTGCTATCTCAGCTTTGTTTTCATTTAATTTTACGGTTAAACAAAATACACATGAGAAGCCTATTTTGGATCTTCCTCTTATTGCCCGGACTGGCCATTGCTCAAAAAAAACAACTGACGCTTGATGATGTTTTCAAAAAAAATACCTTTCGGGATGAAGTAGTGAGATCACAGGATGTAGGAAAACTGGGAGCACTTTTCAATCCGCAGGATGTAAAGGACGAAACCGGCAAAGTGATCGATACCGATGTGTATGAAGTAAGCGCCGATAACCGAAGGATTCTTTTTATCACCGATCGCGAAGCCATCTACCGTCGCTCAGCCCAATACAACGCCTATGTTTATGATGTGGCAACAAAAAAAACAGTACGGCTCATTGCCGGTAAAGTTTTGCACCCCACTTTCTCTCCTGATGGAAGCAAAGTGGCTTATGTGTTCAACAACAACCTGTACCTGTTCGATGTTGCCAGTGGAAAAACGTCAGCCATTACCAATGATGGAAAATGGAACCACATCATTAACGGCAATGCCGACTGGGTGTATGAAGAAGAATTTGGCTTTAGCCAGGCCTACCAGTGGAGCCCCAACGGCAAACACCTGGCCTTTTACAAATTTGATGAAAGCCGCGTGAAGGAATACAACTTTACAATCTTCGATGATCAGTACAACAAGGATTATCGTTACAAGTATCCAAAGGCCGGCGACAGCAACTCAACTGTGACAATTCATATTTACAATGTGACCAGTGGCAAAACCGTTCCGGCACAATATACCCAAGGCGACATTTACATTCCCCGCATCAAATGGACACAATCCGATAACAACCTGGTAGTGTTCTGGATGAACCGCCTGCAGAATCACCTGAAGCTCCTGCTGACGGATGCCACAACAGGCCAGGTCTCAACCCTGTACGAAGAAAAGAACAAGTACTATGTAGACATCAACGACGACTGGTGGTTTTTAAAAGACGGCAAGCACATGCTGTATGGTTCGGAGAAAGCCGGCTGGTACCGCCTCTACCTACAAAGCCTTGATGGCAAAAGAACTACCGAGATCACAAAAATGAACAATGATGTAACAGACATACATGGGGTGGATGAAAAGGCAGGGCTGGTATATTATTCTGTGGCCTACCCCACGCCCATGGACCGCAACCTTTTTGTTTCAGACTTCAGCGGCAAAAAAACTGTTCAACTGACGAATGGTGCCGGATGGCATTCCGTTACTCTGAGTCCTGATTTTACTTCTTTTGTTGACAGGCACTCCAACATCAACACACCGCAGCGAGTGGTGCGCTATACTATCAAAAACAACCGGGGCAACCTGTCTGCAGAACAGGCAGCAGTACTGAGTGAGAACACGCAACTTAAAAACCTAAGGGCTTCATACGACCTGGGTACATTTGAATTTATCCGCGTTCCCAATCGCCATGGCGATTCGATCAATGGCTTTATGCTGAAGCCTGCCAACTTCGACCCCAATAAAAAATATCCTGTGCTCTTTTGCAATTATGGCGGCCCTGGCTCGCAGGAAGTTGCCAACCGCATTCATCGCTATCACTACTGGTACCAATTGATGGCGCAGCGGGGTATTATTGTGGTGTCATTCGATAATACCGGCACCGGATTCCGCGGCGAGGAATTCAAAAAGAAAACCTACCTGCAACTCGGCAAGTTTGAAATTGAAGACCAGATCGATGCCGCCAGGTGGCTGACACGGCAACCCTATGTGGATGCGCAAAAGATTGGTCACTGGGGATGGAGCTTTGGCGGTTTTATGAGCTCATTAGCCCTTACCAAAGGTGCCGATGTTTTTTCCGCAGCCGTAGCCGTAGCACCAGTAACTTCCTGGCGTTATTACGATAACATTTACACAGAGCGTTTCTTGCGTACACCTCAGGAAAATCCCAAAGGTTATGATGAAAATTCACCCATCAATTTCGTGGATAAGATCCGGGGAAAGTATTTGCTGATACATGGTACAGCCGATGACAATGTGCATTTCCAAAACAGCACACAAATGGTAACGGCACTGGTGAAAGCCAATGTTGATTTTGAATCGGCTTATTATCCTAACAAGAATCATGGTATACGGGGTACAACGGACAATACCACCTATCACCTGTTTACCAAGATGACAAACTGGATACTGGAGAACCTGGGCAATGAAAACGTCAATAAAACAAAGGTGGGCAGCAGCATCAATAGTAGCGCAGCTGCTTTTTAAACAAACATTTGAATATGCAAAAAGAGACCCTTGAGGTCTCTTTTTTTATGGCGATAGTATCTGTTCAAAACAAAACATGCTTTCAATTGTATCTTCACAACGACATTATGAAAAAGATTGCAGTTGCCATTACCGGTGCCAGTGGATCGATCTATGCAAAGTTGTTGATGCAAAAACTCAGCGAACTGAAGGAGCAGGTTTCTGAGCTGTCACTGGTCATGACAGACAATGCAAAGGAAGTGTGGCGTACGGAGCTGAACGACGACAGCTATGAGCACTTTCCGGCCCGCTATTTTTCCACCAAAGACTTTTCGGCGCCCTTTGCATCCGGCTCCGCTCAATACGATGCGCTGATCATTGTTCCCTGCAGCATGGGTACATTGGGGCGTATTGCGGCTGGCATCTCCAATGATTTGATCACCCGTGCTGCCGACGTGCAGCTGAAAGAACGAAAAAGACTGATCCTCGTTATTCGCGAAACACCGTACAACCTGGTTCATATTCGCAACATGGAATCGGTAACGCTTGCTGGAGGCATCATCTGTCCGGCCTCTCCCTCTTTTTACAGCCGTCCCCAGACGATGGAACAGGCGGCGGCAACCGTGGTTGACAGGGCACTGGACCTGGCTGGTGTATCAGTAAAATCCTTTCGATGGGGAAAGCAGGAATAGAACTTCCGCAGCAGGATTGTTTACTGACTAATGAAGCGACAATGGTTTCCTGGAATCAAGCCCTAAACAATTGCATTGTACTTCACCATCCAGTAGTACTGCAAGTCCGTAAACTGGATGTCACTCCCCTTTTCTGTTAACAACTCCAGGATAAACGTTTTGGAAGGAAAGTTTTTCAGGACTGTATGTGTAGTGCCATTCTCCAGTTTCCTCGTCTGGAATGTATTGCCACCATCATCGGTCGAAGTGATCGGAAGACTGCTGCCCTCTACATACTTGTTGTCAATAAACACAACTGTTCCGCCATTACCAACAAGACGGTTGCAGATACTGCTAAAACCGGGTAAGTCCTGCAGCTTGATATGGCTCCAGATAAATCCGCCAAACAAACTTTCATACCTGTCTGTCTTTTCCAGGTTAAAAATATCAGCCTTTTCGAAGCGAAGAACAGCCGTTGAATAATCCTTTGCTTTTGCAATTTCAAGTACAGTATCATTAATGTCTGTTGCAACGATTGACCTGGCTGTTTTTGCAATTTTTTGTGTCCAGTAACCGGTGCCGCAGGCAATCTCATAAACTGTTTTATTCCGAAAGACATCCTGAAGAATTTTTTCAATCAGCAACAAATCGCTTTGTCGCTCCGGCTTGTCGTAAATCTTTTCGTATTCTTTCGCCCTATCCCTGTAGTAGCTAACAATGTCTGAATGCATATGTTGTTTTTATTGGCAGACACTCTAGTTGCATTGTGTTCTTCCACTTTTTTTCAAGTCCAAGTTGACTAAAGAACACTGCCTAACCTTCTTTAATAATTCTGAAATGTCTTGCAATGCTGCCAGATATTTTACCGGCCAATATTCACGCAAGATGTAAATCATGTCAACCATTGACTTATACTTCTTTAGTGGCTATTCGTAATAAAAAAGTACAAGAACAGGTAAGACAGCGTATTCATCACGATCGAAGCCACATATATCTGGCTCTTTTCTTTCTTTTGTGAAAACATTTGCAGCAATGCACCGTCCACAATTACCGACAGCCACCAGAAAAAGAGTATCACCTGCAGCGGCAGCAACAAACCATTCAATTCATATCCGAGTTTCCCCAGCAACAAACTGCTGCCGTAAAGCAATAATAGCGTAAGCACGTTGATGATGATTGAAATACCAAGCGAAGCCCAGAAGCGCCTGATCTTAAAAAAATAAATCACAAGGGCTTCCGCAAAAAAGGCAATGGCAAAGGGCAGCAGAATAAGTAAAAATGGGTAAATGCTTTCAACCGTCATAATAAAAAAACCCCACAGTGTTGTACGCTGTGAGGTTTAAAATTAAGATGGATTCATTTATCCTTTACCAAACTGCTTACGAATCAGGTTCAGCGCACTACCGGCTTTGAACCACTCAATTTGTTGTTCATTGTAAGTATGGTTGACTTTGACCTTATCGGATGTACCATCGGCATGATGCAGCACAACGGTAAGTTGTTTGCCGGGTGCAAACTCAGTCAGACCAATGATATCTATTGTGTCGTCTTCCTGCACTTTATCGTAGTCTTCTTTATTGGCAAACGTAAGTCCCAGCATTCCCTGTTTTTTCAGGTTGGTCTCATGAATACGGGCAAAGCTTTTTACGATAATTGCCCGTACGCCCAGGTGCCTTGGCTCCATGGCGGCATGTTCGCGGGAAGAACCTTCACCATAGTTCTCATCACCCACTACCACGGAACCGATACCATGTGCTTTGTAATCACGCTGCGTAGCAGGTACAGGACCGTATTCACCGGTGAGTTGGTTCTTTACATTATCAGTCTGGCCGTTAAAGTAATTCACGGCACCTATCAGCATGTTGTTGGAGATGTTGTCGAGGTGACCGCGATATTTCAACCATGGACCAGCCATAGAAATATGGTCAGTTGTACATTTTCCTTTTGCCTTGATCAGGAGGCGAAGACCTCTCAGGTCAGTGCCTTCCCAGGCCGGGAACGGCGTTAGGAGCTGCAAACGATCAGATTTGGGGCTTACGGCAACTTCCACATCTTTACCGTTTTCGGCCGGTGCCAGATAACCTGCATCCTCTACCGAAAATCCGCGGGGAGGCAGTTCGTATCCTCTCGGCTCATCCAGCATTACTTCCTCACCTCGCTCGGTTTTCAATTTATCTTTTAATGGATTGAAGGAAAGGCGTCCTGCAATGGCATATGCTGTAACAATCTCTGGTGAGGCCACAAAGGCATGTGTGGAAGCCAATCCATCGTTACGCTTGGCAAAGTTGCGGTTGAAAGAAGTTACGATCGTGTTCTTACGGTTCGGATCGTCAATATGACGAGCCCATTGTCCAATGCAGGGACCGCAGGCATTCGCCAGCACCACACCACCGATTTCGTCGAAGGTACCCAGGTAGCCATCTTTTTCAATGGTATAACGTACCAGTTCAGAACCTGGCGTTACCGTGAATTCGCTTGCAACCTTGAGTCCTTTTGTTTTGGCCTGTGCAGCAATGGAAGCCGAACGGCTGATATCTTCATAAGAAGAGTTGGTGCAGGAACCAATCAGGGCTACCTCCACTTCGTCGGGCCAACCATTGGCAGCAACGGCTTCAGCCATCTTAGAGATGGGTGTAGCCAGGTCCGGTGTGAATGGGCCGTTCACATGCGGCTCCAGTTCGCTAAGGTTCAGTTCCAGGATCTGGTCGTAATATTTTTCAGGATTCTTGTATACGTCATCATCGGGACGCAGGTGCTCCCGAACGTTATTGGCCAATGCCGCTACCTCTTCCCTACCGGTAGAAGCTAGGTAGGCAGCCATGCGATCATCATATGCAAACAGCGAACAGGTGGCACCAATCTCGGCACCCATGTTACAGATGGTTGACTTACCTGTACAGCTTATGCTATCGGCACCTTCGCCAAAATATTCAACAATGGCCCCGGTACCACCTTTTACCGTCAGTTTTCCAGCCACCCACAGTATCACATCTTTCGCTGCTGTCCAGCCACTCATTTTACCGGTCAGTTTTACACCAATCAGCTTCGGCATTTTCAACTCCCATGGAAGTCCGGCCATTACATCCACCGCATCGGCACCACCCACACCAATGGCAATCATACCCAACCCGCCTGCATTTGGTGTATGCGAATCGGTACCGATCATCATACCACCCGGAAAAGCATAGTTTTCCAGCACAACCTGGTGAATGATACCGCCACCCGGTTTCCAGAAACCAATACCATATTTGTTAGAGATGGAAGAAAGAAAGTCATATACTTCGCGGTTGGTATCAATAGCTGCATTCAGGTCTTGTTGTGCACCCAGTTTTGCCTGGATCAGGTGATCGCAGTGTACGGAAGAAGGCACGGCCACCCGTTCCCGTCCGCAGGTATCAAACTGCAAAAGGGCCATTTGGGCTGTTGCGTCCTGCATGGCTACACGGTCCGGGGCAAAGTCAACATAGTCTTTACCACGTTCGTACGTACGGGTAGCGGGTGCAAATGTGTGGGCATACAAGATTTTTTCGGCTAGGGTCATCGGTCGGTTTAATAACTTTCTTGCGTTCATTACCCTGGCTGGAAGCTCGGCGTATACTTTTTTAATCAGATCAAGGTCGAAAAGCATAATACTTAATTGTTGAGTTTGTAACAGGCATCTTGTTTGTAGCCTGTTTGAAAGTGGTGCGAAATTACTAAAAAGAGGGCAAGAAATTAACATGCCGCCATTTGAGGTAACAGTAAATATTCTATATTAGTCCTATGAACCGGCTTAAAAATTTTATTGAATGGAAGGCATTCGGCGTATGCACCGCAATTGGTGAGAGAATGGGTATTGCCACTTCCCGGATACGTATGTGGTTCATGTACCTTTCATTTTTAACCCTCGGCTCACCAATTGTTGTGTATATGGTGCTCGCCTTTTGGATGAACATGAAGCGCTATATTTCTGCCGCAAGAAGAAACCCGTTGCGGTATCTGTAATTTCCCTGTTCCCCTGAAGGGGAAACGTAGGTCTGACTGCCTTTTTCTTTACAATCCTTCTTTTAGAAAAAACTTTTATATGCCTGTTTAACGACAGGCATTATTCTTTTCTGTACGAAGCTGCAGTAGTATTATCATAAAGCTTTTGTTGGCGTTTATGCTGAGCACAGCCGAAGCATCGCACCCTTGTGCGTACGGGAAGTTTTTTCAATAAGAAAGCAAAAACATACTGTATAAGAAAAATAAAATTGAGAAAGCATCATCGGTTTACGTCTCCCCTTTAGGGGACAGGGGAACTTTGGCCCTGCATTTGTTCCCACAGAGGTGAAAAGCGAATGATTATGAAGCGAGTGATATTGTCTACAGTAATAATGGTTGGACTGGCTGTGTCTGCATCGGCACAAACTGCCACAGGTAATTCATCGAAAACAACCCGTGCTGCAAGCAGCACCACAAAAGCAAAAGCCACAAGCAAAGCGGCACTCAAGCCCTCCGATACATTGAACAACCGCAGGATCTACCATTTTAAAAACGGACAGCGGGCCACGCCAACCGGCCATGAAGCAACGCCTAGCAGTGTTGGCGGAGGATATGCCGCTTTGGGCCGAAACGATAAGACACCGGCACCACCCAAAAAGCAAGCGAAAAAATCAAAAGCAACAGCAAAGCGGAGCAATTAAAGGTTCTTGTAGTGGACAGAAAGCAGCAGTGGTTGTAAATTTTCCCATGCATGATTGTGACGTAATCATTGTGGGTAATAATTACCCTTTTCGCTACTCACAACAAAACAGAATCTCTTTACTAACCCGGCATTGATCTGGAATATTTCTCCGGCATACTCTGTTAGCCTGTCGGAGTAGTTCGGCGTTTGTTCCTATCTTCGCCGCCCCAAAAGTTCTCTAACAATGATCAGCAGAAGGAATATACGCGTGAAAGTGATGCAGACGATTTATACTTTGTCGACTTTGGAAAACCCGACAAAGCCTGGTGAACCTGTGAAAGCCCTGCAAAAACATTTTGACCAATCGAAAGACCTGCTTCTTTACCTAACGTATTTTTTAACTGAAGTAGCTGGCTATGCCGAAAAAGATGCTTACCAGCGCCGGTCCAAGCACTTACCGTCAGCAGAGGACATGAACGTGAACACAAAAATTGCCGGTAATGAACTGTTGTGGAAGATTAAGGAAGATGCCGCCTACCGCCAGGAAGTGGAACAAGCCAAACCAGGGCACCGTATTGACAAAGACCTGGTGCGAAAGGTTTACCTGCAATTGGTAGAAACACCCGAATACAAACAATATATTGCCACGGCCGAACGGACCACCAAAGGTGAAAAAGAGATCCTGGATTTTATTTTCCGTGAGCTGATGCTGCATAATGAATCGTTCACATCGCACATTGAAGAAACCTTCATGAACTGGGATGACGACGGCGAAATGGTGATCCAGACGCTGGATGAACTCCTGCAAAAACCCGGTGCAATTAATTTCCATCAAACGCTGACGCCGGACAAATGGGACTTTGCCAAATCGCTGCTCAATACCGTACTGGAAAAAGCAGAGCACCTGGAGTCGCTGATTATACCCAAATTAAAGAATTGGGATCCGGAGCGGATTGCTGCGTTGGATATGATCATCATGAAAATGGGCGTAGCGGAGTTTCTTTATTTTGAAACCATTCCGCCCAAGGTGACCATCAACGAATACATTGATATCAGCAAAGAGTACAGCACACAGCAGAGCGGGCAGTTTGTGAATGGCATTCTTGACAATATTCACAAAGAATTAATTCGCACCAACCAATTACAAAAAAGCGATTTTAAAAAAGCGTAAGCATTTCGTATACATTTGCAATGCTTAAATGCAAAAACCATGAAGTATACATTTCTTTTCATACTGAGTGCGGCCGTTTTTGCCTGCAATGTCATCGATAAAAAAGATACGCACCAGCAGACAGAAAACGCTGTGGCCACGGAAGGCCAGTCAGCACTGTCCGATTCCGCCCGCAGCACCACGATTGAATGGCTCGATCCTGTTGTGCAGGATCTTGGTAAAATTCAAAAAGGACAAGTGGCCGAGATTACTTGGAAGTTTAAAAACACCGGCGATAAACCGCTTTACATTACCAATGTAACAGCGGGTTGCGGGTGTACCACACCGGATGTTCCTAAGGAGCCAATCGCACCGGGTGCCGAAAGTTTGATCAAAGCAAAATTCAACAGCGAGAACTTTACAGGGCATGTAACCAAGGATGTGTACGTGGAAGCGAACAACAGCAACCGTAACAATGGCTCTAACAATAAGCTGGCCTTTACCGCTGATATCAAATAACCGTTCAACAATTTAAAATAAGCATTATGTTTTTCATTTTACAGGCACAACCGGCACCAGGTCCTTTTGGCGGCATGTCTTCCCTGATTTTTATGGGAATGATCATGTTGGTGTTCTGGCTGTTCTTTATTCGTCCGCAAGCCAAAAAACAAAAGCAGCAAAAGCTCTTTATCGAAGACCTGAAAAAAGGCGACAAAGTCGTGACGATCGCAGGTATTCATGGCCGCATCAACCGTGTGAACGATGACGGTACCATTGACCTGGAAATCAATCCGGGCAGCTATATCAAAATGGAAAAAAGCGCCATTTCACTGGAAATGACACAGCAGTTGAACAAAGCAACCGGTGTTACAACCACTGCCACAACTGATAAGAAATAAGGTGCCGGCAAAGGAATACCGGTCCAAATAAAAAAAGCAGTCGTACTTACGGCTGCTTTTTTTATGTAACCAGCAATAGAAATACTATGTACCTTCTGCTGCGTCGCACACTGCATTGTTAGAGAATTCTATTCAGCACATTTTAATCTACAAATATTTAAAAACGTCCTTCTGGTACTTTTCCAAATCCTCCAGGGTATCAATCTCGTCAAACTTGTTTGATTTACCGGAAGCCTCCTTTCGCACCAAAATCACTTTGGCACCATTCACCACAGCACTCTTTGCCCTGCCGAAAATAATATCCAGTTCATCAGTATTTCGGATGGTTTGCAATTCTTCAATCTGCGTCACATTGATTACATAATCATTCATAGAAATTCATTAAAAAGCATCAAAATAAAATCAATCCTGCCAATCTTTTTGCGGTAGGCAATTCTGCATTATTTTGAACCATGAATACCGCAGTTCCCTTAGCCGAACGTATGCGTCCCCAAAGCCTCGATGACCTTGTCGGCCAGCAACACCTCACGGGAAAAGGCAGCATCCTGCGAACCGCCATAGAACGGGGCAAAATCCCTTCCATTTTATTGTGGGGACCACCCGGTACCGGCAAAACCACCATTGCCAATATCATTGCTCATACCCTGCAGGTCCCGTTTATTCAACTCAGCGCCATCAGCTCGGGTGTAAAGGATGTGCGGGAAGCCATTGCCGAAGCAAAAGAAACAGAAAGCACTATTCTATTTATCGATGAAATTCACCGCTTTAACAAAGGCCAGCAGGATGCCTTGTTAGGTGCCGTCGAAAAAGGCATTATTACTCTCATTGGTGCCACTACCGAAAACCCGTCTTTTGAAGTAAATAGTGCCCTGCTGAGCCGCTGCCAGGTGTATGTTTTGAAGTCATTGAACGAGGATGATCTGGTCAGGCTATTGCACCTTGCCATGCAGAAGGATAGCTGGCTGAATACAAAAACAATTGATTTAAAAGAAACGGAAGCCCTGATCCGGCTCTCCGGTGGCGATGCACGAAAATTGTTGAACCTTTTCGAATTGGTGGTAGATGCGTTGTCAGATGAGCCAACGATCGTTCTAACCAATGACCAGGTGATGGAGATTGCACAGCAACGTATTGCCCTATACGATAAAACCGGTGAGCAGCACTACGATATTATTTCGGCCTTTATCAAATCCATGCGCGGCTCCGATCCTAATGGCGCCATCTATTGGCTGGCCCGCATGATCGAGGGCGGAGAAGATGTAAAATTCATCGCCCGACGTATGGTGATTTTCGCATCGGAAGATATCGGCAATGCCAATCCTACCGCACTGGTTCTGGCCAATTCCTGCTTTGATGCGGTGAATAAGATCGGTAATCCCGAAGCAAGAATCATCCTGGCCCAATGCGCCACCTATCTCGCTTCCTCGCACAAAAGCAATGCATCTTACATGGCCATTGAAGAAGCCCTGGAAGTGGTACGAAAGCAGGGCGACCTGCCCGTTCCGCTGCATGTACGCAATGCACCTACAGGATTGATGAAACGTATGGGCTATGGCAAAAACTACAAATATGCCCATAGCTACGAAGGCAACTTTACCGAACAGGAATTTTTACCCGCCCCATTAAGCGGAACTACATTTTATGACCCGGGCCGCAACCCGAGAGAAGAAGAGCTGCGCAAGTTTTTACGTAGCCTGTGGAAAGAAAAATATGGTTATTAATTGATAGAAAAACATTGCAGAGGAATTGCTAGGTTGCTTTGTGTGTTGCCGTTGCCAGTACAATGCCATCAATGTTCTGCGCCAGTTGTTTCATCCGGTAAATGCGTTCACCGGCATCATCTGCCTGTTGATCGGAGGGACAGAAATAATCCCCTTCCACAACACCTAATTTGAATCCCAGCAGGTGTGCTTTTGCAAACAGGAACGATCGCCATCCCCATCCGCAGTTATCGGGTAAAACATCCAGGTACGGCAATAGTTGCGTGCTGAAAAGGAATGGTCCGTACAAATAATCCGTCGCCAAGCCTGTGATCTCCGCACAACACCGGTTGATAGTAGTTTCCGTCATTTGCTGAAAAGCAGGAAAGGAAGCAAATGCCCTTGCCGAACGGGCGGCAATTACAATACCGTTGTCCTCACTCCCTTGACTGTTTTCAATAATCAGTGGCAGGTGTTGCCGGAAGAATTCGAGTTTATCGGGCTCAGTATATAAAACTGTTTTCGCACCGGAAAGATGAGCTTCTGTTATACTTTTTTTCGCTTGTGCCCACAACCCTTTTGTTTGAAAAAAAGATACGTTTGGCAAAGCCCGCACCAGAGCCTGGTGAGATGGCGTTGACCCGCCATCCGTTACAAAAAGGGGTATCCCTAACTGTGAAAGTGCTGTCAGCGATTCACCCAATAGAGCTTCTTCCTTTTCATCTCTCGCCCATGTGATCGTGGCTATGGCAAGGTTGGTTTTATCCATGCTTTCTTTTGTTTTGGAGACAGTGTCGTTTTTCGTTTAAGAACCGTGCCATCATTTTTAATGAGCAGCCTTGATTCCGGAAAATCCTTTGCAGTGAGGCTTTGTATTTTTTTAATCACAGCGCCACTATCGTCTGGCACCGGGCCACCTTCCCCTTCCTGTTTAATGGGAATAATCAGGCCTTTTATAAATTCACCTTTTCGGTTTACATATACTTTCATAATGGGAGCAATACCAGCAGGTCCATCCAGGTTAAAGCGGCCGTATGTGGCAAAATTGCCCAGGCTGTAAATGATAAACCGCCCTTTGTACAAATCCACCGCACGGGTAACATGAGGACCATGACCAAATACCACATCAGCACCGGCATCGATCACCACACGGGAAAACCGGTATACATCGCCTCGGTCCTCATCCAAAAAGATTTCATTCTCAAATGGAATATGCTGACGGGTAGCGCCTTCGCCACCACCATGAAATGAAACAATCACGATATCACATAGGCTATCGAGATAAGAAACGATTCTCCTCGCGGATTTATGATTGTTGATGTTTTGCGTGCCGCGGTTGGGAGCAAAAGAGGCCAGGCCGTAGGTGATGCCCGCCCTTTTCAGGATAACAAATGGTTGTGTAGTGGTACCGCTTGAAAAAATGCCTGCCTTTTGCAGCGTTTTCATCGTTTGTTCCCTTGCTTCCGGTCCAAAATCCCCACTGTGGTTATTGGCAACACTCATCAGGTCAAACCCCGCACCTTTCAGGTAAGCGGCATAATGTTCGGGGGTTTTAAAAGCGTAGCATTTGGTGGAATCCTTGCATTTTTTCATTTCGCCTTCACCATTGAACAGGGTGCCTTCATAATTACCAAACGTAATATCGGCCGCTTGCAGGTACCGTTCCACCGGTGTCAGTAAATGGCGCCCGTCATTGGGAGGCAGGTAACCATCCGGAAAAGAAGTTCCAAGCATAATGTCACCAACACCAATGATACGGACGGTATCGTTTACCGGCTGCGAAATGCCAAAACAGGGAAAGGTAATAAACAGTACAAGAACAGCTCTTCTCATAAGGGGTTTACAGGTTGCCTGTCAAAAATAGAATAAATCGAACTATCAGTTCAGTGCTTATATTCGACGCCCAAAAATTACCCGGTATGCAAAAATTCATGGTCTGCAGTATTCTCCTTTTCACCGCTCTTTTTTCTTCGGCGCAAACCATCATTTACCGCGATCCCCAGATTGAACAAATGGTAAAAGAGATATCTCCAGATTCTCTGAAATCTTACATCCATCAAATGGTAAATTTCGGTACCAGGCACACACTGAGTTCTACCACCGACAAAAAACGTGGTATTGGTGCTGCAAGGGAATGGGTGGTACAAAAGTTTAAAGAGTTTGCAAGGGCCAGTAACGGCCGCATGACGGCTTTTATAGATACCACTACCCTGCAACCTGATGGGCGCCGGATTGATGCCCGTACCAGCCTTGGTAACGCAATGGCGATCCTGAAGGGAACAGACACTGCTGATAAACGCATCTACCTGATCAGCGGTCACCTTGATAGCCGGGTAAGCAATGTACTCAACCGCACAGCCGATGCTCCCGGCGCCAACGACGATGGCAGTGGCGTGGCTGCATTGATGGAATGTGCCCGCATCATGAGCAGGCACCCCTTTTCTGCCACCATTGTTTTTGTTGCTTTCAGTGGTGAGGAACAGGGCTTGCTGGGCGCCACCTACCTGGCTAATAAGGCAAAGCAGGAGGGATGGCAGATTGACGCATTGCTGAACAATGATATCATGGGCAGCAACAACAGCAGCGAGACCAACATCATTAACAATACCCAGGTGAGGGTTTTCAGTGAAGCGTTTTCGGTGCAGGATACAGGAAGAGTTTTACAAAATATCCGCAACCTTGGATTAGAAAACGACGGCAAGGCCCGCACCCTGGCCCGCTATGTAAAAGAAGTAGGTGAACGTTATGTTCCGAATCTGGAAGTAGTAATGGTTTACCGCAACGACCGCTTTCTTCGTGGTGGTGATCATACTCCTTTTGTGCAAAGGGGGTATGCTGCTGTGCGTGTCTCTGAGATGAACGAAAACTTCCACCACCAACACCAGGATCTGCGTACCGAAAACGGAATTGTGTATGGTGATCTTGCGGAATTTATGGATTTTGAATACCTGCGGAAGAACACCGGCATCAACCTGGCAACACTGGCTAACCTTGCCAAAGCCCCTTCCGCTCCGCAAAATGTAGAAATCAAGGTAAGGAATCTAACAAATACTACTACCCTAAGTTGGGTAACGCCAAAAAATGGTAAGCCGAAAGGTTATTTCGTATTGATGCGGGAAACCACCTCGCCGGTGTGGCAGAAAAAGTTTTTTACCGATGCCACTACTATCACGTTACCGTATTCAAAAGACAATTATTTTTTCGCTGTTCAATCGGTATCAGAGCAGGGCAACGAAAGCCTGCCGGTACTGCCTTCGGTTGAACGATAAAGCCGGTCTATGCAAATTCAGTGGATTGAAAAAAAGTTTGAAGCCCTGACACCTTACCAGTTGTATACTATTCTGCAACTGCGCAATGAAGTATTTGTAGTGGAACAGAATTGTGTCTTCCAGGATGCAGATGATAAAGACCAGGACTGCTTCCACCTGATGGGATTTTGGAACAACAAACTTGTTGCTTATACACGTTTGGTGCCACCGGGTCATATTTATGCAGAAACCTCTATCGGCCGTGTTGTGACATCTCCTTCTGTCCGCGGCAGCGGTGCAGGAAGAGAACTGATGAAACAATCCATTGACCGATGTTATCAGCTTTTTGGCAATGGTCCTATTCGGATAGGGGCGCAATTCTATCTGAAAACCTTCTATGAATCTTTTGGCTTTCAACAGGTCAGTGCCATCTACCTGGAAGATGGCATCGAACATATCTACATGTTGTTGAACCCTGCTTGATCTGCTTCAATCTCCTGCTCTACATACACTGTAAGACGGTCTTATGCAGGCTGGTAATTCTACTGCGTACAAACACCCATAATTGAAAAAATATTTACGACTTGCTTGTATTTTACTGGCAGGGCGGTTACTTTCGTTACGAAATCCAAACGATTCTAAATCCATATTCTATGAGACTATTTGTACTCTGTTTGCGTACAGCCGTACTTGTCTTTTTAACCACTCTCCCATTTCGTTCCATCAAGGCACAATCTGTCAGCTATGGTAAAGTAGAAGTTGGTGCAGGCGTTGGCCCACTGTTCTTCCTTGGCGATCTTGGAGGAAACTTTGGCCGTGGTACCACCCTGGTAAAAGACATCAACTTTCCTGCGACTAACCTGTCTTTAGGTTTTCACCTGAATGTTTATCCCACAGAATGGCTGGGATTTCGTCTTGCTTTCAACAGCGGTAAACTGGAAGGCGCCGATAGCCTGATCAATGAAAAGGGCGGTGCTGAAACTTATCGCCATGTCCGTAATCTTCACTTCCGCTCAAAACTGACGGAGGCTTATGCAGCCGTTGAAATTTATCCTACTGTGTTTATCGAGCAGTATGATGGTTTGCAAGGAAAGCTGCGTCCTTACGGTTTGATAGGAATCGGAATGTTCCGGTTCAATCCGCAAACACAATATTATTCTCCCAACGGTACTACCCGCTGGGTTAATCTCCGCGACCTCAGTACAGAAGGCCAGGGTATGGCAGAATACCCCACCCGCAAAAAGTATAGTCTTACACAGGTTGAGATTCCCATGGGTTTTGGTGCCAAGTACTATGTATCGGAAAACATGTACCTCGGTCTGGAGATACTGCACCGTAAAACATTTACCGATTACATTGATGACCTGAGCACCACGTATATCAATCCGGACCTGTTTGATAAATACCTGTTACCCGAAGATGCTGCCGTTGCCAAACAGGTTTATTACAGGGGCTTTAACGCAACCTCACGTCCGGATGATGGAGAAATGCGTGGTCAACAAAAGAACAATGATGCGTTTTTCTCAACCCTTATCCGTTGCGGCTGGCGTCTGGGTAACGACGGCAGTACACCCAGCAACATGCGGTGCCCTAAATTTTAAATTGTAAATAAAAAATAAGTCAACGTATTTCCGGTAAGATCGGCAAGGCATGTACCTCTGATGGTTGATTCAACCTAATCCGTACTCTATTTTATAAAAGGTTTTGCCTGCGTCTGTTTCTTACCGGAATCTTCTTTCAGATGCTGCCATAACACCCTAATCCCTGACCCGCAACGTGGAGGCTTCGTGCAATCTGTTAACCTTTGAAAGGCACCTTTAACATTCTAACAGATTCCTGTAATTACTTCCACCGCTTGCGGGTTTATTTTTCGGCTTACCAATTGCATGGGTCTTCACAGGATGAAGACATTACCGGTTTTTCTAAGTTTGTTTTTTCTTGTGTCAGGCTGTAGCAATGATGGACAATACCGCCCAGGCCACACCGATGTCTCCTCTCCCGATTCAACAATCAAATACAATACTTCCAAAGGAAAAAACATCCTGAACAATATTTTCCTGGAAGAAAGAGGCGGTTTGCAAGTTTCAACTGCATACCTGGCCGACGAAGCGGGAAATCTTATCAATGCTAAAAACATCGTATCAATTGCAACACCGGTTTATCTGACAATCCAGATAAAACAAGGCTGGATTGTTACCGAGGGCTATGTTTCACCCGGTGCCTACCAATCCATTACCACCCATAACGGCGAACCGGTTGTACAGTCTTCAGACCTGTTTGCCGGCATTCAACGCATCAAAACCTCTGATGCTGCCACTATCAGATTAAAAACCCTTATTACAACAACAAGATCTGATATTGCATATTACAAGGTTTACTTTAGAGTATGGGACAAACAGGGTACGGGAGAAATTACCGGCAATTACCAGCTTCGGTTAGAAGAATAGCCGGAAATCCTCTACAGAACACAATTTTGCCATGCAGCCTGCTTCATTATCTTTGGGCACAAATACCTGACAATATGATACGAAAATTGCTTTTTGCAACAATTCTGTTTGCGACTATCTCCGCCGATGCGCAACAATTGCGAACCCCTGCACCCAGCCCTACACAAACGGTTTTACAGGACTTTGGCATATCCTCTGTGCAACTGATCTATTCCCGCCCGGCCATGAAAGGCCGCAAGATTTTTGGAGACCTGGTGCCTTATGGCAAAGTATGGCGTACCGGGGCTAACCAGGCTACACGCATCAAGTTCAACGATGATGTAAGCATTGGAGGCAAGCCACTGAAGGCTGGTGAATATGCCCTGTTTACCATTCCAAATGAAAATGAGTGGGAGATCATTATCAACAAAGGCAGCGAAAACTGGGGTACTGTTTATAAGCAGGAAGATGACCTGCTGCGTGTGAAAGTGAAACCTACCAAATTAAACAATGCAGTGGAATCATTCACTATGCAGTTTGAAAACCTCAAGCCGACTTCCACCGACCTGACAATCGTGTGGGACAAAACAGCCGTAAGTATTCCCATCACCACCGACATCGACAGCAAGGTAATGGCACAGATTAACAACCTGATGAACCGTGACAACCGCCCTTATTTCGGTGCAGCCATGTATTACCTGGAAAGCGGCAAGGACCTGAACCAGGCTGTTACCTGGTTCGACAAAGCCATTGAACAAAACCCCAATGCCTTCTGGATCTATCACCAGAAAGCCAATGCACTGGCGAAGTTGGGTAAAAAAGAAGATGCCAGACAGGCTGCCAACAAATCCATCGAGTTGGCGAAAGCCCAGCAAAATGATGATTACGTGAAGCTGAACGAAAAGCTGCTGGCAAACCTGAAATAAACCCGATTACATAATCAGCTTTGTAAAAAGAACACCTTCGGGTGTTCTTTTCTTATTGGAAAGGTGAATCCAGGTAAATGACGATGCCATTTGCAATCTTCCTTGAACGAAGCCGGGTTTCTTAAAAGAAGCTGTATTTGCTTTGTTAGCGATCTTATTCGGACAACCGTGGCTTGATAGTTTGCAATATGAGTTGCAGGAGTTGTGCAATTAACAGGACGCCAATGGCACCTATCGCATTCAGCCAAAGAAAACTGATATCCGGGAGCCCGCTTACCAGCGGAAGGCTATCCTTAAAGAAGAGTGCCACGATAAACAACTCAACAATAATGGCAGCAATAAATATAGCCGTGCCTTTTACGTTCTTCAGGTAAAAAGCTACCAGGAAAATGCCCAGAATCACTCCATAAAAGAGAGAACCCAGAATGTTTACTGTCTCAATCAGACTTTGCCCGAGGTTGTGCGCAAATTCAGCCACCAGTACACAGAAAATCCCCCAGGCAAGGGTATACCATTTGGCTATTTTATATTCTTCGGCTTCAGAATGTTTCTTTCCAAAACGCTGGTGAAAATCTACCACTGTACTGGCTGCCAGAGAGTTCAACGCTGCCGCAATAGAGCCCCATGCTGCCAGGAAAATAATGGCAATAAGCAGCCCCTTTAATCCTTGCGGCAGGTAGTTTTTTACAAACGAAAGAAATACAAAATTGGCGTCCTCGCCTTTCTTGCTCACTGCCTGCTGGCTGATCTGCCGGAAAGCCTGCCGGTATTCCTGCCCCTGCTGGTTCAACTGCTGAAGGCGTTGTACAAGGGTATCCGTTTCAACTCCTCCCTTTCTCATTTCCGTATACTGTATGGCGGCCTGCATTTTTTGTGTGGTTACCGAATCGTAACGCTTTTGTAACTGGGCGACAGAATCTTTATACGGAGTCGAATTGATCTCTTTCAGCAACGCTTCGTCAAAGGAGATGGGTGAAGGTGCAAACTGGTAAAACGCAAATACAAGCACGCCGATGAGCAGAATACCAAATTGCATGGGTACTTTCACCAGGCCATTCATCAGCAGGCCCAGGCGGCTTTCACGGTTGTTCTGCGCTGTTAGGTACCGGCCCACCTGTGAATGGTCAGTACCGAAATAGGATAAGGCAAGGAAAAACCCGCCAATAATCCCGCTCCAGAGATTGTAGCGATCGTTCCAGTCAAAGCCATCTTCCGTCATCCCTGTTGTAATCACATTGGTCCGCCCTGCTTTACCGCTGATGTGCAGGGCATCGGTAAAGCCCACACCTGCCGGCAGCAGGTACACTACCATGCAGGCAGCAGCAAACATGGCCGAAAAGATGATAATCAACTGTATCTTTTGCGTATGTGCCACTGAACGGGCACCGCCGCTTACCGTATAAATAATCAGCATTCCTCCCATTGCAATGTTTACCCAGAACACGTCCCAGCCAAACAGGGAAGACACAATAATGGATGGTGCGTAAATACTGATACCCGTGGAAAGGCCTCTTTGCAGGAGGAATAGAAATGACGTAAAAGTTCGTGTTTTGGTATCAAAGCGGTTTTGCAGGAATTCGTAAGCGGTGTACACCTTCAACTTGTTGAAGATGGGAACAAACGTAATACAGATGACAACCATCGCCAGCGGCAAGCCAAAATAGTACTGCACAAAACGCATCCCATCAGCAAACGCCTGCCCCGGTCCTGAAAGAAAGGTAATGGCGCTGGCCTGCGTACCCATGATACTGAGAAGCACTACATACCAGGGCAGGTTCCGGTTCGACAGGAAATACCCTTCCAGGCTTTTTGTTGTACGGCTTTTATAAAGTCCATACATGATGATTCCAGTAAGAACCACTATGATAACAAGCCAGTCAACAATTGTCATGAAAAGGTTTTGGTAAAGCGGTAAAACAAAAATATCAACAGGCAAAGAAATAAAATGACAAGAACATACCAGTGTGTCCAGGAATTGAACAACGGCGGTTTATCAGGTCTGGTTTCCATACAGCAACAATTGAATTATTAATGTGAACGAATGGTTATCGCCTTCTTCGGAGTATTCCCGACCCGAGTAGCCCCAGCACCAGACCGATCACTAACCCCAGTGTAACTTTTTTCAGAAAGATACCCAAAATATATCCCAGTATTACGACAAAGGCAAACGCAATGTATCCCCGGTTGTTATCCGGCTTTTTCTCTGCCATCAAAGCTCTTTTTGTTGGTTCAGGGCAATAAGGTTGGCGAGCAGCCGGTACGCACCGGGTACCCCTGCCGGCAACTGGCGAAAGAAGGAAAGCCCTGTGTAGGTAAAATAGCCTTTGCCGTGCTTTACAACCACCAGGCTACCATCGTGTGGCTGTTCGCCGGGATCGTTCATCCGCAACACCGGTTGAAAACGACTGTCCCAGTCCGTTGCATGGTAAAGACTACGCTCCTGCACCCAGTTACGAAAATCATTTGCATTGATCTTGTTTGGATAGTTCAACACCGGGTGTTGCGGAGCCAGGAACGTTACCGGTGCGGTTTCATCCGTGATACGGCGGTTGGCCACCGTGAACGGGTAAGGACCGATCCTGCCCCGCAAACCATTGCTTTGCGAATATTGCACGATATAATTGCCGCCGTTTGCGACATATCCCATCAGCTTATCGTAATACTTACCCATCCAGTCGTTGGCATTGAACGACCGAACACCAGCAATTATGGCATCAAACTGCTGCAGGTTGTTTCGCTCCAGTTCCGTATCGGTAAGGAGTGTCACCTCGTACCCCATTTGCTCCAGTGCTTCCGGCACTTTGTCGCCGGCACCAACAATGTAACCGATCCTTTTGCCGGCCGTTTTCAGGTCCAGGTTCAGGATCTTCACCGACTTGCCAAAGAAATATTGAATGGTAGGTATATGATCGTACTGAATGGATCTCATGGTAAGGTATGCGCTATGTTCTCCGCTTTTGTCTTGGTAATTAACCAATCCAAAAGCACGGTCTTCGTTACGGTTCTGCAAGGCAGCGGAGGAAACACTGAAAGCATACGGCTGTGTAGCACGGGCAGGCAATGAAAACGGCACTTGCCGGATAGTAGAATCGATTGCAGCCGAGCGAATATGCGGCGACGCCACACCTGACAATGCAGTTTGTGCCGTAAAGAAAACCACTACCGGTTGGGAGGTAGTGTCGCTGCGCCGCAACAACATCACAGTGGGTGCAACAGACACTGTTGCCGGCGGCAATACGTAAAATGGCTGGTAGATCTCCCCTTTCACCGCATCCGAATATTTGTATTGCATCGGGCGGGAAACACTGATCTCATTTCCATCAAATGAAAGAAGGAACGTTGCGGTGTAGGCTTTGTCCACATCGGGCTGGCCAATTTTCTTTTGATCTTTCACGACATAATATCCTTCCTGCATTGCTTCCCTCAGCCAGTATGGTTGGGTTAGTTCCTTCGTCGGCTGCACTTGTATCTTCCTGGAAAAGATAAAATTCCTATTTTTTGCAAGAGCAGACGACAACAAGGTATCAAAGGCATCTACCTGGACCCGTTTCAGCACCACACCAGTTCCCAAACGGTCATTCGCCAATATGGAAAACTGGAGCGAATCTCCCTGTGCCGCATTGGGGGTGGTGGCAAGCACCTCCAGCCATAAACCACTAGCTGCTACAATCAGGTCAGTCACTTCTTTTGTTTTATGCTGTACCCAGGCATTTTTCTGTGGTAAACCATTTAAGGTATTGTATAGACGGACTAGTAATGGCACTGATTTTTGCGGTGCAGCAAAATCATAGTTGCGTATCAGATCATCAACTAACTGTTGCACTTTCTGTTGAGGCGCACCACGCAATGCTTTCGACCAGGAAAGATCAACGCCTTCCAGCAGGTCCTTTACCGGCGCATCGCCACCCAATGGTTTGAAGTATTCAATGGCCTCGCCTCTTCCGCGCAGCGAACCAAATCCCTGGCTTTTGTGCTGGCTGCGGCTTTCGGCGGCAATCTCTCCATAGCTTTTACCCAATACCGGGTTAAAGTCACCTGCATCCAGCTGAAACTGGTCGGAGCTGGTTGTGTTGTTACCGCCAAAGTTGAATGTGTTCCAAAGAATGCGTTTGGCCTGCCAGGGTTGTACATGTTGCAATTGCTCGGGGAATCGTTTTGGATCAGCAGCTGCACGAAATGCCTCAACAGCTAAAATGGCTGAAGCCGTGTGTTGCCCATGCCCGCCTTCGCCGGTAGTAGGGAAACGGGTAATGATCACATCGGGTTGAAAGTTGCGGATCACCCAAACCGCATCGCTCAGGATCTTTTCACGATCCCATTTGGTAAACGTTTCTTCCGGTGACTTGGAAAAACCAAAATCAAAGGCCCGGGAAAAGAATTGTTCCGCACCATCAATACGGCGGGCCGCCAGCAGTTCCTGGGTTCGAATGAGCCCGAGTTCTACTCCCTGTTCTTCGCCAATCAGGTTTTGACCGCCATCGCCACGGGTGAGAGAAAGATAACCGGTGCGGTATAATCTGTCTTTGGAGAAGTAGGTAAGCAGCCGGGTATTTTCATCATCGGGATGCGCGGCAAAATACAATACGCTGCCCAGCACATTCAGCTTTTTGATGCCAAGGTAAATGTCACCGGAAGTAGGAAATGCAGGCGCCTGCGCCCCTGCCTTCAGGGATAAAAATGCAACAAGAAGAAAACAGATTCTTTTCATGCGTATGGCTATAGATGTCAAAAGTAAAAAGTCAAAAATCAAAAATGGTTTTGAAACAACAAGCTGCAATTGCAACTTTTGACGTTTACTTTTGATTTTGACTTTACCTGTTATTGTCCCACAAAGAAAACGGCATTGGCGAAAAGCAGTTTGCCAGACTCCCAAAAACTTCTGAACAACACATCATCGGCAAGATAGGTTACCGTTCCGCGACCAATGTCCTGCACACCAAACAAGAGACCATTCTGCAGGCGGCTGGCTAGATTGGTGCCTACAAAACCGGCAACGGGTTTATCTGCACGGAGCACACCTACATTCCAGCCACCTTCTTTGATAAACTCATAAATCACCGCATCCTGCTTCAGTGTATAATAATAATCAGGATAACCAAAAGCCAGCGGATGCGTATTGTCCAATTGCACCCGGAAAATAGAGCCCGGCGTCATGCCACGCAATGCATCCCGTTCACGGTCTTCGTAGCGCTTGATGTATTCAACAAGATCTTTGGGTTCGGCATCGTCCCGCTTTTTTGCTTTCAGGCTCCAATCCAAACGGCTCATTTGCGCCACCGCTCCTTCCAGCGCTACTACATGACCACCATTGCTGATCCAGTTGCGAAAGGCATCTGCAGCCGCTTTATCGGTCAGAAAACGATAAGCACCATCCGGCATGATCACCACATCATAACTGCTCCAGTTCATGCGACCGGCATCTGCTACATTAATGAGTGTAACAGGATAATTGATCACCTGGTCGAAGTAATGCCACACTTCTCCGGCAGCCAGGCTGCTGGTACCTTCACCTGTGAATAGAGCAATACGGCGGGCTTTGAGGGGCAATACGCTGCTGCTGCCAAAGTCCAGGCCCTTATCTACAAAACCGCTGGTGACAGCCGCTAACCGAACCCCGGCTTCATCTGCCATTGTCCGTACCGTTTGCCAGAGTGAAGGGTTGTATTGATTACCTGTTTTTAAAACAATTACCGAACCGCGTTCAAATGTTTTGCCACCTGATTCAAAGGGTGTAGTAGCAAAACGGAGCTTGATACCCTTTTGTAACAAGGCTCCCGTCAGCTTTACTGAGTTCACACCATTCCAGGGAATAATGTAGGCATAGGGTTCGGCAGTGACGGTTGCATTCTGCACGCTATTTTCCCTGTTGCGCACATCCCCTTCTTTATAAGAAACGGCTGATCTTGTTCCATACGTTGGAATGCCATAAGCATATGGCAGTGACCAGGCGGTAATATCGTATGTAGCGGAATCTGACAGTTTTGTCGTGGGCTCAAACAATACTTTTACCAGGTTGCTCCTGGGTTGTGCGGAGGGAATCACAAAATCATTTTCGCTGATGCTGAGTGCTTCATCCTTGTTCGTTCCGTAGTTATAACCGCGTACCGATGCAGCCCGTGCAGGATAGAATTTAATGTCGTTCCGGATCAACAGTTGCAGTAATGAAACAAATCGTGCACTGTCGTTTTTTCCTGGCTTCAGTACAAAGGATTTGTACTCACCCACACCAGCGTTAGCCGCATCAAAATATCTGGCAAATTCAGCCTTCAGTTTGTCTGCATTTTTTGATGCCACTTCAATGGTGCTCATGCCGGTGGTGTAGTGGTGCAGGGCTCTTTCAACAAGTGTCAGGGTATCACCATTCTCGATCACCATACCCAGGCCGGCACCAATACCACCCTGCTCGTAGGTCATGCCAACCGCACCATTGTAGATCGGATAGGTATCACCGTAAGATGGATACAAAAGATCAAAACGTTCTTTGGTAAAATAAAGCCAGCCTCTTTCATCAAAATAACGGGCATGGTTGCGGCCGATGGTGGTTTGAAAATCACGCTGCCATTTTGTAATAACCTCATGAAACGGTTCTGCTGCGGGAGCAAAATAATACGGTTCGTTCGGACCTTGCTCGTGAAAATCCACATGTATCTGCGGCAGCCATTCATTATAAAGTGCCACCCGGTGCCGGCTTTCGGTTTGCGTTTGCCAGGCCCAGTCGCGGTTGAGGTCAAAATTATAATGGTTGGCTCTTCCTCTCGGCCATGGCTCGTTATGCTCCCGGGCTTCGGGAGAAGGGTTGAATTGCATTCCTGCAACTGAATTGTACCAGTTTACATAACGGTCCCTTCCATCCGGATTCAGGCAGGGATCCAATATTACCACCGTATTTTGCAGGTATTGTTTTGCCTGTTGATTGGACGGATCGGCAAGTGCATACAGGGTCAGAAGGGCTGCTTCTGAAGAGGAAGGCTCGTTTCCGTGTACATTATAACTTAACCACACAATCACCGGCTGCCCTGCATCGGCGGCTTTGCCAGAATTCACTGTGCGCATATTGGCCGCACGAATGGCTTCCAGGTTGGAAAGATTAGCCTGTGATGATACAAAGGCTACCACCAGCGGACGGCCCTCGTTTGTAGTGCCATACTGCTGCAGTTTTACGGTTGAAGGACTGGCAGCGGCCACCGATTTGTAATAGTCAACAATACGGTGATGCGGTGTAAAACGGGTACCGACCTTATAACCTAAAAACTGCTCCGGCGTTTGCAGTTGTGCAAAACAAAGTGTCGAAAACAGCAGAAAGGCAAAGAAAAAAATGGAGCGCATTCAGTTTGAAAATTTAGCAACAATATTAAACAGGGAATTTTATACAAATTATTAAAACAAAAGCCCCCGCCGAAGCGAGGGCCGGTTGCCGCCGGATGGTTTAGGTATTCAGGAGGACAACCTATGACGGTAAATAATGTAAGTGCGCCAAAATAAACGGAGGTTTTTACAAAAACAAACACATTGGAAAGGTTCCGCTACAGAAGATGGTGGTTTTATCAGCGATATTGTATTGAATTGAGAAGTGAACTCAAATAATCAGAATTGGCTGTTATCCCAGTTCACAGCCGCAAACGTTAAGAAATTGTTTATAGCCGCTTGAAATAATTGCATTCCGTAAAGCGAAACAGCGGTTGGATGTTGTAACAGATTTTTCCTGAAATGCGCTACAGCAAAGGACTTCGGGGTACACATCCGAAAGTTTACGGTAGTAACGAGGGGTGAAATCTGGTTTCTTTCCAGATTACATACACGCCTACTTTTACACCAGAAAGAAAAAAGATCTTTTACAGGTGCATCTGAAAAATTTGCTTGCTGCTCTCGATTGGTGTTGCGATGAAAAAGGAAAAATTAGTAAACAGAAAAAAGTAAAAACTTATGAAAAAGCAATTCGTTAGCAAAAATGTAAAAGCAAGTTTCGTTCGGTTTGGCGCAGCCACTCTTCTTTTTATGAGCCTGACACAGGCCTCGGCACAAACTGCCGATGCGGATACAGATCCTTTCGTCAACATTACTTATGCCGGTACAGTGAAAGACCAGGCACAGTTCCAGTTCGATATGGTAAATGATAATGCAGAACAGTATCTCCTTGTGATCCAGGGTGATGATGGTTTGGTTCTGTACAAGGAAAAAATTGACAAGCGTACGTTCACCAAAAAGTTTGTTCTCGACAACAGTGATCTTCAAACAGCAAAACTGGTTTTTTCCGTTACCGGTTTGAAGTCGAAAAAATCACAAACGTATGAGATAACCCCACAGGTTCGTACAGTACGGGATGTGATCATTAGCAAACTATAACAATCTGTACATGATCCATATGTGAAAACTGCTGTCCCTGTCTGAAAACTGGACCCATGAAATTCATTTGGGCAAACAACATCCAGTAGCTGTCACTGCCACAGAACGTAATCCCGCCCATCGGCGGGATTATTTTTTTACTGCTACATTTAATTATTAATAAGCAATAGCAAGTACTGAAGACAGTAACAGATCAGCTTTTAATGGCATGGTGAGTACAGGCTATTTAATTTAATTAGCAGAAAGAAAATCCAGGAAGGGAAGTAAACTATCTCAATGAAATATATGAACTCCTGCTTTGGCGTAAATTCAATTCATTCACATGTTCTATAAAACCGCTTTTATAGTTCCGGGTTTTTACGAGTGGCGAATCATCCGCCGTCTGTAAGTTTGTAACATTAACTTTAACGCATGCGAATATTTGTTTTTTCATTCCTGATTGTTTGCATTTCCTGCTCGGCACCCAAAGGAATCATTGGCACCAACGGTGCGGTCAATCCGTACCAGTACACCATCAATAAAAAAACGGTGGCCAAAAAAGGAGCGGTGGCCTCGGCGCACCCCCTGGCCAGCCAGGTTGGTATTGAAGTCATGCGCAGGGGCGGCAATGCCTTTGATGCAGCGGTGGCTACACAACTGGCACTGGCGGTAGTGTATCCCAATGCCGGCAACCTGGGTGGTGGCGGCTTCCTGGTAGCCCGTACGGCAGGTGGCGAAAACCTGGCTCTTGACTACCGCGAAATGGCTCCTTCCCTCTCCCGCCGTGACATGTATCTTGACGCGGAGGGAAATGTAATGGAAGGAAAAAGCCTCAACGGTCACCTCTCGGCCGGTGTACCCGGTACCGTTGCCGGGTTGTTTGAAACAATGAAACATGCAAAGCTGCCACTCGCCACCCTCATCCAGCCGGCAATTGATCTGG
The DNA here is from genome assembly GCA_035998945.1 of Flavisolibacter sp. Classification (GTDB taxonomy): domain Bacteria; phylum Bacteroidota; class Bacteroidia; order Chitinophagales; family Chitinophagaceae; genus Flavisolibacter. Next base: position 439,018 of record DASYHD010000022.1, on the reverse strand, counting down.
CCGAAAACGGGTTTGTGATCACACAACGGGAGGCATCAGGCCTCAACGGTATCCAGGATGAACTGGGGAAGTATACCACAGTGAGAAGCGCATTTCAAAAAAACGGGAGCTGGAAAGCCGGCGATACATTAGTTCAACCTGATTTGGCCAACACCCTGAAACGAATCCGCGACAATGGTGCTGCCGGTTTTTATGAAGGCACTACGGCCCAACTGGTCATTGAAGAAATGAAACGCGGTGGGGGCATCATAACGCTGGACGATTTAAAGAACTACAAAGCCAAGTGGCGGGAGCCGCACGTTTTCTCCTATAAGGGATATACCATCCTGAGTATGCCGATGCCCAGCAGCGGCGGCGTATTGCTGAACCAGATGATGAAAATGATCGAGGAGCGACCCATCGCAACTTATGGGTTTCAAAATCCACTGGCTGTGCAGTTGATGATTGAAGCCGAACGCAGGGCCTTTGCCGACAGGGCAGAACACATGGGCGACGCGGACTTTTTCCGTGTTCCTTTGAAACAACTGACCGATACAGCTTATCTCAACAACCGCATGCGGGATTACAAGCCCGGTGAGGCAGGCAACAGTACGGTTACCCGTCCCGGAGAACTGCGTCCTGAAAGCGAAGAAACCACGCACCTGAGTGTAATCGATGAAGCCGGCAATGCCGTTGCTGTTACCACTACTCTTAATAATTCTTATGGCAGTAAAACTGTTGTGGGCGGTGCCGGCTTTCTGCTGAACGATGAAATGGATGACTTCAGCATTAAACCCGGTGTGCCCAACTTATATGGTGCCATTGGTGGCGAAGCCAATGCCATTGCACCGGGTAAACGTATGTTGAGCGCCATGACGCCGACTGTGGTGCTACAAAATGGCAAGCCATTCCTGGTAGTGGGCACACCTGGCGGTACAACCATTCCTACATCGGTGTTTCAGACCTTGGTGAACATTCTTGATTTTGGTTTGAGTACAGAGGATGCCGTGTACAAGCCAAAGTTTCATCACCAATGGCTGCCCGATGTTGTATCGGTGGAAAAAGGTTTTCCAACAGAAGTAAGAAATGCATTGGAAAAAATGGGTTACAAGATTGTTGAGCGGTCATCTATTGGTCGGGTGGAAGCAATCAAGGTTTTACCCGATGGCAGCTTTGAGGCAGTTGCCGATATTCGTGGTGATGATTCGGCTGCAGGATGGTAGAGATAATGGGCAATTGCCCCTGTACGAAAAAGAAACGGGCAAACAACAAAGAAACTTAATCAATAAAAATATGTCACTGGCGAACATTTTCCTTACATCTGCCATCAAACGCATTAAAGAATACAAGGCGCTGGGCGATAAAACTTTTGCCCAATTAAGCGATGAACAGATGCTTGCACAGCCCAATCATTCCTCAAACAGCATTGCTGTAATCATCCGGCATATGCACGGGAATATGCTAAGCCGCTGGACAAATTTTCTAACCGAAGACGGAGAAAAAGAATGGCGTCAACGCGATGCCGAATTTGAAGAGCAGCCTTCCACAAAAAGGGATTTATTGCAAATGTGGGAAGAAGGTTGGCGTTTTTTTCTCACCGCGCTGGAATCCTTACAGGAAGAAGACCTGCTGAAAACCATTACTATTCGTACCCAACCATTGCTTGTTGTGGATGCCATCAACCGCCAGATGGCGCATTACAGCTCACATGTAGGGCAGATTATTTACCTGGGTAAATGGCTGAAGGCTGATGACTGGCATTCACTTTCCATACCGAAAAACGGGTCGGGTGCCTATAACCAGCAATTAAAGCAGGAATCGCTGGCAAAGCTGTAACCGATCGAATCTTTCCAATAAAAAAAGAGCAGTGTTGAACTGCTCTTTTGCTTTTTATGATCGGGACATTATTTGGCAACTGAAACCTTATCCGGAGAAACAGGACCGGGAACCCGGTTGTTGATCGGGGTTGTTGACTTCAGGTAAGCCAGCATAGACTTCAGGTCATCATCAGAAAGTTTACCAACACCTTCCCATGGCATGGGCGGCAGCACAGGACGGCCGTTTTCCATACCCAGATGTTTACCCGTACGCATGGTTTGAATGAACTGGTGTTCGGTCCATGCACCAATTCCGGTAGCGCTGTCGGAAGTGAGGTTGGCCGCGTAAGAAATTCCCCAGGGGCCAACGAACGCAGTGGCATCAGGTGCCATCAGCGCCCAGTTACCTGGCTGAAGAGCGGAGGCTGCAATGGGTGGCATTGGCGATCCGGCAGGATGTCCGGCAAGCAGTTTCGACGAATCAACGACGGGCCCGTGCGGGGTCATCTTTTTGGGTGAATGGCAGTCGTTACAACCACCTGCCAAAATCAAGAATTGTCCACGTTTTACGGCTTCCTCTTTTGAGAAGGCAGCCTGTACCAGCGGTTCGTCTGATGATTTGGCTTCGCTACCCGATTGACAGGACCAAATAATGGCACTGCCAGCAAGCAGTGTTACGAGTGTGAGCTTTGTTTTGCGCATGTGTGTGATTTGGTTTAAAGAGTAAGGTAAACAAGTAAAAACGATTATGCAAGCATGGCGCCTTCCTGTAAGGCTTCTTTTATTTGGCTCCACTTTTTTTCTGACAGAGCGGTTTCGGCCAGGTCACAGAAAAACTGGAAAACCGGCGGCGGCGCAGCAAGTTTGATTTCGTTGTACCAGTTGATGATCTCGTGTGTGGCCATGCCTTTGAGCATCCAGTAAACAAAATGCCGGTTCTGGTCGGGTGGAATGGAGGCGCTGATCTCCCGCACTTTGTTTAGCAGTTCTTCATCCGTAAAATAGCGCCACAGGCAGGCATTTACAATTGTTTCTTCTTTTTTCATGTGCTCCACATTAAACGCAAGAAACGCATTGAAGTGCTGCAGCAATTCGTTGCCGGCCCACAGGTTCTGGCTTGGTGTATTGGTTTCGGTAAAGAGATGAATGCATTTTTCCAGTCCTTTCGAAAGTTCGTGATCTATCTGGTGCTGCGCTTCAAAATCATCCACAATCTCCGGTGCATAGGTTTTGATCATCGGAAAAATCTGGCTGTCTTCTACATGGGCATGGTGGTCAAACAGCGTATTTACCAGCTTCACTCTTTCTACGGCCTCAATAATTTCTTCTTCTACTGAAAAGTTTGTGTGCTGAATAAGGATGGCGGTGTCGTACAAAAGGGCACGCAGGCCTTTATGGACCTGACTAAAAGGGTTAAAACGTAAAGATTGCATATAAGAACAATTGTATTTGATGGGTTACATTAAAACAACAAGAGCACCCGGCAGCACAAACGAGCCGTTGGCTTTTGCTTCTTTGGCGCTACAAACAACCTGGCAAACCTGACTGAGGGCAGGTTCGCTGCTCCGGGCTTTCCAGAAGAACATGCCATTGATACCGAGCAACACCAATAGCAGTAGAAAAATCATTCGAAGCATAACGCGTAGTTTTTGATGCCACAAAGCTGTCCAGAAAAAAACAGGGTTAAAAGCTGTATAGGTATGAACCGTTAAAAATGACGTATCAAATGTTGAAGGCCGGTCGGTGTAAAGGATAAATGGCAACCGGCATGCTGCTTCATACGCTTTTTCCTCAAGTTCATGCACCAGGGGCAACTGAACGGGCTGGATTTATCATTACTTGCAGCCATGTTGGCGATACAAACCAAACAGGCCGTTTATACCGAAGCATTCACACGGAACAAGGGACGATCCCTACTGAAACTGAATACTTTGTTTATTTTTCGAACCCGGTTCTTTATGCATCAGACTTCCGTTAGCTTTACGGCCCCTGTTATTCATACGGAACCGGACCATTCAACATTCAATTTACTGTAACCACTTTTTCGCACAAATAAGTGACACCTATGTCGGATTCGAAGCAGGAAATGGCCAGGTTTGAGAAACGGGTTCTCCTCATTGGCATTGTGATGTTCTCCCTGGTGCGGATCATCAGTCCGAATGGCATTGCGATTCCTGGCGATTGGCCTGCTCTGGTAAGCTTTCTCTTTCAGTTTGTCGGCGTGGTGGCCATGTGGCTTTCCAGTCTTTATTTAGCGCGGCTGGTTCGAAGGTGGTATCCCGGCTTGTCCAACACGCTGAAACGCATTTTACTCACCGAATTCGTTTGCCTGGTAACATCAATTGGCATTAACCAGGGACAGGTTTACATCGGGAGGGAATTTCTTGCAGCGGGTGATCCGCCTATGACCTTGGACAATTTTCTGCTGTACAGTGTCAACCTGGCCCTTGTGGTGCTCCTGATCACCGGCATGCTGGAAGCTATTTACCAGCAATACCTGTTGCGGCTTTCGCAAAAACAAAAGAATGAGCTTTTGCGTCAGCAGGCGGAAAACAAGCTGCGGGCCCTGCGTGGTAAGATCAACCCCCACTTTCTTTTTAATAGCCTGAATACAATCAGCTCCCTTCTTTATAGAGATGCAGGCAAAGCGGAAAGCTTTGTAGAAGAGCTCTCAACGGTTTACCGTTACCTGCTGCGGAATTACGATGGCGATCTTACTACACTGGAAAACGAAATCCGATTCATCCGGTCGTATGCCACCTTGCTGCTGATCCGCTTTGAAGGCAGCTTACAGATCCGGATACAGTCTAACGAGAAACTTTTTCCATTCCTGGTACCCCCTACCTCATTGCAGTTATTGCTGGACTACATCATCCGTACCAACATTGTATCGGCTACCGCACCGCTTTCTATCCGCATCTACACCGAACGAAATTTTCTGGTTGTGGAGAACAACCGTCAACCTAAAATGCAAACCATTCAGCCCGAAACCTCGGAACTGGATGAAATCTTTACTCGTTATAATTTGTTGACGAACAAAGAAATCGGTATCGTTGAAACAGAAACGCTGTTTAAAATTCATCTGCCCTTGCAGGATGAAACAAGTCATGCTGCAAGTTCATCACCAGTATTAAATCCTGCTTATGAAAAAATATAAACGGGTAAACCTGGTGATACGCATATGGGTCATTCTGATCATCAGCATTATTGGCTGGTTCAATGCCAACCTGTTTAACGACTTCTTTGGTGCTGCTAACTTGAAGATGGCACTTTTCCTTCTTGTGTCAAACACCCTGATTTTTGAGACCTGCCGATGGGTGCTTTCTTTTATTTATAGGGGGCTTCAAGAGAACACGGGTGTCACCAAACGTCTGGTAATTGTATTTTTCACGTCTTACATCACGGCCACGCTGGTTCGATTGGGGCTTATTCACATCAGGTCTTTCCTGTTTGATATATCGCTACAACCGTTCGGGCATATGGTGTCCATGGCACTGATCATGACCATGCCGATCACCTGGATTATTCTTGCCGTGAATGAACTACTTTTTATCACGGAACAAACGGGTAAAATAGAACAGGAAAAAGAAGAATTGGCCCAGGTAAACCTGCAGCAACAATACGATTCGCTGAAGGAGCAGGTAAACCCGCACTTTCTTTTCAACAACCTGAACTCACTCATTACACTGATCTCCAAAGACCCCGAAAGGGCGGATAGCTTTGTGGAAGAAATGAGTGTGGTGTACCGTTACCTTTTGCGCAACAACCAGGGCAATACCACCTCGCTGAAAGAAGAGATCCGCTTTATCGAAAGTTACAATCACCTGTTGAAAACCCGCTTTGGCCAGGGCTTTCAAAGCAGCATCCGGATAGAACCCGCAGCGATGAATGATTCGCTCCCACCCATGACACTACAATTGCTTGTGGAGAATGCCGTAAAGCATAACATTGTATCGGCCGATAAGCCACTTTATCTGCAGCTTTATACAAAAAACGGTAACCTGGTGGTGCAGAATAACCTGCAGAAGAAAACAAGAGCAGTTGCCTCCAATAAAGTAGGCTTAAGCAATATCAATGCAAAATATAAATTGCTGAAGCAACCGCCGGTCACCATACAGGAGACTGCAGACAGTTTTACTGTAACCATACCACTTATTAAAAACAACGAAGCGCATTTATGAAAGTACTGATCATTGAAGACGAAGAACTGGGTATTGAACGGCTGACAAAGCATCTCAACTCCATTGATCCCTCCATTGAAATTGTCGGCGCAACGGGGAGCATTACCGATTCGGTACAATGGTTCCATACCAATCCGCACCCCGATATTGTGCTGATGGATATTGAGCTGTCCGACGGGCAAAGCTTTGCCATCTTTAATGAAGTGGATATAAAAAGCACGGTCATCTTCACAACCTCGTACGATGAATTTGCCCTGAAGGCATTTAAAGTAAATAGCATCGATTACCTGCTGAAACCCATTAAAAAAGAAGACCTCAGAAACAGCCTGGATAAGTACCATCAGTTGAAACAACAATATGCACCGTCACCTTCGGTTCAAATTGAAACCCTGCTGAGTGAATTGAAACTGCAGCAGAAAAAGACCTATCGTAACCGGTTCCTGGTAAAGCAGGGGCAACGGCTTGTTTCCATCGAATCTACAGACATTGCCTACTTCTATGCGGAAGGACGGCTGTGTTTTTTCAAAACCTGGAACAAAGCCAAATACATTGTTGATTATACCCTGGATGAACTGGAAGAAATGCTGGACCCGCAGGCATTTTACCGGGCTAACCGCGGATTTATTGTCCAGGTGAAATCCATTGCGCAGATCCAAACCCACTTCAATGGTAAACTGCTACTGGAGTTGGAACCCGCTACTGAAAAGGAAGTAGTCATCAGCCGGGAAAAAGCATCGGAGTTCAAGGAGTGGTTGGGGAAGTAGGGGCGGATATTGTGTATCAGATATTAGGATATTGAGTTATTGGGATATTGCAAATTCAGTATTCTTTATGGTAGTTATGATGGCTGATAGTCGGTTTTTGGTCGCAAATTTGCCTGTACAGCGAGTCTGTTTCAATTCAACTATTTTTGCCGCCAATCAGACAGTATGCAGCTATTCAAAGGCCTTTTCTTCCTGACACTATTCGCCGGTTCGTGGACAATTTCGAAAGCGCAGGTACGCATCTTTGCCGGTACGCAATTCACAACCGCCAAATACACTATTCAAAACGTAAAGCAGGAAACGGAGTTCAAGCAGGGCTATATGGCTGGTATTGGTCTTACTTACCAGGTGGAAGGTCCGTTGTATTTTGCCCCGTCACTGTATTTCAGCCAGAAAGGATACAAGGTAAGCTCCTACAACCTGCCATCGATACCTCCCAATGAAGATGCACGAAACAATGATGTCACCCTGCGTACTATTGCCTTAACTCCCCTGCTGCAATTCAATTTTTCAAAAAAAGAAAGTTTTGCTTTTGTGCGGCTGGGCCCCGGGTTTGAAAAAGCCATTTCCGGAAGAGAAGTCTTTGACAGTGCAGGTATCAAAACAATCGACCGTAACATGACTTTCAGTTCCACAGCATACAGTCCTGCCACGGCTTTTTTCAATTTTCAACTGGGCTACCAGCTAGCAAATGGTCTTAGCATTCTTGCCCACTACGAGCATGGCCTGAGCAGCTTAAACAACAGGGACCTAGGCCCCATGATTCTGCAACGGGCTGCAGGTATTATGGTCTCCTGGCGTTTCAGAAACGACTAGCGCCAATAAGCATTGGACAATAGTCAATAGCACATGTTGGCTGAAAAGTCGATCAATATCCAAACGAAGATGATTTAAAGGAGATATAGCGGGCAACACACTGAAAAAGTTTCACCTCGTCTTTCAAAATCCCTTGCGTTCTATTTATAAATTTCCACAACAATCTTCCCATTGTTTTTTACAAAGCCGCGGTACATGCCTTCTGTGTTGAAAGGCAGGGAAACACCGCCTTTGTGATCCACTGCCACCAAACCGCCATCGCCACCAAGCTGCGGTAGCTTTTTAAGAATCACCTCCCCGGTAGCCTTGGCTAGGGAATAGGCCTTGTATTCCATCAGGTCCGCCACGGTTTTGGCGGCACACAACCGCAGAAAGAATTCGCCCCAACCGGTACAGCTAACGGCACACAAGTGGTTGGCATAAGTACCCGCGCCAATGATGGGCGAATCACCCACCCGTCCCCATTTTTTATTGGTCATGCCGCCGGTGCTGGTGGCTGCCGCCAGGTTCCCGGATACATCGAGCGCCACGGCGCCAACCGTCCCAAACTTTTCTTCTTTTAGCTTTTTCAGCGTAGCCTTGCCGCTTCCATGATCCAGTTCCGTCGCATTGGGATCTTCTTCGCGAATCCGCTGGAGGGCTTCCCAGCGCTCCTGGGTGAAGAAATAATCCTGGTCAACCATCTCTAACCCATGCAGGCGGGCAAACTCCTCCGCTCCCCTTCCCACCATCATCACATGTTCACTCTTTTCCATTACGGCCCTTGCCGCTACAATCGGGTTTTTCACATTGGTTACCTCCGCTACTGCGCCGGCCGAAAGATCCTTGCCAAACATGATAGAAGCATCCAGTTCGTTTTTGCCATCGGCAGTAAACACAGCTCCTTTGCCGGCATTGTACAGGGGACAATCTTCCAGTTCACGTACCGCAATTTCTACGGCATCCAGCGAAGAGCCGCCCGCCATCAGGAGTTCATAACCTTTCTTCAAAGCCGTGTACAGCGCTTCGGTATAGGCTTTTTCCAGTTCGGCCGTCATCTTGCTTTTCAGGATGGTACCTGCGCCTCCGTGTACAGCCAGTGCAATCTTTTGTTTCATGTTTCCGGTTGTTCAGTGGGTATTTGTTATGCAGCAAATATGCCAGTGGGTGAAAGGATCAATTGCCAATAACGATTTAACAACTGGCAAAAAAAAGTTTCCGGGATGTGTTTCCATTTAAAACTTGTTCAACACCGGTTGCCGATTATCCATGTTAAAGCGCCGGCCGGCCATTTCTTTCACAAATCTTAACTAAACCCCGCCTTCCTGTATTTGTCTGAAAAAGACATATACCTACTTTTACACAAATTAGCCTTTGAGGAAACCGCTCAAAATATTTGTCCGTGTCTTTCTCTCCATCATTTTGCTGCTCATACTGATCTGGGCATTTTTGCAAACGGACTGGGGACAGAATTGGCTTGCCCGCCAGGTGACCGGACGGCTTTCCAAAGAACTCCAGACAAAAATCTCAATCAAGCATGTTGACATCGGGTTCTTCAACCGGATGGAACTGGAAGGCGTTTACGTGGAAGACCAGCGGCAAGACACCCTGCTATATGCGGGGGCGGTAAAGGTTCGCATTACTGATTGGTTCTTTTTCAAAGACGAAGCTGTACTGGAATACATCGGCCTGGAAAATGCCGTAATCAATTTTAACCGCACGGATTCTGTTTGGAACTATGGCTTTCTCGCAAATTATTTTGCCTCCACAGATACGGCTACAGTGAAAAAAGAAGCGGGCATTCAGTTCAACCTGAAAACGGTTGATCTTGACAATGTCCGGTTTGTACAAAAAGATGCCTGGAAAGGATCGGATATGACCATCAGCGTGGGTTCGCTGGACCTGGATGCCCGCAACATTTCCATCAACGAAAAAGAGGTACTGATCAATTCCGTTGCCATCTCTGACCCTTATTTTTCAACCTTAAATTATAAGGGCAAATCCTCTGACACCAGTTCATCGGCAAACGACTGGCGCATTGCCATCAACAACATCACCCTCGAAAACGGCCGCTTCCGGATGGACAACGAAGATTACGTTCCCGATGTAACCTACTTTGACGGCGGGCATATTGACTTCCGGAACATTTCCGGTTCGGCAACGGGCTTCCGCATGCAGGGTGATACTATCAAGGCGGCCGTAAAACTGTCGGCTGTTGAGCGGAGCGGCTTTAAGGTAAACAACCTGCAAACGGCGCTAACCGTACGGCCGGGTGAGTACCTGTTCAATGACCTGTTATTGCAAACCGACCGCACCACGCTGCGCCGGTCGTTTGCCCTGAAAGCAGATGACCCGGATGGATTCAATGATTTTGTTCACGACGTGACCATGGAAGCCGATTTCGATCGTTCCGTGATCTCTTCTGACGACCTGGCCTATTTTATTCCGGATGCCAGAACCTGGAAAAAAACCATTCACATTAATGGTGAAGTTTCGGGTAGTGTTGACGGGCTGAGTTCCGAAGACCTGCAGGTTCGCATGGGCAATACGGTTATCGATGGGAATATCAGTGTCATCGGTCTCCCCGACATCAATAAAACACTGTTGAATATTGATGCCAAAAACCTGAGCACGACCTATGCCGATGCGGTCAGTTTCTTCCCTTCCCTCGCAAAAGTGACCAACCCCAATGTACGGGCACTTTCTTACCTGCGCTTCAAAGGCGTGTTTACAGGATTTATCAATGATTTCGTTTCGTATGGTACCATTCAAACAGCATTGGGCACGCTGACAACGGATCTCAACATGAAGATTCCGAAGAATGGCGAACCGGTGTATTCTGGCTCGCTGTCTACCAATGGATTTCAACTGGGCCGCATGATCAACAGCCCTGATATAGGTATTGTGGACTTTCAGGGCGAAGTGCGGGGACGCAGTTTCGACTGGAACCGGATGACGCTGAATATTGATGGCATTGTGCGGAGATTTCATTACGGCGATTATACCTACCGCAACATCAGGGGAAAGGGAACCGTTTCGAAACGACAACTGAATGGTGACTTCATTGTAAATGATCCCAATGCTAACCTGCGTCTGAATGGCCTGATTGATTTCAGTAAAAGTATTCCGGTGTTTGATGCCACGGCACAGGTCCGTGTGGCTAACCTGAAAGCATTGCAGTTAACAAAGGAAGATATCCGGCTGAAGGGCGACTTCAACCTGAATATGCAGGGGAACAGTTTGTCGAACCTGATCGGGACAGCCCGCATCAGCAATGCCGAATTACTGGCCAATGGGCAGCAGTTGTCATTTGATTTCCTGAATGTGGCTTCGTATTACATCAACAATGAGCGAAGCCTGGCAGTAAGCTCCAACGAGTTTGACGGCCGCATTACCGGCAACTTTGATATTGCAACGTTGCCTTCTGCTTTCCGCCACTTCCTTAACCGCTATTACCCGGCCTATATTCCCGCACCCGGCACCTACACGCCACAGGATTTTTCGTTTGACATTACCACCGGAAACGTGGAAGAATACCTGCGCTTACTGGACCCGAATATTTCAGGCCTGAACAACAGCCGGCTGAAAGGATCGCTGAATACCACGGCCAATACAATGACGCTGGATGCGGATGTGCCCCAGTTTGCCTACCAGCAGTATGATTTTTCCAATATACGCCTGGAGGGTGTTGGCACACTCGACAGCCTTGTGTTGAACGGAAGCGCTACCGATGCCACACTATCAAAAGGCATTACCCTGCCGCAGGTAACTTTCAGCATCAGGGCCAGTAACGACGTTTCCAATATTGTTATCAATACGAACTCCAACATTGCTATTAACCGGGCTTCACTGGCCGCACAGATAAAAACGTTCAGTGATGGTATCTCGGTTCTTTTTCATCCTTCCTCCTTTGTGCTGAACGGAAAAACCTGGAGTATCGAACAGGGCGGAGAACTGAACCTGCGGCAAAACGCTGTTGCCAACGGGCAGGTGATTTTAAGAGAAGGGCCGCAGGAGGTGAAGATCGAAACCGTTGCATCCGACATCGGCACCTGGAATGACCTGCAGGTAACGCTGCAGAACCTGAACCTGGGTGACCTGGCTCCGCTGCTGGTAAAAGACATGCGATTGGAAGGATCCTTATCGGGAACACTGGTTGCGGAAAACCCAACAGGAAGAATGATGATCAATGCAGACCTCCGTGGTTCGCAGATACGGCTGGACAATGACAGCATTGGTGACATTGTGCTCAATGGCCGTTACAACAATGTGAATGGGATGCTCATTGCCCGGGGCAACAATGTGGACCCGGAACATAAGATCAATTTTGACCTGGCAATGGATCTGAAAGATACGGCCGATGCTTTCCAGGACCGCATCACTTTACGTCCCGATAACTTTCAACTGAAATACCTGGAACGCTTTGTCGGCACCATGTTTACCGATCTCCAGGGTACGATGACAGGTGATGTGAATATTGTGGGCGAAGGCAGCAACCGCGATTTCTTGGCGAAAGTGCGGCTACGCAATGCTGGTTTTAAAGTGGTATTTACGCAAGTACCCTATACTATCGAGGATACTGATATCGAGTTGAAAAAAGATTTTATTGACCTGAGCGGGATACAGATAAGGGACCGGCGGGGCAATCTTGGCCGTATCACCGGCGGCATCAAGCACAAAGGATTCCAGGACATGGATTTTGACCTGGCAGTGCAAACGGTTTCGCCGCAAATGGAACTGATCAACACCACCTACAAAGACAACCAGCAGTTTTACGGCCGTGCCTATGGCCAGGGAAGTTTTGTGCTGCTCGGGCCCCAGTACGACATGAACATGTTCATTGATGTGAAGGCCTCCTCTACCGATAGTTCGTACATCACCATTCCGCCGGCACAAACCCGCGAAACCGGCCAGGCAAGTTTTATGGTAGAAAAAAAGTACGGACGGGAAATGACGGAAACGGAAAAAAGAGGGGGCGAAACCAACATCACCTATGAAGTAACGTTAACGGCTACACCTTATGTGAACGTGGAAGTGATCCTGGACGAATTAACCGGTGATATCATCCGCGGCCGGGGCAACGGCACACTGAAAATCACCTCCGGAACCATTGCGCCCCTGCGCATTTCGGGCCGCTATAACATTGAAGAAGGAAACTATTTGTTTACTTTCCAGTCGGTGTTCAAACGTCCGTTTATTGTGCGTAAAGGCGCCAACAATTACATTGAATGGAATGGCGATCCCTATGCGGCCAACATTCACCTGGATGCTTATTACACTGCCGAGAACGTAAGCTTTGCACCGCTGGCCAATACTTTGGTGGTAGACCAGGAAACATCCCGCTCTCTTATGCGGGTTCGCGATGATGTAAATGTGGCGGCTACACTTACCGGCGACCTGTTTGCACCTGATATCGATTTCCGGCTGGAATTCCCACCAAACAGTATAGCCTACTCACAACCTTCTGTGCAGTTTGCCCTGCAGCAACTGGAACGAAATACCAATGAATTGACAAAGCAGGTAACCTTCCTGGTTGTGACCAATTCGTTTGCACCCTATGAAACCGGGCAGACAGTGGCCCGTCCGTTTGAAGAACTGGCTTACAATACCATCTCCGGTGTGTTGTTCAATGTAATCAATCGCGAATTGAACCAGATTCTTTCAAAGGTGCTCCGCAACAAGTTTACACTGAACCTTTCGGGGTCGCTTTACAACCGCAACCTCTTTGATCCCGATGCAAGAGGTATCCGGCTTTTCAACCAGGCCACTTCCAACATCAGCGTGGGCACATCGCTTTTCAACGGAAGGGCCATTCTTTCAGTGGGAGGAAGTTTTGACATTCCGCTGGAATCAAACATCCAGCAAACATTCCAGATCCTGCCGGATGTAAGTTTACAGATCCTGCTGAACAAAACAGGTTCTTTGCGAACCACCTTCTTCTACCGGCAGAACATTGATTTTCTCAATGGCTATACCACAAGCGGCAGTCCACAGACAAGACGTTATGGTACCAGCCTGTCGTACAACAAAGAGTTTGACTCCTTCAGCGAGTTTTTATTTGGCAGGAAAAAACGGCAGCCAGGCCTCACAACAGATAGCAGCCGTCAAACCCTGATACTGGGCCCTTCAGCGTTGAAGCAGGAATAATATTAATTGACAATTGGCAATAGACAACAGGCAATTCTTGAAGGCAAGGGCTGCTGCCTTTTGTTGCAAACGCTTGTGCAGGTGATTTACCAGAAATCGCGACAGGAATAACAAGCTATTGCCGCACAGCAATTGCCTGCCCGGCTAAAAAGGATTTCAGCGCCGGAATCTCAATTTCTTTAAAGTGGAAAACACTGGCTGCAAGAGCCGCATCGGCGTGCGCCTGGAGAAAGACATCTGCAAAATGCTGCATTGTTCCGCCCCCGCCCGAAGCAATAACGGGAATGGGTAAGTGTTCAGAAAGTCGTTTGGTTATATCCAGTGCAAAGCCTGCCTTAGTGCCGTCGTGATTCATGGAGGTTAACAGGATTTCTCCTGCACCCCTTTCTACTGCCTCCTTTGCCCAGTCGAAACATTTGGTGTCTGTTTTTGTGCGGCCACCGTGCAGGTACACATACCATTCACCGTCTTCTTCCTGTCGTGTATCAATCGCTAACACCACGCACTGACTGCCAGCCGTGTTGGCAATGTCGGTAATCACCGCAGGATTTTGGAACGCAGCCGTATTGATGGAAATTTTATCTGCACCGTTATTCAGCAGTATAGAAACATCTTCCACGGATTTAATGCCACCGCCAACCGTAAACGGAATGTTGATGGTATGCGCAATGCGTTTTACCAACTCTGCCAGCGTTTTCCGTCTTTCTACCGTTGCGGTAATGTCCAAAAACACCAGTTCATCAGCACCTTGTCTGGCATAGTTGGCGGCCAGTTCCACCGGATCGCCGGCATCACGCAGGTTGACAAAGTTGGTGCCCTTTACCGTTCTACCATCTTTAATATCAAGGCAGGGAATGATTCGTTTTGCCAGCATAATTATGCATTCAGTTTTTTAAGATCCGCCAATTGTACCCGGCCTTCGTAAATGGCTTTGCCGATGATCACGCCTTTGCAACCGATGTCCTGCAACTGGTACACATCATCGATAGAACTAACACCACCACTTGCAATAAAATGCAGGTCGGGGAACTTTTGTATGATGCTCTTGTACAATTCCGTGGAAGGTCCTTCCAACGCACCATCCTTGGAAACATCGGTGCAGAATACCTGTTGCACACCTTTTTGTATATAATCTTCAATAAAATCGTAGATCCAGATCTCTGTTTGTTCCAGCCAGCCGCTGATGGTCAGCTTTTCTCCTTTTACATCGGCACCCAACAGAAACTTTTCGGCGCCCCATTTTAGCAGCCACTGCACAAAGGTTTCTTTTTCTTTTACGGCCATACTGCCAACAGTTGCCAGGGCCGCACCCGAATCAAAAACAATCTGAACATCTTTTTCCGATTTGATGCCACCGCCAAAATCAATGACCATTGAAGTTTTACCAGCCAGCGTTTCCAGCACTTTCCAGTTTTTTACGGAACCTGCTTTCGCGCCGTCAAGGTCAACCAGGTGAAGGCGCTGTAAGCCTGCATCTTCAAACTGCCGGGCCACTTCCAGCGGGTGCTCGTTATAAATTTTCTTTTGCGAGTAGTCGCCATGCGTCAGTCGTACGCACTTGCCTTCGATAATATCAATTGCAGGTATGATCTCCATTAGATGTCCAAAAAGTTTTGAATGATCCGATCGCCGGTTTCGGCACTTTTTTCGGTATGAAACTGTACCCCGTAGAAATTGTTTTTTTGCACGGCAGCTGCATACTCAATTCCATAATTACAGGTAGCGATCGTGTGTTCGCTAAGGTCGGCATAATAGCTGTGCACATTATAGATATAACTGTTCTCTTTTACGCCGTCGAACAAATCTGACCGCAGGTTGTAGATGGTGTTCCAACCTACCTGTGGTATTTTGATCAGTTCTTTGCCAGGGATAAATTTTCTCACGCTTACAGGAACAATGCCCAGGCAGTCGGTATTGTTCTCTTCCGAATGGACACACAGCAACTGCATGCCTACACATATGCCCAGCACCGGTTGCTTCAATTCTTTGATTACCCCATCAAGATTGTTCTGCCGCAGGCTGGCCATGGCACTGCTGGCCTCACCAACGCCGGGGAAAATTACCTTATCAGCCGACCGGATTGTTTCCGCATCATCTGTTACCTCACCTTTGATTCCCAGGCGCTCCAGGGCTGCAATCACGGATTGGATATTTCCTGCGTTGTATTTGATTATTGCGAGATTCATTTTAAATTAGTTTACAAGTTCACCTGCTCACAGGTTTACACGTTGCGGTTCACAAAACCCATAATCGGGTAAACAAGCGAACTGGTGAACGTTTGAAAGCGGAAGTAGCTCACCTGGTAGAGCGACAGCTTCCCAAGCTGTAGGTAGCGGGTTCGAGTCCCGTCTTCCGCTCACTCAAAATTGCAATTGAATCAAAGGTTCTACCCAACACCACTTAATTGCCGGTATAACTTTTTCCCTTTGCAATTCATGCAAATATATCCTTGGATTGACTGTGTTTAACCTATCATTACTTATCTTGATTCGCATTACGATAAGTTTAAAATAGATAACCTTTTCTTACTATCAGGGGATTTACCATAAAACAACCCATCCCAATTGAAATGAGGAAGTACTTTACCGCTTTATTGGTTTTCATTGGACTCCTTTCCTGCACTACTTCAAAAAAAACTGTAGGATTCTACTACCCTGCACAGTGGGAGCGGCAAGAATCGGTATGGTTAGGATGGTCACTCGACACAAGTATTCAGCAGGTACATCTTCAAATGGCAAAAGCTCTTGCTCCGCATGTGGGCCTAACCATACTTTCCCGCTCCGACAGCCTTCAGAAGGTAGCCATGCACCAGTTGCAACAAGCCGGTATCGATACGCAAAAGGTGAAAAGCTATGTTCATTACATTCCCAATGTCTTCATTCGCGATGCAGGGCCACGATTTGTACGGAATGGCAATGGTGAACTGGCAGTTGCTGATTTCGGATGGAACAATTACGGGTATCCTGCCGAATTTGAAGTCTTCCAGTTTTCGGATAAAAGGGGGGAGATTGATAATGCATTAGCCAAACAAATGCGCCTGAAACTAGTCTCTACACCCATGGTGGCGGAAGGTGGCGGTATTGATGCCAGTACGACAATGCTGCTTTCTTTCAGGGAAACTGCCCTGCAGCGCAATCCCGGTAAAACCCTTCAGGAAATTGAAAAGGAATACCTGCGGCTATATGGCAAGCAAAAGATGTTGTGGTTAGACAGGATGCCGGTAATGGACAAGGTAGTGGCGGGAGCGAAAGCAGGAAACTATTACAATTATGGTGCAAACGGCCACATTGATGAATTTGTTCGGTTTGCCAATGATTCAACAATTGTTGTTTCGATGATTGACTCTTCTGAAAAAGATTTAGACCCCGTAAGCGCCGTTGATTATGTTATTATGCAGGAGAACATGGCGATTCTCAGAGCGGCAAGAGATGTCCATGGAAGACCTTTCCATATTGTTGTTCTCCCCACGCCTGCCTATTCGCTATATACCGATAAAGAGATACTCACCGAAGCATCACTTAACAATCAAACTGGAAAAGCAATGTTCAAAGGAAAAAAGGCAGGTGATGAAATCCGGTGGCTTAGCAACGTGGGCTACGCCAACTTTTTTATCACCAATGGTATGGTACTGCTTGCGAGCTACTGGCAGGAAGGATTGCCTGAAGGCGAAAAAAGAAAGGATGAAAAGGCAAGAGAAATCCTGCAATCCTTGTTCCCAGACAGAAAGGTGGTGCAAATCAATCCTATGGCGCTAAACAGAAACGGCGGCGGCATGAACTGCGCTACCCAACAACAGCCGAAGTAATAGAAAAATACCCTCACCAAACTATTTGCTATATATGAAAGCATGTTTTTTCCTACTCCTGTCGCTGGTTCTACACCACCCACAGCTAAATGCGCAGCAAAATAAAAAGAAGGTGATTTTAGCCATCTTTGCACATCCCGATGATGAGACAGCCATTGGGCCGGTGCTGGCGAAATATGCAAAGGAAAACACCGTGTATGTGGTACTGGCAACAGATGGTCGTGACGGAACAAGGGTGACCTCTATTCCGGCAGGTGATTCGCTGGCGAAGGTGCGAAGACTGGAGGGAGAATGCTCATGCAAAGCTCTAGGCATAGAACCACCCATATATCTCTCTGCCACACGCCTCGACACCAAAATTGGTGTCGGTGAATTCTTCAAACAGGCAAAACAAACCAAGGAAAAGCTGAAGCGCATAATAGAAAGGTTGCAGCCGGACATCATTATCACGTTCGGCCCTGATGGTGATACGGGTCATGCCGAACACCGGGTGGTGGGTGGAATTGTTACCGAACTGCTGCTTCAGGAGAGTTGGGTGGAACGTTATCCCTTGTACTACTTTGGATGGACAAAAACACAGGCGGAAAATCAGGAGGTTGATGAAGTCATGTATGCTGATGAGAAGTATCTGCCCATCGTGATTACGTATAATGATGAAGAAGAAGCGAAAAACGGAAAAGCACTGCATTGTCACAAGAGCCAGTATACAGACAAAGAGATGAAGGACTTCGTTGAAAATGATAAAAACAACAAAGCAAACAGAATGTACTTCAGAAGGTTTGCCGTTGACATGACAAAAAAGACCGACTTCTTTCAGTAAATATCCAAACATGAACATTTCCGCCACTATCAGGAACGCCTACCAGAGCAATCAAATATCAGTAGCAACCAACGGTAGCGAGAAGCAAATCAACATTGCGAGTAAAACAGAAGGTTATGGTTCAGGTATCAACGGTGGCGAATTCTTATTGTTAGCACTGGCCACCTGTTTTTGTAATGACATCTACCGGGAAGCCGTAAAGTTTAAAATGGAAGTAGAAGCTGTCGAAGTAAATGTTGTTGGGCGGTTCGGAGCAGAAGGCGAACCTGCATCTGATATCCAGTATGAGGTAAAGGTTCATGCGCCTGCACATTCCAGGCAAGAAATAGCAGCTTTGATTCACCATGTTGATAAACTAGCGGAAGTACACAACACCCTGAGAAAAGGAATAGAAGTACGGCTGAAGGATGGGTAGACTATGATTGTTCAATAATTGAGCGGACCAGAACGTACGACTCTCCTCACCATCAAATACAGGGCATAACCGGTTGCACCACCCACCGTGTTTAGGATGATATCATCGATGTCAGCCTTCCCTATCCGGGCGATATACTGGTACACCTCAAAAAATACACTCAACAAAATGGTGGCGAGTACAGTGCGGGAAAAGGTGGCTGTAGAACGAATTATGAGGGGTAACAAAAGCCCAAAGGGAACAAAGAGCAAAATGTTCCCTGCCAGGTTGAAGAAAGCGGCGGAAGCTGAAGCAGAATCCGACAGAAAAAGTTTGATGGTTCGAAACGGCACCAGGTTGTATCCAGAATAGGTGGAATTGCTGTGGTGCCTTTTATAATAACTGCTCGTTGGTACGATACGAAAAAAGAACAAACCTTTGAAAAGGACAATTCGCACAAGCGCAGCCAGGTAAGCTAAAAAACCAACAATAAGGATCAGGTGCTTCTTCTTCATCAAAATACATTTAAGCAATGACTGGCAACCGTGTGAATTACTTAAAATTAGGCTACATGCATCTAAACTGTTTTTGGAAACAATTCCTCCCTTCTCTAGCTCACAAAAGCGGGAAATTGAAAGAGAGATTGCTTCATTCTAACCAATAGGTAAGTCTGGATCGGCTGCCACCATTTTACCGGATGCTTTTCAGTTGTCGATGGAGTAAAATTCACTGAATAACATGAACTGCTGATTACATATTTTATGCGTGTGTTTTATTGTTATGCTGATGAACAATGGCCTTACAAACACGAAAGCATTAAAACTGCTGATTGAACGGGTGTGGAACCTTAGCAAATATTACCCTGTTGAGAAAGATAAGCTAACGATCCTGCATTTGCTTTGAACCATTCATACAACAATCACCATCCACCAGTTACTGCTATTCCGCAGGTAAAATCCCACGCAAAAATTCTTTTGTCGCCATTTCCACATCACCATCTTCTTCCAGTGCTTTGATATAAGCACTGCCGATAATGGCGCCGTTCGAATAATTTGCCGCAGCTGTAAACGTTGCCCGGTCTTTAATGCCAAATCCCACCAGCACCGGGTTTTTCAACTCCATGGCCTGCAGCCTTTGCAAATACGTTTCCACGGGTGAAAAATCCTTGTCCGACCCCGTTATACTGGATGAAGACACCGCATACAAAAACCCGCTGCTCAGTGCATCCAGCTTTCTCACCCGTTCTTCAGTTGTTTCCGGCGTTACCAGGAAAATAAAATCGAGCCCGTGCTTTCGAATCATGGCAGCATATTCCTTTTCAAATTCGAACATGGGTATGTCGGGAATAATAAGGCCATCAATACCTACTTCGGCCGCTTTGGCACAAAAGGTTTCAAAGCCATATTGCAGCAGCGGGTTCAGGTATCCCATCAGCACCACCGGAACCGATATTTCCTTTCGGAAATCTTTTAATTGTTCAAACAAGGTTGCGATGGTCATGCCATTCTGCAGGGCTTTGCTGCCGCTGGCCTGGATCACGGGACCATCTGCCAGGGGATCGCTGTAGGGCATGCCCAATTCAATCAGGTCGGCACCATTATTCTGCAGCGCCTTCATTACTTCCAGGGTGCTATCCAGTTGGGGGTAGCCTGCTGTACAGTAAACGTTTAAAACATTCTTCTTCTTTCGTGCAAAAAGTTCAGATAGTCTGCTCATAACAATTCGTAAAAAGCCGAAACATTTTTCCATTCGGGGTCGGCTTCTATTTCGTAGAAGGTTTCCCTTTCCACCGTCGATAAATAATAATTCAGGAAGCCATCCACTTTCTCAGTCTCTTTTGTATAAAATATGATTTCCCGTTTGCGAAAAGCTGTCGTATGCCCCACATGAACGGTTTGGGTTTGCTCTTCCAGGTATTCGATCATTTTCTTTTCTATATCCAGGAGATAGTCGTACTCCTCTTCACTTGGGTGCCCATATTCGTTGTACGTATCAGGAATGATCCCGATCAGAACAGCATGGGGATAACCTGCCTGCACCGATTGGTCAGCCAGGTCTTTGTTGATTACTGCCAGGGCAGGGAAGCCTTCCACCTCAAATTCAAATCCTGTATACGTTGCCGATTTACTGTTCATCAATAAAAATTTAGAGTATACAATTACTTGCGAATAGTTGTGTCCACTCACCACTCACTACTCACCATTCATCACCCGCATATATGTCGCCAGGTCTTTATCCCCTCGTCCACTCAGGCAGATCACGATCCTCTGGTTCTCTTTCAGGTCCAGTTGCCGCAAAGCCGAAAAGGCATGCCCCGTTTCCAGTGCCGGAATAATGCCTTCCAGTTTGGCGACTTCAAACGATGCTTTCAGGGCATCGCTATCCGTTACACTCAAAAATTTTCCACGGCCACTCTTGTACAAATGAGCATGCAAAGGGCCTATACCGGGATAATCCAGTCCTGCCGAAATGCTGTGTGGTTCCACTACCTGTCCGTCTTCAGTTTGCATCACCAGGGATTTGCTTCCGTGCAAAACCCCTTCCCTTCCCAACTGTGTAGTAGCAGCACTTTTACCAGATTGAACACCTTCACCTGCCGCTTCTACAGCAACCAGCTCAACGGAGGCGTCATCCAGGAAATGGTAAAACGCACCGGCGGCATTGCTGCCACCGCCCACACAGGCAATCACTTTATCGGGCAATTCGCTGCCTGTTTTTTCTTTTAACTGCCAGCGCACTTCTTTGGAGATCACACTCTGAAACCGTGCCACCATATCGGGATAGGGATGCGGGCCTACTACGCTGCCAATAATGTAATGTGTATCATGCGGATTGTTGATCCAGTCGCGAATAGCCTCGTTGGTGGCATCTTTCAGCGTTTTGCTGCCACTGGTTGCGGGCACCACTTTCGCACCCAGCATTTTCATGCGGGCCACATTCGGTGCCTGCCGCTCAATATCCTTTTCACCCATGTACACAATACATTCTATGCCTTTCAGCGCACAAACGGTGGCTGTGGCCACACCGTGCTGGCCGGCGCCGGTTTCGGCAATGATGCGCTTTTTACCAAGACGCAAGGCCAGCAGGATCTGGCCTACGGTATTGTTTACTTTGTGTGCACCGGTATGACACAGATCTTCCCGCTTTAAAAAAATCTGTGCACCGTATTGCTTGCTTAAGCGCTGAGCAAAATAGAGCGGCGTGGGGCGGCCTACATAATCTTCCAGCAACTGCTGGTATTCCTTTTGAAAGCCAGCTTCGTTGATAATCTGGAGATATTTTGTGCGCAGTTCCTCCACGTTGCGGTGCAGCATCTCAGGAATATAAGCACCACCAAACCGGCCGTAGTAGCCTTGCTCATCCGGAGCAAAAATGCTCTTTGCTATTCCGTATTCCACGGCGGGACCTTTCTCTTCAGTTTTTCGGGTGATATGATAACTCATTGCATTTCTTTTGTCTGAACCACGACTGTTGGAAGCTATGACATGTACAGGATGACGTTGCTTTTATACATTACACTCCCTGTTCAGATATTTTCCAGTTCTGTTTTTGTTCGTTCATTTACGATGTTGCCAGTGTTTAGCGTGGTGGCAGGTTCAAACAACATTACCCACACTTCCTCATCAGCAACGGGTTTGTGCTCCACACCTCTGGGAACAATCAGCATCTCGCCTTCGTTTACCTGTACCGACTTATCACGATACTCCATGCGGAAAGTTCCCTTCAAAACAAAAAATGCCTCGTCTTCCGCATCATGATGATGCCAGATGAACTCGCCCCTGAACTTAGCTAGTTTTACCTGCTGGCCATTCAACTCGCCTACTACTTTCGGGCTCCAGTACTCATTCACCTGGTCAAATTTCTGCAAGAGATTTACCTTATCCATTTGTTTGTTTTAATTCGGTAATAAACTGCTCCACCTTCTTCATGTCTTTAACTCCCGGCGAAGTTTCAAATCGACTGTTGATGTCTACTGCAATCATGTTTTTTGCTGCAGCCGTTGTCATAAAGGTTCGAACTGTTTCCGCGTCGGTAGGCTCAATGCCACCGCTCAGGAAAAAAGGCTTTTGAATGGCTACATCCTGAAGGCGCTTCCAGTCGAACTTGCGGCCGGTACCACCATAAAGAGCCTTGTTTTCTCCTTCGCCTTTCGGCGCCGGTACACCGGTATCGAAAAGAAAAAAATCAGAATCTTCATAATAATCCTTGATCATCCAGCCTACATGGTCGTTTTCAGCAAACCGGAAGGCTTTGATCACATCGATATTGGCCACGATCTTCTGGCATTCATAGGGAGTCTCGCGGCCGTGTAACTGCACCATATCCAGGCCATATTCCTCAATACTGCGCATTACATCATCATAACCTGCATCAACAAACACTCCCACCTTGTACAGTTTTACATTTGACTTCCTGACGTCAATACCGCTTAAACCTGCCCTTTTTACATAGCGCGGACTGGGAGGATAAAAAATAAAACCGGCATAGCTGACGTCCATATCAGACAAGGCGAGAAGCTGATCGATCTGTGTAATGCCGCAAACTTTTACTTTCATCGGATTGCATTTTGTAGTTGAACCGTAACAGCAATCACAATCGCAGCACCAGGAAAGCTTTCCAGTATTGGCATTAAAGATACTATCGTCTCCCTTCTCCTCATAACTGGTAGGTAAATTCTTTGAACGCCATCATCGGGCTTGGCTGTTTCATAAAATACTCGCCAATCAGGAATCCACGGAATCCGTGTTGTTTCAGGTAGTGAATGTTTTTTACATCGTTGATGCCGCTCTCCGCCACTTTGATAAACGCATCATCGATCCGTTGCGCCAGCCGGACGGAGTGCTCCAGGTCCACTTCAAAGTTTTTAAGGTTCCGGTTGTTTACGCCAACCAGATCCACTGTATCGCAAATATGATCCAATTCCGTTTCATCATGCAGTTCCAGCAACACTTCCAGTCCCAGGTTTTTGGCGACAACCGAAAGGGTTTTCACCTCCTTTGGTGTGAGGCAGGCAGCGATCAATAAAATCACATCCGCACTAAAAGCCTTTGCTTCGATGATCTGGTATTCATCAATCATAAAATCCTTGCGCAGCAGGGGCAAGCTATTGTCTCTGGCGGCTACCAGATCATCCAGCGAACCACCGAAAAAACGATGATCCGTTAAGATGGAAATACCCGAAGCACCATAACCGAAATAAGCCTTGGTCACGGCTTCTACACTATCGCGGTTGTTAATGATTCCCTTAGAAGGCGACTGCCGTTTGTATTCCGCAATGATGCCTGTTTTCCGCTCATTCAGCAAGCCTTTTTTCAGCGAAAAGACAGGCCTGGTGAAAAAGCGTTCTTTTTCAAGCACCGCTACCGGCCAGTCCCTCTTGCGTTGTGCTACTTCCGTTTTTTTATGTTTGATGATGGTTTCTAAAATATTCATTTCAACACGAATTAAGTCACGGGTTTCACAAATCGATTTTTATTGCATAGTGATGAGTTTCTGAAAGGCCGCATGTGCTTTCCCGCTTTCCAGGCTTTCGCAGGCAGCGTTGTAGGCATCATCGTAAGAAGCATATTCACCCATACAGTTTAAGGCCATGGCGGCATTGGCCAGAACCACGGCGTTTTGGGCCCAAGAGCCTTCACCTTTCAAAACCTTTATAAAAATCTTTGCTGCTTCATCCACAGTACTGCCACCATAAATATCCATCGGCGATACGGTACGTTTGCCGATCTGTTCTGCCGATAACACTTTTTCACCCCTATTGGTAATTACCTTGGTGTCGTTTGTCAGCGAAATTTCATCATAACCATCCAATCCATGGATGATGGTAAAGGGTTTTCCTTCCTGTTGCAGCAGGTAATTATAAATACGGGCCATTTCCAGGTTGTAAACACCCACCAGCTGGTATTCCGGTTTTGCAGGATTCACCATCGGCCCGAGCATATTAAAGAAGGTCCGGAAACCAAGGTTCTTGCGGATACCGGCTACTGCTTTCAGTGCCGGGTGAAACAAGGGCGCATGCAGAAATGTAAACCCCGCTTCTTCCAGTTCACGAGTCAGGCTATCATTGTTGTTCTTGAATTTGTAACCCAGTGTTTCCATCACGTTGGATGCACCGCTTACCGATGTAGCGCCGTAATTGCCATGCTTGGCTACTTTCTTGCCTGCGCCGGCCACAATCAGGCAGGAAAGCGTTGAGATGTTGAACGTATTCTTGCCATCGCCACCGGTGCCAACAATATCCATTACTTTATAGCCATTCAGGTTAACCGGTACAGCAAGTTCCAGCAGGCCATCCCGAAAACCCTGCAATTCGTTGATGGTGATACTGCGCATGAGGTACACCGTTATGAAAGCGGTCAGCTCCACGTCATTGTAAGTTCCTTTTGCAATGTTGAGCATGATCTCTTTTGCCTGCTGGCGGGAGAGTGTTTTGTGCTCGAATAGCTGTTGTAATATTTTTTTCACACGAGAAGTATTTGCGAATAACACGAATAAAAAAATCAACGGTTCAGCAAACTAGCTTACCCTACCGGCTGAGCCAGTTGCGCAGGATGGTCTCACCATCCGGGGTCAGTACACTTTCGGGGTGAAACTGCACACCCTGCACATCGTAGGTTTTGTGTTGCAGGGCCATGATATAACCATTGTCGTCCTCTGCCGTGATCTGGAGCGAATCGGGGAACCCCTCCTTGCTCACTACCCAACTGTGATAACGCCCAACAGGAATCTGCCCAGGTAACCCTTCAAACAAAGGCGAAGACTGTAATTGGCAATTCAGTGCAACACCATGGTAGACCGTCGCCAGGTTCACCAACGTTCCACCAAAGGCTTCGCCAATGGCCTGGTGACCCAAACAAACACCAAGAATAGATTTTTGGGATGCATAGGCATCGATCAGGGGCAACAATTGTCCGGCCTCGGATGGGATCCCTGGTCCCGGTGATAAAATGATTTTATCGTAGCCAGCAACTTTCTCCAGCGGGATTTCATCGTTGCGGAACACATCCACTTCAATGTCCTTATCTACCTGCTTTACCAGGTGAACCAGGTTATAGGTAAACGAATCGTAATTATCAAAAACCAACAGTTTCATTATTCATTTTTTACAAGTCAATATATCGATGCTTCAACCAATCCCCTCCGCCATCTCAATGGCTTTTTTCAGCGCATTCAATTTATTGGCTACTTCCTGCAACTCGCTTTCAGGATTACTGGCTGCCACAATACCGGCACCTCCCTGCAGGAACAAGGTATTATCCTTGCTTAGGAGAGTACGAATCATGATGGCATGGTTGCATGTTCTGTCAAATCCCACATAACCAATGGCACCACCGTAGAAACTGCGGGCTGTTGGTTCCAAGCTGTTGATCAGTTGCATGGCCTTGTACTTGGGCGCACCGCTCAAAGTACCGGCCGGGAAGGTTTTAAACAGCACATCAAATGGGTTGGTGCCTTCGGCAACATCCCCGGTCACTTCGCTGACCATATGAATCACATGCGAATAGTACTGGATCTGCTTGTACTGCGTAACTGCTACATTGGTGCAAACCGTGCTAAGATCATTGCGTGCCAGGTCCACCAGCATTACATGTTCGGCGTTTTCTTTGGCATCTTTTGTCAACTTATCGGCACGTTGCTGGTCTACAACATCATCGCCGGAGCGTTTAAACGTACCGGCAATGGGGTGAATGGTGGCTCTTCCATTCTGTATGATCAGTTGCGATTCGGGTGAAGAGCCTACCAGTTTGTAATCGCCATAGTCAAAGAAAAACAGGTAAGGAGATGGGTTGATATTGCGCAGGGCCCTGTACACATTAAATTCATCGCCGCTGAACCGTTGCTGAAAACGACGACTCAGTACAATCTGGAAAACATCGCCGCGGTGACAACTGGCAATGCCTTTTTTTACCATCTGGCGGAAGTCTTCATCCTGCATGTTGGAAGATTCGGCAGACACTGTTTGAAAAGGGAAAACAGGCACGTCTTTGCTGTTGATCAGGCTTTCCACCACGGCCAGTTCACTTTCCACACCGGCAACTTTGTTTTCAAGCAGGAGCAGTTCATCACGGTAATGATTGATGGCAATAACGTATTGGTACAACCGGTACCTGGCATAAGGAATCTGGTTGCTCGTGTCCTCAACTTTCCGGAAGCGGATCGTTTCAAAATACTGCACGGCGTCGAAGGTGAAATAGCCATACAACCCTTGGGCAAATCGGGCGGCCTTCTGATCTGCGGAGGTTGTTTCAAAACGCTCGGTATACTTCCAGAGAATAGATTGCAGGGGTTCATTTCCACCTAGTGGCGTCCGTTGCGCATTTTGTCCCGGCAGTTTTGTTTCCACCACATCTTCCCTTATTTCAATGCCGCCAATGGCATTGATGCAGATAAATGAAAAACTGTTTTCAGCAGCGTGGTGATCCGTGCTTTCCAGGAGAATGGTATCGCGGAAGCGGTCACGCAACCGAAGGTAAATGCCAACGGGAGTATACACATCGGCAAGCATTTTCCGGACTGTCGTTTCAATTTGTATTTTCTTCATACACGGTAACATAAAAAGCCCCGCTTGTTGCGGGGCTCTGAATATGGTGAATAAACAACGGTAATAGCGTTTACAGAACCCCAAAAGAGTTTGTATGCCACCACCAGAATTTATTGTTGATTGTTTTCATTGGTGCAAATATGCGGCAGGATGAGCGATTTGGCAAAATATTTTTTACTATTTGAAAAAGCAGTTATGACAATTCAACATAAAGAAGGGAAAAAGAGAGGTGTGTTTTTCATTGAAGGTGATGATGCGATGCTTGCACAGATTGTGTACACGGTCAGTACCGACAATATCATGATCATTGAGCATACAGAAGTGGACAAAGCATTACGGGGAAAGAACATTGGTTACGAACTGGTGCATAAAAGCGCGGATTATGCCCGAACACACGGTATGAAGGTGTCACCACTTTGCCCATTTGCCAAGGCTGTTATGGATAAAAAGCCTGAGTTTAGAGATTTGCTGGTGTGACAAGGAATTGTTGTAGTGTGGGATATTATGTTGAGCAACGTTCTGAACGTTGCAATTTGCAATGCTTGGACTTCGCTCAGTCTAACCAGCAACTGAAGTCGTAGAATTATTCAGTTGCTGGCTACCCTATAAACATTGAACCCCTTCAGGGTTCTGTTTCATCTCTCACCTCTTCTTTCACCGGGTTGCACCCGGCGCTATTCACATGGAAGCCCTTCGGGCTTGGGTGAGGGAAGAAAGAAGTTGTCATTTATTAACACATAAGAAAAGCCTCTGCCAGCAAACTGACAGAGGCTAAAAAGGTATCGTGCAAAAGCGAGGGTCTGTGCCGTTGGTGTCCTCCCTCTACCGGTAGAAGGTCAGGGAAGGGGCAGTAGGCCAGTAAGACTTACTGGTACTGAATATAAATCGGCCGCGGACGCAGGTTCAGAATCTCTTCCCTTGTCATCAGCTCTTTTTGATTACTGTATTCCGTATCATTCACATAAAACAGCTTGAAACCCGTAAACTGCACAGGCTCCGGTGCAATCCAGCTGTAATACGTGCTTTTCTTTTTCGCAGTGGGTCCCCAGCCATCCATGTCCATAATGATTTGCAATTCGGGATGAAGCTTAATGTTCTTGGAATTGGTTACCATGCCCTGTGTAAAGCGGTGGATCATGAACATTTTAGGCGGCAGGTTATGGGTTCGCACCAGGTTCGCCAGGTAATCACTTACCCAGTTGATTTCACGGGCATCAACCGATCCAATCACACTACCCGGGCGGGCCCCGCCTTTGGAATTCATGTAAAACTCGGGATCAATGCCCAGGTGTACGTTGGGCATGGAAAGATATTTTTCATAATGCGGCACTTCGGCCTGCAGATCGCTCAGCCCTGTTTGAATATCGATAAAGACAATGGCATCGATCTCCTTTGCCCATTTCAGCACCGTATCAATCTGGCCATACGGCATCCGGAAACGCCATTTGTTGTCCTTACCCGGACTACTCTGTGCCGTTACCGCAATGTAGTGCAGCGCCGGAATGGACTTGATCACGCTATCGGCTTCATTCCATTTTCTTACTTCCTCCAGCAGGCGGGGAATCATTTCCTTTTTAGGCCATTTGCCGAGGGCACCCATACGGTTGCTGTACAAGTTTCCGTAATACGCCACTACCCTGTTAAACGGCAGGATGGCGCCTGGCAGCGGCAGTGGTCCTTTTACGGGCCAGCGGCCGGTGGTATCCCCATTGGCCAGGTGTGCCATCAACTGGTGGTACCGGGCTGTATCCAATTGTGGTTTGGGCGGTTCATTGTTTTGCGCAGTGGCACTTTTTGTTTGTGTGGAGGAGTCGTCACGGCTTACTGTTTCTGCCGCATTGTTGCTGCAGGCAGTCATGGCAAAAGCAGCCAGAATAGCGGAGCCGAATAGGATCTTTTTCATAGTCTATTGAAAAACATTGTTTGATAGATTGCTAAAGTAGCAGGAAATTTATAAACTTGTCTTTTTTAACCAAAACATTCTACCCTATGGAAGAAAATTATTACGAGACGGAAGCTCTCATCGACCCGGCAATCATCTTTACCATCATGGCCTTAATGGGTGCTATTGCCCTGATTGGCATCATTTCCCAGTGGCGCATCTTTGAAAAAGCAGGTAAACCTGGCTGGGCTGCCATTATTCCCATTTACAATCTTTATGTTCACCTGAAGGTAGTGGGTAAGCCCGGCTGGTGGATGCTGCTGCTGTTTATACCGCTGGTAAATCTTTATTTCGCCATTAAAATCACGTATCTGCTGTCGAAAAGCTTTGGTAAAAACATTGGTTTTACCCTGGGGTTGCTTTTCCTTCCAATTCCCTTTTTCCCCATTCTTGCCTTCAGCAGTGCCAAGTACCAGGGCCCCTACGGCGACCCGGATGCATTTGCTGCCTACCAGGAAAGCAATCGTTTCGAGTTTGAAAATGCAGCTTACTGAGTTCCGGGTGGCATAACAATTTTGGTGTTAAACACAAAAAAGTTATGCAGGAAAAAAATGACATTACCCGCAACCGGCCTACAGAAGAAGGCAGGCATAATGATCCCCATCTCCGGGATGAGGATGCACGTCAGGGTGCCAATACAATGAGCACATCAGAAACTGACAGCGCAAAAGAAAACCTAACCCGCACTTCGTCGGATAATTTCAGGGAAGACAGTGATGGGGATGAGAAAGCAGATAAACGTTTTGACGAATAATGTCGTGAGTGGTCAGTGGTGAAGGGTGAGTCAGTAAACTCCGTTTTCACCACTGACAATTCACAACCGGCGATTACATGTCACCTCTTTCTTCGTTGGTCCGCTGACGGCGCTGACCGGAGCTCTGTCCCCCTTTTCTGCCAATCTCACTCATGTGCTCACGGTTTTGACTCACGATCTGTCCGCCTTTCCGGCCTGCTTCACGGGCTTCATCACGACTCCACTCATGGGCTACGCCCTGGCGGTGCGCAGCGCGGCCACCTTCACTGGCAATACGACGCTGTTTTTCAGGATCCATTGCAGCAAAACCCCGGTTTGACGTTTTGCGGCTACCGGATTCTTCCCCATTGTTTTCGGAAGAGTTCATTCTATCCATTTCGTTTCGCTGGGAATTTCCCATAGGCCCCATACCACGGCTTTCCTGGTCCATTCTGCCTTGATTGTCTGATTGACCTCTTTCTGCCATAACACTCAGAATTTAAAACGGTTAACAAATGATGCAGTACAACTGGCCATCGCAACAAAATGATGCCGCTGTGCCGGTAAACGGGAATGGCTGAGTTGGTGGGTAATTTTTGCTATAGTCGAGGACAGTTTGGGGTTTGATATGCACAAGCAAGCCCGGCTGTAAAAAGCTTCCTAACCGCGAATTATTCTGAAATTTTCAAAATTTTCTTCAGCCCTGTCTTCTACCTCAACACCGGTTACGCTGGCTCCCGCGGGGCCTTGCCGGCACCAGCCCAAAAAATCCTGCAATTGGTAGGCGGTACCGCTCACTAAAGCTTCCACATGGCCTTCGGCTGTGTTCCGAATCCAGCCCACAAGCCCCAATGCATCGGCAACTTCTTTGGCTGAAGCCCGGAAATAAACACCTTGTACTCTTCCCTTTATAAGTAAATGTTGGGTAGGCATTGGAATCAGGTTTAGGTGATGGTAACAATTGCAAAGAAAGGCTGTAAATGATTTTGGCACAACATTTCCGCTTTCTATGAGAAATAAGCTATGAAGCCGCAACAGCAAAATATGGATGTCAAAGGCCGCAGCCATGTGTATGTGCAAAAGCCGGATGGCGAGGAGATCAACATTCCGGCACGCAGCGAACAGGAATTGAAAGGTAAACAGGATGCTGCCATGGATCAGACCGCGGATAACACGCCGACAACACACAGCAAAGAAGTAACCAATGGCGAGGATGCCTGAGTTTCTGCATGCTGTCTTTATAAATCGAAAAGCCATGGAAGAAAGAAAAGACAATAGCGGGGAAAGAACAGGAAACATGCAGGTCAACAGTCCTGCGCAAAGTACTCCGCCGGGCAATAGCCGGTTGATGCCCGATGCGCCAACCATCAACGACAGCCGGGCCAATGTGGCAAAGGATAATCTGTCTGAAGGCACCGCCGGAACGGAGATCAACCCTGAATTTGGCGACGCTGCCGATCCCACATCAGAAAAATTGGGTATCGGTGGCCGTGACGATGCTTCACCTTTAACAACCTAATGGATATGAATAAGAGAAACGATAACAACAAAGACAACCGACAGGAGGAAGAGATCAAGATCTATGGTGCACCCGGAAGTACCCTGCAAACACCGGAAGAGGACCAGCACGATAAAAGTATTGATCCCCGGAAAGACAACACCATCGGTGTGTCGAACGATGACCTACGCAAATCCGATATTGAAAAAATGCAGGAAGACCTGGATGGCAAGCGTGGCGATATTGAAGAGATAGACGATACGCTCAGCAACGACCGGTAATTACCAGCCCAGTTTTTGTTTTTCGGCCTTTTGTGCCCGCAGCATTTCCGGGAAGCCCATGCCCCTGGCAAGGGCTGTCACGGCCAGGGCAATACGTTTTGCCTTGGTCGGCTCGGTCTTGGCACTTTGTATCCATTTGGAAAAATAGTTCTGGTGACCTTTGGCCAGGGTTTGAAAGAATTGTAATGCTTCGGGATCATCGTCAAGACATTCTTGGAAATCTTTATCTATGGCCAGCGGCTCTTTGTCCAGTTCCAGTTGCACCTGCAACAAATCACCCTTGCCCTTGCGGATGCCTTTGCGTATAGCGGCATTCAACGGTAGGATAAAATTGCCGTCTCCCATGGGCAGTAGGGCTGTTTTTTCAATGACAAACTGGTCCAGTGCCCCTTTTACCCTGTAAGAAGTTTTCACACCGGGATTGAGTTTTTCTGCATCTGTCGCAGCAATCTGGATATAGGTCCACCCGGTCTTCTCCCCTTGTTTATCAAATTTTTTAATTGTGGTTGTGAATTGCACCATAAGCTCCGTTTGGCAGCTACTAAGATAGTTTACCGGGTGGATGAGCAAGCTATGTTCTGAAAATTCATTCCTTTTTCTACCAGCAGGAATCGCGGAGCAATCCGTTACTTTGCCATTTTTGATTATGAACGAGTACGCTCCACATGATACTTACCGGCAGCAGTTATCCCAACACCAGGCCCACCTTCTACAACTGGAAAAAAAACGCTCAAGACTTGGCTGGCTGCGCTTAGCTGTGTTCCTGCTTACAATTATCCTGGCGTATAACATCTTTACCAGCTTTGGTGTGGAAGGGCTTATTCCTACTGTAGTAGGAATTGCCATCCTGCTTTACCTGGTATCGGTAGATGTAGCCAACAATGCGCAGATACGGAATACCAAAACCCTGATCCGGCTGAATGAAGAAGAACTGGAGGTTCTTGCCCACCGGTTTTATAACCGCGAAAGCGGAGACGTGTTTACGCCACAGGAACATCCCTATGCCAATGACCTGGATATTTTTGGAAAGGCCTCTATTTATCAATGGCTGAACCGGTGCTATACGGAACAGGGAAAGCAGCTGCTTGCCGGAAACCTGCTCCACCCCTTACCTGTTGAAATCATTCAGCAACGGCAGGAAGCAGTGAAAGAATTAGCAGCAAACATAAGGTGGCGGCAACAGTGGCAGGCGCATTCCATGCAAACCCAGATTTCCGTATCTACCCAACGAAAGATTGCTATATGGCTGCAAGAGGAAGAAGAACATTTTACTGCTCCTGCGTGGAAAGTTTTTCTTCCGGTTTATAGTGTACTTACCATCGGGTCGGCAGTAGCGGCCATTCTCGGGTATATTCCCGGATCTGTCTTCGTCATGCTGTTTCTCCTTTATTTTATTTTTTCCCTGTTGTTGAGCCGCAAGGCCATTATGCCCTATATCCACCTGGGTGGTATTGTAAAAGAAGCAGGCACATTGCAGGCCCTCATCATCTGGATGGAATCCCTCCCCGTGCAAACGGCACACCTGAAAACATTGCAGCAGGAGATCAAAAGCAATAACAATCCAGCCGGTGAAGAACTCAGGGACCTCAAAAGAATCCTGGACAGGTTTGATCTGCGCAACAACTTTGTAGGTCTGCTTGTCTTCAACTCGCTTTTGTTGTGGGATGTACGGCAGATGATTCACCTGAATGCCTGGCGACGACGCAATAAAAACGTGGTGGATAAATGGTTTGCAACCATTGCCGAAATGGAAGTGGTGCACAGCATCTGCACCCTGCATTTCAATCATCCGGCCTGGTGCTTTCCCACCTTCAAGCCAACCCATTTCAGCCTGCAGGGCAAAGAAATCGGGCACCCCCTGATCCCGCAGGAACAAAGAGTTAACAACAATTACAGCGTGGAAGGTGTTGCTAAAATTGGGCTCATCACCGGCTCTAACATGGCGGGAAAAAGCACATTCCTGCGCAGCCTGGGTGTAAACATTGTGCTGGCGCAAATGGGCGCACCGGTTTGTGCCAAAGCGTTTGTATTATCGCCGGTACAGTTGCTCAGCAGCATGCGTATTGCCGATAACCTGGCCGAGAACACCTCTACGTTTTATGCGGAACTGAAAAAACTGCGCAGTATCATCGAGCGGGTGAAAGCACATGAAAATGTATTTATCCTGCTGGATGAAATTTTACGCGGCACCAACTCTTATGATCGGCACACGGGTGCCGCCGCCTTATTAAAACAATTGACCAGGGAAAACGCTGTGGCGGTGATTGCTACCCATGACGTGGAACTGGCACAATTGCAAACTGAATTTCCCTCCTCTATCGAAAACTATCATTTTGACGTGGAAGTGGAAGGAGAAGAATTGTATTTCGACTACAAGCT
Source organism: Flavisolibacter sp. (assembly GCA_035998945.1). Lineage (GTDB taxonomy): Bacteria > Bacteroidota > Bacteroidia > Chitinophagales > Chitinophagaceae > Flavisolibacter. The sequence continues at coordinate 404,941 of DASYHD010000022.1, read as the reverse complement.
CAAACACGGCGTCTGCAAAAGTCTCAATGCTTCCATTCTCATGAAAAAGATCGGCATTGACTTGTAACGGTTCAACCTTTACCGTTTACAGTTCACAGTTGGTTGTTCCTGATGGAACTTCGCTACGTTAGCTTACTAACCAAATATCCCAATATACTAATATCACAATAGCAAATAGCTACTATCCACTATCCAAACAACTATCTTTGCCGCCTGAAAAACCAAAACAGTACTGGCTTTGAACCTTGAACTAAAAACTTTGAACTATAACTATGTTTCGTACGCATACCTGTGGTGAATTACGCCTTTCCGATGTAAACAAAGAAGTGACCCTTGCGGGCTGGGTGCAAACCGTTCGCAAGTTCGGTTCCATTACATTTATTGACCTTCGCGACCGCTACGGCATTACACAATTGCTGTTTGGTGAAGAACTGAATTCACAATTGGACGCCTCTCCTCTCGGCCGCGAATTTGTGATACAGGCCACCGGGACTGTTGTAGAGCGCAGCAACAAAAACCTGCAGCTTCCGACCGGTGAAGTCGAGATCAAGATTTCTTCCTTTACGATTCTGAACAAATCCGCCATTCCGCCTTTTACCATCCAGGATGATACCGATGGTGGCGATGACCTGCGGATGCGTTACCGCTATCTCGACCTGCGCCGTGGCGCTGTCAAACGCAACCTGGAACTACGTTACGCAGTTAACCGTGCTACCCGCGATTACTTGCACCAGCAGGGTTTTATGGATATTGAAACACCTTTCCTGATCAAATCTACGCCCGAAGGTGCCAGGGATTTTGTAGTGCCTTCCCGCATGAACCCGGGTGAGTTTTATGCACTGCCGCAATCGCCGCAAACCTTTAAGCAACTGCTGATGGTAAGTGGCTACGATCGCTACTACCAGATAGTAAAATGTTTCCGCGATGAGGACCTGCGTGCCGACCGCCAGCCCGAGTTTACGCAGATCGACTGCGAAATGGCCTTTGTTGAACAGGAAGACATCCTGAACATGTTTGAGGGCCTGGTGAAATACATCTTCAAACAAGTGAAAGGAATCGATTACGCCGAAACCGTAGAACGTATGACCTGGGAAGATGCCATGTTCCAGTACGGCATCGACAAACCCGATATTCGTTTTGGAATGAAGTTGGCTAACCTGAAAGTGCCTTCCACTGTTTTTACAGAAAAGCAGGAAGCCCTGAAGGCCTCTCCTTTTGCCGCCGGCAATACCGGTTTTGGCGTGTTTGACAATGCTGAAACAGTAGTGGCCATTGCTGTTCCCGGTGCGGCCGAATACACCCGCAAACAGATTGATGAACTGACCGATTGGGTCAAACGTCCCCAGATTGGCATGCAGGGTCTTGTCAACATCAAGTACAATACAGATGGCACGCTGAAAAGCAGTGTTGATAAGTTCTTCAACGAAGATGCCTTGCGCAGCATAGCAACCTATGTAAATGCCGCTCCCGGTGACCTGATCCTCATCCTGGCCGGTGCCGAAGAGCGGACCCGCAAAGCCATTGCGGAACTGCGCCTGGAACTGGGCGAACGCCTGGGCTTGCGGAAAAAGGATGAGTTCAAGCTGCTTTGGGTGCTGGACTTTCCCCTGTTTGAATATGCCGAAGAAGAGAACCGCTGGGTAGCCCGTCACCATCCTTTTACGTCTCCCAAACCTTCGCAGATCGATGTCATGATCAGCAACGATCCGGAGATTAAAAATGCGACTGAATACCTGAAACATCCTTACGCCAACATCAAAGCCAATGCCTACGATATGGTACTGAACGGGAATGAAATTGGTGGTGGATCGATTCGCATCTACCAGCGGGAACTGCAGGAAAAAATGTTTGCGGCACTGGGCATGAGCCAGGAAGAGGCGCAGCACAAATTCGGTTTCCTGTTGGGCGCCTTTGAATACGGTGCGCCGCCACACGGTGGTATCGCCTTTGGTTTTGACCGTCTCTGTTCCATTTTGGGCGGCAGCGAAAGTATCCGCGATTTCATTGCCTTTCCCAAAAACAACAGTGGCCGCGATGTGATGCTCGATGCGCCAAGCAGCATTGACAACAAACAACTGGAGGAACTCCAGATCAGGCTCGATCTCAAATCATAAACCGATAAAACTTAACAGTTTAAAGCACCTATTTAAGGTGCTTTTTTGTTTTTACGGCATGTCACTTGCGCATATGCGGCATCCATGAAAATCTTACAAATTTTAATCTTATCAATGACTATATTTTCATCATGCAAGCAGGAGTCGACTACTTCTGCTAGTGAAAAGGCACTGCCTGCACAAACCCATTTGAATATACCCTATGGAAAGGACAGCCTGCAGAAGTTGGACATTTACCTGCCGGCCAACCGCACCTCAGCAACAACCAAATCACTGATCCTGATTCATGGCGGCGGTTGGACCAGCGGCAGCAAGTCCGATTTTGTTGGCTATATCGACAGCCTGAAGACCCGCCTCCCCGATTATGCCATCTTTAACATCAATTACCGGCTGGTGAATGGGGGCAACCTTTTTCCCACCCAGGAAGAGGACGTGAAAGCGGCAATCGACTTTATTGTCGCCAATGCGAACGATTATCACATCAACAAGGACAGGCTTTCCCTGCTTGGTTTCTCGGCCGGTGCACACCTGGCTTTGCTGCAGGCGTATAAATATGCTTCGCCCCGTATCAACGCAGTGATTGATTATTTCGGTCCGACTGACCTGGTGGCAATGTACCAAAAGCCCTGGCATCCGCTGGTGCCAATGGCGCTGCAGATGATCACCGGTAAATCGCCGGAAACCGACAAGCGTATTTTTGAAGAATCCAGCCCGGCGCATTTTGTGAGCAGGCAATCGCCGCCAACACTGATCCTCCACGGCGGAAAGGATGTAGTCGTGAATGTTTCGCAATCCAGACTGCTGGCACAAAAACTGGAGAAAGCCGGCGTTGCACACGAACTGCATGTTTATCCCGCAGAAGGTCACGGACGTTGGTACGGCCAGGCACTTGTTTCTTCCTTTGACCGGATTGAGAATTTTCTGGAGCAACACGTACCGTAAAATTTTTGCCGGTGGTTTGCGTTAACATGAAACATTTAGTGCATCTTTAGATGACCTGTTTGTTATAATGCATGTTATGAAGCAACTTTTCTTTTCCTTATTGCTTTTTGTCTTTGTTACAGGATGCCAGAAAGAGACCAATGACCAGGCACAGGATAACGCCGAAAAAACACTCCTGGATGTAGCCTATGGCTCCGATCCGGCCCAGAAGATGGACGTGTATCTTCCTGCCAATCGAAACAGTTCGGAAACAAAAGTGCTGGTATTGGTCCATGGCGGCTCCTGGAGCAGCGGTGATAAAACAGAGTTCAACGAGTACATCCCGGTTTTCAAACAGCGACTGCCGGGTTATGCCATTATCAATATCAATTACCGGCTGGGGCAGCTACCTGCTACCAACCCTTTTCCTACGCAGGAAACCGATGTGAAGGCTGCCTTTGCAGCCATTGTTGCCAGGGCAGAGGAATATAAGTTCAACAAGGAAAAACTGGCGGCGCTTGGTGTGTCGGCCGGCGCTCACCTGACCCTGTTGCAAGCGTATAAAAACAATTCCCCGAAAGTAAAAGCGGTGGTGGACATGTTTGGCCCTACCGACCTGGTAGCCTTGTACAATAACGCCACCACTTCTTTAGAGCAATTGATCCTGCAGGCCTTGTTGAGCGGTACACCCGCTACTAATGCCGGTCTTTACGAAAGTTCCAGTCCGATTAATTTTGTTTCGGCACAATCGCCGCACACACTGATCCTGCAGGGAGGGGCCGATCCACTGGTATCGCCTTCGCAATCAACAGCACTAAAGGCACGGCTGGAAGCGGCTGGTGTACCGGTGCAAATGATACTTTATCCAACCGAAGGCCATGGATGGACGGGCACCAACCTTACAGACTCTTACAACAGAATAGAGTCGTTTCTGAAAACCTATAATCCCTGATCTGACCTCTTCATTTTCCTGCTCTGGAACGATTCTGGCAACAGGTATCAATTCAATTTAATTGCATGAAACAGCACCGGTTTTACCGCGAAGGCGGCGGATGGTATATTGATCTTCCGGAATACCTGGAAGATGGTGGCAGCAAAGGCGATTTAGCGATGGTAGCCGGAGCCGATACCATGTTGGATATTGTTGCGGGGACCAACAAGGATGTTACCCTGCAGATGGATGTACAGCCCTTTGAAGGCGGCGATGAACTGCGGCTTACGCAGCTTTGCGAACCCTCGATGGGCGGTGGTTATTATTATATGAAGAGCTTTGAAGGAAATGAGGTGGCGCAGTCGATGTGGCTCTGCGATGTAACCACCTTTGTATTTGGCTACATGCCCGAAAGAATCTATGTCAAAAGATGCGAATAGAGCCAAATAAAAACGGGTGTCCTGCAATCAGGACACCCGTTTTACTTCCTGATACCAAATTTTATTGTTGCCTTACCAGGCTTGCCGGGATAGGATTCGCTGCACTTTCTTCCTGCCACACCAGTTCGGCAATCCACCAGCGGTTGTCTGTTTTTACAAGTGTTATGTAATTCACGCCACGAACTTCCACTTTGCCACCGGGTGCAAGGCGGTATTGGTAAGCCGACTGCACATGGGCAAGATTGCCGAATGGCGTTACCTGGCGGCCCAGTTCTTCTTCATAAAACCCCGATTGTGTAAAATGAGGCCCGTTGTTACGCTGGTACTCGGCTGGTGTAAACTGCCGGAAAACAGTGCTTCCATCAGGTCTTGTGATGACCGCACCCATTTTCGCTCCCGGCAAAAATAAACTGTGAAAACGATCCCAGTTGCGGGGACCGGCCGGCCCTGAGATCACATCATAAGTTGCCTTCAGAACCGCATCTACGGAAGCCACATCGGTGGGATTGGCCGGGTATTCTTTGGATGCGGTTGCCGTTTGATTGGTGGTAAGCCAGGCTCGCCGAACCGTCTCCTGTTTTTTGGTAGGAGAAGGCATCAGTTCCAGTTTGTTTCTTTCAGTTGTTGTAACCATGGTTACTTTACCCCGAAGTGTCATCGGTTCGATGGCACCGCTTGCGGCCTTTCTGCCAATGCTGACTTCAAAGGGCTCGCCTTCTTTGCTGACTCTTTTCAAACTGTCCACCACTTTTCCAAACCGCTCAGGCGTCAGTTGTACACCGTTGAAGGCATACAAAACATCGCCTACCTGGTAGCCCAAAGTTTTCCCAAACTCATTTAATTGTGATTGCGGTCCTACAATCAACTGGCCGCTTTCATTGAGTGCTGGTGTGATGCCGCCAAAGCTCATGGTCTTTGTTTCCGCCACCGGAGAGAACTTTACACCGGCAAGGCCAAAGAAATAGTCATAGGGAATAGGCGTAGTGCCCTCCACGTATTTCCGGAAGAACTCCCTGGTTTCCGGGTAGGAAAGCCGGGCAATCTCATCAAACAATTCATCATCATTAAAAGGACGGTACTTGCCAAAGCGTACGCCAAGATCGTATGTTAGGTTGCGCAAACCGTATGTTCCATCGGACAGGTGCAAAAGATAAATATCCAGCACAGCTGCTATCAGGGCTCCTTTTTCATACACATTCCCGTATTCGTCTTTGTATTTACCGGCACTTTCCTTACTCATGGTGGTAAAGGACAGGGTATCATTGTGCCGGGTGCGGGAATTGGTGATTTTTTGCGAAAGTTTATTCAGGAACTGCTGCACTGTGTTCAAACCATACTTTACCTGTACATGATGCGAGGTGTATTCCGTCACACCTTCGTACAGCCACAGGTGTTTGGAAAGCACCGCTTCGTTGAAATTGAATTCTTTCACTTCCCTCGAGGCAATGGTCAGCGGGGTAATGATGTGAAAAAACTCATGCGAGGAAATATCCACCAGCATGTTCTTGATCCGTTCGGGCTCCATTTCCGGTACATAATAAAACGAAGAAGAAGCATGCTCCAGGGCGCCGCCCAAACCGCGGGGAAAAGAATGTTCCGCCCCTGGTTCATGGAAATAATAAAGAAAAGCATACCGGTCGGTGGGCAGCTTTCCGCCTAAATAATTTTTTGTTGCGTCCAGCAGTTCATGCATCCAGCCAGCAATTTCCTTTGCATTGAGCTTGTTGTTGGGCGAATACACCGACACCAGCACATCTGCATTGCCCACTTTTACGGTGGAGGTATCCGGTACCGTGTACATGATGGGCGAATCATACAAAATATCCACATTATCTACCGTAAACACATCCTGCGAAGCAGTGGTAGTTTCTGGAATCAGCGCAGTAGAGCCATAAAAACCTGCAGGCTTTCGTACGGTGATCTCGAAAGGGACTTTGTTCATGCCGTTGATAAATCCAAACACACCCGGTGTGTGCAGCACAAAGGCTTTTCCTGCTTCAAAATCCGTGGCAGCCATCGGGTAAACATTATGCTCCTTTTTGGTATCAAAAATGTCTTCCACCACATAGGTTACTTTGTGTAGTGTGGCAGCGTTGCTGATGCGCCACTGGTTCTCCCCTGCTTTGGTTACGGGCAAGGCTTTCCCGCTTTTGTTGAAAGCTTTTACATTGCTGATGAACTTCCCATAGTCGCTGATGCTGTATGTACCGGGAATAATCTTGGGAAAGGAGAAAACAGCCGTGCCCGTTTTCACAGCAGGCGTCAGCAGTTCTACCTGGAGGTTGTCATCTGTCACGTTGGTCAGATCGACCGTATAACGATAAGCGTTCTGTGCGTTTGCAAGGCTACAGAACAATAACCCGTATACGAAAAAACATTTGGAAAAGAGTCGTGCCATCATGTGCAGTATTTTTTGCAAACATAACAGCATTCCCTGCATATCAGCTTTCACTGACAGGTATTTGCCGCCGCTCATGGAAAAGGGCTGGCCTGATTATGGAGGGTAAATTGAAAAAAGAAGCATGGCAACTGTACAATTAACAGCAGAAGGATTCAGGGAAAAGATATTTGATTACACAAAAGACCAGGAGTGGAAATATGCGGGTTCTTTGCCAGCGATCGTAGACTTTTACGCCGACTGGTGCGGTCCCTGTAAAGCTGTAGCACCGGTGCTGGAGGAATTGTCGAATGAGTACGAAGGAAAGCTGGTGATCTATAAAATCGATACGGACAAAGAAGAGGAGTTATCTGCCTTGTTTGGGATACAAAGCATACCTACTCTCCTGTTTATCCCGGTAGAAGGAGCTCCCATGATGCAAAAAGGTGCTATCCCCAAAAATGCATTTCAACAGGTGATAGAAGAACGCCTGCTGGCATCTGCCACGAAAGAAGGCTAACCGATCTGGAAACTCAGATCGGTGGCACTTTCACCCGGCGGGTCGCTGCGGTTGTCTTTTACCACCGTCCCTATCTTTTTATCGCATTCCGGACAATAAATTTCCTGGCTGTCGGTAACGCCGTAAAAATCGATCAGTAGGGCATCGGCACCGGTACCCGACCAGCCGCATCTTTTACAGGCGACCGGCTGGCTTTCAAACGTGGATTGTTGAAACTGTGGCAGCATTAGTCGCGGTTTTGTTCTGCTGCTTTGCGGCCTTCCTCCAACCCTTCCTGCCATTGTTTGCGGCGCTCTTCATCTTCTTTTGATGCGCCGAATCGATTTTCATCGGAAACATTTTCCGAAGCGGTCTTTTCTTCCGCATCCATAAAATTGATATGCTTTTCGCGGTTGGCTTCTGCCGGTATATCCAGGCGTTTATCGTTATTGTTCTCCATAAAATAAAGTTTACGTCATTTATGCTGTAGTGGTGACAAGATCTCCCTTGCTCCTGTTCCTAATCTCTTTCCGTAAGCGCTTCTTTGTATGCCTGCTCTTTATCGAGTTCTTCCTGCGACTGTTCAATATCTTTTTCAACTGGCTGGCTGTTCTCAAAGGGATTTATCACTTTCTGCGAAGATGTGTTTTGCGATGTCTGCTCTTGTTCATTGTCCATGGGCCTGTTTCTGTTATCCATAATACCATCTTTTTAAGACTGAAAAGAACCCTTGACCTGGGTTCTTTTCAGTACTGTTTACAAACAAAACTTATAACGGTTTTACTTATTCGTTTTCAATTTTTGTTTTCTTACCGTCTCTGGTCTTGATCTTTATTTTATCCTTTTCAGTTTTGATTTTTGTTTGAGAACCATCAGCATACTCAATCTCGGTTTTTCCTTCTTTTGTTTTGATCTCGGTTACTTGCTGAGAAGGATCCGTAGCGGTTTGCGTTTGATTCATATCAGAAGTGTTACCCATTGTTGATTGATTAGTAGCGCTCTGATTTGTGTTCATATTGCTGTTGTTCATACCGCTTCCCATAGCTGCATTGTTTTCTGTTGTAGTCATCACACCCGCGCTGTCTACTTCATCCACACGCCAAACATCACCAACAGTAACACCATTTTCATCCAGGTATTGCATGTAAAGCTGTCCGCGGTCCAGCAGACCGATTTGATACGTACCGGTGCTGTCATTGCCATTGGTTCTTACCATGGAAATTGAATACAGGCTGGAGCCATACTTGTTCAGTGCATTTGCTACAATGTTTTCAGGAACATAAGTATGCAATACAGGCAGTGCCAGTGCATATCCATTACCTCTTGTATCATAGAAATACTGGGTAAGGCGACCGTTGTTCATGTGATAGGTATGGAACCAGTCACCATATTGATTCCAGCTAAACGGTGTATTGGCCGTTGTAGGGAAATCCTGGTTGAAACGGAACTGAACGTTTGCAGGCAGGTAAGGAACGGCTGTACCGCCATAAGCGCTGTAGTTACCGGTAGAACTCATGGTACCATCAGCATTCATGTTCTGGTTGTTCATGTTAGCTGTATTATTCCCTGTAGGTGAATTGGGATTTGCGTTCCAGTTTGCACTGCTGTTCCAAACACCATAGTTGTTCCAGTTCCAGGACGGATCTCTTTCTGGCGCCCAGGAAGTGCTGTTGACAGAAACACCATTCCATGTATTGATGTTTGAATTGGTGTTCATGGTGTTATTGTTGTTCATGGTGTTCGTCTGCATACTTGGGTCAGTCGAAGTAGGCTGCGATGTAGTAGGTTGTGTAGTTGTTGGCTGTGTGGTTGTCGGGTCTTGTGTTGGCGTAGTTGGTGTGGTAGGGGTAGTTTGCGCGATTACGCTGATTGAACCTCCAACAAGGAGCATCGCCAGTAACGTCTTTTTCATATTTCAGTGTTTTTTTGTTTAGCAATGAAAAAATTTCAGGTTTCTATATACAACTTACATGCCCACATTCCGGTCAGGAGCAAAACACCGTAAAGATTTTTTTATAGCAGAGCCTGTAATTTGTTCAGTCTGCTGATCAATTTTTCAGGCAAACAGAGACGTTTCTGCACCCCGGCAGAACCTTTAAGAGGGAGTAAAAAGAATTGCGCTGTCAATGTGGCAATATCCTTTACTTTGGAACATCCATTGATGCAGTGGGCTGATTTTACTGAACAATTCAATAATTATATAAGTATATGGTACAGGAAAAAGGAACAATCTCCATTCATACCGAAAATATTTTTCCCATCATCAAAAAGTTCTTGTATTCCGATCATGAGATCTTTTTGCGTGAGTTGGTGAGCAACGCGGTAGATGCCACCCAGAAAGTAAAACGCCTGTCATCACTGGGGCAATACAACCAGGAACTGGGAGAACTGAAGATCGAGATAACGCTTGATGAAGCGGCCAAGACCATTACCGTTTCAGATAGAGGAATTGGAATGACGGCCGACGAAATCAAGAAATACATCAACCAGATTGCTTTTTCCGGTGCTACGGAATTCATGGAAAAATTCAAGGAAGCCAAAGATGCCAACGAGATCATTGGCCGTTTTGGACTGGGATTTTATTCGGCTTTTATGGTGGCCGATAAAGTGGAGATTCAAACCCTCTCTTACCAGGAAGGCGCCGAGCCGGCCCGCTGGATCTGCGATGGCAGCACTGAATTCGAGATCACGGAAGGCAACCGCAGCGAAAGAGGAACGGATGTGATCCTGTACATCAACAGTGAGAATGAAGAATTCCTGGATAAGTGGAAGCTGCAGGGCATCCTTGAAAAATACTGCCGATTTATGCCGGTGCCCATCCAGTTCGGTACTAAAACCGAAAGCGAAGAAGATGGTGTAGACGAAGAAGGCAAAACCAAGTACAAGGATGTGGAAGTGCCGAACATCATCAACGACACAACACCCATCTGGACCAAGCAGCCGTCTGAACTGAAAGATGAAGATTACCTGAAGTTTTACCGTGAGCTGTACCCGATGTCGGAAGAACCACTGTTCTGGATTCACCTGAATGTGGATTATCCTTTCAACCTCACCGGTGTGCTTTACTTCCCGAAAGTGAAGAACGAATTTGAGCTCCAGAAAAACAAGATCAAGCTGTTTTCCCGCCAGGTGTTCATTACCGATGAAGTAAAAGACATTGTACCGGAGTTTTTAATGCTGCTGCATGGTGTAATCGATTCGCCGGACATTCCGCTGAACGTAAGCCGCTCCTTCCTGCAGGCCGACAGCAATGTAAAAAAGATCAACAGCTACATTACCCGTAAAGTAGCCGATAAGCTGAATGAACTTTTCCGCAAAGACCGCAAAGCCTACGAAGAAAAATGGAAGGACATAGGATTGTTTGTGAAGTACGGCATGATCACCGAAGAAAAGTTTTATGAAAAAGCAAAGGACTTTGCGCTTCTTACCAATACAAAGAACGAGCACTATACATTTGAAGAATACAACGCCAAAGTAAAAGACTTTCAGACCGACAAGAACGGCACTGCCATTTACTTGTACACGCCGGATGCGGAAAAGCAGCACAGCTATATAGCAACAGCGGAAAAACGCAATTATGATGTATTGGTGATGGACATGCCGCTCGACAACCACTTTATGCAGCAACTGGAAATGAAGCTGGAAAAAGTTTCGTTCAAACGGGTTGATGCCGATGTAATGGACAAGCTCATTGAAAAAGAGGATGCGCAAAAGCACCAGCTTACAGAAGACGAAACCAAAAAAGTAAAAGAGATCTTCGAAAAGGCTATCAACAACACGGCCATGAAAGTGGAAGTAGAAAGCCTTTCCTCCGAAGAACTGCCGGTGACCATCACCATGGAAGAATGGATGCGCCGCATGAAAGATATGGCCCGCATGGGCGGTGGCGGCATGGGTTTTTACGGCACCCTGCCCGACAGCTACAAAGTGGCCATCAACGGCAACCACAAGCTCGTTTCCAAGATACTGCAGTCCGACGAAACACATGCTACGCAACTTGCCAAACAGGTGTTTGATCTTGCACTGTTATCGCAAGGCATGCTGAAGGGCGCTGACCTGACGGCCTTTGTAGAGCGCAGCGTGAAAGTGGTAAGTGAATAAACGATCTACATTCGATTTTCAAACGCAGTCATTTGATGGCTGCGTTTTTTTATGTCGCCAGCTATTGAAATTCTATGAATCGTCTGTTGCGTCGCACACTTGTACGGCTGGTAATTCTATTCAGCTCATTTTTGAATCACGCAGGCACAGCGGTACGGAGAATCATTGTGTCCTTCTGTGTCCTCCCTGTCTCTGTGGTTCAGAATCTCATTTCCCCTTCCCGGAGAAAATGATCCGTAGCGTGTGCAGCATGATCTTAAAATCGAGAAGCAGCGATATGTTTTCCAGATACACAAGATCGAATTTGCTTCGTTCTATCATCTGCCCAACATTCTCGGCATAACCAAACTGCACCATGCCCCAGGAAGTGAGCCCTGGTTTTACCTTAAGGAGGTATTTGTAATAGGGATACTGCGCAATCACCTGGTCGATGTAAAAGCGCCGTTCCGGCCGCGGCCCCACGAGACTCATATCACCCCTGATAATGTTCCAAAGTTGCGGCAGTTCATCCAGTCGCCATTTGCGCATAACTCTTCCCCACGGGGTAATGCGGGGATCGTTGTCGGAAGAGAGCGATGGCCCGCTTTTTTCCGCATCCATGTACATCGACCGGAATTTGTACATGGTAAACGGTTTGCCTTTATAGCCGATCCGCTCCTGCCTGTAAAAAATACTTCCGGGTGAAGACAGCCGAACCCTCAGAGCAATGTATATGAAAAACGGCGAAAGGATCACCAGGGCAAAAAGGGCACCACAAAAATCAATCACCCGCTTAATGTTTAACTGCCAGTCGGGCATCATGCCGGTTTGCAGGTCGGTGAGCATTGCTCCAAACACATTCACCGGCCGTACCGAGCCGGATAAAATATCAAGTGTATTGGCTTCGCTTTTTACCGCAACATCTTTCTCGGAAAGACGCACCAGCAATTCCTCCAATAAGGGCTGATTCTTCTTCTCCATGGCCAGTACCACCAACTTCACATCTTTTTCTTCAATCAGCTTTTCTATGGCGCCTGTATCGCCCAGCACCGGCAATTCTTTCTGCCCTCCATTCCGTTCTGCACCAGTGTTGATAAAACCTATGACACGGTAGCCTTCTTCTGCCAGTTGTTTACCGGCTTCACGGTAAACCTTTGCTGCATGAAAGGGTGTTCCCACAATAATTGCATTAAACTGGATGACCTTTTTTACCAGTTGCCGTTTCGCTGCACCCAATACCAACATCCTTCCTGCCAGTGTAAAAAACAGGTGCAAGGCAAGCAGCGTAAAAAAAGCAGCATAATAATAATTGCTGTTGCTGCTGTTGTCATCCAATACGGTTAAAAAGAAAAGCACAATACAACCAATCAGGGCGCATACAAATGCATTGGTCGCTTCTGCAAGCCTAGATTTTTTATACACAGAACTGTACGACCCGATCAATGCATAAAGAATCAGCCAGCCGGCAGGGATAAAAATGACACCCAACCAGAACCGGTAATCAACCGTGAAGGGTTCACGGAGCAACTGCTTGCGGGCAAAATAAAAAAGTCCCCAGGCTACTGCGGCACTTACAAAATCTACCAGTGCATACCAAAAGGGATGGATATGTTTTTTGAATGCCATTTACGCTATTGCGACACCCGGTTATGACTGATCTTTTGCAGAATCTGGTGCGCTACTTCCAAAGCACGGAAGCCGTCGATCTCGTTTACCCGTGGCTGCTCATCGGTCCGGACGGCCTGCACAAATTCTTCCAGCTCCTTCCGGATGGCATTTACGTCGGGCACAGGCGGATTGGCGATGGCAATGGTTTTGGTGCCTGCGGTAGTTTCAATGTCAAATGCAAAAACATTCTGATCCTCCTCTCCTTTCAGCTTGATGACCTCTGTTTTCTTTTCAAGAAAATCAATGGAGATATAGGCGTCTTTCTGAAAGAGGCGCATCTTGCGCATTTTTTTGATGGAGATGCGGCTGGAGGTAAGATTGGCAACACAACCATTGTTGAACTCAATGCGGACGTTGGCAATATCCGGCATATCGGTAAGCACCGCCACACCACTGGCAGAAATGCTTTTTACATCGCTTTTCACCAGGCTTAAAATGGCATCAATGTCATGGATCATAAGGTCGAGGATCACACTGACTTCTGTGCCTCTTGGATTGAACTGCGCCAGGCGGTGCACTTCTATGAACATGGGAGAAAGCTTCAGCGTTTGTGCCGCCAGGAAGGCCGGGTTGAAGCGCTCCACATGTCCTACCTGGAACTTGATCTTGGATTCCTGCACCAGTTTCACCAGTTCTTTGGCTTCTTCGATGGTATTGGCCATCGGCTTTTCCACAAACACATGCTTCCCCTTCTTGATTGCCTTTTCGCAAAGGGCAAAATGGTATTGTGTAGGCGTTACCACGTCAATGGCATCACAGGCGTCAATCAGTTCTTCTTCAGATGTAAACCGGCGGAGCGAATATTTTTCTTCCACTTCTTTGGCAATGGCATCATCCGGATCATAAAAACCAACCAGCTCTACATCCGGGAGTTCTTTCCAGTTGTTTAAATGAAACTTTCCCAGGTGGCCGGTACCAAAAACACCAATCTTTAGCATGGCTCAAAGATAGGTTGTGAGGGCAAAGCAGCTCAGGAAGAATGTATACGCCACGTAAGCAGTGTGCAAAAGCTGTGCAAAGAAGCAAGTACCCAGTGTACTTCCAACGCCTTCTCAGGTGCTATGTATTCATTAAATTATGTTGGGAAAAAGTTTACTGTTTTTCCAGTTTCTTCAGTTCAGAAGCAATTTCTGTTTCAGGCAGATAGCGGCCTCCAATCATTACACCGGCAATTAGTTTTGTATTGGCAATGTTTTCCAATGGGTTTGCTTTCAGGAGAACCAGGTCGGCAACAGCGCCTGCTTTGACTACACCCATATCCGGCCGGTTAAAAAACCTGCCAACATTCACAGTGCCCGTTCGCAACGCATCATAGGGAGAAAGACCTGCATCAACGAGGTACTGTAATTCATGATGGGTAGAGATACCGGGCACATTGAACACCTGCGGCGCATCGCAACCCAGCAACAGTCCAACACCGTTCTTGTTGCACTCCCGTATCAGTTTCCGGCGCAGGTCAATAAAGCGGTTCACCGCATCAGCATTGTAAGCCGGGTTCTTTGCCATATTATTCTTACTGGTTACCCAATTATTCAGCGTGCTGGCCGGCATGTATTTCATCTCTGGTTCGGCCCGCATAGCCTCAGCCGTTCTCACCGGCGACATCCAACGTTCTGCCAGCGCCTGCGTAGGTACTACCCAAATGTTGTTTTGTTTCAGTGCTGTGATAAGTGCAGGAATCTTTGTGGTATCAGCTTTATCGCCGATGAACATTCCGAACAAGCCATTGGTTTGCTCCGATTGCACCTCCTTCGGTACCAGGCTCTCTACAAAGCCATCCAGGTGATCGATGGTGGCGTAACCGGCTTCAATGGCCCGCCATACCCCTACATCATATGACACATGGCCTGCGAAGGGAATACCCACCTCTTTGGCTGTATTGGCCATGGCGTTAAAGGTTTCCACCGTAAGGCCGGGGTGCAGTTTCAGGAAATCATAACCGGCTTCTTTTTGCTGCCGTACCAGTGTTGCCGCCGCATCGGCCGACTTCACACTTTGCCCGTTGAAGGAAGGCCCGGAAGTGGTGAACCGTGGCCCCCACAGTTCGCCCGATTGCAGCATCTGCCGTAAGGCAAGATGCGTGGGATGACCCAGCATGCCACGAATAGTGGTGATGCCGTACAGGCCAAACAGCTTCGCCACTTCTTTTTGCGCTTCAACATTATCATTGGGAGGTACATGTGCATGCATCTCGGCAAGGCCGGGCATAAGATAGAAACCACTGGCATTGATGACATGCGCATTGGAACCGTATTTCAGTTTGCCACCCTCGCCAATGGCTGCAATTTTTCCATCTTTGATCAACACATCACGGTTGCGGAGCACCGTGTTGGTCTCCATGGGAAGGACGTTCACCGAACGAAAAACAATCTCTCGGTTATCAGAGTTGCCGGTGGGCTGTGCTGCGCAGGAGACAGAAACAAACAGCAAAAAAAGCTGAAGCAATCTTTTCATCATGATCAAGGTGATTGGTGTGACCACTAAATGTACAATAATCTGCTTTGACAGCCCTACCACCGATCCTTTTTCAAATGGTTTAAATGTTGTAAGGTTTCAGGAGCAATCACTTTAGAATGTCTATGCTAACCGGTTGCTGGTTGTTGCCTTTAGGTTGTACAAACAAAGTCTTTGCGGCTTCATCATAATACCAACCTGTACCATCTTTCGCCTCTTTCAGGGAAGAACCGCTTTCCGATACGGCGGCTGGTTTTTTATCCAAGTGAAATTTGATTCTATACCGGTAATTATCAGGCTTGTAATTGCCTTCTGCCTTTTGAATTCGCAACTGCCAGCCCCTTGCTGTTTCCTCCAGGCGGATGGGTGTCAGTCGGTATTGTGCATCCTGGTAATGCAGACTGTTGCCATCATCTTCATACAGTGAAAAGCTGGAGGAACGCCCCGGAAAAATTTCCAGCGTCAGCAGTTCGACCGGCTTTTCATCGACATACTGCATGACAGGTTGCTGCGGAAGAATGGCTCCTGCCCTTGCAAAAATTGGCATTGTATCCAGTGGTGTTACCACGTGTACATATTGTTTACCACTGTATTTTTTTCCTGTCCAGTAATCATACCAGTCGCCGTCCGGCAAATACACCGTTCGGGTTTGGGCACCTTTGGTTGTAACGGGGCATACCATCAGGTCTCTTCCAAACAGGTATTGATCGCTGATCTCGTACACATTCTCATCCTCCTGGTAGTCGAGCACCAGGGCTCGCATCAGGGGTGCGCCGGTTTGATACATTTGATAGGCATGGCTATAGATATAGGGCAGCAGGCGGTAGCGCAGCGAATCATATTTTTTGAAATTACGCAGGGCATCTTCGCCGTAGTTCCACGGTTCTTTGTAGCCGGGATGGTCCATACCAAACACCATAGCTACAGGACTCAGCATTCCAAACTGCACCCATCGGATGTAAAGTTCCGGGTCGGCAGGATGCTCAAAGCCACCCATGCAATGTGCCCAGTTGCCTACGCCGGAGAGACCGATGTTTAGCCCGGCTTTAATCACCGGTGCAAAGTATTGCCACTCGCTGGGCCAGTCGCCGGCAAAAATGTAAGGATAACGCTGAATGCCCGCATAACCTTCACGGGTTTGATTCAGGCCACGCAACTTATTGTACTGCTGAAATTTTTCGTACGGCGCTTTGGCATAGGCCAGCGGAAAAAGATTGTGCAGTTTGGCAATGTCTGCTCCTTGCGGACCTGTTTTATCACTTTCATTGGCCAGTCCGCCAAAGGCACTGCCTTCATCTGTCTTTAAAAACATCGCACCGATATCGGCCACTCTTTTTACACCACGGTTCCACCAGAAGTCAACCGAAACCGAATCAAAAAAATTGACAAATTCACCGGCATAGTCACCTTCGCGATAGGTGAAGCCAAGGCGCTGGGCCGTATCTAACAATTTGACGGTTTTGCCGTTATCGAACCGCGGACGCAGGTGCAATCCTACCATCTTGAAGTTCATCGCATACAAACTGTCAAACATGGCTTTTGGATTTTGGAAGGTTTCCCGCCACTCGAAGGACGTAGCCCCTTTGCCGCCCACATCACCAAATATGCGCCAGGTAGAATCAAGCCAGAGCAGGTCAACCGGAATGCCCATCTCCCGTAGTTTGCGGGCAAGTTCTATCACATAGCGGTCTGATGTGAGATGCTCATATCCCCAGGTACCGCCGGAATAAGTGCCCACATGTAAACCATACGCAGCCTTTGGCATCAGCGGCGCCTTGCCGGTGAGCGTTGTATACTGGTTAAGAATGGAAGGAAACATGGGCCCGTAGATAAAATAATAATCCATTTCGCCCCCATCGGCAGAAAAAGAATAGGCGTCCTTTCTTGCACTTCCCATGTCCCAATGCGTGGGAAACGCATTGTGAAAGAAAATACCATACCCTTTGGTGCTCATAAAAAACGGCACGGGACTGTAATTAGCCTCCAGCACATTGTAAGCACCAATGATGTGCGGACGGCCTTTGCCACGACCCACATTAAGGGAAACACGTTTACCACGACGATCCAAAAAATCCATGCGTTCGCCAAACCCAAAAAAATGTTCATCTGCTGCCAGGCGTTTGGTGCACTGCACCGCATCACCTTTTTTAGAAACACCACCGTTGGCAACTGCCTCTGAAGACAAGATATTCCCGGCTTTATCCACCACTTCTACCGTCAGCGAAGGCTTTGCTATTTTAACGGTAAGCGCATCTGTACTAAGCTGAAAGCCAGTTACCGTTTCTGTGCGCCTGACGCCAACCGGTTGCCATTGATACTGAACCACCATCCAGTGTTCCGGTGCCTCAAAAGCTTTATTCCATGAAGTCCGCACACGGAACATGGTGGGGGTACAAAATTCAATCACCAGGTCTTTTCCGGCAGCAGAAAACTGGTAGCGGTTGCCGCTGACCGAAAGCTTTTGCGACTGGCCGGTAAAAACAAAAAACAAGCAAGCAACAAAGAAAATTCGTTTCATTGATTTGTATTTAGGATACCTGTACGTTAGTGGAACGATAGCAACGGGAATGAACAGGTGTAAACTTTTTCTACCGAGCCGCTTCCCCTGCCAGCAAAGGCCAGTCGGGAGCCGGCACATAGGCTGCCTGCAAAATCGCCTTCAGCGCTGCCACCCGCTCAGGGTGTTTTGTCGCTATATTGGCTTTTTCCTGCGGGTCGGTTTTAAGATGGTACAATTCTATGGGTGCGTCGGCATCTTTACTAACATTAACCCTTACCGCTTTCCAGTCGCCCACCCTCACGGCCTGCTTGCCACCCGCTTCATGCAGCGCCCAATAGAAATAAGGCCGCTGCTGTAGTTTTTCACCCTTCAGGGCAGGCAGGAGGGAGATACCATCAACCGGCTGATCAACTTTAATGCCGGCCATCTGCAAAAAGGTTGGGTACAGGTCCCACAACGCTGTTGGTGTATGGTTGACCAATCCACTTTTTGTTACGCCTTTTTGATAGGCTATAAAAGGTACACGAATACCACCTTCATACAGGTCACGTTTGATCCCCCTGAGTCCCCCGCTGCTGTTAAAGAAATCCGGGTCGCCACCCTTCTCCCGGTGCGGACCATTGTCCGATGTAAAAATGAGCAGCGTGTTTTCTTCCAAACCTTTCTCCTTCAGCAACTGCATGATCTCACCCACAAAACGATCCAGCCTTGTCACCATTGCTGCAAACGCAGCATGCGGGTAAGGATCGAAATGCAAGCCTTCGCGGCTGTTCGCAGGCGGTGCTACGGGCTGTTCGGCAAATGTTTTTACATAGCGCTGGTACACACTGTCATGCGGCACCACCACATCGGCATGCGGCAATGTATAAGGCAGGTAAAGAAAAAAAGGTGCATGGTGTGGTTGCGAAAGATAATTCATCGCCTGCGCATGAATCAGGTCGGCAGAATAGACTGAATCTGTTTTTGTATTTCCGGGCAATTCAAGGCGGTTGTGATTTTCCCAAAGATGATCGGGGTAATAGTTGTGCGCCAGCGTTTGACAGTTGTAGCCATAAAAATGGTCAAAGCCTTTTTTCTTCGGATCGCCGGACGTAGTGATAAAGCCCATCGACCACTTGCCGAAAGCAGCTGTTTTGTATCCTGCTTCTTTCAGTTTCATGGCAATGGTGACCGTCGATTCCGGCAGGGGTACTTGGCCCTCCGGCTTTAGTGTTCGGTTGCCCCGAATGGGTGTATGTCCTGTGTGCTGCCCCGTCATAAAACTGCTGCGGGCCGGTGCACACACGGTAGAACCGGAGTAAAATTGCGTGAATCTCGTACCCATCTTTGCCAGCCGATCGAGGTTGGGCGTTTGAATCTCTTGCTGCCCGTAGGGACCAATGTCACCGTACCCCAGGTCGTCTGCCAACAGCACAATAATGTTGGGTTTCGTCGCCGCTTTTTGTGCCTGTGCAACAACAATCAAAAAAAAGGTGAAAAGAAAAGCAACTACATTTCGCATGGTTTACCGGGATCAAATTTTGCCCAATGAGGGCTGCTATTTCAGTTTGTAGATTTCGCTTCCTGCCAGTAAAAAACAACCCAGGCCATAATCTTCAAAATCAGGCTTGCTGGTATACGTCACCGGTTGACCATCGGAAGGATCCTCACCCGTGCCCTGTACATAACCTAAAAAGCCGGTCGGGTGAACGCTTTCTTTCACCATCGCATCCCATGCTTTGAGGGCTGGTGCCAGATAGGTTTTGCGGTTGAGATGACCGTTGTTCAATCCCCAGACAAAACCATAGGTAAACAAGGATGTACCGGTAGTTTCCTTACCGCCATAATGTTCCGGATCGTGCAGGCTTGCATTCCAGTAGCCGTCTTCGCGTTGCAAGGGAAGCAGGGCTGCGCACATGTCTTTAAAGTCCTGCAGGTATTCGTTGTAGTGCGGGTCTGACTTTGGTAAAAACTCCAACGTACGAACCAGCGCTGCCACCACCCAGCCATTGCCACGGCTCCAGTAAATGTCTTTGCCGGCCGGTGTTTTCACCGGCGGACGGAATGTAGAATCGCGGTACCACAAACCATGCGTTTTGTTATAAAGTCCTGTGCCGGCGAGATTGTACTTGGTATGACTGTACATATCGTACATCTTACGGAAATAGCTGGTATCGTTGTACACAACACCCAGCCTGGCAAACACCGGCATGGCCATCTGGAAGGCATCAATCCAGTGCCAGTCGTTCTTTTTTTCGCTCTGCACCATGTTGTCGATGCAGGCTTTGATGTTCTGAATCCGCTCCGGCTGCTTATCAATCAGGTAAAGGTCAATATAGGTTTGCCCACAGCACTGGTCATCGGCATTGCGGGTTTTGATACCATTGCGCATGTTCCAGTTGTGCTTATCGCCCCACTGTACGGCGTAATCGTAATATTCTTTTTTAGGATCCACACCATACAGTGCCATTAGTCCTTCATAATACACGCCTCTCGTCCAGATATTACTCGGACGTTCGCGGTTGGTGATAATGGACTTGCCTGCATCAGGCCACTTGTTCATGAAGTAGGCATTGGTGAGTCGCATCGGCGTCAGCACGGCATCTCTGGAAGGGATCTTTTGTGCACGACAGGAAACTGCAAAAACGATAACTACAAGTAGAAGAAATCTATTCATATAGCTGCTAAAATAAAAAGCTATGTTATGCAAATGTGCATCACCAATCGTCCTGTAGCATCCTGAGAGCGGTCTATGGCAGAATGTAAGTCGCTTGCATTTGGCGTGATGGTGCAAGGCACGTAGTATGATCCCAGATTTCTTCCTGTACAAATTTAGATTGATGTACCAGGCGCCGGTACTGCTATTTCGCTCCGGTTGCGCCGCACACTTGTACATTCTTTTCGCTATTCAGCTACCAAACCAATAAACTTTTCTTTGATAGTATCGCTTCTTATTTTACCACTGGCCAACCTTCGCTATCCCAAACCAGTTCTTCTATCCGAAGCTTCGACCGGCCTTTGTCTTTAGCATCATAACCATGAAAAACAAGGAGGTCTTTGCCATCCACTGTGTATACGGCATTATGTCCTACACCATGCCAGTCAGCGTTTCCCTCCAGCAACAACGAACCGCCGTTGCTGTCCATCCGAAGGCCGGCTTTGTCCAGGTAAGGGCCCTGCAGTTTCCTGCTTCTTCCCACCACCATCTTGTAAGTGCTTTGCTCGCCTTTGCAGCAAAGATCAAACGACACAAACAGGTAATAATAATCGCCTTTTTTAAAGATGAATGGCGCCTCAATAGCCGCGCTGCTACCGGCCGCGTCAGCACTGTTGTAGTTTCGTGGTCTTCTTGCCAGCGAATACCATTGCTGCGGTTCAGCCATCTTCATATTACTATCCAGCTTTACCAGTTTGATCCCGGTCCACCACGACCCAAAACTTAACCAGGGTGTCCCTGTTTCATCAGTGATCATATTCGGATCAATCGCATTCCACAAATCACGACCAGGGACGGACTGCACAACCTTGCCCAGGTCCCTCCAGGCATAATCAGGCGAAGAAGGATGAAGCGTTTTGTTTACGGCTACGCCAATGCACGAGGTATTCTTACCAAACTGCGAAACCGAATAAAACAGGTAATACTTCCCATCGAAATACTGGATATCCGGCGCCCAGATGTGGCCTTTAAAACCCGGCACTGCATCAACTGCCCATTGTGGCGGGTGGGCAAAAACAGGAGCCTCTTTCTTCCATTGTCCCCTGTTTTTTGATGACCAAACCGATATTCCATTTCCGGTAGAAAAAATATAGTACATGCTATCCTGTTTTATGATCACAGGATCATGCATCGGTGTTTGCTCCGTAGTAAAGATGGCGCCAACAGGAACCAGTTGTGCCTTGCCTGTTTGAACAAGGTAAAAAGCCAGGATGCAAAAAAGAATACGCATACAAACGGATTTACTTACGGCATTTTTTGTAACCCTTCCCACCGCACCTTCCACCTGCCGTTTTTCGGAATACCAGGCATCGGTTCTTTGGCTCCATCATAACCGGCTACCATCATGGCTATGGCTGTTAAGAGGCCGCCATTTCCCGGCATGTAAATGCGCAGGCGTTCGTCCTGGTAGTTGTGGCCATTGGGTAAGTACGTATTCGTTTGAATCGGCATCAAAAGTGCATCCACTGCTTTCTCCGGCAGGCCGAGTCGTGTTGCCGTCATGGCCGTCATGGGAAAATCCCAGCCCCAGGTGTCACGCCAGGTCCAGTTTTGCCAGATCCAGTCAAAGGTATTTTGCATGATCGCATGCTTCACCTGGCCGGTGGAAGGCATCACGCCAAGGGCTGCAAACACCGAGGGGTGATCGGTTCTGTATTCGGGATGGGTATAAGAGTCGGTTGCACTTTCGGCAAACAGGTATTTGCCTTCCTGCATGGGGAGTGGCGACAGCTTCTTAATCACATCATCCCACTTTGCATTGCGTGGAAGTTTTAACCGTTCACGCCATTGCTGTGCAACATGCAATGCCCATTGCCAGTACACCAGTTCATAGGAGGGATTGAATGTTGTTTCGGCTTTAAAACGTTCCTGTGCGGGAATCAATCCCGGGCCCAGGATGTAGCGTTTTGTAGTACTGTCGTAATGCGCAAAGGAAGCCATAAAATCAGCCGTGGCAAAAAGGAGGTCTTTATACCGGTTCAAAGTTTTTTGATCCTTGTAATGCCGGTAGGCCTGCTCCGCAAAATAAATATAATGCGGTTGCTGCCAGATGAGCATCGCACCAATCGACGATGGTGTTTCATCACCCCAGTTATCGGTCATCTTTTGCCAGCGGATGCCATCAAAGCCCTGCCGCTGTGCAAGCGCCTTTGCTTTGGGGGCAACCGAAGCGTACCAGTCCAGGAGTTTTTCCACGTAGGTGATGCGTCCCCACAGCGGATAGTGCGCCGCATGCCACCAGGTCATTTCGAGGTGCGGCTTGCCAAACCAGCTGTTGTAGGTCAGCCCTGTTTCCTGTGGCGGATTGTTGCCGGCCTCCTGCGCTTTCATCAGGTATTGCGAAAGGATAATGCGACGTTCCAGTTCGGCAGCCCGCTTATCGGTACTACCAAAAAAATCAATGGCGCCGCCGCTTTGCCAGTAGCGCTGCCAGCCGATGGCACTGGTCCCCTTCACAGCGGGGTACAGCAGTTCTTCAAATACTTTCTTCGGCTGCAGAAAAGAAACCGTGAATTCAAAGCGGTTTCCAGATTTAGGCGACAGCAGAAATTGGTGTTGTGATTTTTCTTTTACCGTGGCTTCACCGCCCCATTTCAGCCCGACAAAATATTCGGTAGCATCCAGCTGTCGTTGCAGCACGGCCAGGTCATTTGCGGGTTGCGAAAGACTGGTATGGTGCCGTTCGTCGCTGGAATAATTGGTTCCTTCATCTGTCCAGTCGCCGGTTGGATAAGGGAAAACGATTTTTACATGCAAACGGTTTTGTGCTATCAACGGCGAGGTTACACTAACGCCAATCGCATCTGCGGTTGCATCACAGACGGTGGATACGGCAACCGGTTCACCCTCCACCGTAAAATGGGAACTGATTTCTCCCGTCCATAAATTCAGCTCTTGTTTGATGTTTTGTATGTCCTGCAGCGTTGCAATGGTCCCGTCTTTTTTGCTTATCTCAAAACCAACATTGCCCAGTTGTAGCCGGTGCGGATTTTGCCGGTACCAGTTGGCCACATCGCGTTTCCGCGGCGGATTATTTTGCTGCGTCAAGTACGTAATGTTCCGACCGTTGACATGATAGGTCTTCAGCGCCTCTTCCCGCTTGTACCCGGCTGTATCCACGAAACTGTGCCAGCCCCACTCCGATTGGGTTCCGAGCGGGACTCCTTTCTGGTAGTTCAGCGGGAAAGACTGCAGACCGGTTACATCCACCGTGAACGCAAACTTCCCGTTACCAACGGTTAGTGATGAAAGTGAGTCTGCCCTTGTAACAATCACGTTATGCCGTGTGACAAGTGCCTTGCGGTCGATCTTCTGGGCAAAGAGTATGAGAGAGGAAAATGAGATAAAGAGCAGGAGGAATAATCGTTTCAATATGGCCATAGGATGTACATTATTTCATGTATTTTTTCAAGTCACCAATTGCTAAATCTTTCAAAGCAGCCACCACGATCTGCGCATTCAATTGTGCACCTTCTTTGTTCGTATGGGTATGATCAACGGGGAAGAACGGCTTGACTGCATCGCTGCCCATCTCCTCGTATTTCATGGCAACAATATCATTTAAATTGATGAAGGGCGCCCCTTCTTCCCTGGCCACCTGTTCGGCCCAGCCGCTGTAGCTCTCGGCGGAGCGGACAACTTTGCTTTCCCGCCATTGATTGCGGGGAATGGGTGAGCAAACAATGGGGATGGCGCCTTTTGCTTTTGCATCACGAATGTATTTACGCAGGTACCAGCCGTAGGTATAAACGACTTCCTGTTTTTTGCGAATGGGATTATAAATTTCTTTCGATTCTTCACCAATTCCCTGGATGCTTCCTCTTGCTCTTGCCGTATCATCCAGCGGGCCGCCGTCGTTGTGACCAAACTGCATTATAACATAATCACCCTTTTTCAGATCGGCCATTATTTTATCCCAGCGTCCTTCGGTTAAAAAAGTGCGGCTGCTCCGGCCACCGATAGCGTGGTTCCGGATGTTGATCTTTGTTGTATCAAAATGATCGGGGATAAAGCTGCCCCAGCCCCATTGCTGGTTTTGCCCGGTGCCACTCCCGTTGCGAACGGTAGAATCGCCAATAATGTAAAATGTGGGTTTGTCTTTTTGAAAAAACACAAAGGAACAGGAAAGAAAAAAAAGGGCGACAAGAATAACAACAGGGGATCGTTTCATGGTGTATGTTTTTTCTCGCGGAGGCGCAGAGGCACAGAGGATTACTTAGCGTTCCCTGCGCCTCTGTGAGAGATTATTTTTTAAATGGTTTATTGACTGGTTTAATCAGCACGATGTTCTGCTTTGGCAGGGCCTTCCTGTCTTCACTCAGGTAAAAACCCGGATGTGGTGGCTGGTTATAAGCCACGTTCTGCCAGGCAATGCTCAGGCGGTACTGGGGATCGTGCATCAGCGTGTAAAATTTTTTGTCTGTTGGAATGGAGGTAGTGAACACCCGCAGCTCATTGTTATCGGCCGTACGGTAGATGACTTCTTCCCGCCAGTCGCCAAGAATATCTGCCGACAAAACCGGGTTGGACTTGGTGCCGTTGTTGCGGACACAATTGTATTGACCGGCGTCCAGCAATCGATTAACGGTTTCTTTTTCCCAATCCCATTTGTCGATGCGGGTGCCATCTAGCAATTCGCCCAGCACATCGCCATCCCAGTATATACCCATGTTGCAGGAAGGCGGCGTTTTTTCTGAAATCAGGGCTCCCTTCGCACTAAACAAGCCACGAATACCGGCACCAAACACCCAGCACTCGTAACCAGGGTACCGTGGATCAATGTCCAGCGCCAATCCCCGGCCCGGGCCTTCACCATCCTCGCCTGCTTTCACCGAGGGTTTTTTCCAGAGGATCTCGCCTGTTTTGGCGTCACGGAAATGAGCGCCGGCATCGCCGAAACGTTCCTGTATATCGAAGACTTCAAGCCCCGGACGAGTCGGATCCAGATCACTAACATGCAAGGCATCACCATGACCAAGACCGGTTGAGTACAACCCTTTGCCGTTATCATCCACTACCATGGCGCCGAAAACAATTTCATCCCTTCCATCACCATCTACATCCGTGATGGAGAGATTGTGATTGCCCTGCCCGCGGTAGGCACGGTTCTCCGGCTGCAAAGGATCATCACTGTCGAATACCCAACGTTTGGTGAGTTGTCCATTTTTAAAATCCCAGGCAGCAATTACCGAACGGGTGTAATAACCACGACTCATGACCAGGCTGGGTCTTTTACCATCGAGATAAGCAACGGCTGCCAGGAATCGGTCCATGCGGTTGCCATAACCATCGCCCCAGACTGCTTTTAATTCATCTGTGGTTGGATCGGGTTTTGTGTGGCGTGCCGGAAGATAACCGGTTGTTGCCAGTGCGGCCCCGGTTAATCCATCAAAAACGGTCAGGTATTCCGGCCCGGCTAAAATATAGCCTCTTTCGTTGCGCCAGTCTTTTGTTGCATCACCAATGACAACACCTTTTCCATCAATGGTACCATCGGCTGTTTTCATCGCTACTTCGGCACGACCGTCACCATCCAGGTCGTACACCATAAACTGCGTGTAATGAGCCCCCTCGCGGATGTTCTTACCCAGGTTAATGGTCCAGAGCAAGGTGCCATCCAACTTATAAGCCTGGAAGATGGGCGGATCGGTTTCTCCGGCATGGCTGTTGTCGCGACCCCGCCCAACCTGGTGAATCACAATCTCGTATTGGCCATCCCCATCCAGGTCACCAACGCTGCCGTCATTCGGTGCATAACCTTTGGGCGTTTGCAGCGGAATGGAGAAATAAGGTTGGTTGCCGGCTTGCAGCGTAAAGGCTTTGCTGGCAGTTGCCTCTTTTCCTTTGGTAAGCGGCTTTACAAAATACGACGCCGTTGTTGCGGTATCCGTGTTTGTATCAACAAAGCTGGTGACCTGCTTTATAGGACTCGTGTTCAGCTTTTCTGTTTTGCCTTTGCGGGTGCGGTACAGATTAAACGAAAGTTCCTGCGGTTCGTTTCCCAGCAATCGCCAACTCACAAACACATTTCCTTCCCTATTGCGAACGGCCACCACACCACGGTCCAATGCTTCCATCTGCCGCTGGGCTTGCAGCGTTGACGCTGCGAATACAATCGAAAGAAGGATGATATATTTTCTCATAATACAAGTCCATTGGAGTTTTTAAACGTAACGGCGGTATTGTCCTTTGTTTTGATAGAAACAGCCTTCCAGAACCAGTCTTTTGCAAACGACACATCACCGGCGGTGGCGGCATTGATGGCCACATTGTTAAAATGAAAATTCTCCAGCGATGATTTTTCTAATCCTGCTGCATTAACGGCTTTTTTTGCATGCTTCACCACCACGTTCGAAATAAAAATGTCTTTGAACTTCGGAATGCCTCTTTCTTCGGGCTCCACTTTGGTCAGCATAACTTTCCAGTGCTTTGGCAAGGTTTCATATGTATAACCTTCGGGCAGTTTGGAATAACTGTAAGAGGGGTTCCAGTTCATGGTATACATAAAAGCATTGCCTACGCTGTCCATAGTGACATTGCGGAAATGAATATCTTCCACAACACCGCCCCTGGTTGTTGCCGACTTGATATGAAAACCATTACCGGTGCCCATGGCCACCAGGTTTTCTGCCAGCACATGCCGGATACCACCGGAGGTTTCGCTGCCCAGGGTAAGCAGGCCACCGCCCCTGCGGGCTATGGAGTTCCGGATCACCACGTATTCGGTTGGACGGTTTACCCGAAGTCCATCCGCATCCCGTCCGGCCTTCAGGCAAAAGTCATCATCGTTGCAGTCAATGTCGCAATTCTCCACCAGCACCCAGCTTGAGGAATCAATGTCGATCCCATCTGTGCTGGGGCCATGTCCATCCTCATTGTTGCGGATGGTAACACCATCCACAGTAATATGATTTGAATAGAGCAATTGCACTGTCCAGAATCCGGCATTGGAAAACGTGAGACCTTTCAGTGTAACATCAGACGATGATTGCACGAGGAATGTCCTTACCCGCTTGGCATCATAATCCACGATCCAGCGAAGTCCCTTCGGTTCATATTCGCGGCGCATGGCCCAGTACTTATCCCAACAGAATTTTCCCTGTGCATTCACTTTTCCCCCGCCACTTACCATTACATTTTGCTGACCGATAATATTAATCAGCGCCGACGGCCAGCGCATTTCAATTCCGGCAATGCGGGTATCAATTTCAGGGTAATCATCAAAGTTAGTGCTCCCCTTGAGCAGCACGCCTTTGTCGACCTTGAGGTGCACCCCTTTTTTCAAAAAGATGGCACCGGTGGTGTATACACCCGGTTTGAAAGCAACCACGCCGCCGCCCCTTTTTGAACAGTCGTCTATGGCCTTTTGAATTACCGCGGAGACCACGGCATTGCTGTCGGTAACGGTGCCATAGTTATGCACCCAGTACACCTTTTTGGAGGCCGGTGTTTTGCGGGCACCGACATCCTTAACCCAAGGCAGGTCGGTTTGTGCCGGGGCGGCAGATGAAAAAAATAAAACAGCAAAAGCGATAAAAAGATGTTTCATGCTTAGTTTTTGTCTTGCGTGGTTAGCTTCCAGTTATCCGTGCGGAATGGCGATGCCGGCAAACCCGCACCATTGTAAAGGTTTGGTTTGGGGATGTTGCGCCAGGCAAACCGAACGGCTGCCGGAGCTTTCACAGCATCATTCCAGACCACTACAGTAGCTCCTTCAATCTTTGCCTGCGCCGGGTGAAATACCTGGTCTTCACCGGCAATGGTAAACTCTCTGAGTTCACCCTCTTTCGCTAGAAGGCCTTTGTCAAAATCAAAGCTCACACGGATCCTGGTTCCTTCCACTTTCATGGACTTGTACAGGGGACCGGATACTACGATCTTATTTTTTCCATACTCGTTGCGCAGGGCCCAGAGCGAAAGCCGCTTGCCTACCAGTTCTTTGTTACGCGGATGAATGTCCAGCGAATCACCGTTGTCTGTTGTCACCGCCATACCCGTGTATGGCACGTTGCGATACGCATAAAACTGCGCATCCCTAATCTCAGGATTCTGACTGCGGTGGGGTGAAATCTGCACGAAATAGAACGGCAGTTTCTCCACTTTCCAGTCGCTGCGCCAGTTGGCGATCATAGAAGGAAATAATTTACGGTACTGGTAGGCCCTGTCGGCGTTGGATTCGCCCTGGTACCAGATCACGCCTTTCACCGTATAAGGCTGCACGGGCACAATCATGCCGTTGTATAATTTGTATGGTGACTTGTTGTGGGTAGGTCCCATGGGTGCAGCAGGAGCGGCTCCTTTGCGCTGACTGGAATCTTCCCGCCATTTGGCAAATGCCGCTTTGTATTTTTCATTTTCACTTGGAAATGCATCAACGGCTTGCTGGTAACGAACCAGGATGGCATTGAGGTCGTCATCGCTTTGCAGCACTTCTTTTTTCGTCCACGATTCAGCCGGTGTACCGCCCCAGGTGGCATTGATAATGCCGACAGGGAAACCCGTTGCCTTGTTGATCTCCCGTGCAAAAAAATAAGCAACAGCTGAAAACGTATCGATGGTTTTTGCCGATGCCATCTTCCATACACCTTTAAAATCGGTCTGAGGATCATCAGCTACTTTGTTGGGCACATCAATCTGGCGGATGGAGGGATGGTCTGCATCTTTGATCACCTCGTCGTAATTGTGAACGCCGGTATAAGAACGGTTGGTGGTTTTGCCCACAAAAAATTCCATGTTGCTTTGTCCCGATGCCAGCCACACTTCGCCCAGCAATACATTCTCTACATCAATCGTATTGGAAGCCCGGAAGGTAAGTTTGTACGGTCCGCCAGCTTTGGCCGTAGGCATCGTTGCTTGCCAGCCACCTGAAGCATCGGCTGTAACGCTTACCGTTTGCCTGTTCCAGCTACTGGTGATCGTTACCTTTTCTCCCGGGACTGCCCAGCCCCAGAGCGCCACCTTGCTGTTTTGTTGCAGCACCATGCCATCACTGATGATAGCGGGAAGTTTGATTTGTGCAAAGGATGCAGAAGAAAAAAATCCAAGTAAAAGAATGGAAGCAATTCGTTTCATAGCAGACAATCTATGGAAGGGTAAATTAAACCGATCCTGCCGCCTTCCATCCTGCTGCATCCTGAAAACCGACTCTTCTTAACAGCATTCTGTATTTTACACACCATCTTTTAACCTGCATTAACATTCGCTGTATGAAATGGCTTTCTCTCCTTTTTCTTTGCTTTTGTTTTCAATGTCTCTATGCACAGGATCTGACACTCCCTTTATATCCGGCCGGTAAAGTGCCTAATTATCAGAAAACAGGCGAAACCGAAAAGCATGACTCCACCGAGATCGTCCGCATCAGCCTTGTGCAAACACCTGGGATGGATGTGTACCTGCCATCGAAACGCAATGCCACGGGGCAGGCCGTGATCATTTGTCCTGGCGGTGGGTATGGTATACTGGCTTACGATTGGGAGGGCTCTGATCCTGCACGACTGCTTAGCGCAAGGGGCATTGCCGCCATTGTGCTGAAGTACCGTCTGCCCAATGCAAAAAGTAATATCACTCCGCACCTGTCGCCGCTGCTGGATGCCAAGCGGGCAATACGGATCGTTCGTGCCAACGCAGCCAAATGGAACATCAAAAGAGACCTGGTAGGCATTATGGGCTTTTCGGCCGGCGGACACCTGGCCTCTACGCTGGCCACGCATTTTGATGCAGGAGATGCAGCGGCTGCTGACAGCATCGAACGCCAAAGCTCCCGTCCCGATTTTGCGGTGCTGGTGTACCCGGTGATCTCCATGAGCAAACCGATCATGCATGCGGGCTCCCGCAACAACCTGATTGGCACGAATGCCGATACCGTTCTTACCCGGCTTTACTCCAACGAACTGCATGTGACAAAGGAAACACCGCCCACCTTCCTCGTGCATGCTACCGACGACAAAGGTGTGCCGGTAGAAAACAGCCTGCTGTTTTACCAGGCGCTTAAAGACAATGGTGTGCCCGCCGAAATGCACATTTATCCTACCGGTGGCCATGGCTTTGGGCTGGGTATCGGCAAGGGTTATCTGGAAACCTGGACGGCTCGGTTGGTAGAGTGGATGCGCGGATTGAAGAAGTAGCGTTAGGGTCAGGCTGAGCTACTGCAGTCTTGCGCCCCTTTCAATGCACACTTATGCTGAAGCCTTGATCAGTAAGGCAGAAAACTGTTCAGTTTTAGTTATAATAGCTATTAACAGAGCAAGAAAGTACGGTTATATCTCTTTTGTGCGCAATCCATACAATGGTTATAATTTCCTATCGGCAATTTTCAATGCGGGTTATCATGCTTTATAAGGGTTCAGACACTTGCTAGTTATCGACAATAATTTCTGCATCAGGAGCCGACGCCTTGATTTTTTCAATATCCTTTTCCAAACTTCGGCAGGCTGCAGAGGCTAAAAAGATAGTGTCCGGCTGAAATTCTTTGATACGAGATAAAGCTTCAGAAACGCTATGAGAAATAGAAACCTCACAATTTTTCCGAAGAAAATAAATTTTCAGTAAGAGGCTTTGATCAACCTGATCGTTAATGATAAAAATTCTTTTTCTGTCTTTCATACATTGCCCTTTGGCATTTACAGCCATTAGTTCTACACAACAAGATGATCACCTTTACGCCGCTGAACCCACTCAAAGCAATTAGGGTTATGCAGAGACTTTGCTAATGTCCTTTCATTCTCTCCAACTCCTCCCTCGAAATCTTCAGCACCGTTCCGTGCCTGGTTCCTTTCGGGAAAGATACTTGATCCGAAATGTCCGTCCAGTTCACCAGGTCCGGCGAAGTCACGGCACCATATTTCTTTTCGGTATACTTGTCAAAATATACTACCCACTGCCCATTGATCTTTATCGCCGAGGGACCTTCGGCCCAGTACTTACCGGTTATCGGCGGGCCGGGAGCAGAATACGGGCCGGTCAGTTTTTTGGCTGTTGCCACCCTTAGGTTTTTTTCTGCCGGATGCCGCGTTTCGTTTTTCAGGAACATCACCCACCGGCCTCCATCCTGCACAATCGTTGCATCAATCACGCTGAAACCCGGATTATACAACACCTTTGGACCGCTCCATTTTTTAAAATCCTTCGTGGTCATGTAATACATGCGGTGATTATACCGCTGGCCTTCTGCTGAGGTATCCTTTTGCGGGAATCTCCCGGGAATGGTGGTGGCCCAGTATACCATGTACTCCTTTTTCTTCGGGTCGTAGGTAATCTCCGGCGCCCAGGTATTCTTTGCTGAATCTTCGTGCAGCATCACGGGTATAAAGCGCTGCTCCGACCAGTTCACCAGGTCCGTTGACGAGGCATAGCCAATGCCCCTGTCGGCCCAGCTCACCGTCCACACCATGTGGTAAATGCCATTGGTGCCCCTGATGATGCAGGGATCACGAAACAGTTTATCCCTGCTCACGGTTGGCTTTAGTACGATACTGTCGTTGAACATCGGGCGCCACTGCCTGCCGTCTTCACTGTATGCATAATGCAGTCCATCACCATTGCCTTTGAAATAACAAAAAAGGTAAACGCTGTCGCTTTGGGCAAAAAGATGAAAAGCGGAAAAGGAGAAAAGAAAAGAGAGGATAAATTTTTTCATACGTGTTCAATTGGGACGCACCAGGGTGAGGCTCATCAGGCCAATCACGACATCGTTGGCAACGGCTTTCAAAGTAAGTGATTTTATTTCCTTTGTTGGATCCAATGGCAGGTCCAGCACCGTACCGGCACCGCCATCGATAGCCCGGTTGCTGAAACCTTTCAGAGTGGTGTAGTTGTTGAAGGTCCGGGTGTCCTCCCCTGTTTTGAAATATACCCTTACCGGTACCGGTGCTCCGGTATGGAAGGCAAAACCATCGTTGTACAGGTCTTGCTCAATGGGCCACCAGTTCTCGGGGTTTTTCAACGCCAAAACCTCTTCCGAACCATCCCTGTATTGCACGGTCACTTCGCCGTTGGCAATGTGGCTTTGCATGGGATTGGTGGAACCCGCCATAAGAAAATAGACATGCAAGGCTCTACCCGTCAGCGGCACAACAACAGAATCGGGGTAGTTATCCCATTGCGAGGTAAACAAAATGTTCTTCACCCCATGCTGTGATGGCGTGGTAAAAGGAATTCCCTGACCGGTGGTAAATTCATTTTTTATTCCTGCCCGTTTGCGCAAACCGGAGTCACTGATGGCAGGCGCCACCAGCGGATAAGCCCAGTTGCCGATGCCCTGCGTAGGCAGTTGCAGCGTAGGCACTTCGGGACGTGGTGAGAGATATTGATTTTTGAAAATGTTGGTGACCTCGTCGTTGAAGTAAGAAGAGAGATCAATTGTTTCAAAACGATCTGTTGAAGAAGCGGTCCGTATTTCACGGCCAGCTTTCTTCATAACCGGCTCCACCAAAACAGGGTACCAATACTGTGCTTTACCTTGTTTCACCTTCAGGAAAAACGTTTTTCGCTCGTAAGGGTTATTGACAGTCGCCACAAGCTGTTGCGGCCTGAGGCTGCTGCTGCGCAAGGCTCCCTGCGGATCGAAAAGGTTTTCAAACGAGCCGGCGGTCCTTGCAACCCTAAGCTCATGGATGCTATCTGCCCGTTGAAAAATTGGTCTTGCAATTTTCTGGTTCATCCAGGTAATAACAACATTAAAACTATTTGCGGCAGGTGCCGTGATAACAACAACAGGACTTCCGATTGCCGATGTATCAAATCGCCAGGCTGCCTTTTTTCCATTCACTACTACTGCTTCCGCATCAGCAAAGGGTGCTGTGATCTTCATGACCAGGTTCAGCTTTTTTTGTGCTGTTAACCGGAAGCTGTAAGTAGATCTAAGACCAACCTGTTTGAAACTATAAACCATGTCCGGCGTGGTCACGGAAGCATGTTTCCATTCTGCAGGAAAACCGGGATGAACAGAAAACGTATCTCTTAATGCATCCACAAATACACCAAACAAACCTTCTACCAGGCTTCTGGCCGTGGTACCCACAACATCGGCAAAATCACGGTACAACTCGCCTCGCATCGCATCGTAAAACGAAAGCTGCTGGAAATTGCCCGGGCTTGCCCCCAGGAACATGCTCTCGATCAGCGAACTTTTAAACAGCTTGTAAGCATCTTCCTTTCTTCCGCCCTGCCAGTAAGCCAAAGCCGTATGCATAGTCTCCCCCATGGCCACGTTGTTCAGCGACCATGTATAAGGCTGCCAGGCCGTGGTAGAAATGGCATGCAGCGTTGTATCGGTTAATCCCTTTGCACGAATGGGGATGTGCGGAATATGATTTTTGATGTACTGCAAGGACTGGTAAGCCTGAAAGGGGTCCGGTACTTTGGAATCGATAGCATGATAAATTGTCCACACAGCCGGAGAAGAATGGAGAAGTTGCTTGCCCAGCAGGTCTTTGTATTCGGCATACACGCCTTTTGAGTGCATCCATAACCGGCTATTGATAGCCGTTAAAATTGAATCGGCTTTTTTCCGGTACAGCTCACCGTCCTCCCCTACCAATAGCGCTAGTTCGCCAGCCATCTTATATGCTTTGTAATTATAGGCCGAACTATGCGTCACGCCACCACCGCTGTATTGCAGGGCATCGCTGGCCCAGATGGCAGCATAGGCATCGTACAGGTGATCGCCGTCGATATCGAAGTTGCGGTCTTCCCAATCCAGGTGTCGCTTCAGCAAGGGCCACATCGTCTTAACATAGGCCGTATCGCCTGTCCATAAAAAATGATTGAGCAACTGGTCGATAAAACCCAGGTTCATATCGTAGTGGTGCGGACGTTTATCACCGCCGGGATTGCGTGAAATATAGCCACTGCTGAATACGGAGGTTCCCATTTTTTCCGCATGCCTTGCCAAGTGCAAGGCGGTGTCCATTACAATCGGTCCTGCTGCAGGTTCTGTTACCTGCGACAACGCATAAGCGCTGAAATGTGTTCGTGCCCTGTCGTGCCAGCCCAGCACATCTCCTAAATAGGCGCCCCGCCAGCCAGGAAGCCGCATGCGCCAGGCTACGGCACCATGCAAAAAGGAAGGAGCCTCCCACACCGCATCAGCGGCAACGGCCAGCGCACCACCGAGGGTGTTAATAAATGGATCAGGTGTATTGACCTTTATTCTGCCGGCCAGGTTTTTCCTTTTAGCTTCTGTACTGGCAAAAACCTGCGGCAATTGCTGGTAAGATTGACCGGCATCTGCTACGCCATTTTGCAGATAAAAAAATTGCGGCTGCTTAGTGAAAGCGACATGTGCAGCAACCGCCGGTGTGGTACTGTTGCCGGACGCAAGCAACTGCAACGGCGTTTCCTGCTGTCTGGCATCGACGAGTTTCAAAACAGCACCATCAGGAAACATCCCCGATAATTGTTTCAGTGTTGCCGGTAACTTGCTTTTGTCAGTCTTCAGGCCATACTGGATCTCGTGGCGTTCATCTTCACTAAAGGACTTTGCGCCAAAGAACAAGGTGAACCTGTTTTTATCCAGCTTGTAGATATTGTTCCTGCAATATTCCGGCTTTAGATAAAAAGAAGATTCCGGATCGGCGCCAATATCGCCATCACGGGAGAATTTTGATCCGGTAGCACCGCCATAAACGGCAAGCAGTTGCACACCGGGAGGAATGGCCTTGCTGACTGTTTTGACAATGAGGCCTTCTTTGTCGTAGGTGGCCAAAACAGTGAGTTTAATTTCACCACTACCCAGCCACTCATCTTTGATGGTATAGCGCATTGAGCCTGGCCGGTACCGCGTATCTATTTTATCCGCATCAATCAGCCATTTGCTCTCCTTTCCCCTGATCAAACCAAATTTCAGATTGCCACCCATACCAGGCAGGTACAAGGCAAACTCTGGGAGGTCGCCGGCTTCGGCACGAAAGGCCGTATTGCCGCCGTAAAGGGCCCGGTTAAAACGTTGCCTGCCGTTTACCAAAACAAAGTCTTCTCCATCAGGTTTATAATGAATTTCTCTTTCAATGCCGTGCCACAGGCCTTTTTCCTGTGCTTGCAGATCATCCTGTGTACAAAACAGGCCGAAGAGAAGTAAACAAAAACTGCGAACTGTCTTCATGGTTTCAGCTTAAGAATTTGTTCCCAGACAGTAGCCAGGACAGGGATACCTTTTTGCAAATTTTCTTTCCGGCGTTGCAAGACACCCTCACCGGGGTAACGAACAGTCTTGTCGCCTTCTGTTTGCGAATGATGGTAATCGTTAACGATACCGTCAATGATTTGCGTGATGGTGGACTGCTGGGGAAGTCTTGAAAGATCGATACAGACAAACACCTGCGATACACTGTGCTCTTTTTGTTGCTGGCTGATTTGGTACGTGGCCAGTCCGCCGGACAACACAGCGGCCAGAACATCGAGCAGTAACGAAAGGCCTGCACCTTTCCAATACCCCACCGGCATGGGTCTTTCCGATGCAAGAATGGCTGCAGGATCATGGGTAACATTACCTTCTTTGTCAAACCCACCGGCCATGTGCAGGGCTTCGCCTTTGGCAGCGGCTTGCTCCATGGCACCAAAAGAGTATTGCGACATAGCCATATCCAGCACAATGGCTTCATCGCGATACGGAACAGCAATCACCAGCGGGTTGTTCCCCAACCTGCTGTCGATGGCACCCCAAGCCGGCATGTTGGCTATAGTGTTGGTCCAGGCGATCAACACATAACCTTTCTCTGCTGCCCTCCAGCCGTAGTAGCCCCCACGCATCCAATGATTGGTATTTGCCAGGGCTACACAACCCATTCCGTATTGCTGCGCAAGGTGTACAGCCCTGTCGGTTGCTGCCAGGGCATTCAACGGACCGGGACCACCATTTCCATTCCACTGCTCCAAACTACCCATGGCCGTATTCAATGCAGGTTCCGCATCTTTGTCTACCAACCCTTCCTGCACATACTGTACAAAAACAGGGAAGCGGTTCACCCCATGAGTATATACGCCATCCACGCTGTTGGTTGTAAAGACCGCTGCACAGGCTCTTGCTTTTTCTTCTGTAATTCCGATATGGGAAAGAACAGAAAAAAAAGTTTGCTGCATTTCATCCTGTGAGATCATAACCACTTGCCCTCCGATTCGAGCCTCTCCATCAGAGAAATATTTTTTATTCAACCACTCTGTATGCATAACTGCTTTTTGGTTCACCTGTTCACACAGGAATTGTTTTTCTTTTTACCACTTGTAGTTAGAAATGGCTCGTTACAAAAGAAAACATAGCAAAGCGGGACTGCGAAGCCCCTCCACCGGAAGGGTTTGGGGAGGCTTAGAACACCTGGTCGATCTCGGGCCGGCTGTAGCTTTCTTTTGAATTGGTGGTTTTTGGCAAGCCAAAATAAAACGACAGGCTGCGTTTGACCGGACCGTTGATTTTCGTGGGTTCCGATTGTGGACCAAGGTTAGACGTATTGTAGCTGATGTTCAGGGCCAACTTGGTGCCGATGGGCGGAATGCAGTCCAGAAAGGAAATATTGCCAACGGGTAATTCGGGATGCGGCCGTGCACCCGACAAGCCATAAAAATCAAAGAGTCGAACATACAGGCCTGTGTCCTTACTGGCCACGTAAAACTTTCCTTCCACGGTGCTGAACTCCATCCAGCTTACATCGCCGTAATAACCTTTAAACTCCGGGTATACTATGGGGTTATAGCCTGTATGCGTGTTATTGTACAGGTTCTGCCAAACGTTCACCGGTGTTCCCTGCAGGCGGTTCTTCCACTGCCGGTAAGGACCTTTGCCCAACCACTTTACACCCAGTACAAAATTTTCGGGGTAACTGAAGCTGACGCCGGCGAAAGGATAACTGCCATTCAACGCGTATTCATAGTCCATATCAGCCCAGCCGTTGCCGTTCATCTTCCAGCGCACCTGTTTAAGTGCACCGCTGTAGGTAAATTCCACCACTTCACTCTTCCCTTCCTTGTAATGACGACTGCCGGTAAGTGTAGAAGAACCCTGCACCAGCACCGGTCCTTTGGCAAACGAAAGGTTATCACCGGCTGCATTTTTTGTGCTCACCAGCAAACCCGTCCGCTTGTCCAATACAATGGAATTTTGCCCGCCCCTGAGCAGGTAGGTCGTATCGGTTTCAGCAAATGAGGCCGTACTATCACTGCTGAACACAACGCCGGACAACAATTCCTCCGGTGTTTTCACCTTCCACGTCCATTTGTAAATCTCTTTTTTATCCGGACCAATGGCTGCGAGGATCAGGGCATCATATGTTTTGTAATTAGCCGGCAGTTGGATCTGCAAGGTCCCTTTTGCGCC
Organism: Flavisolibacter sp.; assembly: GCA_035998945.1. Taxonomy (GTDB): domain Bacteria; phylum Bacteroidota; class Bacteroidia; order Chitinophagales; family Chitinophagaceae; genus Flavisolibacter. The sequence goes on along the minus strand of DASYHD010000022.1, from coordinate 366,957 downwards.
GGGACTTATTTCAGGCGAAGGGGCAACACCTCTTTTTTCAACAGTATATCCTGCCAATGCATCCCAAGGCTTCCGGTAATTGACCAGCGCCCATTGAAAGCTGCACTGCGCAAGGTTGGTAAAGTGGTAACGGTTCTCCACTTCAATGCTGCCGGTAAAGCTTTGTGGCAAGCTTGTCATCCGGATTTTCACCGGTGAAAAAACTTCCCGCAGTGCAAAAAAGCTGCCTTCCTTTTGCCGGTAAGGCCCTACAATGCCGTCGTTGGCATTGAGCCCGTTGGCATCGAGAACATTGTTGAAATCCGTACGAACAATTGCTTCATCCACCAGGGCCCAGATAAAGCCACCGCCACTCCGTTTGGCGCCCCAGTGCAGTTCCCAGAAATCGCTCATGGCCGCTCCGGCCCCGCCATCATCCTGCGAGTGCAGAAATTCGGTGGGCATGTAAATCAGCGAATCCTCCAGTATTTTTTTTGTGCTGTAATAATCTTCGTAGTGGTTGCAGTCGATGCCGTTGAAATGATTGCCGGGGCGGTGATGCGGATGAATCACGGGACGGCCGGAAAAATCCCACTTTGTAAAATCATCATCCAGGGCTTTGTTGGTGCCGCCTTCGTTGCCGTTGGCCCAGAAGATAATGCTCGGGTGGTTGAGGTCACGTTGCACCATTTCTTTTACCAGCGGCTCACCGGCTTTGGTGCTGTAGGCCGTTTGCCAGCCCGCCAGTTCATTGATCACATAAAGCCCTAACGAATCGCAATACTCCAAAAAGGTTTTGTCCGGCGGGTAGTGCGAACACCGCACCGCGTTCATGTTCATTTCCCTGATCAGTTGCACATCGGCCAGGTCAATTTGCGGGTTAATGGTTCGTCCCGTTTCCGGCCACCACACATGCCGGTTTACACCTTTCATTTTTACCTGTACGCCATTGACGTATATGCCATCACCAGGTCTTATTTCAATGGTACGAAAACCAAATTTTTCTGTTGTTTGATAGATTGTTCTGGTGCCGCTTTTTAATGACACCACTGCTTTGTACAAATGCGGGGTTTCCGATGTCCACTGCAAGGCGTTAGCAACCTTCGTTTGCAACACTGCGCCATTGGAAGCTTTAGCACTGGCGGCAGCCACCTGCTTTCCTTTTGCATCAAGAATGGAAGCATGAATGGTTGTTCCGCTGTTTAACCCTTCTGCAAAAACCTGCACCGCAAAACTGCCATCCTCTTTTGCATCAATGGCAAGGTAGTCGATGTGTTCTTTGGGCACTGCTTCCAGGTATACCGGGCGAAAGATGCCGCCAAACACCCAGTAATCCGCCAGGCGTTCGGCATTGTTCACCGTGGGATCGGCGCTCATTTTGCTAACGGTGGCTTCCAGCGAATTCTTCGCACCAAAAAGAAGTTTATCGGTCACATCGTATTTAAACCGGTAGAAGGCACCCTGGTGCACCGGTCCGGCAGGCTTGCCATTGATCTTTACCTCCGTATCTGTCATTGAACCTTCAAACACCAGCAACACTTTTTTCCCCTTCCAACCCGCAGGCACATTGAAATTATGTTTATACAGTCCCTTCTCATCCCAAAAGCGGGCATTCTTGCCGTTGGTTTTGTAATCGCGACCATAGTTGTACGAACCAAAGCCCTGCTGCTCCCAGTGGGATGGCACAGCAATCTTGGTCCAGTACCCGCTGTTGCGGCCACCGGTGCAGAAAAAATCCCAGGCCACGGTGTTTTTATTATCGGTGCCGGAGAGGTACTGCACCAGTTTTTGTTGCGCCGAAGTGGTCACTGCGAGCAAGGCGAAGAGGAGAGAAAAAAAAGATTGTTTGACGGTCATTTCAACGACAGTTTTATTTTTTGGTAACCGGCTGCAGGATGGCTATTCTGCACCGGTTGCGTCGCACACGTGTACGTTCGTTATGTCTAATCAGCAAATGATCAACTAGCTGACAAACCTTACAGGATGTTCATCCCGCTTTTTACTTCAACGCCAGCGTCACCACCGACTTTGCCGGCAGCGCCACAGTTAAATTCTTTCCGCTCAGGCGGGCACCGTTAAAGTTTGTGGGTACTACTTTTTTTTCATTTTCAAACGTATTGATATCTGTGAGTGCTGCCGATGTGATCATGCGGCCGCTGACATTCCTGAAATTGCCGTCTAAAGTTGTTTGAATCATCTGTGTTTTGTTGGGATCCATATTCACCAGCGAAATGTGCATGGTACCGGTAGAATCCAGTGAAGCCGAAACCGACAGTGCCGGGATCTTGTCGCTACCCACCGTATAGTCAGGACTGGTAAACTGCACCGGTACCAGCTTGGCATCGTGGTGCACTTTGTACAGGTCAAACACATGGTATGTAGGTGTGAGCAGCATTTGCCGGCCTTGTGTCAGAATAAGGGCTTGCAACACGTTCACCGTTTGCGCCAGGTTGGCCATCTTTACACGGGCTGCGTGGTTGTTGAAGATATTCAGGTGCAGTCCTGCGATCAGCGCATCCCGAAGGCTGTTTTGCTGGTACAGGAAACCGGGATTGGTGCCGGGCTCCACATCCGTCCAAATGCCCCATTCATCCACCACCAGTGCTACGCGTTTGGCACTGTCGTACTTATCCATGATAGCCGAATGTTTGGTCACCAGTTCATCCATACGCCAGGCATTTTTCATGGTATTGAAATATTGCGCCTCATCAAACTGCGTGGCCGAACCTTTTTTGCCCCAGTTGCCGGTAGGCAGCGTATAGTAGTGCAGCGATACACCCCACATCATGTTGAGCGGGATGTTTTTCATCAGCGTTTCGGTCCAGTGGTAGTCAAACGAATTGGCACCACCGGCTACTTTGCGCAGGCGTGCATTGGGATAATTTTTTGCATAGGAAGCATACCGTTTGTATTCATTGGCATAATATTCCGCGGTCATGTTTCCGCCGCAGCCCCAGTTCTCGTTGCCTACACCCCAATATTGCACATTATACGGTTGTGGATGACCGTTCTGCTTGCGCAGATTGGCCATTGGGCTTTCACCGTCGAAATTGAGGTATTCAATCCATTTGCTCATTTCCTCCACTGTGCCGCTGCCCACGTTTCCGGCGATGTAAGGCTCCGTATTCAGCAGGTTGCACAGCTCTAAAAATTCATGGGTGCCAAAGCTGTTATCTTCTACCACACCGCCCCAGTTGGTATTGACCATGCGGGGACGCTGCTCACGAGGCCCAATGCCATCCCGCCAGTGATATTCATCGGCAAAACAGCCGCCGGGCCAGCGCAGGTTGGGAATCTTGATCTGCTTCAGCGCATCCACCACATCCAGGCGGATGCGGTCTTTTTTAGGTACGTTCAGCGTATCGCTTACCCAAAAGCCATCATAAATGCAGCGTCCCAGGTGTTCGGCAAAATGGCCGTAGATGTGGCGACTGATGGTGGTGGCGGTGTTTTTGGTGTTGAACGTAAGCTGTACCTGTGCCGACGCAGTGAAAGAGACAAAAGCGGTAGCGGCAAAAAAAAGTCGTGTAAGGGTTTTGATTTGCATGGATGAAACTTACAACGTTTTTTGGTGCTTTCTCACCCAGTTAGAAATTTGTCGGGAAGTTTGTGCGCCGGAAGCAACGGCAAGCACAAAAGCAACCAATCGTTGACAGTTCAAAGTAAACAATGCCACTGCCGCAGCTATCCTGCGGCATCCTGAAAATTGGGCCTGTAAATTTTTATTGCTGAAAAGCTTTGTAGCGGATCATGGCTTCTGTAAAATAATAATCCGCATAGGTCAGCGAAACATCCACCTCTGTGCCGGCTGGCAGGTGGCCCACGCAATGCTGAATGAGAAATCCGCCATTGGCACCCGGTGCAGAGCGGTATTGCGGTGAAGCAAGAGACCGCAGCATCGTTTCGGCGGCGTTAAAATATTTTTTACCGGTTTCCGCACCCGCGTAGCGGCACAATTCAAACAAAGCCGAACTTATGATAGCACCAGCCGAAGCATCGCGAAGTGCAGCCGGAATATTGGGTGCGTCAAAATCCCAGTAAGGAATTTTATCTGCCGGTAAAGCCGGATGATCCAGGATATAATCAGCAATGGCTTCCGCCTGCGTTAAATATTTTTTGTCGCCAGTTTCGCGGTACATAACGGTGAAGCCGTAAAGACCCCAGGCCTGTCCGCGGGCCCAGGCTGAGCTATTGCTGTAACCCTGGGCGGTTCGTTTTTCCTGCACGGCACCAGTGACCGGATCGTAGTTGAACACATGGTAAGAGCTGTTATCGGGACGAAAATGGTGTTGGATGGTATTATCGGCATGCGTCACGGCAATCTTGTAAAACGAAGAATCGCCGCTCACCTTTGTTGCCCAGAAGAGCAGTTCCAGGTTCATCATGTTATCAATAATCACCAGGAAATCGGAAGGCTTCGAATCCCAGGACTTGATACAACCAACCGCCGGATTAAAACGGGTGCTCAGCGACTTTGCACTTTGCAGGAGAATGTCCCTGTATTCCGGTTTAGGTGCAATCCTAGCCGCATTGCCAAAACTGCAGAACATCATAAATCCAAGGTCATGTGTGGAGGTGTTGGCTTTTTCTTTCTCCAGCAGGGCCAGCATGCGCATCGCCTCACTGTACAAAGCCTCATCTTTTGTTTGCTCGTACAGGTATAACAATGTACCGGGATAAAATCCGCTGCACCACCACCCGGAGCCGCTGAATTCGTAAGCTTCTTTTTTCGGATCGTAGTTTTTGGGAAACAGGCCAGGTGGCAGGGCCTTCATCAGCAGTTTATATTGGTCAGATGCCGGCAGAAAACCCTGCTCAACGGTTTGCAGCAAGGTTTTGTCTGGTGATACCTGTAACTGTTTGGTACCCGAACAGGCATTTAAAAAGAAAATTATTACGAGTAAAAGAAAAACTAGTTTCATGTGTACAAAATAAGGAATCCTTTGCGGCAAACGATAAGTGCTTTCATTGAAGGCTTACACGCGGGTGAGTGGTGAGTAGGGCCGTTTCTTACTTACCTATCATAATGGCATTTGTGCGTTGGCATTTATTTAGGAGGCTGCAAGGAGATGTACACCGGTTGATCACGATCGCAGACCAATTCACCGTTCTTCCATTCCAGCTCCGCCACCTGGATCACACTTCGTTTGGCGGCATACGAATATGGTGGCGCCGTAGAAAGTTTGGTTCTGCCGGGGTGGGTGAAATAAAACACGTAAGCTTTGCCGTTATTCACCACCACATCGCAATGGCCGCCGATGGCGCCATCGTCTTTGCCGGTACCGGGACGCTCTAAAATTCGTGTGCCCTGCTTTTGCCAGTTTTGCAGGTCGTTGGACTGGTAGATCTCCAGCCCTTTCCACACATCAACGATCATCCAGTAGCGGTCCTGCCAGCGAAACACTTTCGGACCCTCGCCTCTTGCGGCAATAGCCTTTCCTTTGTCCGTCCAGTTGTACAAATCTTTGCTGTCGGCGTACCAGATAGATTTTCCGTCCATTTCATTGTTATACCACATACGCCAGCTTCCATCCGGCATTGGAAAAACCCCGGCATCGATCACTTTTTCATTCACCAGTTGCAGTGCAGAGGCAAACTGCCAGTTCAACAGATCCTTGCTGGTGAGATGAACAATACGACGCGGATGTTTCCAATCACTGAATATACCGGGTACATACGTGAGGTACATGTGATACGTGCCATTGTGTTCCACCACATCCGGCGCCCAGAACGTATAACCATCATCCGGCCGGTAATTGATATTTGCCGTGTCTCTATAAGTCCATGTGCGGCCATCTGTTGATTCCCCAATGCCGATCCTGGTTCCGTGCACCCATTTCACACCTGTTGTGTCATCCACGTTTGCACGTCGATTCGTATAAAACATCCACCACTTTTTTTCTTTCTTATTCCAGATAACCACCGGGTCGGCGGCACCGTCATGCACCGGATCGGCATACAAGGGCTTTGGCGCAGGTGAACCTTTCTGCGCCCAAGTAGTTGTGCAGGCAAACAGGATAATGAAACCAATGATGGGAATCTTATTCATTTGTCAGTGCCGTTAACCGTACGGGGCCCAACAATCCGGAAGGAAGAGGCTTCCAGCCGGATGCATCAAAGATGCCGTTCTTTGCATTCTCTCTTTTTCGTGCAGGCATGTTGGTGTTGTAAAATATTTTCCAGGGAAGGTTATTCTTGTCCATGTAAATAATGCGGTTAGCCATGAGGTTGGCCACAATAATCTCTAACGTATTCGTTGCTTTCAGCAAGGAAGCGGGAATAACGGTCTGGAAGGTAGGCCCAACCAATGTGGCTATCTTTTTTCCGTTCAGGATCACTTCCGCGGTTTCATGCACCTTACCCAGATCCAACAACCAGGCTGATGCCAGCCCGGAAGGTTTTGCAAAACTTGTGATATACCTTGCCGTACCGGAAAAATTCTCTGCATCGGTTCCTTTCTCTGTCCAGGAATCCAGTTTGGTGGTGGTGAATTTTTGCGGAAGAACAGGACCACCCGTCAGGAATTCAACAGTCCAGGTTTGGCCAATCGCCTGCGAGGTACCATTGGCTTTATAGTAAGGAAAGGCAGCCCCGTTTTTTGTGGTTGTATAGGTTTGTACAACCATCGCTTCATGTGGCTGCAATTGCAGGTATACTTCCACCGCATCACCCGCCTTTCTCCACTTCGCCAGTCCAAATTTTCCCGTCATGGGATCAAACAGGGCAACAGATGCTGCTTTTGTGTTGAAGGGCACCCATTCCTGTACGGCTTTATCCGTTCTGTTGTTAATAAAATAAACGGCGCCGTCGTTGTTCCTGCGACGCAGATAGGACAAGCCTTCCTCGGCGATCTTTTCCTGCCTTACAGCAGCGGCATCCAGCAGGTCATCCAGGTCATCCGACATGATAAAAGCACCTTTTCCAACTACGGACTTTTTCACATCACCGCTTTCCTGAAACGAAAGCAGGGAAAGCAGTTGTTGGAAAGTTCCTCTCCTCTTTTCCAGGTCTCCCCATCCTGGCACGTCGGCCGGCACTGCCTTGTACACCAAAACTGTTGCACCGGCTTTTGCCAGGTTCAGCAGCTTTTGGAAAGAAGTTTCGGTAATCAGTTTATTCGCCGGCAGTAAGATCGTTTGGTACTTGTTACCACCGGTAAGAATACTTTTTCCATTTGTGGTAAAGCGTTGCAGTTGCCTGTCGGAAAAGAAATCAAAGCCATAGCCCTTTTCCAGCATCCATTTGGACACATGCTCAAAATCGGAATTTTCAAAATTTCGTTCCATGCCATCAAAATGCTGCAGCAGTTCACGGCTTTGTTCGGAGTATTTATCGACAAGCGGATAGTACAGCAACACATCATTATCCGGCTTACCCTTTTGCAAAAACGATTGCACACGGGTGATGTAGGTATTCAGCGCATGCAGGTCTTTCCACTGCGGGTTCTCGGGTTGGAAATGCACGGCGGCGTAAAACAGCCATCCCGGCCAAGGTGCATCTTTCGGCGAGTACTCAGTACCGTGATACACGATATGATTGACGCCACCCAAAAAATACAGGTCGATGGCTTTTTTGACGCTGCCCCAGGAAGAAAGGAAATGTTCATCCAACCAGGTGGCCGATTCGGCAGCGGCAAGGCTCTTGCCACTGACATTAGTGGCAGAGGTAGCAAACTTGAAACGCAGAATATCTGTTCCCTCCGTTTCCGGAATATCTACGGCATCGTAAAGGTCCAGGGTATTTGCCGGTGAGCCGTGCGACTGGTTACGCACCATGGCGCCTTTTGAGGCTCCCCACTTTTTCCAGATCTCGGTAAAATTGTGCAGGATCAGTTCATCAATGGTGGCACGGTAATCATACAGCACCCTTAGATTTTTTTCTTTGTCGTCTTTGCCAAACAAGGCCGGCAGATGCTCCCTTAGATCATAGCCCCTGCGCTTTTTAAATTCTTCAAAAATAAGTGGCGTCCAGTTGGATTGTCCCCTGGCATCATCTACTTCATAGGAGTCATTAAAAAATGCCCGCAGGTAGGAAAGATCAAAGCCTTTGAACGCTTGGTCAAACTTTTTAAAATAATTATTGGCAGCCTGCGCGGAGAAGTGGTCGATGGCATAACCTTCACCACCCGGTGCGGCTCTTTCCACCATCTTGCCGTGTAAGCCAGAAAAAACGGCATACAGGGTCCATTTGTCGTTGCCGGGTGCTGTCCAGTTCAACAACCCATTCTTATCTACCTGCTTTGTCAGATCAATCGATTGTTTGCCATTGTAGGCCATCAGTGTCTGAACAGGCAGTTCTTCGGCATATACAATCTGGTCAAGCGCAAGTGCCTGCAGGTTTTTATTTTCCCACACCGGTCGTTTGATGGTATCGGCGCTTGCCGGTTTGTTGTTGGCAGTTCGCACAAAAGCCTCACGTTTAAAAGTGACGGGTTCGTTTAAACGATTTCCGCCATCTACTGTGTAGGTTTTGTAGTACACCGACTTACTGGCGTCTTCTTCCTTTACCCATGGTCCGCCGAAAGGCCAGCCGGTTGCATTGGCCAGGTCCACACCCAAGCCCAGGCGCCTGGATTCATTCAGGGTATGCTTCAATACATCCAGCCATTTTGGCGAAAGAAAATCAATAAACTCTTTTTCGTTGCCGTATACTCCGTAGATGGGCGTGATTTCCACGCCACCCAGTCCCGCTTTGTGGTACTGCTCAAGATTCCAGGTAAGATCTTTTTTGTTGACAGCGCTGCCTTCCCACCACCAGCGGGTCCAGGGTTTGGTGGTACTGTTGACAGCCGGCCATTTCAACTGGGCATCGGAAACAAAAACAATGGAAGCGAAAGAAAAAACAAAGACAATCTTTTTGATCATTTCAGGAAATCATTTTATGTACGAGGCTGTATTACTACTGTAAAGCTTTTGTTGCGTCAAACGTCTGTACATTCAGGAATAGCTGTGAGCGATGAGCCATGTGCAATCAACCACCAGCCTCTCCTTATAAAGTAAAAATTCAGATCCAGCCACTTCTCCTATCCTTCCCTATCTTCCAAAGTTTCTCCTAACTCCTAACTCCTAACTCCTAACTCCTAACTCCTAACTCCTAACTCCTAACTCCTAACTCCTAACTCCTAACTCCTAACTCCTAACCTCCTAACCTCCACTGCATACACATTCTCCACCCCCTCAAAATTGGCCCTGAAAATAACCCATTTACCATCCGGACTAAAGTGTACGTTCGGCTCCAGTTTATAATTGTGGTGTTTCATGTTCACCAATCGTTCTGATTGCAACCGGTCACCATCCGGTTTAAATAAATAGATCCACATCCCATCTTTCGCTTTGGCAACCTGTCCAGGATCACCACCGTCACCGGCAAACAATTTCCCATCCTTTGTCCGGTTGAAATGGATAGACCATTCGTCGCGTTGCAGTTCATAACGCTTTTCCGCACCGGTTTTCACATCGGCACCAGCAACAAAAAATTTAACGCTGCGGGGTGTTTGCAGGTCAAACCAGATGGTACTGCCATCGGATGAAAACCACTCATGTCCGGCGATCTCCATTGGCATTGTACGCCGGTGCATCAGCATCGTGTCTTTGGTGTCAATGTTGATCGTCCAGATGCGGTTGACCTTGTGCCAGGGTCCTTCGTGACAAAACATCAGCAGCGCCGGATCGGTAGGAGAAAACTGGATATGATTGAGCCAGGCACTGTCCGTAAAGATCTTTTTCAGTTCACCGGTTTGCGTATGGACGGTAAAAAGGGTCCGCGGTAATTTTGCTTCGTAAATAATATTGAAATAGCTGCTCTTGTCGGGATTCTGCCGGAACAATTCTTTTTCCTTGTCGTCCGACCTGGCACCGGCCAGTAAGGTCCCATCCGCATTAACGGTGGTGATACTTGCCTTAAAATCTTCGGGGAATACATACACCAGCCTTACTGCTTTTGTGGCTGCATTCACGCAATACACGCTGTCCCTGATCTGGTAATAAATATTGCCGCTGCCGGCATGTACAATCTCACCGTTCATGGGAAAGGCATGGTTCGTCAGTTGTTCGGATTGCAGTGTAGCCAGGTCAAGCAGGTGTAATTGCCGGTCCCTTGTATTGGAGTTGTAGGTTTCAATTTTGCGGTCGGTTGCCTGCCCGCTGGGTATACTGCTGTAGTACACCATTTTGTTGCCGATAAAAGGATTGTTGTGAAAATAAAAACTAAGATTGCTCCTTCCGTTTCGTGTCAGGCGGATTACTTTGCGTTTGGTGTCTTTGTCAATCCATTCGTCCGGCATTTTTTGTCCACCGGTTTCCATCACCGGTTGTGCAAGAACAGAATGAGCATTCAGGAAAAAAAATGCAGCCGCAAAAAAGATAAGTTTTTTCATACAACAAGCTTGGCAAATAAAGTACGCACTTCACCGCTCTTTTCGTATCCTGAACTATCCTGAAAACCGGTGTCCGCATACTTGCTCAACTGGTACGCATTCACTGCCTATTACCACCTGTATTCTGGAACTGCATTTTCTGCAGAACAAAAACGAATGCAATGCAAAACTTCCGGCGGTAAGTTTAGTTATATTTTCTGTTCAGCCAATCCTCCGGTACAGGAACAACACATATATTCATCGATTTTCCGTCTTCGGAAAGCATGGCGGACTGGATCTGGATCTTTTTTCCGTCGGAACTGAAGGTTGGATGCGGATGATCGGCGGCTGTTGTCTTGTGCCCTGTTGTCAGCATTTTCATTTCCCGGGTATGCCTGTCAATGAGATAAAGACTGCGTGAGAAATCATCACCCACTGCAAAGCGTCCATCAGGCGAACCATGTACATGCCACAGCCCACTGCCACCTGGTGTTTGCCCTGCAATGGTCATTTGCCGTGTACGCAAATTCACAATACCAAGGCCCGTTGGTTTCTCCCTTGTACCAGACGGTCCCCAGGCCGCTTCCTGCCCTGGGTTGGCACCACTTACCGCTGTTCCTGTTGTGTCCACTCCTGCAATCCTACGGTGACCCATAATCGCAAACGCCACTTCATCTTTTGAAATGACCGCTTCATGGGTTACCCATTCATAATCCGCTTCAGGATACAGCGGACGCAGGCCGGTGCCGTCAGCCCGCACTGTCCACGTACGCTGTGGCGACTTACCGCCCGTTTCCCAACAAAACACGATTTCACCCTTCACCCAGGGATTGCTTTGCACGTGCCCGATCTGGAAAGGAACGGAAACAATGTATTTCAGGTCTCCTGTTGTTAGGTTCATGCTCATCAGGCCAGCCGGACCTGCTCCCATGTTGCGCGGACCAAAGGTCCCTTCGATTTTCGTTCCCGGCGGCAGGTGTTTGGCAGCCACGGTTTTACCTACGCGGAAGTACACCACATCTTCCTCCGCATCCAGGGCCATATCGCCGCCGGCCCCCAGCGCTTCTGGTATCGTACCACAGATTCGTTGGTACCTCGAAGCAGGTTTCATCCTTCCGCTTTTGCTGTCTGCCAGTACGCTTTGCAGGTCCACTTCCACTACCTCCAACGGTCCGCTCCGGCGCCGTTGTGATGTATCGGTGGAAGCATAGCGCATAAAATACAATTTCATAGACTTCTGGGCAATGCACAACATGCCCGTATAACCGCCTTCCGTAACCTGCACGATATCGCCGGTTTTTTCATGTACCGCCAGTGCTTCATTGCGTGCCCGGTGGGAGCGGAAAATAAGCCATTCGCCATCGGCCGTCCACTGCGCATGGGTTGGATAAATTTTGGAATCACCGGCCGGTGTACTGGTCAGAAACGTGAGCATTGTTCCCGTAACAGGATCCTTCACCACCTTCCGTTCCGACGGAAACCGTTTGCCGATTTGTGCGGCGCTGTCCGAAAAGATTAGCAGCAGCAAAAAAGCGAATAGTACAGATGTTCTTTGTTGCATGGAAAACGAATTTTACAGGTATCCGTATAAAGAAATCGTTTGATGCATGGTTGGTGAATCGGCATGCGTCTCACCCAAAAAATTAGCAACCGGTAAATCAAACCGGCATCAACCCAACTTTCTTATTTTTTTGATTTGGTTTGAAGCGAACTGTCGTTGATCTCAAATGCGTAATTGTTCAGCAGGTTGATCACCTCAGCGCCGGCCAGCAGTACCGGGCCGTATCCATGTGCCGCATATACATTCACCGGGCGGTAATAATAAAACGCAGGATCGAAAGCCATGCCCGTGCCCACGCAGGTGCCTTCTACCTGTCCTTTGTCGTTTACCTTGGTGGCAACCGCATTCCAGGCCAGCAACGCAGCCGGCGCATAGGCTTTGGCATCCAGCCAGCCTTTGTTTACACCGCGGGCAAAACAATAGGCATAAATAGCAGTCGCCGATGTTTCCAGGTATGAATCATTTTTATCCAGCAGCTGGTGCCAAAAGCCTTGTCCTGTTTGAAACTGGGCCAATCCTTTGGCATGTGCCCTGAACTGTTGCATCACGCTGTTCCTCCCGGGATGATTTTCGGGCAGCACATCCAGCAATTCGGCCATGGCCATCAGGGCCCAGCCGTTAGCCCTTGCCCACCGAAACTCCGGGTGCACATCCATCTCCTGCACCCAGCCGTGCATGTATACATTCAGGTCCTTGTTGAACATGCGGTCGGAAAAAAGTTTGACCTGCGCCACCGCATCATCAAAATATTTTTTATCTCCGGTGAGCTTTCCCATCTGTGCCAGCGCCGGTATGCTCATGTACAGGTCATCCAGCCATAACGTATTTTTCTGCGGCCGGTTACGGGCTAGCGTTCCATCAGGCAACCGGAATTCTTTGGTGGAAATGTAGTTAACGTAATGGTTTACCAGCGGACGAATGGCTGGATTACCGCCGGCCCGCAGTGTTTTGATCATGGCTGCGCACACGGCACCAGCATCGTCCAGCGCATGGGGTGCTATGGGCTGACGAAACGGATTGCTGCCTTTCGGGTATTGCTGGTAAAGTTTGGTGAATGCGGGTAAAGAAGCAAGGATAAAATCCACACGCTTTTTCGTATAATCGGCATACTTGGGATCACCCGTTGCCGCACTGGCTTCCAGCATACCGCTGTAGGTCACACCCCACTCGTAACTGGTCAGCCGGAAATCTCCGGGCTTTACCACCGTATTGGTATCAACGGCATTCAGCGAAACGGCTTCACCTGTTTTGCGGTTGACCAATCCAACGGGTGTCGTTGCATCGAGGTAGTTGTACACCCTGTCCAGTACAGCTTTGACAGCTGCCGGTTGGGGTGCACCATAAGGTGTGGGATAATCTACTTTCATAGCATGCAGCGGCGCGGTTACATCATTGGCCTTTTGGGCTTGGGCCACCTGCAGGAAAAGGAGCGAAATCAGTGTCAATCTTTTCATATTGTTCTTTGTTTGGGCATAACAGAAAAGAAAAAGACAGGTGCTTCAGGCCTGCCTTTTCTTAAACGACTGCTTGCTTATGAGAAAACTACCATTTCGGCTTTCCGATAGGTTTACTTTGTTGTTGCGGATGTGCTGTTTGGAAAGGAGCGAAAGCTACTTGCTTTCTGCTTTTTTGGTGTGAAGTTTTGCGCTTCATATAACAGCAATCCTTTGTTGCAATGAAAGTATGTTCATAAAACAAGAATATCGTCCTGCACTATCCTGATAAAGGTGAGTGGTGAATGGTCAGTTGTGCGTGGGATTGTTCTTGTTCAAAATGCATCACTATCACGCACTTCTGACCACTCGCTTCTTACAACTTACCAGAAGTCATTCACTTCTAATATCCCGGGTTCTGGTAAGCGGTCCGCTGCGCTGCATCCAGTGTACCCCCATTGGCATCAGTCAGCTGTACAAGGAATGCATCCGGCCAGGGACGGAAGGTATAATGCTTTTGCACCTGTCCCTTACCGTTACCATCCTGTCCATTACCACCTTCGGTGTTGAAGGCAACCGGCCAAAGGCCCGAACGGTTGGAAGCCATCTGGTTCAGGTAAGAGATACGCTCATACAAAATACCGGCATTGTGCAGGTCTTCCCAGGCAATGCCTTCCGATAAAAACTCGCGGGCTTTTTCGTTATAGATAAAATGAATGAACATGTCTTCTTTGCTCGTTACAATCGGAATGTATCCTTCCGCATCTGACTCGGTTGTTCCAGGCGTAAAGACGTTCTCGGTAATCAACATGCTGTTAACCGAACTGCCGTTTGCATTGAAGGGGGCTACTTTTTCCGCATCAGTCAAAGAGGCGGCCTGTGGCTCCCATTCTACCAGTACTTTCGGACGGGCCTCGCCGGCTTTATAGGCTGCGCGGCGACGCAACACATTGATATCTTCCACTGCCAGCCCGTATTGTCCCTTTCTACCGTAGGCTTCCGCCCTGATCAGAAACGTTTCAGCAAGCCGGATCAGGATCGCATCCCTTGTACCCGCTTCGCTGTTAAAGTTCGATTCATCGGCACTACCGCCACGCATCGGATCAACATACTTTTTCGACGAGAGATAAATGTTCCGGATGTTCGTGGCAAGCCCCATGGAAACGGAATTGTGATTCAGCCGGTAATACAACCGGCCCGTTGTTGCTGAACGTACCCAACGAACCAGGAACTGGTAAGGCTGGCTCATGACCATGGCAGAATCCAGTGCTTCGTTGGGTTGGTTTTCCAGATAAATCAGTGCCCGTTGTCCACTGCGAATGCGGCGGGAACCTGCTGTTACCGTGGGCTCGCCAGCCGGTTTGTTGGCATTCCACCAGGCTGCAGCCGCTGCACTCCATGTGTAGGATGAACCGGCACCGGTGCTGATGTATTCGTACTGAAAGGTTTTGTAATAACGCGAATCATGCACTTTGCTGCGGAAGTTATCGTATGCAAAATCTGTAGGCTTATAAGTGGCAAATGGGCGACCGTAAGCCATTACCCTTGCCACGTCGGTTTGGTTAGTATAATCTCCAGTGTGGTAGTTGGTAGAACGATTACCCCCAAAGCGTCCGTTCAAAGAAGTGTTGATATCAAACTGCGCTGCCCACAAAACTTCGCCAGAAACAGAATTGCCTTCTGAAACTTTCGGATCGAAGAGCGACCAGTAATCTGCTGCCAGGCCAGCTGCGCCACCTTTGCTATCGATAACCTGTGTGGCTACAAGAATGGCAGAATCAAGATCGGTAGCAACAGATCCTTTATACAGCATTTTCAGATGTTGCTCAGGACTGTTTTGAAAAGGCGCCGCCTGTGCCCTGTTCAGGTACAGTTTAGCCAACAAAGTACCTGCGGCGGCTTTGGAAACCCGGCCCCTGTCTGTTGAAGCAGGCAGGTTCTCGTATGCATACCTGGTATCCGCAATGATCTGGCGAAACACATCTTCCAGCTTTGCCTTCGGGTAATTGAACACACCGCTGGTTTCCCTTGTGGGTGTGAGAATGAGAGGCACATCACCCAGCTGGTTGGAGATAAGGTAATAGGCCCAGGCCCGCAGGAAAAGAATCTCCGCCCTGCGCTGCCGGTAGATGGTTTCATTGGTGCCGAACTTACCCGGCTTAATGTTATCAATTACATCCAGTGCAATGTTACAGTTGTTGATATGCGGGTAAACACCCATCGGCGCAAAATTTGAATTGGCACCTCCAAGGTAGTTGCTAACATTACCGGCGATGCTGGCGATGCTGGAACCGTAGGTTCCTGTTGTCATGCGGGCAAAGTTCTGGTCCACATGCATATAGGCGTCTGTCTCAGGCTCTATAAGTTTTGTACCGTTTCCATCCCATTCATGTTTGAGCCGTGAGATCACATACAAGCCATTGATGAGGGCTTCAAGACCATTTTCATCATTGTAATAATCCTGTGTCAGTGATGCCACCTGTTTTTCGTCGAGGAATTTTTTGCAGGAGCTGAAGGTGCTGAGAACCAGCGCCAGGAAAACTCCAATTACACTATATTTTTTCATACTTCTTTTCTTAAGATAAAATGAATAAATGATGGATTAGAATCCGGCGCGGAGGCCAAATACAAAGCTTCGTGGCAAAATGGTGTTGTTGTTGGTACCACCCAGTGGGCTGCCATTGGAAGAGGCAATGCCCCAGTTGGTATCGTCATCCGGGTTGATCCCCCATTTGACAACGCCGGGACCAAACATGAAGGGATTCAATACCTGGAAATTCAGCACCAGTTCACTGGCTGTGATGCGGCTGATCCACTTTTTTGGAAATGAGTATGAAAGAGAAAGATTTCTAACAACACCAAACGAACCGTCGTTGTATTGCATAGCAGGAACATTGTTCTCTACGTTGCCAGAGTTGGCCATCGGCCAGCGGCCATTCGGATTCTCCCATGACCAGATGTTGTTCTCCACACGGCCATTCGGGAATATGCCGCCATAGGAATTGGGATATCCACCAAAATACATCTGTCCCCAACGGAAGTAAATAAAGGAATTAAACGACCAGTTTTTATACGTGATGTTGTTGGTGATACCACCGGTCCACAGCGGTCGTGGCGAGCCAAGAATGATTTGGTCACTGGCATTGATGCGGTAGTCACCATTTTGATCCACCACGCGGATGGTGCCGGGAAAAAAGCGGTGGCCATTGGCATTAAACTTCGCCATTTCTTCCAGGTCTTTGGAACTGTTACCCCAGACGCCGGAATTGGCGTAATTGTAAAAAACGGCCAACGGATGACCAATGAAGCGTCTGTCAGCAACCATATCCTGTGCCCCGTTTTGCAGCTCCAGTATTTCTTCCTTATTCTGCGACCAGTTGATATCGGTGCTCCAGGTAAAATTCGCATTGCGAATGTTTACTGTAGACAGGGTGATCTCCACACCGCTGTTTCTTGTTTTACCAATGTTTTCAAACTTCTGTACATAACCCGAAACGGGCGGAAGTGATCTTGGCAGGATCAAGTCTGTTGTGTTCTGGCGGTACCATTCAATTGAACCACTGATTCGGTTGTTGAACAAGCCCACATCCAGTCCCACATTGATCTGCGCTGTTTTTTCCCAACCCAGGTCGGGGTTCTGCACCAGTTGCGGCAAATAACCAATGGCCGGTGCACCGCCAAATACATAGGGGTTGCGGCTCAACGGACCTGTTGTTGTATAGGGGTTTACAGAGGAGTTACCCGTTACACCCCATCCCACTCTTGGCTTTAATTCATTCAGCCAGGTCACATTGCGCAAAAAGGCTTCATCCTGCGCTTTCCAGGCAACTGCAAACGAAGGAAAGAAATCCCACTTGTGTCCAGGTGCCAAAACAGAGGCGCCATCAAAGCGGCCCGATGCCGTAACGAGGTAGCGATTAAACAAAGTGTAATTAATTCTTCCCATGTAGGAATACAACGTATTCTCTGTGAAGCCCGATCCATAACTGGGATTGCCCTGCGTGTTGGAAGCAAGATCGTACCAAAGGCTTAGCGGAATGGTGGTGCCTGAAACGCCAACACTCAAACTTTCCCTGCGTGATTTTTGCGCTGACTGCAACAGCGTTACACCCAGTTTATGATCAGGACCAAAGGATTTGTCAATAAACAGGAGATTTTCAGCCACCCACGAAAAGTTATCATCGGTCGACTGGCCTGCCGTGTTCGGGCGGTTAGTAAGATGGTTGGTGGCATTAGGCCCGGTCCATGAACCATTCCGGAACTTGCGGTATTGTGCACCAAAGTTCAACCGGTATTTGAGCCAGGAGGTAAACTTCACTTCGGCAAACGTATTGCTCATGATGGCAGTTGTCCTTCTTTCATTCAGCACCTGGTCGATGTCGATCAGCGGGTTCCACAAGTTTAAATTGCCACCGGGATTCTTGATCCAGTTGCCCTGTGCATCTTTGGGCGAGGCATATGGGAATTGATCAATAGCCCGTGAGTACAGGTCCTTTGAGCCTGTATTGGATGTATTAGGCCCAAAAATGCCGTAGTTCTGCTTGGCAAGCGAAGCAATCACCGACGTACCCAGAGTAAGCCATTTGGTGGCCGTGATATCACCATTCAGGTTAATGTTGAAGCGATTGTAATCCTGGTCTCGCTGCACACCCAACTGGTTAAAATAACCCAGTGAAAGTGACATACGGGAAACGGCATTTCCGGCCGAAACCGAAAGCTGGTGGTTATTGGTTAATCCCTGCCTGGTAGCATCACCAATCCAGTCGTAGGTGGGAATATTAGCACTGTTGTACACCGGCACCATATCAGGCCATCCCATGGCCCTTTCTTCAGCCGTGGTTGGACGCATCTGCACAGTTCCATCCGTATTCCACGCATATCCCTTCATAATGGCGGCAAGGGCTGCAGCATCGCCGGTACCAAAAAGCGTGGAATCATCCTTGGGATTGGGATACCAGGCTTTGGCTTGTTTGTAAAAATCATTGTTATCGGTAAGGGAATGATACGTGCGGCCATTGATGGCACTCAACCGCCAGCGGTCAATGTATTCGCCACCATTCATCCAGTCGGTCATGGAATGGTACTTATCCAGCGAAACCGTGGCGAGGTAGTTGACCGAAACACGGCCGGCCTTTCCTCTTTTGGTGGTGATAAGCACCACGCCATTGGCACCGCGGGAACCGTAAATGGCCGTTGCCGACGCATCTTTTAAAATTTCCATTGTCGCAATGTCGTTGGGATTCAGATCCGCCATACTGAAAGAATTTACACCCAGCGCATTGACCATGGGAATACCATCAATAACATACAACGGATCATTGGAAGCACCCAGCGAACGGTTGCCTCGTACCCTTACCACCGGTAGTTCACCCGGCTTTAAATTGGAGGAAACCTGCACACCAGCCGCTTTCCCCTGTAAAGCCTGCAGTACGTTTTGAGCAGGTCTTTCCTGGATCACATCGGCGGTAATTCGGCTTAGCGAACCGGTAACATCGCTTTTGCGCTGCGTACCATACCCCACCACAACTACTTCGTTCAGCGAGTTGGTGGTAGCCTGCATGGTTACCGCTACGTTTGCCTGGTTGTTCAGGACAACTTCCTGTGACTGGTAGCCGATGGAACTTAAAACAAGGGTGGCTGTTCCCGACTGCGTACGCAGCGAGAACGTACCGTCTTTTTTGGTGACGGTCGTGTTTTGCGTTCCTTTTTCCTGCACGGTAACACCTTCCACCGGCAAGCCATTGGTGTCGGTAATTTTACCGTTGACAAGAAATCCAGCCTGGGAAAAAGAAGAGAAAGCAAAGGTTAACAGAAGGAAAGCTACAGAGAGCAACCTTCTCACAAAAAAGGAGAAATTTTCCATATAGCCGCAATTGAGTTGTTGAAATTATTTTCAAGTTATTCCGTTCAATTGCTGCCTTCGTCCTGAACTATCCTGTAAAAACGCTTACGCGATTGTTTCTATATGATTTTAAAACGATTGCATCTATTTGTGTTTTCAATTATTTACAACTTGGGGGCAGAAAAAAGATCCTTGCAAATCTTCCTGCACAAAAATCACCGCTGCAGCAATGCTGTTTGCCCTGTGGCGGGTAATGCTTCATAAATTTCGGCTTCAATAATGCTGATTGTTCCTTTTGCCCTGGCGTCGTCTCTTGCCACGCCATCATCCAGCTTTTTGCCGTTTACCTCCACGCCAGCGTTGCTATCGTTTGTTGCGGCAGCACCTGCCAACTGTATCCTGACCTTCGTGCCCTTTTGTGGTTTGCACCGAATGGTATAATAACCCAATGTAGTTTGCGTATTACCGTTAAAGGCTTCTTTTCCATCCACAGTTATCAGCAACGGGTACATCCTTGAACGGAAATTATTCAGCTTAAGCGTAATCTCCGAAACCGTTGCTTCCCGCTCCAGCGTGTACTCGATCCAGGCAGTAGATAACTTGCCATCGTTTACCCAGTCGGAGAGTTCGTTGTCATCATAACTGGCAAAGGCACTGTCCGCATTCGCACCGGCAGTAGCATGCATTATCCTCACCGGTGTCCGGGTGGGCTGGTAAGAAGGTGTGGCCGGCGTGGGTCCCCGCAGCAAATGAGAAGGCAAACCCGCCGATGGCAATTGTGTCGACAGGCCACCCTTTGTTACAAACGCTTTGGTCGTTAATGTAACGGTTGCCCCTTTTAAACCTTCAGCCGTTGCTTTGATAGTGATGGTACCGGGTGTGGTAGTAGAGCGGATCAAAAACCGGTTCACCCCACCTTCCACAGGAAAACTTTTTGCCAGCACATAATTATCCGGCCCCATGGCTATGCCACCCCGCCATTCGGCTGGGCCTGTTACTGTATAATTGATCATGTTGAGCGCAGTGGGACAGCGATTCCCCTTTGCATCTACTACTTCGACTTCTACCAGCGCTAAATCATGTCCATTTGCAAGAAAAGCGGTTGGCCGTTTAAGCGGTGTTAAACGCAGTGCCATGGGTTCACTTACAGTGTGAATGACACCAGCGCAAACCTGCCTGTCTTCGGCATCGTACCCAATGGCACGGATGCTACCCGGCTGCCACGCCACATCTTTGAACTGGAAAAGAAAACCGTCGCTTTTGGTTCCGTATCCTTTTGATTGCCCGTTTACCTTCAGCTCCACTTTGTCGGAACTTGAGATAACGTAGATATCTTTTTTTACACCAGGTTGATAGTTCCAGTGTCCTATAATGTGCAGGGATTGTTTTTCCGGAACTACCCAACCATCCCACATAACCTTGTGTGCAAAAAAGTTCTGTTTTTTGATGCGCAGGGCATCTACTTCGCCGCTGCGCCGGTAATTTTCTTCCCCACGGTGATGGGTATTCGTTTCAGAGAATACGATGTTCACACCACCGCTGCTTACCCGCCTGCCGGTGCCGGGCCGTTCCTTCCAGAACTCGTACCAGCGTTTTACATTTTCCACCGCGTGGCTTTCCATATTGCGGTTGTAAGCCGCTGCAGACTGGCCTTTATGCAGGGGACCATCACCATCTTTGTGATACGGTGGTGTAAAGTCGTCCCAGTATTTGCGGGAGCCTTCATCCCTGGAATATTCCATCGCCCACATCGGGATGTGCGCACTTTTGTTGGTGTAAAGCATTTCGCCGCCGTATTCCGCTGTTTTGCTGTTCAGCATTTCCCTGCTGCCAATGGCTCTTCCGCCATAAGGATCATATTGATCGCGAATGGCCTTCATTTCCTGCATATGTGCTTCGCTGATGCTTTCATTACCACACTCGTAAAAAACAATGCTGGGATTGTTGCGGTTATAGATCATCGCATCACGCATTACAGCTTTTCGCTGCTCCCATCGTACCCCTTCTACATCTTTTTCGGCATCACCGGCCGGCATGGCCTGCAGCAGCCCTACCCTGTCGCAGCTTTCTACGTCCTGCTTCCATGGCGCAATGTGCATCCAGCGTACCAGGTTGCCGCCGCTTTCCACCATCAGTCCATTGCTGTAATCACTCAGCCAGGCAGGAACAGAGAGGCCAATAGCCGGCCACTCGTTGGATGTACGTTGCGCATAGCCATGTACCATCATAACACGGTCGTTCAGGTAAATCATCCCATCCCTGAAAGCTGTTTTGCGAAAACCGGTTTTTGTTTTCACAACATCCAGGGGCTTTCCGTTCACGCTCAGGGTTGTTTCTACTTCATACAAATAACCATAGCCCCAGCTCCAGAAGTTCAATCCATTGACAATAGCCGATGCCTTCACCAATTTTGTTTCGCCGGGTGCAAGGTTTGTTTTATCACCAACGAAACGCTTCACCAGTTTACCAGCCAGATCTCTGACCGAAACTTCATAGCTAACCAGCTGTGTTTGGGATGTTTCATTCTTTACCTCCGATTCGGCATGAACCGTTGCCGACTTGTCTTTGATGTTGAAGTAACCGGCATAAATGTAAACACCGGTGGTGCCAAGATTACTATACAGCGGCAGGGTTTGATAAACCTTGGGCACTACATGCAGGTATACATTTTTGTTGATTCCACCATAGTTGGCGTTGAAGTTTTTGTCTTCCCACTGGTACTTGGTGTTCGTGGCCTTTTCGCGGTAGTTCCAGTCATTGTCGATGCGGGCGGCCACCACGTTTTTTTCGGCCCCGAACTTTACAAGATCGGTGACGTCGAAGCCAAATGAGGTAACGCCGTTTTCGTGCAGGCCAATGTGTTTGCCGTTGAGATAAAAATCACCAGCCTGCCGGATGCCTTCAAACTCCAGGAAGATCTTCTGACCTTTTGCAGCAACAGGCAGGGTAAACGTCTTGCGGTACCAGGCAATGCCGGTGGACAGGTCCACAATATCTTTTTTAAAAGCTTCGTCTTCGTTCCAGGCATAAGGGAGCGTTACTTTCTTCCACGATCCATCGTTATAGGCGGGTTCAGCAGCCTCTTTGGCATCGCCAACAAACACTTTCCAATCGCTGTTGAAATTATACTGGGTGCGTTGCGACAGCACTACACCTGAAAAGAACAGGGAGATGAAGAAAAGAGAAAAGCGAAGTAATTGCATTTGACTAATGTTTCTGACCGGGCTTGCATGTATTGCCAGGAATCTCTCGTAAAAGAAGCAGCCTGTCAGCCATCAGCAAGCAACCGTTGTTGAACAATATTTTTTTCACCAGGCTTTGTGATGAAGCCTAAATATCCTCCTTAATAAACGCACCACCATCCTGCTTTATCTGCCTCTGAAGAAAAGATTGCCATTGAAATAGCGTACACCATATTTTCTCTTACTGGAAAAATATTTTGTATAACAATAGCCAGAGGCACCTGTCAACCTGCAACGGTTTTCGTTGCAAACCATACAGCGAATGCAGTTCTGCTAATCTCCGTCAGGTTTCGTGGCCTCTTTACCGGGGCTGAGCGGCCAGTAGAACGATTCTATCTTACCGGGTTTTGCAGGGTCAATTTCAGCAATATCATCCTTAAGAAGCGAAGCCAGTCCAGTACCACTTTCCCGTATGCCTTTCACCACCAGCTTTGCAATTTCATAAGCGCCATAAGGGCGAAAATGCGTATTGTCCTCAATGGCTTTGTCCTGGCCCGGGAAGGTATTGGCTGGAAAATGTGCAAATACCTGCAGTGACTTCTCAGGTCCCATTGCCTCCAACATAATTTTCGACAGGGCATTCAAATCAATCAGGGGTACCCCTTGCTCTTTTGCCGTTTGCCGCACGGCTTCGGGATAATCGCCAAGTGTTTCCACAATCCTTCCGGCGCTGTCAAATCGCCGCCTCTGCACGGAAGTCACCAAAACTGGAGTAGCGCCTTTCTTTTTCACTTCTGCAATAAAGAACTTGAGGTTTTTTTTATACGTGGTAAAAGCCCCCACCCCTTCGCCCTTTTGCTTTTGGTCATTATGGCCGAATTCAACAAAGGCGTAGTCGCCGGGTTTGATTAAGCTAAGGACTTTCTCCAACCGCCGTGCACCGATAAAGCTGCTCAGGGTTTCGCCCGATTCGGCGTAATTCGCCACGGCTACTCTTCCCGGTTTGAAAAACGATGGGATCATCTGCCCCCAGGCCGACCAGGGCTCGTGTGCTCCGTCAACAACGGTGGAATTACCGGCAAGAAATACTGTTACTACCTCCTTTGGTGCCGGTGTAATTTCGATGGCATCTATCTTGGGTGCTTCCCCATTCAACTCCAGCGTTAGTTTATCATCCCAGTGCAGGTAAGCATACTCCCGGGGCTTGAGACGCACTGTGCGGTTGGTGCCGCTGATGGAACTGTCGCGGATGTGCAGCGTAAATTCAACCGTTTTGTGCTGCCCCTTCAAGGTCTTTACACGGTTTACCATCATCCGCCTGTTTTCGGCCCGGATGGCGGCGTCCGACGTTCCTTGATCATCACCCAGGGTAAGTTTTACATGATAGTTTCCTTCCGGTAACTGCACCGAAAAATAGAACGGTTGGCCGGACGTGAGATAGCCATCATGCATGGGATTTTTACCACTGCGGGTATTGGCAGTAACGATAGAACCAAAGTCGATACCATAGCCTCTTTGCGGCGTATACACCGTTTCGGGGAGCACTTTGGTAAACCCAGTCTTCATCCTGCCACGACCAAAGTCAAACATGTATTCTTTGGTCAATGGTCCGTTTGGTTTTTGCGACTGTGCAAGAACGGTATTGCTTATCACCAGGACGCCGGCTGTCAATAGTAAAAAACGTTTGCACATATGGTTGGCAATAATTTTATAAATGATTCCATCTGCAACATGCATGCTGTTGCCTGTATTCTTTTTATCATTTCGACTGCAACAGCACCTTGCCCGGCTTGAGGCCTTTTCCTGTAACAGTTAATTCTATAGGGCCTGCCCCTTTTGTAGCCTGTACCAGCACCACCAGTTTCCCGCTGAACGTCTTCATCGTTGGCAGGTGAAACAATTCCAGCGAAGTAGCATCGCCATTACAGGCAGCACGGTAGGTTCCCTCTCCTTTTACCGAAAGATTCAGTTGCTCTGCAGCAGTAGGACAAAGATTCCCATCCTTATCTACTACCGACACTGTTACAAACGAAATATCATTGCCATCTGCTGCGATGGTGGTCCGATCCGGTTCGAGAAGTAGTTGGTAAGGGCTACCCGCTGTCACCATTGTTTTTTCAGCAGCAGGCTTGCCGTCTTTGCCAAAGGCCACCACTTTCACTGTTCCCGGGCTGTATTTTACGTCCATCCACATTAGGCGATACCGTTCCTGTGGTGTGCCGTTCTTCTTTTTTTTCTGCACGCCCATGCTTTTGCCATTCACAAACAATTCAGCACTGTCATAGTTCGTGTATACAAATACGGGAGTAGTCTGACCTTCTCTTCCGGGCCAGTTCCAATGCGGAAGAAGGTGCAGGGTTTCTTCGTTGGTGTTCCAGCGGCTGCGATAGAGATAATACCGGTCCTTGGGCAAACCGGCCAGGTCGTTGATGCCAAAGTAGGAACTACGCGAAGGCCATTTATCATCATAAGGCGTTGGCTCCCCCAGGTAATCAAAGCCGGTCCACACAAACTCACCTATCACCCAAGGCTTATCATCCTGCAACACAAAATCATCTTCCGGCAGGTTAGACCAACTGC
The DNA here is from genome assembly GCA_035998945.1 of Flavisolibacter sp. GTDB lineage: Bacteria > Bacteroidota > Bacteroidia > Chitinophagales > Chitinophagaceae > Flavisolibacter. The sequence continues at coordinate 342,026 of DASYHD010000022.1, read as the reverse complement.
AATATTCCAGATCGTAAGAGGAGCTTTGATAATCTGGGTACTGCTTTTCCGCGGCCTTTTCTACCGGGAACTTATACACGCCGCGGGAACTCACCGTAGATGCCGTTTCAGAACCCAGCAGAATTCCCTGTGGAAATGCTTTGTAGGCTTCTTCGTACAAATGGGTGCGGTAGTTTAAACCGGGAATATCCAGCAAAGCGCCAAAGCCCGATTGCATGGTTGCTTTCACCTGGTCCATACCCACGGTTACCGGTCGTGTGGGATCCTCGCGGTGAAAAATTTCCTGGAGCCATTTGGCCCGTTTTGCACCTTCCGATCCATGCTGGTCGGGCACTTCATTGCCCGAGCTCCACATTACAATGGAGGGATGATTGCGGGTGGCATGCACCAGGTTTACGATATCTTTCTCGGCATCGGTAGCAAAAAACCGTGCGTACCCGTTTTTAACTTTTGGCCTTGCCCATTCATCAAAACTTTCGGCCAGAAAGAGGAACCCCATCTCATCGGCCAGTTCCACTTGTTCCAGGGAAGGCATGTTGTGTGCACTCCGGATGGCATCACAGCCCATGTCCTTTAAAATGCGCATCTGCCGGCGCAAAGCGGCTACATTCACAGCCGCACCCAACGGGCCTAGATCATGATGCAGGCAAACACCTTTGAACTTTCGTGTTTTGCCATTCAGGCTAAAGCCTGTAGTGGGGCTGTAACTGATCTGCCGGATGCCAAACCGCGTCGTGACTTCATCTTTCAGTTCAGTTCCTGCATACAACCGTGATACGGCTTTGTACAGGTAAGGCGATTCAGGGCTCCATAACTTCGGTTGCGCTACACCAATATTCTGCTCGAATTCGTTGCCGAAAATTGTTTGAGCGGTATCCGACGCCACATGGTTCCCGGCAGCATCTAATATATCCGTTACCAGGCGGAGCCCTTTGCCTGAAACTTTTGTTCTAACGTTGACCTTGGCCACTTCCGGTGTAATCAGCGGCGTGGTGATGTAGGTTCCCCACTGGTCGATGCTCTCTTTATTCTTTACAATGATGCTCACTTTGCGGTACAAACCGGCTCCGGGGTACCAGCGGGACGACTGCCCCACATTCTTCAGGTGCACCGCCAGTATATTTGGCCCGCCTGGTAAAAGTTTATCCGTGATGTCGAAATAAAAATAGTTGTAGCCATAGTTCCACTCTCCCACCTTCTCCCCGTTGAGAAATACGTTTGGTTCACTCATCGCTCCTTCAAACAGAAGAATTGCTTTTTGTCCCTTGTTAAGTTGTGGAAGGCGGAAGCTATTGCGGTACCATCCCTCACCAATATAGGGCAAGGCGCCCGTTCTTCCGGTTTTTTCAGTAGCCAGTTTTTCATTGTTCTGGGTAATAGCCACCACCTGTTTGTCTATGTCCTTATCAAAGGGACCATAGATCGCCCAATCGTGTGGCACGCTTACGGTTTGCCAGCCTTTATCGTTGAAATCTACCCGAAAGGCCTCACTATTGCTGCCCTTACTGAACTTCCAGCCTTCACGCAGTTCCGTCACCACCCTTACTTGTGCCAGGGATGCATTTATGAGTAACATAGCGGAAAGGAGGAAAAGAATCATTTGCATTCTGCACTTAGACATAGGTTTGTTTTAAGACCCCTACAAGATAAGGCCCTTCGCCCTTCACCTTTTCGATATTTACGGCGTAGAAATGCATGATTAGTAAACTTGTTTCCAGCTACCCTGTAGCGTCATAACCGCAGACCAACATTGCTCGTAACGTTACTCAGAAACTCAAACAGCAAAACAGTTGGTAAGCAGGTAAAACTAATTTTCCATCGTCTAGAAATTATCCTGTACTATCCAGAAACATGCAAAGAAAAAAAGCAGAGCAAGTGCATGCTGCGTTTGATTCCTGCATAACGGAAGCCGGGTGCTTTGGCAAACTTTCACTGTTAGTAAAAACAAAAGCGGCTGGCATACACCAGCCGCTTTTGTTTTCGGTTTATTTGTTTGCTTGCTAAAAGATCACTTCCACCGGAAAGGCAAATAAAGTTCCTGCAGAGACATTCCCTCCACTCTTGCCGCATCGCCACCCAATCCTGCTTTTCTTAATTTGGCGGCAACTTTCGTGGTGACAAAAGAAGCATCATTTCTCCGGATGGCAACACGTAACAGGTCGGGCCAACGGGTGCCCTCATAACCGTTCTCCAGCGCTAACTCTGTAATTATGCTGTTTTCAATCTGGAGCAGGCTGTCGGCAGCCGCATATACATTGTTCGGCATATTGGCCCTGTTCCGGATACCCTGTTGACGGTACCAGTCAGACCGGTAATAGGGAATGCCTGAACTACCGCTATTCCGTGCATCGAAATTATAAGGATACGGTTCCCACAGCGTATTGTGGTATTCCGTTACATTGCTGGTTGGCGCAGGATAAGCACCTGATATGCCGTTGTTGATAAAGGCAGTGGCCAGCAGGTGACGGTTCTCGCGGTTGGCCGCTTCTGCAAAGCGCAGGTGCAACTGCGTCTGACGGAAAAGGAACCATTTGCTGTTGCGTTGCAGAAGATTCACCGGAGAGCTGGTAATCTTATCCAGGTAGTTATAGAGATATTTCATCACTACCGGTTGTCCGCCAATCTCCCGCCAGGTATAATCGCCCCTTGCATCATAAGGCAAGCCCAGTCCCTGAACAGGATTTTGAGTCTGGCTCCTGTACAGGTCAATACCGGCTTGGGAAGGCTTTACCAGGTAGCTGCCACCAATAGGACTGAATAATTTGACAAAGGGATTCTCCGGCTTGAATTTGTTATCAAAAGGAATAACCCAGATCCATTCGTAGTTAAAACCATTGTCCTGCGAACGTTCGAACATGGTGACCCATGAGTTGGTCCAGGCCAACGTAGAAGCATCTCCCATGCGGGTATAGCGAACGAAATGATCCGTGGCATTGGGGCTTGTGCGGGAACCATCCCAGCCCATTTTATACTGGTTGAAAAACACCGATCCTGCCGATGAAGTGGAGGGTGTACTGGTCTCCATCACTTCGCGGTAGTATTCCGCGGCTCTCCGGTAGTTTCCTTTCCACAGGTACAATTCACCCAACAAAACCTTTTTGTTGATATAGAACTTTGTCGTTTGATATCCATCCACATTCATGACAAGCGTGGATCCGGCAGGATATTGTTCTTTGAACGGAATGGCCTCTGTAAACTGTATCAGACTATCCAGCAAAACGTTGAATTCCAGCTTGGGGAAATTGGCCTCATTCCGTACATCATCTACCGATTCCAGTGCACTGGTCACATAAGGAACATTGCCATAATGAATTCCGAGTTGCAGGTATAGGAAGGAACGCATAGCGCCAACATCCGAGTAGCGTTGTATATACTCTGCCTCTTTCAACTTGTTTTCCTGCCGCATAATCTGCAGATGCTTGAGCACATCATTGCAGTTGATGATGAGTTCATAAAACGGCCTTGGCGAAGCATAGGGATTATCAGGCTTCACGGAATGCGTACTTAACTGGCGGAGATGGTCATCCGCATTTTGTGTATAATCGAGCATGTCAGCACGCAGCTCGTTCAGCAGGATATAACGTTCAGCCAGTAACTGGAACTTTCCATAGATACCAATAATAGCCGCATCGGCATCGTACACGTTGCGGTACATCTGCGAAACATCCAACTGGTCCTGCGGCTCAACATCCATAATCTTCCGGCAGGAAGAAAATCCAGCCAGGGCAAGTGCCGCTGCAAAAACATATTTTTTCAAATTTTGTATCATAACCGTTTCCCGGTTTAGTATTTACACAATGATTTTATTGATCCTGTTCCGACGCACGTTGGGTAATTATAAACCTATCCGTACACCAAGCGTTGCACTCCTGAAAACCGGATCCAGTCCTGTATCAATGCCCTGTGCAAAAGGACTCTGATTGTAACTGAATTCCGGGTCGTAGCCTTTGTACTTTGTCAGTGTGAGCAGGTTATTACCGGTTACATAAAAAGTAACATAGTTGATGGTATTGCTTTTGACCGGCATATGGTACTGCAGCGAAACGGTGCGCAGGCGGGCATAGGATCCATCCTCAATCCAGCGATTGCTGAAACGGCTGTTGCCCATCGGGTCGCTCCAACTTGCCTTTGGCATATTGGTCACCTGCCCTTCGCCGCGCCAACGGTTGTTTACGCTGAGCAACTGGTTCTCGGCACCTGTCATGGACTCAAGGCGATACCGTACATAATTATAAATGTCATTGCCCTGGCTGAAAGTAACCAGCGCATTCAGTTCAAAATTTTTGTAGATCACACGGTTTGTAAAGCCTCCAATAAAATCAGCGTTGGGATCACCAATCACCTGGCGGTCGGCTTCATCTATGATCTTGTCGCCGTTGATATCCGCAAAGCGAACATCGCCTGCAGCAAAGGGGCTGTACGTACCGTCTGCATTTTTCTTGGACAAGCCGACAGCGGCAGCTTCGGCACTGGTTGCAAAAACGCCATTGGCTACATAACCATAAAACAGGTTGGCAGGTTGGCCTTCTGCCGTAAGTATGGTGCCGCCGGCAAACTGTGTGGTAAAGGAGCCATTGGGTACCTGCAGAATTTTATTTTTATTTTTTGCTACGTTCAGACCAATATCCCATTTCACCTGCGGTGCATTGACAACTCTGGCGTTCACACTTGCTTCCACACCGGTGTTCTGCATGCTGCCATCATTTGTAAGCAAGGCGGTAAAGCCTGTGGCTGTGATCAGGTCTTCATACACCAGCATATTACTGGTTTTGGATTGATAAACATCCAAGGTTACACCAACGCGGTCGCGGAGAAAGGAAACATCGATTCCTGCATTGAGACGCTTGATGGTTTCCCATTGCAAAGCCGGGTTGGCGATGCCATTGCGAACAAGTCCCTGCAAGCCGAGAAAGTTCTGCGAAGTATAGGTTTGCCGGGATGCATAATTGCCAATGTCGTCATTTCCGGCAACGCTGTACGAAGCCCGCAGTTTCAGCAGGTTGATGCCGGTACCGGCCATAAAGTTTTCCGAAGAAACAAGCCAGGTACCACTAATGGATGGCATAACCGGAAACTTATAACCATTTACCGTTACACCGTTCTTCGCTTCCCTGCCAAAGCGGGATGAACCATCCATGGCAACGTTCAGCGATAAAAAGTATTTGTTGCTAAAACCATAATCAACATTGAAATAGGTATTGATCCAGTTCCACTCACCAATTCCGCCGCCTACCTGCCGCAGCGCTGCCACACCATTCTGCACACTTACCAGGTCATCCGTTGCGGAGTTATAACCTACGCCATACACCTGCTCGGCCTTGTTGGTTTGATAGCGCAGGCCAAGGCGTGCCGCCAATGAATGTTTCAGACGGAAAGTATTGTTATACTCCAGCCGCGTATCATTAAAAACGGAGAACAGGCGACGAGTTTGTGTTCCCATGCGGTTATTGGCTACCGCGTTGCTCAGGGTGTCTTTGGCAACGCCGGCTGCTGGCACAAAAATGCTTTCACGCTGCTTGTGAAACGTAATGCCAAACAGGTTGCGGGCACTCAGTCGACTGGAGATTTCGTATTTAAAATCAAACGACCCGAAAAAGCTGTAAAACTGGTTATTCGCCTGCATGTTGCTGATGATGGCAGCAGGATTGGTCATTCCGAGTGTATCGACACCAGCCAGGTTGGGGCTTTCCGCACCTTTGGCGTCAATCACGCGGTCGTGCAGGAAAGGCGCTTTGGTCAACCCAAGGAAAATGGGGGCTGTTTTATCGGCAATGCCCTGGTCTTTCAGCTTTTGGTCGGCTTTGGACATAGAAATGTTGGCAGCACCGGTAAACCGCTTGGAAAAATTAAAGTCGGCATTAAAACGCATGTTGTACCGCGTTAGGTCCGTTTCCTTTACCACGCCATCCGTTTTCAGGTATCCTACACTCAGTCCATACGTCGCAATGTTATCGCCACCGGTAACTTTCAGGAACAGGTTGTTGGTTTTGCTGTTTTGGAGCACCTTGCGTTGCCAGGCGGTATTAAAATGATACGATGCGTATTGCGGGTTGGAAGGATCATCGTTCATGTAGGGCTGTGCGGCAATTTCGTCGCTGCTCATGCCCTTGCTCTGCAACATTTCACTCAGGTAAATGCGGTAGCTGCCGGCATCCATTACCGGTAAGCTTGCCGGTGCGGCATTGAAGCCTGTATAAGCACCAAAGTCAATTTTTGTTGCCTGCTCTCTTGCCCGGATGGTGGTAATGATAATGGCACCGTTCGCACCTTTTGTTCCGTATATAGAGGAAGCGTCGCGAAGCACCGTTACGTTGTCAATATCTTTCACATCGATCAGCGAAAGCGGGTTATTGCTGTTGTTGGCAATGATGCTCTCCCCATAGTCGTTGGCATCATAAAGCATGTTATCAATAACAATCAGGGGCTTGTTTGTACCGTAAAGCGAATTAAAACCACGCAGGAAAATGTTGGCACCTGCACCCGGTGTTCCGCTCCGGCGGATAACATTTAGCCCGGCTATCCTGCCCTGTAGCAAAGCGTCAGGTATTTCAGTGGTGTTCTGCCAGCCATTTACATTATACTGGGCAAGGGATGCCGTCACATCTTTTTTTGTTTTCAGGCCAAATGGTGTAGTGACAGGCTCGTATTGCGATTCAAAAGAAGCATCCAGCAGCGCCACATCGAGAGCGGTTCTGCCCCGCAGGGGCACATGCGTGGTATTAAATCCTTCCCCACTGATGACAAGCGTTGCATTGTACGATGGCACTTTTACACGGTAGCGGCCGTCTGCATCAGCAATGGCTGCCGAAAAGCCTTCCACCTGTACCCGTGCACCAACAGCAGCTTTTTTCGTGGCAGCATCGGTGAGCCTTCCCGAAACAAAGATTTCCTTACCGGTCAGCGGGGCAACTATCGTTGTGTCCACTGTAACGGGTTGCTGCGCAGCCAGTGTTCCGCTAGCCAGTGCCAGTACGGAAGCCATCATCCATTTCATCGGAAAAAATTTAGGTGTTGATGCTTTGCTTATCCCGGAATACCTGTTCGGCATTCGGCTATTGCTGGTAGCAGGCAGTTGGGTGAAAGCAGTCATATTGTTGCGTAGTCTTTGCATTGTATAAATACGATTTGCCAATCCGTTTGAAAATTTAGAATTGAGGTTCCAACCTGATATAATCACAAACAATCGGGTTGGAAGCTGCTGCCGTGCTGTTAGCCGCCGTCAGAAATACATCCAGTACAGCATGATAGGTTGGCAGCGTGGTTTCACCCAGGAGCACTTCACTATATTCATTCGGTGTTACCACTGTATAGCCATTTGCATTCTGTAGCGTAAACGTATTGGCAGTAGGTGTGCCTAGTGCCAGCTTTTGTGAAAAGGATGTTGACAGGAAATCATTCAGTGCTACCCAGTAGGCTTTGTATTTCACACCACCGAAAACATTATTTACCCGGTAGTTGATATTGAACAGGGCCGTACCGTGATTGTACACATTCACATCGCGGAAGTTGGCGCCTGTAAGCGGGTTAAAGCGGTCGCGGAAATAGGTATTGCTCCTGCGGTCGATGCTGGTTGTGCGGTAGTTTTCGGCCTGAATGATGATCGGCTGAATCTTATGTTGGGGCAGCACATCCACTTTGTCCATTATATGGATAACGCCATTGCTGGTTTTGATGGTTTTTACAATGGACGCTTTTTCAAAAGGAACTTTCACGCTGAATTTTGACAAAAGGGTATCTGTGTTGCCGGAACCATCGTACACACCCTGGATCGCCAGATCCTTCACTACGGCCCAACTGGCAAATGCTGTTGTGCTATCAGCATCATTGGTAACTGTCTGGGTATACGGCCTGTACTTTTCCAGCTCACTGTTCCAAGCAGCATTGGTAAGCACAAACAAGGTGTATTCTTCTTTTTCGTTTCGCAGGTCATATATATTCCGCCAGAACAAATTGGTCTGTATGGAGTCTGTTCCCGGTTGGTAAACCGGTGCGCCAGTAGAAGGATCAACCCCGATCTGGACGGCATTCGTCGCATCAAAAACATTGCGGAAAAGCGAAAGCATGTAGGCTTTTTGCGCAGCCGGAATTTCACTGTTGTTTTGCAGCGCATCCCAGCCATTGCTCAACACCGGCAGCATTTTGTCTATTACATGCAGTATACCGTTGGCAGCAGCTTTATCCGCCTGTACAATCGTGGCCTCACCGATGGTTTTGTTCAGGAAATTCTGGTATTTTCCATTCAGCATCGGAATGCGCTGTGTTGTACCGGCAGCAGTGCTTTTATAATTCAGCGTGGCAACATGATTACCGATAAATGCATTCAGCTTTGTAGAATCATTCAAAGTGGCCGCATCCAGGCTGGCAAGTGCCGTATTGGTAGGTGCAAATACAGTAAAGGTTTTGGAAGAAGCCAGCACCTTATCGTATCCGGATTTTACCAGCAATTCAGAAAATTTACTCAGGGCAGGATCTTCGCTGATCTGCTGCGTTAAGGTTTTGGTCAGCGCCGCATCAGTCACGGCATTGTGGTCGTCCCACTTTTTGCAACCGGCAAAAAAGATCCCGGAAAGCGTCAGACCGATCAAAAATTTCTTTCGTATACTTCGCATTCGTACTGTATTTGGTTTTCTTACGTGAAGCAATTCTTTACTGGTAAATCTTTTCGCCTTCGCTTGTAAACCGCGGCAGGTATTGTGGTTCATCAATCGGAATAAAATGGATCATATCCAGGTAATTGTCGTTCTGTGTACCCGCAAGCGGCGTAAAGCGAATGGTATGACGTTGTGTTGTTTTGAAATCATACACGCCTACCAGCTTTCCTGCCAACACCGCGTTGGTTCCTTCGGTATACCGTTTCCAGCCAATGGCCTCCAGTTCAGCATCCGTACCCGATGGCCGGGTCAGGGTGAAGTTCATCGTATTGGCCATCACATCGCCATTGATAGAAACCTGGCAAAGCTGGTTGGAACTTGATGATTGCTTACGTTGTACATAGCAAATCCAAACTTTGTACTTGCCTTTCACAATCGGCGGCGTTGTCAGTTCCCACCAAACCGGCCGGTTGGGCAAGCCCATGGGCATTTGAATCGCATCAAAATTATTGGCGCCTCTACCGGTGATACTGTTGCTGGAAGAACTGTTGTAGTAATAGGTCATGGTATTGGTGCCGGCAAGTGCGCCCCATCCCCAAACAATATCCTGCAGCGGCTGATCCGATTCGGACTGACGTGTCCAGGTAAAGTTTTGCCGTTTATAATGCGTAGGCATTTTCAGGATTTCGGGGAAGGTTGCCACATCCCAGAATACGGCTGTAGGCTTACGGTATTTCAGTGTATAATGTGCCTGTGCATCGTGCCATACACCATTGGTGGCGGCATTGTCGCTGCCGGTGCGGTTTAGCACGATACCCGGTTCAAAAACGCCGTTGAATTCAGCTTCATTCAGCACCACTTCCTGGTTCTTGTATTGCACGCTGATCACTTCCTGCGGTTGCAAGGTTACATGTGCCGGAGCGGTAATAATATCGCCCAGGAACTTAATGCCTGTCATTACGTGGTATGCCATATACATGTACAGGCTGTCATTGGGTGAGGCCGGGTTGCCTGTTTGGGAATATTTTGCTTTTAAGGCATCGAATGAAGTAATGCCGCTGTCCGCAAATGCCCTGTTGCTTTCGGCAATAACACTCATCCAGCGCTTTGTAGTATCCGGGTCTACCGTATTTAAAAGATCATAAAAGCCAGTGGCCTTCATTGCTTCCACAAAAATGGAATACTCCGGTTTGGCTTCGAGTTGTTTCGCAATGGTGAGCGTAGATGGCTCCAATACATTATCAACCACGTGAATGATACCATTCCCAACAATCACGTTCGACTGCGTAACAAATGCCTGGCGGTTGATCAGGTAACTGGAAGCTCCATTCTTCATGCCAACACCTGTCACCAGGTATTGCCCCAGCATGGTGGCTACCGGCAACTTTCCGTCTTTGAACACACCCGTGGTGATGGTATCAACCAGTAAGTGGAACTTTACCAGGTCCTGCAGTTTATCCATGCTCACAGCATCCACAGCAGCGGCATTGTTCTTTGCCAGCCAGGATTTGACACCTGAATTGGTTGGCGCAAAAACCGTATAAGCACCATAGGCATTCAGGAAAGCCGAATTTCCTGTGCGATCAAGAATCTGTTTAAAGAGTGAAAATGAATCGGGGTGCTTTGCCAGGTAACCCACAATATTGACATCTTCCGTTGTATACGGATTGATCTCAACTTTTTTGCAAGCCGGCAAGAGCAGGCCTGTAGCAAGAATCGTTGACAGAACAAGGGAAAACAAAACGTTCCGGTTCATAGCAATTGATTAATTATTTATAGAAGGGGTTTTGTACCAGCAATTTGTTGGTTTGCATTTCATACAAGAAGATGGGCAGGTAATGACTGTTCTTATCCCTGATCTTGTTGAAAGCAGCCTGTTGCCGGTCGGCGGGTATGCTGGTGGCGGTAACCTCCAGCAAGTATTGCAGGTTTTGGTAGTTGTTTCGTTTTGCATTGCGCAGCACATCATACCAGCGCTTGCCTTCAAAAGCAAACTCACGCTGGCGTTCCTGCAGGATAAATTCTTCCATGCCTGATTTAGAAGTGGAGTCCATCGTACTGTTGAAGTCAAAGGCCTCGGCCCTTTCGCGGATTATTTTTACCAATCGCGATGCTTCCAAGGGCTGGTCCATCTGATTGATGGCCTCCGCCTTCATCAGCAAAACATCCGCATACCGGTAAAAGATCCAGTTGGCAAACGACTGATCGGCTGAGCGGATGGATGTAGCGGTATTGTTTGCTCCAATGTATTTCCAGATGGTAAAATCAGAACCCCTCAGTGACGTACCAAGGCCCCGCAGGTCCTGCTCAACTTCAAGGGTGTTTGGATCATCCGGGCCAAACACCTGGTCCATCAGGTGCGGCGCTCCTCCCCACCGACGGATGGTGGGGTGATGCATACCATAAAAAGGGTTAAGCTTTTGTACATCAAACTGCAGTTCAAAAATGCTTTCGCTGGAATTGCCCTGCAGGTACAACTCATCAAAAATGGACTGGCCGCCGCCAATCAGGCCAAACCGGTTGGAGTTGATGATCTTGTCGCACTCCGCAACACATTCAGCATACTTTTCCGTCCACAGGTACACATCAGCCAAAATTGCATTGGCAGCATACCGGGTAACACGGCCTTTATCGGCAGCCTGGTTGCCGTAGGAAAGCGGCAGACCAGGTTCGGCTTCCTTCAGATCAGTTATAATCTGTGTCAGCACAGCATCGGCATTCGATTTGGCAATGGGCTCAATGTCTTCATCGCTGATGGTTGCATTCAGTTTCAGCGGCACATCGCGAAACGTTCTTACCAGGTAGAAGTACATCAGGGCCCGCACTGTTTTTGCTTCAGCAACGGCACGGTTCAATTGCTCCTGTGTAAATGTGTTGTCTGTTTGCAGCACACCCGGCGCCAGCTGGATAAGTGTATTGCAATAGTTGATGGTTTGGTACAGCATCCGCCAGTTGGTATACCGGTTATTCGGCTGGATGTTCATGTTCACGATATCCAGTTCTTCCGCAGAAGCCCTGAAACCGGGAACCACCATATCGGCACGGGCTTCTCCCCAAAGAAAAAATGATTCTACCGGACCGATAGAGGTCCCTGATGTTTCTGACAGCAGGGAAGAATAAATGCCAATGATACCGGCTTCCACCTGTTCTTTGGTTTGCCAGAATTCATCGCCTACAATGCCGTCCTGTGGCTTCAGGTCCAGCCACTTTTTACAGGAAGTGGTGCTCAGTACCAGTGTAAGCAAAACTGTTATGGAAAAAAATTGCTTCATGATTGCTCGTTCGTTTAAGTAGTGAATGCGGTTTTCTTTCGTTATTAAAAACCTACAGCAAGACCGATCACAAAATTTTTGGAAGGCGGTGTCATCGAATAATCATACGCCATCCGGAACGGATCGGAACCGGATGCACTGACTTCCGGGTCCTGTCCTGTATAATTGGTCCAGGTAAACAGGTTTTCAGCGGTGATGTAAGCACTCAGGCTTTTCATCTTCATCCGCGACAGCAACTTCTGATCAAATGTGTAACGGGCGGTGATGGTACGGAAGCGCAGGAAGGAAGCATCCTCTACGTAGCGGTCCGATCCCAGCCAGTTGTAACCGCCACCTATAACGGCACGGGGTATATCGGTGACATCGCCTTCCTTGCGCCAGCGACGAAGCACCGCGGTGCTTTGGTTGTCGAAGTTGTACATGGCCGTTGTGTTCATTTTGGTGCCATTCACAATATCATAGTCGTAGCGGAAATTGAAATAGGTAGAGATCTTCAGCTTGCCTTTGATGGTAACTGCAGGACCAAAGCCTCCCACCAGTTTTGGATTGGAGTTGCCGAGATAAACAACATCCATATAGTTGATATTACCATCGTGGTTGATGTCTTCATACATGGCATCGCCGGGTTGAAAAACATAGTCCACGTTGGGATAGTTGAAGCGCATGTACACTACCTGACCGTTGGGGCCAATGATAGGTTTGCCTTCTGCGCTTTGTGCAATGGTGGAAGCCTGGTCAGTATACACACCCTTGTACTTATAGCCATAGAAAGAACCAAAAGGATTGTTTACCTGCAAAAGACGAAGGTACTCCCCCAGTCTGGTTACGTCACCCCTGGAGCTGGGATAGAACTCCGAAATCTCGCGGATGATGTTTTCGTTGGCCGCCACGTTAAAGTTGAAGTCCACCACGACACTTTTGCTTTTATACGGTTGGGTGAACACGGCGATCTCCCATCCCTGGTTGTCCAGCGTTCCCACATTCATGTTCACACTATTATAACCGGTATAAGAAGCGATCTGCAGCCCGTTGAAGAAAAGATCAACGGTGCGGTTGCGGTAAACGTCCGCATCCAGGCGGAAGCGGCCACCCCACAGGGAAACGTTTGCACCCAGGTTGGTTCCCTTGATGGTCTGCCAGCGCAGGTTCTTGAGCTCCATGGAGGAAGGATAAACACCCGTCTGCCCGAGATAGCTCCACGAATAGGTAGAGTACCGGTTGAAGAAGGTGTAATCGTAACGCGGCGCTTCACCACTTTCACCATAAGAAGCACGGAAACTCAGGTCATCGAGGTTTTTGATCCCCCGCATAAACTTCTCGTCGGATACACGCCAGCGAAACGAGATGGAAGGAAACAATCCATAGCGGTAGTTGGGACCGAACCGTGAGTTGGCATCACCACGCAGTGTTGCATTGATGATGTAGCGATCCCGCATAAGGCTGTACGAACCACCCAGCACAGCTCCCAGGCTGCGTGTTTGCGACGATCCGGATACCAACCGGAGTTCTTCGTTCTGTGTTCTTGAACCGGCAACTGGTGTTTGCAGCAGTGAGGAAGCCGTATTGGACGTCATCACTTCCTGGTTCATGGTTTTATAATCGCTGGTGAAAAAGTTGAAATAAGCGCTTACACTGTGGTTTTCATTTTTGATGAACGGTGTATACGCCAGACTTGATTTTGTAGTAACGTTGTACACATCTATATCACCGTTATAAGCTCTGTTCACTACTGTCTCAGAATTCGGACGGCCGGTAGCAATCTGCGGCAGGAAGGAACTGTTCTTAGTATTGTTAATATCAAACTGCACATCAAAACTGGCTTTCAGCACTCTGCGGATGATATCGTAATTCATCTGGAAACGGGGAGTGATCCGTTCGCCAATAACACCGTATTTGGCCTGTGAAGCCATGGCCACCGGGTTGTAAATACGGGAATAGGTACCCTGTACATTTGAGACCGGCGAAAAATAGTTGGGTGTAAGATTACCTTCTTCATCGTATTCAAACACACTCATATTAGGCATCTTGATGTAGGCCACACTCCGAATGGCACCATCAAGATTATTACCTGAACTCATATAGTTCCGGCTCTGATCGGTATGTGTATAAGAAAGCGTGGTAAAAATCTTGATCTTCTCCGAAATGTTGTAATCCAGGTTGATACGGGTGTTGATGCGTTTCAAGGCTGTGCCCAAGGTGGTTCCCACCTGGTCGAAATACCCGATAGAAGCATAATAGCGAGCTTTTTCGCCGCCACCGGTCATGCTCACGTTATGATCCTGCACATACCCGCGGCGTGAGATTTCATCAATCCAGTTGGTGTTGTTGCTGTAATTGTTGTACCAGTAAGGATCGTTCGGGTCATAGTTAAATTCCCTTACCGCTTGTGAATTCATAGTTGTACCCAGGCGGTTCATATAGGCTTCCGGAATCAGTGTCGAATATTGGTCACCGTTCAGCATGGGTACCGGATCGGGCAGTACAGAAGTTGAACCCTTGAATGTATAGTTGATGGCTGGTTTGCCGGCAGATCCGCGTTTGGTGGTAATGAGCAGCACACCGTTGGCAGCACGGGAGCCCCATGCCGATGTTGCTGCCGCATCTTTCAGAACCGTGATATCGCGAATGTCAGCAGGCGAAATATTCAGGAGTTGCGCATAGCCTTGTTCATCCGCGGCACCAAAATTAAAATCGCTGGGTATCTCAGTTTCATACGGCATGCCATCCACTACGATCAGCGGATTGCCGGTAGAACTAATGGAAGAAACACCACGGATACGAATATTCATCGCTGCACCGGGATCACCGCTTGAGGCGGTGATGTCTACACCGGCAAGGCGTCCCTGCAACGCCTGATCGATGCTGGCAGCCTGCATTTCTTCCATATCTCTTGCACTTACCCTTGCCGTTGCCAACGTGTTGTTTTTTTCCTTTACTGCCATCAGGCCATTGTCCACGGTACGGGCAGCAATCACAATCACCTCGTTCATGTTGGAATTGAGTTCCTCCAGCTGAAAGTTGAGGGTTGTTTTCCCGCTCAGCGGCTGGGTGAGGGATTTATAACTAATGTGGGAAACCGAAATGCGGTTTCGCAGACTGTTTACTTTCAGCACAAAGTTTCCTTCAATATCGGTCTTAGTGCTTTTGACCACCCTGTTATCGGCATCCATCTCTGCCACCGATACTTCGCCAATGGCTTCACCGGTTTTCTTATCCACCACCTTTCCTTTTACAATATTGTCATTGGCGGTGGTGGCAGGTGTTGTTTGGGATGCGGCCTGCAGTACACCCAAACAGGTGAAAAGGAGCGCACAAACGGTTTTCTGAATATATTTCAACATACCCTTAAAAGATTAGACGAGCGATTAATCTGTATATTTTAAATAATTGTTGATCAGGTGGATCACGATGCGATTGCCTAACAGGTTGCTGGTGCCACTTCCCATCACCACGGCTGCTTCGCGGTTATTCATGTCCGTTACTGTCATGCTGTTACCGGATGAATTGTTGACGAAAACATTGCCTGCATCACCAAATTGATTTTTAAAAAATGTTTCGACGGATCCACTCTCCTGCCCATCCGTTCCGAAAGACTTTTTGACAATGTGGTACAAGACAAACTTTTTCACCTTTTCAATCTCCGCCAATGTGTACCCGCTAAACTTGGGTGTCACGGCTGCACCCGATACAGTACCTGGAAGCAGTCCTGCTTTGATGGCTTCTTCAATCGCTTCTTTATTGGGAACAAAAAAAGTGTAAAACGAACCGGTAGAGGGGCCCGAAACAAATTCGTTGGTGGCTGTATTATACAGATCAGTGCTGCTCACATAGCGCCAGAAGTAGTGGAAAGTAGAAGTGGGTTGTGTGCCCAAAGCCCGCAAGTAAGTACCAATGGCAAAGTTGCTATAGTTCAGTGGCCTGTCGATGTAATAAACCGTTCCATTGCGGGCAGTTTTTACACTGTCAACAATTGCGGGTGCGTCGAAATCAGCATTGCCGGCACCTTGTACACGGTTATTGTTGAAGGTGATAAATTCACCACCCTTGGTTTGGGCAACACCGCTTCCTGCCAGTGTGTTAAGGTCTCTTTCCACAACATGCATGTTTAACATGCGCAGCAAACGCACAAGGGCAGAACTTCCTGTGATGGTAGTACCACCACCCGGCGGTGTGTAGCGCCATTGTTCATTAGGAAGGTTACTCACCGTTGGATCCGCATAATAACCCGAATCGTTGAGTGCCTTGTTGCTTACTAGGAATAAGGAATAGTCGCGACGGATGTTGGAGATGGTGAATTTCAGTTCCTGGTTCAGCAGGCTTGTCATCATCGAATACTCGGGATTGAGATAAGCCTTTCCAAATACACTGCTGAACACATTTGCCTCCTGCACCTTGTTCGTACCATAAAAGAAACCGTTGCTCAGGATCTTTTTATCTACAATATCTGAAGCGGCGTCAAAGCGGGCTTCTTCACCAAGGTAATTGAATGTGGACCCAAACTTTGAAGGCCATACTGCCGTTTGCCACAGGTGCGCATTCACAAAATCATAAATAATATTGATGGGAAGATCATCGATTCGTTTGCTGGGAAAATTCTCCAGTAAGACATCATTCAGGTAAGCTCTTAAAACATCATTGGTTGGAGCAAACATGCTGTAGGAATTGGCTTGTCCGTCATTGTCCGTCAGCTTCATAAAGTTTTCGTTGTTAGGCGAAAACGCAAGTGCTGCGGCAAACACTTTGGTATACACCTGGTTTGATCCCTGGTTGAGCAACTGGTACTTCTGTGTAACAGCCGCATTCAGTGCATAGCTTACCAGGAAGCGGTCAAAGAGTTTCCTGAATTCGCTGTAATTGGGATTGAAACCTAGATATTCATCAAGACTCGGCAAACTTGTGATGACCCTGTTCACGACATGGATCACACCATTTTCCGCAGGAATATCACTTTCTGTGACAACCGCATCTACTACGTTAAACCCGGTATAGGTAGTGTTGGGATAAAAATAATTGTAATCCCCGGCGGTAAGGCCCTTGCCGTTCATGTAAGCAGTAGTGATGATGGGTATGTATTTATTGTTATTATCCGCTTCTACATAGGAGTTGATGCCGTTTCTGTTGGCCGAAATCACTTTAATGGGATTACCGGAGGTATCGGTACCATCATATACGCCTGTGTACGCAGCTGTACGCCGTTTAAATGCCTGATTGGGAACCCACCCGGTATTGCTTTGAAAATCATCAATGCGGTCCTTGTTGAATGCATTGTACACAAGGCTGTAGGTTACAATCTTCTGGCAGGCCGCATTATCAAGCTTGTCGATGCCGCTAATATTATTCTCTTTAAAATAAACCTGGAAGGCCGAATCATGTGGTGCAAAAAAAGTCCAGTAACCTGCCGCACTCAGGATGTCTTTATACCCCGCTTTATCGATGGCAGCCAACAGATTTGTAAAATTACCCCTGGCCTGCAACTGCTGGTAAATAGGCGGTTCAAGGCCGGGCGGACGTTCATAATACTCGTCGAATTTTTTCTTGCACCCTTCGAATACGACAAGCGTCAGTACGCAGAAGGCAAGCATCTTTAAAGATCTGTTCATATACAGGTAGCTCATTTAAGAAATGACTTCGTTGGAGATTTTATAAAGGCTGATACGCTGGTATTGCTGGACTATAAACGGGTATTGATAAAAAATTGCATTGCAGCAAGCAAGCAATAGTCTTCTAGGTAAAATGTGTAATCCGGAAAATAAAAAAGTAAAAATTCTCATATAGCCGTTCACTGGGTTTTGCAATCGCAGCAGTCGTTGACCTACTTTCTTTCAGCATCACTAAAGTAGATAATCAACAAAGGGAACTATCCTGATGCATCCTGAAAGATTAGCTTTTTTTTAACCAGGAATGGAATTATTTACGCAAACGTTCCCGTATATGCATTATCGTAAGCTGTAATAACAAAAGCCTTACTTTCTTATAAAGCAGCTTCCTGTTTTGCAGAATAAAACTGTAGCTGAATAAGGGTATTGGGTACAGGTTTTTGATTCCAGGCATTATGAATGGCAAGTGCAGCACCCAGTGATGTAGCCTGCGCCATGGATGCAGCAAAGATCTCCATCTCTGGAAAAGCAACCGCCAGCAGATTCATGTAAATGGCATTCTTACAGAAGCCACCGTCAACAAACAACCGTTTTACAGGCGAGCCTTTGATCACCAGGTTTGTTGATTTGATTTGTTGCTGAACAATATCCAGCATCAGGTGGTGATAAGCTTCTTCGTACGTTGTGTAACGGGAAAGATCCTGTTGTTCAAATGGAAGTCCTGCGGAAGCAGGATGCCTGCTTTCTTTTTGCAAAGATGACAGCAGTTCAGGATGGAAAGCCACACTGCGATAACGGTTCACTTCCGAATGAAAATGCTCCGCAAGCCGCTTGATGCCTTCTTCATGCATTTTGCCGGCAAACAGGCGTGAAGCCTTAACCGACCTGCCATTGAATTGCATGTAACAAAGACAATCCTGCGCCAGTTCTTCGTTGGTGAGTGGCGTATTGTTGAAGGGATTCAGGCTGATACACCAGGTGCCTGTCGAGATCAGGATGAAAGGCTCACTAAAATTTACGAGGTAAGGAATGAGTGCAGCTGAACTGTCGTGCAACCCCACGCCTACTTTATAATTGTTGCCGGGAAAAACAGCGTTTACGGTTTCATCGCATGGCGCAACCGGCGCAAATTTTTGATGCAGTCCTTCAGCATAAACCCACTGGTGATAATCTTTTTTCTGGAAATCCCAAAGCATGGTATGGCAACCAATGCTGGTCATATCGGTGCTGGCCCGGCCGCTCAAAAGATAACTTAGGTACTGCGGCAGGTGCAAAGCATGTTTGATTTGCGCATACACTGCCGGCTTTTCATATTTCAGCCGGTACAACTGCAGGCCTGAATTCAGGCTGCCCAGCACAGGAGAAGCCGTAGCCAATGACAACGCAGTTTCGCCACCATACGTGTTATAAAACTGCTGGTGCAGATTTGCGGGAAAAGTTTTGAGATAATTGTAAAGCGGTGTCAGTGGTTTTCCGTCTGCATCGAGGTAAACAAAGGAGGCACCATAAGCTGAAAAGTTTACAGCTTTCAGCTCAAATTCTTTATTGCCGAAGACGGAACGAAGCGAGTCGAAAACCGACAGGCGAAGGCTTTCAATATTCTCGCAGGGATCACCATCTTCATCCACCGTTTCAAAAAACTGGGCCGACTGTTCGAAAACAATGTTGTAATCTTCATCGAACAGAAACAGTTTTTTGTTGGTCTTCCCAACATCAATAACCGCTATAACCGGCACCGCAGACATGTGTGAACAAAAAAATAATGAATGGTGGATGTTTACAAATAAAGGCTTATTCAGGTTTGTTGCACTATAAGCCGGTGGCCACTGTTTTTTTACCCCGGTTGCTCACCAGTGTTTCGCGTATCTTATAACGGCGGAAAACATCCAGCGGCTGCAAGGCACCTCCGGCCCGTCTCCTCGCTTCTGCCACCAGCGGACGCACATCGGTACGATAAGCCTGTTGCAAAATTTCCTGCGCTTTTACCACATCGTTCTCCTGTTGCGCAGCAACCAAGGCATTCCTGTCAACCAGCAATGCCTGCGCATAAGCAATCTGGATAGCCTCCACCGATTGCAAAAGATCTTCCAGCGGGTCTTTGATATTGTGCGACGCATCGATCATCCAACCCAGGTCGCTGGCATGGTTCATACCTTTTGCATCCATGCCTTCCACCAGTTCATTAAAAATTAAATAAAGCTGGTATGGATTGATGGAACCAACAGTCAGGTCGTCGTCACCGTACTTGGAATCGTTGAAATGGAATCCACCCAGTTTTCCTTCCATCAGCAGCAGCGATACAATCTGCTCAATGTTGGCATTAGGGAGATGGTGGCCCAGGTCCACCAATGTGTATGCCTTCGGGCCCAGTTTATTAGCGTAGGTAAAGGATTGTCCCCAATCACCTACGGACATTGAATAAAAGTTCGGTTCAAATGCTTTGTACTCGACAAACATCTTCCAGTTGTCAGGCAATGCAGCGTACACTTCCTGCAGGCTTTCCAGTGTGTTTTGAAAGGCCTTGCGGAAGTTGAGCTGACCGGGAAAAGAAGAGCCATCTGAAAGCCACACGGTCAGTGATTCAGACCCCAGTTCAACACCATACTTAATTACGTCAATATTGTGCTCAACTGCTTGTTTGCGCACGGCTTTATCGGTATGCTGCATAGAGCCAAACTTATAACTTAATGCCTGGTCTGGCTGATCTTGAAAGGTGTTGGAGTTCATGGCGTCAAAACGAAGTCCGTGTTGCGCCGCAAGTGCTTTGATATGTGCAGGATTGCTGGGAATATCCCAGGGAATATGCAGGGAGATGGCACCACTAGATTGGTTGAGCAGGTGGAGAAGTCCCACATCCTCAATTTTTTCTTCAAGGCTGCGTGGTTCACCGCCACCGGAAAAACGGCCGAAGCGGGTACCGCCTGTGCCAAGTGCCCAGGAGGGAATGGCCACCTGGAAATCCATTAGCTTTTGCAGGATCTCTTCAACATTATTGACATCGGATGCTGCAAACTCGAAGCGCCGTTGGTGCGCTGCAGCTATTGAATCATTGACTTCTTCAATCTTGTATTTTTCAATCAGCATAAAGCAATCTTGTCAGGGTAAATAAAATACTTCTTCGAGGGGTATGCTTACCGGTGAATTGTCTTTGTTCGATTCCATGATATCGGCCATGTAGGCCCACCAGCGCTGCATCACCTCGTGTTGGGGTAAGGTATCCATTTTTTGCGAATCGGTGATGGTCAGCACGCCAAACAGGCTGCCCGTTTCCCTGTCTAAAAAAATGGAATAGTCACGGATGCCTGTTTCTTTTAAAAGCGCCTGCAGTTCCGGCCAGATTTCATCATGCCGCTTCTTGTATTCGGCTTCCTTACCAGGGAACAGTTTCATCTTAAAAGCAAGACGCGGCATATGGGATTGGAGTTTGGGTTTGGTGTTTGGGGTTAACTTGATTTTTGACGAATCAATATTTTTCCGAACAGTTTTTTGCGATTAGATTTTTGCCTGAGTGTCTGACGTTAAGTGAATGACTGAAGTAGTTGCAACAACACCAAACTCCAAGCTCTAGACTCCAGACTCTAAACCTTATCTCACAAACGCCGTAGCCACACCACCATCCACATTCAGCACATTGCCGGTGGACTTGTTAAGCAACCCGCCTACAAAGGCAAAGCAGGCATTGGCAATATCTTCCGGTTCAATGACTTCATTGAGCAATGTACGCTTGGCATAGTATGCTGGCAATTCGTCTACGGTAACACCATAAGCTTTGGCACGTCCTTCGGCCCAGCCATTGCTCCAGATATTGCTGCCTGATATCACGGCATCAGGATTGACAACATTCACACGGATCTTATCTTTTCCCAGTTCGGCTGCATTCAGGCGACTCAGGTGCAACTGTGCGGCTTTGGCTGAACCATAACCTGCGTTGTTGGGGCCACTTACCAGTGCGTTTTTGCTGACGATGTTCAGCACATCGCCACCAAAATCCTGTTTACGCATAATCTCCACACCTTTTTGTGTAACCGTGAATTGTCCCTTCACCAGTACATCGTACAACAGATCCCAGTCTTCTTCGGTATGGTCTTCAATTGGTTTTGAAATGGAAAGGCCGGCATTGTTAACGATGATATCAACGCCGCCAAACATAAGAATGGCATCATTCATCGTTTCCCGGATGCTGTCAGCATTTGTTACATCCAATACACCCGCAGTTACGGCATCCTTTCCGAAACTTTTCAGGAACTCCGCTTTCGTATCTTCTAATCGTTCTTGGTTGTTATCGCTGATCACAACACAGGCACCTTCCTGTGCAAATCTTTTCGCAATAGCCTTGCCGATGCCGCCACCGCTGCCGGTGATGAGGGCAATACGGCCACTGAGCGCTTTTGGTTTTGGCAGGCGCTGTAGTTTGGCTTCTTCCAGCAACCAATATTCAATATCAAAGGCCTCTTGGCGGGGCAGGGATGTATATTCCGAAATAGCCTCAGCGCCCCGCATAACATTGATAGCGTTCTGGTAGAACTCAGCCGCAACACGGGCCGTCGCTTTGTCTTTTGCAAAAGTGAACATGCCTACCCCAGGAAAAAGAATCACAACCGGGTTAGGATCCCGCATGGCCGGTGAGTTGGAATGTTTGCAGTTGTTGTAATAAGCCGCATACATATCGCGGTAGGCCTGGAATTGTGGCTGCAGCTTTGTTTTGATCAAACCTGCATCATCGAGGTTTTCTTCTGCCTGAAGTTCTAGTACCAGGGGAGATATCTTGGTACGTAAAAAATGATCGGGGCAAGACGTACCCATGGGTGCCAGCCGCTCGAGGTCAACAGAATTGATGAATTCAAGAACGGTTTCGGAATCGGTAAAATGACCGATCATACCGCCCTGTACCGAAGCCGAACTGCACAGACCACGCAGCACCGGCGCCAGCTTAACGGCCTGATATAAACGTTTTTCTTTTGACAGCGACGCTACCTTGGCACCACCAAACACTGGCCCTTTTTTTCCCAGGCTATCTTCAATGTATTCGGCGCAGCGTTCAATGACTTCCAGTGAATTGATATAACATTCATAGGCCGTGTCACCCCAGGTAAACAGTCCGTGAGAGCCAAGCATAATGCCACGGATACCCGGATTCTCATCCAGGCATTGTTTCAGCTTCAGCCCCAGGTCAAATCCCGGACGCTGCCATTCCACCCAGCCAATCGTACCGCTGAAAAGTTCTTCGGTAATACGCCGGCCGTCTTTTGCAGCGGCAATGGCGATAGCCGCATCGGGGTGCAGGTGATCGATATGTTTGAAGGGTAAAAATCCATGTAGCGGTGTATCAATGGATGGCGCTTTGGAGGCCAGGTCGTAAATGCAGTGATTGAAAAGTTCTACCATTTCATCCTCGTGATCGATGCCGCGGTAAACGTTTTGCAGGCTGCGCAAACGATCGAGATACAATGCAGCCAGTCCGCTCCGCGTAAGGGTGCCGATATCACCACCCGAACCCTTCACCCACATGACCTCCACTTCTTTGCCGGTGAGCGGGTCCTTGGCCATGGCCTTGCAGGATGTATTGCCACCGCCGTAATTGGTCAGCCGAAGATCAGCACCCAACAGGTTGGAACGGTAAATCAACAGGCCTACTTCGTCGCCGGCCAGTTCTGCCGCCCGTGCTTCATCCCAGAGGTAGCTAACATGTTTAAATGTTGTAGTAAGAGACATTTATTCAGAATTTGATAATTTGAAAATGTGATGATCTGTAGAAAGGTTAAACAAATCAGACCATTTTTTACATTCATTGTTTTACTAAAATGAGCCCTTGTCAGCTCATCATTTTTTCTTTCTATTTTACCAGCACGCTACGCACCGATAATTAGTCTTAGCCTTCGCTACAAAATCAACCAATTATCCAATCAACTCCTCCCTACCCTTTCAGGTAATTTCCATAGCCTACTATCAACACAGCTGCAATGATGGTCAGTACACCAACGATTAGTGTAGACCGGGTCTTTGGTGTTACTCCTTTCCACTCCTTTGCCACAATGCCCCATACATTGGCCACCAGGATAATAAAGGACATGTGCAGGATCCAGGAAGAAGCACCGTTACCCAGCTTGCTCTCACCCATACCGTAGAAAAAGAATTGCAGAAACCAGGTAGTGCCGGCCAGTGCCGATAACAGGTAGTTGCGCAGCAGCGGCGTTCTTTTGTTGGCATAATCGCCAAAGGTTTTGTTGCGGGCATTGAGCAACATGCACCAGATAAAATTGGTCGTCAGCCCGCCCCAAAGAATAACAACATAGGTCACGTTGTTTTGGTAAAGGAATTCTGTGGTAGCAGCAGGGTTGGCTCCCTTCCACAAGTTGTTGGCCACTTCGGCCATCGGCTTGCCCGCTTCCAGACCGAAATTAAAGCAGGCGCTCAGCACCCCCGAGATGATAGCCACTGTCAGGCCTAATCCAAATTTATATTCGGTAGCTGTTGCCTTTATACCATGTCCATCCACGGCTACGGCTACGGGTTTTTCCACTGCAATCTCGGCATAGGCTGCTCCTTGCAACGGACCTGTGGCAACAGGGTTCCCGCCTTCTTCTACCATAGCAGGTTGCTTTCGCATAACCGGTTTGGGGGTATCACCCCCTCCCTCATCAGAAGATGTTTTTAACTGCGCCTCTTTCATGGTACCCGCTTTCCCACATAACACAATGCCCAACACACAAACGGCAAGTCCGGCCAGCACCGTTAATCCCCAGGCACTGCTCACAATGGCACCAATCGTATCTTTTCCCGCCTGCGGATTAAACTGGTAATAAACAGAAGGAATAAGTGCACCAAACACCATGCAAAGGCCAAGAATGATACTGCTGCCAAGTGATACACCCAGGTACCGGACACCCAATCCATACGTTAATCCGCCGATGCCCCACAGCAAACCAAACAGGTAAGTATAAAACAAGGTGGAGCCTCCGGTTTGCGAGATGATCGCCCAAAAATCAGGAATGGTCAGTGCAGCCGCCAGTGGCGGTACAATCAACCAGGAGAACAGGCCGCCTACAATCCAATAGCTTTCCCAAGCCCAGCCACGCACCTTTTTGTAGGGCATGTAAAAACTACCAGAAGCAAACCCGCCGATAAAATGGAAAATAACACCTAAGATAACTTGCATATGGAATGGGATATAGCAAACAATATGTTTTAAAAGTAGCGCAGCACCCTCTGCCGCCTGTCATGCACTATCATGTTTATGAACAGGATCGTTTCGTGTACAGCCGCCTTGCAAAAAGGTACTGCTGTAAGGTAAGAAAACTGTTGCAATCAAACTGTAGGCTGCATCCCGAAATCAAACGGCAGACTTCCCATACACCAACTGCTGATTCTGCTTTCAATCGCTTCCAATGAAAGAAGGGAAACCAGATTTCCAGGATCGTATCATTCCGGCAACGCCAGTTGGCTTTCATTTTCCATCGGCTGTATACCACAGAGCAAAGCAGGTCATAAATCGCTTTCCTCTTTCCAAATTGCTTGATGTATCTCTACAATTTTTATTGACAAATGTCAACGCCATTTCTTGTGTTAGGGCAAGGGCCAGGTTTACGTGTGGCGGTAGCTTTGCCCTGTCAAGTTCAAGATCATGCAAACAAAACAAACCATAGCAATCATCGGCGCTACAGGCAATATGGGCTCCGCAATTGCAAAAAGCCTTGCAAAAGGTAATTATCGCTTACTACTAAAAAGCAGCAAGCAGGAAGCGCTGAACAACCTGGTTGAGGCTATCAAAGCCGCAACGCCTGCTGCCGATATAGAAGGAATTGCATGCCCCCGGGAAGCAAGCTGGGAAGCTGACGTGATTATTCCAGCCGTACCGTTTTCAGCCCAGGCTGAAGTGGCAGAACGCATCCGGGAAGTAGCCAATCAAAAGATCGTTATCTCGATTGCCAACCCTTTAAACGAGAACTATACAGGATTATTAACTACTGGCGACACCAGTGCCGCCGAAGAGCTGCAAAAAAGCCTTCCGCATGCAAAAGTGGTGAAAGCATTCAACACCACGTTTGCGGCCGATTTTGCCTCTCCCGTGATCAACGGCCAGCAGGTAGATGCCTTTATCGCCGGCAATCATGCGGATGCGCTGGAAATGGTTTCCGAGCTGGTAAGCACGGCAGGTTTTAATCCGATTGTTTCCGGTGATCTTACTGCCAGCCGGATGCTGGAGAGCATGCAACTCCACCTGATTCAGCTAAGCCAGAAATACAATTATAACTGGCTGGCAGGGTATAAAATCCTGCACAACTAAGTTTTCAATCATCATTCATAAAAAAACAAACACACATGAAAAAACTGACAGTGATTCTTTCGGCCCTTGTACTGCTGACGGCCTTTACTACGATGAACGGCATCTGGAAAAACGATGATCCGCATTCACAACTAGGTTTTACCGTTACCCACCTGGGCCTTTCGGATATTAGCGGTACGTTCAATGATTTTGATGTGGACGTAAAAACCAGCAAACCTGATTTCAGCGATGCGGTATTTGAGCTGACGGCAAACGTTGCTTCCATCGACACCCGTGTTGAAGCCAGAGACAATCACCTGAAAAGTGCTGATTTCTTTGACGCAGAAAAATACCCCACCATTACTTTTAAGAGCACAGGACTGAAAAAAGCCGGCAAGGATCAGTACAAGCTTACAGGCAACCTGACCATGCATGGTGTAACCAAACCTGTAACAATGGACCTGGTTTACAAAGGAACCGTTGAAAATGCAATGAACAAAAAACAAACCGCCGGTTTTCAATTAACAGGTACCATCAAACGTTCTGACTTTGGCGTTGGTGCCGGCTTTCCTGCTGCCGTGGTAAGTGATGATGTGCGCATTAAAGCCGACGGTGAATTCATTCAATAAAAAGATATTTAGAAATGCATTTCACATTTTTAGCTGAGCGCTATTGATGTGAATGCTTTCGGGATGGAGCACACTGTTGACGGCAGTTTCCCGGCCGTAACAGGAACCTTTTAATCAAGAATCAACAAACAACAAACATATTTTATGAAAAAAATATTTGCTGTACATAACACCCCCAATGCAATTCACATTGGACTCCTTTTCGTAAGAATTGCCGTTGGCGTTCTGATGCTGGTGCATGGTTTACCTAAGATGGAAATGCTGTTTTCCGGTGAGCCCATTCAGTTTGCTTCCGTCTTCGGGCTCAGTCCTGCCATTTCTCTTGCCCTGGCTGTATTTGCTGAAGTGCTGTGTTCTGTATTACTTATTGCCGGTTTGGGTACCCGACTGGTTGTGCTGCCGCTTATGATTACCATGCTGGTAGCAGTATTCCAGATCCATGCAGCCGATCCCTTCGCCGTAAAGGAAATGGCGGTTCATTTCCTGGTAACCTACGTGGCGTTGTTCTTTACAGGGAGCGGTAAGTTTTCGCTGGATTACCTGCTTTTTTCACAAACTGATGCAAAGCCGGCTGTAAGAAGATCTGCAGAAGATCCAACGTTGGCTGTATTTCAATAAAAGAAGTGAAGCTTAAGACAGGATAAACGAAGGTTAGGCAGGATATAGCTTAGGGCATGTGCAGGTCGGTGTTTGCAGGAAAGCAAACAATACGACAACAGCACATGCCCTTTGATTTTTATGACAGTAATTTTTGAGAAAAAAAGTCCCTTTACATGGCACTTGCCAACGCTGGTTTTACCGCAGCGGCCTCCTCTCTTTTTTTCTTTTTTTACTTTCTTCCCCACCAGATGTAAAACCCGGTTACCGGTAAGGAAGCCGCAATCAGGCTGACAAAGAACATCAGGATCTTTCCGGGTAATTCCCAGGTGATAAAAGCTATGCCGGTGCGGATGATGTAGGTCCTGGTAGTGCTTCTGAAGGTAGGCGCCAAAGCGTTCGATCAGCAGGTCTTTTTGTGCCCTTTGATCGATGGTACAGATGTCGTAAACCGGTATGGAAGCCTTTGCCATAGAACTGCTGATTCGTTCGGCAAAGGTAGTTTACCCCATAACGGATGTATGGAACGGTTCGTGGGATTTATAGCACTTTTTACCGATTGGCAATTATCAGCTAAGGTGTAAAGAAGCTTCTTATGCATTGCCTAACGTTAATTGACATGTAAGGAATATAAGAAACCGCTATTGTTTTTGATGAAATGCATTGCTAGCATTCGCCTACATCCCGGCTGCAAAAGCAGGAGCAATCACCTGTTTGCTTGTAACAATTTTCTTTTCAAATAAACTACCAAGCATGCCCGTAACAACACACCAATTCACGCTCTCGTGAATGCAGCCTTCTTAAGCACCTAGTGAAAAATTAAAAGCAATGCGTGAACCATCGGGAGCAATGCCCAGTAGCTGCACCCTTCCGTTTTGGGCATCCATCAGGGCTTGCTCAATATCCTGCGGGCTCGAAACAGCCCTTCCGTTGATAAATGCAATAATGGTCCCCGGTGGAATACCGAGCCGGTAAAAAAATCCACCGACGGCAACTTCCGAAACCAATACGCCACCATCCAGGTCATAACGCTCCTGTATAGCCGGTGTGAGGGGCGCAAACCGTGCACCCAGTTTTTCATAGATTGCTTCCAGCGATTGCCGTCTTCCCGCTTGTGCATCTTCCTCTCCTTTTAAGGTAACCGTTGCGTTTTGCACTTTGCCTTTGCGCAGGTAAGTGAGGTTAACCTTATCACCGGGCCGGTGCCTGGCAATCATTTCCGAAAATTCAGCAGAAGAAAGCAACTGCACGCTGTCAATGCTCTGGATGATATCGCCTTCCTGCAGACCGGCTGCGTCAGCAGCGCTGCCTTCCTGTATACCTGTGATGAACACACCTTTTACAGATCCAGGATTGATACCCTGCTGGCGCAGGTACTGCTCTTCGTTTGCCGGCGAGGGGAAGGAAACACCCAGCACACCCCGTTTTACTTTGCCATAGGCCTTCAGATCGTCCAGTATTTTTTTGGCAAGGTTTACCGGTACCGCAAAGGCATAACCTGCATAGCTGCCGGTCAGCGAAGCAATAGCCGTATTAATGCCGATCAGTTCACCATTTGTGTTAACAAGGGCACCGCCGCTGTTACCGGGGTTAATGGCCGCATCGGTTTGAATAAAGGATTCAATTGCCGTACTGGCTTGCCCACCTTCTGAAAAAGAAGACGAACCCTGCCGGTTGATGATACCTATACTACGGCCCTTGGCACTAACAATTCCAGCCGTTACGGTAGTGTTAAGTGAATAGGGATAACCTACCGCCAGCACCGGTTCGCCAACCTGTACATCGTCGGAATTGCCGAGTGCTACAAATTCAAGGTCCTTTGCATCCACTTTCAATAACGCCAAGTCCGTGTCGGGGTCGCGGCCAACCAGTTCTGCACGAAACAGGCGGCGGTCAGGAAAAACAACCTCTATCCGGCTGGCGCCTTCTATTACGTGGTTGTTGGTAGCAATATAGCCGTCAGCACTGATAACAACACCCGAACCGGAACCTGCCGATGGCGTTCTTCTTCTGCCGCCGAAATAGGAAGCAGCATCGCCACTACTTTCGTAAAGTGTTTTGATGTGCACCACACCCGGTGTTACAGCCCTGGCAGCCGTTACAAAATTTACTGTGCCGGCGGTTGTTGCTGTTTTTCTACCGGACGACGCCTGCGGGAAACCACCATTGTTTTTACGATCCGGGCTGTTTTTGCAGGCACCTAGCAGCAACAAACAACTGCATGCAATAAAGATTTGCATTACCTGTTCTATCCCTGTGTTCAAATGATGTTTTCCTGGTCCTTTCATTGCGCAATGTTTTTCCTGCATAATTTTTACTGCTATGGCTGTTGACAACTTTGTTCAAAATTGCATTCTACTTAATCCAAAACCCTGGTTTGGCAATTTACTTCAAAGCCAAAAGAATCATACCGGTTACCACGATTAAAAGCTTCCAAGAAATCCATTCGCGCCAACGAAAACACTCCAATCCTGATCTCAAAAAATTGAAGGTGAATTAGTGATAGACCTGGCACTGGCTTCTTCAAAACAGCATGCATGTGGCAGCACTTACACAACCTTCAGAGGCTTGCATGCTGATAAAAGACATCCCGGCAATTCTGATGTTTGTTGCTTTGGATGCAGTATGCTTGTCAGGCAGCTTCTTTGCGTGCATTTCTTGTATCCGGCCGGATAATGAGTCGCAAGGTTGGGTCATTAGTAAGAAAGGACCAAAACCAGCTAAAGGCCAGCTCTACCTTATTACGAAAGCCAATCAGCGGAATAATGTGAATAAACAGCCACACCAGCCAGGCAAAAAAACCTTTAAACGAAACCTTCGGCAGGTCAGCTACAGCGTTATATTTTGAAATAATGGCCATGCTGCCCTTATCATTGTAAATATATGGTTTCATGGGTTGGCCGTCCAGGGCCAATTTTAAATTCTTTGCCAGATGTTCTCCACCCTGGATAGCTACCTGCGCAACTTGTGGATGGCCATTGGGGAACCTTTCATCGCTGGTTTGCAAGGCAAGGTCTCCCAGAGCAAAAATATTGGCGGTACCCTGTACCCGGTTGAATGCATCTACCAACACCCGTCTTCCGCGACCAATTACTTCTTTTGGTAAACCCGGCACTTCACGGGCTATTACACCCGAAGCCCAAATGAGTGCACAGGTTTCCAGCGTTTGCCCGTTGGCCAGCAATACTTTGCCATCCACATAATCTTTGACAGCTACATTCTGAATAATGTGAACACCCAGTTTTGACAGCACCTCCTTTGCTTCTCCCTGCGCTTTTTTACTCATGGGCGCCAGCAGTACTGAACCTGCATCCACCAGATAAATATGGGTGCCAAAATCCTGGATTTCGGGATACTCCTTGCGGGCAATGTTCTGTCCCAGTTCGGCCAGCATTCCAGCGAGTTCTACACCGGTTGGCCCCCCGCCGGCAATAACGATGTTTAGCAGCCGGTCCCGTTCAGCTTTGTCCTTTGCCTTGACTGCCTGCTCCATGTTCAGCAAAAGCGTATTGCGCAGGTTCAGCGCCTCATCTATGGTTTTCATGGGCAGCGACGACCGTTTGACATTCTCCATTCCAAAATAGTTTGTTTCGGTGCCGAGGGCCAGAACCAGGTAATCATAAGAAAGCACACCATGACTGGTCTCAATCGTATTGGATTCGGGATTGACACGCTGCAAGGCTCCCATGTGAAAGCGGATGTTGGGCTTTTGCTGGAACATACGCCGGAAAGGGTAGCTGATATTGGAAGGTTCAATAAAGGCGGTGGATACCTGATAAAGCAACGGAGGGAAAAAATGGTAATTGTTCAGGTCTACAAGTGTAATGTGAAAACGCTTGTCCTTTGCCAGTTTTTTGATGAGGTTTATACCGGCAAATCCGCCGCCAACCACCACCACTTTCTTTACTTCATCCATAAATAAACTCCTTTTAATTTCAATCAATAACCTTGTTTGCTACCACAGCACAGTCAACCGGGAACAGAATCCGTTTCATCGTGTACGGAGAAGAATGCATAGAAGAACCAAAGGCAGCATCCATTTGCCGCTGATGCAACAAAGGTACCACCGGGAACAGGTTCTTTTTGCATGCCTGCGTCCGGAATTGTCCTACTGCTGAACGGAAAAACCTTTTCCCGTTCATATCCCTAATATTTGTAAATGCCATAATAATGTTTCACATGCATATCGCATGCAAGTGCTATGCCCCCGCGGTACACCTGCAGAAATGTTTAGCGCATGTGATTCAGAACATGGAACAGCACCGGTCTAAGGCTCATCATTAAGTTTGACAACAACTTTTGCATTGGTTTGTTCCGTAGAGGAAATAAAAACTTCGTAGCGTTTATCCTTGGCCGTTACTGTCATCAGTGACGTATTTGGCGGTATGCTGCCGAGGTTATTGGCCACCATCACCAGTTCATGAACAGGTTGCTGGCTGTCGACTTTAATCCGGAAAGTGATGGGTTTTCGCGAGAGCAGTTGTTTGTCAACGATCAGAATATTGTTGTGGTATATACTAACGGTATCGCCATCAATCTGCCCGTTGTCGTAAAGATCAATCCGGAGGTCTCCTGCATCGGTCGTGATTTGTCTGACTAGTTGATTGGTTCTCTGTTTTAGAATAGTGGGCAAAGGCACCATGGAAAGTTTTTGCGAAACGAGTCGTGGCGGACCGTCCACTGTTACCTTTTCATCCTTTGGAACGACTACCTGGCTACCCGGGTTCACCGGTTTAGAAATGGGCGGATTCTTTTTTGCTGGTTTGGGTTCCGCCACCGGAACCTTTTTCGCAGTCACTGCCGGAGTTTTTTTGGGAACAGTATTTTTTACCACGTCCGTTTTTACACATTCCTGAAAAGTAATGTCGTCCATTGCAAAATCATTCCCGCATCCACCCGGGGCATTGTTTCGCATCACCACCACCAGGTCTGTTTCGGAAGCCGGCACGGTGAACTGTGCCCGGTGCTGTGTCCAGTGCGGGTATTCACGCCGCTGGATCTCGCCGGTTGTAAACTGGGCTACCACTCTTCCTCCCGCAGTCTGCAGGCTGATGGTGAGATTAGGCAGCAGCGGAAAGGGACATTTTTCTGTGGGACGGCAAACATTCATCAACCACACGCCAAACTGGTAGGTTGTATTTGGCTTGAAACCCTTTACACCTGTGGTGAAAAAAACGCCTTCGTTGTAGGACGAATTCACCAGCAACATATTGCCATCCACATCGCCGGGTGTATGATCCGCTTGCAGGGCATGCCAGTCGCCCCTGAAACAACCAGACGTGTGGGAGGTATAGGTGTAATGCCCGTCGGAAGGACAGGAAGTGGATACCCTGTTGTAATGGGCCAGCGAGGTTTGGGTGACATCTTTGATTTCTCCCTTTCCAAAATTCATGTGGTAGAAAGGCGGCTTGAACGTGCAACGGCCTGTCTGTGCAAGGCCTTTATTACCTCCTACCACGGCAAAACAAAACCACAGAACCAACCTTGCTACCATTTGTACCTGTTTTAGTTTACATAAAAGCTACATGAAATTTACGGGTTGAACAAAAAGAATGGATGGGTGGCAAACATCACCGAAAAGATGGTTTAATTAGAAAACAGAATCGAAGTCGATTATATATACATAGCAACAGGATAGAATACCATGGGCATATACCCTGATGAAACTATCCTTTGGATTCTGTTAAGTACCTACTCTTCTGTTACGTCGTTTCATCAAATGAAAGCCTACTCCAGGAAATTTGTCAAACTGCTCTTTGATAAATCACATTGGTAAGGCTGTAAAAATAATTCTTGGCAGGAAAAACTGAGAGCAATTTAACGGGAGTATAGATGCCACTTCAGACGCAAATTAAATTGTACCAATGCAAGTTTTGCAGAAAAATATTTTGAAGAAAAATTCTACAAAATTCCATTTTTGTTTTGGAGAAAAAGAAAAGACCCCTATTTTTGCCACCCCAACGGAAAAGGATCGGTAGTTCAGTTGGTTAGAATGCCGCCCTGTCACGGCGGAGGTCGCGGGTTCGAGTCCCGTCCGGTCCGCAGGAAAAAGCCCTCTCTGAGAGGGCTTTTTCATTGCAGGACCGTCCTTAAGTAAATAGTATTTTTTATTTTGCCTTAAGAGCTATGTACTTCATTCTTATTTAATTATACATTTTGGTTCAGCGGTGACCTTAATTTTTGATGCGAAGGTCACCTTATAGGTCACCTTCACCAGTTTGAAATGAAAATATTTTAACAATTGTATCAACTAAAAAGAACTGGATATATAGCAGAATTGGTTCAACCAGTAGTATTTGTTTAGTAAGTTGAATGCTTCAGAAGTGAATAGTTTGCACATGCCTGTATTATTGATCACTTTGAAATTTATTTCAATATTGTCATTGCGGAATGCTTAATGAACACATTTCAAGTGCGAATCCTGTCTTCCCGACTTAAAAAAGTAATAAGCTCCTGTTTATTAGGAGCTTTTGATTTTTCTGTAGTAAAAATGTAGTAAAAACTTCATTTTAGAGTTTAGATTGTTCAAATAGTAGCCCTGTTATAAGAAGCCTACAAATTTTCAACTTCTGACTTTCTCGAAAGAAATCATAATCAAAAGTCCTTAGCTATATTTTTCTTCGCATAAAAGTTCTGGATTTCTTGTTTTAGATTTATAGTTAGCTAAAATCTTTAGCTTAGCATTTTAATAAAACTTTAGTCGTTCATATGGGCAATGAACAAAAAGATAATAAGAGTTGGTGGAAGAGTATCAAGGATGATGATAGGTTTTTTACTGAAGCAGATGAAAAAATAAAGGCCATTGAAGCAAAACTTGATGCATATAAGGCTGGCTCAGAAGATGCTGACGAAAAACGGATGAAGCTTTTAGAAGGCTTAATTAAACATTATTTGGACTTAACCAGAGCAATTGATGTAAGAAGGGCGGAATACTTCAAAGCTGGGTTACAAATGTTCGCAGTTTCTTTAGCTGCCCTTGGAGTGATAGTTAAATTTATCGATTTTGAAAATCATCTATTTGTATCGATAATAACCTTGGCTTTTGTTGTCGGTTTGATCTCATTACTTTATACTGCCATTTCAATAATCACTACATTCTATTGGCAAACTCAATCTGAACGGTACCATTTCCTAAAGTTGGATGCAACGAAGCATCCATACTTAGGTAATAGCTGGCTCTGGTTTTATCATGGTGTTCCTGGGTTAGATAAAATTCCTTACATAAAAAAGTCAACTGAATCAAGTGAAGAAAGTGATTATAGAGACGGTGCCATGGGGTATTTAAATGGCGCAGAGTTTTATTTTCGGAATTTTATTGATGCAACTGATAAGGAAATTTTTATACAGCATCTTAGGTATACCTATCTTTTGCTGGTACATAATGCATATAAAAATAAGTTTGACAGACAATTGATTGATCGGATTTCAGAAGGCACAAAAAATACATTTGGCATAACTGGAATTGCTCTCTTTCTTTCTTTTGTGATCGGAAGTATAGTAAGCTCTTCAGAAAATCAAAATGATAGGCAGGAAACAAAACAATCTTTCAATAACGACAGTGCCGCTTCAAATGAAAAATCAGATTCAACAAGTTTTCTGTATAACCCCAGTTTTCCTGATTTGACCAGAAGCAAATCTGATACAAGTATTTCTAAGGCCGATAGTATTAAAGTCAAAGATTCAGTCCAAGTACAGTAAAATGTTAGACGAAAAAGAGTATAGATATGCTGTCAGCATTTCATCTCAACTACCACATTGTAGCCTCCCTTTACGCCTTGATTCCTATTCTAAGTGTTCGTTCCGATGTTGTTATTGTTTCGCAAAGAATAGAGGAGGAAACCATCCGCCAAGGGGTTTAACAACAATAAGTGAAAAGCGGTTTGAAAGTTTATTATCACGCAGCCTTGAAATTAATAGTCAAAAGTTAAGTGTGACCTCACAGCTTATTCAAAGGAGAGTTCCATTTCATTTTGGTGGCATGAGTGATCCTTTCATGCAATATGAAATGCAGGGAAAAAAAACCTTTGAGACATTAACTACTCTCAAAAGATATAAGTATCCAACTATAATATCTACGAAAGGAATTGTTGCAGTTGAACCTGAGTATTTGAAGTTGCTTTCAGATGGTTTGAGTGTAGTTCAAATGTCATTTGCTTCTTTAAATGATGAAATATCTTCTTTGTTGGAATTTAATACCCCTCCACCTACAAAAAGGCTTAACGCAATAAAAGAACTAAGCTCAGCTTGTTGGGTTTCTGCAAGACTGCAACCTTTGATCCCAGGTACAATTAATGAGGCTGTAGATTCAATTTACACATTAGCGGCAGCAGGGGTTAAACATGTTTCAGTTGAATTATTGAAGTTGCCACTTGTTGGTTCTGATAATCTCTTAAAAACAGTATCTAATGCGTATAAAATGAATATTGATAAATATTATTCAGAAAGGAGAATAAAAGGACTTGAATATCTTGTTGATTGCGAATATTCTTTAAAGGTCCATAGAAGGTTATCGAATGTGGCCAAACTGGCTGGAATAGCATATTCGTGTGCCGATACAGATTTATTACCTTTCGATAGAAGTGAATGTTGCTGTTCTGGAGTGCATGATCTCCCTGGTTTTGAAAATTTCTATAGATATACATTTTCACAGAGTATCAGGAATGCCTTAAGAGAAAGATCTTCAGTACTTGAATATAGGCATCTCAATTGTGAGTGGTTTCCAAATGGATCAATCAAACAGTTTTTAAATTCTAAGAGCCGAATAGATGGATTCAATTCAATCAAATCTTGGATGGCTTGGAAATGGAATAACTCAACTAAAGATATTGGTCCGCTTGCTTTCTACGGAATCACTTCTACAGATAAATGTGATTCAAGTGGGATGAAAATCTACAAAATTAGTACTGAGGCCCTACAAATGGCAACTGAATTCGGGTTCTATGAAAATGATACAGTCTTAGGTATCGGTAAGAACGTTACCAATAAAAGCGAGTGTGAACTATAAGAATAAGGCAGAGAATAATAAAAAAGTATTGATTTAAACAGTTACCTTTTAAAATGAGAAAAGCAACTGATAAGTGTTTACTCTGCGAAGTAAATGACGCAACAAAAAAAAACTCTCACATCTTACCCCGATTTATATCTACAAATTTTTTAGGTCCGAAGGGAGGGAAAAGACAAGGTTTTTCACTAAATAGTGAAACTCCAGTCAGTATCAGTGAATCTGGTGAAGTTATTTCAAACCCAAAGAAGGTTCAAGATTCACCAAAAGAAGATTATATTCTCTGTGATGGATGTGAATCATATTTCAGCATCTTGGAAACAGATTCAGCCCCTCTATATAACCAGTGGATTGAGAAAGTTAATAAGGGTGAGTATAGAATTGAGCAACTCCATAACGATTTAAGCATTGTTGAATGTATTACTGCCAATAAGCCCTTGAACCGTTTATTTGTTTATTCCATGTTCTGGCGTGTCAGCATTTCATCTCATCCACTTTTTAATCACTATAAGTTAAATAGTAACTTAGAAAATTCAATCAAATCAATATTGCTCAAATATAAGACGATTAAGAAAGGCGACCTGGTATCAAAAGTAACGCAGCACCCTGTGCACATTCATCCATATTCAGTGTTTACTGCAAAATCATTCAAAGATGAAACGGGCAACATCTTAATGGCATATATACCTGAAAATCCAGCTACTCTGCATGTTGATAGATTTGCATTTTTGTTGTTCAATAGCATTTCTGATTTGAAAAATAAGATCAATTTTGACTTTTCCAACAAGTATGATGGCGATTTGATGTTGGTAGTGATTTCAGAAAATATGTGGCAAGAGGTGTTTGTGAAAACTCCTCTTTATAAGCTTGCAGAGCAAGTTAGAAATAAAATCAAATAACTGATTACTAAAACCGATAGAAAAGATCAAATGTGAAGAAAGTTCTTGACTCGACTTTTCTTAGTACATTTTATTGATAAATGTGTCCAACGGTTAGGTTTTTCTGAGATATGTCACTTCACACTCTTTACACAGTCTTTTCTCCTGCGAATACTCTGCTATGTCATACCAGCCATTGGTCTTTTGAAAAATATCTAAGCCTCTACCCAACACAATCTTCCAACCATTGTCAAGCTCAATGGATCTATCATGGAGCCTATCGTTGAACTCGTAATTAAACACAATGCCCGCTTGGTCCAACGAATCCTTCATATCTGAAAAGGCCTGTTTTGCATTTTCTATATAATCTTCATTATTGTAAGTAATCAAGTCAATGAAGACCTCTTCACCGTCAGGCTTTTGATCGATCACAAGTTTGGCAAACTCCATCAGGTTTCGCAACTGATACGGTAATCGGATATAAGGGTCTTTGATTGTAATTTTCGATGCTCCATTGAGATAGTCTCCAAAGAGATTTTTGTAACTAATTCCCGTTTGATTGTCTCTAATGATCTTTTGCCCTGGCTTTAACTCAGTTTTATTTTCAGTTGTTGCTTCAGAACCTGACTTTTCAACACTTTCTTCTCCATCCCCTTCAACTCCACCAGGTTGTATATTCAGTTTAAAATCGCCATACTCCAGCACTTCCAGCGTCTCAATTTCATGTGTCCTACCTTCTCTGGTCTTATAATGGAAATGCACTATTTCATCATTGAAAGTTTCATCCATCTTACGAAGCTGGTCTTTCACCCTTTTTCGGCATTCAATGGCAAAGTCCAATAACTCCTTGCCCTCTTCTTCTGTAAACTCACCATGTGGGTAAATCACCTTAATAAGTCCTGAAAAGGTCTTTTCAATAGCCGTTTTATCCCTGGTTGTAATTGTATCGGAAAGCTCAAAGTACTTTTGGTAAGACTTCATGTAGTCTTCTTTGCGAAGCTCCTTTAGGACTTCTGCCAGATAATCTACGATAAACCCGTAATCATTGGTAAACATCTCATTTCTGAGCTTCTTTATCTCCCAACCAGGAAGATAGCAATGCATTCGGTCCAAGAAAGCTGTATCGTAATAATCCCTTGGCAAAGCATCAAACAAGTCGGTATGGCGCAGCATGTACGGAACCGAATGATCCGTATTCCCCACATACACCATGGACGCCTCTGCCTGGTAAACATTTGTGCCCCTGCTAAAAGATCTTTGGGCCATGTAGTTCTTCAATATATCTACCAGTCCCCGATCTGCTTTTTTGGTTTTACCTGCAAACTCATCGTAGGTTACCACATCCCAATAACCCACCAGACCAATTTCTCCAGTGCTATTGTTTACAAATAGCTTCGCTTTGGACACTTCGCCACCCGAAATTAATATGCCGTGCGGCGACAGCTCGCTGTAAACATGGCTTTTTCCTGTACCCTTGGGACCTAATTCAATGAGATTAAAATTGTTTTCTGCAAAGGGAGCCAGTCGGGTTAACTGAATAAGCTTAGAACGAAAGCTAAATTCGGCTGGGTTTAACCCCATGGTATGCAGTAGCAAGTTTACCCATTCCTCTTTGCTGAATTGTTTTCTGGCCTCTTTGTATTCCTGCAGATCGATGTTTGCAACCTGGATAGGCTTTAGACCTTCTACTATCCAAGGTGTAGAATCACGCTCTTCGCTTACCTGGTAACCGACAGTGCTAATGCACCAGACGCCTTCGGACAATAGCTTGGGCGTCTGCTTGATAAAGGTATCACTCAGGGGCACCCGTGCAAGGCCCAGGTTGGCAAAGCTGGCTTCGTAACAATCTTTCTTATCGTTCAGCCGAACAGATACTTTATCAATGATGCGGTGAGAGCCTTTCTCCCGAATAGTCGACTTAATTACCTGCGCTTCTTCCCTATGAACGAAGTGTTTGGCGATTATTGATTTGACAGTTTTGATGCCTTCTTCAATCGTCTGCTCATCATCTGTGGCGCAATACTGTCCCAGCAAATATTCCAATACATAGGTGGGTATGCTGGCATTGCCTTTTATACGACTGGTGAGGTCTTTACGAACCACCTTACCGCCAAAGTGCTGATTAATCTTTTGATTTAGTTCCTTCATATTTAAAAGTCATCAAAATCGCTGGTGAATGATATGTTTACATTGTAAGCATACTTCTGGTATTCCACCCAGGCACTTGTACCCTCAATTTGCTCTTCCAACACCAGGTAAACTGTTTCATTTTTATACTGTGTGCTGGCCTTGCTGGAAATCTGAAACCCATGATACTTTTCTCTGTCAGCTGCATTTTCTGATTCGGAATCGAAGGTGAAATTGAACACATCGCTGATTACTTCGCCATCTTCCGCTTTAAATGAGGCTTTGAGGGATCTTCCAATTAATTGTGAGCCGACTGGTTTTGTCTGATAAAACTGAACCCCCTGCAAATTGGTGCTGATGCGATTATTGGCTTTGTTCAGAAGGTCTACCTCTACTTTTTCTACGGTGTTCTCCCGCTTTGCGATAACGTCCAGCACAGGTATTATCAATTCCTGCAAGCTGGCCCCGCCATGAATAAACCGTGAGCCAGCGCCCTGCACCCGAAGGCGGTTGATGCTTTTAGGAATTAATACGTCCACATCGCTTTCAATGCCCAATTGGTAACCTTTGTATGCCTTCATACCTTTTTTGTAGACCAGGTCTTTACCAATAACAAAACGCCTGTTGTATTTGTGCAGCTTTCCTGTAATATCGGCATCTGCAAAATCACTTTCTGCAAGCGGCTCATTTTGGTAAAGAAATCCATGATCAGCCGTAATAATGATTCGGGTGCCGTTCAGGTTTTTAATCTTCTTCACCAAGTCCAAAAGAAACAACACTTCATTCTTGGCTGCGTCTATTACTTTTTCTTCCTGTGTTTTATCATCACCTACTTTATCAATGCGGTTGTGATAGATGTAAAACAGGTCATGTTGCTTCATAAACTCCTTCGCTTCGGGGCTTTTAGTAGCCAGCTTCATCACTTCTTCGGCAGCAATGGCCGTGGCCCGTACACCGCTCCCCGCCTGCAGAATTTTTTTTCGGGCTTCCAGCCCTTTTGTAGGTTGACCGTCAAGCAACACATCGTCGGTGTCAGTCACCAAAGTTAATTGTGTATGAGGAAGCAGGGCTGCCATGCCCAACTGGGTGTATGATGGCAACGTAGCAAACTGATACGACAAGGTGCTGGCAAAACGGTTTTCCTTTTGGAAAAGGGCATGCAGCTCGGCGCCGCATTCATAGCGAAAGGCGTCGGAGATAATCACAAACAACTTCTTCTTCTCTTCAATCAGCGGCTTTACAGCACGGGCAAAAAAGCGCCGTTGCGAAAAAGGTGCGGAATAGGGGAAGTCGGTTTGCTTGTCCATTACTTCCTGCCAGCAGTTGCCCAGGTTCAGCAGCCAGGAGTTGTTGTAGGCTTTGTTGATGTGTTGGTACAGGTTGTTCAGTACATTGTTTTGGCCTGTTTCTCTATAATACTCGATAAACTTGCGGTAACGTTGGTCGGCTTCGTACCAGGAGCTTGCGTATTGTTCCAATCCTGTTTCAAAATCGGGGATGCGCAGCTTTTCATGCTTTCGAATGAACTGCACCAGCAAAAACGCTTCCTCAATGGCTTTGTAAAAGGCTTGATACTGGCTGTACCAGTACTTTGATTGCCGTCGTTTTAAAATAGTGTCCAGCCGCTTGTAATCAATGCTGTTGTTAATGACCAGAGTCACTATGTCACTGACAATGCGCCTGTCCACCAGCTCAAAAACGTCATCGTTCAGTATTTCCTCAATTACGGCCAGCTGCAGCTTGCTTTCGATACCCAAGTCTTTTTGTATGCGGTGCGAAAGGGTATTGAATGTTTGTTCAAAAGAACGGGTGTCTTTCCAGGTGGAGAGCAGCACCGTAGTTTCCCGATTGAGAGCTGACTGGTTAGCGGTTAACGAAAAGGTTTTGCCAAAGGCGCCAATCGAAAAATCGTAAATGCCAGGCGTTTCATTGTAATACCCGAAGCGCTGTCCCACGGCCCGCCAAAACGGTTCTTTTAGGCCAAAACGCTCTAATTCTTTTTCTATGGTATGATGCCTCTCCTGAACAAAAGCAGTGGCGTATTGGCTTAAAAATGCCTCCAGCGTACTGTATTCCGAACCAAAGACCACCTGCATCAGTTTTACGGTGAGGATCGTTTCGGTTTCATCGGGTTCCAGTAATTGGGCGAAGCGGGCCAGCCGTTGTTTGCTGTTGAAAAACTCCAGATGCTCGGTGATCCACTCTTTTAGATGATAGCCTAAACCCAGCTCCTGCAGGTAAAGTGCTTGCTGGTCGGTATGATACACATGGAAAGACAACTCCAAATCCAGCAGCCAGTTGTCGCTATCTTCTGGACGGGGATGTGGCAGGTAAATAAGGTACTTCTGCTGCGGATGCTGCAACAATACCTTGTATTTTACCGCCAGTTGGTTGTTTTGCACGGTAATCTTTTCCCCCTCCGCCAGGGTAAGGGCTTCGTATTCTTCTGTAAACTTTTGCTCGGCATCGTACCACAGTAACAGGCGGTGTTGCTGCATTAGTTTATTAATGGACTCCTGTATTTTGCTCATCGGATTATTTGGGGATCTATCCAGTCGAATTCTTTTACTTTCTTTTTTGTTTTGGCATCGTTGAGGCCAGGTACTTCTTTTACCGCTTTGCCAAAGCAATTGTAGTTCACCAGTACACCGTTGTCCAGGTCAATGGCAATGCGCTCCGTGGCCAGCGGGAACAAAATATTACGTTCGTAGTCGAGGCAGTCGGCCAACATGATGGTGATCTTGTCCATCTCCTTCAACGCCTTGGTTTTTTCAGCTGGGGAACCAGAGGTCTCAATGTGCTTCAGGTTTTCCATGCGCACCTTTAGTTTTTCCATGAAG
The DNA here is from genome assembly GCA_035998945.1 of Flavisolibacter sp. Taxonomy (GTDB): domain Bacteria; phylum Bacteroidota; class Bacteroidia; order Chitinophagales; family Chitinophagaceae; genus Flavisolibacter. Next base: position 300,231 of record DASYHD010000022.1, on the reverse strand, counting down.
GTCCGCAGGTACTTGTTCAATATGCTGTTGAGTGTGTCAGTGGTATAGCGGTGCATATAAATCAGCACATTAAAATGTCCCTTCGGCGACGAAAACAGCCAATAGATGGGTCGCTTCTGATAACGCTGTATATGATCGGTGTAAAACTGGCGGATAAAGTATTTGCGCACTGAGCAGCCCAGGCAATCCTCCAAAAAGGCCAAGTTTTTTTGAATTCCTTTTTCACCGAAGCAGACTTTCAGAAACTGGTAAAAGCGAGTAACTATATCATCTTCAAACCACTCATCTTCCAGGATTGGAATGATGTTGTCTTTATCGGGGGCAAACACTACATCGATGTCGGATTTACCGACTTTCTGATAATAGTTCTGTACCGTCTCATCTTGACTGGCGAGAATTAAACCTTCCCTCTCCAGGCTGTAGCGGCCAAACATACAGCCCACTGCATAACTCATGAACTGCGCCATTACCTGATGTGCATAAAAATGGAGTTGGCCATTCTCTATACTGGCTTCTTCTTTTAAGATGGTTATTTCTTCAAGCAGTACATTAGGTATTATTTCGTCCTGCAAACCATAAATTTCAATAAACTGACGGTTAATTTCTTCTTCATTCGAATGCAGCCTAAAGAATTTATTGTTCCAGTACTGACAATATAAATCATATGTTTCTTCTAAGTCGTGCCCTCTATGTACAAGCAGCTGGTTTCTTTGAAATTCCCAAGATGTTTCTTTAGAATCCCATTCTGTCGCGGAAATGTTTATACATTCGTTTATTAAAGCTTCATCAATTCTGTCTAACGGCAGAACAGGTATTTTTTCTATATCACTTTTAGTATAATTTAATGTGGGATTTAATAAATTTAAAATCACACTAACAACCTTTGAATTTAAGAGGCCGACGACCTTCGTTGCGTTATCTATGTATAAAACAGGGCCGCCATTCCCAAATAAGGTGCCTTCAGGACAAATTCTAAATGAACATTGTATAGAGCTTATCATAGTCCATGTAATTCCTTCCCTGAAATAAAACTGGCTTTCACGCAACCTATAATCATGGCATAATGCTTTAATCCTTGCGAATTGACTCCCGCCTTCAATAATGTTCAAATTATTACCATACCACTTTCTAAAAGGACCTCCTCGTGTAATAGGAAACCAAACTTTAGGTCTTTCATTTAGAAAAGATTCGTCTTTTGCATTAGAATAAAATTTATTTTTTGATACTTCATTCCAGAATCTTATAAATATCAAATCCTTACCTGTCCTTATTCCAGGGCTTGAAGTTCCATAATCGGCAATTTTTTTCGAGTCAAAGCTGGCAATAGTTTTTTCACCCAACCAATAACCAATTGGACTGCCTGGAATTTTTTCAAAATCAAATTGATTAGCTTTATAATGATGTTTTTCGTTGCTGAAATGAGACTTCTTTTCCCACCTTCTCCTATCGTAATAATCTACTAATCTTATACAAGTAAATTTCTTGTGGTTAGGTTTACTGTTCTTAAGCACCCATGCAGCTGTTTGAACAACTTTGCCGATAATTCCATCAAAGGCTTCCATGCCAAGATGAAGAATAGACTCAAATTGGAGGTTCCTGATTATATTCTGTCTAAGCTTTTCATAACTACTTAAAAACATCCAGCTATGCATATTGACCATACTTATAAAGCCATTCTGCTTTAGCATGTTGATTCCTGCTTCCATGAAACAAGCCATTATATCGGCTTTGCTGTCGGGGTAATACGCTCCCACATAAGACGTCAATTCATTGTTCATGGCTCCGCCACCCATATAAGGCGGATTATCAGCCACACAGCAGTATTTTTTCGCCAGCTTTTGCAACTGGCTTATAGCATTTGCTAACTTTTGTATGCTGTTGCGCAAAAACAAATCTGCAATGCCTTTGTTTGCTTCCAGCTTTTCGGCCATCGTTTGCAACTCCTGCCTGCTGCTTTTAGGCGCTATCAACGAACCCAGGTTAGTGGCCTGCTGCATTGCTTCCAAGTCGTGCAGCAACTCCTGTGTGGGTTTTATACCCAGTTTGGTCAATACCTCTTTTACCCCGCTGTTGGTAAGCGGTAGGTCCTCAAAGCAAAGAACGTTGGGTTTGGGTATGTCAGCCTTTTTTAATAGGCGGGGGCTGTACTCCCTTGCTTTCATCAGCACCGCCAGTCCTGCCAATTGAGTGGCACGGCTGTCTATTTCAAAGCCAAACAGGTTGTTTTGGATAATAAGGGAGGGTATTTCAGAGGGGTTGTAACCCTGTTCTTCGTAAATCTTATACAGCAGCTCAAATCCATAGACCAAAATGTGTCCCGAGCCGCAGGCCTGGTCCAGCAGGGTGAGCTCTTCGGGTGAGTTTATTTTTAGGTAATCACCATTTTGTGCCGCTTCCGTTTCTATATAGTTATATAGTAGGGCATGTGGGCTTTCAATCCAGATTGGGGATGGTTTTGCAACCATAGCTTACCCACGGTGTTTTGCACCATGTACTCTACAATCCAGCGGGGTGTAAACAGCTGGGTGGCGGCAGGAATGTCTTCCCTTTTCACTTTGCTTTTTGCGGCAAATACTTCATCTTTCTTCTCCGAGATATAAAACTGGTAAAGCCAGCCAATGCATTCTACCTGACTGCAGTCTTCCTCTGTCATGCCCTTGGCTACGTCATGTATCACAGAAAACTGCGAGGTTAAATCGTCGGGCAACAGCAACTCAGTATAATCATTAATGCGTTCAAACAGGAAGGGGAAAATGCGGTGCAGGTAATTGCAGGCGCCTATGAGCAGCAGGCGGTAGGCTTCGTTTTCGGCATTGCGGCTTTCGGTGCGGCCATCGAGCAGGTCGAACACCTTTTGCTCAGTCACCTGCAGGTCTTCGGCTATATTGCCTGCCATGGCTTCCTGCAGCAGGTGGGGGCTTACTTGCCCTGGCAGCGGCGAAACCACTTTTATCCCCAAGGGCTGGTAATCGTTTACATCCATATAGCGCAGGGCTACCAGGCGGTTGAACCAGGTATAGGTCACCCTATCAACCAAGGTTTGTTTGCCACTTTTGGCAATTTCCTCTCTGATGGTGGTTACCAAGGCCGCTTTCTCCCTTAGGTCGGGGGTGTCGGCGGTCAGCACATAATCCACCTTGGCGCTTACTTGTTCCAGCAGTTTTTTTCGGGTGTCCTAAGCAAATCTTTTCAGTCGGGCTGTATTCATTAGTGCAGCGTAATTTTTCGGTTCCTTTTAATTTGTTCCAGGTAGGCTTTTTTAATGGCAGCCACATATTCTTCCACATCTTCCTCTGTCCTCAATTCGTGCTTGTCAAACTCTACCCGCAGGTTGGAGCTTTTGATGTATTGTGCCACAGCTTCCGAAGCACCAGGTGTTGGTGGCGTTAGCAGGGCCGCTATTTTATTTAGCTGCACGGTGTACAGCTCAGAGGCCTGTTGTCGGTAATCCCGAATGTTGGCAATAAAGGTTTGGTCCTTTACATTTTTAGTTAAGACATGGAAAGGCTGCACCATCTCATCCTGCTGGTGGGCTGGCAGTTTTTTGTAATCGTCGTTGTTGCTTAGCGCCTCCACTTTTTGGCTAATAATCGTTAGGGTTTCGCCTTTCTCTTCTTCAATCTTATGAAGCACCTTTTCTTTTAAGGTATCAATGGCTTCTTTGGTACGGCGCATGGTGTCGCCTTTGTAGGGTGCAACGGAAGCCAACGTATCCGCCAGGATGCTTTTTTCGTGGCTGTCGATATAATCGAAATTGGCCTGATTGCCTGTTAAAAAGGTGTGGGCCGTATCGTAGATTTTTTTCTGCTCTCCATTCATGAACCGCTTGATGGGGTCAAGCACATCCTCCTTGGCATCCAGCACCGCATCTTCCACGTCTTTTACTGCCGTAATTAGGGTGGCATAATCCATGGCAATTAGTTTGCCCAATAGCTCGTCCAACGGCTTTAGCGCTTTTAAAAAGTGGTATTGCGCCTGGTTGGTCAGCAAGCCTTTAATGTAGGTGTGCTCTTCCTGGGCTTTTTGCTTAAACTGCGTGGCAGCTTCTTTGGGTTCGGAGTAGGGATTGGATTCGTTGAAGAGAGACTGATAAAAGTCCTTTAGCTTTTTCACCTGTGCACTGTCAAACTCCACCTGCGGCAACACCAAGGTAGTAGCCCAAAGACGATTGTTCATCAGGGCTTCGAGAAATTGTTGGTCTTCCAATACTTCGGAATCCTGGCGGGCTTCTATTTTACCCCGCTTAAACAGCCGCCCCGTTACACACCATACAGCCATTTGTGACCAGCCATAGGGCTTTTTGGCAAAAGCATCCCTAATGTCGCTTAGCGTGGTGCGCTCGTCCTGTTTTTTTCGGCGCTGAATTAGCTGTAAAACTTCTGCTTCCGCTGCCGACATGGTGGTGTCGTCGCTGCCAAAAAGATCATCCTGCTTGCTGCGCATGAGGTTTTTTAGCATTGGCTCATCAAAGCTCACGTTCTCCAGCAGCTTTAGCTTGGGATAAGCCAGCTTGATCAGGTCTTGAAAAGCATTTGCCACCTTCGTTTTTCCATCGGTGGATGATGCTACGGTGTGCACGGTACCATTCAAATAAACCGTGGCACTTCCTAACAGCGTTTTTAGCTGCGCTGTCAATTGTTTGCGCCTGACAATATTTTGTTGCGCTTTTTCAAAAAGGATACGCTTAACGCTGTCTTTATTGGTAGTGGACTGGTTTTGCTTGATGTATTTTTCTGTTTTCTTAAACAATCGGCTGTCTTTGATAAGCAAGTCATCCTGCGGCAGTTTCAAAATCATGAGGGTTTGATTACCCAGTGATTGTCCAGCATAATAACTGTCATTATCGTAGTTGTCACTATTAGGAGTAACTATTTCAATAGTCAATTCTTTCTCCCTTCCGAGCGATACGCCATCTACTTTTCTGGTAAAATCGTAATCCAGCTTGTTTTCTATACATTTTAGTTTATCGCCAATGATCTCATCAAATAGCACCTCTCCAAAAAAGAGGGTGATGTTGCCTGCATCAATATCGGTTGCCTTTATTTCGTCTTCAATGTCTTTTTCATCATCGGTCAGGTATTCGTAAATGTCGCCGTTGCGCTGCAAGTAGGTTTGCTGTTCCAGCAGGTTCAGGGCTTCTTCTACTGCTTTCTCATGGGCTTTCAGGTCCGCATCCATGGAGTCCATCAATAACACGGCAATATTGCGCTTGGTGGTCTTGAAGTTGTCGTAATATTTTACCAGGAAAAGAGCTTTCAGGATGCGCACTGCCAGGTCATTAGATAGTTGTCTTTCTGCCAACGTAACTGCGTTCTGAATTTCTCCTTTGATGGTAGAGCGGATGCCTTCAAACAATTTATCAAAAGAGATGAGGCTTCGGGTGGAATCAATCGCCACATCTTTCAGCACTTCCTGAAAAGTGCCCAACATATTGCGCTCACCTACCGAGGCGTGTTTACCTTGGAAAGCATTGTGGCGGGAAAGTGCTTTGATGCACTGTTGAAACAAGTCGAACTGGTACGGAATAAACGGGTATTTGGAAACAAAGTCTTCTTCTCCTTTATAAAATTTGAATTGAATACCCGCATCTGAAAAAGAAAGAATGGTGGTTAGGTTTTCTTTTTCCGCCTTCCAAGTAGTTTGCAGCAGGGGTTGCACTTCGGCTTTTTTCTCCAGGAGGCGCTTTTCAATCACCTCATCTACATTGGCCGAGGTAAGCGGAATGCGGATGCGGAACCGACCAATAATCTTAGAAAAGTCGTTGGTTTGAGTGGCGCCTTCATCACCAATTACTCGCTCCAAGTCTTCCTGAGATGTAACAATGATCCAAGATCGACCCTTGCACTTTGTCGCTAATGATTCTGCAATGGTTTGCAGGTTCAGCATCAGCTTTGTGTTTTCAGCGATGTACTGGCCTATTTCATCTACAAAGAAGTTGAGGCGAAAATCTTTTCCTTTCGTTTGGATGTAGTCGGCCACCTTCTCCGCAAAATTTTCAATGGAGAATTTTTGGCGATCATCGTACTTGTCCAGGATGTCTTCAAACTTCTGAGAGTCAGTGCTAAATAGCTGACCGCAGACTTCTGAAATTGTATCTGTCACCAATGGATTTACATAATCAATACGGGCTTGCGTCCAGGGCTTGCCAAATTGAGTTTCAAAACCACGTTTAAAATCTTCGAACTTGCCTTCTTTTTGAAGCCAATGCTCAAATTCGGCCACATGCGGCCTAAAACCATAAAAGCCCAGGTGATCGTAAAAAACCTTGTAAAACACCTCCAGAATTGCGTTAGCGTCAGCTTTCGAGGTGATTTGCGCTTGTTGGTCAATATTGAATAAGATGCTTTCGGAGTTGATGCGAGTTCCTGCTTGGATGTCAGCTTTTAACTTTGGATCATCTACCACTTTGGCAGCAAACAATTCTCCGAGGTGCTTGCCCTGATGGCTGGTGTTTTCCAACACATAGCTCAGGATTTTTAGCAGGTGCGATTTACCCGAACCAAAGAAGCCCGAAATCCACACCCCGTTAATTCCTTCGTAGGTATTGTACGACTCAAAAAAATCGCCGAGCTTTTTGGCAATCTCGTTAGTGATTACATATTCTTCTACCTCCTGCAGCACATGGTCTCGGTCATCGGCTTTGATAACGGTCTCGATGGGACGCCTGATGTCTTTTTGGAACAGGGAACCCAATTGTAAAGTTTCTTTTGTTTGCGTTAGCATGGTTATATTTTGTGGTTGTCTATATTAAATGCACGGTAGTAGTTATCGTCTTTCATCATCCCAAAAAGTTCCAGAGACTGTCCTGTGTAGCGGCCAGGAAAGAACATTAAGGTTGGGATGACTGTTACAGCACTCTGCAGGTTGTTTAGTACGTTATGGGAACGTATAAACGGATATACCCTTCCAACGCCTTTTATCATGAGTACCTGGGGACGTTGTTCACTCACCTGCTTCTTTATCGAGGGTATAAGCCTTTCATGAATGTTCATGGTCGACTGAAGGGCTTTCTTGAACCGCTCTTTCGTCTTTTTTTGTTCGATTTGGAAAAGTGCCTCCAGACCCATTGCTTCATCGGCAATGGACATGGAGAGCTCAAATAAATCGATCAACAAGATATTCTTGCCTTCTGTTTCCAATTTTTTCTGGATATGGGTAATCTCCTGATTTATCTCTACTTCTTGCTTGGGATGATAGGTAGAGATCCAAAATGGTATTTCGCCACCTAACGCCTCAATTTTGAGGAATTTTTCAGTGGAAATAACCTTATGGATATGGTCAAACTTATTGTGCAGGTTCTCAGTTATCATGCGTTAGTTCGGCAATTTCTTTATCTGACTTTAAAAATATTTTTAAGTATTCAGGGTTGTCCGACAGTATTGCGGCTTGGACCTCCTGGGAGATCAACATGGGCTGTATAACCCTGGATTTCGCATCGCTGATCAGTCCCAGCTCGGCCAAGGTGCGAAACAGCACCGTTTTAATTTTTGTTTGTGAAGATTCTGTTAGCTCCTCCACTTCAGGGTGACCAATGGCCTTATTGGTAATAAACCTCTTATAATCCGAATCTCTGATTTCAAGATCAAAAAGGAGGGCCTTGTCGCGAATCACTTCAACGACAAAGTCAAAAACAAAACGATATGTTTTGCAGATGGCTAACAAAGTCATGTGTTTTTTATCTTCCAGACTGCCATGGGCTAACAGATCAATCTCCTTCGGAGTCAGCGTTCTTAATCGGTGCTTTAGCTCCCGAAACTGACGAACCTTGGTGCTTTCTTTCTCCTTCTCTAACTGTGAATTCGACAGCTGGTCAATGTCGTAGCTATTCTCGGTAAGAAGCACTGCCAGGCGTACAAAAGTCTTCAGCATGGAAGAAGCTGCGGTAAAGGATAGGCGGTATGGTTCTGTACGTAACATCAACGTTTTTGAACAGGCTTTAGTAGATCCGTAATTTCAATCGATAATAACCCAGCAATTTGTTTTAATACAAAAAGGGAAGGCTGGGCTTTGTTATTGCACCAGTTGTTTACGGTGTTGCCTGAAACATTTAACTGCTGAGCAAGCCAGTTCTGTTTAATTCCTTTCTGGTCAAGAACTTCTTTTAAGAAGTTTATTTTCTCCAGTGAGACGTTAGTTCGTGGCATTGATAAATGGTGGCTGGTTGGCCAGCAAAATACAAAACAGTTTTGGAAAAATGTCCAAATCCAAAGCAGAAGTTGAAACAGACATTACAATTTCATACATGTAACTTCCTCTTGCAGTAACACGTCCGAAATCTTTCTATTAAAAAATTCCAAAAAAATTTTTGAGGTCAAGCTTGCAATTTGACATTTGAGCCTCCTCTTTGAAAATAGGCCCCATGGGGCGGAGGGGGGATACTTAGGTCGGTTTCTCCTTAAATAGTTCTGTGCATTCTCTTTCTTTATTGAATCACCAATTGCAGCTCATGCGCACAGCCAGCATATTGAATAATTAGTTATTTCAATATTAAAAAACTATCCCTTCTCATTCATTCAATCAAATCACCGCAATCGGAAATGAATAAACTTGCTTAAGAACTTTATTTTAAGTGAAATCGAAATTATCTCTGATAAAGTTGAAATTAAACTTGACAATGTTCCTTTTGCTCTTATTATTGGAATAAAAGAATATGGCAGTCAAAAAAGTTTTGAAGATCAATGACAATGTAGTCAGGATAACAATATCGGTACCCAAAGAAATTCCACCAGTCTATCTCGGTTCATGGGATTACAGGCCAGCAGGTTTGCAGGACCTTGCTGTACCAAGCTACAAACGGCAAAAAACAAGAAATAAATTTCAAAAGCCAATTTCCGAGCAAACAAAGAAGATGCTGAAAGCTGTAGTTTTTGTTCCTGAAAGAACGATTGATGGTGGATGAATAGTGGTAAAGAAAACGTTGGTTAGTTCAAAAGGATCAACATTGATTTGGCCACATGAATTTACTGGCTTAATTTAGTCAATAAACTCAGTAAAGAAATCAAAGTAAACATTTGATGATTTATTATGAGTTTATTTACCAAAACCACTTTACTATGTTAATTGGCTACGCCCGTGTGTCCACTCAACTCCAGGTAGATTCGCTCCAGCAAGATGCGCTTAAAGCCGCAGGGTGTGAAAAGATATTCACTGATAAGGTAAGTGGCACTGTTACCGAGCGTCCAGGACTAACCAAATTGAAAGAACATCTTCGCAAGGGTGATACGTTGGTTGTCTGGCGTCTGGATAGACTGGCCAGATCATTACGTGATCTGATTGATTGGGTGAGCTACCTGGATGCAAAGGGCGTTGCACTAAAAAGTATACATGAAGCCATTGATACATCTACATCAACTGGTAAATTAGTGTTCCACATTTTTGGCGCACTGGCAGAATTTGAGCGTAACCTGATCCAAGAGAGGACGAAAGCAGGTCTGGCTGCTGCCAGAGCACGTGGACGTCTTGGTGGAAGGCCAAAATCACTAAATAAAGATAAGCGTCAGTTAGCAGTTGACCTTTACAACGAGAAAAAACACACAGTTGATAAAATTTGTGAAATGGTCGGGGTATCCAAGCCAACTCTCTACTCAATAATCCGTAAATCACAAGCTACTCAAATTAGCAATTAAGGGGATGTTCAAAAGATTCACAAGAAAAACCGAGAAATTCACTGATTGGTCAGATTTTTAATGATTGCCTTCGCGCTAAAGCTCCTCCCAATCTGCGTTTGAGCAGTTTATCATTTTTCTACACCTCGGTAAAACGGTTAATAAGAAGGACTGTTTTTCGTCTAATTTCCTCTTCAAAAGCCTGTTTTCAAGAGAATAAAAACGGCTGAGATTGCTTTTGCTTATACTCCTTTATTTTAACCACTTTGCAAAACTTGCAAACTTTGCAACGGCATAAAAAAGGTCCACCTAAGGACCTTGTAACGTGATAGATTTTAGCAGTTTACTTTTTCTTGTACATGCCACTTCCCTCCTTACTGAGCTTGCCCGTTTCCACCAATGTTTTTAGGTGCAAATCCACCGTTCTTGGTTTTACTTTGATTGATTCTCCAGCTTTGACTGCCTCAGCCCTGGTGAATTCGCTCGGTAAGACACTTAGGAACTTCGTTAGCATCGGGTTAGCATCGTTGTTCGACTTCTTTGGGAGTCGACTCATAACTACAAAGGAGTGATACAACATCACTTCTACGATCTTCTTTGAGATGTTGAAATCAAGGTCAGTACAGATGTAATTTGCCTCATGCGACTCTGAATCAAACTGGCGCAAGGCTGAAAGTATCATTGCAATACGGTAGCGGATCAACCCCATTCTATTGATGATACTCTGACTGTATGCATCATTACCGTAAATATGGCCGTAAAACTCCGTCACCATGCTGAAATAATCATTGTGTTGTTGCCATTGATTTTGAGTAAAGTGAAAGTCGGTCTTGTTTTCATCGTGGAACTTAATGATCTCAAGCGCTTTGCGACCTAAGTTGGCAAAGTATTCATCACGATTACCCACTTGTTTACTTGGTGAAACGTCCCTCCAGTTGATGGCTTCTTCAAAGATGTAGTACATAAATCTGCTAAACAGGCCATCTTCGATAGATTTAACTAATACTGGCAGTTGAGAGGGGGTCCCTGAGATAACGATGGCTAAACGGGGAGAATCCATTTCAAAAAGACCACCTCTGCCTTTTCTGTTTATTCCAACCCACTCATGGTGGAATCCTCCACGCAAAATTTCAGAGTAGGAACCCCAATCCTGTTTAAGGGAAGTGGAAATGGTATCTGCTTCAGTTTCGAAGAGCATGACCTTTTGATCAGAGTTTACCATACGCTCGATGAAGGCTGCAGCCGAAGAATTGCCAGGGATGTAAAAAACCTTGTCGAATGGTTCTATTGGCAGTTCTGCTTCTGCGTTGCCTTCTAAAGGGCCATTGCTTTTAAATTCAAGCAATTGTCTCTCATATTCAGCTCGTGCGTTTTTACTCGCTTCAACAATCTGGTTGTGATAAGCCTGACCGAGAGCTTTCGCTTGCACCAATATTCCCTTCCCACTCGCTGGTGGAGCTATATTAAAAATATAAAGGTTTGGGTAAACCGACCTTCCATCGTACACACCCTTGAAATTATTGAGACTTCCGCTAAACACTCCCAGGATACCCAAAAATAACATGTCTCTTTCTCTGGGATTGGGAATCACTTCAGTGGCTCTTTTTAATATCTGTGGAAGATCAGTGAAGATTTCCTGCGGCAAGTATGGGGTATCCCCTAAATTGTTCCGCTGGTTCAGCAAATTGTGCCTGAAAAAGTACGGCATAGTTCCATGCTCCTCATTTTTGTTGTAGGCACTTCTGATCGTAGTAATCATTTCATCTTCATCAAGATCAAATTGTTCTACCAGAGCAGCTTCCAATGTTTCTTGAGGTATACCAAACTTATTACAGCGGCAAGCAAGTTTGAAGATGTAGTTGTTCCTATTACCTTGCACATAAGTATCTCTTTGGTTTGAATATGAGATACACGCATCTATAAGTTGTTGAAACGGATTTACATCTGGCTTTTGTTGAGTTTCTTGTGATGGAACAGATGATTTCTCCACTTCGAAAACCTGCGCCTCTGGATTGTAGTAAATCGACGGGTCATAGGAAAAGAAGCATAGCCTGGCCAAATCTTTGCCTGATGGGTCTACTCTCAACCCAATAGCTTCTTCATAGTATTTGGCAACAGCGTTGAAAGTTGCTACGTGATCCTCAACATTGCCATTCGTTTGGACCAAGACTTTTATACCATTTCCAGATGGACTGCGAAATGCACAAAGTGTATAACTGATTTGTGTTATTGCTTTAAAGGCACTATCGTAATCAGCTACATCGTCTTTGTCCAAAACAATGACTTGGCTGTAATCTGTAATGCCATCTTTGTTTCGGCTGTCGAATAGACCAGCGGATGTGAAGCCTAATAATTTAATCTTAAGTTCACCAGCATCTTCTAATTCACCTGCAGCGACAAGTTCCCTTATCTTATTTACATGCTCTTTGTAAGAACCATCGCTGGTGAATTGAGCTATTTCTTCTAATGTTACATCACCCAGTGGTTTGGTGAAGTCCTTGAAAACGCTAAATCGTTTCATTGATTTTTTTTAAAGTGATAGTTGTATTTTTTTTGAGTTGAATCACATGCTCTCTCTTGACAAAAAGTTGCCCTTGCAAACATTGCAATGTTTGCAACACCAATTATCTTAGCAGTAAGTCAATGTGATAAAAAGCTTGTTGCGATACACTATGCAATTAAGGATTCTTAAGCAACGTGTTTGATTAGAATTGTAGCTGATAACTCAGTAGATTACCAGCTACAATTCAGCAACTATCAAACGTCGTTTCGAGATTTTTTAGAAATTATATCATACTGATATTCTCCAGACGAAAAGTCTTTGTGAAAATCATATATGGAGTAGTTCAAAATGTCCTGAATACTTAGAAAGCGATCTACATCCATATAGAGATCGATAATAACTTCATTTCCTACATAGGTTACGAAAGCTACCTTTTCATAATCATCTTCTGTGTCTAACTCCTCTGTCCAGAAACGCAGATCACTACGACGAAATGAATTTGCACCTTGCTCCCACCTGAAATACATGAAATCTAAATCCCAATGTTCGAAATCTCCTGCTTCCAGGTGCCGAAACTCGCTCTCGCTGAGTTTAACTGAAAGGTCAGAATTTGGGTCCTTGATGGACCATGACACGGTAACATCGCCGCAGCAATGGCATACTTGTCGCTTTTCACGTAGCAACAAGCCGTGTTTATTTTTATATTCCGTTTGCGGTTGGCGTATAACCGCAGCTGTTACTGTGTATTCTACTTGCTTTTTCATAGTATAGATTTTAGAAATTGTTTTGCCATCATAGCGTTATTAAATAACAGTTTACTTTTTTAGGTTTATGAGCCACAGACCGTCACAGGCGCACGAATCCTGTTCGATCCTTTTCGCTTGATGCGGATCGTCATTTTGACTTTGTTTTGAGTGTACTTACTTTAGTGAAAAAGCTTCACGTTTTTTGAAAATTGAACAGCTAATGAGAAGTTGGTTTTGTTACTACTGGTTTAATGTAAGTTCAATTGGTACATCATCAATTTGAATATTCTAACCAAACGACTCATATTCTTCCTTCTCAATTTTTAAAATTTTGTTTCAATTACGTGATCACCGTATGTTTCAATTCTATCATGCTCTGTCTTGAGGTAGTAAAAGTATTACAGTTGTAGAAATTGAATTAATAAAATATTTGATACGTCGTTAACCTACGCATGTCTGATAATTAATGAACTCGCTTCTGTAGCGGTTTTTAGCGTACAAAAATCTTAACATATTAATTAAAATAAATCTAATATGACATTTGAAATAGGAGGGTATGTGCCTTTGTCTGTGGTAATAAATAGCAAAAGAAACAACTTGAATATTGCGGTATTATGGTGTTATTTAATTAGCATGAAATACCAATAACAATTAAACTCTATAATTACATTAGTTTAGAAATCGTTTACCGTATAATAATACCTACAGGCTAAATTGATAACTACAGTACTGCATTGCTACTTAATATAGAAACGCTGTTCCCGCACACAGGCGAACACCCTTCGAACGATTTTATTACGCACTGCATTAAGTACACTCATCCGATTGAGGCCCTGCTTTGTACGCCGTTCATAGTATCGTTTGTAATCACCCTCGTAACGGATGGCAGCCATAGCGGCCATATGCAGCAGATATTTCATACGCTTATTGGCTCGTTTGGAAACCCGCGCTTTGCTCTGTGTGCTGGTGCCTGATGTATATCGAAAGGGAGCAATACCGCAGTGGCAAGCGAACTTTTTTGGAGAAGTAAAATTTTTGAACTCGTTTGTGGTAATCAACAGTTCCGTTGCCAGCACGTTACCCACCCCGCCGACGGAGGTGATCCACTGGTACAGTTGATTCAGTCGTTCATCAGCTGTGATCACTCCCAGGACAGTTTTGTTCACATTTGCGAGATCACTGGTTATGGCATCCAAACTGGCCTGACAGTGTTGTAAGACGCTTGAAGTAATGGCTTGGTGGATATACCCTTTAGTCTCCTTGGTCTCTGATCGCAGCTGGTAATATGTAACTAACAATCTCTCCCGCAAGGATCGTAATTGCTTCAGGTGTTCTATGATCAGTCTGGGTTGATTCCACAATTTTCTATTATTTCGATAGGTGTAGGCATATTGCGCAATGCGTAGCGAATCCAGCTTATCGCTTTTGCCACGTTGAAGCCCTAAAGATAGTCTAATCTGTAAGGGAGACTCAAGCCATAGTGGCACTTTTCTTCGCACCAGTTCATCGATCAACACCGTTGCGTAGGTACCCGTACATTCTACACAGAAAAGGGTCCTTTTTCCACCTGCCCTATAGGTTGTCATCATTTTTTTCAACAACAGACGGATGTCAGCTTTGCTGTTTTTGATTCTTTCATGCAGAAGGAAATCACCTCCATTTAACAAGGTAAAATCTAAGGTGTGTTTTGATACATCCACACCGATATAATGCTTGTATTCCATACAAAGAACAAAAGGGGCCTATCCTATGCGGTGACCAGTCAGCCTTAGAAAGTTTCATAAGTCTTACCTCTTCCCACAGTTAAGTCAACCTGATTGGGCCGCCTGGCAGGACTACAAATACACTTAGCCCATCAGACTACTTTAGATTATAATTCTACTGCTATGCGGATAGACCCCGCTGTGGTTTACAGCATATAAAAGATACCGCCGCATTAGCTTCTATACAAGAGCAAATTCTCCTTTGTGAATAAATTGTTACACGCTGTGTAGCAATTCTATCCATTCCGCAAATAAATAAAGGAGCGAATTTGTGCAACTGGTGATTGCACAATTAATGGAAATGGCTGAGTTACAATAAATGACTTTAACTACTCATAATAAAGGAAATCTCGTATGGCTGGTACGACAATTAAAATACCTGGATTTGACTTCCAACAGCTTATTGCTATTTTACAGCAGTAAAACCGCACCTCATGAACATACCATTTGACCTCTTCCGATCAGAAGTTTCGTTACTCCAACAGGAAATCAAAGCTGTGCTAAGCAAACGAGAAACATCAAACCGCCGACTCATCGAAGATGGGATCATTAACCTCGAAGAGTATTACCATGCACCCGTGCGGGTGCTCTGGGTGCTCAAAGAACCCTACTGCAAAAAAGATGGCACTGGCGGTGGCTGGAACATGACTGATGATCTAAACACCAAAAGAGCGCTTGGACTGAATCATGTATCGCACCAAACCTGGTATCCAATCACCTATGCCACCTATGGGTTACTGAATGGGTTTATGCCCTTCGCAAATATGCCTAATATAAACACTGATCCTGCGGTGTGGCTTTCACTCAGAAAAATGGCTTTTATCAACTACCAGAAGCTTCCTGCCAAACCCAGAACCAATGAGACAGAATTACGTAAACAGGTCACAGAAGAAGAGCGCCAGCTGGTGGTTCGACAGATTTTTACCTACAGGCCACATATTGTGATCGGTGGGAAAACGCTGCACCTTTTGAAAAATGATCTTGTCATTCAAAAAGAGCACGAACTTTCCAATGGTCATTTTCAGAAGGATAGCATCCTTTTTCTGAACACACACCACCCAGCCCAAACCAAGATCACGATGCAGGAATACGTTGATAAGATCAATCTGAGAACCAAACAGTGGCGGAATGTATACATGAACGCCATTCCTGAATTACGATGATGACTTGAAGGTGGAAAATAAATGATCAGGCACAAAAAAGCGCCAGCACGACATACAATCCAGGATTCGGCTCTATCTATGATAGAGACTTCAGATACCATCAATGGTAATATTGCTTCAACACTATATGAATAAAAAATGTTCAAAGCGCTCCTAAAACTGGCCATCTGTACGGAATGATCCCTTCCGAAGAGGGACTATCAAACCTCCGCCATAAAGAAGCCCTGACTTTGCAAAATCACCATAAAACCTGCCAACGATTCGTGTGGTACTCAAGCTATCGATTCGAACATAAGCCTTGTCATTGGCGTTGAAATACTTCACAGAAGGGGTGCTGAAATAACAACTGTCGGTCCAGGATGAAAGTTCGTACGTACCTGGTGCAAACGGTTGAAAGGAAGCCATCCGCAGACGAAAAGTGGAATTTCCCTTATCGGAGGTACCGTTGAGTGACAGAACGTATCGTCCATTGATTTGATTGATGGTAGCATTGGTGATGTCGCCACCTGCGGTCATGAAGGGGCCATCTATGTTAAATTGCCATTGGTCTTTAGCATCCATACCTGCAACATAGTCTTTGACTCGGCATTTAAACTGACCTGTTGTGTTGACTGCCGTTATACCTGTACCTACCGATAGTGATTGGCCGCTAAAGGTTCCTGTTACAATGCCACCTTCAACAGACTGGATCGTTACAGAAAGATCACCTTGTACATCAGAAACGTTGTGCGTGATGATGCTGGGGCGCCAGATATAAAACCCTACGTCACCATTGGTGCTTTTATACGTACCAGGCTTGATGGTAGCTCCTGTACGTACCTGCAACTGGTATACAGCAACCCCATCAAAGGCAAAGCCATCAATGATCAGGGCATTCGACTGAAGAACAGCCGAACGGATGGGACCTGTAGTTATTTGGCCGTCTGTGTTGACACGCAACATCTTAGGCGCACCGTTACCTTTCCCCAACTCCACACTGATTGCCCCATTGGTGATACTCTGGGTAGGGCCACTTACTGATGCCAAATTTCCTGAAAAGGAACCTTTTAATTTATTGTTCCTGAATGCTTCAATCTTGAAGGGTACCCAAACGGTGCCTTCACTGGTTTTGAGGTAACTGGTAGATGCCGTATCAAAGGTGAGGTAGTTGCCACTTATACCTAAATAGGCTGTGTCAGACCTTCTGGCAAATCGGTTGATCATCATTTTTAAGGCAATGTTGGCGCTGCCATCCGCTGTGCTTCCCGAAAGGGTGACGATAGTATCAGTGCGTCCTGGCTCACCTTGTAAGGTAATAAAGCTGGTATCGATACTGCCCTGGTAAAGTTTTCCCCCGATTTCGCAGCGCCAGGTATTATCCACAGTGATCTCAGGGACAGGCTGCGTTGTATTGTCTGGGTTGTCGTTTGATTTACTGCATGAGAATGCCAGCAGCGTAAGTACAAACAGGTAAAGAGATCGCCTCATATAAGCAGTTTATTGGGTTGTTTTGGTGCGCCAAAGCAAAGCAAAAAATGACAAATAATCAAGCCTTCATCAGGGTTCCTTATTGATAAAAAACCCATACATACGATCTCGGACGTAATTCTTGTTGGTGGAGAGATCAACATAATATAAACCTTTTTATTTCGTATGCAGCTTTTTCCTTAGTTCATTCATTTCATTGGATAATTTTTCATCCACGACACGCGAATAATGTGCGGTCATTTTAACCGATGAATGCCCCAACATTTTGCTAACTGATTCGATTGAAACACCGTTCGTCAGGGTTACTGTTGTGGCAAATGTGTGGCGGGCTACGTGCACAGTTAATGTTTTTTTTAATCCACACAGATCAGCAATTTCTTTTAGGTATGCATTCATTTTCTGATTGGAGGGAACAGGCAAAAGTTTATCACCGTTGTTTGCATATTTATTCAAAATTTTTTCAGCATAGGACAGTAAGGGAATGCGACTGGTTATATCTGTTTTAGTCCGATTCACAATGATCCACTTTTCATTGCCAATAATCCGCAGATGATCTTTTGTGAGCTTTGCAACATCCGAGTATGAAAGACCCGTATAGCAACAAAACAGAAAAACGTTTTTGATTCGATCCAACCGCTCTATACTAAATTTTCGTTTGGTGAGACGCTTAAGTTCAGTGCCATCTAACCATTCTTTTTCTCCCAATTCAAAACGCATTTTGTACTTGGAGAAAGGATCATTTTCTATCCAGTGGTGCGCAAGAGCAATGCGGACTACTTTCTTCAAACGTGCCATGTATTTTACTACCGTATTTTTTGCAAGTTGTAACGTCGCCTTAAGGAAGAAGTCAAACGATTTCACAAAATCGAAATCTACCTTATTCATAGGTATGTCCTCAGATCGGTACTTTGTTTTGACAAACTGTTGTAACAGTTCTAAAGCTCGTTTGTAACAATTATATGTGCTGGTGGTGTAATCCGATTTGAGCAGCTTTATTTCTTTCAGGTGAGCTTTGTATAATTTCAACAGATAACGTGTTTTCTGACCTTTGTAGGCGTCCCGCAGCATTTGAGCTGTTACATCGCTTTTAGTGATCAAGCTTTCATAAAGAACCTTTAATCGCATATCAATGGCAGGGAATTTTTTTTCACTTAGGTTCCATTGAGTTTCTGTTACCCAGGTATTTATGGAAAATTCGGATCGCAGCTGTTGAATAGTGATGCGGCAGTACACAGGAAACTTCCCATTGCGCTTTTTATTTCTTTTAATAAAGAATAATATGTGATACATTGGTTTAGGATTTCAACCAAATTAGAGAACCTAATCATTGGTAAGAATAAAAGATACGAGGTGACCTGTTTTTATTTAACATTCGAGGTCACCTTATAGGTCACCTTGAAATGCCCCTTTTTAGCCCACCCCGTGAAATAAGGATCAATATAATCAGTTGATTTACAGTGCCGCCTAAAACACGGCGGAGGACGGGTTCGAGTCCCGTCCGGTCCGCAAACAAACACATAGTGTAGCTTAAAAGCCTGTAACCTATAAAATTTACAGGCTTTTTTGTTTTCTCTTGTTTTGAATAAAGATCATTTTACCAACAACTACACAAGACTGCCAAATTTTTTGAGCCTAGCAGGAAGAAGCCACCCAACTTATATTAGGGCAGATAACATTCATTTACATTTTGCCTAAAGCACCACGGAGAATTCAAAAACAGTTTTGCTATAAAACTCTTCACCAGCTTCCAATACTGTACTGGGGAAATGGGAGTGATTAGGCGCATCGGGAAAATGCTGCGTCTCAAGGCAAAAAGATGTTCGCCTGTTGTAAACCGCTCCCTTCTTCCCCTTTGTTCCCTCTTCGATAAAGTTGGCGCTATAAAAATGTACCGCCGGCTCGGTGGTGTATACATCAAGTACACGACCACTGACGGCATCTGTCACTGTTGCCGCATGTTTAGCAATTGGTGTGTGTTGTTGTTCGAGTACCCAACTATGATCGTAGCCGCCGCTCAGATATAGTTGTGGGTTGGTCTGTTCAATATCAACACCAATATTTTTTGGTTTCTGGAAATCGAATGGCGTGCCTGCAACATCAGCTATTTCACCCTTTGGTACCTGCATACTATTAACAGGCAAGTACCATGGCGAATGAATCTGAAGCTTGTGATCCAAGATTGTCCCCGCATAATGGCCAGCCAGATTGAAATAGCTGTGCTGTGTAAGGTTGATCAGCGTTGTCTGATCTGTTGTAGCAGTATATTCAACCATCACCTGGTTTAACTCAGTAAGCCAATAGGTGACCGTGGTCCTTACATTACCTGGAAAACCCTCTTCGCCGTCAATGCTCAGGTAGGACAGCCGAATGCCACAGGCTGTTTCTCTCTCAACTGTTTCTGCAGACCACACCTTTTTATTGAAGCCAACGCTTCCTCCGTGTAAATGATACCCACCTTCCCGGGTGTGTAGCTTATATTCTTTGTCATACAATTTAACCGTTCCGCCAGCGATACGGTTGGCGTATCTCCCAACCACACAGCCGAAATAATATGAGTCGTTTACATACTCCTCCAGTGTATCGTATCCCAGCACAACATCTTCCAACTTGCCGGACTTATCTCTTACGTATAGCGATTGTATCGTTGCACCGTAATTTGTTACAAACAATTTCGATCCATTGCTGTTGGCAAGCTTGTATAAAGAGATGGCTCGTCCCTCTACTTCACCCCAATGCATTTCTTCAATAGGTTGTGTTTTTGGATAGGTAGCTTCTAAACTTTTCATACTAAGCTATGTTTATTCCAGTGGGAAAAAATTGAATTGTTGATTATTTTTTTATGTCTCAGATCTTACCTGAAACGTTTTAATTACCCAGTTGTCTGACTGCGATATACGCCATCAAACCAGTACTTATTGAAAGTGCATCTTCATCTATACTAAATGTTGGTGTATGAAGGGAGGAGTCAATGCCTTGCAGCTTGTTCCCGGTCCCCAGCAGATAAAAGCAGGAATCAGCCAACTGCGAATACCTGGCAAAGTCTTCAGCCGCCATCCATATATCAAGGTCCTCCACGTTCTCTTTCCCCAAGTATTCTCCGGCAAATGCGGACACCCTGCTGGTCAGTTTCTCCTCGTTGACAAGGTAGGGATACCCTTTACTGATAACGAAATCACAGCTGCCGCCCATGCTCTCAGCAATACTAACTGCCATTTTCTTCATACGTTCATGTGCCTCTGCCCGCCAGCCTTCGTCCAATGTCCGGAACGTACCTTCCATATACACTTCGTTTGGGATGATATTGATGGCGCCATCAGCAACCACTTTACCAAAGGATAACACTGTAGGCAGGGTTGGATCTGCCATACGGCTAACCACTTGTTGCAAACTCACCAGCACCTGTGCAGCAATCATCACAGGATCAATGTTGCGGTGAGGTTGTGCGCCATGCCCGCCCCTTCCCTTAATGGTGACGAACAGCTCATCCATGGATGCCATAAACTTTCCCTTGCGGATGCCAATCTTGCCCCTTTCGATAAAAGGCGAAACATGTTGCCCAATAACAGCAGTGGGTGAAGGATTCTGAAGGACACCTTCGCTGATCATCATGCCTGCGCCGCCTGGAAGGATCTCCTCTGCCGGTTGAAAAATCAGCTTTACCGTTCCACCAAACTGGGACTTGACAGACTGCAGTATGCTGGCAACGCCAAGCAGCGATGATGTATGGAAATCATGCCCGCAGGCATGCATCACACCGCTGTTCTTTGATGCATAAGGAACATCATTGGCTTCCGTGATGGGCAATGCATCCATATCGGCACGCAGGGCAATCACGCTGTCGCATGGACGTTCACCTTTGATGAGGGCCACTACTCCGGTTTCCGCCATCGGCTGCCATGCAACGCCTAATTCATCTAAACGTGCTTTGATGAAAGCACTGGTCTCGAATTCCCTAAACGACAATTCAGGGTTTTCGTGGATATGCCTGCGCCAACTGATTACTGTCTTTTCAATTCGGTCTACCTCCTGCCTGATTGCTTCTTTGAGCATGCCTGCTGCTTTTTTAATAATTTTTTCTGTCAGAAACGTTATACAACTACGGTTGCACCGGCCTTCTTTTTTTCGCCTTCCAGGAAAGCTTTTACAAAGGCATCGTCTGTGTGATGCGGATACATCTCGTAGATGCGGTTGATTTCTTCCATTTGTCCCGGTGATAATTCCTCATGCGGATCAAGGCACCACCGGCCCTCCAGCAATCCCTGTCTCCTCAACACTTCATGTATCCCCGGAATGCAGCCATGAAACGAATTCCGTGCATCAAAAATCACCTCGTTCATATCAGTGACCTCAATGCCTTTGCTAAGGAGGGACTCAAAAGATTCAGAGCCTTCAGCAACACATTTTTTGATTTCCTGCAGGAGCTTTACGGCTCTGTTTGTCCATACTGCCCAATGACCGAGCAGCCCACCAACAAATCTTTTTTCAACCTGTGTTCCGTTGATGGTAAAGCGATACGGTGTAAGCAAATCAGCAACAATATTATCATCATTACCGGTGTAGAGGGCAATCTCCTCCCTCCGTGAAGAACCGCATACGGCACGAACGACATCCAGGGTTTGATAGCGGTTGAACGCTGCAATCTTGATAGCATGTACATTGGGTATTTCGGCAAATTCTTTCCAGAAGTTGTAGCTTAAGATTCTTCCGCCTACAGCAGGCTGCAGGTAAAAGCCAAATACAGGAATAACTTCAGCCACTTCACGAACATGCTGAATCAATTCGGCTTCAGAAAATTCTTTTAAGCCGCCGAGACTGACAAGGCCAATATGATAGCCATATTTCACAGCCAGCTTGGCTTCTTTTACAGCCTGGGGGGTGGGGCCTACTATGCCTGCAACTTTGATAAAAGGCCTGCTTAACTGCGCCCTGTCTATTTCCTCTGCAGCCAATCTGAGCACAGTTTCGAGCAGGTTCACTTCTGGTTTCCTGATTTCAAATTGCGTGGTGTGCACACCAACTGCCACACCACCAGCACCAGCTTCCATGTAATAGCGGGTAAGCCTGCGCTGTCTTTCTTCGTCCAGTTGACGGGAAGCATTCAGCGCTAACGGGTGGGCTGGAATCACCGTGCCTTTGTGCAGGAATTCTTTGATAGTTGATTGAATATGCATATGCTTAAAATTGACCAGTTCTTTCCTGGAAATGAGTGGGTTTGTTGATGGTTTTGCCGCCCTCTTTCAGCCAGGCTGCTGTCACTTCAATCATTTGTTTGAGTGATACACCTGGATAACCAAACAGGCGGGAGCATTCGGCGGCATTGCTTAACAAAGCGGTATCCTGTTCTGCATTGATAAATTCAAGTGTTTGGCCGAAGTGCTTCCCAAACTCTTTTGCCAACCAGCGTACAGACACAATTTCGGGCCCGGTAACGTTTAAAATTTTTGAGGGTACCGAACAGTGATGCAAGGCCCGTAAGGCAATCTCATTGGCATCACCCTGCCAGATAACATTGACATGGCCCATGCTGATATCGATTGGCCTGCCTTCTTTCACCGATTTAGCAATCTCCAGCAACACGCCATACGTAACATCGTTGGCATAATTGAGCCGGTAGATAAGAGTAGGCGTATTGTATCTGGATGAATAGTATTGAAAAAGTCGCTCCCTGCCAAGACAGGATTGTGCATATTCACCCACCGGGTTAGGCGTCACCTGTTCATCGGCTCCTCCCATCAAAACCGGCGTAAGCGGGTATACATTGCCGGTAGAGAAAACAACAATGCGTGAGTTTTTATAGCGTTGTGCCACCCGGCCCGGCAAGTAGGCGTTCATAGCCCATGTAAACGATTCTTTGCCCGTTGTGCCAAATTTTGTTCCGGCGAGGTACAACACGTTCTCCGCATCCGGCAGCGCCTCCAGTTGCTCATCTTGCAACAGGTCGGCAGCGATGGTTTCAATGCCAAGAGCATTGAGTTCTTCCTGCAAGCCTTCTTCCGAAAAGCGGGACACACCAATGATACGTTTGTCTACACCGGCACGGTCAACGGCCTGCCTGGCCAGCCTGGCAAGGGCAGGCCCCATTTTGCCGCCTACGCCAAGGATGATAATGTCTCCCTGCAGCTGGGCCATATCAGAAATAAGGGCTTCAGAGGGCTCTAACAACTGCTGATACAGTTCCTGAATGTCATTCATGTTTTCGGGAATTAGGTATTGAAAAAAAGTGTTTTAATGTTCATGATCGCCAGTGCGATAATCACCAGCAATCCGGCCGCACCGGCTATACGTGTGGAAACTGAATTTCTGCGTTTGCCCATGATGCGCTGATCATTGGCAATGGCATACATGGCAATGCCGATAAAGGGAACAACAAAGATGGTCACACTTTGTGCCAGCACAATCAACTGCAACGGCAGTTTTCCAAAGACAATGGCAACGGTGGCACCAATCACCATCACCAGCGCAATCAGCAGGCGCACTGGTTTTGCGTTCAATTGGCTGCCGTAACCCAGGGCATCACCCAACAGTGTACCGCCAATAGCGGCATTACCAATGAGCGAGGAAAAAGAAGCACCAAACAATCCTACCAGAAATAAAGAAGTTGCATACCGCCCATAAACCGGTTCTAACGCCTTGGCAATGTCGGTGGCGCTGTTTACATTGATACCTTTTGCTTTCAATACAGCAGCTGCACAGATCAAAACGGCAGCGCTCATAAAGCCAAGGATCAGGATACCAATGACACTGCTGCTGGCATTTACCTGTGTCTCGTTATTGACACGTTTCCTCTCCTGCACAAGGTAACACTGGTAAAAAGCAGCAACAATGGAAAAAGCAGAAGCCATGAATGCTATCAGCAATCCCAGTGAACCATCCGGCACCGTGGGAACAAAGCCTGACGCCACTTCTGCCGCAGGTGGTTTTGCCAGGAACAACGTAGAGACAAATGAAAACAACATCAGCACCACCAGGAAGATCATCACCTTTTCCAGCACTTTGTAAAATGTTCTGAAGAAGAGCAGACTGATTCCGGCTAATGTAAAAACAGCCACCCAAGGTACCGGGGAACTGTGGTTCCATTCGGCAACAGATATGCCTACACCAATAGAATTACCTGCCTGAAAAGATGCGGTCACCAGGAAGATTCCCAGCCCGATAAAAAGCGCTACGGGCCTCCCCCACTTTTCCCGGATGGTTGTCAACAGCGATTGATTGATGGACCGGGCAATGCGTTCGGACATTGATGTAAAAACGATCAGGAAGAAAATGGCAACAGGCACTACCCAAAGCAACTGGTATCCGTAAGCCGCTCCCATCTTCGATGTAATGGTAATCTTACTGGGACCAAACACCACAGCGGCTGTGATGATTCCCGGGCCCAGAGACACCAGCCACCGTTTCAATCCTCGTGACAAGCTACCGGAAGAACGGCTGACATTCAATGGCTGCTCAACGACTGTTTTTGTATTTTCCATTTTACGCCTTTCCTCCTTTTTTTGCTTTACGAATCACTTCCTGCAATTGTACCGTAGCACCGCTGCGACGTTTGCTTTCATCAGCGGCCTCCATGAACGCATAGATGGCAATCGTTTCCTCCGGGCTTACCGGTGCTATACCTGTTTCGAAAAATTGAATGATCTGTACCAGCAAGGGATAATAGCCGGTGTAGGGCCCTAATGCCAGGGTGCCTTTCTCACCAAAAACATTTCCACCAAAATCATAGCTGCCCAGCCGCGTTCCGCGAAAGACACCAAGGCGATTGTCGTTCCAGGTACCGGTCACAAGGTCAGTGGTTTCTGTATGAACCCGGGTCACCTCCCGGCAATCTTTACCCATAACAGTAAACAGCATTTCCACGCCGTGAATGCCATACCAGAAAAGATCAGGATGGGATTTCTCCAGGTAGGCCGGACCAAAAACATCAGCGCCGGCAACCTTGCCAACTTTTCCCAGTGCCGCTTCACCGGCACCGGTTATATAGCGCAATGATGAAGAAGAAAAGATGGGCACCTTCGCTTTTTCAGCCGCAGCATAGATGGCCAGTACATCGCCCAGGGAAGCAGCTACCGGTTTGTCGATGAACAAGGGTTTACCCGCTCTGATGACCTGCATTGCCTGTTCCAGGCGCGGATGTCCATCATTGGTTTCGAGCAATACCACATCTACTTCAGATAGCAATTCGTGAATTGAAGAAGCTATCGTAACACCATACTTTTTGATTTCTTCCGTATAGCCGGCAATGCGTTTTACACTTGATTCGATAGTGGTACTTCCCTGCGGATAGGCTGCTACTACTTTATAGCCAGCCAGTTCCGGCTTGGCCTCAGGATTGTTCAGCACCTTAGTGAATTCTATACTGTGCGATGTATCCAGACCTATAATACCAATACGTTTTTTTTGCACTCCTCTACCGGTTGCATACAGGTTTGAGAAGGGACTTGCCAAACTGATGCCCAGTCCTGAAACAGCCATGTTTTTGATAAATTTTCTTCTCCTTATCACCGGTTTTGAAGTTTATTTTTTTGCATTTCGCACAGCCGCTACTTCAGCCGCTGTTACCGCACCGGCTTTGTTGCCAAAGCTTGTCCGGATGTGGGTAACCACAGCGGCTACGTCTTTATCGCTTAAAAATTTAAATGCAGGCATGGCACCATTGTACGATACGCCGTTAACTTTTGATGGCCCTGTTTTGCCGTTCAGCACAACCGCTATCAGTGCTTTTTTATCCTTTACCAGGGCATTTGCCTGAAGCGGCGGAAAGGTGCCTTTGATCCCTTCGCCCCCTTTCTTATGGCAAGACTCACAATAGCTGGTATAAATTGCTTTTCCGCTGGTTGTTGCTTCTGCCGGTTTATTTGTTGTAACAGGGCTAGTTTTTGCAATGCTTTTTTCTGTTCTGAGTTTCGTTATGCGAATAATCCTGTCATCTTTGGGTTTGGGAAAGCCTGCTGCAGGATTCCAGTCACGGTTGCTGGTGGAGAGGTAAATTTCTCCCGAAAGCGATACACAAACATCACGAATGCGGCCAAATTCATTGCTAAAGAAGACCTTTTCAGAGGAGATCACAGCTCCCTTTTTATCCAGCTTTAACACATAAAGACTGCTGCCTTTCAGTGTGGTCAGTAAAAGCGAATGATTCCACTCCGGAATGGCTGCACCGCTGTAATAATCAATGCCGGCAGGCGCTATGGTTGGTGTCCATGCTTTTAAAGGTTCAGTAATGGCGCTGTCCTGTAGAAAGGCTTTTTCTTCGGGTTGATCGGCATATCCCTGCACCTGTGGCCAGCCATAATTTTTTGCTTTTGTAATAATGTTTACTTCATCATCTGTCGCATCGCCATGCTCGGAACTGTACAAGATGCCATTGCGGCCAAAGGCAAGCCCCTGGATATTCCGGTGCCCCCATGACCAGACCGGGCTTCCCGGGATGGGGTTATCAGCAGGGATTGTTCCATCTATATTCAGGCGAAGAATCTTTCCATTTACGGATGCCGTATTTTGAGCATTTTCACTCACTGTAGCGTCACCGGTAGACAGTATCAATTTGCCATCTGCACCTATTGTTATGCGTGAACCATTGTGGCCGTTGGCACCGGGAATATCTTCCAGGAGAACAAGTGGTGCCGTCAGGGTATCCTCTGTGATGGTATAACGTACCAATCGCGATACGACCTTTTCTCCTTTGAGGTAGGTGTAATCCAAAAAAATATAAGGATGCTTTTTGAAGTCGGGAGAAACAGCCATACCCAGCAATCCCATAGAACGTTTGCGATAAACGTCCGGTACATGTAGCAGGACTGTTCTCTTGCCTGTTTTTGGATCGACTCTGCTGACAGTGCCACCTTGCTCTGTCATGTATATCTGGTTGTCGGGCCCCCAGGTTATTTCCCAGGGCACATCAAGGCCGGAAAGAATCGTGCTTACACCTACCACAGTAGAATCCAGGCGGACCTGTTTTTCGATGGGAAACGTTACGTCCGGCTCCGTATTCCTGCAGAAAAGAAAAACAGAACAACAAACAGCAAACGCTATGACTGCAAAATTTCTCATTACAAACTTTTGCCGGACTCCCACTCCGAAATCTTTTTGTTCATTGCCAGTTCGTATACATACATCCAATCGCTGTTGAGGGTACCATTGGCCAAATGGTGGTGGCCATTCTGGTCCATGACATAATCGGGAGGATTGGACAAAAACCGTGTAGCAGAAAACACATCTTCGTATTGCTTTCTTCTTTCCACGAAACGGCTTACCAATTGAAGCACCTGGGTCTTCTTTTCTTTTTTTGCCTGGGCTGAAGTGGCTTCATCATATGCAGATAACTGCAGCAGGATTTGCGCAGGATAGATCTGCAGTTCATTGATAGCATTCATCAGTGACAGGGAATACTGGTTTCGTGTGGCCACCTGTTGCGCTTTTCCGATGGTTTGCCTGATTTCCTGGTACCGCTTCAGCTCTTCTTTTGCTTTTGCTATTTTTTTGCTGTATTTCTGGTTCCAGCTTCCGGGCTTTGCCGCATCCGGAAGATCGATGAGCTGAATGTTTTCTGGATAGTTGTAACGGTGTCCTTTTTCCAGCAGAGCAGCCTCCCAGAAAAAGAGGGCATTCTCTAATTTGTTTTGGAACTCAAAGGTGGAATCGTTTAGCGCCGAACCATAAAAGCGGTGAAGAAAAACAGCGTTGGCCTCATTTGCTGCACGAGCTGCATCATTCCAGCTCAGTGCAGCAAAATTGTAAAGGCCACGCCAGATGGTTTCGTGGTGAGGTGAAGCATCGTCCCAAACGGTACATAATATGCCGTCCATATTCTTTTCAATGGCAACACGGCAAAACTGTTGCATGGATTTTAAGTTCGAGTTCTCCCGCGGCATCATGGGCCAGTTGGTTTGTGCCGCAGTGGCAGCCATTACGTTTAAGCCGTGTGATTTGTACCAGTCAATTGCTTTCTTGTTACCGGGGATTGTCGGGTCCCAGTAATTCCAGCGCATGTATACACAGTTCTTGGGAAACAGGTCAATCTTTTCGTTCAGTTGCTGCTCATTTTTTCTCCAGATAGAATCTACTTTTTCGGCAGGGATTTTTTCATCATACGTAGTTTCGTAAACACCCGCCAGCTTAAAAAGCATATCATCCCAGAAGATGGGAATGCGGTTATGCTTCTGTGCAAAATCGGCTACTTTGTTCAGCCAGAACATCTGCAATTCAAAAGGTTGCTTGCCTGATTTTTTTGCCAGTTCAGACATGCCCAACTTCCCTACTTCATCGCCGCCGACATGCAGGTATCTTCCACCAGGCGTAGCCGCCATCGCATCTTCGTACAGCGCAAACTGCAGGTCGTATGTTTCAGGGTTGAGCGGGTCAAAAGCCCAATCCGATTCAGGATTATCACGCAACTTTTTATATTGCTCATGTTTCAGGATAAACGAAGCATGTCCAAGGCCCTGCACCAGGGGACTGATTTCGATATTACGGTCTTTTGCGTAGCGGGTAATGGCAGCAAATTCTTCAATTGAAATGGCGTTGCTTGCACCCACAGCCGGCGCTTTGCGAAAGCGAAGTTTGTCCTCAAATTCAACAATAATGGCATTCACCTTCACTTTTGCCAGGCGATCGATCATGTTGTAGTAATAATGCCCGGCGTCGAGATGATGTTTCAGGTCGAGATGAACAGCCCTGTATGCCATTTCGGGATAGTCGGTAATTCGGCAGGAAGGCACCTCGATGGATTGTTCCCTGGCATCTTCCAATAACTGTGTCAGCGTTTGGCAACCGTAAAACAAACCTGCCTGTCCCTTTGCTGTGATGATAGCCCTTCCATCTTTTATTTCCAGCAGGTAACCTTCTGCAGATGTAAAGGGAATGTTATTGGAGATGGCCAGAACCAATGTCCCCATTGCGCTTTCATTGCCTGTACGTAAAGTTTCCAAAGAGCCTGTTAATATGGGCCGTTGCGCACCTCCTTTCAAGGTAATAAAACGCAATGCATTTGCGGGCAATCCCCTGCCTTGCCGCCATTCCACTTTTTGCGGTGTCGGTAAAAATCGAAACTGTTTTGAAGGATCAACCGGCCCGGCAGCATGGACCACCTGGAGAAAAACCAGCAAGAAGAGAAAGGAAAGGAATTGTTTTCTAAAATGGTTACCCAACATCATAATCTGAATTCTTACCTGTTGTTAGATCTTGATAAAAAGCTTTTTCTTGTACATCCAGTATAAAAGCAGCCATTCAACCAAAAGAATCAGGGTGCCACTGACAAGTGTAGCATACGGTGCTCCAAAAACAAGGTCAAAGTTTTGGCCGATGTGAATGCGAAACGTATCGGTAATAAAGTTTGGCAGTACATGCGCAATAACATAGGCTGCGATGGAATTGACCCCAATTATTTTCAGTATGAATGCCCAGTCTTTTTTGCCTGCCACATCAATCACCGCGTAAAAGGCAGCGAGAAACCAAAAGCAGATACCGCCGCTGAATAGTGTCCACGCTGGCGTCCAGATGCGTTTTACAATGGGATTGATACCGGTAAACTGCAACAATAATCCCATAGCAATCAATACCGCACCGGTGATCATAAAAAACTTCAGCTTTTGTTTATCGGTAGTAGCTGACTTCAGCGCATCTCCTGCGAGCAGACCAAGAATCATGGTGCCCAAGGTGGGAATAAAACTCAGGGTCTGGTAACCACCGTAATTATAATCAAACGGCTTTTCTCTTGGAAACAGATTCAGAAACCAACGATCAAACGACCAGGCAAAATTGGTGTTCATGTTCCAGTGTGCGGCAAAGCCGTTCAGGTTATGTTCCCAACCGGGAGTTACGCCGGCAGCAGCATAATCGAAACCGGCACCCGGTAAAGGGTACAAGGCAAATGCCAGCCAGTAACCCACCAAGATAAGGACCAGCGCACCTATCTGCACCCGTTGCGACTGGAAGCCGAGGATGAACAAAAACGTATATCCCAGGCCGATTTGTGTAAGCGTATCTTCAAAGGTGAAATAGGTCTGCTTTGCATCCATCGACCGCAGAAAGATGCCCAGGAAAATCAGGATCAGCGAACGTACCACCGCATGCCGCAACAAGGCCGGAAACTTTCCTCCTTTTTCAACCCGGCCCGCAATGGAATATGGTAATACAACTCCTACCAGAAAGGTAAAAGAAGGTTGGATCATATCGTGCAGCGAACAACCCACCCACGGAACATGGCTTTGGTGGAAAGCTAAAAAGCTCCAGAAGGAACTACCCACTAATTTGTTGGATACTGTTTCCAGCGAAAGCACTTCGGCCATCATCAGCAACATCACAAAGCCACGGTAAACATCCACAGATGCAATTCTTCTGACCGGTATTGACGTTGCCGCAACTGGCGATTCAGTTACTTTTCTCTCTATCCGCAGGGCTGAAGCTATATGCATGAGCAATCTATTTTCTGATGAATGTTTTAAACGATTTATTCAAAAACCAGTTTTCCAAATTGTTGGAATTGATGAAAGCTCCCTTCTGTTGGTTGCCAGGCCCAAACCGCAGGTTCCTTATGATCATAGTCTACCCGGTACAGGTTAGCCTTCCATATGGTGCCAGGTTGCGGCACCCGGTTGTGCAGCGGCGCAAGCAATTCAAAAGGAATGAAAAATTCTGATAGCCATTCCCTGATTTTACTTCCACTTTTTTTCTTGCCCCCAACCACGGCCGTAGCATGTCTAGTTTTGCGGTTCTCTTCATAAATCCACGGACGCCATCCCAAATGATTTCCACGGATATTGGGCACAAGGATCGGCAATTCATAGTTCAAGGGTGAAATTTCGTATTCAAAATAGATCGTTTCGGTGGTATCGGGCCAGAGAAAGACTTCGTTCACGTCTTCCACCCAAAGGCTGTCAAAATCTTTTTGCCTTGTCGCAGTGAGGATCTCATCTTCATTGCTAAACAGAAAGTAAATACCCGTTGCCGAATACAGCATCTTGAACTTTGTTTCTTTTTTATATTGGGTATTACGCCGTTGCGGCAACACTTGCCATTGGGTCAAGCCCCATTGGTTACTTTGGCCATCACCTGAAAGTAAAAAATCAGTTGTACGCCTGACGACGATAGAATCGGTTGCAGCAGCAGGGGTTTGCAGCAATGCAAGTGTAATGATGACCAAAGCCAGTGCTGCTGAAGGTTTCATCTTTTTACCTGTTTTGCCTTGAATTGACTGAGCACCTTCCGTGCATTTTTGTTGTAAATCTTTTCCAGTACGCTGTCCGGCAGGTTGAGACCATAAATCATCCAGCGCCCCTGCAGGTGATGCCCGTCAGAAGGATCAATGTATTCATCCTCTGTTTCCAGGAAGCGGTAATAAATACGGTAAGCATGGGCGTTAGGTTCGGTATCAGAGCCAAAAAGCACCCTGTCCTGGTACTTAATCATAAACTTACGTGCAGTGAACGGTTGACGGCCCAATTCACTGATTCTTGCCCCGATCTCCACATAAAGGTTGGGGTACTGATCCAGCCATTTTGAAACCGTTGCCAGTTCTTCCGGCATATTGGCAACATGTGCACCAATAAAGATGGTTGTTGGATGCTTAGCCAGCACCCGGTTGCGCTGTGCCAAAATGGTGTCTTTATCCGGGTAGGCATCGCCGTAATACGACCAGTCCGGGTGTGCACCCAATTCATCGTACCGTTCATTGTACTTATCTACCGGTGTAAAAAAAGCTTTGGGGTCCGAAACATGCATCAACACGGGAATACCCAATTCACCACATTTTGCCCAGATAGGATCGAATCTCGGATCATCCACCGGCACAACTTTACCGGTTTTGTCTTTTACAGTGAGCCCGAGCCGCTTGTAAACCTTGATGCCTCGTGCTCCCAATTTTACGGCTTCCTCTAAACGTTTGGCCTCGTTGCTGCCAAAATCGGTTTCATCAATCCGTTCCCATTCCGGTGCAAAAAAAACAATGATTTTATCACCCGCCAGCTCGCCGGATTTTTTCAAGTGTTCACGGTAATAAAAATTTTTGGAATGTCCATCTAGGCTGACAGCAGCTTCCACGCCTGCTTTTTCCATTTCTTTTAAGTACGCCGCGGTTTTCTCCACTCTTCCCAAATGATTATGAATATCAATCACGGGGAACTTCGGACGGGAAATCTCTGTCTTTGCCACTACCATCTGGCTTTTCGGCTTCCAGTCAAGCAATTTGAGATCACCACTTTGCTGCGCCATTGCCTGCCAACCGGTTGCTATCCATACAATACATGTGGCAAGAACAGCTTTACGGACATAAAATGGAAATGGGGCGCAAAACATCTGGAAATCATTTTAAAAACAGCGCATGGCTTTTTGAAATATGTTCGAACTGACAGCTTTCTATACTTTACAACTCCACCTTCTGTTGAAATATAACCTTGCCGCCATGCAGGTGAATGCAGGCAGCAAGGCAGCTGTTAGTATTGGTTCTTATCTGGTATAGCCTTCGTTTTGTTCCAGAACACCAGGATTGGCCTGCGCAATCTGTGTGTAAGGAATGGGAAATACTTTTTCGAAAGGCTGTGGATTCAGGATGGCTACATTGGGTGTTTGCGAACTAAAGTTGAAGCCTCTCTCTTCGGTCGCCAGTACAGTAACAAACCGGCCGGTTCGTACGAGGTCAAACCAACGTTCATTTTCATACGCAAACTCCAATTGACGCTCCAGCAAAAGCTTGTCATAAAACAGTTCCTCTGTAGCAATGTCGGCCAATGTATAATTATGCGTAGCATCACCAAAGGCACGTTCCCTGATCTTGTTCAATTCAGTCAGCGCCTTATCGGGCTGGTTCAGGTTGAAGTAAACTTCGGCACGCAGCAAAACCACGTCGGCAAAGCGAATGACAGGAATATCCAATCCTGAAGAACCAAATGTATGCTGCACAGCAAACTTGCTGACGTACGGATATTTGATGGATGCACCGCCGGAAGGTGGTGTGTAATCTTCCGAAACCGTTGCTGCTTTACGGGTGTCACCGGCTTCATACTTTTTCCAGAGGCTATACGAAGGCAATGCAACCTCATCACCACGGTTTACGATGCCGGCGGCACCACCATTCGGAATAAACGCAGTGGACAGGGTATGGCCGTTTGTACCATCTGTATACTTCAGCGAAAAGATGGCTTCAGCATTATCCTCTGTTGCCACTTTGAATAGAGAAGAAAAATTTGGTACGAGTGAATGGCTAAACTGCTCCATCTGATCCAGGTAGGTTTTGGCATTGTTCCAGTCTTTGCGGTACACAAAAACTTTCGCCAGCATGGCAACGGCTGCCGATTTCGAGGCCCTGCCTCTAGGCATCGTAGCCGGAAGGTTGGTGATTGCGTCCTGAAGATCGCTAACAATAAACTGGTAAATTTCTTCCTGGGAGGCCCGTGGCGTTGCTCTTGATTCTTCTACGGTAAGTGGCTTGGTTACCTTGGGCACTCCGCCAAATATCCTTACCAGGTCAAAGTAAAATAAAGCACGCAAAAACTTGGCTTCGCCCATCAGTTGCTCTTTCTGACCCGCTTTATAGTTAGTAGGCTTATCTATGTTTACCAGCACAGAGTTTGCACGGAAGATGCAGTTGTAGGTATTGTTCCAGAAGTTCAGCACCGTGTTGTTCTCCGAATTTACCGTCAGTGCATCAATATCAAATGCAGCAGCGATAGCAGCATTGGCTGACAGGTACAGGTTATCGCTTGGCAGTTCCATAATCAGGTAATCAAACGGCTTACGAGCCTGGTAGCGGCTATACGTGGCGATGGTTGCCTGGTCGAGGTCGTTGGCCGTTTTAAAGAAGTTGGCTGTTGTCAGGATAGAATCCGGTTCCGGATGTAAAAACTCTTTTTTACATGAACCCATGCTGAGTGCCAGCAATAAAAAGCTTCCTATATAAAAATTGTTCTTTTTCATTTTTTGAATTGGTTGAGTTAGAAACCTACGTTAACACCAAATGTGATGACCCTGCTGAGCGGCTCAGAACCGTCATTAAAACCCGGCATATACTCGCTGCCCGTGTAGCCTTGCGGGTTATAGCCGTGGAATCCCTTGCTTGTAATCAGCAGCGCATTGCTGACAGAAGTGAAAATACGCAGGTTGCTGATTCGCATTCTTTGCATCAGGGAGCTAGAGAAGGTGTAACCAAGATTGATGTTTCTTACATTCAGGAAAGAAGCGTCCTCGATGTACAGGTCAGAACCAGCCTGGAAGGCAAGGGTACTCAACGCACTACCCGGCACTTTGCCATTGCCCGGCTCCTGCTCGGAATACCATTGGTCCTGTACCAGCGAACGACGGATAGCACCCAGCAGGCTGCCCTGGAAGTATTGGTTTTCGTAGTTGTACATTTTACCGCCAAAAGACGACTGCAATGCAATGCTCAGATCGAAGTTCTTATACTGGAAATCATTCACCAGCCCCATAAACACCTTCGGTGCAAAAGTGCCCAGGATAACTTTATCGGCAGGTGTGATCTTCCCGTCTTTGTTCACGTCTTCGAAAATGGGATTACCCACTTTGGTGCCGGCAAGGCGTGGGGTTGAACTTAACTGGTCTTCGTTTTGAAACACACCAATGGAACGATAAGCAAAATAAGAGAACATTGGCTGGCCAACACGCAGTATCCAGCTCATTCCCTGCACATCGGTATAGATCTTCTCGAAATCCTTACCAAGGTTCAACACTTTGTTTCGGTTCATCGCCATGTTAAACGATGATGTCCATCTGAAATCACCACGGACAATGTTGCGGGAACTCAGTTCAATTTCAATTCCCTTGTTGCTGATGTCACCCACATTTACCAGTGAACTGGTAAACCCGGTGATTCCCGGAATCAACTCTGAGTAAAGGAGGTCATTCGTACGTTTGTCATAGTAATCAAACGTAATATTCAGGCGGTTTCTGAACAGCCCCAGGTCGATACCGTAATCGTAACTGCGGGTTCTCTCCCAACGCAGGTTATCGTTACCGAAAGATGTTTGTGTCTGGCCCTGTACCAGGCTATTGTTAACCGTGTAAGTAGAACCGCCGATTCCGCCGAGATAGCTGAAGTCACCAATATTCAGGTTACCGGTAACACCATAGCTGGCTCGCAGTTTCAGGTTGCTGATCACGCTGTGACCCCGCAGGAAGTCTTCCTGCGAAATGCGCCAGGCAACAGAAGCGGATGGGAAGTAACCAAACTTGTTACCTGGTCCAAAGCGGGACGAACCGTCAGCACGCATAGAAGCCGACAACAGGTATTTGTCTTTGTAGCCATAGTTGATACGGCCGAAGTAAGATTCCAGGTTGGATTTTGTTTTGAATGTATTGGTGGAAGTCGGATCCACAAGGGCATTGTTCAGTGTATGAATAATGTCGTTTCTGAACGAACCTGCTACTACACCGATTGCTGCATTACGTGAATTGTTGGTTTGAAACGAAGCACCTACGACACTGCTGATGTCGTGCACGCCATTCAGGGTTGTATTATAACTCAGTGTGTTTTCGTTCAGTACTCCAATAAACCGGGAATCACCGGCCGAACCGTTGCTGATACCTGTATTGCTGGCAATTGATGCCGCAAAACGTTCCGAAGTGCTGTAATTAATATTCGTAGAAAGTGAAGAACGGAAGTTCAGTCCTTTCAGGATCTGCACATTTACAAATACATCGGCCAGGTTGTTCATGCCTTCGTTGGTCAGGAAGGTACCTTCCAGAATAGCCATTGGGTTTGCCTGGCTGGTGACAGGTCCGGCTGACCAATAGTCTTTTGCTTTGGGATAAGAACCGTCAGGATTTTGTATCGCCACAAAGACCGGGTATTTGGCATAATCAACGGTACGTTGTGGCGACAATCTTCTCTTTGCATAGATACTGTTCAAGGTTGCACCAAAATTGATAACGTTGTTCACCTTTACTTCCAGGTTTGCTCGAAGGGTATATTGCGTGTAACGGGTATTGCGGATGGTTCCTTTTTCATCTTTGTAAGTTCCCGATACATAGTAGCGGGTATTTTCGCTACCACCACTCACCGCAAGGTTATAGTTTTGAAAAGGCGCTGTTTGTGTCACAGCATCTTGCCAGATTGTATTCACACCGTTGTTCAGGATTGGATTTACCTGGCGGCTTACCGGTCGGCGAGGATCTCCCCAAATGGGAATAGTGACATCATTGGCGGGGTTATCCCACTTGAATTCACGGTTTTGGTATTTGATGGCATATTGATAGTATTCATCACCAGTGATCCAGTCGTTGTGCAGGATAGGTTTTGACACACCCGCAAACGAGTTGAAGTTAAGTTTAGGCTTTCCGGCCTTTCCTTTTTTGGTGGTAACAATGATAACACCACCGGCGGCTCTGGAACCGTAAATGGCGGCTGACGAAGCATCTTTCAGGACCTCGATCGATTCGACATCGTTCATGCTGATGCTTCCAAGCCCGGCACCGGCAAAGCCATCAATCACCACCAGTGGCTCGTTGCCACCATCGATTGACCCTGTTCCTCTGATACGAATGATGGGTGCAGAACCTGGTGTAGCACGGGATTGAATCACATCCACACCAGCCAGCCGGCCTGCCATAGCCTGCTCAATACGGCCAACAGGAATCTGGTCTAGTTTGTCGTTTTGCAGCTTTGACACAGAAGCGGTCAGAGAGCTTTTCTTTACCGTACCATAACCAATTACAACGACTTCACCCATTTGACCAGTGGACTTATCCAAGGTAATTGTTATACTGTTTTGCCCGGCGGCAACAGGAACCTCTTTGCTGGTGTAGCCCACGGAGCTGATTACAAGGGTAACCGGGCCAGGAGCCACAGAAATAGAAAACGTTCCGTCTGAAGCAGTCGGAACGGAATTGGAAGTCCCTTTCACTGTAACCGTTGCACCTGACAAAGGCGTATTATCTTCGGTTGCAGTCAGCCTCCCAGTGATTGTTCTGTTTTGTGCCATGAGGCTCAGACAGCCCAATAAGAAACTTAACAGTAGAAATGGCGCTTTGTTTTTTTTCATTTTAGCAAGATTTGTAACGAAGTTTTTATATGATGTGAAATGTTAACCGAACGTGATGAACTGCCTTGTCCGCTTTGGATGAAATCCTTTTTCTAGCAGCCTGTCATTTGTACTTGTTTCGCTTTTTTCAATAATTCTGGTTCGTAACAGGAGGCATTCAATGATTTCTATTGCTAATTTGAAGTTTATTTCCATTGAAAAAGCTAGTGCACTTGCCGCTACATTTATGCAAACGTTTGAAATTATAGATCAAACGTTTGCGTTATTTTTGATTTAAGAAATTTTTTGGGTAATTCAATGTCAAATAAGCTCCCTACCATTAAAGAAATCGCCAAGCGGCTCAACATTTCCGTATCCACCGTGTCCCGGGCGCTGCATGATCATCCCAGCATTGGCCTCCGCACAAAGATGCGGGTGCAGGAACTGGCCAAGGAGATCAACTACGAACCGAACCAAACCGCTATTTTTTTTCAGCAGCGAAAAACGTTTTCTATAGGCGTAGTCTTACCCGACCTGTCGGAAGCTTTTTTCTCTGCAGCCATCAACGGCATTGAAGACATCGCCTATCAAAATAAGTATACGGTGCTGCTTGCACAATCGCATGACGATGAAGAAAAGGAGAAACTGATTTTTAACACCATGAAAAATCACCGGGTGGATGGCGTACTGGTATCTATTGGCAAAAACATATCGAATTACGACCACTACGAGATGATGAAGAAATACAATATTCCTGTGGTTTTCTTCGACAGGATACCAAAATTGGAGAATATCCATTATGTGGCGTCGGACCTGCAAACAGGCACCAGGGAAGCCGTGGATTTTCTTCTAAAGAAAGGCCACCGCGCCATTGGCATGATCAACGGTCCGGAAACGCTACTTGCCTCGCAGGAGCGACTACAAGGTTATATCAATGCCATGAAAAAGAACAGGTTGAAATTCGACCCTTCCCTCATCATCTCCTCGAACCTGACCACAGAAAGCACACAGTCTGCCATACAAGAATTGTTGTCCTCGAAAAGAAAACCCACGGCCATTGTTACCTTCAATGATTATGTTGCCCTGGATGCCATCAAATATGCACGCAAGGCAAACCTCCAGATCAACAAAGACCTGAGCATTGTGAGTTATGCCAATCTTCCTATTATTCATTACCTCGAGTTCACCCCATTGGCCTCCGTAGAACAATTTCCCTTCCGGCAGGGACAAAAGGCAACGGAGATCCTGCTCGACATTATCGCTGGTAGAAACGACGAGAAAGCTGAAACCGCAGTGCACCACAACGTCATTATCGAATCCAAACTAATCGTACACGAATAACTCTTCCGATCCTCTATCTCAGCAAAAGCAGGCTGGATGCTGCTTTCCACAAATTAACACAAACGTTTGCCTGAATCTCCCAATGGCTTTCATAGTTATGTTTGCTGATATTACTTCAGCTTACTATATAACAGCATGCTAACATCAATTTTATCACAATATGGTTTGGATGAAAAACACTGCACGGTTCAACCCTTTGGCAGCGGCTTGATCAACCACACCTGGAAAGTGAACCATACAAAAGGCAGCTATATTCTCCAGCGCATCAACCATCATGTATTCAAGCAACCTTTCCATATTGCAGAAAACCTTCGGCTGATCAGTAATTATCTAAAACAATATCACCCGGAATATCTCTTTACAACGCCACTGACAACAGCACAAAACGAAGACATAGTTTATGATGAAGAACAGGGTTATTTCAGGCTGTTTCACTTTATTCCGGCCTCGCATACAGTTGATGTGGTAGATACACCGCAACAGGCATTTGAAGCGGCAAAGCAGTTCGGAAAATTTACGCAATTACTTTCGGGTCTCGACATCAATGCTCTTAAAATCACACTACCCGACTTTCATAACCTCTCCCTTCGGTACCAGCAGTTTGAGCAAGCGATAAGCGAAGGAAACAAGGAACGGATAGCAGCATCTTTAGATGCCATAACATTTTTGCAACAGCACATTGCTATCGTTGAAACATACGAAGCCATCAAACAAAATCCTGACTTCAGGCTCCGGGTAACGCACCATGATACCAAGATCAGTAATATCCTGCTGGATGAAAAGGAAAAAGGGTTGTGTGTAATAGACCTTGATACGGTGATGCCAGGCTATTTCATTTCTGATGTGGGCGACATGATGCGTACCTACCTTTCGCCGGTAAGTGAAGAGGAAAAAGATTTTTCGAAAATTGAAATACGCGAAGAGTACTTCAAAGCCATTGTGGACGGTTACCTCCAAGAAATGAACGAAGAATTGTCGGCAACAGAACAGATGCATTTTGTCTTTGCCGGTAAATTTATTATTTACATGCAGGCACTTCGCTTTCTTACCGATTACCTGAACAATGATATTTATTATGGCGCCAAATATCCCGAACACAACTTTGTAAGAGCCGGTAACCAGATCGTGCTGTTGCAACGCTTGCTGGAAAAAGAAGAAACGCTCCAGGGCTTAACATTGGTGAAAGAAGATCCCCTACTGCAGCTTCAGAATCTGTCGTAACAGGTTACCTATCCCTTGTGCCAGACGAAAAAAACCAAGGTCGGTGGGATGAACACCATCTACGGTTGCCTCGCCGTCTACACCAATGAGGTTTTTGGAAGGCAGGTAATAAAGTTCTTTCACCCCTTCTTTTTTCAATTGGATAAATGTTTCCTGAAAAATCTGGTTGACACTGTCAATTTTCTGCCTTACATCTTTGTCAAACAATGCATGCGGATAAGGAATATTTCCTACCAGGAGAACCGGTACAGAAGCACGACCTTGTTTCAGAATATTGATAAAAGGGCGTAAGCGTTCCCTGACCATAGCAGGCGTCAGATTGGGTCCGCAATCCAGTACATAACAGGAAGCATCCACTTCTGTCATGGCCCTGGCAATGATTGTATCCAGATGAGCATTGCCGCTAAAACCCAGATTAATGGCCTCGATGTTCAGATTTCTGGAGATAATGGAAGGGTAAGCCATACCCGGCCGCATGGCCGAAGCACCCTGCACGATACTGGTACCGTAAAATACGACAGGCTTTCTACTCCGAAAGCCTCTTTTAGCCGGAGACTGAATAACAAAACCAGGTGCCACGCCAATAAAAACAGAATCTACCGTTTCGTATGTTGGCAGGTGGAGCAAAAACTCTTTCATGTTGCTGTCCATGCCCTTTA
Source organism: Flavisolibacter sp. (assembly GCA_035998945.1). Taxonomy (GTDB): domain Bacteria; phylum Bacteroidota; class Bacteroidia; order Chitinophagales; family Chitinophagaceae; genus Flavisolibacter. The sequence goes on along the minus strand of DASYHD010000022.1, from coordinate 259,799 downwards.
TTACAACTGCCTCATGGTTTTCATTGGTAGACGGTTTTCCTAAGCCGGCATAAAACCACTTTCCATTTTTTTTGCCATACAGGTCAACACCCCTGATAAGTGATTCGGCAACATGCGGGAAATACATACTCTTATTCGTTTTCCATCGTACGGCAATGGTTGGAGAGTTTGTTGTAAAACGGATAGCCATACCGGCAGGTCGCTGACTCAACTCCCAGAGATAGGGCCGCATGTTATTTTTAAAACGCAGAGGCAGCCGCTGGTAGGTTGCGGCATCGCGAAATGCCTGGCCTGTTTTCAGAAAAAGGGTTGCATCATGATAAACATATTGCGCCTGTGCACCTGATTGAAAAGCTACTGCCAGGAAAACAGCAATGCAGTAAAAGCTTCGGAAGAAAAGATTCATGGATTGCAAAGTAAGATTATACAATTCAACTTTAATTGTCTTGTAATGATACCTGTTACATCACCTGTCAAGGTGATAGAAATTCAAGCACTCATGATTCGGGATGGGAATATGACTGTTGCCTCTCCTGCTCTACATATTCTACCTGCTATTTACAGCATTGATAACAATTCCCAACTCTAAAACCAGGCTTCCCGCTTTCCATTCACCCCTCGTAAAATCAAATCTTGTCGGAACCTCTTCCCTTTTCAAATGATTCTTCATTAAGGGGTGTGTTGGCATCAATGCCAGATGGAAACCCTGCTCTGCGCTGGTGCACTCAATAAAAGCACGATCTGCAAAAATGTTCATTCCTCTATATGCTGTTGTCTTTGCTTCTTTTTCGTAGCGCATCCAAAGCGAACATCATGTTCCTCCCTGTACTTCTGGGTTGTAGTCCGATAACACCAAACTTACCAAAGCATGCCTGTAAAAGCATACGCAAACGTTTGCCGGATTTTTCACGCAAACGTTTGCTATCCCATTTTAACCAAATGGTGTACTTGCTTTCTGTATTTTCCTGTTTCAATCAATCTTCACATGCAGCAGTCAAACACACAAAGCAACAGTCGTTATGCCATTGTAATGATCGGTGTCTTGTTTTTTATCTTTGGTTTTGTTACCTGGCTTAACGGCACGCTTATTCCTTTTTTAAAACTTGCCTGCCAACTGGAAACGGACATCGAAGCCTTCTTTGTCACCTTTGCATTTTACATGGCTTATTTTTTCCTGGCAATCCCTTCTTCTTACATTTTAAAAGGAACCGGGTTTAAAAATGGAATGGCCCTGGGTTTATTGGTGATGGCTATTGGCTCACTGGTTTTTATTCCGGCAGCCAACGGCAGGAACTTTAACTTGTTCCTTACCGGGTTGTTTGTGCAGGGTGCCGGATTGGCTCTTTTACAAACAGCTGTCAATCCCTATATCAGCATTCTCGGTCCCATTGAAAGTGCAGCAAAGCGCATCAGCATCATGGGCATCTGCAATAAAATAGCGGGCATGTTGAGTCCTATTGTTTTGGGTGCATTGGTGTTAAAAAACGCAACCGCCATAGAAAGCCAGGTGGCAGCAGCAACAACGGCCGCACAGAAAAATGCTTTGCTGGATGAACTGGCAGCAAGAGTAATCCCGCCCTATATCATCATGGCGGTTATTTTGGTATTGCTAGCATTTCTGACAAAAAGATCAAAGCTGCCCGACATTGAAGAAGCAGAAGACAGCGCTGAAACCGATACAAAGGAAAAAACCAGCGTCTTCCAGTTTCCTCACCTGGTGCTGGGTGTTTTGTGCCTTTTCCTGTATGTTGGTGCAGAAGTTATGGCTGGTGATGCCATAGGCACGTATGGTAATGCCATGGGTATTCCGCTGGACCAGACAAAGTACTTTACAACCTTTACCTTGTTTGCCATGCTGGCGGGATATGTGATTGGCATTTTCACCATTCCAAAAATTATCTCGCAACAAAAAGCGCTGTCCATATCTGCTGTACTGGGTGTTGTTTTTACGCTTTGTGTGTTCCTCACAACAGGATATACTGCCATTACATTTATTGCCTTGCTGGGATTAGCCAATGCCCTTATGTGGCCGGCTATCTTCCCGTTAGCGATAGACGGCCTGGGACGTTTTACCAAAACCGGTTCGGCTCTCCTGATTATGGGTATTGCCGGCGGCGCTCTTTTGCCCCTGCTTTATACATCCCTGAAGGACAAGTTTGGTGTTTCAAACCAACTGTCATTCCTGGTTTGTATGCTTCCGGCTTATTTGTATATCCTGTATTACTCGGTTGCAGGCTATAAAGCAGGCAAAAGGAAAAAAACAGTTACCAAAGCAAAGCTGGCGACTGTTGCTTCCTAAACTATTCCCGTTGTAAATCCCCTGTCAACGAACCCCCATGCCTAATCGTAAAAGAACAGTGTTCATAAAGCTTTTCTTTTCTTTTTCGTTGGTCGCTGGCTTTTCAAGTCAGCAGGCTTTTGCGCAGGAGGAGAAGGTACGGCTGCCAAAAGAATTTAGTGTCACGTATTCCATCCCTGTTCCACCCCCTGAACACCCCAGGCTTTTTCTGCGCTCACAGCATATTCCACTTCTTAAAAAGAACATCGAAAGTCCGGAGTTGAAGAATATATGGCAACGAATGCTGGACCTAAGCGCAATTGAAAAAAACTTTGTCCTGGAAAAGACGCCGTCACCGGAAACTGGAAACTTCAGCCAGGAGATCATGAAGATTGCAGAAGCGAATGCCTTGGTCTACCTTTTTACGAATGATAAGCAAAAGGGAAGAAAGGCAATCTCAATAATGTCGGCATTTTTGAACGATGTTGTTTTTCCCGAGAAACTGGACATCACCCGGAAAGTGGGAGAAACCATTCTCACAGGCGCCATGGTGTATGACTGGTGCTATAACCTTCTGCAAAAAGAAGAAAAAGAAGTATTCATTCAAAATTTCAAGCGGCTGGCCGCGACGATGGAGATTGGTTTTCCTCCGGTTAAACAAGGTGGCGTGGTTGGACATGGATCAGAAGCACAGGTGATGCGTGACCTGCTGGCAGCGGGCATTGCCACTTATGATGAAGACAAAGAAATGTATACAGCTGCAGCTGAAAAATTCTTTACAGAAATGGTGCCTGTCCGCAACTATTGGTACCAGTCGGATATGCATCACCAGGGCGACTCTTATGGTCCTTATCGATTTCAATGGGAGATGTTCGCCACGCTGATTTTCGACAGGATGGGATTCAAAGACATCTTTACAAAGCGCCAGGCCTTAATACCATACCGGTGGGTTTATACCCGCAGGCCGGATGGTCAACTGCTGCGGGATGGCGATTCGTTTCTGGCCCCGCAAACAAAACTTGGCACATGGTGGGCATCACCTTTCCATTTGCTCCTGGCAGGCAACTATTACAAGGATCCCTATCTAAAACACGAATTCAGGAAACAGGACACATTGAGTCTGGGCAGGTATAAAATAGAAGACATCTGGCACATACTTTTTGTAGATCCTGCCGTAAAACCAGCACCGGCTCACAACCTTCCGCTGACAAAATATTTCGGTGACCCCAGTGGCACCATGGTAGCCCGTACAGCATGGGATACAGGGAAAAATGCAGCGACGGTTGTGGCAGAGATGAAGATCGGTGGAATCTGGTTTGCCAATCACCAGCACCTGGATGCAGGCCAATTCCAGATTTACCACAAAGGCGCTTTGGCTATTGATGCCGGCATCTATGAAGGCACAAAAGGGGCGTATGGCAGCGATCATGACATCAACTTTCATAAACGGACAATTGCACACAACACGATACTGGTGCACGACCCGCAGGAAGAATTTTTATGGCACAGCAGGAAAGTGGCCAACGACGGAGGCCAACGTTTTCCCAACAATGGGTATGAGCCTGTAAAAGCAGAATACCTTTTTTCAAAAGGCTACCGGGTAGCGCATGTTACCGCACACAGAATTGGACCGGATTCCATTCAGCCTGATTTTAGTTATATCAAAGGAGATCTCACAAATGCGTATACCCGAAAAGTTACCAGCTTCAATCGCTCATTTGTTTTTCTGAATTTAAAAAATGACAGTCTTCCGGCGGCTTTGGTGGTGTTCGACAAGGTAACATCTGCCAATCCGAAAGCCCGAAAAACATGGCTGCTACATTCTATGGAAGAACCCAACATTGAAGGCAGTACCGCCACCATAAAACGTACTGAACATGGCTACAGCGGGAAATTGATTAACACCACCTTACTGCCTTCGCTGAACAATGTCAGCATTGTAAAAGTAGGAGGTCCAAACAGGGAGTTTGAAGTGAACGGCACCAATTATGTACAGGAAGTAAGAAACAAAGCCAACAGCGAAGAAGCCGGTGCCTGGCGAATAGAAGTCTCTCCTAAAACTGCCGAAAGCACACATCACTTTCTGAATGTATTGCAGGTTTCGGACAGCAAAAAAGAAACACAGCCGCTGATTCCTCACATGGTAGAAACACAACGCCAGGTTGGTGTTTTGATCGGAGATCGAATGATCTTTTTTGGAAAAGAGGAACCTGCACTATCCGGCAAATTAGAGATTACCGTGACCGGGAAAAAAGGACAAAAAATAAAAGTGCTGATAACGGATCTGAAAGAAGGTACGTGGACGCTGCGTAAAAAGGGTACAGCTATGGTTCAGAAACAGCAAGTTTCAGCAAACAATGGTACATATTATTTTGAAGAAACACCGGGCAGCTACATTTTACAGGATCAGTAAAAAGAAGATTCGCAATTAATAAGTAGTGAAAATAAAAGCTGCATAAAAGCATTGTCTATGGGAAATAGACGGTATAAAAAAAGAGCGAATACCGCTCCTTTTTTCTCACTTTTCCTTACCCACTTTTTCGTTGTGTCATAGGGATGACTTCTGCCTGCTGCAAGATCTCACCGATCGATTTTGTATCGCCTATACGCGGAATCTCATTCATCTTTTTTAGCTGCGCCTCCTGCTCTTCCTTCAGTTGATGATAGGTGGCCGAACGCTCCATGCGGTACTGCTCCAGCTTTTGCATAATACTGAAATGCGTTAGCGTACCCTTGAACTTTCCATAGGCGCCTTCTTTGGCCCGTTCGAAAAACACAATCAGGTCTTCCAGGCTCAACTGGTCTTCATACGCTGCCAGAATAAGGTCACAGGCACAGGCTGCGATCTTGGTATCGGAAAGCTTGGCGCTTTTCGGCAGGGGAATGCTGTAGCAGAATTCCTGCAACACCATTTTAATTAGGCGGTGTGCCCGCTTTAATCCGTAGTCATTGATCAGGCCAGGGATACGTTCGGTTAACGGAATAGAAAGCAATCCTTCAAAGTTGATTTCCTTCTCCTGCACAAATTGCTTCATGGCAAGATTGGCAATCACCTCGTATTCCAGGGAACGTACATAGCGCTTCCCGGTGGCGGCTTTTAGTTCCGGCTCCTGCCCTATGATCGGTATGATGGTATTTTCGTTTTTCATGGTTTACTCCTTTTTAATGAACGGTGAGTGGCCAGTGATGAGTTGCCGCTTACTTTACTCACCATTCACAACTCACCACTCACGGTTTTAGCTCGCTTTTGCATAATTGATGCGCATCAGTTTCAACCGCTGGTACAAACTGCCTATCACCAAGCCTGCATTAAAATCAGTCAGTTCTACCTGGTGCCATTGTTCATCACCATCCATTACATACAGTTCGTCCTTTGGACTGACACAAACCGCCCAGGCGGCAAAAGGAAACGTGTGCGGTGACACCTTCACTTCCACTGCGCTTTCAAAATAGAGATAGTCGTGACCTACCAGGTCTTTCACAATCTCCACACATTCCTGATAAATTGTCTTTGTCATCTTGCCAGGGTAATTCGATAAGTTGATTTGGAACTTTTCTGCGGCCCTTCCAGCATTTCACCGGTTTCCGGATCAACGGCCACGCGGCCGGGTGCTAAAAGACGCAGTTTTTCTTCCAATGCTTTTTTTCTTCTTTCAATCTCGTAGCGTTCTGCTTCCAATTCCCGCCATTCGGCATTGCCTGTATAGTCGTAGGAAACACCCGCTTCGCACATTTCGATCTTGGCGCCCGATGCAGTGATCAGTCGCCCGTGGTGCTTGGCCAGTTCATCCCGCAGAAACTGGATGTACCGCTCATCTTTCCGCACCGTCTTTACAAATTCTTCCATGGCAGCCAAAGCTTCGGCTACCTGGAAAACATTGCCTTCTTCCAGCAACTGGTCTACAGAATTGTCGGCCAGTTCACTAATCTGCTTTTTATTCAGTCCTTCCCTGATTGTGGGAAGCGTATCAGGCTGCACTAAGTGTTTTGCCATTGATCTGGTTTCTACGGTTTGCAATTAATTGTTGCAACAAAGGGTTGCCATCAATCTCTGATTTGTTCTTGTGGTACAGCTCAACCAGTTCTTTGTGTGTAGCACAGGTATCCACTTTCTGGTACCAGTCGCTGCCCGGCTGAATCACATTGAACTGCTCTTCGCCCTGCTCACACCACTGCGCAATCATTTCGCCTGTAGCTTCAGAAGGAACAAAGGCCGGCTTACCCATAAACAAACCCGTTCTGTCTTTCGATGCCGTGGCGTTATGTTTCAGGTCCAGTTCCAGGTTGATGGTCAGTTCGTACTCAAAGCCTTCACGGGTAATTTCTTTCAGCCCGCCTTTCTCCACCTTTACCTTACCGTTGTTATCCTTTACCATTTCGTAGTCCTGCTTTCTTCTAACCGTGGTGATGATGTGCGCCGAACTGTGAATGATCGCATCCAGGAAAGCCTGGTGACGCGGTGTTACTTTGGCCCAGTCCTGGTATTTACCGCCCAACTGCTCCACTATTTCCAAACAACCGCCTTTCCCGTCCCACTCATGCGAGATAGAGTCGATGATGATCACTTCCATTCCGGCTTTTTCACAGGCACGGATCGCCTCGATATAACGCTCCGGTGTAAACGGTGCCGTCAGGGGCAACACGTTGTAATCACCAAGATGGGCATAGAGGTCGGCACTTCCGTTCTCGGTGTCAATCACCGCCACTTTGCTTAAGTCGCCGCAAAGGCCTTTGGCCACCAGAATGGCACTGTATGTTTTACCGCCACCCGAAACGGCCGACAGCCCTAATCTGATCTTTGCTTTTTTTCTGGTTGCTTTCCGTATTTGCATTGTATATATTGTTTAAATCGTACTCAAATGGTGAGAGGTGAGTGGTCAGATGTAAGTGAAGTTGTCATTCACCACTGATAATCCACCTTTACGCCGCCTGCCCCATACTGTTTTCAAAATCGTGGGCGAAGTAGCGGATAGAAGCTTCGATAATTTCCTCCATCCCGCCGGTGATTTCCAGCACTTCCTTGATATCGGTGCCGTTCCACCGGATGGCATCAATATCCACGGTATAGCGGTCAAATATGTCGAGACGCGAAGCCGAAGGATTGAAATACCCAATACCTTCTACCTGCAGATCACCAACATGCTCTGTCACGATCTTTAAATCCCGAACCACCTTATGCTTCAGCGGAAAAATGAACCGGAAGTCTTTTGTTGTGTTTTTCATGATTTGCAAATGTGAACTTTATCCGTAAATTTGTGAACAATAAAGATACGAAATATTCACATTTTATCGAAAATATTCACACCTTTCTTCACAAATGCTTAACGTCATGTTTGACTCTTACAACGTACTAGAAATCAGGGAGTTATCTGGACTTAACCAGGCAGACTTTGCCAAAAAGCTGGCAATCAGCCGCGAAGTGGTCAACAAGATGGAAAAAGGTAAAATGAAAGTATCAAAACGGACAGCGGCAAGGCTGCAAAAGTTCCTCCAGGAGACGCCTTTAGGCGTCCAATCCGGCGATGTGAATATTTTGGGCAAAAGTTCACACGAGCCCGCTAAAAAGCCAAAACCCGGCTCTTTCCGGCAGCACCTCTGGGAAGAGAAAAATAACAACACAACATTCCTGGTTCCCCTCGTTGGCATCAAAGCGCAGGCAGGCTACGTAAAAGGGTTCGAGCAGGTCGATTACATGGACACCCTGGAGCAATACTCCCTCCCGCCGGGTGTGAACCCGATTGGTGCGGTTTGGCGCTACTTTGAAGTGGATGGCGACAGCATGGAACCAACGTTCAACAGCGGCGATATTGTGCTGGCCACCATGGTTCCGGCTGAAGACTGGAGCGATTGCAAAGACTTTTTTGTGTATGTGATCCTCACGAGCGAACAGCTCATGATCAAGCGGATCTATAAAAAATCACTAACGGAGTGGGTGCTGATCTCCGACAATGAAGAAGTGGCGCCGCAAGTGGTGATTCCCGTCGAAAACATCAAACAACTCTGGCTTTTCCGCCGGCAGATCCGCAGCCGGGTGCCGCAGCCTAAAGAAGTAAAAATTACGGCGTAGCATTAGTGGCAGGAAGATGAACTGTACACGAATACAGCGAATCTTCTCGCAACAGCAACCAGTAACCGAAAACCCCTTCCATTGCTCTGGATCTAAGGCTGCTTGATAGCACTTTGAATATTGGGATGCAGCCGCAGGTTGGAAACCATCTGCAATGCGGTTTCGCTCACAATTGATGAATTCAACTTCTATCCTTGCCTGCTGCGGATCTGCGCTTAAATTCCCTCTTATCTTTTCTTAATCCTGCTTACTTTTACCGCCACTTTTTAAAATTGCTTATGCCCTCAAACGCAAACAGACAATTCCTGGACTTTGAAAAGCCGATCAAGGATCTCATTGATGAAATTGAAAAGCTGAAGCATGCGCAGGAAGCCAAAAAGATCAACTATGCCGATAAGATCACGGAGTTGGAAGGCCTGATCCTGGAGCGGCGCAAAGAGCTGACAAAAAGCCTTACCTCCTGGCAAAAGGTGCAACTGAGTCGGCACCCCGACCGGCCCTACACCCTGAAATACATTGATAAAATGACCACCGACTTTGTGGAACTGCATGGCGACCGCAATGTAAAGGATGACAAAGCCATGGTAGGTGGATTTGCCTCGCTGGATGGACAAACCGTTATGTTCATCGGGCAGCAGAAAGGCATCAATACCAAAACGCGGCAGATGCGCAATTTTGGGATGGCCAACCCCGAAGGCTACCGCAAGGCACTGCGCCTGATGAAGCTGGCAGAAAAATTCAACAAGCCCATTGTTACCCTGATCGATACACCAGGTGCTTATCCCGGCCTGGAAGCCGAAGAACGCGGACAGGGCGAAGCCATTGCCCGCAACATATACGAAATGATCCGCCTGAAGGTGCCCGTGATCTGTGTGATCATTGGCGAAGGTGCATCGGGTGGTGCCTTGGGCATTGGTGTTGGCGACCGGGTATACATGATGGAAAATACCTGGTACACGGTGATCTCCCCGGAAAGCTGCTCTTCCATTCTCTGGCGCAGCTGGGATAAAAAAGAAGTAGCCGCCGAACAGCTTCGCCTTACCGCCGATCACATGAAAGGCTTTGGACTGGTGGATGATATTATTCCCGAACCGGCCGGCGGTGCCCACTGGGATTACGACGAAGCGGCACAGATCCTGAAAGCACACCTGATCAAGGTACTGGCTGAATTAAAGGAGGTGCCTGCCGAAGATCGCATCAATGGCCGCATTGAGAAGTTTGGCAAAATGGGATTCTGGGAAGAAGTTCCTGCAACGGGCGAACAGCCCCAGTAGGGACACGCCGTGGCGTGTCCTGCAAAAAACATACACACAAACATTAGAAACCCCCACGGGAACAGGAAAATAAATTATGCTTCGCGATACTTTAAGAGGAACCGGTGTGGCACTGGTGACACCTTTCAAACAAGACAACAGCATTGACTTTGCAGCACTGGAAGCACTTATCAATTTTGTGATTGAAGGCGGCGTACAGTACATTGTAACACTGGGTACAACCGGCGAAACACCCACCCTGAGCCGGGAAGAAAAGCTGGATATCATCCAGGCTACTTTTTCTGCTGTTTCGGCCAGGGTTCCTGTTGTGATCGGGATTGGCGGCAACAACACCGCTGCTCTCATCAAAGACATAGAAACTTTTCCTGTCGAAAAAGCCATGGGCATTTTATCGGCCAGCCCCTATTACAACAAACCTTCGCAGGAAGGCATCTTCCAGCATTACAAAGCCCTGGCTTCTGTAACCACCAAACCCATTATCCTTTACAACGTACCGGGCCGCACCGGCAGTAACATTGCGGCAAACACCACTATTCGCCTGGCGAATGAAGTCAGCAACATTGCCGGCATCAAAGAAGCCAGCGGCAACATGGCGCAATGCATGCAGATTCTTCGCGACAAGCCACAGGAATTTATGGTAGTGAGCGGCGATGATAATCTTGCCCTGGCACAAATTGCCTGCGGCATGGATGGTGTGATCAGTGTGGCCGCCAACTGTTTTCCCAAAGATTTTTCACGCCTGGTGCAGGCAGCGCTGAACAATGATTTTGAATTGGCCCGCAGCTACAACAACCGTCTACTGCAGGGTTATGACCTCCTGTTTGCTGAAAACAATCCGGCAGGTGTAAAAGCCGTTTTAAGCGAGTTGGGAATCATACAGAATTACCTGCGCTTACCGGTGGTGCCCTTGAGCGCTTCCCTTCATGAGCAGGTAAAAGCATACTTGCAAACCCTCAAATAATGCCCATGAAAAAAGGCGTTGCGGCCCTCGCTTTCATCTTGTTTACTACCTTATCAAATGCACAATACCATGTGCATTTTGTTTTTAAACGGCTTCCCTCCTATCACAATCCTGCGGATACCATTTACCTGGCAGGATCGTTCAACCGGTGGAATCCGCGGGACAAAACATATGCAGCAGTTGTGAACAAGGATAAAAACGGCATTACAATTGACTTACCGAAGGGTATGTTTGAATATAAATTTACGCTGGGCAGTTGGGATGGCGCCGAATCGGGCAAAGGCGGCCTTCCCGTTGAAAACAGGATGATCACCATTGAAAAAGACACCACTGTATTGGTTGAAATCGATCATTGGGCCGATCATTTTCCGAAAAAGCCAAAAGAAACCACCGCTTCAAAGAACGTTCACATTCTGGATTCGGCTTTCTATATGCCGCAACTGAACCGAAACCGGCGGGTTTGGATCTATCTTCCCCATTCTTATGCAACTACAAAGAAAAAATACCCCGTACTCTACATGCACGACGGGCAAAACCTCTTTGATCATGCCACCGCTGGTTTTGGCGAATGGGGTGTGGATGAAGCACTGGATACACTGGGGCAACAGGCCGGCGAAATGATCGTGGTTGCAGTGGATCATGCCGGCGAAAAACGCATAAATGAATACGCACCTTTTGATATGGATCAATATGGAAAAGGGGAAGGAGATGCATATGTGGATTTCCTGGTACAAACCCTGATGCCTTACATCAACAATCACTACCGCACAAAAAAGAGTTCACGCTATACAGCCATCGCGGGGAGCTCGATGGGGGGATTAATTTCGTATTATGCCATGTTAAAATACCCCGACAGGTTTGGTGCCGCAGGTGTTTTTTCACCGGCGTTCTGGATCAATCCGGGGCTGAAAGACTACACCATGCAAAAAGCTTCCAAAGCAAAAGGCCGCATGTATTTTTATGCAGGACAGCAGGAAAGCGAAAGCATGGTACCGGATCTTTCATCGTATTCTGAAATTCTGCAGCAGAAATCAAAACTGGATATAAAAAAACATATCCGTCCAGAGGGCAAACACAGCGAAGATACCTGGCGGGAAGAATTCCCTGCCTTTTATACCTGGCTGATGGAAAGCTTCAAATAAAAATACTTTTGCTTTTTAGTAATATATTGAACAGGAATGACGGCCACGCCGGCATTTTATTTTACCGGAGCCCCCCTTTCACCAGGCAGTTCACTTGCGAAAATGGAAGAACAGGTGTGCTTTGCAACTTGTTAACCTCAACGGCGTATTGTGTGAGAACGGCGTTAAACCTAAAGCCCTTACACCGCTCTCCCACCGGTTTTTATTATTTTACTTCCCGTTCTAAAACCTTTACATGAAAAAACTCTTTTTATTGTTCCTGGCCAGCAGCCTCCAGTTCCTTGCCTTTGCACAGGATTACTGGCAGCAGCAGGTGGATTACAAAATTGACGTAGCCTTAAACGACAAGCAACATGCCTTAAAAGGATTCCTGACGCTGGATTATACCAACAACAGCCCGGACAAGCTTTCATTCATTTGGTTCCATCTTTGGCCAAATGCCTATAAAAACGACAGCACAGCCTTTGCCAAACAGGTAGCAAAAGATAAGGATGGCGCCAAACGACTTGCTGCCATCAAAGACAAAGGCTACATGGATAGCCTGAATTTTATGGCCGCCGGTCAGCGCCTGCAAACCGAACGGCACCCGACCTATATTGATGTGATAAAAGTATTGTTGCCGCAGCCACTCGAACCGGGTAAAAAGATCACCATCACAACACCGTTTCATACAAAGTTGGCTACCTACAATTCGCGTTCGGGCTATAATGGGCAATCGTATATCGTTACCCAGTGGTATCCCAAACCCGCGGTATACGACCGGAAAGGCTGGCACCCCATGCCCTACCTCGACCAGGGTGAATTCTACAGCGAGTTCGGAAGCTTTTCGGTAAATATTACAACGCCTTCGGCCTATATTGTTGGTTCAACCGGCACCCTGCACAACGACGCAGAACTGGCGCAATACAAAGCCATTGGCAAAGCCAATGTGGCTGCAAAAGCGGCTACCAACAAGGTAGCTTACAAAGCAACCGGGGCCACAAAAACATTGCGCTATACAGCAGAAAACGTACACGATTTTGCCTGGTTTGCCGATAAGAATTTTGTTGTGCGTTACGACACCCTGCAGCTTCCTACCCGCACGGTAGATGTATTCACCTATCACCATCCTGATGGCAATAAATATTGGGTGAACAGTACCAGCTATGTAAAGGAAAGCACACGCAAGTATTCAGATTACATCGGCGAATACCCCTACCCGGTAGTACAGGCAGTGGAAGGTCCGAAGAACGACATGTCGGGTGGCATGGAATACCCGATGGTCACGCTGATCACCTCTCCCGACGCCGATGAACCTTCGCTGGACGCCGTGATTGCGCATGAAGTTGGGCATAACTGGCTCTATGGCATTCTGGCTACCAATGAACGTAACCATGCCTGGCTGGATGAAGGAATAAACACCTATTACCAGTTCCGCTACGAGGCGGAACGCTGGAAATCCAACAGCATTTTCGGCAACCAGATTCCCGAAGAGGTAAAGAAAAAACCGGTGGGTGAGTTCCAGTCGATTCTTTACAACGCGATGAACCAGATCCCGATGAAAACGCCGATTGAAACACCCGCAGCTGATTTTGCCAACAAAGAAGAATACGGGATTGTCACTTACCTGAAAACAGCCGTATGGATGTATTATTTTGAAATTGAGTTTGGCCGCGAAGCCGTTGACAAGGCCATGAAAGCCTATTTCAACCAGTGGAAATTTAAACATCCTTACCCGGAAGATTTCAAAGCCGTTATGGAAAAAGAACTGGGCAAAGACCTGACACCTTATTTCGACCTGTTGAATAAACAGGGACAATTGTGATTCCCCTGTCCCCTGAAGGGGAGACGTAGGTCTGAGTAACTTTTCTTTACAATCCTTCTTTTAGAAAAAACTTTTACAATAAGAAAATGCCTGTTCAACGACAGGCATTTTTCTTTTATGTACGAAGCTGCAGTACTATAAAGTTTCTGTTGGCGTTTATGCTAAGCGCAGCCGAAGCATCGCACTCGTGTACGGCTGGAAAATCTATTCAACAAAATGGCAAAACATCCTGCTGAAGAAAATGACGAAGACAGAAAAGCATCACCGGTATAAGTCTCCCCTTCAGGGGGACAAGGGGGAGTCTTAGGATTTTGTTTATTTTGTACCCGTGAAAAAACGACTCCTTTTCTTTTTAACCAATATCCTGCTGTTGAGTGCTTATTCCCAAACTTACTGGCAACAGAAAGTTGATTACACCATCGATGTTTCACTCAACGATAAAGAAAAAACCCTAGATGGATTTGAACGATTGGTGTATACAAACAACAGTCCAGATACGCTCCGCTTTATCTGGTTTCATCTTTGGCCGAATGCGTATAAGAATGACAAAACCGCATTCAGCGAACAACTGCTCCGGAACGGTGATACACGGTTTTATTTTTCCAACAAAGAGCAGCGGGGCTATATCAACCGTCTCGATTTTAAGGTGGCCGGCACCACCGCCCAAACCGAAGATCACCCCCAGCACATAGATATTGTCAAAGTTATTTTACCACAACCGCTGCCGCCCAGTCAACACGTTACCATCACCACACCTTTTCACATAAAGCTGCCATTCAACTTTTCCCGTGGTGGCTACGATGGGCAAACGTTTCAGGTTACCCAGTGGTATCCCAAACCCGCGGTATACGACCGGAAAGGCTGGCACCCTATGCCCTACCTCGACCAGGGTGAATTCTACAGCGAGTTCGGAAGCTTTGATGTTCGCATTACAATTCCCAAAGCCTATGTGGTGGCAGCAACGGGGGTGCTGCAAAATGAAGATGAAAAAGCATGGCTGCAGAGCCGTGAGAATTTCACCCCACCCCAGGCTCCCAATAGAGAACCCATAAAGAAGCGGGGAAATGTATCCAAAACAAGCACGCAGCCCCAACCTGTTGTTTTGCCTGCATTGCAAGGAACAAAAACATTGCACTACAAACAGGATCGCATCCACGATTTTGCCTGGTTTGCGAACAAGGATTTTATCGTGAAAAGCGATACACTTCAACTTAATACCGGGCGGATCATCTCCGTTTCTTCTTTTTATACACCGGCATACAAAGGGTTGTGGAGCGAAAGTGTTCGGTATGCAAAAGATGCCCTGCGCTTTTATTCTGCTAAGCTGGGAGAATATCCCTACGATGTAGCCACCGTTGTACAGGGCCCGGAAAGTTTTGGCGGAGGCATGGAATATCCCACTATCACTGTTATAGCTCCCACCGAATCGGCTCATTCATTGGATGGAGTGATTGCACATGAACTCGGACACAATTGGTTCTACGGCATCCTGGCTTCCAATGAGCGGGAACACCCCTGGCTGGATGAGGGCCTGAATTCTTATTATGAAAATCGTTATCTGGAAACAAGATGGGGGCCGCAAACCAGGGCAGCCGAAGTTTTATTGCAACATAAGGCAGCCAACAAAACCGATCAGCCCATCACCACACCTTCTACTTCATTCAGCAGCATCAACTATGTGTTAACCGCCTATCACAAAACGGCTGAATGGATGAAGGCCCTGGAGCGGCAAATGGGCACCGAAGCGTTTGATACGATGATGCGCCGCTATTACAGCGAATGGAAATTCAAACACCCGCAGCCCGCAGATTTCAGAACCATTGTCTCAGAGAGCCTGGGTGCTAATTCAGAAGAATTGGTGGCTGCGTTAGATCGCAAAGGAATCTTACCAGGAAACCAGTTAACGGGAACAACCATCCTTCACCCTTTCAACTTAGGAGCAGTTAACCAGTACTTAAAATCACCTACGAAAAATGTGGTGGTGCTTTCGCCGGCGCTTGGCTACAACGTGTATGATCAATTGATGATCGGCGGACTGCTGACCAATTACGGTTCACCGGGAGCAAAGCTGAATTACCTGGCCATTCCCTTGTACGCAACGGGCAGCAAAGGATTCACCGGCCTGGGAAAACTAAACCTGGCTTTACGCTCAACGGGAGCCATTCGTAAAACAGACATTTTTCTCAATGCTGCCTCATTTCATATGGACCAGTTTACGGTAACCGATGAACAATCATTCAGCATGCGATTTGTGAAACTGGTGCCTGGCTTTCGTTTTACATTCAAAGAAAAGAACCCGCTAAGCACCGTAAGCCGGTACCTGCAATGGAAAACATTCCTGCTGCGTGAGCAGAATTTGCGCATTGGCATTGACAGTATTTTTTCACCTGCCGATACCATCATTCAATACAATTACGCGAAGCAGCAAAGCAGCCGTTACCTGAATCAGTTGCAAGCTGTGTACCGTAACGACAGGGCACTTTATCCTTTCGACGCAACGCTGCAGGTAGAGCAGGCGCAGGATTTCATTCGCACAACATTTACCGGAAATTACTTCTTCAACTATGCCAAGGGAGGCGGATTGTCGGTTCGACTCTTTGCGGGGAAATTCAGTTACCTCCAAAGCAAAACGGTGAGCAGGCAATTTACAACTGACCGTTATCACCTGAACCTCACCGGTCCGAAGGGTTATGAAGATTATACGTACAGTGATTATTTCATCGGCCGTAACCGCTTCGATGGCTTGCCTGTTCAGCAGATTATGATCCGTGATGGAGCCTTCAAAGTGCGAACGGATATGCTTGCGCAAAAAATTGGCAAGTCTGACAACTGGTTAACCGCCGTCAACTTTGTTTCCACCGTTCCGGATGGCCTGAACCCGCTGTCGTTGCTGCCAATAAAAATTCCGCTCCGCATATTTGCCGATGTAGGCACCTATGCCGAAGCCTGGGATCGCACCGAAAACAGGGATCGCTTTTTGTTTGATGCAGGCTTTCAGCTTTCGCTGATGAATGAATCCTTCAATGTTTACATACCGATTCTTTACAGTAAAGTGTACAGGGATTATCTCAAATCCACCATCACGGAAAAACGCTTTTTGAAAACCATTTCTTTCAGCATCAACCTGTATAACAACAGCCTCAGAAAAATCAACCGCGAACTGGAATTTTAATGATGTCCCATCCATCCATTCGATATGTTCAAAGGTCCGGGATCAATATTGAGGACTGGGACCAATGCATCCGGAATGCAGAAAACGGGTTGATTTACGGTTACAGTTTTTACCTGGATGGCATGACGGATCATTGGGATGCCCTGGTATGGGAAGATTACGCTTTTGTAATGCCCCTGCCCTGGCGGAAGAAATGGGGCGTTTCTTATCTGTACCAGCCTTACCTGACAGCGCAGTTGGGCATCTTCGGTACAGGGTTGACACTGAAGATAGTTGCTGCCTTTTTAATGGCCATTCCAAAAAAGTTTCAGTACTGGGATCTTTCACTGAATCACCAGAACCTGTTTTCCATTCCGGGATATGCATTGCAGCAACGGATGAATTATGTGTTAGACTTGAACCATTCTTACGAAAATCTATTGAAAGCCTACCGCGAAAACATCCGGCGAAATATCCGTAAAAGCAACCAGTATGGTTGCAGGGTTGTCACCCCTTTAGCGGTGGAAGAAATTATTGCCCTCACAAAGTTCCAGCCTTCAAATGTAACCGAAGCAGATTATGAAGCGTTCAAAAAACTTTTTCGCCAATTAGCAGGACAAGATATGGCCAAAACCTATGGCGTTGTTTCCGCTGGTGGCGATCTGCTGGCATCGGCGGTATTTCTTTTTTCGCACAACCGTGCCTATTACATTTTGGTAGGCAACCATCCCAATGGCCGAACGCTGGGTGCATCACATGCCTTGGTGGATGCATTTATCCGTGATCATGCGGGGCAAAACCTGCTCCTCGATTTTGAAGGCAGTGATATCCGCAACCTTGCTTTTTTCTACAGCTCTTTTGGTGCACAGGAAGAACGGTATGCAGCCATCAGGCTCAATCGGTTGCCCTGGTGGATACGATGGATAAAGGAGCACTGAGCAATACGTTTATTGCCAATTATCGATTGCCCCTATCCTGTTGTCAGTCTCCTCATCAAAAGCCCCTAACTTTATACGTCTCTAACCATCTTAAAAATCGGAAATATGATCAGACATGCAACAGCCGTTTGGAACGGCTCCGGAAAAGAGGGTAATGGTTCATTAACCACCCAAAGCACGGTTCTGCAGGACACACAGTATTCATTTAACTCCCGCTTCGCCGAAGGAAAAGGCACCAATCCCGAGGAACTGGTGGCCGCTGCACATGCCGGCTGTTTTACCATGAAGCTGAGTTTTGTACTGGGTGAGGCTGGATTTACACCCGAACGACTGGAAACCAAATGCCAGATCACGCTGGACAACGGTTCCGTCACCAAATCCCACCTGACTGTTACCGGAAGTGTACCAGGCATCAGCCAGGAAAAATGGGAAGAATGCGTCAGGAACGCTGAACAAAACTGTCCTATCTCCAAATTGCTGAATTCTGAGATCACTTCGGAAGCAACACTTTCGTAGTCATCTCCTTTCAGCTGTCGGTCATCCTTATAGCATTCATTTGCAGTGGTTTTGGCCGACAGCTGATTGTTACCCGCAAACTGCCTTTGGTGGAGGTAATGGCGCTTTCAACAAGTAAAAAAGCACCTTTAACACGTTCTTCGGTTCCGGTTTAATTTTTGTTCTTAATTTCCCTTCAGTGAAAAAACGCCTGCTCCTCTTCTTCGTACTTCTACAAACCATTCTTGTTTCGGCGCAGGATGTTGATGGATATTGGAAAGGTTCCCTTACGTTTGTTGGTGGCTGTTTTGCACAAAACAACCTTGAACTGCAGATCAAAATGGTGGGTGATGGCATCTACGGCAGCTCCTATCATTTTATGGATGAGGCCAACTTCATTCGCAAAGATGCCAGCGGCTATTACGATCCGGAAACCAAAAAACTGGTTGTGCAGGAAGGCGCCGTTACAGCGCAACAACTAGTTGACCGGTGCAGCATCTGCGTAAAACGCTTCAATCTTACTTACCGGAAAGAAGGGAACATGGAATACCTGGAGGGTTACTGGGTGGGAAAGCTGCAAGGCACCAACATTGATTGCGGAACCGGTGGCACCATCACGCTGTCACGTACCACTACGCCTACCTTCAAGGAAGAAATGATCCCGATTATTAAAGTGGATACCGGGGAAATCCGGCTGCGTTTTTACGATAACGCTACCATCGACGGCGATTCTATTACGGTTACAGTGAACGGGAAAACGGTTTTATCACACGAAAAACTTTCTACGAAACCCATTACCACTATGGTTCGGGTTACCCTTGAAACGCCTATGGTAGAAGTGGTGATGATTGCCGAAAATGAAGGATCGATACCGCCGAATACGGCTCTCCTGGAAATAATGGCCGGCGATGTTTACCACCGGCTCTTTATGAGTTCTACAAAAGAAAAAAGCGCAAGGGTGCGCTTTGTCTACGATAAAAATTCAGGACGGAATACCACTGCAATAAGCAAGGATCCGAAGTTCTTACAAGCCGGTATAGCCACCGCCGTTGTTGTAAATTGAGTAGCGGGTATTTTTGGCGAAACCGCTAACGGGTTGGGCTTGGTTCGTATTTTCTTCTTCTTTTTTACTGGCTACAATAACTTTTACCTCACCATTGCTGGTATTGACTACAAAACTTGCATTGGAAGAGGCTTGATTCGTGTTTGTGGTGGTGGTCATAGTTTAACGATTGAAGAAGTTAGATAGTTTTTATTTGCACAACAAACTTACTATTGACACAGGTCAATATATAATCAAAATTCATCAACCCCTCCCATGCTAAAACTGTTGAAAACCCGTTAAAACCCTTGCCAGGCCTACGTTTCAGCGGAATCGGCTAACGATGGCCAAGGGTATTTACTTAGGAAAATTTTTTTCAGGCAGCCAGTTTCCGGCGCTTGCTTTGGCCGTATTTTTCATAAATCACCTGCGCCATCGGCTTGTTGTAAACCTTGCTTTCAAGCCAGGAAATCACATCGAGGTAGGCAAAAGCCCGGGTTTCAAACCGGTTCTTCTCCAGCCGTTTGATACGCTCGAGCAGCAGGGAAAATTCCCGGTGCAGGCCCACACCGGATGGATTAAAGCGATTGCGCAGGAACCGGAACATTTCTTCCTCCACCACCGTAAGTGTTTCCATTTTCGACATATATCGGTACACGGAACGGGCCAGGTACTCAATCAGTTCATAGTTGCCCAGTTCATAATGCGCCATTAGGTGCAACAGGCGGGCATAGCATTGCAGGTCATTGCGCAGGTCCACCTTCCAGTTGATGATTTTTTGCACGTAATCGATGCAGGTCTCATAATCGCCGGAGCCAAAATAGAGCGATGCGATCTTATAATAAAACACCAGCACCCGGTGCCGGTCGAGGTAAAGGGAGTATTCTTCCAGCTTTTCTTCAATCATGGGTACCAGCGAGAGGCCTTTGCGGAAGCTGCCCACCATGAAATGATAATTGATGCGGGCTGTATTCAGGTAAACAAAGGTCTGAATGTGGTTGTTGTCGTTGGCGTTGGCCACCTCCGAACGGCTGAAGGCTTCAAATTCTTCCAGTACCGTCTCAAATTTCTGGTAATGCCGCAGGTCAAAAAGGGCATTCAGGAGATTGTGGATGCCTTTGATATAATGACCCGTTTCTACGGGCAGCATATGCGGGTATTGGTGAAAAAGGTCCACCCATTTTTGTGTGTACTTGTAGTACATCAGGAAATCCTGCCGGATAAAGGCGTACCAGCAATAGCTCTGGCAGAGATAAAGGTTCTCGTAAAAACCACCGCTTCCGTCCAGTCCTTTGGGAAAATGCTTTTTGAAAAAGGCTTTCACCCCTTCTTCATCCCGCTCGTTTCGGGCATGTCCGTTATTGATGTACCAGCTGTAAAGTTGCAGGGTCAGATTGGAAAGACCTGTAATGCGCCGGCGCTTTTCAGCCACTTTGTCCGCCTCGGCCGAAAGGGTATCGGCGCGGTCCTGCATGCTGCGGGTTATATAAAGCGTTTCGATCTTTTTTTCCAAGGAAATGATCTGGATAAGAAAGCTGTCCTGGTGGTAAAAACGGGCTATATCCTTTGCTCTTTCCAACAGTTTCAAGCTTTGCAGGTAAAGCCCTTTGTTATAAAGGATCTTGGCAAAATCCAGCTGCTCATGAAGCTGAATGTCTATGTTCTCATCGCTGCGCAGGAGCCGTAGACTTGTCAGGATTTGTTTGTACAGGTGGGCTTTGATGTTTGACAACTGCTGCTTTTTGATGGATGGCAGCTTTTTCAGGAGAACCGTTTCGTCGTATTCCTGCAGTTTGTCGATGGCATCGAAAAGCTGGATCATTTTCAGGTCCTCATTGGAGGAATTCCGCTTTACGTAGAGCTTGAAGCTGCGTTTTTCACCTTTCTGCAGGGAATGGATCAGCTGAAACAAGCTATCGACAGATCGGTTGGGCATCGTAACAAAAATATTCGAAAATGCGCCACAGGCAAGGCTTTTAACGAACTCTTCAGGAATTTTGTATTGTATTCCTGCACCAAATCTATTTCGCAAGCAACGCCTCTTGTTGGCTATCTTTAAAGTAAGGCGCAAAATACAGTTTTGCACCGGCGAATAAAGAAGAATTTAATCTCGTTCATATAGCAAGCAATCGTTAGATCAACCCGCTGTTTCCACGGTGGGTTTTTTCTTGCTCATGGGAGCGATAAATATTCTAACAATACTAATCAAACTACCTGGGCTGGCTTTAACGCTGTGGTTTCAGTTGCACAAAGCTCCAGGCCGTAAACGGGATCAGAATAAAGGCGGCCAGGGCTGTAATCCAGCTAACCAAAATACCAATCGAGATACAGCCAAGAAGTAAAAGAGGCGGATAGGCCAGCATCAACAGGCTTATGAGCACACTATCAAAATGATCATTATCAAAATAGGTTTGGGTAACTGCTTTTGCCGTAAAGTACAGCGGCGCATGCAACAGAAAACCGGCCAACGCCGGAACCGCCAGGAGCACAGTTTTGCTTAACGGCACCGGTATAAAAAGCTTTTCTTTCCTGGCTTTTCCATCAGACGGATCTATTTCAACCACCAGGTCCTCGAGTTGTGAACGCAATTGCTCATTGAAGGTGAGAAACATTTTACCATCGGTGCGGTGTGCCATCACTTCGTCTTTGTCAACAGGCTGCCCGAAGTTGATGAAGACATTCTGGCCTATGGTGCGAAAAGCACTGTAATTGAGTCCAACCGGAAGCACGGTCAGTGGAATATTATCTTCCCATGTATTGGTAGCCAGTCGGGCAGTGCCCTTGCGAAGCGGTCGCAGGCGCCATTCATTAATGCAGCGACCTTCACTGAAGATAACCACGATGCCGCCTTTGCGAAAGACATTCTTGCAGGCTGTAAACGTGGTGTAATTGTATTCGAGGTTCTCCACGCCTTCACTGGTACGATACACAGGTAAAAGATTCAGCCAGCGCAACAGTCTGCCGTGCCAGGGCTTGCGAAAGGCGTCGCCCCTTGCCAATGAAAAAACAACATCTTCAAATAAAACTGTGAGGATTAAACCATCCAGAAAAGAATTGGGATGATTGCACGCCAGCAGCAGCGGGCCTTTTGCCTGAAGCCAGTGGGGCTGATTGATTACGATCTTTCTGCAGCAGATTCGGACAGCAAGCCTTGCATACGTTTTCAGTAAGCGGAATAACACAACGTGAAAGATAATAGTTCTGAAGCATCAACCTCATCTTTTTCGACAGCATCCAAAGCAAACATGTTATGGATACAGGGTAGCTTGCACCCGCAATAAAAGCTCTTTAGGCAGGTCATCTACGGTATCCACATCACGTAGAACTGGCAGAACGCCATAACTGTACCCCTGCGTAACTATTCTCTCTTTTGTTTGCTGCCACACCTTTTCTGTACTCCACGCAACTCCACCAAACACTTCCTTTATCCTGTCTTTCATACCAATCAGGTAATAGCCACCATCCTGCGCAGGACCAATCGCTATCTCGTTTTCTTCCAATTCAAGAAAAGCCTGCTCAAGAACCGGTGTTGTTAGTTCCAAACAATCACTACCAATGAGGAGTACACGTGAATAACCCTGCTGAAATACCTGGCTGAAAGCGGCTCTCATCCTTTCGCCAAGATTTGCACCCTGCTGCAGTTGTTTGGAATAGCCCTTGTCCCACATATCCGAATTGGGAATATGGTCTGCATAAAATACATACTTGTCGCAGGAGAGATTGCAGGTGACATCATGTGTATGCTGCAGCAACTTGCTGTAGACAGCAAGTGCTGCGTCATCGCCAATGGAAGCTGCCAACCGTGTTTTTACGGCACCCTTCTCCAGTACACGTGCAAAAATGATGAGGGCATCTCTATTTTTCATGTTTACATTTTCCGTTATCATCAGGCAACCGAACCACCGCAACTGCTTCCCGCACCAGCCGTACAACCATAACAATGCTGGTTGATAACAATGCTGCGACTGTTCAAGTCGGCTACGCTGAAATCCGAAATATGTTTTGATTTGCAGGCCAGTTTCAGGTCAAGCATCTGGTTAAAATCGCAGTCGTAAAGCGAACCGTCCCAGCCAACAGAAATGGTGTTGCGACACATAACATTTGCAGCCGCAACGGGGTTGAATGCAGTGACCAGTTTTTGCATATACGATTCATAATTCCCACTCTGCAAAAGGTAATCAAGATAGCGGCTGATTGGAAGATTAGTGATCGCAAACAGCGCATTGAACGCAATGCCATACTGTTCGTGCAACGCCTTTTTGTACTCAGTTTCCAGCGAAGCCTGTGCGGGTGGCATAAACGCCCCGGCAGGATTGTAAACAAGGTTAAGGATCAATCCCGAACCAGCCTTTCCATAACCCACTTCATTGAGCATTTGCAGCGCCTGGATGCTGTCGGCAAAGACCCCGGAACCGCGTTGGCGGTCGGTGCGGTCCTGCGTGTAAAAAGGTAGCGAAGAAACCACTTCCACGTTGTGCTCTTTGTAATACAGCGGCAGGTCATGGTATTTTTTATTGGCAAGAATAATGGTAAGATTACAGCGCACCATTACATGCCGTTGGAGCTTTTTGATTTCTGCTACAAACCACCGGAAGTCAGGATTCATTTCGGGTGCACCGCCTGTGATGTCAACAAAACCGATTTCGGGACTTGCCTGCAAAGCAGCAAGACATTGTTGCATGGTATCTTTCGTCATTATCTCTTTCCGATCGGGTCCCGCATCTACATGACAATGGCGACAAACCTGGTTGCACATTTTGCCCACGTTCACCTGCAAAATCTGCACACCAGTAGAAGTAAGCGGATACAAACCACTTTCTTCCAGTTTTTGCTGAAACGGTACCAGGGAAAAGTCACCGCTGCGGCCATGCTCCAGAATAGAGAGCTGCACGTGTGCATCCGCCAATTCGGAATGCTGTCGTTGCAATGAAAGCCGGTGGCTTTCTGCTTTCAACAAAGAAGCTGCGTTGTGATGGCTTTCTGGATTTACATTCATAACCTCTACTTCACTTTAAAAATAACACTGCTCCGTAGCAATAGGAACGATGACGTGTGTGATCCTTCCTTCGTCAGGATGGCCTCCGCCGGTGGTCCAGGGGCATTCTATCGCCGTCATATAAATTGCGCCTACATAGCAATACTTTTCACCTTGTTCATCATCTGTACGCCATGCACCAGAGCAGCTCCGCCTTTGATGGCAGCCGCTACATGTACAGCTTCCATCATCTGTGCTTCGCTCCAGCCTTTTTCGAAGGCATCGTTGCTGTAAGCATCAATACAGTAGGGGCATTGTACGGCATGGGAAACGGCCAATGCAATCAGTGATTTTTCCCTTTCGGAAAGAGCACTGTCCTTGAACACTTCCCCATACCAGGAAAAAAATTTATCTGCCAATGGTTTTTGAAATTCGCCGATGTTGCCAAACTTCGGAAGATCTTCGGCGTTGTAGTAATGATTCTCGTTCATATGCTCTCAGGTTAATGGTTTCCGAATTTACTGGAATAGGCCTGAACGGTTACAGGTTTTTTCAATTCAGCAGGTTTGTAGGATGTTTTACCTGTTGCAGGAGGCAAATGCAAAACAAAAACGGTGAATCTGTTGCTGTTCAGTGCAAATGATAGTAAATTTAAGCAAGCCTGAACTGCTGTTAGCTACAAGTATTCTTCTGAGCAGTTAACTACCTTCTGAAACACGTCATCTTACCTGTGCAAAACAAGGCTCCAGCGTTACCGCAAAATGATCTGTATTCAACACTGTATTGAACGAAAAAATCATTTGTATGAAAAAAGAGTTGCTCTTTTCATCGTTTGTGCTGCTAACCATCTTTACGCAATGTAACTTTCAAAAGATCGGCAGGGATACGGGGAAAGGTTTTAACGAAAACACGGAAACCATTGCCAAAAACCTTTTGTCAGGAGTGAACAAAGGATTAAGCGACCCGGCTTTCCAATCAACATTGAACAAGTTGGTGGATTCGGTGATCAGCACCGCAGGTAATAGCGCCAACCAATCTGTTAAACTGGTGCTCGACTCGCTCCTTTCTGACAGAATCATTGCCTACACGGCCCGCTTGGTAGAAGAAGCGACGGGTCAAAAGTTAAAAGGTAATATTGCCGCCATTACCCAGGACCTGCAACTGAGCGTTGGTAACCTTCTTGGCCCTGGAACAAGGGAACGGGTGCGACTTCTTGCGGCAACTGCCATGAATGAAATTCTAAGCGACAACCTGCAGCAAGCTGTTGCCAGCATCCGCGAAAGCATTACCGGGGAGCCCCTGCGCAACAACATGGCAGCCTTGCGGGACAGCCTGCTGAGTGACCGCACCAATGCAGCGGTCAGGGCTATTGTAGATACGGCTATGGTAACCATCGCTTACCGGCTGAAAAACGATGTAAACCCTTCGCTGCAGGACAATCTCTCTTTTATTCAGCGGAACGCTACTACACTGCTGATAGTTTTGGGAGCTATTGCATTGGTGATTGTAATTGTCATCTGGCGATTGAAGCAGAAATATGCAAAGATGACCACTGTGCTCACCTCGCAGATCTATGCCATTCCCGATCAGCATGCCTATGATGAATTAACCTCCCGCATTAAAGAAAAAGCAACCATTTCCGGTGTGGAGCCATCGTTACGAAAAATGCTCTCGGAAAACGGATTGCTTGGCAAGGAAAGTCGCGAAAGCTGGCAAGCGAAAAAAGCTGCGGTGCTGCAGAGCAGGAATTAAGCGGGCACATATACACCAAACGTTGACCGTTTGGCCATTGCCCTGATGACCCAACGCGAGATGATGGGATAGAAGCCATCAACTATACTCATGGCAAAGATATAGGCGTAAGGACTTTCAATGCCGAAATAGCGGTCAAGATTCCAGGTGCCAAGCAGCATGTATTCAGCCATCTTCACGATAAAAGAGGTAAACGCAAAAAGGATAAACTGCTCCCAAAGCGGCCGTTCATG
Organism: Flavisolibacter sp.; assembly: GCA_035998945.1. GTDB lineage: Bacteria > Bacteroidota > Bacteroidia > Chitinophagales > Chitinophagaceae > Flavisolibacter. The sequence goes on along the minus strand of DASYHD010000022.1, from coordinate 233,687 downwards.
TGTGCAGTAATACAGCCAGCTAAGGCAGACGCCCACCCAAATTACCGAGTGCACCAGGTTGTTCATCCAGGGAAGAAACGCCATTACACCCAGGCGATAAAAAAGGTAGTTGCCGGTAAACATCAGGAAAGCCCAAAGGCCAAAAAGAAAGAAAAAATTGGCCCGGTAGTTCAGCTCCAGTTTAGGTTTGGAAAAACGGATGAGCAGGAACATAAGCCCGTACACAGCCAAAACCAACAGGTAGCCAATCACAGAATTGTTGACACCAAAAATAGCATTCATAAAAAACTTTTTAAGACGTGGGAAAAGGCCTGGTTATACTTTCGTTCTTTCCGGAGCAATAATGCGAAAGCCACCGGTATTGATCGTATCCGCAACAAAAGGCACGGCATAATCGGCAAATGCCATTACAGTTATCTGCGGGTTTACGCCAACAGCAGTAGGGAAAACGGAAGCGTCGGTAACAAAGAGGTTATCGTAATCATACACTTTCAACTGCTCGTCCACAACACCAATCTTCCGGTTGCGACTCAGGATGTTTCCACCTTGGGGATGACCCGTCCCCAAGGTTATATCGCTATGGTCCTTGATATCATACTTCAGCATCTTCAGTGCTTCTGTAGACGCATATTCATAATATTTAAATGTGTTCGGAATCACACATTCAGCGCCGGCTGCCAGGTAGATGTCGCCGGCTATCTGCAAGCCCTCGAGCAGGGTCTCAAAATCTTTTTGCGTGGGTTTGTACCGGAACTCTCGCCGGGTTAATCCACCCAGCCGAACTTCGGCATTGGAATCGCTGCCCACCAACACACCGGTGCAGGCCATGCGGTCGTAACGATGCATGTTTTTCCAGTGCTCGTCCCACCAACCCGGCATAATGGTACTTTGAAACATGGGTGGATTAAACCAGGTTTCAAAAATATAACCACGATCGGGTGCCATCTTCAGGTAGTGCGAAATTTGAAGCCCCCGGTATGCGTTGATGATTTCTGGAAATACGGCTGTGATAGGTGAACCAATATTGAAGGAAAGCCGCTTGCCGGCACGTCCCTGCGCTATACCGGAACGCAACAACAGCACACTGGATGAAATGGCACCCGCGGCCACCACAAATGTTTTGCCCCGCACCTCTATTTTCCGGCCATTACTGAATTGCCCGAACAGCGATGTGATATTCCCTCCTTTGCCTTTGAGTTTGATCACTTCGCAACCGGCAATGACACGAAATTTTTCTAACCCCAACATTTTTTGTACGCGGGGCAAGATGTTGTTCAGCATGGATAATTTCTTACCCCATTTACAGCCCATGTTGCAATAGCCGCAACCTACACACTGGCGGATATTGGCGGCAACCGAATCCACCTCATTTGGCGCTTCATCTAATCCCAATTTGCAAATACCCTCTTTGAATTTTTCACCACCGGGATTGAGGTATTGTTCCCGTGACATGGTGTTGGGAGTGTTATCGATCCGGTTCACACCAATGAGATTATTCACATGCTGGTTGCTTTGCTTGTAGCGGTTCAAATCCAGCCCGGCATCAATGCCATTACGGTCATTCCAGCGGTCCAGCACAGCATCCGGCGTATCAAAACAAACGGCATTGTTCACCACACTGGAACCACCCACCGCGCTGCCCTGTATCACCTGGAACCGGAAGTCGGAAGCCAGTTGCAGCGCCCCATCGGCATACAACCGCGACACCATATCAATTTCATCTTCGGTAAATTGTTTTGTATCGGTGTGTTCGCCGCGTTCCAGCATCAGCACCGGAATGTTTCGTTCTGCCAGTCCTTGCGCCAGCACAGAAGCACCCGGGCCCGAACCAATGATCACCACGCCATCCCAGTCTATGGTATCCCCTTTCACGTCCTTTTCGGCCTCTACCTGCAGGGGTTGAATGTTTTCATACGGCAGATCAGCCAGTCTTTCCCCTGAATCTGTACGTTCGGAGAAAGGCACATAACCAATGGAAGGATGCACCCTTTTGTCATTGTAATATCCCATGTAGCAAAGCTGTTTTCCCATCCGTATCATGGCCTGCACCAGCATGCGGATAAAAGGTGGCGCCAACCGCATAGCCACACCCTGGTAGAAATGCCGTTCCAGGAAAGCCTTCCTGTCGGCAGCACGCATGTACGAAGTGGGTGGCTTTAAAAACACGAGCGGATAAAGCTCGATTCCTGTCATGGCAAGCCTGCTTATCCATTTGGTTTTGGCAAGGAATGAGCTCATGTAGCGGTCTACATTCAGCGCCACCTGGCGGGAGGAAATAATTTCATGATCGCCCTGGATCAGCACATCGGACAGGGCTTCCAGGGTGCGGAACTGCATGGGAGAAAAGTAATGCAGCCCATATCTTGCTTTTTGTGCTTTGCGGTAAAGAATGATCAACATGACATTTAAAACCGCATCAAAAATCGACGAATAAATCAGGAGGGTGCTGATAGAAACTGTTCCCTCCCCCACCTGCATGAGGTATTTGTTGGAGGCAAATAAGATCAGCACCAGCCCGGAGAGCACCGCAAGCGCCATCACCACCATCACAGCTTCCACGGCAATCAGATAGCGGCGTACATCGCCGGCAGCCACAAAACAAAGTGCTGCAAACAGCCCCATTTTGATTACTGAGTTATTGGCAAAAGCCGGGTCTACCAAAAAAGGGTAAGGCTCGAGGAAAGGTGGTAACAAACCAATTGCCGGAAGGAGATAAACAAATACACCGCCCAGGTAGATAAAAAACAGAATGCGCAGGTAAGATTTCAGGTTTAACTCCTGGGCTGTGAGCAGGTAGTGTTTTTTGGAAGCCATAGCGTTCTTTTTTACGTTACGAATGCTTCAATGGGTGGATCCTTCTCACAAGGAATAGATGTATTAAATATAAATTTTATTTTCAACAGTTTACAAGCCCTTGCAAAAAGATTTCCCGAATAAACAACAATACATTTATTAGAATATTTGCAGAATCTGATGAATATCATTTCAGCGTTAGGGAATTTGGTACAGATTTGCGGCGATTGAAGAAGTGTACATGAAAGACATAGAATCCATAAAAGACATTCGGCTTTTTGTCAACTCCTTTTACGACAAGGTAAGGGAAGACGCCCTGTTATCGCCTGTGTTCAACAGCAAGATACCTGCTGAAGCCTGGCCAGCCCACCTGCAGCGCATGTATGCATTTTGGAATGCCATCTTGTTTGCAGAAAGAGGCTTTGAAGGCAATCCCATGCGCAAACACCTTTCACTGCCAATTGACGAAGTCCATTTTTCGCAATGGCTCCTCCTGTTTCGCCAAACCATTGACGAAAATTTTGCCGGTGAAAAAGCCGAAGAAGCCAAAAAGCGGGCTGCATCCATTGCACAGATCATGAACTTCAAGATCAGCAGCCTTCGGACGCGTTGATTTTTTGGATGGTTATCTGGCGATCCTCCAATAGGCAACTCTAATGCATCGAAATGATAAGGAATCGTAGGGCAAACCAGTATCGCAATATCTCATTATCTCAATACCCCTCTTATCCCTCTCTCCTTACTGCTTTACCATTTTATTGACAACGAAAAGCTGCGTAAAATTCTTTTCTTTGCTCCCGGAAATGAGTGTATCCGTTTGTTCCATAGCATCAGGAAGTAATGGCAACTGCTATTATGTTGGCAATGACACCGAAGCGGTGCTGATTGATGCCGGCATTTCCTGCAAGGAGATAGAAGCCAGAATGAAACGGGCCGGGCTTTCCCTTAAAAATGTAAAAGCGGTATTTGTTTCGCATGAGCATACCGATCATATTTCCGGACTTCCGGTACTGGCCAAAAAGCACAACCTGCCCATTTTTATTTCACCCCTTACCCTGCGCAACAGCAGGCTGCGGTTTGAAAAAACATTGCTGCACCACTTTTCGGCAGGCGTGCCGGTTGTGATCGGTGAACTGGTGGTGAATCCTTTTTCCAAATTTCATGACGCGGCCGACCCGTATAGTTTCACAGTTACTTGCAATGGCATCAATGTAGGTGTGATAACCGATATTGGGAGAGCCTGTGAAAATGTTATTCAGCATTTCAGTCAATGCCATGCTGCGTTCCTGGAATCGAATTATGATGAAGTAATGTTGCAGAACGGGAGCTATACGGCTTACCTGAAAAACAGGATCCGGAGCGGTCATGGACACATTTCAAACCGGCAGGCACTAGAGATTTTTCAGCAGTACCGTTCGCCGCAACTGACACATCTTTTTCTTTCGCACCTTTCCCGCAACAACAACTGTCCCAAGCTGGTGGAAGAGCTGTTTACCACCCATGCCGCGGGTGTAAAGATGATCGTCACCAGCCGCTTTCAGGAATCGGCCGTTTACCAGATCAGCGGGTTAAGCAAATTGCAGCCGAACAATTACGACACATTTGTTTCGCAGCCACAGATGACATTCTCCTTCGATGCTTCATGAAACAAACCAAAGGTCATCGGGTGAAACCGTAATGCTGACAGCCTCACCTTTTTCGAAACCAGCTTGAATTGATTTTGCTATGATCCGTTTTTCACCAAAAGCAACTTCAATTAAAACATAGCTACCGTAAAACTTAATTTCCTGGATCCGGCCTTTACCGGTGGCATCTTTTTGCAGCGAGATTCGTTCCGGCCGGACAAACAATTGTTTCCCGGGTGCCGGGTTCTCTCCAGCCATTGCTGGCAGCACTTCTTCAGCCGGAAACAGGTTGTATTCGCCCAGTAATCCACCAACATATTCCGTTGCCGGATGACGATAAACTTGTTCGGGGGTTCCCTGCTGGATCAGCTTTCCATCCTGCAAAATCAGAATTGCTTCCGCCCATGGCAGTACATCCAGCGGGTCATGCGACACCATGATACAACTGGTTTTTCCTTCCGCCACAATCGCATTGATCACTTCTTTCAGAGTTTGCTTGTGAATGCTGTCAAGGTTGGAATAAGGTTCGTCAAGCAGTAACAACCGCGGCGATGTGGTAAGCAGGCGGGCCAGTGCCGTACGTTGCCGTTCGCCACCCGATAATTGATCGGTTTTGCGTTTCAGCAGGTGGTCTACCTGGCAGAGTTCGTAAATACGCCGGGCTTCCTTTTCACCCACACTGCTGGCCATTTCCAGAAAATCTTCTAACCGGTAATTATTGCGCAGTTCAAAATGCTGCGACAGGTAAGCAATCCCGGGATGGCCAGGCAGCAATCTCTCCTCGGGGCCCAATACTTTTTCGCCCTGGAAAAAAACAGTGCCTTTATCAGGTTGTACCAGCCCGGCAATGGCTTTTAAGAGGGTTGTTTTCCCCGAACCGGTTTCGCCGGAAACGGCTAATCGTTGAAAAGAAGAAAAGCCAACATCAATGTCATTCAACACAACGGAGTCCCGGTTGTACTTGAAAAGATGAGATACCTGCAACAAATTCATAGCGCTCAAAAATATTCCTTTACAATCTCCCTTTGCCGGTTATGTTTTCAGTTTCCTGTTCAGGTAATCGGAGTAATCAGGTACCGTCATTTTGTAATCTTCATTCAGCAAAGGAGATGTCAGGATAAAATCAGCCGTGGTGCGGTTGCAGGCAAGAATAATATTCCAGGTTACGGCTACACGAATCAGGGCTTTCACATCACTGTCGTGGGGCTGGCTGCTCAGGGGATCCCAGAAAAAAATGATTACGTCCAGCTTTCGTTCTGCGATCATGGCACCCAACTGCTGATCCCCACCCAAGGGGCCACTCAATAGTTTTTGCACCGGAATCTTCAGCTTTTCTTCCAGCATGGCACCGGTTGTACCCGTAGCCACCAATTGATGATTTGATAGAATGTTCCGGTTATAATAAGCCCAGTCCAGAAGGTCTGCTTTTCTGCTGTCGTGCGCCACCAGGGCTATGCGTTTTGATTCTTTTATGGTTGAATGCATGCTTTTGATTTTAAGAAAATGCCGGTTGCGGCAGTGCAACCGGCACTAATTTCTGATGGAATACCCTTAGTCAAAAATAGGGCCACCCAAATTTTTTTGCCCCAGGCAGAAGCTTTACAATCGTAATTACAAAACGACGAAACCTTTTACCGGCAAGGGTTTTAGCATTTTATTTAACAGTTTTAAGATAGTAGTAAAGATCTGTTTTTTGCCTCCGCTCCGGTACCAGCCATCTTACATTTGTACCAGCAGAGCAAACAACACCGCTCTTCCCATAAAGAAGAACAAACATTTTTTCATATAGCAAGCAATCGTTAGCGTCCGCTGTTTCTACAGTGGACTTTTTTTGCCCGTATACCAAGGGGAAACATCAGGCAGGAACAGCCTCCACAACTTGTGTAGCTGCTTTCTCCGCAGCAGGCGTATCAAATTTTGAAGCTTTTGCCATCACCAGGTAGAAACTGCCGTCTTCTGCCTTTTTTACTTCACTTAGACTTTCAAACCCCTGCGATTTTAACTGCGACACATACGTATCCAGTTCCCGCTCCGTGTAACAAATGGCAGCAATATGCATTTTCATACTTCTAAATTACAGTTTGCCCCTGAAAAACGTCAGCCTCAATTTTCCACATAAAATGGACAGGAAAGCCTTTTTTTTACACATACAAACAAATGCATATTTCCCGCTAAACATTAGTAATGATCAGTGTTGTCATACCTACATTTAACGAAGTACAGTGCATTGCGCATACCATCCGCACGTTGCGGGAAAATGACCGCGCAGGGCTGATTGTGCAGATCATCATCAGCGATGGCGGCAGTACCGACGGCACCCTTGAAAGCGCAAAGTCGGAAGGTGCTATAGTGATAATGAGTCCGCGCAAGGGAAGGGCTGCCCAAATGAATGCAGGTGCGTTGGCAGCAACGGGTGAGGTGCTTTATTTTTTACATGCGGATACACTGCCGCCAACCAATTTTACCGGTGATATTGCCGATGCTGTTCAAAACGGATTCAGCGCAGGTTGTTTCCGGCTTTCGTTTGATCACAGTCACTGGTTTTTACGTGCCAATTGCTGGTTTACGCGATTTGATGTGGATGCCATCCGCTTTGGCGATCAGAGTTTATTTGTACAAAAAAAGATCTTTACGGAAATGAGTGGTTTCTGTGAAAAACATGTGGTTATGGAAGACCAGGAGATCATAAAACGGTTGAAGAAAAAAATTCGGTTTACCGTATTGAAAAAATCCGTGATCACATCTTCCCGTAAGTACCTTGAAAACGGGATTTATAAAACGCAGGCAATCTTTTTTGTCATTTATTTTATGTACCGGTTGGGCTATCCGCAACACCAATTAATTTCCACCTATCGCAAGCTGATCCGGCAGGACAAGTTATAATGAAGCCTACTCTCCTGGTAATTCTAATGTCGTGGTTTGAAAATTGATGCTTCTCTAAGGAGATTTCCTGCATGAACCTGATACATCGATTTTTTGATAAAAAGGCCACACCGCTACTTGCTTTTGCAGTGGTTGTTTTTATTATTGCAGAAAGCCGGTTCAGGCTGCGCAAAAGAACACAACCAAGATGGCAAAGGGTAGTAACAAACGCCGTTGTTTCCATTCCTGCATTTTCATTGTTGCGTTTTTTGCTGATCCCGGCGATGGTAAAGATTGCATTCCATAACAGGCATTCCCGTACAGGAATCATCCACCATCTTCCTACAATACCTTCTGTTAAAACCATAACCGCTTTTCTCCTGCTCGACTACACCAATTATCTCTGGCATATCCTGCTGCATAAAATCCCGCTATTGTGGCGTTTTCACCTGGTGCATCACAGCGATCTTGACCTGGACCTGACCACTGCCTTCCGGTTTCATTTTGGCGAATTAATAGGCTCTGTATTGTACCGCGGAGGCACTGTTTTTTTCATCGGTGCATCCCCCATGCAGGTATTGGTATACGAAGCCCTGTTTGAAGGTGCCACACAATTTCACCACAGCAACTGGAAACTACCCTACACTGTAGAAAAGAGGTTGAACAAAGTAATTGTAACACCACGTATGCACGGCATTCACCATTCCATGATCCGGCAGGAAACAGACAGCAATTACTCGGTGGTCTTTTCCTTTTGGGACCGGCTGCACAAAACGCTTCGCCTGAATGTGCCGCAAAACCAGGTAGTGATCGGCGTGCCCTCGTATAGTGATCCGGCAGAACTGACGATTGGGCAATTGTGGAAATTGCCGTTTACAAAAATCCGCCCCTGGAAAGCCATTTCAGATGCAACAGATGTAAGAGGCACAGGTGGTGATCAAACAATAATGGCTGAATAATCTGCGGAAGAAAAAACATCAGGAGCAAAGAAAGTACAGCAGATTAAATTTTTTTCTCTTGTTTAGAGACTTCAAGCTTAGCGCTTTAAAATAATATGGAAAACTAATTGAAAAGAAAATTTCACAAAACGTTAGTTTTTCAAAAAAAGCTCTATACTTGTAAAAGAAAGTCCACTGTAGAAACAGCGGACGCTAACGATTGCTTGCTATATGAAAAGTTCTTAATTCTTTTTTTGACGCTACGATGATGTCTTGCTTGTCTAACGATTGCTTTGCTGTATGAATCATTGACAATACGAAAATAGCTTTCCCGCCACACCTTCTGCAGCCATATTTTATTTGCTTTTACGAATACCAAATTGTTCCCGAAACCAATAAAATCCTTACCTGCACTGCATTTCAGCAAATTTCTTTCACTATGTCCAATTGGTGAAATGGAAAAATCCGTTTCAGAAATTTCTTTCCCAAACGGATTTTTCTGCACAAGCCAGAAAGGCTGCTCCTTTAAAATCAGAGGTTTTTCAGCGCTTCCAGTCTTTCCCAGCGGCGTTGCACCGCATCATTGGCCATACCCAGGAATTCGGTTGCCTTATCAGGATAGTTGTTTTTTATAGTGGCAAACCTGTTTTCGTGGTACATAAATTCTTCCAGGGCTACAGATGGATTTTTGCTGTCAAGCACAAATCGTTGTCCCTTTTCTTTGGTTGGATTGTAGCGGAACAACGGCCAGTATCCTGTCTTCACCGCCAGCGCCTGCTGGTCAATGCCGTGGCACATATCATACCCGTGCGAAATGCAATGACTGTAAGCGATCACCAATGAAGGTCCGGGATAAGCTTCCGCTTCCAGGATGGTCTTCAATGCGTGCACATCATTTGCCCCCATTGCAATTTGTGCAACATACGCGGTACCATGCGCAACGGCCTGCATGGCCAAGTCTTTTTTACCGCTGGTTTTTCCTTTGATTGAAAACTTGGCGCTGGCACCCACCGGCGTCGACTTCGACTTTTGCCCGCCGGTATTGGAATACACTTCCGTATCCAGTACAAGAATGTTGATGTTCTCTCCAGTGGAAAGCACATGATCCAGCCCGCTGAAACCAATGTCATAAGCCCAGCCATCGCCACCTACGATCCACATGGATTTTCTTTCGAGAAAATCCGCAACAGTGAGTAATTGCCTGGCCGTTGGTGTTTCCAGTTCACGTAACCGCCGTTTCAATTCAACGACATCTCTGCGTTGCTGAATTACATCAGCTTCTGTTGTTTCGGGGTTGGTGAGGATTGCAGTTACCAAGTCTTCGCCAACGTGGGATACTAAATTGCGGAGTAGCGTTTGTGCAAAGGCCCTTTTCTGGTCGCTTGCCAGTTTAATGCCCAGTCCAAATTCCGCGTTGTCTTCAAAAAGGGAGTTGGCCCAGGCCGGACCGCAGCCTTCGCTATTTTTTGTCCATGGCGTTGTAGGCAGGTTGCCACCAAAAATTGAGGAGCAACCCGTAGCGTTAGCAACCAACATTCTGTCGCCAAACAATTGCGTCAGCAATTTCAGGTACGGCGTTTCACCACAACCACTACAAGCGCCGGAGAATTCAAAGAGCGGCTCCAGGAGTTGGGAACCTTTCACCGTGCTGCGGTTCACTCTTGTACGATCAATATCAGGAAGAGAAAGGAAGAAGTCCCAGTTCTGACGTTCGGTTTCTTTCAGCGGCAACACTTCCTGCATGTTGATAGCCTTGTAACCCCGCTCTGTTTTGCTCTCGATAGGACATACTTCGTAACAAAGATTACAACCGGTACAGTCTTCAACAGAAACCTGTAGAGTATAAGCTTCTTTGTCTTTGAAAAACTCTTTGCCGATCGGTGCTGTATGCTTGAAGAAGTCGGGAGCATCCTTCAGCAATTCATTGTCGTACACTTTTGGACGGATAGCCGCATGCGGACAAACAAAAAAGCACTTACCACACTGCGAGCAAAGCGACGGATCCCATACAGGTACCTGGTCGGCAATGTTACGTTTCTCATACTTTGTAGTGCCGGAGGGATAGGTACCGTCAACCGGGAAAGCACTCACGGGAAGATCATCGCCTTCACCGGCAATAATGCGGGTCAGAACAGTTTGCACAAATGGTTCGGCACCCGCCACATTCAGGGTTTCAATGCCTTTGTTTCCGATCGTGTAAGCTGTATAATCAACCTCAAATAAATTGTCGAGTGTTTTGTCTACCGCATCAAAATTTTTCTGCACCACCGCTTCGCCTTTGCGGCCATAACTTTTACGAATACCTTTTTTAATGTAATCAATGGCTTCTTCTTTCGGCATGACATTGCTGATGGCAAAAAAGCAGGTTTGTAAAATGGCGTTGATCCGGGAGCCCATGCCTGTTTCCTTCGCCACTCTTGATGCGTTAATTACAAACAGGCGCAAACTTTTATCTATGATCTCTTCCTGGATTTTCTGCGGCAACTGCTCCCACACTTTTTCCTTTTCAAAAGGCGAATTCAGCAGGAAGGTGGCGCCATGTTCGGCATCTTTCAGGATATCGTATTTCTGCAGGTAATTGAAATGGTGACAGGCAATAAAGTTGGCAGACTGGATCAGGTAAGTCGACTGGATAGGCCGTTCGCTGAAACGCAGATGTGATGTAGTCAGTGAACCGGACTTTTTTGAATCATATACAAAATAACCCTGCACGTGGTTTTCGGTTACTTCACCGATGATCTTGATGGTGTTCTTGTTGGCACTTACCGTTCCATCGGCACCCAGTCCAAAAAACAACCCACGGAAAAGATGCTGCTCTTCCAGGGAAAACGTTTTGTCGTATGCCAGACTGGTGTAGGTGACATCGTCGTCAATACCTATGGTAAAGCTTTTCTTTGGCTTTGGTTTATCCAGTTCATCAAACACTGCTTTTACCATAGCCGGATTAAATTCTTTTGAAGCAAGCCCGTAGCGTCCGCCAATGATTTTCGGCATTTCGTATTCCCATGCTGCGTGCAGAGCATTTACCACATCCATATACAACGGTTCGCCAATGGCACCGGTTTCTTTACAGCGGTCCAGTACCGCAATGGCATTCACCGTTTGTGGTAATGCATCCATAAAATGTTTTACGGAGAAGGGACGGAAAAGATGCACATGCAGGTATCCTACTTTTTCACCAATATTATTCAGGTAGTCTACTGTTTCTTCCACGGCACCGGCACCGGAACCCATGATAATGATAACTTTCTCCGCCTGCGGGTGACCATGATATTCAAATAAGCGGTATTGACGCCCTGTCAGTGCAGCAAAACGGTTCATGGTTTCTTCTACAATGCTTGGCACTTTCCAGTGGTAAGCATTGGCAGCCTCACGGCTTTGGAAGTACACATCAGGATTTTGCGCCGTTCCCCGGATAAATGGATTTGAAGGATTGAGTGAACGGTTGCGATGGCGGGCCACATCTTCATCACTAATAAGTTGCCGGATAATTTCATCAGTAATGATTTCCACTTCATTCAGCTCGTGTGATGTACGGAAACCATCGAAAATATTCAGGAAAGGAAGGCTGGCCTGCAAGGTTGCCGACGTGGCAATCATGGCCATATCATGCGCCTGTTGCGGACTGCTGCCAAACAACATGGCAAATCCTGTAGAGCGAACGGCCATCACATCACTGTGATCACCAAAGATGGACAAGGCGTGTGTAGCCAGTGCTCTTGCTGCAATGTGAAAAACAGTTGGCGTCAGCTCACCTGCAATCTTGTACATGTTAGGGATCATGAGTAGTAATCCCTGCGAACAAGTAAATGTAGCAGCCAGCGTTCCTCCCTGCAGCGCACCATGTATGGCACCGGCAGCACCGGCCTCGCTTTGCATTTCGATGACTTTGGGAATTTCGCCAAAAATGTTGGTTCTGCCATCGCTGCTCCATTCATCTGACCACTCACCCATGGGCGATGATGGTGTGATGGGGTAAATAGCACAAACCTCACTGGTTTTGTAAGCAATGTAAGCAGCAGCCTCATTGCCATCCATAATGGAGAATGAGGTTTTTTGCGGTGTAATATCTTTTAGAGAGCTTGTCAGTACAGCAGATTGCATGGTGTGAATATTTAGATATGGAGCGAAAGCTAGAAAGGCTGTATACCAGAAAATATGATTTCTATCACCAACCAACAGAACAAATGACAGGTTTATGACAACGGCAACATTTCAGTATAAAAAAGAAATGATATAAATCTAAACAAAGGAACACGTATATGGATTAAGGTTACATCAGCTGAAGCAAAAGGAAATTTAGATTGGCTTGGTATCCAATCAGCTTATTCTTTTAAAGTATTTGGCAATACATGCTAACCCCTGTACAGTTAGCAGACTACGACCAGTGGTTTTTCCCAAATCAACTTGGTTCCGAAATTCAAGGTATTGTCGGTCATCTTTATCCACTGCAGCTCAATAGTATAAACGGTGCCACTCATTGCCAGTGCAAATGGATACCGGTTGTGGTAAACAGATTTGGCCGCAGCACATTCTATCTTGTCGATCAACAAGCCGCTAAACTGGATGCCCTGAAGCGCTAAAGGATTCAATTTATCAGGCAAAATACTGCCGCTTAAAAACGGCCGGTCTTTCAGCAATTGCATGTGATGTGTGTTTGCAGCGCTTTTAAAATAAAGCTGCATTTTAGCCTCGTCAAAAGCGTAAAAGCAACTAAAGCAATAAGGCTTATTGTCTCCTTCCACACAGCAGATGGTGGCCACTTTTTGCCCCTTGATAAAACGACTGATTCGTTTATCCATCGTAATAATTTTAGACAACCAAGATTTGATAAAGTCCAGAAAAATAATCGGGCATAAATCACATAAACGATTGACTTTACTCATGTTATTTTTTCGCTTCACAGTCTTCTTTTATCCAATAATCCTACACCAAATCAATTCAACTATGGCTATCAAAATCACAGAAGAATGTATCAACTGCGGTGCCTGCGAGCCCGAATGTCCCAATCACGCCATTTATGAAGGTGGCATCGAATGGTCGGTTGCCGAGGGCACCAATGCCAGCGGCTCCTATGTACTGGTTGACGGCACCGTGGTGGATGCCGGCCAGCGCCACGCTCCCATCGCTACCGATACCTACTATATTGTTCCATCCAAGTGCACCGAGTGCCAGGGCTTTCACGAAGAGCCGCAATGTGCGTCGGTTTGCCCGGTTGACTGCTGCGTACCCGATGAAGTTTACCGCGAAACAGTAGACCAGCTCCTGGCAAAAAAAGAATCGCTTCACGCCTAATCAAAAAAAAATGTCTGCAAGATGGAAGTAATCGAAAAAAGGCTCTTGAAAAAACAGGTTGACAAGATCGTCATCCGCTTTTCCGGCGATTCGGGTGATGGTATGCAACTAACAGGCATGCAGTTTACCGATACGGCAGCCTTGCTGGGTAATGACCTGAGCACTTTCCCCGATTATCCTTCCGAGATCCGTGCCCCGATTGGCACTATTGCCGGTGTATCAGGTTTCCAGGTGCATTTTGGCAGCACAGAAATCTACACTCCCGGCGACCAGTACGACGTGCTGGTAGCCATGAATGCAGCAGCCTTAAAAGTTGATCTGCCTCGCCTGAAAAAAGGAGGAATCATCATAGCCAATACGCAAGGGTTTGACACCAAAAACCTGCTGCTGGCAAAATACCCCGAAGACGTAAACCCCTTGCAGGACGGTAGTTTGACCAACTACACCGTACACAAGGTTGATGTAACCAAACTTACAAAGGACTGCCTGGCCGGATCGGGGTTAGGAGCAAAGGATATAGAACGCTCCAAAAACATGTTTGTACTGGGATTACTCTTCTGGGTTTTTGACAAACCCCTCGATCATACCAAAAAGTTTATTGCAGAAAAGTTTGCAAAGAAGCCTGAGATTGCAGCAGCCAATATCAAAACACTGGAAGCCGGTTGGAATTACGGCGACACTACTGAAATCTTTACCACACAATATGTTGTGGAACCAGCCAAACTGCCGCCTGGTGTGTACCGCAACATCACCGGAAACCAGGCAACAGCCATTGGACTATTGGCTGCCTCCGAAAAAGCAGGTATACCCTTGTTTGTAGGCTCCTATCCTATCACACCGGCAACGGATGTTTTACAGGAGTTATCCAAATACAAACCCAACGGGGTGAAAACATTCCAGGCAGAAGACGAGATTGCAGGCATATGTTCCGCGATCGGCGCCTCCTATGCAGGCCATCTGGCAGCTACAACAACTTCCGGTCCCGGTATGGCATTAAAAACCGAAGCACTGGGGCTGACTGCTATGCTGGAAATTCCATTGGTGGTGGTAAACGTACAACGTGGCGGACCTTCAACGGGTTTGCCAACCAAAACAGAACAGGCTGACCTGCTGATGGCCATGCACGGACGTCATGGCGAAGCGCCGCTGCCGGTGGTTGCAGCTGCCTCTCCATCAGATTGTTTTGAAACGGTATTTGAAGCCTGCAAACTGGCCATTGAGCATATGACACCGGTTGTGTTCCTAAGCGACGGCTACATTGCCAATGGCTCCGAGCCCTGGCGTTTTCCATCGGAAGAAATGCTGCAGAACATCCATTGCACCTACCTGGAGAAATTTCCTGACGGCGATGAGTTGCTGCCTTACCAACGCGATGAAAATTTTGTTCGGCCATGGATCATCCCAGGCACACCCGGACTGGAACACCGCATTGGAGGGTTGGAAAAGCAGGACAAGACCGGCAATGTATCCTATGATCCGCAGAACCACGAAACAATGGTGAAGCTGCGGGCAGCCAAGGTGAAAAAGATTGAGGATAGCATTCCACTCATTCAACCGGACAGTGGGTCGACCACAGCTAAAGTGGCTGTACTGGGCTGGGGCTCTACCTATGGCGCTATCAAATCTGCCGTAAAAGAGTTGCAGATTGAGGGTTTTGATGTAGCACATATCCATCTGCGTTATATCAATCCTTTTCCGAAAAATCTGGGTGAGTTGCTTCACGGGTATGAAACCATCCTTGTACCGGAAATGAACAGTGGTCAATTACTGCAACTGATTCGTGCCAAATACCTGCTGCCGGCCTTAAGCCTTTCCAAGGTACAGGGCCTGCCGTTTACAACAACTGAGTTGAAAGAAAAAATCATTGAACTTTTTTAAGCCATCTATATGCAAGCACCCATCTTAGAAACGCCGAAACTAGCCGCGAAAGACTTCGCATCAGGAATGGATGTAAAGTGGTGCCCCGGCTGCGGAGACTATTCCATCCTGAAACAGGTGCAGACTGTTTTCCCTGAATTGGACATACCAAAGGAAAAGTTTGTATTCATATCTGGCATTGGCTGTTCTTCCCGCTTTACGTATTACATGGATACATACGGCATGCATTCCATTCACGGAAGGGCTGCGGCCATAGCTTCCGGTGTAAAGGCTGCTAATCCCGATTTAAGCGTATGGATCGTTTCCGGAGACGGGGATGCATTATCTATCGGTGGTAACCATTTCATTCACCTGATGCGGAAGAATTTTGATGTGAACTACCTCCTTTTTAACAACCAGATCTACAGCCTTACCAAAGGCCAGTATTCGCCTACATCAGAAAAAGGAAAAGTCACTAAAACCTCGCCCTATGGCTCTATCGAAGAGCCATTCAATCCCACAGAATTGGCAATGGGCGCAAAAGCCTCGTTTGTTGCCCGAACACAAGACCGGGATCCCAAGCATATGCAGGCAGTTTTACGCAGGGCACACCATCACCGCGGCACTTCGTTCGTAGAAATATACCAGAACTGCCCGGTGTTTAACGACGGTGCTTTTTTTGCCTTCTCCGATAAAGAAACAAAAGGCGATGAAGCCATTTTCCTGGAGCATGGCAAACTGCTCATCTTTGGTGCCAACAGGGACAAAGGCATTCGCTTCGATGGCTTAACGCCTGTGATAGTAAACATTACAGATGAATGTGTGAACGACCTGTGGGTGCATGATGAAAAGGACAAAACAAAAGCTACTATCCTTTCGCGGTTTATGGACCTGGCCACCAGCGACGGCACACCATTTCCCCGGCCTTTTGGCGTACTGTATGCGGAGGAACGCCCAACTTACGATGATGTACTAATCGAAAGCACCAAGCGTATGCAATACCGCGGAGGAAAAGTGCCACTGCATAAAATTCTTTCAGGAGAAAAAACGTGGACTATTTTTTAGATAAATAATTGTAAAAAGACACGCTTGTCGTAATTTACTGCGAGATGAAACCCATTTCCAGTCACTAAAAAAACTAACATGGGAGCATTTTCATTAATTGTTCTAACGATTGCAGCTATCCTTTTCTCCGCCGGTGGCATTTTGGCCGGAAAACTTTTTAACAAGGGGAGCATGAACCCCCAGAAAGGTCAGGCCTACGAATGTGGTATCCCTACCAATACGTCTCCCTGGAACCAGTTTAATGTAGGTTATTACCTGTTTGCCCTGCTCTTCCTCATTTTCGATGTCGAGCTTATTTTCCTCTATCCGTGGGCGGTAGTTGTTAAAAAGATAGGTATAATTGCCCTAGTCGAGATCATCATCTTCATTTTTATCTTATTCATGGGCTTTTTATATGCTCATAAAAAAGGAGCGTTGAAATGGATGTAAGAGAAGAAATCCGGGAGCACAACAAGAATTTTCCCGGCCAGGTGGTACAGGGTCCCGGCGGCGGCTTTATTGCCTCTACCATCCAGGATGTGGTCAATTGGGCCCGCTCCAATTCGCTTTGGCCCCTCACTTTTGCCACCAGTTGTTGTGGCATTGAAATGATGAGTGTAGCTTCTGCGAAATACGATTTTTCCCGCTTTGGCTTTGAAGTGGCACGGGCCACACCACGACAAGCCGATGTGATCATAATTGCCGGTACCATTGTAAACAAAATGGCACCCGTACTGAAACGCCTGTACGACCAGATGGCGGATCCGAAATATGTTATTGCGATGGGTGCCTGCGCCATCAGTGGCGGACCTTTTTTCTACAACACGTATTCCGTGGTGAAAGGAGCCGATCACGTCATTCCGGTGGATGTGTATATACCCGGTTGCCCGCCACGGCCCGAAGCCTTGCTTCATGCCCTTATTGCCTTACAGGAAAAGATCAAAAGCGGCTGGACACGGGAACAAATCCGTTCTCAAAAAATTGAAAGATGACAAACGAGGAAAGCAAAGAATTCATCACAAGCATCCTGCCCGCTGCCACTTATGATGAATCCGGCGAATGGCTCAACATCAACATCGAAGCGGGTGAATGGCGGCGACTGGCGCAATGGCTGCGCAATGCACCTTTCGATCTTGACTACCTTTTCTGCCTTACCTGCATTGACTGGAAAACACACCTGACGATGGTGTATCACCTAACCTCCACCACGCACCGGCACACGATGGTTGTGAAGGCAAAAACAGATCGGGCCAACCCGCAGATAGAAACGGTATCAGATATCTGGCGCACGGCAGAATTTCATGAAAGAGAAGTATTCGAATTGTTTGGTGTGCAATTCATCAACCATCCGGACCTGCGCAAATTGATTCTGACTGACGATTTTGAAGGCTTCCCGCTACGGAAGGATTTTGAAGATCCCATCAATATGATCAAGCTCTGACGAATAGCAGAACTGATGCATACGAATATTGAAAACTGAAGTTGTAGAACATCGAACCTCTAACACTGCGCAACAACATGTACACCGAAACACAAATACTGAAAGACACCACGCAAACAGCCGCTAATGGTTCAGAAGGCGAACTGGTGATTAACGTAGGACCGCAGCACCCGGCTACGCATGGTGTGTTGCACCTGGTGATCACGCTGAATGGCGAAACGATCAAAAAGGTGGAACCGCACCTGGGATACATTCATCGCTCCATCGAAAAGATGTGCGAAAGCCTTACCTACCGGCAGTTTATTTATGTCACCAGCCGTATGGATTATCTCTCGGCGCACATCAACAACCATGCATGTGCCATGACAGTGGAAAAAGGATTGCAGGTGGAAGTTCCGCTGCGGGCCAAATACATCCGCGTGATCATGGACGAACTGACCCGCATTGCTTCGCATGAACTATGGTGGGGTGCCATGGCCATGGATTTGGGTGCTTTTACCCCTTTCTTTTACGCCTTTCGCGAACGGGAGACCATCAACGAAATTATGGAAGAAACCTGCGGTGCACGACTCACGATGAACTACATGGTGCCCGGTGGTGTAATGGCCGATATTCATCCCGAGTTTGTACGGAAAGTGAAAGCCTTTATCCAACTCTTCAAAAAGAATATTGACGAATACGATGAACTGGTAACCGGCAACGTGATCTTCCAGAACCGCATGAAAGGCATTGGTTATCTCTCGAAAGAAGATGCTGTTTCGTATGGTTGTTCGGGGCCGGTAGCCCGGGGCAGTGGTGTAAACTGTGATATCCGGAAACTATACCCTTATGAAGTATACAACCAAGTAGAATTTGACGAAGTATTGGAAACGGCAGGTGATTCCTTTGCTCGTTACATGGTGCGCATCCGCGAAATGAAACAGTCCATCCGCATCATTGAACAACTGATTGACAATATACCAGAAGGCGAATTCCAGGCAAAGACAAAAGCGGTTTTGAAACTGCCAAAAGGCGAGTTTTATACAAGAGTGGAAACGGCAAGAGGTGAACTGGGTGTGTACATCGTAAGCGAAGGCGGCACCACACCCTACCGGATCAAGTTCCGCTCACCGGGTTTCTCCAATTTATCGGCTCTGAATCATATGGTGAAGGGCAGCAAAATTGGAGACCTGATGGCAACCATGGGCACCCTGGATCTTGTGATACCGGATATTGACAGATAAATACCGTTTGCAGTTTAGAGCCACGTGCCGAACCATGAAGACTCCAAACCCCAAACGCCAAACCCCAAACATATATGTTTAGTTTAAGTGGCATAACCAATAGTATTCAGGCCTGGCTTGCAGCCAATTTCAATCCCACATGGGTGGTTATTATTCAAAGCCTCATCATTATTCTCTTAGCCATTAGTCTTTTTGCCGTACTGGGACTGATGCTGGTATGGATGGAACGAAAGGTAGCAGCGCTCATGCAGATCCGCGTTGGACCTAACCGCGTCGGCCCAATGGGAATATTCCAAACATCGGCTGATACGTTAAAGTTGATTTTAAAGGAAGGGTTAACGCCGGATGGTGCCGACAAATTGCTGTTCAACATTGCTCCCTTTATTGTAATGATCGTGGCCATGCTGCTATTGGCACCTATTGCATTTGCCAAAGACTTCCAGATCTGGGACATCAACATTGGCGTTTTGTACATCACAGCCGTTTCTTCTCTTTCGGTGATCGGCATCCTGATGGCCGGTTGGGCCAGCAATAACAAATACTCGCTGTTGGGTGCCATGCGCAGTGGTGCACAGATCGTGAGTTATGAACTGTCGGCAGGGCTTTCTATTCTTTGTATTGTAGTATTGAGCGGCAGCCTGCAGATCACAGACATTATCAATGCGCAACAAAATGGCTGGTGGATCTTCAAAGGACACATTCCGGCCCTTATTGCCTTTGTCATTTTTATTATTGCTGCCACTGCGGAAACAAACCGTGCACCATTTGATCTGGCAGAAGCCGAATCGGAACTGACAGCAGGATTTCACACCGAATACTCGGGGATGAAGTTTGCGCTTTTCTTCCTGGCGGAGTACATCAACATCTTTATCATCTGTGCCATTGGCGCCACTATCTTTTTGGGTGGATGGATGCCTCTTCACATTGGCGGCTGGGAGGGTTTCAACAACATTATGGATTACATTCCTTCATCCGTATGGTTTTTCGGGAAGACCTTGTTCCTGATCTTCCTGATTATGTGGTTCCGGTGGACGTTTCCACGCTTACGGATAGATCAATTGCTGAACCTGGAATGGAAGTATTTATTGCCGATCAGTTTATTTAACCTGTTGCTGGTAACACTGATTGCAATTTTAGGGTGGCATTTTTAAGACAAATCTGATGTCGGATTTATGGATGTCTGAATTGAAGACTAAGAATCAGACATCATCAAATCAGAAATACCGAATTATGTTTATAAAAGATTACATCTCGGACATTTTCAACGCTACAAAATCGCTACTTACGGGCATGAAGCGAACGGGCTACTATTTTGTGCATCCGAAAGAGATCATTACCGAGCAGTACCCCGACAACCGTGATACATTGCAGATGGCCGAACGTTTTCGTGGCGAGGTAGTTATGCCGCATGATGAAGCCAATGAGCATGCCTGCACCGGTTGTACAGCTTGTGAACTGGCTTGCCCGAACGCTACCATCAAGATCATCACGAAGTTTGATGTTTCGCCGGAAGGTAAAAAGAAAAAAGCGCTGGACACCTTTGTTTACCACCTGGAGCTCTGTACCATGTGCGGCCTTTGTGTAGAGGCTTGTCCTACCGGCGCCATCAAAATGGGGCAGAATTTCGAACACAGTGTGTTTGACCGCAGCATGCTGACAAAAAAATTAAATGAACCGGGGTCAAAGCTCAGGGAGGGAGTTGAATAATGAGTACGTCTGCAATAATATTCTACGCTATTTCGGCACTTATCCTGGGTGCAGGATTGCTGGCCGTCACGTCGCGAAAAATCTTCCGTTCTGCCATCTACCTTTTGTCCTCGCTGGTTGGCATTGCCGCCCTTTACTTCTGGATGCAGGTGGAATTTATTGCCGCTGTGCAAATAGCCGTTTACGTGGGTGGTATCGTGGTCCTGATCATCTTTTCTATTTTTCTTACGCATGAGTCGGGGAAAGAGCTGCCGACGCCACCATTGCGCCGAATCATTTTCGCTATCCTTGCCGTGCTGTTTGGTTTTGCGTCCACTTATAACCTGATCAGCGAATATGGTTTTCAACCAACCGGAAAGCCGTTTACGGTAAGTGTGAGCGACATGGGAACACAAATGCTGAGCCCAACTGAATACGGATACTTGTTACCGTTTGAAGTGGTTAGCATTCTGTTGCTGGCGGCCATGATCGGTTGTATTGTGATTGCCATGAAACCATCAGAGCCCGGTCCGGCAGAGTCAAAAGAGGCGGCTATTGAAAAAAACAAACTAACACCGGCACCGGAAGAAACGATTGTCGTTGTATCCAAATCAACTATTAATGAGGAGGTTCCATCATGAGCGAAGTTCCCTTAGCGCACATCCTGTTTGTCAGCACAGCACTGTTCTTTATCGGCATGTACGGGTTATTCACCCGGCGGAACATGATCTCTATGCTGATGTCTATTGAACTGATATTGAACAGCGTCAACATCAATTTTGTAGCTTTCAATAGATACCTGTATCCAGACAAGCTGGATGGTGTGTTCTTTACCATCTTCATTATCACCATTGCCGCTGCGGAAGCGGCTGTGGCCATCGCCATCATCATCAATCTTTACCGCAGTCACAAATCCATTGATGTGGAAGACGCTGCCGAACTAAAATATTAAGCCATGTCCTCCTATTCTTTCATTGTACTAATTCCCCTTATACCACTGGTAACTTTTGTGGTACTGGGATTGGCCGGAAGAAAACATTTTACTGCATCCGCCGGCTTGATGGGAACCACTTCGCTGCTGGCTTCTACACTCCTCTCCTTTTATGCCGCCTACAATTATTTTTTTGTTGATGGAAAGGTTGCCGGGGCGTACCAGAAGATAGAAGCAATGAAGTTTACCTGGCTGCAGTTTTCTCCCACTCTCTCTATCGACATGGGTATCCTGCTCGATCCCATTTCGGTAATGATGTTGGTGGTGGTAAGCTTTGTTTCGCTGATGGTGCACATCTTTAGCCTGGGATACATGAAAGGTGAAAAGCGTTTTGCCACCTATTACGCTTTCCTGTCGCTTTTTACCTTTTCTATGCTTGGGCTGGTGCTGTCTTCTAACATTTTTCAGATCTATATTTTCTGGGAACTGGTAGGTGTGTCCTCTTTCCTGCTTATTGGTTTTTATTATGACAGGCCTTCAGCTGTGGCCGCGGCAAAAAAAGCATTTATCGTGACCCGCTTCGCTGACCTCGGCTTCTTAATTGGCATTTTGATACTCGGTTTCTACGGTGGCACACTTGACTTTGGAACACTCATAGAACGATTGACATCCACCCAATCACCACAATATATCAGTATAACAACGGCATCTTTCATGGGCATCTCCATGCTCACCTGGGGGCTGGCATTGGTATTTGTAGGTGGCGCCGGCAAATCGGCCATGTTCCCGCTGCACATCTGGTTACCGGATGCCATGGAAGGTCCCACTCCGGTTTCCGCCCTGATCCATGCGGCTACAATGGTAGTGGCAGGTGTGTACCTGGTAGCCCGCCTTTTCCCCATCTTTTCGCTGGATGAAGTTGCCTTGCAACTGGTAACCTGGGTAGGTGTTTCCTCTGCTCTCATAGCTGCTGTTATTGCCTGTACGCAAACGGATATCAAACGGGTACTGGCCTATTCCACCATGTCGCAGATTGGTTATATGATGTTTGCGCTGGGCGTTTCGGGTTATGGTGGCGAGAATGGTTTGGGTTATACCGGATCGATGTTTCACCTCTTTACACATGCTTTCTTTAAATCACTCCTGTTCCTTGGCGCCGGTGCCGTCATTCATCTTGTTCACAGCAACGACATGAAAGATATGGGCGGCCTGCGCAAACTGATGCCGGTAACCCATGCCGCATTTTTGATTGCCTGTCTGGCCATTGCGGGTATCCCGCCCTTTTCGGGCTTTTTTAGTAAAGAAGAAATTTTGCTGGCTGCTTTCACCAGTAACAAAGCCGTTTATTTCATTGCTCTCTTTACGGCGGCTCTTACTGCATTTTACATGTTCCGCCTGTATTTCTCTATTTTCTGGAACAAACCTTTTGAAGGGCATGTACATCATGGCGAAGGCACGGCATCGATGAAGCTTCCGCTCATAATTTTATCGGTATGTGCAGTTGGTGCAGGCTTTGTACCGTTTGCATCCTTTGTCACTACGGATGGCACACCCATGGCCACGCACCTTGATATTTTATTTTCCATTGCGCCGGTGGCACTTGCAGTATTCGCTATTCTGGTCGCAGCAAATTTTTACAAAACACAGAGTGAAAAACCTGAAAGGCTGGCCACCAGCCTGGGTGGGTTTTACACCGCTGTAAAAAAGAAATTTTATGTAGATGAAGTGTACCTGTTCATCACCAGAAAAATCATCTTCAACCTGGTAGGCCGACCGGCAGCCTGGATTGACCGCAACGTAATTGATGGCATGATGAACGGGCTGGCTTATGTAACGGCTTCTACTTCCCACCTGATCAAAGGAGTACAATCCGGCCGCGTACAGCACTATGCCCTGTACTTTTTTGCCGGCGTGGCTGCACTGGTCATCTTATACGTTTACATCTTGAACTAACGAATTATGAACTTATCCATCCTGATCATTGTTCCTTTACTAACGGCCCTTAGCATCCTGTTTTGCAGGGACTCGAAACAAGTGCGTACGGTTTCGTTGACGGGTGCAGTCGTACAACTGGGGCTGTCGCTTTTCCTGCTGGCGGAATTCTGGCAGTTACGGGCTACCACTGCTGCTCCCATGTTATTTGAAAGCAGCTATACCTGGTTCAAACCATTGGGCATACATTATCGTATTGGTGTGGATGGCATTTCCATTGCCATGATCCTGCTGACAGCTTTTGTGGTGCTGGCTGGCGTACTGGTTTCATGGACACAGGAGACGCTGAGCAAGGAATTCTTTTTTCTGCTGCAATTGTTAAGCATTGGCGCTTATGGATTCTTTATTTCGCTTGACCTGTTCACGCTTTTCTTTTTCCTGGAAGTGGCAGTGATACCCAAGTTCCTTCTGATCGGCATCTGGGGCAGTGGCAAAAAAGAATACAGCGCCATGAAGCTGGCCTTGATGCTGATGGGTGGATCGGCCCTGGTGTTTGTTGGGCTGGCCGGATTGTATTACACCACCCGTACGTTCGACATTATGCAGATCTCGCAAATGAACCTGCCCCTAGGTGTGCAGGAGTTCTTCTTTCCTTTTGCTTTTGTAGGCTTCGGTGTGTTTACAGCGCTGTTTCCTTTTCATACCTGGGTGCCGGATGGCCACTCTTCCGCCCCAACTGCCGCGTCAATGTTCCTCGCAGGCATTTCCATGAAACTGGGTGGATACGGTTGCCTTCGGGTGGCCACTTTCCTGATGCCTGATGCAGCACAGACCTACTCCTGGGTAATTATTTTACTGGCTACCATTGCTATTGTGTACGGCGCTTTCGCCACAATGATGCAAACCGACCTGAAATATATTAATGCTTATTCTTCGGTCAGCCATTGCGGCTTTGTGCTGCTGGGTATTGGAATGCTTACCAAAACATCTATCAATGGCGCCGTATTGCAGATGGTATCTCACGGGCTGATGACAGCTCTTTTCTTTGCTGTTATCGGCATGATCTACAGCCGTACGCATACAAGAACAGTAGCCCAACTTGGAGGGCTGTTAAAAGTGATGCCATTCATTTCAACGGTCTTTGTTATTGCAGGTCTTTGTTCGCTTGGCCTGCCGGGGTTCAGTGGATTTGTGGCCGAAATGACCGTGTTCATGGGCTCCTGGCAGAACCCGGATGGATGGTACCGGACAGCAACCATTTTGGCCTGCGCTTCCATCGTGGTTACGGCTGTATACATCCTGCGGGCTACAGGCAAAACCATTATGGGGCCGATGAGCAATGCCTTTGAAACCGTTCCGGATGCTACCTGGAATGAAAAGCTGGCAGCAGGTATTTTAATCCTGGGCATCCTGGTGATTGGCGTTGCTCCGTTCCTAATTAACCAACTCATCACCCCCGGTACAGAGACCATCATGCAACAACTGGCAAAAACGATTACACTTAAATGATTTGAACCATGTGGTTAGATTATCTCATACTTATGAAGCAGGAAATGACAATTATTGTCATTCTTTTTCTCCTGCTCTTTCTCAAACTCGGAAAAGACCGCAGCAACGAAAGTTATCTGAAGATTGTGAATGCATTGTTGCTCCTGAATCTGATTGCCGGCTTTTTCGGCAACCGCGAAGGTGTTTTGTTCAGCGAAATGTTTCGCACGGACAGCCTGATGGTGTTGGAAAAGAATATCCTGAATTTGGGTATGCTCATTATTTCACTGCAGGCATATTCCTGGCTGAAAGATCACAAGCATGTACCGGAATTTTACATGCTGCTGCTATCCACTTTGCTGGGCATGTTCTTTATGATCTCCGGCGGAAACCTGCTGATGTTTTATTTGGGATTGGAGTTGTCAACCATACCACTGGCTGCCGCTGCCAATTTCGATCTGACCAAACGGCGTTCTTCAGAAGCAGCCATGAAACTGATCTTCTCTTCAGCTTTTGCATCTGCCCTGCTGCTCTTTGGCATTTCAATGATCTATGGCACCACCGGTACGTTAATTTTTTCAGAGCTGCCCATACGCATCACCGGTGATAACCTGCAGATCTTTGCATTTATCCTGGTACTCTCCGGTTTTGCTTTTAAAATCTCTGCTGTTCCTTTTCACTTGTGGACAGCCGACGTATACGAAGGAGCACCTGTATCCGTTACTTCCTTTCTCTCGGTAATCTCCAAAGGCGCTGTGCTGTTTGTTTTTGTTTCGGTGTTGTATTCAGTTTTCAGGCCAATCGGTGGGGTTTGGTACCTGATCATCGCCACACTTTCCTTCCTTACCATTTTTACCGGAAACCTGTTTGCCATAAGGCAAAACAACTTCAAACGTTTCTTGGCTTATTCTTCCATAGCACAGGTGGGTTTTATCCTGATTGGTATCAGCGGCAGTAACCAGGACGGTGCAGCCTCCGTTGTGTATTTTGTTCTGATCTACGTGTTTTCTAACCTGGCTGCTTTTGGTGTTGTATCTGTGGTAAGTGCCGCAACCGGAAAAGAAAATATCTCCGACTACAAGGGTTTTTACAGGACGAATCCTGTGCTGGCATGGGTGCTGACCATTGCCTTGTTCTCGCTGGCCGGTGTTCCGCCAACGGCAGGCTTTTTTGGTAAATACTTTCTGTTGTTTTCCGGTGCGGCCAAGGCCAATTACCTGTTGTTAAGCTTTGCCGCGCTAAACCTGGTGATCTCTTTTTACTATTACCTGCGGGTGGTAAAAGCCGTTTTCATGGACAGCAACGAACAGCCAATCGAAAGAATCAGCATTCCGCTCTTCCCACGGCTTGCCCTCTATGTCTGCGTGATTGGTGTGATTGCAGTTGGTTTTATCAGCTGGATATATGAATACATTCATTCGCTCAGCCGCGGCTTGCATTAAATAATCATAAACTCGAAGCAAACAACACAAAACAAGAACCGTTATGGCCATTAATAAGAACCACGAATTTGAAGAATTGGAAGGCGTAAAATGTGCCATTGTTGAAAAAAATGTGTCGCAGGAACGGGTAGCCTTTCTGAAAAGCCTGCTGGAATGGAATCGATACACAGTTGTAGTAGTACCAAGTGCACCGCCAAAAGCAACACCTGTGCCCCCTCCTGCTGCTGCAGCCAGCGATGAAGCGCCTGTTGTGCCAGCACCACCGCCTCCACCAACCACGTTTACTGTTGGTGTAACCGATGTAACGTTCAATCCTATCAATGCAATTTTTGGAAGATTGCTGAAAACAAAAGATGGAGGGGTTGTCACACTTGCCTATTGGCAACAGAAAGAAGCCGTAGCACAGGACGAAATTCCTTATTTCGAAAAGCGCTAAGGTTTACCTACGTGTATGGTTTAACAGAATAAAACAGGCATTCGTATTACTGTAGCCCAAAGACAAAATTCACATACAGCTGTGTGCCTTCCACCGACCGGGCAACAACTGCCCTGAGCATTAATACATCCGCCGGAACGACATACAATCCTCCACCATACCCGTGGTGCCAGGTCGTTGAACTTTCTTCCGGCATCCATACCCGGCCAACGTCATTGAGCGCAATCATGCCAACCGTTCCGGGAAAAAGCCAGGAGGTAAAATCGAATAGTTTCACCCTTAATTCTGCACTATGCAACAACATGGAACGTCCTGTAAAGCGGTTAAGATTATACCCACGCAGGCTTCTCGGTCCACCTAATTGCATCATTTGGTAGAAATAGGGTGAACCCAAAGTAACACCGACATTCAACCGGTTCACCAGCACCACACCCGAATCTTTATCCAGCTTTGTAAAGAAACTAACTTCTGATACCACAGCACCAAACGAACGTTTCTCTCCGTTGACCTGTTTCATTGCCCTTGCATTCATGGTAAAAAAAATGCCGCTGGCTGGCAACATCCGGTTTTGCCTTGTATCAACAGTGACGCCTCCGCTTACCCCTGTATGCCACTTGCTTTCGAAAACAGCTTCGTCAGGATTTTGCTGTTGATATATTTTTAGAAACCGGTTCTTGTTTTTTTCTTCCGTATCGGTATAGAACTGTGCAGCAGGTCCGATATGCCAAAAGGCATTTGCGTTTACAGGCTTTGTAAGGTGCATGTCGGCATTGACAAAATCGTAGAAGTTGCGGTGGTACGAAAGTGAATTTCCATTCCGCTCATTGAAACGTGTTTCATTGCCTGTTCCGAAAAAATTACTTTGATTATTTGGCCCAATGGAAAGCAGGTTCACTGACAAACCAAACTTACCGAATACCTGTCGCCAGTAGCCGCTGTACTGAAACGCAAACGAGCCTCGTACGGCTGAATACCCACCCATGACCTGGTGCCGGGAGGCAAATGGTTCTTTGCGGAAACTGTGGTTTTGAAACATCCAACCTAAACTGGCAAAAGTGCGCTGATCAACATTGTAAAACAGGTTGATAACAGGGGCAGATAAATTGTACTTGAAGTTTCGCCTGTCGAAGCTGTTTACGTCTTTATCTGATGACAGGTGGAGTTTACCAACAGCAGCATATTTATTTGCTTCGCTTTTCTGGTCGTAGATATGAATCGTGTTCCTATTGGCATTTTTGCCAGTTATCACAGAACTGTCTACTCCTTCTCCCCCGATGAACCGAACAGTAATAGGAGAAGCATTTTCGCCTTCTACATAAAAAACATCTTTGCCGCCCAAACCATAAATCCTGATTTCTTCGGTGATTTCTGGGTCGAACCTCCGATGGAACAACTTTTCACCTTTTGAAGAGATGACAACATCGATTTTTCCGCCTTCTTTGTATTGCACAAGCAATTTTTCATCCTTGTCACTGGCTGGGATATCCACTATTTTGGAGTGAAAGCGGTAATAACGCATGGCATCAGCCTTTAAGTTGTTACGCCTCTCCATCAACGTTTGAACAATCTGATTACCTGAAAGGGCAAAAATGGTGTCGGGCATTCTTTTTACCGCAGAACGGATCAATTCATCGCTTACTGTTTTTTGCACAAAAGCAATTTGTTCCTGCCATTCCTCTTCATCGAGTGTATTTAGAAAATACCGGTCAAAAAAGCGGTTGTTGAAATTATAGGTTTCAATGTCGCGGACCTGCCTCTGAAATCCCTGAAACCTGGCCGTTTGCCATTGCTTGGAAATCAGCCAGGGTAGCACTCCTGTTGTGTGATAAAACACATAATCCCGGTCGTGGGGCACCGGGTAGTAAACGGGTCTTCCCTCCTGCACTCTTTGTTCCCAACGCCACTGCCCTTCATGACGGTCCCAATCACCCATCAACATATCGAGCAGCCTTGCCCGCAACACCATTTTCTGGTCCACCCGAACATTCTTTTTTCCTTCAAGTTCATTTTGCAGCTTTTCCGTTTTAATTGTGCGGAATGTATCCAATGCCCCTCTTTCTTCAAATAGCAAAACCGAATTGGCAAACTCATTGGCGTATTCGCCCAATGCCAGATCGTTGCCCACGTAAACAACCTGCGGGTTAGTGTGCGACAATCCCAGTGCTTTGGCGAATGGTGGAACCGTAAGCGCACCGAACGGATGGACCGTAACTACCTGGTCGCGGAGGATTTTTTTTGCAATGGTTTTGCGAAGGTTGGCCGGCAAGCCCCTTTCAGGATATTTCTGTACACTGCGCAGTACCCATTCCTTGCCGGATGCATCCTTCAGCCTAAGCGACTTTGTCTGGAAACCACCGCCTAACTCTTTTGGTTTCAGTCCTCCTTTCTCTTTGTCCAGATCAAGTACCCTTAAGGTCACCGGTGCGGCCCATAGTTTCCGGTAGCCTTCACCCAACCAAAACCGGTGAAAACGCCCCACTTCATCATACGCAGGCTCTATGGCCACCCGTATGCTGTCAGGTGAATTGGTTTGTGTAAAAGCGGGTGGTGAGACAGATCCTAACAGCAGCAGGAGCAATCCGTACACGAAAGGCAGAATACGTTTCATAAAAACAGTTTGCTGGTTGCTTTCAAAGTGTATAGCAGAAAGTAAAAGGCTTTTCAAATGGTGCGGAAATTCAGTACTGGATAATCCGGCTCCCGGACAGGAACCACGGATAAAGTGCTGTTCCTTCCGGGTAAATTACGCTTTTTTGGTAAAGCAAAGCTTAAAAGGATATACATTTTCAATGGCAGTTCTAAATCCAACGGCTGCTTCAGGAAACAGGCAGCATTTCTCTGTTAGGTAATCTCGAGCCAATTTGGTTTAATCTTAAAAAGTTGGTGCAGATCATATTTTGGAAAAAGCACACATTACCTATACACTTTTACATTTCGTTATGCATATTATCGGTTTGACCGAAGCTTTCAGCCCGCTAAACTAAAATAAGTAATATCCCTTATTGGAAAGCCATAGCTTTGGCTTGCAAGTCGCCATTGATTGAACAGTATATGCTATCCATGAAGAAAGTAGAAATCCTTTTTGACAGCCTCAACCAACTCTGCCTTTTCAAACGCAGCAGTGAAGCCAAAGACTGCCAAATGGACTTTGAAAAGAAAGTACTGAAGGGATTATTCCCTGAAGCGGAGATCAACATGGCTGTTCATGTTTTTGGCGCCACCATCGTGGAATCAATGACTGCCTGATTCATTGCCGGTCGCAACCAAACTTATTCTGTCTCAAAAGCCCTGCCTTGCGGGGCTTTTCTTTTTACAATTGCTTCTACCCGGCATAAAATAAAAAAAGCCTCTTCTAGAAAGAAGAGGCGCAACCAAAACTAACTGCTTATAAGAACACCAAAGGTAAGCGCATTTGTTTAAGTTTTCGCATAAAATCTCTTAACTGTAATCATCTTTTTATTTTATTGTGTAAGTGCAACATTATCAAGCAGTAACTTCATCTTTCCATGAAAAATACCTGTGTTTTAAAGTTCAATTCCCTGGGAGATATTGCCTTTTTCCTGAAAAATATCCAACCGAATGGTTATACCGTTAATACGGTTTCGCTGACCCTAAGCGCCTGTTTGACCCCCTTTGAACGCTCTGTTGCTCTGGAAAATTACAGGGCGGAAGATGTAAAAACTGTTCCTGTATAAACAGCTAATTTGTTTTGTAAGAATGGGGGCGGGTTTGTTTTGCAGTAGAATTCGGCAGAAGCCTGCAGAATGAGTACCCACTGATTTGAAATTTGCAACTCAACTTCCTCTTTCTCTCTGGCTGCAAAGGCTTCAATAGGGTGCATGCTGACCAGGAGACAAGTTTCGAGTCCAAACCTTAATGGGCCCTTATGCTCATGGCTACATGTATATGTAAGAATAAATCACACGACTCACCCTCATGAAAGCGGTTCTGGTGATGGCGCCGATCCTGCCGGCTTTGAACGGTCATCTGGCAGCGGCACAAACTCCTGGTTGTCGGTAGGTGGCAGCAGGATTCTGCCTTCGATCCAATCTGCCTTTGCCTGTTCGATCCGTTCCTTTCGGGAGGAAACAAAATTCCACCAGATAAAACGTTGCCCCAGGGGTTCGCCGCCCAACATCATCAGTGTTGTTTCTTCCCCGGCGATAACAACAGGATCTACCCCTTTGCTGAACACCAGCATTTGCCCGGCATCATACCTTACCCCGTTTATTTCTATACTACCTTTTGCTATGTAAAAACCCCGTTCCGAATGTTCTTTGGGTAAACCAAACCGTGCCCCCTTTTGCAATACTGCATGCAGGTAAAAAAGCGGCGAATGGGTTTTTACATGACTTTGCAGGCCATATGCATGGCCTGCAATTAGCCGCATCCAAATACCGGTATCGGTAAACACCGGAAGAACCTCAGGCTTGTAATTATCGAAAGAAGGTGCCGATTCTTCATCCTTTTCCGGAAGTGCCACC
Source organism: Flavisolibacter sp. (assembly GCA_035998945.1). Lineage (GTDB taxonomy): Bacteria > Bacteroidota > Bacteroidia > Chitinophagales > Chitinophagaceae > Flavisolibacter. The sequence continues at coordinate 202,210 of DASYHD010000022.1, read as the reverse complement.
CAGGTCTGGATCATCTCCAGTGTACCGCCGGCAAGTGCGGCCGGATCTTCAAACCGTTCGGAATGCGCAATACCGCTGCCGGCTGTCATCCAGTTAACTTCGCCGGGGCGAATGACCTGCTCTACGCCAAGACTATCGCGGTGCATTACCTGCCCGCCAAAGAGGTAACTGACAGTGGACAATCCAATATGCGGGTGGGGCAATACATCCAGTGAGGATGTGCTGGCAGGATTGATGTTTACGGGGCCGGCATGATCCATGAAAATGAACGGGCCCACCATGCGTCGTTGCCGGAAGGGCAGAATACGGCGGACTTCCAGGCCATGGGCGATGGATGCAGATCGGGCCTCGATAACAATATCCAGCATAGCAATTGTATTTTGCCTACCGAAGGTACCCCGACCAGGGCAGAAAATCTAGTAGTAAATTGTACCGGTTGAAATCATACTATGGCGAACGTTCTCGTGTTATTTGCTCACCCGCTGCTTGAAAAATCCAGGATACATTCCGAATTGCTGAAAACTGCCAAATTGGTAAATGGCGTAACCATCAATGACCTGTATGACCGCTATCCTGATTTTGATATTGATGTGGAAAGGGAGAAAAAGCTCTTGCTTGAACATGACATTATTATCTGGCAATATCCGCTTTACTGGTACAGTTGTCCCCCGCTTTTAAAGCAGTGGCTCGACCTGGTGCTGGAGCATGGGTGGGCTTACGGTAAAAAAGGTACAGCACTAACGGGGAAGAAAGTTTTTTCCGTTTTGTCAACCGGCGGCAGTGCCGAAGCATACCAGCCCCGAGGCTACAACAAATATACAATTCACGATTACCTGCGGCCGTTTGAACGTTCCGCTGAACTCTGTCATATGGTGTACTGGCCTCCTTATTGGGTGCACAGCAGTCACCGCATGGAAGCAAGCCAGATTCGACAATATGCAGAACAATACAAAAACCTGCTTACGGCACTTACAAAAGATATTTTTTCAGAAGAAGAAATCAATAGTCAGCAACTGATGAATCAACTTTTCCCCATCGCTTCAACCAACGTGTAATGGAAGATCACAATGTTTTATTTCAGGCACTGGTTTACCTGGCAGCAGCCGTCATTTTCGTTCCCGTAGCCAAACGCCTGGGGCTAGGCTCAGTATTGGGCTATTTGTTAGCAGGCATTGCCATTGGTCCGTTTCTCCTTGGCTTTATTGGTAAAGAGGGTGCAGACATTATGCACTATGCTGAATTTGGAGTTGTGATGATGCTGTTCCTTATTGGACTTGAACTGGAACCAACCCTGCTTTGGCGTCTTCGCAAATCCATCCTTGGACTGGGAAGCTTACAGGTGATTCTAACTGCCCTAGTAGTGGGTAGCATTGCCTATACAACAGGTATGAATCTACAGCAGTCTATTGCCACAGGTGTTATTATGGCCATGTCCTCCACAGCTATCGTCATGCAATCGCTGCGAGAAAAAGGTTTGATGAAAACAAATGCGGGCCAAAACGCGTTTTCAGTACTCCTGTTCCAGGATATTGCTGTCATTCCTATACTGGCGCTTTTTCCCCTCCTGAGCAATCTGGTCGTTAACGACGTAAGTGATAATAAGGCCACAACCTGGATTAACGGGCAACCGGCATGGATACAAACACTGATTGTTTTTGGCGTAATTACAGGAATCATCATAGCAGGAAGATTGCTGATTCGTCCGCTTTTGCGCATAGTAGCAAAAACAGGCTTGCGGGAAGTGTTCACAGCGTTTGCACTCCTGATTGTTGTCGGCATTGCCGTACTCATGACCCAGGTAGGTTTAAGTCCTGCGTTGGGTGCATTCCTGGCAGGTGTGGTTCTGGCCAATAGCGAATACAGGCATGAGTTGGAAAGTGATATTGATCCCTTCAAAGGATTACTGCTGGGACTGTTTTTTATTGCCGTCGGTGCAGCCATTGACTTTTCTCTTATCGCTGCGGATCCCCTCCACATTTTGGGCTGGGTTTTCATGCTGCTTGTATTGAAAACGGGTATTCTGCTGCTGCTAGGAAAACTGTTCCGCATCAGTACCGATCAAAACTTCATTTTTTCATTTTCGCTTGGACAGGTTGGCGAGTTTGCTTTTGTGCTGCTTTCATTTGCATTAACTGAGGGCATTCTGCCACAGGAAACCGTTAGCTTTTTTATTGCAGTAGTGGCTATCACCATGGCACTTACGCCAATGGTTATGCTACTCAATGAAAAACTGATCATACCCCGCATCGGCACCCGGATAAAAGAGGAGAAGGATGCTGATGAAATTGATGAAAAGCATCCTGTTATTATTGCCGGATTTGGTCATTTTGGAAGTACCGTAGGGCGGTTTCTGCGTGCCAACAAGATCAACGCAACTTACCTGGATCTCGATTCAGACCGCGTGGATGTTCTCCGTAAAATGGGCTTTAAAATTTTTTATGGTGATGCCTCCCGGCATGAGCTTCTTCATGCGGCCGGCGCAGCGGAAGCGAAGCTTATTGTTATTGCCATTGATGATGCTGCCAAACGGCTGGAGATGATCGAAACCATTAAAAAACATTTTCCCAACCTTCACATCCTGGTCCGTGCTTCTAACCGGTATGATGCTTATGATCTTATGAATGCCGGAATGTTGCATGTATACCGCGAATCGGTAGATACCAGTGTAAGGTTAGGAGTAGATGCGATGAAGCTCCTCGGATTTCGTGCCTATACAGCAAAACGGCTCGCAAAAACCTTCTTACGGCACGATGAAAAAAACCTGAAAAAGCTTGCAGCCATTCGGAACCAGGATGAATACATTAATGCTGCCCGTCAATATATCGAGGAAATCGAACTCATCATTCAGGCAGATGCGCAGGGTCAATATTTATTCGATTCGAGCTGGGATGCAGAAACATTGAGGGAAGAAGCCAAAGCTGTACACTAAGAAGATTCATGTATCCCATTGACAGAATTCTCCGTAAGGGGCTTATTTTTTCATTCTCGTAACAAGGTTGTAACATCGTTTTTACGTTCTTACCTGTAATTTTACACTTCACATAAGCAGTAACAATTTTCTCATAAGCAGTTAGTTTTGGTTGCGACCCCTGTTTCTACAGGGGTCTATTTATTTTATAGGCACGTTAAGCTGAAGCACACCTTAACAAGATGATGACAATACACTGGTTATCACAACCGTTCATCAATTATTCAATTGCCTTTTTTCAGGCACTTGCTTTGTAACTAAATATAAAACGATCAAACATGATGAAACGAACAGGATGGGCTTTGATGACGGCGACGGTACTGCTTGCATTCAGCAGTTGCACCAAAGACCCAATGCGTAACCTGACCGCGGAAGAGAGCAGGATCTACATTACCAACAGGGACAATAACGCCAATTTTAATGCGTACAAAACGTACAGTATTCCCGACTCGGTGTATATTATTGATAACAACAACATGGCTGGCGGACAGGCCAGTGCTGCCGATCTGGATGCCTTAGCTGCGGTTCGGAGTGCTATGGAAAGCCGGGGCTATGTGCGGGTAAACCGAAATCAATCGCCCGATTTGGGCATTAACGTCAGCCGGTTGTACAACACATCTACCAACCTGGTAGACCTTGGCAACTATTGGGGTGGTTATGGTGGTTATTACGATCCCTTTTACTGGGGCTATGGCGGCTACGGTTATGGCTATCCGCCAGCCTATGCTTATGTAGAAAGTACGGAGGCGATGCTTAGTGTTGATTTGCTGGATCTGAAAAATGCAGCAACCAATAACCGGATTAATGTGATCTGGAACGGGCTCATCAGAGGTTCTGGCATTTTTACCAGCACTGCACTTACCAATGGTGTACAGGCGCTTTTTGAACAATCGCCTTATTTACGAACCAATCAATAAATCAGAAGAAAATGAGATGCAATAAAATTGGGATCATGATTGCGGCTGCCCTGTTTGTAGGGTTCGTATCGCAGGCACAATACAGAGGCACTGCACAAGCAGTGATTCAATACAGTGTAGGAATACCGATGGGTTCGCTGAAGAACGCTGTTTCGGATATATCGCCACGGGGTATCAGGGGAGCTTTGTACTTTGGCATTAACGATAACCTTGCTCTTGGCGCCGGAAGTGGTTACCAGGATTTTTATCAGAAAAAAGACCGTGAGCTGTACCAACTTTCAGATGGCAGCGATATTTCGGCCGTTCGCTCCTACTCCATTCAATCCATTCCTATTCTTTTTGAAAGCAAATGGAGTTTTACTCCCGGTAAAGCCGTACAACCTTACGTGGGATTAGGCATCGGCGGTAACCTGATCAATTACAATGATTATCTGGGTGAGTTTGGCTCGGAAAGAAAAACATCGTTTGGCTTTGCCGCAAGGCCCCATGCCGGTGTCTATATTCCATTTCGGAAACATGGCGAATCCGGTTTTACGCTTAGTGGCTCTTACAACATAATGCCGTTTAAGTCAAACGAATTGTCGAACTTGAATCATATCGGCATTCATGCAGGTGTAACCCTGCCCATGCGGAAGTAAAGCGGATGGTTAAACTTTTGCTGCATAAAAAAAGCCTTGCACAAGTGCAAGGCTTTTTTGTGGAGGTGACCGGATTCGAACAACGTTCATAACCTATTGTCTGTCCACACATTACTACAAGTTAATAATATTACTAACCGAATAACTCACCAAGATTTTGGACTGCAAATCCGCCGTAAAAAATAAAGTTTGTCCAAACTACAGTTGACAACCAACCAAAACTAATTTTTCTTGACTCTTTTTTTAGTGAGGAGGAACTAGGAAAAGAAATTTTTACAATGAGCTTTTCTGAAATATTTTATTAGGCGTTTTGCTTTGAAGAGCCGAATTGGGCCAGCAACAATTGTAAAATGTTTACTACGCCTCAAGCCGCTTCAGGTTATCTAATTAATTCACATACTTAACCAGTTAATAAAATTCCGGTTGTGTTCTTAAATGTATGATGTTTGATTATTTCTGTGGTAGATGATGATTTTGATCATTGAATCTTGGTGGAGTAGTTTTTTTGGAGAAGCACGCCGTTCGTCTCACCAGCCTTCTCACGTTGGTTCGAAAGAAGGTATTGACACCTTCAATGGCTTTGGTAAACTGTTTTCCAATCAGGTGTTTTGCTTTTGCCAGCACGGCACGGAATGCCTCCCATTCATCGGTTAGAAAAAGATCAATGTCCAAGACTTTGAATTTGACATAGAGATTACTGACTGCTTCGGCACTTCTTTTCGCATCGTAAAAGCGATAATTTCATCTTCTTCCACCGCATAAGCAACAGCATCCGCACTTTCTTTTCTTTCCTGCCGACATAGGAAATTTCAAACGATTGCAGAAAATAAATTTCATTCAGCGCCTTTGTGGTTATTTGATGTAATTGCTATTGTGCTATCGCCTTTGTTGAGTCAAACGTTTGAACGCCTTTTTCCAGTCACAGTGCTCTACGTTTAAAAAGAATATGTTTCCCAATGAATCCTCTTTATTTACAGATAAAAAGGGGATGACATAAGTGCATCATTACTATCACCATTTTAATCATTCTATCCAATAAATAACCTTATGACATTCAAGAACCGGCGGTGAACCAGAAAACAAAACATAAATAAAGCAATTCGAAACTTCTCGTGCAACTTTCCTTTGCTGCCCTTTTCTGCTTTGCTCTTGGGATAGATAACTCCAGCATTCTCTACAATCGGCCACTTAAATAAACTTCTCTTCTCGTAACACACTCATGACATATACCCGCTCGGTAATATACCTAAATAGTACCTTTTTAGATACGGTATCGTAATCGTTTGTGGTAAAAAATTAAGAATAGCTTCTCAAATATATAATGACAAAAAGCAAATCTCCTCTTTCTTCTAAGCGATTCATTCAAAGCATATCTGCAGTTTCCTTGAGCATTATATATTATGTGTTCTTGCATTTTGGTCATTCGCATTATATTATTATTACTCCAACTTATCCGCATTCTTCATTAACTTGTTTATCATTAAGCTGTCTACCTTTTTTGATTGTTCAGGATACAACCAGTGACCGGTGTTTTCGTAAATCAGCAATTGCTTTGGCGCAGTGATGCTGTTGTAGGCAGCAAACATGGAAGTGGGTGGACAGGTTTCATCGTTGTACCCAAAGGTGTATACTCCCGGCACTTTCAGTTGTCGGGCAAAGTTGACTACATCATAGTATTTGGATGTGGCAATCTTATCGGGCTTGTTGTTGAAGGGATTGTTGTTGGCAAACATATGCGGCCAACCGCCGGCTCTTCCTTGCAAGTAACCAGTAAGGTCACACAAAGCTGGGTAAAAGCTGGACACATATTTTACCCTTGGGTCAAGAGCAGCCGTGACAATAGCAAGCGCTCCGCCCTGGCTGCCGCCATACACCGCTAAGTTGCTTCCATCAAATTGCGGCAATGAATGGAGAAAATCAACCGCCCTAACACATCCTAGGTAAACTCGTCTGTAATAATACTGGTCACGGTCATCGAGCTTACTGAGCCAGTATTCACTCAGTGGTCCAGCAGAAAGATTTTGGTACACGACATTGTCCATGGTAACAGGCACACCATGTATGCCGATGCGAAGGGTGATTATGCCGGCCGAAGCAACATTATAGTCGCCATCATAGGCACGTACACCGGCACCTGGTACCTGCAGAGCAGCGGGGAATTTTCCAGCTGCTTTCGGTACGGAAAGTATCCCGTAAATCCGATTTTCTGCACCACCATTGCGGAAGCTGACTTCGTACACCGATAGCTTATCTGAACTCTTCGCCGGCAAAAGCGTCATTCTTGCATCGAGTGGAATCTGTTTGGATTTCTCCAAGGCTTCTGACCAAAACTTATTGAAATCTTCTGGCAGTTCGGCCACAGGAACTATCTTCTCCGGGTCAATGGCTGCTGTAGCCAATCCCCGATAGGTAGTGCCATCGATGTCGCAGGTAACAGTGCAGCGAATAAAACCCGGCGTTTTTATCCTGCCAGCACTGATCGTTTGCCTGGCATCGGTTTGTTGAAATGTTCCTTTTTTGGTCGGTGGCATTTTTTCATACCCGACTTCGTAGGTAAGGGTGATGCCCTTCAGTGGGTGCCCCCACTTTGTTGCAATCACATGAAACACCACCTCCTCGCCAGTGTTGTACTTCCAATCGGGACGTGATGGAATTACTTGTAGGGCGACGGGGTGAATGATAGATTGGGCGTTTGTTGTCCCAACCAAAATCAGTAAAACAAATAAGAGAATTATTTTCTTCTTGATGATAATCTTAATCATGATAAAGCTATTAAATGTGACTACAATTTAGCAAAGCGGATAGCTGTTTTGTTACCTACACTTTTTATTACTTCTCCCTGTGAATCTGTTACCCAACATAAATTGTAGAACACAACTGCACAAGGTTTCAACAGCTCCGAAATATTTATTCATCTCCAAATTTCATTTCCAACAACTCCTTTTCCGTCAGGGTTCCTGCTTTCTTACTTCTTAATGCTTTTATTTTCTCAGCCGGAATTGGCTTTACAGGAGTGGTAACAAAAGCATTGTGCAAATACCTAACGATGTCCGCTATTTGCGCATCCGTAAAATTGTTGCCAAAATTCGGCATGGTGTTATTGAAATTATAAAGCTTTCCATTAACATGAATGGGTCCTTCCAGTCCATTTAAGATGATCATCGCTAGCCGGCTGGGAGAACCTTTTACATATTCGGATTCTTTCAGCGGAGGCCCTACATGTTCAATACCGTCGCCATCAGTACCATGGCAGGAGGCACAGTTCTTCCGGAACAGCTGTAAGCCATTTGTCCGGGCATCCAGGGGTCGCGATTCCTGTACATATATTGGATTCTTCTTTCCGGTCAACCTGTTTTCAATAACAAGAGACAACATTGTGTCGAGAGAGCGGGATGACAGACGTTGGCTGCTCCCGGACAGTGCCTCCCTGAAATCGTTTTCAACATTCGCCAGGCTATTTATTATGGCTTCCTGGTAAATCTCCTTATCAGCATACTTCCCGGACAGGTCTAGCAGAACCGGGAAGAATGTTTCCTGCGACAACTTACTCCATGGACCCAACGTTGCCGCCAGGTACAGATTTATGGTAGAATCATTTCTCGCGACCAGTTGTTTGGCTAAAGTTCCCATAGCATCTGTGTTTTCAGAAGCAAACGCCTGCAGGAGCACCAAGGCATGCGCAGAAAGCATGGATGAACCTTCTGCAGCAACCTTGCTCAGCAATTCGAAAGACAAGGCCTGCAACCCATTCAACAGGTGCAATGCATGGATAGAAGTCACTTCGTTTTTCCTGTCCTGTGCAAGGTTTACCAGCGTTGGAACAACGGATTTATCCTGGCGCATCAACAAAAGTTGTTGTGCCCTGTCACGCAACCAGCCGTTTTTGCTTTTTAAAAGTTCAACCAGTTCGGCAGCAGAGCGGCTAGAGAGATCGGGCATGCTTGCAGCTTTGCCTCCTTTCGCCTTGATCCGCAGGATGCGCCCTGCACTGATTAGCGTATCCAGCTTTTTAGTAGCCAAGCCTTTGTTGTAATAAGGTGTCGCAAAAGCACGGTACTCCATTGTACCCCGGTGCATATCGACTACATACATCGATCCGTCAGGTCCGTTGGATAAATTGACAGGTCGGAAACCTTCATCTGTTGATGCCAGGAATTCGCGATCGTCCCAGGCCTGTGTTGCCGTTGTACGGGTATTTTCAAAATGAAGAAAATTCCGCTTGACAAGGTTAGCCTGTGGTTCACATGAAAATGCGTTCAGGTTGTATTCATCCGGAAACTGGCCGCCGTGGTAAACCAGCGGTCCGCAGGCCGCAGTAACATTGATCAACATACTGTCTTTGTCAAGCACACCTTCTACATACCCCCGGTTTACCGTAGTGGCATGCAGGGGATAAACCCGCTGGTTATGGGTAAGCACCTTATTGATGCCTTCCTTTGGCTTGTAATAGGGATTCGAAATAAATGTGTTCGGCAATACATAATCCCCCGCAATTTGTATGGTGTTGTAGTTATAATAAAGCCTTCCTACATCATCTTTTGTGATGCCAAATTGTCCCCGGAACGAGGTCGGCTCCTTCAGCCACTTTCCATCTTTTAACTGATAACGGAAATTGGAGTTAGCACTGTAAATCCAGTTGTCAATATTCATCATCAACCCGTTTGCCTGGGCCTCCGGGCTCCCACCCTCTGCATATGTTGAATCGACCAGCGTTTTTTTACCGGGTTTATCGTTGTTGATTTCAACAAACCAGAGATAAGGCGGCGTAACATACAACAGGCCGCCGTAAACATGTGCTAATCCTCTTGGCAATACGAGGCTGTCCAGAAACACTTTAGAGCTTTCTGCCCGTCCGTCATTATCAGCATCTTCTAAAATGCTGATCCGTCCACTTGGCGCATCCTCGCCGGTTCCGGCAAGGTCACGCATGAAACCCCTCATTTCCGCCACCCATATTCTTCCCTTGTTATCAAAATCGATGGCAACAGGTGCCTCTATCAATGGCTCGGAAGCCGCTAACTCTATTTCAAAACCGTCTGCAACTTTATACGAATCAAAAGAAACTTTATATATCCTGGGTTCCTCCTTACAGGCAACCAGGGATAATAAAACATTAATACAAAACAGGAACTTGTATTTATTATTCATCATGATATTTTTTGTTTCCAGGGCAATTACCTGAAGCATTGTTTGTTGAAAAACGTAACAGTAAAAAGCCATAGCGCTGCCTCCTAAAAGAGCATAACTACTGCTCACTTGAACGTTGCCATTTTCTAGAGCGAAAGTTTCCCCGCACTATCCTGATCCAAAAAAAGGTAAGCGCCGGAATGTTCTTTTAAAATGGTTGATGGAACTTTTTCACTCACGTTGCTGTTCAGGGTTTGGTACACCGCTGATGCTTTGGTTTTTCCCGGCACCATACAATAGATGGAAGGCGCCTGTAACAAGGCAGGAACCGTAAGCGTTATGGCCGTTGTCGGAACAGATGAAAGGTCTGGGAAGCAACCATCGTTTACCTGTTGTTGCCGGGATACCTCATCCAGTGTAACCAGCTTCACAAACAACGGGTCGTTGAAATCAGCCGTATGCGGATCATTGAAAGCGATGTGTGTATTTTCCCCGATACCCATACAAACAATATCCGGTGGATATTCCCTGAGCAAAGTTGTATAGCGTTCACATTCTGCAGCCAGGTCCCCAGCACACCCGTTTATAGAATACACGGCATGCAGAGGAACCTTATCAAATAACTTTTCTTTCAAAAAGAAAGCAAAACTTTGCGGCGCAGTTTGGTCAATGCCCACATATTCATCCATGTGAAAAGCATTAACCCGGCTCCACTCAATATCTTCTTCTTTTGATAAACAAGACAAGAACTCATTTTGAGAAGGCGCTGCGGCAAATATGATGGAGACCAAACCTTTCCTGGTCGCCAACAATTCTCTGATCTTCTGGGCAGCTGCTTTTGCCGCTTCTGCTCCCATTTCAGCACGGGTTGGATAGATCCTTACATTTAATTTACCGGCCGTTATTTCCACTAAGGGCATTTGTTGTGTCATGATTCATTTTTATACAGATAGAGATTTAAACACAGGCTAAAAAAATATCATCAGGTATGCAAGAGGTCAACCTTTTTACCCGTGCGTGCACTTTCATAAACAGCAAGTACAATGGATACTGATTTGCGGCCTTCTTGCACATCAATCAGTGGCCTTTTTCCGGTTTGAACAGCCTCCATCAAATCCTCCAGTTGTTTTTGATGGCCCCAAAAACTGATATCAGCCGGGTTGGAAACACCACCTTGTGACAAGTTGCCTGCATTCATTTTTCCGGTGATCTGCTCATCTTCGGCAGTTGGCTTTTCAAACTGCCACCTGATGATGCTGCTCTCTTCCAGGATCGCCGTTCCGGTTGTACCCATAATTTCAATACGCTTCAACATGCCGGGATATACCGCAGTTGAGCAGGCAATTGTTCCCAGAGCTCCGTTCGCAAATTCCAGTGTAGAGACAACAGTGTCTTCCACTTCGATGTTCCGGTGTTTCCGGTTCGCTAGCACCGATTGAACGGATGTCACCTTGCCCATGTACCATTGCAACAGATCAACCGAATGAATCCCCTGGTTCATCAGGGCACCACCGCCATCCAGGCTCCAGGTGCCGCGCCATGCTGCAGACTGATAATAGGCCTCGCTCCGGTTCCACTTTACAAAGGCATCACCAAACACCAGGTTACCGAACCTGTTTTCATCCATGGCTTTTTTCAATTGCTGGCTGGCGGGATAAAACCGGGCCGGGAAAACAACAGCGGTCTTCAGGCCAGCCTTGTCTGCTGCTGCAATGATCCGGTCGCATTTCTCAAGCGTTACTTCCAATGGTTTTTCGATAACGCAATGTTTTCCCGCTTCAAGACACCGTATAGCAGGATCCATGTGTATACCCGATGGTGTACACACGCAGATAATATCGATCGCCGGATTTTCCAGCAGGGATTCCAGCGTATTGTAGGATCTGCAATGATGCTTATTGGCAAAAGCCTGTGATTTGTTTTCATGGTGGCTGTATACGCCATACAAGGTTGCGTTCGGAATACTGCCAATCGCTAACGCATGGATTTCGGCGATGGCACCTGCCCCTATGATACCAAATCCAAACTGTCTTTCTTTCAAAACCTAAAGTTTTATTTTTTAAAATTTCCAATTATAAAAGGTGATGCTCATAAAACATATCTAACGCCAATCAGTAGCCTGAAAGCAACAACTTCTTTCCTTTTACCTGTGACAGCTTATCAACCGTATACCCTCTTGCATATAGGCACCACAAAAACGCTTGCTAAAAAACAATCTTCCCATCTTTGATTACTGTTGTTACCTGTATGTTATTTCCGTTCAACTGAAACAGCACAAAATCATCTCCGGCATAAAACGTATCATCAACAGAGACCAGGAAATTGGCTACATTGACGGAGGCCATCTCCCAGGCTTCGCCGATCGTTGCCACCTTGCGATCAACGAGTGTTGTCACATTCTCCGGCAGCGTCATAGCAGCACCGGCCAGGAGGCCTGGTGTGCTTTTCATGGAGACTCTTTTTTCCTTATCCACAATGACAGTACCACCAATATGGTTCTGGTATTCGCCGGGAGGCATTCCGGCAAAACACGTCGCATCACTTACCAGCAGCATAGCGGACCCCTTGTTTTTTTTCACGACCCTCATAAAATTGTCGGGGACATGGATGCCATCGGCGATGACACAGGCGTGTAATTCCTCGGCAGCCAACAGATCCCACAAAATATTGGGATGGCGAGGCAATACCAACGGAACAGCATTTCCCAAATGGGTACACATCGAGGCACCAGCTTTGATCGCCTGTTGTATTTGCGCTGTGTTCGCCATTGAATGTCCGATTGAGATGACAATTTTTTCGCTCCTGCATTTTTCAATAAAGGCAAAGGCCCCCTCCCATTCGGGTGCAAGCGTGATTATTTTTATTCGTCCACCTGCAGCTTTTTGATACGTTTGAAACAGCGGCCAGTCCGGAGGCTTGATATACTTTTCATTGTGCGCCCCTTTTGCTCCCGGTTCTGCAGATAGAAAAGGGCCTTCCAGGTGGATGCCCCGGATGCAACTATTTACCAAGGCATCAGATGTGCAGGCGCGGGAGATGGTACTAAGAATTTTGCAGATATTTTCATCTGAATTGGTGATCACCGTCGGGAAAAAACAAGTCACTCCCTGCCTTAGCAAGAAATGCGTTGCCTCAATGACATCCTCTTCATTCACGGAGGGATTATTGAAGTCGATACCATTAACGCCATTTATTTGCAAGTCAATCAAACCCGGGCCTATATAAAGGAGGTTCTCATCTGAGCTTTCCGTTCTGGTTATACTGACTACATTTTCCTCTGCGAATGTCAGTTCGACTGTTTCTCCGGAAATGCAATCGCGGCAAGTTATATGCTTTTCCTCCTTATACTTTCTCATTGACAAAACGGTTCAACTTATACGTAGGTTTCTTCAGTGCTGCCATCAGTTTTGTTACGTCTTCCGGTACAGTCCGGACAATAGATGCTGATATCACGAACACAAGACCGGCAACAATAGTTGGCAGTCCTACCTCCAGGGCAAGGCTGTTAAGGTTAACTTGTTTACTGACAACAAATGTCAGCAACCCGGCGGCAACAGAAACAATGGCCGTTTTGGGACCGCAGGTTTTGAAAGCAGGCAGAAGTCCCAATAACAATGGCAATGCTGTTGGACCTAACAAGGCGGCAAACCAGTTGACGATCAACCCAAGCACTCCGCCAAACCGCTCATAGTTCAACGCGATGACAATTGTAGCGAGGGTAAAAACAAATGTGGTGATCCGCGCCGTACGCAGGGAATTCGGATCGTTGCGAAATCTTCCGGAAACAACCGGAAGAATGTCCCTGGTAATGACCGCAGCAACAGTATTCACATCAGACGATGTCATGCCCATTGTAGCAGCAAATAACGAAGCAACCACCAGTCCGATCATGCCGCGTGGAAGAATCTCCAGCATCAGCCAGCCATACGATTCATTTGGTTTTTCCAAACCTGGCAAAATAAGGGGAGCCGCCCACATCGGGAAGAAAAGGAGCAAGGGCCAGATGAGGTATAAAATCCCGGACAGTCTTGCTGCTTTTGACGCCTCTTTTTCTCCCGGCGACGAAATGTAACGCGTTGCCAGGCTCCAGATACCACCGTTATAACTCAGGAAATAGATAAGGAACATGACCGCAACAAAGCCAGCTGAATACGGATCATTAAACAGGTTACTATGATCTGCTGGTAATTGCTCCCACACTGTTGAAACGGAACCAATCCCTCCCAAACGGTTTACAACCAAAACAAACATTACCACGCTTCCCAGCAGCTGTACCAGAAACTGAACAAAATCGGTTACGATAACCCCCCATAAACCACCAAATGTCACATAAATGATGGTAACGATTCCGGATACGAGAATCCCGGTTGTCATCGAAATACCGGCTACTACATTCAGCAGTATCCCGATAGCGGCCCATTTTGCACCTACATCAAATACCTTCAACAAAACACCTGACCAAGCTACGATCTGCTGGGTCAGCACATTGTACCGCAGGCTCAGGTATTCCAATGGCGACTGCACCTGAAATGCTTTTCGCAACCTTACCCAGTAGACCGGAAAAATATGGGCTGTACTAATGATTACAACAGCCACCGGAAATGCCCACCACATGTACATGGTAAAACCGTGTGTATACGCTACGGCGGCATATGCAACAAACACAGCCCCGCTGTGCCCGGAAACGTGATGTGAGACTCCTGCCAGCCACCAGGGCAGGTTACCCCCGGCAACAAAGTAGTCCTCTGAATTTCTGCTTTTGAAATAAGACACAACGCCGATAACTACCATGCTTGAAAAGAACAGGACAATAACAACCCAATCTGAGGTATGAAGGGACATTTGCAGGTATTAATAATGAAAAGAATCTGTGGTTAAAAAATTAAAGTTGTGAGCATTTGCGCCGAAACGAAACCGCATTTGAAATCTGCCTCTTTTGCCCCCTGTAAAATCTCCATCACAATGCACAATTTGTAAATGAATGAAACGTCTATATGGATCCATGTTATTCGTCGGCGGTTTAATCAAAGATTATACTTTGGGTTCCCAGCCACGGGCATATTCTCTCTTCCAATAACGAGCAGCGTCTTTATTGCCGACGATATGCCCGTTTTCAGGATTGATGTTCAGGGCAGCACCCGATCGCAGGGCAATGTTGCCCAGCTGAACAAGCAATGTACTCTTATGCCCGCTGGTGATGTCTGAATTCACCGCTGTGCCTTTGCGGATGCCATCAAGGAAGTTGACGAGATGAATGGCATCTAAGGTTTCAGCAGGGTTTGAGAGACTACGCACATCGATCGCTTCGGTATTTTTTACTTCCCGGACCACTTTGTTATCCAGGTCATAGACGGTGTACGCATTTCCACCCTCAATAAGCAGCGAACCGTTATCACCATAAAACATAACGCCTACACTGCTTCCCTCAATGGTACGGCCATTGCAACTCCGGCCTTCCCAGGTCATGAAAGTGTTGTTTTTAAACTCCCAGTTGATCACCTGTGTATCCGGCGTCTCCCAGTCATCCTGGTAACGATACCGGCCTCCGTTGGAGCTAACCTTTGTGGGATAATCAACACCCAACCCCCACCGTGCCAGGTCAACCATATGTGTGCCGTTATTTAATGCTTCGCCGGTACCCCAGTTCCAGAACCAATGCCAGTTATAATGAATAAGATTGTCTTTGAAGGGAGCCCTGGGAGCAGGCCCCTGCCAGAGTTCATAGTCCAGCCAGGATGGAACCTCGGTTACTTTCCCTTTGCCGATGGATGGACGATTATTTGTATACCAGGTTTTAGCGAAATAAGGCCGTCCAATAACACCCGCATGTAAGGCTTCGATAGCGGCAATTACATTCGGCCAGGAGCGCCGTTGATTGCCCATTTGCAAAACGTGGCCATATTTTTTGGCTGCAGCAATCAGCAACTCTCCTTCCTGCGGACTATGACTGCAGGGCTTTTCGAGATAAACATGTTTACCGGCGGCAAGAGCCATAATAGCGGCCGGTGCATGCCAATGGTCCGGTGTTGCCACAACCAACGCATCGAGTTGTTTATCTTCCAGTGCTTTCCGGAAATCAGGTTCTGCTTTCGGTGCCTTTCCTGTTATTTTTTGGATCTCTGAAATGAATTTGCCGGCCGCTCTTGTATCAACATCACAAGCATAAATTACTTCACTGTTTGCCTGTTTGGCAAAATTGGAACCAAGGGCCAAGCCGCGGCTGTTTACCCCCATGCTTGCTATTCGTACACGGTCGTTGGCACCAATGATACCGGCATAGCTTTTTGCGCTGAATCCCGGCAGAATACCACCGATACAAACAGCAGTTGCCGCCTTCACGCTGTTTGCGATAAACGCTCTTCTGGAGTCTTGCATATAAACGATTTAACGGTTTAAAAAGTAGTTTTGATATATTTTCACAAAGCCTGCAAACGATCAACGCTTACGTCTGCTGATGCTTTGTTTTGCGCTGCCGTTATACTTCAGGAAATACTCGAAAAACAGATAAGCCTGTTCGTTAGAGATTGGTGTTGGCAAATGCTCCGCCCTGTCGTTCGTCATGGCAACCCGGTCAGTATACCCCAACACACGATTCACAGCTATAGAATGATTCAGGGCAATCCAACGGCTTGTGGGATCTTCTGATCCCCCGGAAACAAGAAAAGGTCGAGGCGCCATCAGGGCATGCAGTTCGTGCAGATCATGTCCTTTCTTGACAAGTTCCGGGTATAAACCAAAAGCCGGGTTGTCCTGCGTGATCAATCCTCTTTTCCGCCACGGCTTTGGATGATACCCAAGGTACCAGGGTTCCCAGTAATTGACGGCTTCCCTCCCTTCATCAAAGACAATTCCCGCATCGGACCAAACGGCGCAAGCAAATTTTTCAAAAAGGCAGGAAGCAAACATGGCCCATTTGCCACCGAACGAAAATCCCATGATCCCGATCTTGCCTGCATCGACTACAGGGACTTTGGAAAGTACATACCAGGCATTGGCGGCAGCATAACCCAACATGGACAAAGGAGCTACCTGCGCATTTTCGATACTTGGATAGTACAGGGAGAAAGTGGCAGCTTTGGTAGCTTCGGGTGTACCGATTGAAAGAGTAACAAAACCCCTTTTCACCAGTTGATAGGCAAAATCCGCTTTGTTCTTTGTTCGTTCCGACGTTCCCAAACCAATCGCTGTTTCGGGTTCATAAAATGCGGTGATAACCGCAGGTCTTTTGCCTTTTCCGTCAGGGATCAAAAGGTATCCTTCTGTCACCTCGTTTGGCATCCATTTGAAGCGTACACGGTGCTGTGCAAAACCGTCCCGTTTCACTGTATCAATTACCTGCAATTTCTGGTTTTCCAGCAAGGGCGGCCACTCTCCCATCATATTATGCCACTGCGCAAGCATCTCCTTGCGCCTTTCCCGCCAGTCTGCCGCCGTTTTAACCAATCGTCCGTCGTTAAATAGCAACGGTGAGCGATAAGTTCCAAATGAATCCTTATAGACCTCCGGCGGAGAAAAGAAAGGAGCGAGTTCTTTCCAGATAGCAGCTGCTTTGTCCTGAGATGCAGCCGTTTTAACTGCCTGTCCTGACGCCTGTGTTAAGCAGGTAAAGAAGAAAACAAAAAAGATAATTTTATTCATTTCAATTGACACTCTATAAACGTTGATAGAGAACGTATCGACTTCATAGCCCACGCTTTACCACGCATTGCTGATATCCGATTGCATTGTAAGGGGTAATCCGGTAATGCCTTCAACGCATGGGCAAGCATCATCTTTGATCATTATACACGCTTCATTTTTTCCCGGGCTTGCTGCATCATTGTTTCCAACGCTACTGCCATCCCGCCTTTCCGTTTACTTTCGTCGGCCGCCTCCATAAAAGCAAGTATTTCCAGGGTTTCTTCCGGTGCTACAGGAGGAACTCCGGTTTCAAAAAATGTTACTACTGCAGACCACAAAGGATCATAACCCGGCGATTGATCCAGGACTTGTATTCCTTTTTCTCCAAACACGGTCGCACCCATCGTACCGGTTCCAAACCGGGTACCCCTGAATGTTCCGATGCGGCCATCATCCCATGTTCCAGCCACATGGTCGCTGTGTGCAGAATGCGTACGCATGACCGATTTACATCCTGTACCCATCAGCGCATACAGGATTTCGATCCCGTGAATACCATAAAAAAAGAGGTCCGGATGATGCGGCTCGATATAACAATGTCCGTACGTATCCACTCCCTGCACCTTTCCTATTTTCCCTTCTGCGATTTCTTTGGACCCGGTGATATAACGTAAAGAAGAAGCTGTAAAAACAGGGGTATCGTACTTTTTGGCGGCATCAAAAATAGTCATCGCATCTGCCAGCGAAGAAGCGATGGGCTTATCAATAAACATTCGCTTTCTGGCTTTCAATACCGGCAGTGCTTCCTGCAAATGCCTTCTCCCGTCAACAGATTCCAGCAGCACCACATCTACCCTTTCCAACAAGGCCTCAATGGAACCCACCATTTCTACCCCCATCGCTTTCAGGGCATCGGTGAAGCCGGCTAACCGGCCAATGCTTTCCTTCATGTCGGCACTGCCTTTTGTGGGAAAGGCTGCTACCACCTTGTATCCGTTCCAGTCGGCGCCGGGTTTAGGTGTATTTAACGTGGTAGTAACCGCTGTAACATGCGAGGTATCGAGCCCGATAATGCCAACCCTTTTTCCGGGTGCCACAGAGCGGTTGCCGTATAGAGATGGCATGCTACCTATGAGGCTAAAGCCGATACTACCCATCGCGGCGTTTTTAACAAAATCACGCCTATTAAAAAGTCTGTACATGGCATTTATTTATTTAGACAATAACATTATCAGCATCCATTTCCTCCGTTTCTTTTTCTTCCATCTCCCTTAATTCTTTGTGCAGAAAGGAGTAATTTGTCATCGATATGCGTCCTCCTTTTACAACGGCTGTCAGGTAAGGCCTGAGCATCCCTGTTAAGGTGTTGATCGATGAAGCCGTACCTGTTGTTTCAAACACTGCATACTCTTCATAAGTGGCCACATATCGCACCCCGCTTTTCAAAATCTCATTTATGGAATTGGTTTTTGTGCTATATAACACCTGCTCCTGCCACACAACTTCTTCATCTGCATAAAAGAAGGTTTTTAATATATCCACCTGCTTATCGATCTGCTGCACCAACTTTCTCGTCACTTCCTCAGTTTCAGTAACAGTGATCGTGAACCGGCAAATACCGGCTGCTTCAGAAGGTGCAACATCAAGGCTTTCTATTACGATTCGCCGGCGAGAAAAAATCCCGGCTACCCTGACAAGCAGGCCCGTTCTGTCTTCGGCAAGTATGATTATGGTGAAGCCTTTTTTCATTTTTCTTGATAGTTATGACGAAAACAGAAACACCCTTCCGGCGCAACTTTATACCGGTGTTGCCACCTAGTCTGTTGCCTTCTCCAGGTAAAAAGACCGTGAACGGCCACTGATCGCAAGGCCTGGTTTCCGGCACTTGCTACCTTTTAAAACCTATCTGTTTATATGTTAATGTTGAATAAACTCCTTGCTTTTGAAACAAAAGAAGAGAGATCCGAAAATGCCCCGGTTCCCCCTGATGCCGTGGTATTGATAGCTCCGGCCAGGTTTGCGAACAATAAACTATCCTGTAACGGTGTGCCTTGCAGATAACTGCTTATAAAACCAGCGTTGAAACTATCCCCCGCACCTATTGCGTCAACAAAATGAGAATGCAAATAAGGCATCGCCTTCGTATATGTGCCCTGACTGAATGCCAACGCTCCGTGAATGCCACGTTTCACAATGACAGTATTGCTGTAAGCACTGAGCGCTTCGATAGCATCCACCAACTGATTGGTGCCGGTTAAGGCAAGAATTTCCGCCTCGTTCGGCAGGAAAAAATCTACATAAGGAAGGCATTCCTGGTAAGGAAAGTTCCATTCATTGGCAGGATCCCACTGAATATCCAATGAAGTTGTCAACCCTTTTTCGCGGGCTGTCTGAAATAACTTCACAATATCGGGTTGTAAACCTTTTTGCAAAAAATAAGATGACAGGTGCAGATGCCGGTAATGTGAAAACTGATCGGTGGGAATATGGCGTAAACAGAACTGTTCCATTGCCCCGCAATGCGTAACATTTGCACGATCCTGTTCATAATTCAAAATAACGGTAAGTCCTGTTTGACATGTTGCGTCTTCGATAATGAATTGGGTATCGACATTCTTTTTAGCCAGTTCTGACCGAACAAATTGGCCGAACAAATCTTTGCCTACCAGTCCGCAAATTGATGTGGCCACACCCAAAGAAGAGAGGTTCGCAGCCAGGATGGCGGACGAACTTCCCAGTGTAAACGTCATCTCATCCGCCAAGATCTCGTGCCCTATTTTCGGCAGTCCTCTTACGTTATTAAGAAGAAGATCAACGTTTAGTTCACCAATCACCAATACATCTTTTTGCATAAACTTTAAACTATAGTGTACTTTGAATTATGACCTCAATTATGCGTTACCATTCACTAGCTGCTGCGCTACCATCGTATTTGGATAAATGGTAACACCCTGAACCACCCGGTTGATTGATCCTGTAACAGATGGACTGTCAGGCTGCAATCCAAGGTAGATCGAATGAAAAAAACCCAATAGCTGCCCCACCAGTGCTGCATTGATAAATGTCAGTTCGTTCTTTTTCTCATCGGACTTGGCAAAAGGGATGGCGAGCAATGAATTTTTAAGGTCATCCGCATCCTGGTTAAAACCAACCGTTGGTATGTTACGACTGTCGGCATCTATGGATTTACACAAGTCCCATTCGTATAACTGAACATGATCATCTTTGGAGAACAAATAAACGATCAGCGAATCTTCGTTCAAAACTGCTCTTGGTCCATGGCGGAAACCCAGGAATGAATCATGCTTACAAATCACTTTACCATCTGTCATTTCCTGAAGCTTCAAATGGCATTCCCTGGCAATGCCTGATAAAGGTCCCGATCCTAGGAAAACCACCCTTTTGTAAGGCTGTTCAGCAATGGCTTTCAGACTCGGCAAATGCCTTTCCATCAACTCAACTGCTTCCCCTATCAAAACGTGTAAAGCCGGAAGAAGCGTGTCAATCAGTCTGATTTTTGAGATCAGGATAACAGACAAAAGCATGGCTGTAAAGCTGCCTGTCATGACTAAACTTTTATCATTGGCACTTTCCGGCAACACCAGATTGTATGCATTGGGAAAGTCATTTTGCACCAGTTTACCGGACCGGTTACAGGTTATGATAAAATGAAAAACTGTATCACAGTAATGATTGGCTAACTGAACAGCCGCCACACTCTCCGGACTATCGCCTGACCTGGCAAATGAAACCAGTAATGTTGGCTTATCACGTAAAAAATGTAATTTAGGATGCGTGATAAGGTCAGTCGTTGCAATAGCCTGCGTTATTCTTCCCGTATTTGCCTGCACCACACCCTGTGCGGCTTCACCTATAAACGCAGAAGAGCCGGCACCGGTTAAAATAATCCGAAGATTGGTATCGGAAAGAAGCGGCAGAAGAAAGGCCTGAATAGCTTTCTGCTGGCAGGCGATCAGGTCGTAAACCTCCTGCCAAAGTACTGGCTGTCCTTCAATTTCGATTGCCGTATACAATCCTCCTTTTTCCGCAACTTCCTCCTGTTTAAAGTGTAGATAAGGCATACTTAGATAGATTCTATTTTATTTCACCAATCGCAACTGGCTTTGGGGTGTCTTTCACCGGAGCAACACTCTTCTGCTCCATTTTTGATTCTGCCTTCGCCATCAACAAGGCAGATATAATGGCCAGCGCTATACCGGCGATAGTAAGCGGATGCGGCATTACCGAATAAATAAAAACGGAGATAATCACCGTGAGAACCGGCGACAAGGCTGTTGTCATTGGCGCAACGATGATGGCTTTGCCATAACGAAAGGCATAGACCAGGCACAAAGCACCAAACGCATTCAACAGTTGAATACCGGCAGCGAGATAAGGGCCGTTCCATCCGTAATTGATAGGCTGTGAAAAATCAGTCATCCAGATGGCAATTGGAATAAGCGCTACAGAACTGACAGTCATGTAAAAAAAGATACTCTCTGCTTTCATTGTTTTGTTGGCAAAGCGCAGCACAAATCCTTGTGCCCCCCACGCAACGAGGGGTATAAGCGTTAATAAAATCCATAGATAGCCAGACACAGAGGCTTGCCCCGGAGTGGTATAAGAAAGAAGAAAAATGGCGGCAATTGCTATGGCAATGCCCAACCACCCGGTTACGCCGGTAGATTCTTTCAAAAACAAAACAGCCAGTAAGATGGTCACAACCGGTGTAAGTGACAAAATGGGGAAAACAATGTAAGCCGGTACCATCTTTAGGGCAAAAAACAAAACCAGTTGCCCCACCGCACCTAGCAATCCTGCTAAACTTCCGTAAAGAATGGAATTCTTATCGCGGTCTAATTTCCCCCTGTTTAGGTAGAAAGCAAGCCCTGATGCAGGCAACATGGTTAGTGCCCATACCACGTACCCCATCGTTGCGGGAAAACCATTTTTTTCCGGCAATTCTATTAGCGCACCCCACACACCCACGAAAATGACGTGTATGATAACAAAACCAATCCAGGACCTCTTTTTATTCATAGCTGTCAGAAATAAAAATCTGTTATGTTGTATATGCGAGTATTCAAGCTTGATCTGAATTTCCTTTTACATGCCTATCAAACCATGCAAGCATTCGTTTCAATACGTCGTAGCGGTTTTTTGGTAATAAGTCAGGCCGCCACCCATGCCCTTCACCGACATACTGAACAAACTGGCTTTCGACACCAAGCTTTTTTAATGCGATGTACATCTCTTCTGCCTGGGACAATGGCACTTCATTGTCAACTTCGCCGTGAAGAAACAACGTTGGTGTAGAAACGTTTTTTACATGTCGCAATGGAGACCATTGCCAGAGCAAATCGAAGTTATCATACGCACTGCCATTGAACTCGGCTTCAATTAAGGAATGATAGAGGGAGGTTCCGGCAAAGCTCACCAGGTTACTGATACCGCCATCGACAACTGCGGCTTTAAACCGATTCGTCTGCGTGATGATCCAGTTGCCCATATAACCGCCATAACTTTGGCCTGTTACACCCAGCCGTGATGCATCTATCCAGTTATGTTTCTCAAGCGCAGCCTCTACACCGGCCATCAGATCCTTGTAATCGTTTCCACCCCAGTTTAACACGCAACCACTCGAAAAAAATTGTCCGTAACCGTGGCTGCCTCTTGAATTGATATACAAGACACCATATCCATTTGCCGCCAGAATTTGCATACGTTCTTCAAAATCGTAGCCAAACATGTTGTGCGGTCCCCCGTGTATGACAAGTATCAATGGATACGTTTCCTGCGAACGGCGTTCTGCCGGCTTCATTATCCAGGCTTGGATATCCAGGTTATCATGACTCTTGAACCAAAAGGTTTCAGCAGGTTGTAAACTACATTTTTGTAAGAGCGGAGCACTCTTTGCCGTCAGTTGCTGTGATAGCTGCGATTGTTCATCGTACAAAAAAATTTCTGAAGGATGCGTGCTATCCATACTTGCATAGCAAATCCTATTACCCGACTTGTTAACGGCATAAGAAAGTACATGGCATTTCTGACCAAAGACTTTTTCTATGCTTCCGGTACTGACCGTAATCTTATAAAGGGCGGTTGTACCCTTGTCTCCTGCAGTAAAATAAATAGTGTCACTCTCCGGGTGCCAGCTGATTTGCTCAATTCTTCTGTCGAATTGCTTTGTCAGGCATTGAACAGAAGAACCGTCAGGTGATACCAGATAAAGATGGGTATCTTCTGCCGGGCTGTCGTTTGTGGCCATCTTACTGAGCGTCCCCAGAAAAGCTATCCATTTGCCATCCGGAGACCAGGAAGGTTGATGCACGGTACCAAATTCTTCCGTAATCCGCGTGACTATTTTTGTAGAAAGATCAACGGCCCACAGGTCATACAACTGGTTATTATCTGGATTGTCAGAGCGGTTACTGACAAAAGCAATCTTTGAAATATCGGGTGACCATGCCAGTGAATGTTCATTATATATGCCAGTAGTTACAACCTGGGGAACGCCTCCTTCCACGGCTACTGTCCATATATGCGATAAGGCATTATCCGTTACAACGGGTCGTCCCCGGCCACCTTTTGTTTTATAGGCCAACCGGTCAATTACCCGTACATTGCTTTCCTCTTTCGCAGCCGTTACAGAAGATTCTGCACTTATATATGCGATCGATAAGCCATCTGGTGACCAGGCAAAATTCTTTAGTGCCAAATGCCCCATGAAATAATGCGATTCATAAAGGGGAGCCAGTGGCTTTTTTATGCCGCTGTTCATAGAGTAAAGCCAGATGTAGTTCACGCCGTTATATTCAGCAAGAAAGGCAATCTCATTTGATACAGGTGACCACTGTGGGGTTGAGCCCTCCCACTCCAGTACTTCCTGTTTTGTTTGCAAGTCAAGAACCGAAATAAAGTCTTTATAACAGTTTTCCTCTAGCACAACTTTTGTCGTTACATAGGCCAGCCATTGTCCATCGGCCGAAATTGCAGGCGCACTTACCGCTGCTACCTCATTCAGATCTTCAATAGCAAGAAATTTTTTTTCTATGGTTTGCTCGACAATCATTCCGTTATAAAACTTGTTCTTTGATGAAATGACTCCTGAAGAATTTGAAAGAAATCATTTCAGTTGTGACACCAATGCTATCAACATATTAAGTGTACCAGGTTAACGAATACAACCGGTCATCTAACTTTTTCGGCACCCAAAAACAAAACACCCGTTACATCTATCTGCTCCTATTGTTTAAGTAGGTTGCAGCTTACCTTGCCATACGAATGAATCATTCAATAAAACACAAGATATCATTACTGAAGCCTGTTTGCGATCATTGACTATCCAGGATCAAAATCATTTTAGCTTTTTCTTCTGTGCCTCGTTAATCAGTTCTCCAATCCGGTCTCTGCTCTCGTCCCATTTCTGCGGCTCATAGCTCCAAACATTCAGGTTACCCACTGCTTGGTCGCCAAAGGGTCTGTTGACAAGACCATCAACAAAGCCTTTTACACGGTCTGTATTTTTATCAATAGAAGCCAACAATCTTAAGTATTCGTACTCCTGCACGCCATTCCGCATTGTTTTCAACCGTATGGAAGGACAGGCTCCTTTTACATTGGGTACAATCCCGGGGCTATAAAGCAGCATCCCGTTTCCATTCAGCTTTTTCTCGGCGTAATCGCTAGAATGCCCTCCGTCATTTACACTTTTCCAGGTTTCCGGATCATACCAGCCAGCCCTCCAGCCGGCACCCATGCCCCAGCTGATCCAGGAACGGGCTTTGTATTTCCAGGCAGCCCAACTAATGGCACGGTCATTCACCAGCGGCAGGTCTGTAAAGGTTGAACTTCCTACCCAGCTGTTGATTTTGCCTTCGTATATCATGGGTCCATACAACCACTGGTGGATACCCATTCCGGCATATTTGTCAAACCGCTTTTCATCAAACTCAATGGTATGCACCGCCCACGAACTGATTGCCTTTTCTATCACCTGCATGGCACTGTCGTTATAAGCGCCATCCACCCGGAAATAAGCTTCGGGATATTCTTTCTTGAAAAGTTCGCCATAATACGCCATACGGTCCCAGGCTTCTGGAAAATACGATTCATCCAACCCGTTTAGATACACCGTCAGATCGGTTGTTTTCGGATTCACCATTGTTTTCAGATGATTCCTCACATTCCGGATTACACCAGTATAAAGAGCCCTGTTCTCCGGCTTTCGTTCAACATTGGGTTTGCCAATGTCAGGCCAACCCCTGGTTTCATGTTTCCCGTAAACGTCAAACGGCAGGAGAAATGTTTCAATAGGCGTTCCGTATCCTGGACCATAGTTATATCCAAACTCTTTGGTGAAAGCTTGGCCTGTCAGGTATTTTTTTAAGCGCTTGTCGAAGTTTTTCCAGTTGATAGAAATGTTTTTACCCGATACCGTTAGTTCCGGTTCGTACGTAGGATCCATGATACCGATACGGTTTCTCTTCATCAACTGATACATCTCCAACTCCTGCTCTTCATTCATCCGGCTTACAAAGCCCTCATGCTGCAAACTTGCTTTGAATAAATTTTCGTTGGGAAGGGCAAAATCCCACACATTCAGTTTCACCGGGATGGCCTTAGTAACCCCATCAATGGTAACCGAGATGGAACTTGTATACTGACCACCCGGAGCATCTGCTTCTTTCAGGGGAATATATTGATCTACCCAGACAATCAGTGACTTTTGATCATCAATACGATTATTAAAATCCGGAAGCTGTAACGGATACACCCAGGCATTTACTTTCAGCGATTGGACGCCCTGCTGGATATATTTGAAAGGAATCAGGGCATCGGGATACCACCCGCGACCAAGTGATGCCTTGGGATAACCCGAGCTGACCGATTTCACTTCCACTGCCCACTCCAAAAACATTTCCGGTTGCGCATTGAATACCGTTTTGCCATTCTGAAAAGGCTGCATGGCAACACTGATACCTTTCAACGTCTTGTCCGTTTCGTTGGTTAAAACCAATTGAAAAGAAACATATTCGCCGCGGGCACCCTTTAATTCCGCAACCTTTCCATCGTATACCCAGTTCTTCTTCAACAAAGCATTTTCAATGGCATGATTGGAGGTTCCGTATGGTTGATCAATGATTTTATTGGTTGAAGGATCAAGACGTACCGATGCCGGCAAAACAGAGACGCTCCAACCTGGGGTATCATTAGTAGCCCATGACCCATACGTGGCAAAGAATAAAATGGCGAGAAGTACAAAACGTTTTATCATATAGATTACAGCAAGAATTTCGACAGAAATGACTCCAATAAAATCACTTTATCTTAGCCTATCAGTTAGCAACTTACAAACGCGGCCAGATTCTGATCACCGAACTGCAGAGGCTACATTTTCAACACACCTTGGTTCAAAGAATCCAACAAAGGCTCCTTTACAAACATAAATAAAATAAAAGCAAAAACTAAAGTTTTTGAAAAAATAATTTTACAATTGCAAAGGATATAAAAGATTAGTTGATTTCATTATGTTTAATATAGGTACTTCCTTAAAAAAGAAATAATGCGCTATTCTTTTATTGTTATCGTTACCGATCAAAACGGGAAAACTATATAATAAGATGCCATAGCCTTTTTTTTAAAATGCATAATTGCAACACAAGTCTTTCATTTACTTATTGTTTTAATTACATTTGTTCGGCGAAACGATTTGAGTCCGTAGCCCTTTAATAAAACATTCATTTGCTTCACTGAAATTATTCTAACGATTACCAGCATGAAGAATGCAAAAAAAGCAATTTCGACCGTCGAAAGAAGAACAATCATTATTGACAAACTTGATGCTGCCGGACAGTTGGATATAACAACGTTGAGCAAAGAACTTGGCGTCAGTGAAGTCACCATCCGGAATGATCTGAATTGGCTGGAACAGAAAAACATGCTTATCAGGGCCCGTGGCGGTGCCATAAAAGCCGAACGGGTTGGCGCCGAATTCAGCCTGTCAGAAAAAAACAAATTACACTACCAGGAGAAGCTCAGAATTGGCAAAGCAGCCGCAGCACTGATTGAAGATGGTGATACCATAATATTGGACTCAGGCACCACTACCATGGAAATCAACAACAATCTTCCGAATCTTTCCACGCTAACGGTGATTACAAACGCTTTAAACATTGCCAATAAACTTGTTGAGCACGAACATATTAACGTAATTGTTCCCGGTGGCTTTTTGCGAAAGAATTCCCAATCCCTTGTTGGCACAACCGCAGAGGATAATTTCAGAAATTACTTTTGTGATAAACTTTTCCTAGCCGTTGACGGGTTCAACACAACGTTTGGCTTGTCTACACCCAATGTGGAAGAAGCGCATTTAAATCGCGTTATGATCTCAGTAGCCAAGCAAGTGATTGTTGTTGCCGATTCAAGCAAATTCCACAAGAGAAGCTTTGCTTTTATAGCTCCAATTTCAGAGGTACATGTTGTGGTGACCGATGAAGGAATTCCGGAAGAAGACAAAAAAAGACTGGAAACAGCAGGCATCGAAGTCATTATCGCTTAGCTTCAGCCATACACCACTACTACAATCCCAAATACATCTGCCAGTATCGAGTTGCTGATATCGGCACAATCACCTCTACTCCATTGTTTCTCTTTTTAGGAGATCCACTCAACTGAAAACCTTCTGCTGAAAAGAAGGAACAGGATGAAAACCCTATCCGGGTACCTACTCCTGATCCCACCCGAATAAAACGTTTTGAAACATTTCACTATCAATAATTAAAGGTTTTGAAATATATTTATTCCAGAATGCAAATGTTTCAAAATATTTTGATTACTTGCATACACGGATATTTTACCAACGGCATTCGTTAGAAAGGTTACTGAGGTGTACTGAATTTGGATAATGATCACCAGTGAGGATTATACATCGCATCCAGCCAGAAAGACACAGCATTCCGATTGCCTGCATTGTCGTTTAGGAAGATAGAGAATCGTTGCGCCATTCTAGCCTACGATGATAGAGCTATACGTTAGAAGCCGTGCGAGGTGAATGCTTTCAACCATTTTGAACACTAACGACTTTCACTTATAAAGAACAGCACATGTCAAAAAAACGAAGAGACTTTTTAAAACTGGCAGGACTGACCAGCCTTGGTTTTGTACAAGGTGATGTTTTCGGCCAAATTGCTTCTTTCAACTCCAGGAAAACTAAAGTTCCGACAGTTTTCACAGGTGAAGATGATACCAACCTAAACGTCATCGGGCCATACGGCAAATGGGCAAATTCCCTGAACCAAAATAAATTACCATCCTTCTCCTTTCGCAGACCTGAATTTTCCAATGTAAAAACCTGGCAAAAAACAGCCAGACAGCGCCTGGCCGAACGGATGGCCATTCCCGACATAGGCGGTTTACCTAAAGTAACGGTGCATAAACAATACACCTACGACGGTCTGCATATTGAAGAACTGACCTGGCAATTACCCTATGGGCGTCCAACCGAAGCCATCCTGTTGAAGCCGGCAAATGCCAAAGGAAAACTACCTGCTATATTGGGCCTTCACGATCATGGCGGTAATAAATATTTTGGTTGTCATAAAATCACCAGGACTTCCGATAGCCAGCATCCCATGATGAAGGAGCACCAGGAAAAGTATTACTTCGGGGCTGCCTGGGCAAATGACATTGCAAAACGTGGCTATGTTGTTCTTGTTTCAGATGCTTTTGCGTTTGGAAGTCGCAGGGTCCTTTTGCAAGATGTACCTGCCCGCCTGCGAAATGGCTTGATGGATGGAAGTCCGGACGACAGGGAAAGCATTGCCGCTTATAACACCTGGGCAGTTGGTCACGAATCTGTTATGGCGAAATCGTTGTTTTCGGCCGGCACAACCTGGCCGGGAGTATTTTTTGCAGAAGACAAAAAAGCGCTGGATATTCTGTGTACACGTCCTGATGTAGATGCTTCCAACATTGGATGTGCCGGGCTTTCGGGTGGAGGATTACGTACGACGTTTCTTGCGGGGCTTGACTCCCGGGTAAAATGTGCCATCAATGTTGGGTTTACCAGTACCTGGAGCGATTTCCTGTTGAATAAATCATTTACCCATACCTGGATGACGTATGTTCCGCTTCTTCCAAATGAGCTGGACTTCCCGGAAATCTTAGGCTTACGGGTGCCGTTGCCTACTCTAGTGCTAAATGACACCAACGACCAGCTGTACACGCTGCCGGAGATGAAAAAAGCCGAAGCGATTTTAAAAGAAGTGTATAAAAAAGCAGGAGCATCCGATCGCTTTACCTGTTCTTATTACCCGGGACTTCACAAGTTTGATAGGGACATGCAGGCAGAAGCTTTCAACTTCTTCGACCGGTGGTTAAAAGCCTAGAGAGTACACAAGTGAATTGGAAAATAATCCCAAACAAAACCATGAAAGGATCAGAACAAAATAACCGGCGCCGTTTTATAAAAAACGCCACCAATACCCTGGGAGGCTTCGCCATATTCTCTGCACTGCCAAAACCTTTAAAGGTGAATGCCGAAGAAATTGTACTCGCAGAACAAACCAATCAGGACCCAGTGGAACCGCGTATCAGATTTGCGGTGATTGGCATCAACCATGTTCATATACATTCCCAGATTGAAACTGTCAGCAGAGGCGGCGGGGTACTGGTAGCTTTTTATGCAAAGGAGGCAGATCTTTCAGCTGATTTTGTAAAAAAGTACCCCCAGGCCAAACGGGTGCGAAGTGAAAAAGAGATTCTGGAAGACAACACCATTCAACTGGTGGTCAGTGCTGCTATTCCGGATGAGCGGGCCGCTCTTGCAATTGCGGCCATGCGGCACAATAAAGATTTTCTTGTTGACAAGCCCGGTGTGACCTCACTGCAACAACTTGCCAAAGTACGCAGCGTTCAAAAGGAGACGAAACGAATGTATGCCATCCTCTTCGGCAGACTGGAAAGCCGGACAGCGCAAAAGGCAGGTGAGCTAATCAAAGGAGGTGCGATTGGAAAGGTAATTCAAACCATCTCCCTGGCACCGCACCGCATGAACCCAAAAGCCCGTCCTGCCTGGTTTTTCGACACCAAACATTATGGAGGAATCATCAATGATCTGGGCTCCCATCAATTTGACGAGTTTTTATTTTACACCGGCTCTTCCACTGCGCAGATTGTAGCAGCCCAAACCGCGAACATCCACCACCCACAATATCCCGCCTTCCAGGATTTTGGCGATGCAACCGTAACAGGCAATGGCGGCACTGGCTACTTACGCCTGGACTGGTTTACCCCTGACGGGCTTAACACCTGGGGCGATGACCGAATCATCATTCTGGGAACTGACGGTTTTATCGAAATCCGGAAAAATACCGACCTGGCAGGACGTGAAGGTGGCAACCATCTTTTTCTTGTCGATCAGAAGGAAACCCGTTACTTCAACTGCAACAATGGACCCGTGCCTTATGGACAGCTTTTCGTTGATGATATTGTTAATCGCACCCAAACCTCGGTGAAACAGGAACACTTTTTCCTGGCAACAGAACTGGCCCTGAAAGCGCAGAAAATGGCCAGTCATATTAAGTTTACTGCGAAGTAATGAGATCACGAATTACGCATCACAGTCAAAGGTGAAGGCGATGGAAAGTAAAGACTTTCGCGGCGTTAAATAAATCGATATAGTCAAGCATCTCTATTTATATCTTTTTGCCAGGACAACTAAAAGGGCTGCCGTAATCAACGGCAGCCCTTTTACTATTTGTTCTTTTCTCCACTTAATTTTTATCCCACCAAAGCGGCGTGGTATGTTTGTTTGGCCCGCCCAGGAGCTGTACTGCCTTCTGCACTTCGGGACCGTTTACCTGGAATTCACTTTCAGGGTAGGGCAGCCTTCTCACCCACTGTGTTGCCGTATTGGTAATATCAGGATTATCAGAAACAACGACAGGGTAAAGCTTAAACCTTCTATGCCTCCGGATATCCGCCCAGGCTTCTTTTCCATCCGGAAATACAGCAAGCCATTTTTGTATCGCAATCTGCTCCAATTGGATGTTCTGGTCGGTCGGATGAAATGCAACCGGCACATTGGTAACAGCAGGCGAATTCAGAAAGTCCTGTGGTGCCACCGGCACCTGATTGCTGTTGATGTACGCTTCAATGACTGCTGTGTTGGTGATTCCCCACTGCAACATTGAATTACGTATACCTTTCTCGTAAAAACTTTTGGCCGTTCCTCCCATATTCCATCCCAGCAAAGCACCTTCAGCACGGAGAAAATCTGCCTCGGCTGTACTCATAATGTTTAAAGGTGTGGACTCAAAACTGGCTATACCACCGGATTGCGGCGATGTCCAACGGGGACCCACATGTGAATTGGCCGCATTTGAATTCATCGGATTTCCCAATTGTATGTTGTTATAGCCGTTTCGGAATCCATTGTATTCATTGTTGGCACGGGCAGGAATCCAATAAACTGGCATGCGGGGATCCTGGTAGCCTTTCATAATTGACTCCATTGTTGCACTCATCCGGAATTCATTATACTCCGACATGGTTGACAGCGGATTTTTCGCAGCATTGGTAGCGTCTCCTCTTTTCATCAGGGCGTCGTCTGTTGGACTGGTCGTAAACACGCCTCCTGCTACAGCGGCTTCTGCCTCCGTTTTTGCACGGGTAGCATCTACCGCAGATATCCGGAGCGCCAGGCGCAAACGAAGGGTATTGGCAAACTTGATCCATTTGGCTACATCCCCGGCATAAATCAAATCAGCTGAGCCAAAGGGCTTGGCCGTTGTATTTTGCCCAAGGACAGTAACGGCATCCGACAAACGCTTGAAGAAATCATCATAAATTTTATCCATCGGATCATAAGTAACATTCTTTTGTCCGCTGCCGGCCTGGAAGTAAGGAATAGGACCGAAATAATCGGTCAAACGATGAAACGTAAACACCCACCAGATGTTACTGAGTGCATATTCTGGGGAGTTGGGCGCAACATTTTGCATTACGATCTGCAGTTGTGGCATGACCTGGGAATAAGCAGCTGTATACACAGCATCCGCCCAGCCATGATTTGCCGCCAGGCGGTCCGTAGCAAAATTCACCCCGGTGTTTGCATAATACTGGGCGTAGAGATCCGCAAACAGGTTCTGATCGGTTTGATAACTATTATACACACCCTGCAAAGCCTTTGTAAACAAAAACGGAAGCTCTGAATTTGTGATTTGTGTGACCTTGCTCGGATCGGTGTTGATTTCAGCATAGTCTTTTGTACAGGCCTGGAACAGGTAGGCAATCGCCAGTCCTGTTGTGATAAGAAATGTATAACGAAATTTTGAAGTCGATTTCATCTTAACTGGGTTTAAAGGTGTTGACTAGAAGTTTACATTCAGCGTTACACCAGCGGTTCGTGTAGAAGGATAGTTGCCGTAATCGATACCCATGTTGTTACCATTGCCAGTGGCCACATCAGGATCGTACCACATCTTCCGCTTGCCAATGCCCGGAATACTGAAAAGTGAACTGCCGCGATAAAGCCAGAGCAGGTTTCTGAAGACAGCGGATAGCGTTACCCCTTTTACGACGTTGTTGCCAAATAATTTTTGCACTGGAAGGCTGTAACCAAATGAAAGCTCTCTTACCCGGAAGTTGGTGGCGTCATATGCGAAGATTTCACCAATATTCGCATTGCGTTTACCCGACACGGTCTGCCAGAATTGCTGGGCATTGATGGCAGTACCAACCGGTGAACTTTGGCGATCCACGCCGTTCAGGTGCCAGCCGCCGTCACGATAGAATTTTGTGGCTTCAGTCAGTCCACTGTGTGACATGTTTTGCTCTGTTCCCGACATGACCATGCCGCCCACTCTACCATCAACCAGCACACGCAGGTTGAAAGCCTTATAGGTGAAATTATTGGTTAAACCAAGGATAGCTTTCGGGTTGAAATTTCCCAATACAGTGGCCGCTTCGCCAATTTCAGATGTACTCATTGGTGTGCCGTTTGCTTTTACAAGGAAATTCCCTTTTTCATCCCTAGCCCAACGGTGCCCGATCATCTCTCCGTAGCTGCCGCCAACCTTTACCATGCCACGTGCCCCCCAGGACATGTGCGAACCCAGGTAAACTTCGTTCAAGCCTTCGGCCAGTGAAATCACCTTATTCCGGTTGATGCCAAGATTGAAATTGCTTTCCCATTTGAAGTTTCCTGAATTTACCGGCACACCAGTCAGCACCAGTTCCACGCCGGTATTTTGAATGTTGCCTGCATTAAGGTACATCGCTGTATAGCCTGATGCAGAAGGTACCGTTATACTCAGCAGCTGGTTAAATGAATTGCTTTTATAAAGAGAAAGCTCAATCCCTAACCGGTTACGGAAAAACCGGGCTTCCAGGTTTGCCTCCAGATTCCGGATGATCTCAGGCTTCAGGTTCTTCATCGGCAGCGTGGAGGCTCTTTGCAGCATCCCCTCACTTAAGCCGGCGGTAAACGTATAGTTCTCGGTGATGACACCAAATTGCCCGCCATTACCTACTTCTGCATAATTGAGCCCGAGCTTTAAGAAGGACATGGCAACTGGAAGGTTAACCATATCGCTAATGATAGCGGAGACACCGGCAGAGTAATATTGATAGGAATGCGGCGCCGGTAGCCGGCTGTCCCAGTCGTTGCGGATGCTACCATCAAAAAACAGGTAGTTTTTATACCCCAGGTTTAATTGACCGAAAACCGACTGTGTTTGTACGCGGGAGTAGCTGGGGGAGGCCGTCATATTCCTGGCATAGGCAAGGTTAAACATGTTGGTTTTATTCAATCCGCCTGAATTTTTCGTCATACCATCCATCAATACATCCTGGTAAATCGCCCCCGCACTATAGTTTACCTGTATGTCATTCCCGATATCGTTACGGCCGTTCAGGATCACATCATACCATTGCTGTGTAGTGGTAAGGTCGGTTTCGACATAATTACCGCCATTGGTATTGGCATAAGAGATTGTGTGCAACTTTGTCCTGGTTACCCGCTTGTAGATGGTACGGTCAAGGTTCGCCCGGCCTGTCACGTCAAGCCAATTAGTAATTTTAAACTTGGCAGACAGAAAACCCAGGATCTGGTCGCGGTCCTCTTCCTGGCGGTCATTGTTGATTATCCAGTATGGATTGCCATACAAGGCGGTAACGGTACTTGGCCATGGTGTTCGATTGGGAATACCAAATATATCCACAACCTGGTACCGGCGGGCATCTTCCGTACTGATGTTACGAGATATCTGGATGATGTCCATCATTGGCGTATTCCCTTCCCCGCTTCTTGGAATGTTGGCAATATTTTGCTTCAGATAGGTGATCTTGGCATCCGTAGAAAAACGCTTGCTGATTTGATTGCTCAGGCGCAGGTTTACTACATGCCTCATCAGATCGTTCGAAGGAATTGTGCCTTTGATATTGCTATTGGTATACGACAGGTAGGTTTGCGCTTTTTCCGAACCTCCGGAGACAGAAATAGAGTTCGTGTAGTTCCACCCGGTTCTGAAAAAATCTTTAATGTTGTCAGGATGCGCTATATAACTTCTTTCTTCTCCCAGGTGATTGATGTAAGACTGGCCATTTAACGGGGCACCCCAGTTAGAACCGGAATTGCCATCGATGGCCCCATTGCTTCCCTGCCCATATTCATTTTGCACGGCAGGAAGTGAAAAAGCCGACTCCCGCACAACATTGGAAGTAAAGTTGACAGAAATTTTATCCTTAGCGCCTTTTTTCGTGGTAATGACCAAAACACCGTTGCCAGCCTGGCTGCCGTAAAGCGCCGCAGCGGATGCACCCCTCAATACGGTCATGGATTCAATATCATCCGGATTGATACTGGAGGCCATATTGTTGAATACTTCTGAATATACCGGCACGCCATCGATCACAATCAGGGCACTGTTTGATCCCTGGATGGAACGGTTTCCCCGCAAAACAATCCTGGCCCCGGACCCTACGCCCCCAGAGCTTTGCGTAATCAGGGCACCCGCTATTTTCCCCTGCAGTGAGTTCAGGATATTGTTCTGATCCCTTACTTCCGTAAGCGTTCTGGGAGAAACGGTTTGCGTAGCGTAAGGAATGCTCCTTGACCTTCGGGTAAGTCCCAGTGCCGTTACCACCACCTGCTCCATCTCACTTTGCTTTTGTCCGATATTGAGAACAAGATCATTTTCTCCGGCTTGTACATCCCGGCTCAGAGGGTTATAGCCTACTGAACTAACCACAAGCGTAATATTCCCTCCGGGCACCTGCAACGAAAAATTGCCAGTTTCATCTGTGGCCGTACTGGAAGTAGAACCCAACACGGACACGGTCGCACCGCCCACAGGGCTCTGCTCAGAAAGAACTTTTCCCTTTAGCAGCCTGTTCTGAGCATGGATACTTGCTCCCCACAATAAGAGAGTAAGAAGAAAAAGGTTTTTTAATTGTATCATTTCGGTTTGGTTTATTAGTTATTGATATGAGATCCGAAAACGCATACGATGCAGGAGTCCCTCCAGGCAATCTATGCGGGAGGATTTCTATTCCTTTTGCTCCGAGAAGTATTTAAAGGGGTATAAATAAAGCATAGTTGTCAATTTCTGGTGAGCAGTATTCTTAATTGATAAATCAGGTTCGGTTTAAAAAAGGCAAACTGGTTCCTGAAAGCAACAATTTTCCTAATGGTTACGGCAGATCCTCTGCGGGAAAAACCAGTAACTGACTCAGTGCTTCATTTTCACCCATCACAATGTACTTTCCATCCGGCGAGGCAGCCATTGATGAAATCTGGAACCCTCTCCAGGCAATCCCCTGTTCGATACCGGGGGCCACCATCTTAAACTCAGGATTACCAAGGTCACGAAAGCCTTTCTCAGGATGGTAGCTAAACAAGTGTGCATAACCGGGTGCCGCACCAGCCACGCCATACAGCATCCCGTTCTTTCCGGGAGCCATGCACATAAGCCGTGGCATCATAATGGGCTTCCCAAGATTGACAACTGTTTGCTTTGCCGTATTTAACCGGAATAATTGCCCGTCGGCTGCATTGCTCCCATAGATGGTACCATCGGGCATTTTCACCCATGCATCAATTCGTCCCATGACTTCACGGCCCCAGACAAAAGGCAGTTCATCTTTGAGTACAGTAATTTTTTTTGTAACCGGGTCAAACCTGAACAACTTGTTGATGGCTTTACTTCCATAAACCCGCCCTTGATTATCAACTACCAGTGCACGACACAAATAATCATCTGGTTTCAGCGCAAAACTGTGGAATGTTGCTGTGTCTTTTTGAGAGGGCACAGTTTCATTGAAAAGTTCACTTTTCCCGGTTTTGAGTTGGTAAGTGAAAAAACGGCCAGAAGGATAAGCGATCCCATATACTTCGTTTCGCTGCGGATTGAGCGTCATGGCAAAGATGCCTTCGCCGGCAACGGGCACGCCTATGTCTTTTACCTGGATCTTGCCCTGGCCATCTACATGCACCTGGATAATATGCCCTCCACCCATGCTGCCGGGCTGCGGCATTGTACCGGCATAAAAGAGGTTACCCTTTCCCATGGGAGAAAATCCTGTACTGATGCTGAGCTGTCCGGGTACCACTTCTTCCAGTTCCTGGATCGTGGTTAGTTTGCGGCCGGACAGGGAAATTGTAAACAAAAGCGGCGTAAGCCCTTTTTCAGCCATGGTGCCGCCAAGGATAAAATCACCGGAGACTGCCAGCGAATGCATTGCGTTCCGGTACATGGGCATACGCAGCTCATCAGTATTTTCAAGCGAGGTTTCTATGGCAAAACTGCCCGTCGGTTTAAAGAACGTATACTGGGCATCTATTCTACCAGGAATTACAAATAAACCGATTTGAAAACAAAGAAAGAGGAGTTGGCTTTTCATTTTATTTTACCTCCTTTTGGGGATTAAACTTGACTAAAAAAGGAACACTGCCGTATTCGGTACGGTTGGGCCGTAAACGGCCGGCGAAATAAAGGTTCCCCTCACTATCACGGATATCAGAACCCGTAGCCTCTGTCAACACCCCAATGGGAAATTCATACAACACGTTATGCCTGCGCTCCTGCGGATCAAACTCAACCAGTACAGTTTTGTCTTTACGAACATAATTGCCATGACCGCCAATTAAATAGTAAAGCTTGCCATTCAAGCCAACGTTCAGGTTGGGCACGTAGGGCTTCCACTCCTGCCCTTTTGCCATTTCAAACACACCACCTAGGTCTTCCCACCGCCCAATACCGTTTTCCTGTGGGTAAAAAGCTACCAGCTTGGCCCCGTAGGTAACCAGATAAATGACATTTTTCGTGGGATCTTTCGCATATGCCGTGATGCCGGTTACAATTGAGTTGCCGGGAGTGCCGGGGAAAGCAGGAAGACTCTGTTTGGCAAACACCAGCTTGCGGGTAGATTTCTCATACTTTACCAGGCGCTGGCGCCAGTCGACATAATAACAGTTGCCCCACCGATCGGTAAAAAGGACTCGTGGCACATGCGAACTGCCTAAGCGACCAGCATCGTGCAGCTGATTTTTCGCCGGATCGTATACAAGGAAATGCACCTGTGGATAACTGACAGCATAAATAAGTCCTGTTGCCGTATCCACTTCCAAATCCTTAATACTCTCGTACTGCATGCCCATACCCAGGTTGGTAAGCCGTTTTTCGATAGGGTTCCACTTCATGAAAAACCCACCGGCATAGCCATGCGGGTGATTCATCAGGTATTCTTCCCTTGATTCGCCGCCATCGGTAGAGAAATACATTTCGCCTTTGGGTCCAACTACAATCTTCGAATGGATCTTTCCCTGCCACTGAAAGGGCCGTAGAAAACCAAGGTCCTTTATAAAGCCATGCAATTGCATCTGGTCGCGGGCCGGATCATACTCATAGAAACCGACATTGTCGGCATGGTTGGTAACCCCTACATAAATATTGTTCGTGGCCGGGTTGTACCCGATAGATCCCCAGGTGGAATGCGCATCTGCAAAACCAGGGTACGGAATAAAACGGATATTCTTTTCAGACACCGCTTTTTTTATTGAGGTATCCTGGAAAGCATAAGCGTACAGGCCGATTACCTGTACTAAAAGAAGTGTAAAAAACCGGGCAACCTGCATTCGTTGAAACTTTATAGAAAGAAATTCGTTTGAAAAACTAAGATAAAGTAAAAATAACACTTTCATAATCTTTTAGAAATTTATTTTTTTAATGAATAAAAAGGTTTTGAAACTAATATACTTACACTACATTTGTTTTTAATCTAAATTAAAATCTTACCGATGCAGTATCTAGGATTAGACCTGGCTACGTTGATAGAGCGGGGCGCCTGCCATACGGCAAAAGAAATTGCTCAGCAGCCAGAACTGTGGTGCGAGATATACAAAATGATCGAAGCACGTGAGACCGAAATCAAACAGTTTTTGGAAAGCAGTTATGCTATTATCGATACAATTATCCTGACCGGAGCCGGCTCAAGTGGTTTTTTGGGCAAAACGCTGGAAGGTATCTTTTTCAAGAAATCCGGAATCCCATGCCGTGCCGTACTTACTACCGACCTGGTATCCCACCCGCATGATTATTTCAACAAGCAGAGCAAAGTCTTACTCATCTCCTTCGCTAGATCCGGAGATAGTCCGGAAAGCGATGCCGCCGTTCAGCTGGCCGACCAGATAGCCCAGCAATGCATGCATATCATCATTACCTGCAACGAGGAAGGCATGCTGGCCACTACCCCAACCAAACACCCCAGGCTCCTGGTCACATTGCCTTCGAGGGCCAATGACCAAAGCCTGGCGATGACAAGCAGCTTTACAGGTATGTTGCTGGCCGGGGCCCTGCTGGCGTATATCCGTGAACTCTCCTCAGCTCAGGAACAGGTAACGAGGCTGAGTCATTACGGGAACAAGCTGATTAAAAACTATACTGACCTTTTAAAATCTGTTTCTTCGCTCGGTTTCAGACGTGCGGTCTTTCTTGGCTCCGGACCATTGTTTGGAATTGCGATGGAGTCAGAGCTAAAGCTGCAGGAACTCTCCAACGGGAAAATCATTTGCAAGCATGATAGCTTCCTTGGCTTCAGGCACGGCCCTAAGGCGGTGGTTGACGAATACACACTGGTCGTTTATCTTTTTTCCAATACTCCGTATGCCATTCAATACGAGAAAGACCTGCTGATTTCGATGCGCAAAGGAAAAAAGGCCCTGTTCGAACTCGGAATTGCGCAACATGCCATTCCAGCAGCAGGCATCCCGCAATTGATCACGCTTGCAAAGGACCAGGAACAACTGGAAGAAATCTTCTGGTCGATTGTTACCGTGCTGCCGGCACAAATCCTGGGCTTTTTTAAATCGCTGCAACTCGGCCTTGAACCTGATTCACCTTCCACCCATGGTGCCATTTCCCGTGTCGTTGAAGGAGTATCCATATATCCTTTATCCCTGCCCGTATAGTGCCGCACCAATGACCTGCCAGTTTCTTATCACACCAGGAACTATGGTGCTTTAGCCGGAAGTGGCAACACAAAGTGCAGCGGCTTTAAAGGGTGCAATCCCTCAGAACACAACATTTAAAAAACGATTGACTCATGACCCTCAAAAAAAAACTTGCGTATTGCAGCCTCTCCAGCAAAGCTTTGCTTGCTACCAACTTCTATAATTACGAAACATTGAAGGGATTGCTGCAAGCAGCAAAAGAGATGAATACATCCATCATTTTGCAATTATCAGAAAGCTCGCTGCAGTACCTCGGCATCAATCCTGCCGTGCAGATGGCAAGAGCCGCTCTGAAGGAATTTGAGGTAGAGGGATGGATTCACCTGGATCATGGGAGCAGCATTCAACTGGTACAGCGTTGTTTGGATGCCGGCTTTGATTCCGTAATGATTGATGCCAGTGAAGTTGACTTCAAAGAAAATATTCAAATCAGTACTACGGTTGTAAAAATGGCAGAACCGTACCAAGCAGCTGTGGAAGCCGAACTGGGTTATATTCCAAAGCTTAACCAGGAACAAACATTATCGTATACCCAGCCGGAAGAAGCCAAAAACTTTGTGGAAGCTACCGGTGTGGATGCACTGGCAATTGCCATCGGCTCGGCACATGGCTTTTACAAAGAGCCGCCAGTTCTGCAACTTGATCTCCTCCATGATATTCATCAAATTACTCCTGCTGCTCTCGTACTGCACGGCAGTTCCGGAATTCCCGATGACCAGCTGAAACTGGCCATCAAAAACGGTATCAGCAAAATCAATCTGGCCACCGAAACGAAAAATACATTCATGAAGCAGCTGAAACAATCACTGGCTGCGTCGGACGATATTGACCTCCGCAATGTTTTTCCACCGGCCATTGCGAGTGTGAAAGAACTCATATGCACTAAATTGAGCGTTATTAGTTGTTGATCATGCAAAACGTACAGGAAACAAATATTGAATTCAAAGAGTGGCCGCTTTCTTTTGATGCTGGACCAGCATTCGTATCAATCAATGGGTTAGACAGACATGATCCATTTCCAATTGTTTTTTAATCGGAGGCACATACCTGACAACACAGCCAACCACAGAATATTCCCGTTTTCCCAACATATTTTCAAATCGTATTTATGAGAAAACTCTTGTATAAAAGCACTGCTTTTTTCGCTGCAATAGCCGCGGTAGCACTGCAACCTGCATTTTCCCAAAAAGCATCCGTTAAGGAATCAAAACAGGTGATCAAAACTTACCCGTTTTCTGACCCCAACCCTGTGCCACCAATGGTGGTTAACCATAAGATCGCCAGGTTCTATCCGTATTTTATGTTTGACGGATATACAACCCGCAGCACCGACACTGCCTGGAATGTTGTGGAACTGGAAAACGATTATATCAAAGTAAAGATCCTTCCCGACGTAGGCGGAAAAGTGTATGGCGCCATTGAAAAATCAACGGGAAAAGAGTTTGTGTACCTGAACAAAGTTTTAAAGTTTCGCTCTATTGGTATTCGCGGTCCCTGGACAAGCGGGGGAATTGAGCACAATTTCGGGCTCGATATCGGTCATGCACCCTGGACGTCGGCGCCGGTAGATTATGCAATCATAAAAGAGCCGGATGGTGGAACAAGCTGTGTGGTGGGCGGACTTGACCTTGCCTCCCGAACACAGTGGCGTGTGAAGATTCACTTACCGCATGACAAAGCCTATTTCGAAACCAGCGCCATGCTGTACAATCCTACCCCACTCCACCATTCGTACCTGTCCTGGGAAAACGCAGCCTACAAAACGGCGAACGATCTGCGCTTTTATTTTCCCGGCACACATCATATTGGTCATGATGGATCTGCTGGCTTATGGCCAATTGACGAAAAAGGCCGCGACCTGTCCTGGTATAAAAACAACAATTTTGGCGAAAGCAAAAGCTATCACGTGGTTGGCTCTGCACGAAACTGGTTTGGCGGCTATTACCATGATGAAGATTTTGGTTTTGGCCATTGGGCACCGTATACTGATGCTGCCGGAAAGAAGTTATGGATATGGGCATTATCCAGAAGCGGAGAAATCTGGAAAGACCTGCTTACCGATACGGATCCTCATTACATAGAAGCGCAGTCCGGGGTTAAATTCAACCAGGCCGATATCATCAGCGGCTATCACAGTCCCTACAAACAACTCTTTCTTCGTCCTGGCTATAGCGAAACAAAATCTGAATTCTGGTTTCCGGTAAAAGGTACCAATGGCATGACCGACGCTGGCCGTGCAGGCACACTGTCTGTTCTCCCGGAAAAAGACAAGCTAACAATTAAAGTACAGGCACTGGAAGCTCTTTCTGATAGCATCTGGGTCAGATCAAACGGAAGACTCCTTTTTGCAGATCGCCTGAACCTTCAGCCGATGGAGCTTTACTCAAAGGAGGTAGCGGCAAGTGCAGGTAATAAAGATGCTCTCGAAGTCATTGTTGGTAACAAAAAGCTCTATTATCATTCCGGCGGAAAAGAAGACATCATTGACCGGCCAACGCTTTATCCCGCTTCTACAACTTCCAGTGATCCCTACCGGCTGTTTTTACTGGCCGAGGATCAATACAGCATGCGCAAGTACGATGATGCCTTTCAAAACTATACTGCCTGCCTGAAACAGGATCCAACACATATTCCTGCGCTTACCCGGGTAGCAGAACTCCATTTCAGGCGGCTGGAGTACGATAATGCAATTTCTTCCGTCAAAACAGCACTGGCCATCAACACCTATGACCCGGCTGCCAATTTCCTGTATGGAACAATTTTACGAAGCCGGGGCGAGTTGGTAAAAGCAGCAGAAGCTTTCAGCGTTGCCGTCCGGAGCCTTGAATTCAGATCAGCTGCCTATGCGGAGCTGGCAGGCATTAATTTACAACAAGGCGCCTTCGATGAAGCCCTGGAGCAAGCAACAAGATCACTGCAATACAATGCCTACAACTTCGCTGCCATGCAATGGAAAATCAGCGCCCACAGAAAGCGCAACGAAGCAGAAGAGGCCTTGCGTGCCAGCAAACAATTACTGGAAATGGATCCGCTGAATCATTATGCCCGGTTTGAAACCTACCTGGTTGGAAAAAAAGAGAAAGACCTGCAAACTTTCCGCAAAGCCATTACCAATGAATTTCCACAAGAAACTTATATGGAACTGGCCATGGACTATGTTCGCAACGGTATGAACGATGAAGCCATTCAACTGCTGCAGCAGGTGGAAGGCCATGCGTTGGCCTCATACTGGCTCTCGTACCTGTTAAAAGAGATCTCACCGGAGCGCAGCCGCCAGGCGTTGAACAAGGCAACCAGCCTCTCTCCTACTTTTGTTTTCCCATTCCGGGAAGAAAGTATCCCGGTACTGGAATGGGCCATGCAGCAAAACGAATCCTGGAAGAACCAATATTACCTGGGATTGATCTACTGGCACAAAGGCCGTACGGATAAAACTTCAGACTACTTTCTGCGTATTGGCGACGCGTCTGACTATGCGCCATTCTACATTGCAAGAGCGCTTCTTCATGAAAAGAAGACGCCGGAAAACTCTGCTGCAGATCTGAAGAAAGCCTTACAACTCGACCCCAATGAATGGAGAACCTGGCACTATTACCAACAGTATTTAATCAAAAAGAATCTATTCAAAGAACTACAAACACTTTCAGCGAATGCTTATTCCAGGTTTCCGCAAAACCCGGTGATTGCCATGAATTATGCAAAAGCGCTTACGTTAACCGGGCAGTTTGAGAAAGCATCGAATGTGTTGCAGAAGTTACAGGTTCTGCCACAGGAAAACGCACAGGAAGGACACGAGCTTTATGAGGAGGTTTTACTAGGACAAGCGTTGGCTCACATTAAAAAGGGAAAATACAAAGAAGCCGTCAGGCTGATCGATGAATCACGGAAATGGCCTGAGAACCTTGGTGCCGGCGCTCCTTACGAACCGGATACACGCCTGCAGGATTACTTAGCGGCACATAGCTATATAAAAATGAATCGCAAGGCAGAAGCAGAAAAGCTGTACGACAGCATTGCGAAATACACCTTACAACATTCCTCGCTTCACAACAAAGCATTAAATCACTATTTGGGCATGCAGATACTGGAGAAAAAGGGCCGCACCAGGGAAGCTGCTGAATGGCTGAGCAGGTGGAACACGAAAACAGATTCGTTAACCAGGTGGAATATTCTTCCAGGTCGCTCAAAAGCGGTGCAGTGGGTGTTGGCCAAGCAGCAGCAAAAACACGATGTAGCGCAAAAGCTGCAACAGGAAATGACATCGGATGTCTCGGATCTCTGGCAACGTCACTTTTTTGAAGCCATCAAGCTGGATTGATACCTTTGCACATGGATGCG
Organism: Flavisolibacter sp.; assembly: GCA_035998945.1. GTDB lineage: Bacteria > Bacteroidota > Bacteroidia > Chitinophagales > Chitinophagaceae > Flavisolibacter. The sequence goes on along the minus strand of DASYHD010000022.1, from coordinate 158,089 downwards.
AGGTTTCGTTCAATGCAGTGCAGTTGAAAATTATTGATAGTTGTAGTCATTGACTAAAGTCAGAAATTCCGCGGAAGAACAAAACAACTTCCCCATGCTTTTATGGTCGGCCAATCACCATAATAAATTAAGCTGATAAGCCGGAAGAAAGCCAGGCATTCTCAAAAATATGATCATGAAAAGAAAGGCAATATTCCTTATCCTGCTTGTATGTACTGTGCATGCCAGTTTCAGCCAGGCCATTCTTCAGGGAACTATCAAATCTGAAACAGGAGAACCCATTTCCGGAGCAGCCATCCGCCTGCTGAATACCGCTAATGGAACCGTTTCCAATTCTGCTGGGCAATTTACTTTCAACGGATTACCCGCCGGAACGTATACAATTTTCAGTTCGGCTGGAGGGTATGAAGATGCCTATCAAAAGCTGGTGATAGAAAATGGTCTCAATACCGTTCAACTGGAGCAGATAAAAACCACAAACAGTTTAGAAGCCGTGATTGTAAGCTCGCAAAAAAGCGAAGAGATCCTGCAACAAACACCAGTAAGCATCACCTCACTGTCAGCGCAAAAGGTTCATGATTACCGTCTTTGGAATATTGAAGACCTGACGGCTGTAGCTTCCAATCTTTTTACATCACATCCTGGTGACAACCGCAATGTAACCTCCATCCGTGGCATTACCAGCACTTCCTATGATCCGGCTGTAGCCACGTACGTGGATGGTGTGAACCAGTTTAGCCTGGATACATATATCCCGCAGCTTTTTGATGTGGAAAGAATTGAAATCCTCAAAGGGCCGCAGGGATTCTTGTATGGTCGCAATGCTATGGGCGGCGTGATAAACATCATTACAAAAAAACCCGGCAATACGCTCAATGGTTTTGCGAGTGCAAGTGCCGGTAATTATGGCTTGCAACGATACAGTGCCGGCTTACGGGTGCCATTGGTGAAGGATAAGCTTTTTTTCGGAATCGCGGGTCTTTACAACCGTACAAACGGTTTTTATACCAACACATTTAACAACAGCGATTACGATAAAAAGAGTTCTGCGGTCGGCAATTATTATCTACGTTATACACCCAGCACGTCCTGGTCTTTTACACTCAATGCGAAACACAGTCATAATCGTAACAACGGCGCATTCCCACTGGTGTTTGGAGTGGAAGAAGCTTTTAAAAATCCGTATCAACTCAATCAGAATGCAATCACCAAAATGATAGACAATGTTTTCAACACCTCTCTTTCTGTCAATCATTACGGTCGTGCAGTTCAACTGAGTTCACAAACGGCGTATCAATCCAACCATCGTTATTATACCGATCCGATAGACGCTGACTTTTCGCCACTTGATGCCATGACCATCATCAACAACTATGGAGATGAATGGAACAAAGTAAAAGTTGTTACACAAGAAATCAACCTCCAATCAGCCGCTGCCAACAACAGTCCGGTAAAATGGCTGGTTGGAACTTACTTATTCCGCCAGGTTAATCCTGTAAAACAAACAACGCGGTTTGGGGATGATGCACAACTCCTCGGTGCTGCGGATAAGAATTTTTCTCTCATCAATACCAGCCGAACAAAAGGAACAGGAGCCGCCCTATATGGACAGTTGCAATACTCTATCTCACAAAAGCTTGTGCTGACAGGGGGATTGCGTTATGATTGGGAAAAAAGAAAGCACCAGGTTTTAGGAGAGTACCAGAAAGATCCAGACCCCGATCCCATCTTTGCGTACCGGAGTGACACTTCGGCAACAGCCAACTTTTCGGCGCTTTCACCACGACTGATCCTGGCTTTTTATCCAACTGAAAAAGGAATGCTGTATGGTAGTTACAACCGTGGTTTTCGTGCTGGCGGATTAACCTCTTTATCATCCGACCCTTCGCAACCGGCTTTATACCCTTTCCGGCCAGAATTCAGCAACAACATTGAAGCTGGCTGGAAGCAAACTTCTTCCAACCGGAGAATGATCATCAACCTTGCCCTTTTTTATTCTTTCGTGCGGGATGTTCAGGTACCAACACTGGTACTGCCCGATGCAGTGACCATCACTCGGAATACGGGAAGCCTGGTGAGCAAGGGCGTTGAAGCCGAACTGAGATACCTGCTATCGAAAGGTTTCAGCATTGACTATAATTTTGGTTATACCCATGCTGAATATGATCAATTGAGATTATCACAGAACGGCAACGAAACCAACCTGAAAGGCAAACGGCAAATCTTCACACCGACTGTCACTTCACTTCTTGCGGTGCAATACACAAAAGAACTTGGAAAGAGTAATTTAACGCTCATTGCTCGGGGTGAATGGAAATATCTTGGTACGCAATATTTTGACCTTACCAACAGTATCAAACAAACACCGTATCATTTATTAAATACCCGCATGGGGATTGCTTATAAAAAAACAGAGCTGTCTTTCTGGGGCAGAAATCTCGCCAACAAACAATACATTGGTTATGCTTACGACTTTGGTGCCGTTCACCTGTGCGAACCTTTTACTTACGGCACAAGTCTCTCGGTTAACTTTTAATTGCCTGGCGCAGCATTTCGAATGCAGTTCATCAATATTCATTGTTGAAGACTAGGCCACTTATAATTTAACCCTTTTGTTTCGCGTGCCAATGGAAACCCAGTGGATTACATTAACCCTCTCTCTTGCCATGGGTTCGTAATCAAGATAAACCAGTTGGACTAGTTAATTTTGAACTCGTTTTTAGAAATGTCGGGGATAATAGCGTCCACGCTTCAATGTGTAACGTAAAAAACATTTATTTGTTGATCAGCCGGTAAAGCAGAATGGCTGTCCGTTTGATCAGCTTTGGGTATTCATTCAGGTTGATGGTTTCACCCGGTGCATGGGCACCCTTCCCCGAGGCACCCAATCCATCCAGGCAATCCATATATTCGGCTACGTAAGAGATATCACCTGCCCCCCTTGCTCCCGGGTTACCTGGTTTCACGGCGCCGTATCCAAGTGCCAGGCTTACATCATTCACTATTGCTGCCAGGGCTTCATTCCCTGGGGTGGGGGGCATGGAAGGAATGCCCTCCTTAAACGTAATGCTGGCGCCTGTTCCTGGTAAATGCTGTTCAACAATCGCTTTCATTTTTTCGCGGGCCTTTTCTTTTTGTTCCCTGCTTAGAAACCGAAGATCACCCATTACCATAGTAGCCGGAGAGATAATATTGATCTTTCCCGCAGCCATGCCGCTTTGTGTGGCCGTATCCAGCAAAAGATCAGAACCGCCCAGGATCAGGCCAGGATTAAAGGTGAGGTATTTTTCATCACTTAACTGTTCCCTGAAGCTATTAAGGATGCGGACCGCCTCGTATACAGATCCATAGCCACTGCCACCAAAAATTCCGGCGGAATGCGCCTGCCGCCCGGTTGTTTCGAGGCGCCAGCTGCTGCTGCCACGCCTGGCCGTGGCCACAATCCCCATCGTGCTGGCAGTTTCAAATCCCAGGGCAATGTCATGCTCCCTGGCTCGTCTGATAAAATCTCCTCTTGTGACATCAATAGGGGTTCCTGCGTTTTCTTCATCACCTGTAAAGTAAACGGTGATATGGGCGTCAATTAGTACACCCTGTTTGTGCAATGCCTTCAAAGCGGCAATCACCAGCACATCGCCGCCTTTCATATCATTAACACCCTGCCCGGTAGCAGTGCTGTCGTTAATCATGGTAAAGGGTCCCGCCGGCATACTGGGTTCAAACACCGTATCAAGGTGGCCAATCAAAAACAGCTTTTTGCCTTTACGCCCTTTTTTGTACGCCACCAAATGACCAGCCCTTTTGAGTGAATCGGGCAGGACAATCCATTCAATGGTAAAGCCTAGCTCTGCCAGTTCTTTTGCATAACGTTCACCTACTTTTTTTACCCCTTGGATATTCATTGTACCGCTGTTGATGTTGACGGTTTCTTCCAGTAGTCGCCGGGTTGCCGGCAGGGCCTTATCGACTTCCTGCACTAACTTTTGCTCTGTACGGGAAAGCTTTTGCTGAGCAGAAAGGCTTGTAGCAAAACAAATTGCAGCATGAAATAAAATGGTCGTTTTTATCAAATTCATAGAGCCATGAAGATAAACAATTACAGCTGTACTTCTTCGTTAGGAAGCATCATTAAATCGGATGCCCGAAATGTTCTGGAATACCTTATCTGTATAAAAGTATGGGTCTCTCTCGAAGCAATTTACTGCAATATTATAGTCAACTTGTTTCTTTAAGAGTTGAGTCTTATAGTGATTACAAAACTCTTCGATAACAGTGGTTGAAATCAAACTTAACTATCTGTGTAAATAGTAAAGTTGCAAAGGTCTTTTAATCAATATTTTCGTCAATACGAAGTCCTAATTCTCAATAGATTGATGTTTCAAATATTATGAAAATTGCCATTTCAGCGTGTCAAGAGTATTTCAGCTAACGTTTTTCGGATTGCTGTCAGTACAGGCATTTCATGTTCCGTCAGCTTAGCATTTATCATTCAAAAACAATATTGCAAATTTATTGATCAACTTTTATTCGTCAACCTGTATTTCAACAAACCGTTGTTGTGCATTCGTTCTTGTCTCCTGAAACTTCTGTGTCACCAAAGCAAGAAGCTCTTGAAGTGGAATTTTCAATCCGTTTGCTGTTAAACTAAGCGGTGTTCCATACATTTTGCAGAACTTATCTCAAAAATATCTCAGTAGCATGAGGATGGAGGCGAGGTAGAGGAAGGCTTGAAAGTTCTCAGCTTTTCTTTCATACCTGACCACACATTTTTTGAAGTTGTGCAGCCAGGCAAAGAAGCGCTCTACGGTCCAGCGGTGGCGATAATGGAGCAATCTTCTACCATCCTGTGTTTTCCTTATCTTTCTGTTACGTTTGTGGTGCAATCAGTACAATGCATTTTCGTCTGAGTTGATTATCCAATAGGTCAGTATCATAAGCCCTATCAGTTACTACTCGTCTGATTTTTACTTTACTGAACCGCTTTTTGATAGTTTCTTCCAAAACAGTGCTTTCGAAGGGAGTGGCAGAAAACACGCTGATTACCAGTGGTCGGCTTTTCCTGGTAACAATAGCCATCACCTTAGAACCTTTGCCCCGCTTTGTTTTGCCTACTCTGTCGCCCCTTTCTTAGCGGAGGAGAAACTGCCATCCACCAGGTATTCAACCTTCTTTTTCGGTAGGCGAATGGAATAATCAGTAAACGGAAAGGTTTCCAGCATTTTTCTTCGTATGGCATATTTGAGTACCCTGGTCAACCGCTGCCAGTGCTTATAGATGGCGGTCTGATTGTTACCAATCTGTAATTTCAGGTACAACTCGAACTCCTCCATAAAGCAATCATCCAAATCATACAGGTAGAAATCGTTGCGTTTGAATTTGTGCTTAGCAAACTCCATGATGCGATCATATGTCTGGCGGTATTTACCGTAAGTAATGGGTGAGTAATCCCTCCCCTCCAGGCTTTTGACCATACCCAAATAGGTTTCGAAAGCATCTTTCAAAGTATATGCTTGACGGGACGATCCTGTCAGCGCATCTTTGATGGAATAAACATTAAACGGCTTGCCCGTCAGGATCATCTGGTTGACGATAGATCGGACTTTTACTTCCAAGGCTTTCAGCCCACCATTGATGGATGTTGCCTCCCCTCCTTTTCCTTTTACCTTCTTTGCTTTTTTGTCCCAATCAGCCGCCGCAATAGAATGCCCTGTGGAAATAGTGACGTGTTCATAATTGTAACGGATACGGAAATAAATCGGGGTTTGTCTTGTCTTCGTACGCTTTGCGTGATTAAGAAAGAATGAAACTTTTACCTGTGACCCCATATGTTGAACGGTTTTTGACATGAAAAACCGCAACCCAGAGAAAACAGCTGCAATGCAGGTGGAGACTGCATTTGACCCATCCTTGGTAGAAAATAGTGCTACCTGATCCTGATTTTCCAGACATGGTAGCAGTTTTTTCAACTACCATTTTACCCAGAAACAGAAAATGGAACCGTTCTTTCCCTGCCGAATTTAAATGACCATCATCCAGTCCCCATTTTACTAAACCAATGACAGAAGCGGATTTGGGCGGAAAGAAGGAAAGCCGACTGCATCCAGGTGATCTGAAAGAGTCGGCCTTAAAAGTGTTCAAAAATGGTCCAGGGTGGAGGTGACCGGATTCGAACCGGTGTCCAAACATGATATCCAAAAGCTTTCTACATGCTTATTTCTGCATTGCTTGTCGGGAAATGGCCGGGGCAGAACAAACCAATCATTTCCTTAGCTGGATAGTCTTAGACAATCGTCACAGCCTTCGATTGCCGCAATCTCTGTTTGTTTTTAAGTCGGCGGCGGCGCTTGGTAAGAGACAAACCTGCGCGGCGGCCCTAATGACTAACTAATCACTGATTAGGCAGCCATGGCATACTGTGTATTGCCATTTGTAGTTCGAATATTCAGATTTACGAGCTAATTATCCAACGCTCGGCATGCTTACACTTTCAAAGATCGATGCTGTCAAAACCAAACACCCCCGGATGAGATGACTGATTATGGATGACAGCATTTAACTGCTCACAACTGTCATACAAAACAGCTTACAAATGTAGTGAATTAAAGGCGCTTCAGCACTATAGAGTTTCTTAAAATAGGACGGCAGAACGAATGATTTCTTTATTGTCATCTCCCAACTGTCATCTGTCATCTTGCTTTATCGGAACATCCGCCAGATATCCAATCCAAATGCATAAAGCATCAGTCCCAGCAATAAGGCCATTCCTGCCATTTGCGCATACTCCATGAACTTATCACTGGGTTTGCGGCCGGTGATAATCTCATAAATGGTAAACAGGGCATGCCCGCCATCCAGTGCCGGTATGGGCAAAATATTCATAAAGGCAAGAATGATGGAGAACAGTGCAGTCATCATCCAAAAGCGCTTCCAGTCCCAGGTACCGCCAAAGGTTTTACCGATAGAGATGACGCTTCCCAGGTTGTCGGAAACTTTATGCTCTTTGGAAGTAAACAGCAACCGGATGCCGGTAACATAGTCGCTCAAACGATCTACGCCATAATTGATACCAGCAGGAATGGATTCAAAAAACGAGTATTCCCTTTTCTCAGAACCCAGCAATTCATAAGGATCTTTTGTCTGGATGCCTACCTGTGCATTTTCATTTGCCTTCACCACTACCTGTGCCGTGTCCTTGTTATTGCGCAAAACGGTAAGTGCAATGTCCTGGTTCTTCATATCCCGTTTCAACCGCACAAATTCATCAAAAAAGAATACAGGCTTTCCGTTCACCGCTACGATCTGGTCGCCCTCCTGTAATTCACCTGTAACATATTTTGCTTCCGGATCATCCTGGACCACAGTTGGCACCCTCGGGTATACAAAGGCAGCCAACTGGCGTTTGGTAAGATTGGAAAGAAAGCCTTCCGGCAGGGTAATAGCGGTATCTGCGCCATTGCGGTTTACCCCAAGTGTAACGCGTTCGTTCAGCACAACACCTTTTGGCAAATCGTCGAAATAAGAAAGCTGCTGCCCGTTAATAGAAGTTATCCTGTCACCGTCACGAAGACCTGCGGCCTTGGCCAGCGAATCGGCAATAATGCCATATTTCACATTGGCGTTTGGCAATCTTTCTTCACCCCAGACAAACAAGATCATGGCAAACAGCACCAGGGCCAGGATAAAATTGACAGTAACACCACCCAGCATAATAATGAGCCGCTGCCAGGCTGGTTTTGCCCGGAACTCGTATGGCTGCGGCGGCTGGTTCATTTGCTCCTTGTCCATGCTCTCATCAATCATCCCCGCAATCTTTACATAACCACCTAAGGGTACCCATCCCAATCCGTATTCGGTTTCGCCTTTCTGGGTTTTCCAAAGAGAGAACCAGGGATTGAAAAAAAGATAGAATTTATCAACCCGGCAGCCAAACCACTTGGCAGGTAAAAAGTGACCCAATTCGTGGAGAACAACCAGTATGGAAAAAGCTAAAATGAACTGCCCGATGTTGGCAAATAAGGCGGACCAGTCTACGGCTAAAAGCGTCATAATTGTTTTATCTGTCATACATTCTTCCGTTTCAGGTGAGGACGGAAGTTCTTGTTGAAAATAGTTCTGAACGTTGAAGTGTGCGACCTTCTACAAGCTCTGGGTAAACTCCATCAGAAAAAATTACTGCAATGAAATTCTGCCCAAAAATTCTACGCTCAAATTTTAATAGCCTGCAATATAAGCAGGGAAAGTATAATTCTTCGTTATAAAGGAAGAGCGGAATCTACAGCTTGATCAGGTCAGCAGCATAGTGTCTTGCCTCTGCGTCGCTCTCCAGGTAATCATCCAGCGAAGGCTCTTTCAGATAAACCACTTTCTGCATGGTTTGTTCAATTACATCCGTCATATCCAGAAAACCGATGCGGTTGCGCAGGAATGCATACACGGCAATTTCATTGGCTGCATTCAGCACACAGGGCAGGTTACCGCCTTTTTCCAGGGCTTCAATGGCAAGTGCCAGGTTGCGGAATGTTTTAATATCCGGCTCTTCGAACGTAAGGTTGCGGATGCGTTTGAAATCGGTACGTGGAAAATCGTTTGGAATGCGTTGCGGAAACGCCAATGCATACTGAATGGGAAGTTTCATATCGGGCAGCCCCATTTGGGCTTTGATACTGCCGTCCTCAAACTGCACCATGGAATGGATAATACTTTGCGGATGAACCAGCACATCAATCTGATCGGAGCGAAGATTAAAAAGCCATTTGGCCTCGATCATTTCCAGCCCTTTGTTCATCAGTGTAGCGGAATCCACACTGATTTTGGCGCCCATATTCCAATTGGGATGCTGCAAGGCATGATCCCGCTTTACGTTTACAAGGTAGTTAGGCTTTCTGCCAAGGAAAGGCCCGCCGGAAGCGGTTAAGATGACTTTCTCAATGGGATTGCGCACCTCACCTACCAGGCACTGGAAAATAGCGGAATGCTCCGAATCCACCGGGATAATCGGCACCCGTTTTTCATATGCCAGTTGCATAACGATATCACCGGCAACCACCAGCGTTTCCTTATTGGCAAGGGCAACGGCTTTACCGGCATTGATGGCATTCAATGTTGGCTTCAGCCCGGCATAACCTACAATGGCTGCCAGCATTACATCGTAAACATCCATAGAGGCTACATCTTCCAACGCTTTCTCACCGGCAAACACCTTGATGTCGGTATTGGCCAGGGCCTCTTTCACACGGGCATATTTCTGCTCGTTGGAGATCACAACGATATTGGGCTGATAGGTAAGTGCCTGTTGGATCAAAAGAGCATCGTTTCCATGGGCAGTTAGCACTTCTACTGAAAACTTATCCTTGTTTTTATCAATCACATCCAACGCCTGCGTACCAATGGAACCGGTGGAACCAAAGATCGCTATGCGTTTGACGGGAGCTGCAAGATTATTCATAGTGGATGGTAGCAAGTCAATGTTGCGTTACAAAATAAGGCCTTCTTATGGTGTTGTCAATTGTTTTGTCCATTTGGCCAATTCGTCGGCGATCTTTCGGTCGTTGCTTAACCGGGGTACTTTGTTTTGTCCACCCAGCTTACCGATTGATTTCATGTATTCCACAAATGCATTTTTTTTCATTTCGGTAATGCGTAGCGGCTGCAGGATGGAACCCCGGATCAGGTCATCATAATAAATATTTTTCTGCCGCAGGTTTGCATCTACCCTGGCGGCAAATGCTTCCATGTTAGCAGGTGCATTTTCAAATTCAATAAACCATTCGTGATAGCTTTTTCCTTCGCCCTGCTGCACCATGGGCGCCACGGTAAACTCTGTAATGCAAACGTCTTCTTCTGCGGCTGCTTTTAGCAAACTCTGTTCCACTTCTTCGGCAATCACATGCTCTCCAAAAGCGGAAATATAATGTTTGATGCGGCCAGTTACTACCAACCGGTAGGGATTGGTGCTGACAAACTTCACCGTATCGCCAATATTGTACCCCCACAGTCCGGCGTTGCTGTTGACGATGAGTGCATAGTTCTCCCCTACTTTCACATCGTGCAGGGAAAGGCGTGTTGGATTTTCGTTAAAGATTTCTGACGCAGGCACAAACTCAAAGAAAATGCCGCTTGCCGTATTGAGTAATAGCCCCTCCTCCCTCAGCGTGTCCTGGAAAGCAAAAAAGCCTTCTGACGCAGGGAAGGTTTCAATGGCATCTACGTTTCGACCGATACTTTGCATCAGTTTGGCCTTGTACGGTTCGAAAGCCACACCGCCATGAACCAGCACGGAAAAATTCGGGAAAAGCTGACCGATCTTTTTCCCGCTCCGCTCTTCCAAACGATCGAAATACATCTGCACCCACGGTGGGATACCGCTGATCAGGGTCATGTCCTTGTCGATCGTTTCTTTGATAATGGCGTCCAGTTTTGTTTCCCAATCCTCGATGCAATTGGTTTCGTAAGACGGCAACTGGTTGCGACGCAGGTACGAGGGAATGTGGTGATTAACGATCCCGCTCAACCTCCCCGTAGGGATATCTGCCACCCTCTCTAATTCAGGCGAACCAGATAAAAAGATCATTTTGCCATCGGCAAAAGCAGTATTGCCCGTTTCGGCCATATAGCACAACAGCGCATTTCGGGCCGAATTGATATGATTGGAAATGGAATCCTTGGTAATGGGAATGTACTTTACTCCGCTAGTAGTACCAGATGTTTTTGCCAGGTAAATCGGCTTGCCCTTCCACAAAATATTGTGCTTGCCGTCCTTGATCTTATCAATATAAGGCCGGATGCCTTCATAGTCCCGAACGGGGACAGCCTGCTTAAAGCCGGCATAATCCGAAACCGCATCCAGTTTGTGTTCTTTGCCAAACTCGGTGCTTTTGCCTTTGCTTAAGAGTTCTTTCAGGATAGCATCCTGGTCGGCCAATGCAGTAGTTCCGCCCCGGCGGATCCTGGCATAGACATACGAAGCAAATGGCTTGGCAAGAAATGATTTTATCTTCATGCTAGAGAAAAGGCGCACAAACCTACACCAATTTGATTGAAACAATCTGCACCCTTGGTGGAGGAGGGATAGGGTAAACGTTAAAAGTTTTTCTGCTGCCAGCTTTTTTTAGCCGCCGCTTTTCTGTTTTGACGCTTTTCCCTTACCTTCGCACACCTAATTTTTGAACCGTTATGTTCGCAATCGTAAAAATAGCCGGCAAGCAATTTAAGGTCGAAAAAGACCAAACGTTATATGTTCCCAAAATCAGTGGTGACACCGGCTCTAAAGTGGAGTTCTCTGATGTGATAATGGCCGATGCCAATGGCAACCTGACTTTTGCCAACAGTGGCGTTAAGATCCAGGCAGAGATCCTTGATCAGGTACAAGGCGACAAAGTAATTGCTTACAAGCAAAAGCGCCGTAAAGGTTTCCGCAAGAAAAAAGGACACCGTACCCAGTACACCAAAATTAAAATCAACGACATCGCTTAATGTTTGCATCAGCACCTGTTGAGAAAACAAAAAGCATTCATCAGTAAACAAATAAACTTCTTGAACCATGGCACATAAGAAAGGGGAAGGTAGTGTAAAGAACGGCCGCGACTCAAACAGCAAACGTTTGGGTGTAAAAATTTTTGGTGGCCAGCCTGCTATTTCCGGCAACATCATCGTACGTCAACGCGGTACGCAATATCATCCTGGTAAAAACGTAAGTGTCGGTAAAGACTATACGTTATTTGCAACCACCGACGGCGTTGTTGAATTCAGAAAAGGAAAGAACGACAGAACATTTGTTTCTGTACTTCCGTCTGAAGCCACTGCCTAATGGTTTTGGTATGATGGTTGTGTAAAAACTTTGGTAGTTAAATTTTTTGTATAATTTTACTACTGTATTTTTTTACTAACCATTAAATTCAAAACAACATGGCAACAGCAAAAAAAGCTGCAGGCAAAAGCTCATCGAAAGGAGCTGCAAAGAGTTCTTCAAAAAGTGCATCGAAAGGCGCAGCAAAAGGTGCCGCTAAAAAAGGTGGCGCTACCAAGAGTGCATCAAAGGGTGCTGCTAAAAAAGGCGGCGCTACAAAAAGTGCTTCTAAAGGTGCCGCTAAAAAGAGCACTGCTTCGAAGTCAACTTCAAAGAGCGCTTCTAAAGGAGCCGCCAAAAAAGGAAGTGCTTCTAAAGCTTCTGCAAAAGGTGGTGCCAGCAAGAGTGCTGCGAAAAAAGGCTCTTCGTCATCTTCAAAAGGAGCTTCCAAAAAAAGCAGCTCTTCTTCTTCAAAGAGCAGCTCTAAGAGCAGTTCCAAAAGCAGCAAATAAGAACGACGTTTTGAAATGTATACAAGTCCCGGCCTTCCGGGACTTTTTCTTTTGTGGCTGATTTATGGAATGAAAGGATTTTTATTCCTGTTGTATTATCAGTAGTCTTACTATTACAACTTATCGTGTCCGGAACGTATTCTAATGTAGAAATCGTCTATCCGTCTTTTTTACTACACGACGCAATTCGTTTTTTTGATACTATCATCAATCTAACTGCAACGAAAGCTATTTTATCCGATTTTTAACCCCTAAGAATTTTATTCACCTTTCATTCCTGCCAATCTGTAATCATGGATAATTATGCAATTGCCGACCAGTTTTCTCTACTCGCCAAGCTAATGGACATACATGGCGAAAACGCCTTTCGGGCAAAAAGCTATGCCAGTGCCGCTTTTGCCATTGAAAAAGCGCCAACAGAACTGGCATCACTGAACGAGGAGCAGATAGCAGCCATCCGGGGTATTGGCGACAGCACAGCAAAGAAGGTAAAAGAAATTTTACAAACAGGGGAACTGAAAGCTTTGCAGGATCTGTTGCAAAAAACACCAACCGGTGTGCTGGAGATGATGAACATTAAAGGGCTCGGGCCTAAAAAGATCAACATCATCTGGAAAGAAATGAAGATTGATACGATTGAGGCGTTAGAGAAAGCATGTCAGGAAAACCGTATTGCTGCGAAAAAAGGATTTGGTGCAAAGACAGAACAAAAGATATTAGAATCGATTGCTTTTGCCAGCGAAACCAAAGGACACTATCTGTACAAGCATGTTGAGGATTTTGCACTTGCATTGCAAAGCAAACTGGAAGCAAAGTTTCCCGGTGAACGAACCGCAATCACAGGACAATTTCGCAGGCAGTTAGAAATAATTAGCCAACTGGAATGGGTAACCACTGCCGGCCAGCGGGATGTGATTGATTACCTGATGAACGACCAGGTAGAGATCCTTACCGAAGGCCCTAAAAGCCTTATGATACGTGTGGAAGAACGCCTAAAGATCCAGATTCATTTTGCTACTGCTGAAACGTTTGTGGAAACATTGTTTGCCACCAGCGCAAGTGAAGCGTTCCTCGCCGCCCTCCAAAACAAAACCTCGTGGAGCGGCGCACAATCTGAAGAAGCGATCTTTCAAAATGCAGGCTTGCCTCTTATCCCGCCTTACTTACGGGAAAGCAACACCATTCTTGAAAAAGCAAACAAAGAAACCATTGACGCGATAGTTGAAACCAGTACCATCAAAGGGCTGATTCATTCGCACAGCAACTGGAGTGATGGAGCCTACACCATTGAACAAATGGCGGAAGAACTGATCCGCATAGGTTTTGAATATATGGTGATATCGGATCACTCCAAATCGGCTTATTACGCCAATGGACTGAATGAAGAAAAAATTCGCGAACAGCATGTTTACATCGATAGCCTGAATCAAAAGTTTGCGCCGTTTAGAATATTCAAAAGCATAGAGTGTGATATACTCGGCGATGGTTCGCTGGATTATGATAATGAAACGCTTTCCACCTTCGATCTTGTGATCACGTCAATTCACAGCAATCTGGATATGGACGAAGAAAAAGCAATGCAGCGATTGATGGGCGCCATTACCAATCCATATACCACAATCCTTGGCCATATGACAGGACGGCTCTTGTTACGGCGCAAAGGTTACCCGGTTGATCACAAAGCCATCATAGATGCCTGCGCAGCAAACAACGTTGTCATTGAAATCAATGCTTCTCCCAGCCGGTTGGATATGGACTGGCGTTGGGTGGAATATGCAATGGAGAAAGGCGTAATGCTTTCTATTAACCCCGATGCACATGCATTAGAAGAATTTAACTATATCAAATACGGAACACTGGTGGCCCAAAAAGGTGCCCTTCCGGCTTCAAGGAATCTAAGTTCGTTCAGCCTGCAGGCGTTTGAAAACTTTTTGCAAGAGAACAGAAGAAAAAGAGAAGAAAAGAGTTAGAGGTTAAAATTGGGATTAAGGGAATAACAATAGTATACAGAAAAGCTGGTTCATCAATAACCAGCTTTTTTATAATAAAGGGATAAGTAAACACTGGATCTGATAAGATCCTTATGCCGTCAGCTACACCATTGGCAGTCTTACAAAAAACGTTGTCCCCTCTCCTTCAATTGTCTCAAACCATATCTGTCCGCCAGCCTGTTCTACAATGCCTTTGCACATGGCAAGCCCCAATCCCGTACCTGATGTCTTGGTGGTAAAGTTGGGTGTAAAAATCTTTGATTGCATTTCCTTCGGAATACCATCGCCGTTATCCTTTATGGCAACCAACAGGTCATTACCCATTATCCTTTCCGTGATTAGCACATTACATTTTTGCCGTTCCGAACAGGCATCCACTGCATTGGCGAGCAGGTTGGTAAACAGCCGGTTCATGTGTGTTTTATCTGCCTGCATAATGGCTTCCCGGGCGACCGGTTTCCAACTTACATCTACCTTCGGATTGGTGGAAAACAGGTCCAGCAAAGAGCCAATGACATTGTGCAGATCGATTGTTTCTACCCGCTTATTTCCAATATTGGCAAATTGCGAAAAGTCGGCAGCAATCTTTGAAAGATGGTCGATCTGCTCGATAAGGGTGCTGGCGACGTTAGTAGTCAGTTCCTGCACATTGGATTGGTTATTTTGAATGGCTTTTTGCAGGTACTGTATACTCAGCTTCATCGGCGTCAGCGGATTTTTGATTTCATGCGCCACTTGCCGGGCCATCTCCCTCCAGGCACCTTCTCTTTCGCTTTTGGCAAGTGCCGATGCACTCATCTCCAGTTGCTGTACCATCTTGTTGTACTGCGTTACCAGTTCGCCAATTTCGTCATTCCTGTTCCATTCAATTTCCTGATTGGTTTTACCCAAGGTTATCTCTTTCATCTTGTTACCAATGATGGAGAAAGAGCGAGTAATACGATTGGTAATAAAAAGTGCAATCACACCGGAGATCAAAAGAATAAAAGCATTAAGATTAATGATAGTAACCAAAAAATTGGAGATCTCCTGTTTCAATTCATCTGCGGAAGAAAAAGAAGGAACATTCAGATAAGCGTATGTATCGTTGTTGGCATTGCGTATGGCCAAATACAGGCTACGGTACTCCAGGTCGGGCACCTTTTCAGTTTGCACCAACTGAGCCTGGCCTAAATTCCGAAGGTGAAAATAAGCCTGTGGGTTCATCTTTTTACTGAGAACTCCCGGTGTATAGATGTCTTCTGCAGACGTTATCTGCAAGTTGCCATCAATGTCATAGATGTTCACGATCTGGCCATGCACATCCGAAATTTCATCAACAGAGCGTTGAAGAGTATCATTGCTGGCCTGGGTTGGAAAGTTTATGCTTGTAAAATTGATGGACAGCTCTCTAATCAGCCTCTCGTACTCGCTGAGAGTGGAAGCTGCCATCCTGCTCAGGTTTGCATTGATGTTTCTTTCATTGCGTTGAATAAAATAGGAAATTGTGGCCACGCCAATGATCAGAAACGAAAGGATAGAAATGAAAATAATGGTTGCATGAATTTGTGAACGGATACTCAGCCGGGTAAAGATGTTCAGGTTTGGCCACGACCGTATGATTTTGGCAGCCAGCTCAAACAAGCGTATGATGCCTATCATGAACAGGAACGAACAAAACAGGTAAGAAAATAAGGTGATGCTTTCGATCAGCGACTCTTTCTTACTGACAACCACAATAATCTTTTTATTGGATCCTTTGTACCAAAGCTCATTGTACTCGTCTTTTTCAACCAACGCCTCCTGCGCTGTAGGAATAGCTTGCGGTGTAAGAGTAACAGGAAAAGGATAAGTGCCTGTATGCCGAACCAGCTTGTTATTCCTGTACACCGCCATAATAGACGGCGTAAACCTTTCTTCATATTTGCCCCGCCGGAAAAGCTCGGGTGATAGCTCTCTTTTGCCGGTAAAATTCCGCGGTCTTGCCAATAAGAAAAGCGTTCCTTTCAATTGCGTACTGTCGTAAATCTCCTTTTTTACAATATAGACGAAATCTGAAAACGATATCTCGTAGTACATAAGTTCACCCGGCCCCGTAGGCTTACTTTGTACCGTATAAATATTATCCAATTCTGCATAAGAACGATTATCAAGATTGTTGATTCCCCGCTCAGCAGAATCGAACAGATAAATATCCATATTGTATTTACTGAACGAAGATGTGAACTGAGAACTGGCTATGCTGTCTCGTATATAAAAGCTTTCCTGCTCATTGTAAAAACGGTTGAAGTTTGCGTTCAGAAAACGATTGTCCAGGTACTGCAGGATAATCGTCAGTGACTTTTCTTTTGTCGGCTCCCAGAGTTCTTCGTATTTATCGGCAATACTGCGCAGTTGGCGTTGCTCACGTTCCCGGTTACCACTCATAATAAGAGCTGCCAATGAAACGGAAAACAAAAATGCCCAGAAAAGAATGCCGGCAATGGTGACACGAAAGCGGTTAATGATGGCTTGCTCCTGGGTAAGAATCAGGGTATACCCTACTAACCAAACCAATATTGGCAACTGGAAAAGTACAGTGGAATAACTTTCTTGACTGGATTGGAATGTAAGCAAAACAAGTCCAACAACGGCCACTACAAAATACAAATGCACCAGGTTGGGAATGGCCATCAACACGGCCCGAAAGAGCATTCGGGTAAAATAATAATAGCTCAGCGACAGCAGCGCAAGAATCAAAAAACTGAAACCGGTATAAATGGTAAGACTGGAGAAATCCGTAACATCAAACGAGATCTTTGAGTTCATCACCAGGTTATGCACGATGGTGGCGAGCTGAAACGTAATAAACAGCAGTACAAAAATGCCCACTACACCGCCAATCATCATTCTCTTTTCGTTTATAAACGAGGGCAGCTTTTTGATTGGCCCGAGATAATTCCAGGCAAATAGCACCAACCAGCAGATCATTACGGCATTGATCAACAGATCGCCCAATGAACGGTTTAAAAAATTGGAGCCGTATACAGATGGATCAAAAAGCGAAAAGTAGCGCAATGAAAGCAAGCCGGGGAAATAATAAAGAGCAAATCGAATCAGCAACAGCATGGCGGCAAGAAAAAAAACTCCGGCAAACGTACCCTTTTTCTTGTGTATGCCTACTGCCAGGAAATGCAGGGCAATCAGCAATAAAAGAAAAAAGGTCAGTCGCAATACGATCGTAACCATATCGGTGTTGGTCACTTCTGATTCAGGTGCCTGCTTTAAATAAAACAAAACCTTATTGTCAATCGACAAAACCGGAAAATCAGTTTGTTCTGTAGTAATGGCTATTTTATCGATAGCGTGCCTGTCATGGGCAAAACTTGTGCGGGAATCATCCGACTCAAAGGGGTAAAGGTTCAATACAGGGATCATGGCATAGGCAACCATGGTATTGCTCATACCGGGCAGTTCCAGCCGTTGCCGATGCACAACGTAATACCCGCTATAAAACTTTTCAAAGGAAACGTCGCTGCCGCTGTTATACACCGGCCTAGGTGGGGTAACTCGTTGTGTATTCCAAAAAACAGGTGCATCGGTCTCGGAAAGTGTTTCCTGAAAAATAAAAAACCCATACCGCTTGGCAGTCATGGTTTCAAATTCATCTTTTGATGCCTCTTTCCTAACAAGTTTGCGCAACAGCACCCGATCAGACATCAGTTGGCGGACATCCTGTTGCTGCTTTGTAATAAATCGTTGCAGGCTTTTTTGCTGGTGACCGACAGAAATAGCAGAATTGAAAAACCAGGCAGTTACAAAAGATAACAGCAGCAGGGCAAGAGCTGATAAAATAAAATAGCGTAAACGAAAATGGCGGTTATGGATGGGGAAGATTTTCAATCGTGTTGACGTTTGATTCGGTTCCAGATGGCATCCATTTCTTCCAGCGTCATTTCGGCTAACGGTTTACCAGTGTCCTGTGCGGCGGATTCCATCTGTGTAAAACGCCTGATGAATTTTTTGTTGGTGACCTCCAGGGCGTTCTCGGCGTCAATATTCAAAAACCGTGCAAAGTTTACCAGCGAAAACAGCAGATCACCAAACTCCTCTTCTATCTTATCCTGTTCGCCGGTTGCAATTACTTCCTGCAGTTCAGCTTCTTCTTCTTTTACTTTTTCCCATACCTGCTCTTTATTCTCCCATTCAAAGCCCACCTGTTTAGCTTTTTCCTGCAGGCGCATAGCCTTTATCAAGGCCGGTAAGGTTTTCGGCACACCGGAAAGTACGGATTGCTTGCCTTCCTTCATCTTGAGCTTTTCCCAGTTGCGCTTTACATCCTCATCATTCTCAACCTGTACTTCGCCATAGATATGCGGATGACGGGCTATTAATTTATTGCAAATGCCATTGATCACATCTTCAATTGTGAACTGTTGTTGCTCAGTACCTATTTTGGCGTAAAACACAATATGCAGCAGCAGGTCGCCCAATTCCTCTTTGATGCCTTTCCAGTTCCCATCTGTGATGGAATCGGTAAGTTCATACGTCTCTTCTAACGTCATTTGCCGCAGCGATTGAATGGTTTGTTTTTTATCCCAGGGACATTTTTCCCGCAGGTCATTCATGATCTCTACTAACCGCTCAAAAGCTTCGCCGCTCTTATTCATACGTTATAGTTTATAAAAGGAGAATACTAAAAATAAAATGAACAACAATACCAGGACTAACAAGCCACCAGTATTTAACAACAAAAATTTACCCAAGGTTTTGCCTTTGCCCTGCCGGTAAAAGTTTTTCATTTCAATAAAAAGAAATACAGGCCAGGATAAAATGACAAGCCCTATCAGAAACCGAAAAATGCCCCAGTCTGTCCAATTACGCAAACCAGCCAGTCCAAATATGATCAGCAAGAGGATAAAACTGAAAATGTAGTGGTATAAGGTAAACACGGCATGATCACTGTAATAAAAATTCTTCCGGCGTATGTAAAGCAGTTTTAAAAGGAGTGCAAAAAAAGGGAGCGAAACAAAAAGAAGATAAGGCAGCTGGTGAAGGAAAGTATTCAGGAAAGTGGTTAGAATCCTGTCGCTGCTCCCATACCGTTTTTGGAGGCCAATTGTTTTTTTGATTAAAAACCCATCGATCCAACTGTCTCTTTGCGCTGGTGGTAAGGCTTTCTGTATCGAATCGTATTCTGCCACCGATGCATACTTTCTCTTTCCCACAATCGTTTCATTTTCCCACCAACCCAAAGCATCCAGGTTCACAGGCCTGGAAGTGTCTTTCAATAGAGCGATCCTTCCCCGAAGAAAAGAATCAGCCGGGTTTTTCTGCATTCTTTCCTCATATTGCGTTATAAGGTCCCTGCGTTCTTCGGCATCCAGATTCTCGGAAAAACCGTTATCGCCGAATTTGGGGGCATTGAAAGAAAAAAAGATCAGAAAGAACACAGCCGATGTAAACAGGTACATGCGGATAGGGTCAAGATAGCGCATTCGCTTTCCTTCAGCATACTGGCGGGCCACAAACCCAGGACGGGAGAAAATGTATCCGACGGTATGGAAAAACTTTCCGTCGAAATGCAAAATATCATACACAAAATGCTTTGTCAATGACCAGAAACTTTGGCGATTGACGATATTTTCCTGGCCACAGCGGTGACAATAACGGCCCAATACCTGGGTGCCGCAGTTTAAACAGTCCTTTTCCTTGCGTTCTGGTTGGTGGCTCACGTAAAAAAATTTCTTAAAAATAGGGACAAAAGTCCCACTTCACCGAATCTCCGCACGGTGGACTTACGGTAAGAATTATTTTTGAAGCAAACAATATCTGGAATGAAAACATGGTTTTCCGTTGCTGTTCTTTTCCTGGCCTTCCCGGCTGCTGCCCAATATTATTACAAAGACATTTTAGGCACGAAAGAAAGCAATAATCTGGTTGCCAGTTACCGCAACAACAGCGTGCAAAATGTAACGATGAAAAGCTATACCGTAAACAACACGCCGCTGGATGATTTATCTGTGCAACAGTTTTTTTCACCGGTAACAAAAACCCTGGTAACCATCACCAAAACCACCTACCAGCCAGCCTCCTACATGACTACCTTTTTTGATGAAGAAGGAAGAACCATAAAAACTACTGATTCTGCCGCTGGAAACGTAAGCACAACAACCTATTGGTACAACCCCCAGGGGCAGATCCAATCTATTTTTACCCAGTTTGGTGATTCGATGGCAGTCTTGAAAACAGATGAACATATCTGGCAATATGGAGATCAAAACAGGATCAGCAAAATGTTACGTATAAAAAACGGGAAAGACACATCTGTTGTGAGCTTTGTACTGGATGACAATGGGAATGTGATTGAAGAACAGGAAACCCGCCGCTTTATCAAGGAAGAGCCGTTTTATTATTATTACGATGCTAAAAACCGTCTTACCGACATTGTTCGCTACAATAAAAAAGCAGCCCGCCTGCTGCCGGAACAGATGTTTGAATACTCTGTAAGAAATCATATGATACAGCGGACCATGATCCCGCAAAACAGCAACGACTACTTAATCTGGCGCTACCGCTTTAATGATCGGGGCTTAAAAACAAGAGAAGAGATCTTCAACAAAGACAAAGAGCTGACCGGAAAAGTAGAATACAGCTATACGTTCAGCAACCAATAGCTTTCGCAATCATCTATCGACCGCCACTCCGTTCATGGAATATTTATACCTGGGCGACCGCAATACAGCTGAAAACCCAAAGAAAAAAGGTTGTAACGCCGTACGCCGGAACGGCAAATGCATTCGCGGCAAAAACGGCTCCATGCTGGTCTGTTTTGAAGATGGCCGGCAGATGGTGGTCATAGGCTGGTTGTTGCGCAAAAGCAAACCATGAGCGTCTTCACCTGTTATTTTTCTTGTCAGCCCCGTATTGCAGGTATTCCCACCCTTTACTGCTTACAAAGCTACCTGAAGCACCTGTTTTTTTAATCCGTCACAGTACATACATCAATAACTACACTTCATACAAAAAGCCGGCTCCAGGGCTTTCCATTGTTCTCCTGCAAACAATACTTTCGTTTGGCAGAACCAAGATTTACACATGCAAAACAAAATTAACCAACTAACCAGACAGGTCCGCTTCCTGAACTATTCCAGTGATAAACAGCCGTTTTTGGTGCCGTTAAACGAACCTCAGGCTTACAATTTCAGAAAGAATGAGTACGGTAAGTACTCCAAAAGAATTGTGTACATTTAAGTAACCCTTCCGCTCCTATCGAGTAAAACCAACTACTTACCTTATGGATGCGAATCAGTAACATTCGTATTGTTCAACCTAAAAATACACACTATGCGTATCGTTCCCCTTGGCTTGCTGATGGTGGGTTGCTTGTTATTCAACTCTTCGCAGGCTCAATTTCTCAAAAAACTAAAACAAAAAGCAGAGCAGGTAATAAATACTGCTAACGGAAGCAATGGCAACCAGCAAGCCGACGAAAATGGCAATGCCAATCCAGTTAATACAGGCAGCCAGGGCAATAACAATCCCTCCAACAGAGGCGGTGGCGGCCTTGTGGTTACGCCTCCTGATGTAAAAGAAAATGTTGCCACGGCAGAAACTGTATTTAGCCAGGGAAAATTCAGCGAAGCCCGCTATGCGATTCAACAAGCAATGCTTGGTGTTGAAATGCAGATTGGTCAGCAGATTTTAAAATCGCTTCCGCCTACTGTTGCCAGTTTGCCCTCTAATGAAAAGGCCGATCAGGTAACCAGTACCGGCTGGGGCTGGGTTGGACTTACCATCAAACGCGAATACCAGAACAACGACAAACAACTGCGCTTTACCATTACCAACAATGCTGCCTGGATGCAGGCCATCAATCTTTATTTCAACAATGTTGGATATGCGCAGCAAACCGGCGGCCAGCAAAACTGGAAGCAGACCCGCATTAAAGGTTACCGTGCCGTTATTGAATACAGCGACGGCTCCGGTTACAAGCTGAGTGTTCCGCTTGGACAAACGTCGCTCCTGGTGTACGAAGGCGTAAACTTTGCTACGGAGCAGGAGTTTATGAAAGCCTGCGAGGAGATTGATATCGATGGCATCAAAACCAAACTCGGAGAAAAATAATCACCACCAAAATGAAATTTGTTATGAAATATATTTTCCTTTTCAGCTTTTCACTTTTTGTAATGGCAAACAGCCATGCACAAAAGAAACCCGCTGCCAAAACAACTACGGCTACACCCGCTGCACAGAAATCAGATCCAGCAAAAACTACCACCACTGCCGCTACACAAGCTGTTTTTATGGCAACCGGAGATCCCGCATCATTTAAAAAGCTGGCCGGCGATGCCCGCAGTAACTACGACGCAGGTAAACTGGATGACTCACGTTTTGCCCTTCAGCAAATGCTGGCCGAACTGGACATCATTATCGGCAAGGAAGTATTAAAATCATTACCCGCAACCATACTTGACAAACCTGCCATTACCAAGCAGGATAACGTAAGTGGTGCTTCAGGTTTTTTAGGTGTGGTTGTACACCGCGAATATGGCCAGGAATACAACAGCGCCAGTATGGAAGAAAACAAAAACATCAGCATTGAGATCATCAGTAACTCACCATTGATCGCCAGCATCAACAGCCTGTTGTCTATTCCGCTTATTGGCAACACCGGCGACAATAAAGTGATCAAAATATCGGGGTACAAAGCGCTTGTAACAAAAAACGGCGACGGTGACAATGTGAGCTACGAGCTGCAATTGCCCATCGGAAGTTCACTGATTACCGTAAAAGCTCCCGGTGCAACGCAGGAACAAGTGGCTCAGATTGCCGGAAGCCTGCCAGTACAGGAAATTGCCAAAATGCTGCAATAATTCAGTTTCGGTAATAGTGGAAAGCCTGCCTTGTGCAGGCTTTTTTCTTTTTAGACAGAGATAGAAGGATCATAAAATGCAAGGATGAAAATACCCCAACTAAAATTATATTTGAAACATGAGCGTTGTTCGCATTGCCACGCATTTTAATATTGATATTGAGTTTACGGCACCGCCCTTTTACAGGCGACTGGCAGCCTGGGTGATCGACATCATCATCCAGATCTTTTATCTTATCGTTGCGCTGCGGCTGATCAATTGGTTGACCATCCACATGCGTGGCGATGACAGCAACATGAAAATCTGGGCCGTTAGCCTTTTGCTTTTCCTGCCCTTTGTTATGTACCATGTTATACTGGAGATTACCATGCATGGACAGAGCATTGGGAAAAAACTCCTGGGTATCAAAGTCGTATCGGAAAATGGCGGCCGGCCTTCCATCGGCCAATTCATCATACGCTGGCTCATGCGTACCATGGATATTTCCGTGATTATGATGATCATGATGATTCCGTATGCACAAATCTTTGGCCCGCAGGTGTACTGGGGAATGGCCATTTCCATGGGCTTACTGGTAGCCGACCTGGTATTGGTGAACACCCGCAAACAACAACGCCTCGGCGATATTCTTGCACATACGGTTTTGATTGATACCAAGCAAAACGAAAAGATATCGGACACGGTATTTCTGGAAGTGGAAGACAGCTATGTTCCGCTTTTCCCGCAGATCATGCAGTTGAGCGACCGTGATATCAACTCCTTAAAAAGCATTCTGGATACATCCCGCAAGCACAAAGATGCTACCATGGCCATAATGGCTGCGGAAAAAATCAAATCGCACCTGAATATTGAAACTTCAATGGAGCCGGAAGCCTTCCTGGAAGTGTTGCTGAAAGATTATAACTACCTGTCCGTTAACTAAACGCCAGCCCCATTAAACCAAACAGCAGCGAAAGCGCAATCATCACAAGAAAAATCACTGTTACGATGCCTAAATACCGGTAGCATACTTTCAGATTCTGGAAAGAAGTGCCGAGCAATTCCTGGTCATTACTTTGAAGTGCATTGCGCATCTGATTCGCAAAACGGAGTGTAAAAATCAGCGGGAAAAACCAGATAATCGCCATGATAATATATATCACGGCAACCCCTGTCCCGGCTGAGCCCAATACAGTTTCCGAGCCCATTCCTCCCATTTCACGATAACTGTCTTCGAACCGGTTTATGGTAACGGTTGAATAAATTCCAACGAATATCACCAGTACCAGAAACACAAATCCTACCATTGCTAAGAAGCGGGCCCATTTCGCTGTTTCCAGCAAGTGCGATTTGGCAGCAGGATCGATGGTGAGCGAAAAAAGCGAAGAATCTTGTTCCATCTCTTTGGATTTACGCTAAAGATAGATTTTCAGTTGAAAATGGGCAATCAGCAACGGATTAAGTTCTTCCATTGCTGATTGCCCAGTGTCTATATCAATTGTCTTATGTACTAGTAGGCTCTTGCAAACAATACCCGTTGCGTAGAAGGTTTGCCAGTTAAGATACAGGCACCCTCTTCCTGCGCATTGTTCAGCGGAATGCAACGAATGGTTGCTTTTGTTTTCTCCTTAATAGCATCTTCCGTTTCTGCGGTTCCGTCCCAATGCGCCGAAACAAACCCCGGCTTTTCATCCAATACCCGCACAAATTCTTCCCATGTATCTACCCTGGTGGTATTTTCTTCACGGAAAGCAAGTGCACGGCTGTACAGGTTTTGCTGAATTTCTTCCAGGAGATTAGTGATATGAACTGCCAGACCATCCAGCGAAACGGATGATTTTTCCTTTGTATCCCTGCGGGCCACTTCGGCCACGCCGTTCTGCAGGTCTCTGGCACCAAGTGCAATGCGTACCGGAACACCCTTCAGTTCATATTCGGCAAACTTCCATCCCGGCCGTGCATTGTCGTTGTCATCATACTTTACACGGATGCCGGCCGCCTTCAATTCCTGCATTAGTCCCTGTACTTTTTCATCTACCTGCGCTTTCTGTTCCTCACCTTTATAAATCGGAACAATTACCACTTGCAACGGTGCAATACGGGGTGGCATCATCAATCCACTGTCATCGCTGTGTGCCATAATCAGGGCCCCAATCAAGCGGGTACTAACACCCCAACTTGTTGCCCACACATATTCCTGTTTGTTTTCCTTGCTCAGGAATTTTACTTCAAAGGCTTTGGCAAAGTTTTGTCCCAGGAAGTGCGAGGTGCCGGCCTGCAATGCTTTTCCATCCTGCATCAGCGCTTCAATGCAATACGTGTCTTCTGCTCCCGCAAAACGTTCGCTAGGGGTTTTTACACCACGGATCACCGGTAGTGCCATATATTGTTCGGCGAACGTAGCATACACTTCAAGCATTTTTTCTGTTTCCGCTATGGCTTCTTCTTTGGTAGCATGTGCGGTATGGCCTTCCTGCCATAGAAATTCGGCTGTACGTAAAAACAGGCGGGTACGCATTTCCCAGCGCACCACGTTGGCCCATTGGTTAATGAGGATCGGCAAGTCGCGGTACGACTGGATCCAATCTTTGTACGTATTCCAGATAATGGCTTCCGATGTAGGACGCACCACCAGTTCTTCTTCCAGTTTTGCTTCCGGGTCTACAATCAACTTGCCTTTATTAGCTGGGTCGGACTTGAGTCGGTAGTGGGTTACCACAGCGCATTCTTTGGCAAAGCCTTCGGCGTTTTTTTCTTCTGCTTCAAATAAACTTTTGGGAACGAACAGGGGAAAATATGCATTCTGGTGACCGGTTTCCTTGAACATACGGTCTAATTCGTCACGCATGTTTTCCCAGAGGGCAAAGCCATAAGGCTTGATGACCATGCAGCCGCGTACGGCTGAATAATCAGCCAAACCGCCTTTGATGACAAGGTCATTATACCATTGTGAATAGTCTTCGGAACGTGATGTCAGCTCTTTACTCATGATTGTGTCAGGCATTTGGGTTCAGAGGCCGGAAGGGTTGACAGTAAAGCATTTTACTATTTTTCTTTCCCGAAAAATCAATTGAATTCAACTGCTTTTTGCACTCAAAACCATGTAACTTTAATTATCTTTTGTTTAACAGCAAAATGTGGAAATTTACTGTGCGATGGCAAAAGTAACATTAACATCTAAATCATCTGCCATGAAATCATATCTACCCTTTCTAACGTTTGCAGTTATCCTGGCCTCTTGTTCTTCTGTTTATAAATCCGGTCAAACTCCGGACGATGTTTATTTCTCTCCCGAGCGTCCGCAGGAAGAATATGTCCGTGTTGAAAAACGTGACGATTCCCGCCGCTATGGAAATGATGAACTGGATCGCGAAGACCGTTACCTGCGTATGAAGGTGACCAATCGCCGTTACGGTTTGCTGGACGATTATGATTATTATGCGTATAACGGCAACAATTATTACCGTTATAACGACTATTATCGTATCAACAATTTCAACTACTATAACTACAATCGCAACTGGATGTGGAATAGCGGTTTCAGTTATTGGAATCATAGCCCGTATTATTACAATCCCTACTATTGCAGCCCCTATTATTCCGGCGTGGTTTACGGTAATACCAACCCCAAATTCAACAAACCCCGTACGTCTAACCTCCACGTGTTTGACAGAAACGGAAACACGTACAATCCGAATGTGCCCAAGAACAACGGAAGAATATTCAGCAGTTCGGGCAGCAGTAACGACAACTACCGCGGCAGCGGCAACAATGCCGGTGGATTCCTGAGAGATGTTTTCGGTGGCAACAATAACAACTCCTCCAGCTCAGGAAAGACGAGTGTTGGCAGCAGTAACAACAATAACAGCAGCAGTAGCAGTGGAAGCAGCAGCTCCTCTGGCAACAGCGGTAGCAGCCGTGCCCCGGTTCGGAAATTCTAAGAGACCTTTTTTACCAATATTTTCAGGAACGTAGCAGAAATCAGATGTAACAAAACATCTCCTGCTACCGTTTTGCCAGTACTTCACTAATATTTGTTTATGCAAAAACATATACTGTTCTTTTTCTCCATTATTGCCGGCGGCATGGCCTCTGCGCAAAGCCCGGAAGATGCCCTGCGTTATTCCTGGAATGTACAAAACGGAACGGCAAGGATCCAGGCTGTTGGTGGCGCAATGGGTTCACTGGGTGGCGACATTACAGCTACATTTATGAACCCTGCCGGCCTTGGTTTTTACCGCACGGGAGATATTGTCTTCACACCACATTACAGCTTTGGCAAAACCAAGGCCTCTTATTTAGGCCGAAGAGAAGACACTACTGCCAATAAATTTGCCATTGGAACCTCAGGGGTGGTTTTTGGCGGCAGTGATGGCCGTAGCCGCCGTAGCACAGCGGTTAGCCTGGCGGTAAACCAAATGGCTGATTTTAAAAGCAACTTTTTTTACCGCGGACAAAACAATCAAAGTTCGTATTCACAATCCTTTCTTGAAGAAATCCGGAATGGCAATATAAAAGACGCCAATGCCGTAGCTGGTGATTTTCCCTTTGGCACCTCGCTGGCCTTTAATACATTCTGGATCGATACGATTGGCGGTACGCAACCCAATTACCAGTTTCAATCGAGGGCACCCATTGCCTCTGGTCTATTACAACAGCATTCGGTTTATTCCACCGGCGGAATTACTGAGTTTGCACTTGGCGTTGGTACCAACATGAGCGAAAAAGTAATGTTGGGTGGTACCATCGGCATTCCCATTCTGCGTCACGAACGGCAAACCGAATTTGTAGAAGCCGATGCCTCAAACAATACCGACAACAATTTTGATTATGCCATTTTTAAACAAGGATTGACCACAAGAGGTGCCGGTATCAATCTGAAAGGCGGGGTTATTTTCAAACCACAGGAATACTGGCGCTTAGGCTTTGCGTTTCACTCTCCTACTTTTTACAGCCTAACCGACAGGAACACAGCCGAGATTACCACCAATACCGAAGGGTATATGGGAACACAGGTACAGTCGCTGGAAGATGTTACCGGAACAAGTTCGGAGTTTAAATACCTGCACATGACACCATTGAAACTAATGGCCAGCGTGTCGTATGTACTTCGCGAAGTGCAGGATGTTACCCGGCAAAGAGGTTTCCTGACAGCAGATATTGAATATGTTCCTTATGGCATGTCGCGGTATTTTACTGACAATGAAAATGGCTTTTCCGACCAGGAAACAATCGATTATCTAAAATCGCTGAATACGGCTATCAGCAACGCCTACAAAGGAGCATTCAACTTCAGGGCTGGTGGTGAATTAAAGTTTACAACGTTCATGGTGCGTGCAGGTGCCGCCTATTATGGTAATCCCTATAAAAACATCAATGACGAAAAAGGCAGCCGGTTGAATCTGAGCGGCGGCCTTGGCTATCGCAATAAAGGATTTTTTATTGATGCCACCTATGTGCATTCCATAACCCAAGATGTAAATGCCGCCTATCGTTTGCAGAATGCGCCTTACTTTAATGCTGACCTTCGCAACACAACCGGCAAGGTTTTGCTGACCCTCGGATTTAAAATTTAAGTGCAACCAATTGATATAAAAAAGAAAGGCTGTTCCGTAACAGCCTTTCTTTTTTATATTTAATCTCTGCAATGCCATCACCGTATAGTTGAGGACGAATTTCTACACGATTCTTTCCTGCTTACGTGTTGATTCTGTTTTTTATTCAGAAAATTGCTGGCATGTAAATAGCAATTACAAAGGCATGATTAAGAACATAGAAGAAGTATCATGCGCTTTCCTGCATGACATCGATTTACTTTGTTTCTCTCACCTTCGGTGGGGTTTTGTCTTTCAGCGTCCAAATCATTTGTTGAGCCGCTTTTCAAAACACCAACGTGTCTTCTTTATCGAAGAGCCTATATTTCATGATGGAGAAGATAAGTTGCACATTGAAAACTTCAACGAAAACCTGTACGTGGTAACACCGCATTTTCGTCACCGCTCCAATAGTGATGAAGTTATCAGCCAGCAAAAGGCTTCAATAAGCAGCCTGCTTCGGCAAATGCAGGTAAAACGCTATTTCAGCTGGTACTATACGCCGATGGCTTTACCATTTACAAATCATCTTTCACCTGAGCTGGTGATCTATGATTGTATGGATGAATTGTCGGCATTCAAGTTTGCACCACCTGAACTGACAAAGCTGGAGAAAGATCTCTTCACGAAAGCAGATGTTGTATTTACAGGTGGCCATAGCATTTATGAAAGCAAAAAAAATGCACACCATAATATCCATGCTTTCCCCAGCAGCATCGACAAAGCACATTTTGGCCGTGCCAGAAAGATCCGGAAAGATCCTGCGGATCAAAAAAACATTCCTCATCCCCGGTTTGGCTTTTTTGGTGTAATTGACGAACGTTTTGATATTGAGTTGATTGACGAAGTGGCCAAACAAAAACCTGATTGGCAGTTTGTGCTCCTTGGCCCCGTTGTAAAAATTGACCCGGCCTCATTGCCAAAGCATCCGAACATACATTACCTGGGTGGCAAAAAATACGAGGAACTGCCAAGTTATATTGCAGGCTGGGACATTGCCATGATTCCATTTGCTATCAATGAATCAACCCGGTTCATCAGCCCGACTAAAACACCGGAATATCTTGCTGCCGGTAAGCCAGTAATTTCAACACCCATCCGTGATGTGGTTTCACCATATGGCAATAATAAACTGGTACATATTGTAAACAACAGCGCCGAATTTATTGCAGCGGCCGAGGCTGAATTAAGCAAGAAGAACAGGAGTGCCTGGATGCGGAAAGTGGATACTTTCCTGGAAGGTACATCCTGGGACAGAACCTGGAGCCAGATGGTACGTAACATAGAAGCGGCTATACAACAGAATTCAACCATAAAAGCAGCGGAGGGAGGTGTGTACGTTTGATTGCATAGCGGTACGTGGGGAACAGTAAAAACACACCGCACGGTTAGCATTGCAACACAGACGAAAACATATGCAGGTACAAAAACAAATCAACAGTCCCGAGATATGGGGTGGAATTGAATGTACGATTAACCGGGTGCAGGACAGTTTCTTCGACCAACTGGAATACAATGGTCATTACAACCGCCCAGGTGATATTGCGCAGCTGGCAGAAACCGGTATTCGAAAAATTCGCTACCCGATTCTTTGGGAAAAGCATCAACCGCAGCGAGATAGCATCATCGATTGGATCTGGGCTCAAAAGCAACTTCGTGAAATCAACGCAAACCAGATTGAGGTAATTGCTGGGCTGGTTCATCATGGAAGCGGCCCTGCTTTTACGAATTTATTGGACGATCAATTTCCTCAATTGCTGGCAGATTATGCCACAAAGGTGATCGAACAGTTTCCGCATTTAAACTATTTTACACCGGTAAATGAACCGTTGACGACTGCACGGTTCAGCGGTCTGTATGGCTTTTGGTATCCGCATAAAACAGACGATGCTTCATTCCTCAAAATGCTTCTTAATGAGGTGAAGGGAGTGGTGCTATCGATGCAGGCTATTCGTAAAGTAAACCCGCAGGCAAAACTGGTGCAAACAGAAGACCTGGGAAAAACATACAGTACAAAGCCCTTACAATACCAAGCCGATTTTGAAAACAACCGACGTTGGCTAACCTATGATTTACTCTGCGGAAAAATAACCAAAGAGCATCCCCTGTGGGCTTATCTTCTCAAACATAACATCACAGAAAAGGATCTATATTTTTTCCAGGAAAATGTGTGCGTGCCGGATGTTTTTGGCTTCAATCATTACCTGACGTCCGAACGTTTTTTAGATGGAAGGCTGAACCGTTATCCAAGGCATACACATGGTAGCAATGGCCGGCATGCATACGCTGATGTGGAAGTAGTTAGAGTAAACATAAAAGAAGAAACCGGCATTGCCGTATTGCTGAAAGAAGCCTGGGAACGCTACCGTCAGCCCATAGCAGTTACCGAAGTGCACCTGCACTGCCACCGCGAAGAACAGTTGCGGTGGTTTAAATATGTTTGGAACAATTGTAAAGAGCTAATTTCAGAGGGTGTTCAAATTGAAGCCATCACTTCATGGGCAATGTTAGGTTCTTTCGGTTGGAACAAATTACTTACAGCGCCTGATGGTGATTATGAACCCGGCGTGTTTGATGTTCGCAATGGCAGCCCCCGGCCAACAGCTCTGGCAGGTTATATAAAAAACCTGACTGCAACAGGCATCGATCATCACTTATCTGCTGATAAGGGCTGGTGGCAACGACCAACCCGGTTCCTCCATAAGCCCTCGCTTCTTTACAATACCGTTGAAGGGGTTTCAGAATGCAGCTCACCGCTGCTGATCATTGGAAAAAGAGGAACGCTGGGAACCGCATTTGCTAAAGTGTGCGAAGAACGTTTTCTCTATTACAAGGTCCTGGGACGTGAAGAATGTAATATCAGTGATGCTGCTTCAATTGGACATGCCATTGAAAAGTACCGACCTTGGGCGATTGTTAACACGGCCGGCTTTGTTCGGGTAGATGATGCAGAAAGTGAAAAGGATAAATGTTTTTTAGACAATACAACGGGAGCTTTAAACCTTGCCATTGCGGCAGCCAGGTATGGTGTAAAGCTGGTTACCTTCTCCAGCGACCTGGTATTTGATGGGGAGAAAGGTGCCCCCTATACTGAGTCAGACAGGCCAAACCCGTTAAATACATACGGAATATCAAAAGCACAGGCGGAAGAAGTTGTGCTGAAAGCAAATCCCGATGCATTGGTTATTCGTACCAGCGCTTTTTTTGGTCCCTGGGACGAATACAATTTTGCACATTGCGTACGCCGCAACCTGCTGAATGAAGAAACCATTCTCGTTGCAAAAGACACCCTGATTTCACCAACCTATGTTCCGGACCTGGTACATGCTACGTTGGATCTCTTGGTGGATGAAGAAAAAGGCATCTGGCATCTTGCTAACAATGGCGAATTAAGTTGGGCTGACTTTGCCAATGAAATTGCCGACCGCTTTAATCTGCACCGGAAATACATTCAGGCCATTCCGGTCAGCGAATTTAATTACCCGGCAAAACGTCCGCAGTACAGTGTCCTGTCCAGCAGCAGAGGAATCCTTCTTCCCTCCCTTGAAGATGCGCTCAAGCGATATACCGAAGGAATGCAGGCTATGTCGATAAAAGAAAGAGGACTACAGAAAAAAGTAAGAGCATAAACAAAGAACCCGGAGCAGATTGTTCCGGGTTCTTTTTATCAATTTGTTATTTGCAAATAGATAACCTCCATTAATAGCGACAGCAAAAGCAGAAAGCTTGCTTTAAGCGCTTGCTCATTTTCGATTTGTCTTCCTATTCGTTTTTCAAACTAAAAAGACTGTCTACGAATTCGTGTTTATCAAAAACGAGGAGGTCTTCCATCTTCTCTCCTACACCAATAAACTTTACAGGTATTTTGAACTGGTTGGCAATGGCCAGCACCACACCTCCTTTTGCTGTACCATCGAGCTTGGTAATGGCAAGCGCCGTTACATCGGTGGCAGCGGTAAACTGCTTTGCCTGTTCCAGTGCGTTCTGCCCGGTGGAGCCGTCCAGCACCAATAAAACCTCATGTGGAGCACCAGGAATGACCTTCTGCACACTGCGGCGAATTTTACTGAGTTCATCCATCAGGTAGGCTTTGTTGTGAAGGCGCCCGGCGGTGTCGATCAGTACGACTTCTGAGCCACGGGATATCGCACTTTGTACGGTATCAAAGGCAACGGCAGCAGGATCGGAACCCATAGCCTGTTTTACAATCGGCACACCGGTGCGTTCGCTCCAGATGGTCAGTTGGTCAACGGCTGCAGCCCGAAAGGTATCGGCCGCTCCCAGCAAAACCTGCTTTCCTGCTTTTTTGAAGTTGTAAGAAAGTTTGCCGATGGTAGTTGTTTTGCCAACACCATTGACACCAACCACCAAAATGACATAAGGCTTTGTTGGCAGTTCCGAATCAAACGCATAGCTGTTTGAAGAAGGGGCATCAACCAGTGTTGCTTCAATTTCATCCTGCAGAATTTTGTTCAGGTCACCGGTTCCTACGTATTTATCACGGGACACCCGTTGTTCAATCCTTTCAATGATCTGCACTGTCGTATCCAATCCCACGTCGGCAGTGATAAGAGCTTCCTCCAGGTTATCCAGCACTTCTTCATCTACCGTGCTTTTGCCGGCAATGGCCTTACTGACTTTTGAAAAAAAGTTCTCCTTTGTTTTCTGAAGCCCTTCATCCAGGCTTTCTTTTTCTTTTTTCCCGAACAGTTTATTAAAAAATCCCATTTTACTCTTTATATGATTTGATTCTGTTTTTGCTGCCGACGATGAAATATAAAATCGAGCCCAGTAATGGCATGAAAAGCACCAACACTAGGCCAGATCAGCTTTTCATTTTGTCCGGTAAAGGAATGCTTCAGTTTATCTACCAGTGCAATGATCCAAAAGATCAATGCACACAAGGTGATAAGTCTCCAAACAGGGAGCCAATACTCCGGAGTGACTTATTTCCACGTATACTCACTTTCTCCAAAAATAGGGTGAATAGGTTTACGGACGATGAAAGCATTGTGACACAACACTGGTACCAGAAACAACAAAAGCCATCATCATAAGATGATAGCTTTCCAAAACGTTTACAGGCCGTCAGATTATTTTTGAGCCAGGAAATCCTTCACCTTGTCTTTGTGAACGATCTGCTCTTTAAACGTATAAGCACCAGTTTTCGGGCTGCGTACAGCACGGATCACCTTGCTCCAGTTCTTTGCCTCTGCGGCGGCTTTCGCATCTTTGGTTTTCGCGTTCTTAGAAGCTGCTTTTGCCATGGTTGAATAATTTGAAAATTAGAAAATTTGAAAATTAGCAAATGAAGAAAACCATTTTCAAATTTTCACATTTGCATATTTGCTAATTACTTGATCTCTTTATGAACAGTCACCTTCTTCAGGTTCGGGTTGAACTTTTTCAACTCCAAACGCTCAGGGTTGTTCTTTTTGTTTTTTTCAGTAATATATCGGCTGGTACCAGGCACATTCGTGGTTTTTTGCTCTGTGCATTCCAGAATCACCTGTACGCGGTTTCCTTTCTTTGCCATTGTAGCTAATTTGAAAATTTGAAAATTAGCAAATTTGAAAATGGAAGTGAACTTTCACATTTTCTCATTTGCGCATTTGCTAATTAAATATGTTGACCTTGAGCCCGCAGCTCTTTTACAACGTTATATAATCCTCTTTTGTTGATGGTTCTGATAGCATCCGTGGTCAGCTTCAGCGTGATCCACTTGTTTTCTTCTGCTAAGAAGAACCGCTTTGTTTGCAAATTCGGTAAAAAACGACGCTTTGTCTTGATATTGGAGTGAGAAACCTTGTTTCCTCCGATCGGCGTCTTACCTGTTACCTGACATACTCGGGCCATGACTTGGAAAAATTTTGGACGGCAAAAGTAGGGAAATCCGTTGAAAGTACGGAATGAATTAGAGAGAAAATTTATCCTTTTGAAAAGTTTAGCAAATGTTTTCGAAGCGGCGGCCATTGATTTCCAGTATCTGGTCGGCACCAATAACCAGTCCTGCATCCGTTTCAATGATCTTCCTTCCTGAAACTTCATCCAGTTTTACAATATGCCCTTTTATGGTAGCCACAGCACCATCCACATCCCGAAACGTGATGGTAGCGGGCCGTTTCAGGTCCAGCAATTCTTCCAGGTATTCTTTTAATACATCCATGCCTTTTGCTGAGCAAACTTACGGCCAATCCTGCCCTTTTGCTTCTTTTGACAGAAAGCCTTTTTTCCTTTAGCTTCGCCACTCGAAAAAGCGGCAGGAATGCGGCTATAGTTATTAATCTTACACCTAAATTTTAAATCAACATGGCATACGATGTAGTTGTCATTGGTTCGGGTCCCGGCGGTTATGTAGCTGCCATCCGTGCCGCACAGCTTGGCTTTAAAACCGCTGTCATAGAAAAGGAAAGTCTGGGAGGAATTTGTTTGAATTGGGGTTGTATTCCAACAAAAGCGTTGCTGAAAAGCGCACAGGTCATGGAATATATCAAGCACGCCAAGGATTTTGGAATTGAAGCAAGCGGCCAGCACAACTTCGAAGCGGTGATCAAGCGCAGCCGAGGCGTTGCCGACAAAATGAGCAAAGGCGTACAGTTCCTGATGCGTAAGAATAAAATCGATGTGATCATGGGCTTTGGCAAGCTTGTCGCCAAAGGCAAAATTGAGGTTACCGCCGCCGATAACAGCAAACAAACCATAGAAGCAAAGCATATCATTCTGGCTACAGGAGCCCGCAGCCGCCAGTTGCCATCCATGCCTATTGATGGCAAAAAGATCATTGGCTACCGCGAAGCGATGGTGCTACCCCAGCAGCCAAAGTCTATGATTGTTGTAGGCAGCGGCGCCATCGGTGTTGAATTCGGGTACTTCTACAACAGCATGGGCACCAAAGTAACCATTGTTGAGTTTATGCCAAGAGTGGTTCCGGTGGAAGATGAAGAGATCTCAAAAGAACTGGAGAAAAACTTCAAGAAGAACGGCATTGACATAATGACCAACAGCGAAGTAACCAAAGTTGACACGTCGGGCAACGGTGTAAAAGCTACCATTAAAACACAGAACGGCGAACAGGTGCTGGAAGCTGACATCCTGTTGAGTGCCGTAGGTATTCAACCCAATATTGAAGGTATCGGCCTGGAAGAACTGGGTATTAAAACCGACAAAGGCCGCATTGTCACTGATAAATATTATCAAACCAATGTTCCGGGCATTTATGCTATTGGCGATTGCACACCGGGACAGGCACTGGCTCACGTGGCTTCCAAAGAAGCTATTATTTGCGTGGAGAACTTTGCTTTTGGCGAGAAAAAATACGGTCACCAGCCGCAAATTCTGGATTATGCCAATGTACCGGGTTGTACATATTGCACTCCTGAAATTGCCTCAGTGGGCATGACTGAAAAGCAGGCAAAAGAAGCCGGACACGAAATCAAAGTCGGCAAGTTCCCGCTGAGCGCCTCTGGTAAAGCATCTGCTTCGGGCCATACGGAAGGTTTTATCAAAGTAATCTTTGACGCAAAATACGGCGAGTGGCTGGGTACGCACATGATCGGCTACAACGTAACTGAGATGATTGCAGAAACCGTAGTAGCCCGCAAGCTGGAAACCACCTATCATGAGGTGCTGGATGCTATTCACCCGCACCCCACAATCAGTGAAAGTATCAAAGATGCCATTGAAGTGGCCTATGGCGAAGCCATTCACCTGTAACAATCAATTTATCGATACCAAAAGCCTGTCTGTATTAAGACAGGCTTTTTCTTGTGCAGCGTTCTGCCCCGTTTTCAACTCTTAGAATGCAACCAGCTACTATGAAGAATACATTTTGCCTTTGGTTAGTGCTATGTTTAACCATTACTGCTTTTGCACAGGAATCACCACCGGATCCGCAAACGAACGTTTCAATCAAATGGGCACCAACGGGACTAATTCTCGGTAGCCTTTCTCTCCAGGCAGAATATAATTTTGGCAGCAGAAACTCTCTTACGGCAAAAATTGGATTGCCGGTAAATGTAAAACATACGTTTACCTACGATGATGGTGATGTCGGATTTACCATGAAAGCCACTTCCTTCCTGGCAGGTTACCGTACTTATTTATCAAAAAAACACATGCGAGGATTTTATTATGAACCCTTCTTCAAGTATGTACATCACACCAGCGAAGGAACAGGTGTTGGAACATTGTATAACCGTTCGACTACCTTTAGCTTCACCAATAATTACAATGGAGTGGGTGTCGGGATACAACTCGGAACTCAGTTTTTGATTAAAAAGCGATTTGTGCTGGACCTGTTTTTCCTTGGTCCCGAGATCAATTCCGCTTCAAACTCCTTTAAAGCCACCGAAATGCTAAACCCAGTTCCCTGGTCGCACTATGAAGCAAAAGATGCAGAGATGGTCACCCGTGAGTTTATAGCCCAGTTTCCCTTTATACGAAAAAATACAACAGTGATGGTTGACAGGGAGAATAAACGGATCCTTGCAGACTTCAAAGGTGCTTTGCCTGGAATAAGGGCTGGGTTCTCGCTTGGCTTTACTTTCTAGAAGCATAGAAACAAAAAGAGAGAAGCTGAATTTTCAAGGCTTCTCTCTTCTTGTTTATTGCTTTCCACTCTTAGTTGAAGACTTTCTTCAGCAGGTCAGTTGTTCGGGCAACAGGATCTTTCCGGATTTTTTGTTCTTCCTGCCCTACCTGGTAAAAAATACCGGTCATTGCTTTTTCAGTGACATAGGCAGTCAGGTCCGGATTGACTTTTTCCGCACTGAATTTATTATAGGTGGTAAAAAGCGTATTCCAATGTTTGGTGGCATCTACTTTCTGTAAAGATTGCTCAATCACCGGGCGGAAAGCTTCTGTAAGCTGTGCCAGTGTTTTGGACTTCAGATAATTCGTCGCTGCAAAGTCACCGCCTTTTAATATGCCTACGCCATCCTGAATGGTGATGCCTTTGATGGCATTTATGAAAATGGGTGCTGCCGATTTTGCCGCATCTTCCGCCGCACGGTTCATGGATAGGATTGCATTATCTACCTGCTTGTTAAGACCGATGGCGCGGAGCTTTTGCTCTACTTTTTTTGCTTCCTCAGGAAGCAGGATCTTTACCGCTGCATCGGCAAAAAAGCCATCCACAGCAGAAAGCTTTGTTGTGCTGTTGCCGGCTCCTACGTTCAGCGCCTCTTTCAGGCCATTGATAATATCCTCATTGCTGAGAGAACCGCTGTTTTTAACGGGAATAATCTGGCTGACAGCAGAATCCTTGGTTACTTTTTTTAGCAGGCCTTTTAGGCCTTGCGCATCAACAGAGATAACCGATGCTGTAAACAGAGAGAAGAATAGTATTTTTTTCATAGACATGGCTTGAAAAGCTTTTATAGGGTTGTATTGTTCAAACGTAAATATGCAGTGATATATTATACCAGTTTTTCTGCTGCAGGCATTGTTTTGCTTTTAACCCGCCGCCGGTAATTGGTAAAGAAGCTGTACCAACGCAGCTTCAAGACACCCAATACACCTTCCTTGATGATACCCCGGTTCATTTTCGATTCGCCAAACTGTCGATCGGTAAACTGGATGGGAACTTCTTTGAGTTTAAACCCGAGTTTCCATGCGGCAAATTTCATCTCAATCTGGAAAGCATATCCCACAAAACGAATTTCATCCAGGTTGATGGTTTCCAGTACCTGCCTGCGGAAACAAACAAATCCTGCTGTCTGATCGCGGACAGGCGTCCAAAGAATAGCTCTTGTATAAATGGAACCGCCCATGGACAAATAAATACGGTCCTTGGGCCAGTTGTAAACCCCTCCTCCTTTTACATAACGGGAACCAATGGCAACATCGGCACCTTCCTGTTTACAAGCCTGGTAAAGCCGTGGAAGATCTTTTGGGTTGTGTGAGAAGTCGGCATCCATTTCAAAAATGAATTCGTATCCATTACGCAATGCCCATTTGAAACCGTGAATATAGGCCGTGCCGAGGCCCAGTTTTCCGCGACGCTCTTCGAGAAATAATGTACTTGGATAACGTCCCTGCAGTTCCCGCACAACATCCGCCGTACCGTCAGGCGAACCGTCATCAATTACCAGCACATGAAAGTCCTGTTGCAGGTCGTGGACGGCCTGCAGAATCTTGGTAATGTTTTCCCTTTCGTTGAAAGTTGGAATGATGACCAGTTTCTCCACAAACTTAACTTGTGCGTTTTTTGAGCTTTATACGGGTGTAAATTTCTGTCAGCTTTTGTTTGGTGTTTGCCGGGAACTCACCACGCATCATCCAGTCGTAGTACTGCGGTTCTGCCGTCAGCACATCCGCAATTGGGCGGCCTTTGTGTTTACCGAAATTGAACACTTCCACACCTTTCTCGTCATATGTAAAACGACGTGCAAAATCAATGATATTGTCTTCGCCAACAGCTTTAACAATTGTATCGACGCTGTTTCCTAACTGCGGATAACGCTCCAATTGTGCAAAAAGTATTTCGGCTGTGGCAGCGGCATCCACTTCGGCGCCATGGGCACCCTCCAGCGATTTATTGCAGTAAAATTTATAAGCAGCCGAAAGTGTCCTTTGCTCCATTGTATGGAAGATCTTTTGCACATCGATCAGCTTACGGTTACGCACATCAAAATCTACATCAGCTCTGATGAACTCTTCCACCAGCATCGGGATATCTAACCGGTAGGCATTGTAACAGGCCAGGTCACATCCATCCAGGAACTGTTTGATCTCCTGCGCCACCGCTTTAAATACAGGTGCATTTTGCACCATTTCATCCGTAATGCCATGGATGTCGGTTATAGCCGGCGGAATGGGCATTTGCGGATTGATGATCTTCCGCTTTACAGTACGGGCTCCGTCGGGTAAATACTTTACAATTGCAATTTCTACAATCCTGTCAACAGACACATTTGAACCTGTCGCTTCAATATCCAGAAAAGCAAGTGGTTTTTTCAGTTGTAACATCGCTGGGTAGCTTAATTAAGGCGGTAAAGGTAATCGTTTTGCTTTCTCTTGTTATCAAATTAGCTCTTTGCGGTAATTGAACCGGCAAATGCCGCCACATCAAAGCCATCATAGTTGCCGGAGCTCATAAACAGGACAACACTGTTGGTAAAATCGCGGCTTTGCAGCCATGCTTCCAGGTTATTCCGCTCATTGATGACGGCCAAACCGGCTTTGGCAAATCCAGCCTCCACGACTTCTATTTTCAGCTCAGGCAAACGTTTTAACTCCAGCGCATGCTTGCTGAAAAAAACGGCTGCTTCATCGGCATTGTCAAACGCACCTTTGTACTCCTGCATAAAGGCCTCATTCAGGCTACTGAATGTATGAAGTTCCAGTACAGCCAGCAGTTTTTTATCGGGGAATTGTGCTTTGGCCGCTTCAATCGTGGCTTTCACTTTGGACGGTGCATGTGCAAAATCGCGGTAGAAAACAGTAGTATTGTTTTTGGAAATCAGTTCCAAACGTTTCGCCGCACCGGTAAAATTACCAATAGCCCGGGCGAAGGTTTTTGCATCCACGCCCAGTTCTTTACATACCAGGTAAGCTGCCTGCATATTCAGCAGGTTATGTTCGCCAAAAACTTTCAGGCTTGTCTCCTCGCCTTCAAATGCAACAGTGGTAACGCCATTGTTTATACTATGTGCCGGCACCTGATACGGGAGATAGCGTATATCGTCACGTTTGTTTTGTTCAACAAGTTTCCGCAATGTTTCGTCTGTTTCATTGTAAATCAGGTGACCGCCTTTTTCAATTTTGTTGATGAAAATGATAAACTGCTCCAGGTAAAAATCAAAGGTGGGAAATACGTTGATATGATCCCAGGCAATACCTGTTAGTACGGCAATGTGCGGGAAAAGGAAGTGGAACTTGGGCCGCTTTTCCACCACGCTGGCCGGGTATTCGTCGCCTTCACAAACAATCACCGGTGCATCAGTGATGTTTACCGATTGATCAAAACCCTGCAGCCGTGCACCTACCAGGTAATCGAAACGTTGTCCTGCCTCACGCAGCACATGCATGATCATGGACGTAGTGGTGGTTTTTCCATGACTCCCCCCTACTACTACTCTTGTTTTTTCGGTGCTTTCTTTGAAAATGTATTCGGGAAAAGAATAGATGGGCAATCCCAGTTCCTTTGCCCTTGCCAGTTCAGGATTGTCCGCTTTGGCGTGCATCCCCAAGATCACGGCATCCAATCCAGGCTGAACCTGTTCTGGATTCCATCCCATTTCGTCGGGTAACAATCCTTCGGCTTGCAGATTGCTTTTTGCCGGTTCAAAAATCTCATCGTCGCTGCCAGAAACCTGGTATCCCTTCCGTTTCAATGCTATTGCTAACTGATGCATCACACTGCCGCCGATCGATATAAAATGGATGTTCATAGAATATAGCTAAGAAGATTTTAAACCTTTAGATTACTTAGATTCTGATAATTTTGCAAAATTGACTTGCAAAACTCTGTTACTTTTATGATTTTTGTAAAATATCGGGCAAATTAATTCGTTTCTGCTCAAAGTCATCTTATAATATGAAAAACAAACTCGTTTACGTAACCGTTATTCTGTTTACTGCTTTTACTATCACTTCCTGCGCTTCCCGCAAGTATGGTTGTCCTAACACAACTGGCATTAAAATAGAGGCAACTACCTCAGCTAAAGCAGCCGTTTAAGCTTTTTAACATTTTTTGTGTATGCAGTGGATTCATCTAACTGATGAGGAACAGTTGAAGCAAATTATTGCCAAGTCTGGCAGCAAACCGCAGGTAATTTTTAAGCACAGTACTCGTTGCTCAATCAGTTCTGTGGCATTTCAGCGACTTCAAAAGGCGCAACAACCTGATGGGATTGATTTTTACTACCTGGACCTGCTGGCTCACAGGCCATTGTCCAACAAGATTACTGAAGTTTTTCGTGTACACCACGAGTCGCCACAGGTATTGGTGATCCGGGACGGACAATGCATATATGATGAAAGCCACCTGGCCATTTCAATGATGGACATCGTTGAGAGTGCAAATGTTGCCTAGGATTCAACCGGTATAAACTTATTTTCTGAGAGGTTGCTTCTTGTAGCCCACAACTTTACGAAAGTTGGCTGATGTGGAGTTCTTACAGCCAAAGAATGTCTTGGCATTTTTTTGTTCAGGAACCTAACAAGTCCAAGGGAAACGAATTTCTCTACAAACACGTGGCTCCTCTGGAGCCGCTTTCATTTTGGCTTACTTCCTTCTACAACGCAGCACTCCTTCAAAGGAAGAGAAGCCTTTTTATCCTAGCTTATCTTTTAATGTTTTTCCTAATTCCTAAATCAACACCACCTCATCTTCCTCATCCTTTTCCCGCCACAGTACTTTTACTTTTTGTGTAATGATAGAGTCGATTGATTTTCCAATGTAATCGGCCTGGATGGGCAACTGCCGACTGTAGCGACGATCGATCAACACCATCAACTCCACTTTAGCAGGTCGGCCAAAGTCCATCAGTGCATCCAGTGCTGCACGAATCGTTCGGCCGGTGTACAAAACATCATCAATCAATACCACGTTTTTATCTTCTACAGAAAAATGAATATCCATTGGGTTAGGCATATGGATCTCTTTCCGCACATCATCCCGGTAAAAAGTTATGTCCAGTTTACCATAAGCGATCTCTTCAGCCTCACCGCTTTTCCTGATCTCCTCAACAATTCTATCAGAAAGAAAAACACCACGCGGTTGTAATCCTATTATAGCTGTGTTGGCAAGCTGCACATGATTCTCTAGTAATTGATGAGCAAGGCGTTTTACTGTCAATCCAATCTGTTGATTCGTAAGAAGCGTTTTCAAAAATGAAATTTTGATAAAAATAGGAATTCTGTTTGTTTATCAGAATTGTTGCCCTCTTTCCACAAAAAAAGCTCCGCGGAACGGAGCTTTTTGTTTAACTGTTTTTTACAAGATTACTTGTGACCTCCGAAATGATACATCAAACCAATTTGAAAAACCCGGTTTTGGAGCTTGCCAGGGCTTTGCAATGCATCATCATCTGTATTCAGCACGTTTGAAAAGCCGTGGTTATAACGGACATGCGCACCCAAACCAATTCGGGACAAATACCCAATGCCACCCGACCACATAAAGTCCAGGTCTTTTCTTGCGTCTTTTACATCCACTGATGTGTTGGCAGTGGTGTTCTCGCGGCTACCACTCAATAAATAACCCAGCATAGGACCTGTTTCAATGATAAAACCACCTTTTGTCATTACGTGCAGGGCTGCAGGCGCTACATAGATGTAATCCAGATCTTCCTCAAAATCAGTTGATCCTATCCGTAACTTACTACCTTGTTTACTGTAAATCAATTGCGGCTTCAGCGACACCATTCCTCCAATAGGAATGTTTACAAATGTGCCTACGTGAAAGGCTGTTTTGTTATTAGTAGATGGCGCGGTTCCACTGGCAAAATCTCCTTCATTGGCATCTAACCTGGCAAGGTTGACACCTACATCTAATCCAAATTGTACTTTGTTGGTTCTTGGTGTTCTTAACTGTTGATGGGTTTCTTGCGCAACAACAACCACGCTGGCAGCTAATGCTAAAGCGAATACACTAATCTTTTTCATACGCATAAAATTTATGATAGCTTATGCTTTTACAAAAAAGGGGCCGCAATATTACACATGTGGATAATCTGTGATTTACAAGCTGTTCATTATCTTGATTTTGCTTTATGGTTATGGTCGAAAAGATAGAAAACTCCTACCTGGAAAACACCATTTTTTGCAGTTCCAGGATCCGTTTTGTGAATGTTGGTAAGACCGATG
This sequence comes from Flavisolibacter sp., assembly GCA_035998945.1. Taxonomy (GTDB): domain Bacteria; phylum Bacteroidota; class Bacteroidia; order Chitinophagales; family Chitinophagaceae; genus Flavisolibacter. The sequence continues at coordinate 114,583 of DASYHD010000022.1, read as the reverse complement.
TTATAACGGGCGTCAACGCCGAAACCAGAATAACCAAGGTAACTTAATCCTAAAGGAATGGATAAATCAACCGCTTTGTAATCACTGGTTTTCCGCAGGTTTAATTCCTGATCGCCAACTTTATCACTTACGCCAACCAGAAAACCAATCTGGGGTCCGCCTTGCAAACGAAAGCCGTTAGCAAAATTGTATTGCAGCAAAAAGGGAACATTGATGTAACTCAGGTTAAGAACCATTTTGTCATTTGTGTTATATGGCAGTTTTGCGCCCTGGCTTGAATAATATACTTCGGGCTGTAATGAAAAGGATGGGGTCAAATGAATATGCGCCAATCCTCCAAGATGGAAACCAGTTTTCCAGTCGGCATCAGTACCGTTGTCATAGTTTAATGTGGACACATTTAAACCACCTTTCAGGCCAAATTTTGGTTCGTCCTGTGCCATCGCCGCAGAACTTACCAGGATAGCTACTACAAAAGCATTAATCTTCTTCATAAAAAATTTTGTTTCCATTTTATCAAAAAAAAGGCCGCATTTCTGCGGCCTGACAAAGTTGTAGTTTGAGATTAGTAGCCTCTGCCAAATTTATAGGTGAGACCAATTTGCAGTACGTTGTTTTTGATCTTGTTACTGCCAGCTTCATTGATGTTGCTCAAACCAAGGTTGTAGCGGGCATCAACACCAATAGGTGAAACACCAGAATAGCCAATGCCAAAGCCAAGTGATACATCTGTGGATTTAAAATCTTCTTTTGAGAAAAAACCTGTCTCAATGTCCTGTACTTTGTCCTCTACATTCATTAAAAAACCGACTTGCGGACCAGCCTGTGCATAAAGTCCACCGCCTACTTTTGCCTGGAGCATTACAGGAATATTGATATAATTCATTTGAAGATTATGCTCCTGGTCACCAATGTTGTATTTGGTTCCCTGGCTGGAATAAACCACCTCGGGCTGTACAGCAAAGTTTGGGCTGACATTAACATTGGCAAAGAGCCCGGCATTGAAGCCTACGCGGTTTTGATAATTTACACTGCTACCGTTGTTTGACCATGTGGCAAGGTTTAAACCACCTTTCAAACCAAAGCCGGTTGTTTGTGCCTGCATGACAAAGGCTGCCATCACAAAGAAGGCGAGTAAACTGATCTTTTTCATAGTTAGCGTTTTATTTCTATACTAAAAACAAAAAAGAGGCCGCAATTGCCGAAAGCAATCACAACAGTTTTTAAGGATGTTAAAAGTAGTAAGAAGCAACTCTGCCGAAACAACCCGGCAGGCATCCTTAATCATGTGTCCTAGCTTTCGATGTGACAACTTATTTGGAGATGATAGCATTTAAAATTCTTGACTTTTGCAGGAATGCATTTACATACGAAAAAAGGCTCTTGTTCAGAGCCTTTTTTCTTCATGTGAAACAGAAAAATAAATTCGTTTTGTGTGCATTAAAATGCAATACCCAACGTAACACCTGTTCTTAAACCAAAGCCATTGAACACGCCGGGAACATCTTCAACCTCATCACCACTGGTCACTTTCATTTTACCGCTGTTGTAGCTGGGGCCCAGGAAAATATCCAGTGTAACAATGTCTTTGAACAACCACTGCCGACCCACTGTCAAACCACCACCGATGGTAGAAAGTGTTGCTTTGTCTGGACTTGTAGGATCACTTTCTGTATCCTCAATTTTCAAATTCTGATAACGTGCAAAAGGAGCAATGTAGAAGCCATTCATTACTTCGTTTGACAAATAGAACCTGTATTCAGGAGTGAAGAACACACCCGAAATTTTGAGAAAATCGGCCTTGTAAGCAGTAAAGCCGACACCCAGTTGAGCACTGGAGGTCTCATTGATAGCTCTTTCGTAAAAGAATGAACCTGATTTAACAATCGGGCTAAGAATGTTAACCTTGAAAGCATTGCTTTTTCCTTCCTGGGCATGAATTAAAGTTGTGGAAGAAACAATGAGGGCTACGGAAAAAAGGATTTTCTTCATAAACAGTTTTTAGTTTGTAGAATATTGAGTTGCAAAGATATTCGCCGTATTTGCATTTGCAAGTCCATGCAAAATATTTCTTCATTGTTTCGATTGCAACTCACATTTTCAACAGTTGACGTATCGTTATAATCCGGTTACATCAGTTGCACAGATTTCATTTTTATTGCATCTCCTTCAACAGTGTTCGCTTGATGCAACAAAAGCGGCCGGAATATCCGGCCGCTTTTGTTGCTAAGAAGAAATGTAGATTACTTAGAACCACCCAAAGAAAAATTGTATCCAACACGGAAGGCAATCATTCCTGAATAGCCAGTCTGGGCAGGCTTTCTAAAGCTAACACCTAAATCAAGGCCATTCGTAAACGCATAGCCACCACCGATAGCAAAGGTAAATGCACCGTCTGAACCACTAGCAATTTCCTCACCATCAACTTTCACAGTAGCTTTGCTTAACATGTAGCCAACTTGTGGTTCTACATAGAGGCCATTGAAGTTGTGACGATAACCAGCCAAGATTGGAATCTGTGTTAAAGTACCTTTTACTTCACCCTCTGATTCAGAATGAAAAAGTGCACCTGCAGTCAGTGTAACTTGTCCTGCAGAACCCACACCATGTAAATACTTGGCTGTACCGCCGAAAGCTGTACCACCACCAGAAGTTGTTGCAAGAGCAACTTCAGCACCGATACCGAGTTGATTTTTTCCTGTTTGTGCGAAACTTGCAGAAGCGATAGCAACTACTGCTGCCATTGTAAGAAATACTTTTCTCATAAGAATTTTTCTTGTTTTTTGTAGGTTAATAATTTTCTTCTGCAAAGATGGTTCACCAAACAGCCCATTCAAAATTATCCATCCGATAGTATAGCACTTCATACATCGAAATTGACGCTTCATGCGGGGGCACAAAAAAAGACGCTTTTTCAGCGCCTTTTTCTAGTGTTTGATTTTTGGTTTATCGACTTAAATACCCTCACTCTCTCCTCTTAAAAAAGGGTACCGGTAATCGGTAGGTGGCACAAACGTTTCTTTTATCGTTCGTGCACTTAACCAGCGGTACAGGTTCAGCATGGAACCGGCTTTGTCATTGGTTCCACTGGCCCTTGCACCACCAAAAGGTTGCTGTCCCACCACTGCACCCGTCGGCTTATCATTGATGTAGAAGTTTCCGGCAGCATTGCGCAAACGTTCTGTGGCCAATTCCACCGCAAAACGGTCGTTTGCAATAACGGCCCCGGTTAATGCATACGGTGACGTTTCATCTACCAGGTGCAAGGTTTCACCAAAGAGTGCTTCATCATATATATAGATAGTAAGCACCGGCCCGAAGATCTCTTCGCACATGGAAACATACTTGGGATCCTTCGCTTCAATGATCGTTGGATGTATAAAATAACCTTTTGATTTATCAAAGTCGCCGCCCACTAAAATGCTCGCATCGCCAGATGCCTTTGCATTGTTGATGTAATTGGCAATCCTGTCAAAACTTTTTTCGTCGATAACCGCATTGATGAAATTGCCAAAGTCTTCCACACTGCCCATGGAAAAGGAATTCACACCTTCTACCAACAAACGCTTAACTTCTTCTGCCATATTGGAAGGAATGTAAGCGCGACTGGCGGCAGAACATTTTTGTCCCTGGTATTCAAACGCACCACGCAGCAGTGCTGTGGCCACTACTTGCGGGTCGGCAGAACTGTGCGCAATGACAAAGTCTTTACCGCCTGTTTCACCAACAATGCGTGGATAGCTTTTATAATTTGGAATATTCTCACCAATGGTCTTCCACATCTGGTTAAACACACCCGTGGATCCGGTAAAATGCACACCGGCAAAATCGCGGTGAGAGAAACATACTTTTCCTAACGTAGGACCATCCACATAAATCAGGTTGATGACACCATCCGGCAACCCGGCTTCTTTTAGTATGCGCATAAACATTTGCGCCGAATACACTTGTGTATGCGCAGGCTTCCATACCACTACGTTGCCACACATGGCTGCGCTCGTCGGCAGGTTTCCACCAATGGCTGTGAAATTAAAAGGCGTAATGGCCAGTACAAACCCTTCCAGCGGACGGTACTCCACACGGTTGTGCATACCCGGACCACTGATAGGTTGTTGTTTATAAATCTCGCTCAGGAAGTGAACATTGAAACGCAGGAAATCGATCAGTTCACAGGCGCTGTCAATTTCCGCCTGGAAGGCATTCTTGCTTTGCCCCAGCATGGTGGTACCGTTCATGTGATAACGGTACTTGGTAGAAATCAATTCAGCGGCACGCAGGAAAATTCCGGCCCGGTCTTCCCAGGTCATGTTGGCCCAGGCTTCTTTTGCTGCAAGTGCCGCATCAATAGCCTGTTTAACGTGGCTTTCATCTCCTACATGATAATGTCCCAACGTATGGGCAATTTCATGTGGTGGACGAATTGCTTCCAGTTTGCCCGTACGCACTTCTTCACCGCCGATGTACATTGGTACATCAATCTGCTCTTTTTTTAATTGCGCTAACGTTTTTTTCAATGCCGCTCTTTCAGACGTACCGGGTGCATAGCCAAGCACCGGTTCATTTGCCGGAAGAGGATATGAGAAATAGCCAAAATTCATTGTATACTGTTTTCAAATATGAATGATTATGCGAAAGCAACTTTCCTCGTTGCCTCAAATTCAAACACGTGTCCGCCGGTCTGGCGATACAAATGTTTCATTACTGGTTCTGTCACACATTTGCCTTCGATATTGGTATAAATAGCCCTCAGGGTGTAAAACACACCGTAGGGTATGCCCCACCATCCCAACAGCAGCGTAATGATTGTAAAAGGCAGTCCTTTCACAAAGGCATTTTCATCCCTGCGGATAAAATAAACAGCTGACGGGTAGCGAAACGTTACTACCAGTAGCGATACACACCAGGTATATTGAACAAATCTGCCTCCCCGGGCAATTTCATTCTGCACCTGTGCTACCGTCAAACCTTTGATGCCTCTTACTTTCATAAAGCAGCTTTTTCTATGATCAGAAAAGATACAGTGTATTTATTGCCATTTGCTAGGCCTCTGCCTCTTTCTCTGACATCAGATAGGCCTTGATAAACCCATCCAGGTCGCCATCCATCACAGGCCCTACGTTGCCCACTTCGTAATCAGTTCGGTGGTCTTTAATCATTTTGTACGGATGGAAAACATAACTCCGGATCTGCGAGCCCCACTCGATCTTTTTCTTACTGGCATTGGCCGCATTCTTCAGTTCTTCCCGCTTGCGAAGTTCTTCTTCATACAGGCGGCTCTTCAGCATCTGCATAGCTTTTTCACGGTTACCGATTTGCGAACGTTCGGTCTGGCAAACCACCACAATGCCGGTTGGGATGTGCGTCAGGAATACCTTTGTTTCCACCTTGTTTACATTCTGGCCGCCGGCGCCACCACTTCGGGCGGTTTCCATTTTCACATCGCTGTCCTTGATCTCAATATTGATAGAATCATCTACCAGCGGGTATACAAATACAGATGCGAATGATGTGTGTCTGCGGGCATTGCTGTCAAATGGTGAGATACGAACCAGCCGGTGAACACCGCTTTCCGCTTTCAGGAAGCCATAAGCAAAGGGGCCATCAAACTGAAACGTACAGGTCTTGATACCAGCGCCGTCGCCATCCACCCAATCCAGCACGGTGACGGACCACCCCTGCTTTTCGCCGTACATGCGGTACATGCGGGCCAGCATTTCCGACCAGTCCTGGCTTTCGGTTCCACCGGCGCCGGAGTTGATCTGCAGCACGGCGGGCAGTTCGTCTTCGGGTTGATTAAGCGTACTTTTAAATTCCGCTTCTTCAATGGCAGCGATTGCTTTATCGTAAGCGGCTTTTACATCTTCTTCCGAGCCCTCACCTTCTTTCCAGAATTCGAAAAGCACGGCAAAGTCTTCGACGGAAGTGTTTACCTCATCGTACAGGTTGACCCAAAATTCGTTCAGCTTGATATCTTTCAGGATGGCGGTAGCCCGCTGATTATCGTCCCAAAAACCGGGAGAAAGAGAAAGTTGTTTATCCTGTGCTATTTTTTGTTCTCGGTTCTCGACGTCAAAGAAACCTCCTCAGGACAAGCACACGGTCCCTCATATCTTTAATTTGCTCTTGTGTCATAGTGGGTGCGAAGATAGGCTGTTTCGCCAAACGCTTTTCCGGCTTTTTTACCGATTAGTTTTCTTCTAAAACTGAAAAGGAGGTTTGCATCGAAATGCACAAACGTGCGAAAGTTCTGCCCTTCCTCCTATCAAAACGCCGTAACTTATGCTGGCAAAGCTTTTGTTCTGATAAAGTATAATCCTATTGTTATGTACTTTATAGAAATCATAGACAGGCTTACAGTTTCAGAGAGCGGTATTAGTTTGCTGGCAGCGCTGGTTATTACCGGCCTCTTCGGTTTTCAATACCGGAAGCTTTCAGAGCAGCAAAAGCGGGAAGAAATGTTACAGCAATTTTTAAAGGACTAGGGAAAAAAGAAACAGCCCCTGTCAAAAATGACAAAGGCTGTTTAAAACCCATCAATTTGCTATTTTAATTTTCCGCTCCTGCAGAAGAATTATCCTAAATACGCTTTCAAGGCACTGCTGTAGCGGGCTTTCTGCAACCGCTTGATGGCTCTTTCCTTGATCTGGCGAATGCGTTCCTTGGTCAGATCGTACTTCTGTCCGATCTGTTCAATGGTAGTACCGTTCTCTCCATCTAGTCCGAAATATGCATTTACGATCTCGGCTTCGCGGGGAGACAATGATTTCAGCACACGGCGAATTTCGTTGCGCAGCGAATCTTTCATCACATCGTCGTCAGTATCGTCGCTTCCTTCCAACAGGTCACCCATAGCCACGTCTTCCGCTTCGTGCACAGGAGCATCAAGCGAGGTGTGACGGGTGTTGCTTTGGAAGATATTGTTGATCTCGGTTTCGCTCATTTCAAGGATGTCAGCCAGTTCCTCAGTTGACGGCTCCCTTTCATGCTCCTGCTCAAATGCCATGTATGCCTTGTTGGCTTTGTTGTAGGTACCAATCTTATTCTGGGGCAAACGAACCAAACGGCCCTGTTCTGCCAATGCTTGTAAAATAGACTGACGGATCCACCACACAGCGTAAGAGATGAATTTAAAACCTTTGGTTTCATCAAAACGCTGGGCGGCTTTAATCAAACCCAGGTTCCCCTCGTTAATCAGATCGCTCAGCGACAAACCCTGGTGTTGATATTGTTTCGCTACCGATACCACAAAGCGAAGGTTGGCCTGAACCAGTTTATCCAGTGCCCGCTGATCGCCCATTTTGATCCGCTGGGCCAGGGTAGTTTCCTCTTCGGGAGTGATCATGGGGATCTTGGAAATCTCCTGAAGATATTTTTCTACCGCCTGCGAATCCCTGTTGGTAATCTGGGTAGCAATTTTTAGCTGCCTCATAAATTAATTCCTTGAGTTATAAAGATGAATGAATAAATGACAATGTACAGATACAGATAGTTGCAATGAAAAGGTTAATACCGCCCAAGACTATCGGCAAAAGTACAGTGCGAACGGCAATTCTCATAGCCATACGCGACATTTCTTTTCTACAAATATTGTACTACACTCTTCTGAAGCGGAAACCTTGTCAGGCTTGACTTAGGACAATAGATTTATGAGAATGGCCTTGGAGTTATTCACACCTTTTTGGGGTTGGCCTGATTCTTTTGCCAAAGAAAAATCCATAGGATGGCACCTGCCAGCATCAACCCAAATGAAATAACTTCGGCCTGTGTGGGCTGAAATCCAAGAAAATCCATCTTGTTGTTCACCCGTATTTTTTCAATCAGGAACCGTTCCATGCCATTCAGGATCAGGTAAAGGGCAAACACAGCCCCGTAAGGCTTCAGCCGCTTGCGCAATCCCCAGAGAATAAAAAACAGGATCGTACAGAAAATAACCTCGTAAAAGGCTGTTGGAAATACCGGTACCGCTAATTGGTTGCAATACATGTCGTTGCAACCGGCAATGGGAACACCCATCCGGTTCACGTTATGCGGAAACTGGTAGGCAAACATCCAGTTCGGCAGGAAGCTTAACGCTCTGGGTTTAGGGAAGCTGGTATGCGGAATGGAATCAAGACTACCGTAATACCGGGTAAAGTGGGCTGCATTTGCCTGCACCGTGTCCCGAAATTCATTGGGCTGGGCCGCTACAATCTCATTGGCTGCATCCACTTTGAATGCACTGTTATAGATACCCCAGTCGCCATCGCCGGCCACCTGGCAGCCGATGCGGCCAATTGCATAGGCGATCATCAGCGAAGGCGCAACCGAATCGGCCAGGTGCCTCACACTGAACTTGTTCTTTTTCGCATAATAGATTATGGCCGCTGCTGCGCAAATCAACCCTCCGTAAAAGGTTAAGCCACCGCCGGAAAAAATATAATCTGCTGGGTGGTTGAGGAAATCGCTCCAGTTCTCAAAAATATCAAACAATTTGGCGCCCAGCAGTCCAACAATCAATGCAATAACCGTGATATCTCCTACCCTGTCATGCGGCCAGATGCGCACCACCCGCTCTTCAGGCGTTTTAAGTTGCTGCTTGCGGCGTTCACGCCACTTCATCCATACAAACAGGCCACCTGTCAGCAATCCAAGCCACAAACTTCCCTTCCCGGAGAAAATGTAAGACTGCGGATCCTGAACCGTTTCGGTACCCAAAATAAAAAGGGCGAGAATCTTGTACCCGAACAAAAAACCAAGCAGGAAATTCGTAACAAGCTCACCTGTGGTTGCCGGGCCGCCAACCACCAGTTTCCGTTCGGTGGGCTGAAAGAGCCCCTCTTTGCTTTTGCGGCGAAGTTCTTTCGCCAAAAGTGCGGCTGCCACCAGGAAGGCTATGGCAACAAAAAAACCAAATGAATTAATAAAACGAAGAAAGCCAATCTCAACACCAAACAAATCTCTGAAAACGTAGTAGAGGTTAGGATACATGCAGACAGTTTAAAAAAGTTGAAGTTCGAAGTTCGAGGAATACTAAACCCGAACTCCAAACTTCAAACTAAAAATTGGTTGCCTTAGTTGCAATATTCATTGAATGCTGCCAGCAGGTTGTGGGCAATCATTTGTGCCGAACGACCTTCAATCTGATGACGCTCGATAAAATGTACCAGTTCGCCATCCTTGAAAAGCGCAATGGCAGGAGAAGAAGGCGGGTAAGGCATCAGGTGCTGACGCAGGGTTTGCACTGCATCAATATCATAACCTGCGAATGTGGTGGTCAGGTGATCAGGCTTTTTTTCTGCGTTAGCTACAGCCATCAACACCCCTGGACGTGCCGTACCAGCCGAGCAGCCGCAAACGGAATTAATCATTACCAGTGTGGTTCCTTTTTCCTTTAACTGCGCTTCTACATCTTCCGGTTGCAACAATTCTTTAAACCCATTCTCTGTCAACTCTTCTTTCATGGGTTGTACTATTTGTATTGGATACATATCTAAAAATTTTTTGCAAAACTACGAAACTGCAATCATTGCCTGAAAGGAATAACATTTTGCATAATATGGCAGGATTATTTTATCATTTTATGCACTTCTGTCAGCAAAACCGTATGAAAATTCATCCGGTACACAGTTTGAAAATAACCAGTGTAATCAAACAATTATAAACACTTAAAAATAGTTACCATGACAGTTGTACGGTATAACAACAGATTAAACGGCAATCCGGCTTTTAACAATTTGCTAAGCGACCTTTTTCCGCCCACGTCGTCTTTTTACAGAGAGCAGCAGAGAAGCGTTCCGGTGAACATTCGCGAGACTGAAAATGAATACAGATTGGAAGTGGTAGCACCGGGTTGGAATAAAGAAGATTTTAAGATTAGCCTTGAAAACAATTTGCTCACTGTTTCTGTTGAGAAGAAAGAAGAAACTGTGAACCAAAATGAAAAGTTTGTACGCCGGGAATACAAACAGAGCTCTTTCAAACGTTCGTTTACAGTAGATGAAAAGATCAATGCAGACGCGATTTCTGCACAATATGTTAATGGTGTTTTGACATTAAACTTACCAAAGAAGGAAGAAGTCAAACCAGCAACAAAACAGATTACAATTCAATAAAAATATTTCGAACGATTTTCTCATAAGCAGTTGGTTTTGGTTTATCGACCCCCGTTTCCACGGGGGTCTGTTTTTTTATAACTTCTTTAAACATTTTAAAGGCTACTTCTGCGTTTACGAACCTGTAATCTTGTCCCGTTTTGACAGCAGACTTGTTCGGGGGCATTTTTTTATTTGTTTATTTTGCAGCCACGATGAAGTCCAATAAGATAAGAACCCAGCTATGCTTCCTTTTTTTACTTGCCATAAACATTTCTCTCAAAGCGCAGAATGATACGCTGCCCTCTTATCAGGACACGGCCTTGCCGGCACCGGTTATTCCTGTATTTACGGATACAACGCTGCGCATTACTAACCTCAATCCTTTCTTTACATTACATGTTGATTCATCGTTACAGTACCAGTTACAGATCAATAAAAACCCGGATAACTATTTCTGGTACCTTAAAAACGCTCCTGTTGGACTGAAGATTGGAAAGGACAATGGCCTGATTTCTTTCAAAGCGGAAAAGGCTTATTTTCTTTCGGGCCGGTTGAAATATGATGTCACCTATAAGGTTGCATTAGGTGTTCAGAACCTGTATGACCCGGAAGATAAAAAGGACACCAGTTTTAACATTGTATTTTTTAATACAGAAATTATTCCTTCGAAAGTAAAACCAACGGTAAGTGGTACTATCTGGATTGAAGAATCAGAAAATATCAGTTTTAAAGTTCTTTGTGAAACGGGAAGTTTTCCGATTGAAAGTATACTGATGACGTCGTCCATTCCTATCGCCAATTATAAGGTAGTCCAGAAATGTGGCGATGATTTCTCCTGGACACCAGGATATGATTTTGCAAAGGAATCTGACTCTGGAAAAGTAAAACCGGTAATTTTTAGCTTTATCGGTAGCACCAAAATGGGTGTAAAAGATACCACGCACGTAAAAATTATTGTACGGGACGCTTTAAACCAGACTCTGGCGAGAGAGGAATACAACCAAGTGGTAAAAAACCTGGACCGCTATGTACTGCAACTGAAATATACCTTTCTACAATTGGACAGAAAGCTGAAAAAGACAAAGAACACCCGGGTCGTATTTGACCTCACCTCCGCTTCAACTTCACTTACAGGAACGATTCTTTCAACCTCAGGGAATGCCACTGATCAGCGAACCGGAAAAATCTTGCCTAGTGTAGGCCTCGCTATGGTTCCTATCAAAGAAGCGTCAGTGCCCAACAAGCCCATCGACCAGAACCAGGCTTCTGCCATCCGAACATCTATTAAACGGTTGGAATACATGCGGCAGGATAACCAGATTCTTGGCGAAAAAGACCCGGAAATTACGCGGAAGATCAACAAACTGAAGGATGAGTTGAAACAAGTACAGATCCAATTGATTGACGTGCCGCTGGAGTTTACAAATGACATGTCAGAAGAAGAACTAAACCGCTATTTCAACAGTCCGAAAGTGAATAAAAAGTACCGTTTGAACGGCTAAATGGCAGGCCCTTTCACAAGGTCTTCACTTCTCCCTAACGTATTCTTTTACAGCTTGTTAATATTAATTTAATCCGGCTCAAAAACAGCTTTCCGGATACGATTGGCTGCATTTTTGTCGTTAACTATGAAAACAACCATTCATGAAAAACATCAAACTTTTATTGGGATTGTTGAGTGTGGTGATTGTGATGGCAAGCTGTGCAACCATGGGTGCTGCCGGCGATGGTTCTGCAGATGACTTCAGATCTCAACGCTTGGGCAACCGTGTATATGTTGAGGATCCTTTTTATGGCACCGTGGTGCTGGAACGAGACCCTTATACCGGCCGCTATTATGATGTAACTTATGGCTCACGCTTAGGTGCAGGTTATTACGGAGCCTATCCTGGCCGATATTATCGTGGTAATCGCGGTTATTATGGCCGAGGCACTGTGGTACAACAACCACAACAGCAACGTCCTTCCCGCGAAGAACTGAACCGGAGTAAACAAGATACCCGGAAAAGAGTTCTGGGTAACTAATATGACAATCCCGCCTAAGGCGGGATTTTTTATTTGTAGAGGTTTCATTAGTATCTCAGATTCTTTCAATACATCTATTGCGGTTCCGATGCAAGGGTCCTGGGCTTTTCTTTTATCTGCACTTTGGCATCATCCTGCTTACGCGACTCCATTTGAACCTTCAATGAGACCGAAGGGGTAATTCCTTTTTCCAAAAAATAGTAAAGCAAGGCACGAATAAACAGGGCAATACCCAGCATTTCGATAATTTCTTCTGCCGCCTCAAATAAATCAATAGCCAAGTAGGATAGATCAACAATAGACGCGACCATGCTGCTGATGATTTCCAGGCCAAAAGCCGCCGAAACATATACAAGGCCCGCAACCGTAAAACGCAGGCGGGTAGCCTTTTGCAGCCGCAGGTAAAAGGGTAGAAAATAAAGTCCTGCGACCAGCGTAAAAACGCCATAAGGAATAACCCAGTACCTATTTGCATTATGAATATGAATCACGTCCCGTAAATAAGGCTCTATCCGGGCAAATTTTTCATGAATGATAAAAATCTCATCTAACCCTAAAAACAGGAAAACGAAAAAAAGCGCCTTCCAATAATGCGGACTCTGCCCGTGGTTCTTTTTCTCAAACAGATAGATTGACCGCAGCAAAAAAGCGCTGAACCAAATGGCAAAACCAGAGTAAAATGATGGAATATTAAACTCTTCATTCAGGTCGAATAAAGGCACCAAACCAAAAACACTTGGCAAACCTGCTACATTCAGGAGGTAACAGCTCACCAACCCGGCCAATGCTAAAAAACCAATGACCTTCAGTAAGAAGGTGGTAACCGGCTTTGGGTGAAGTGAAAATGCAATATTCATGTGGTAAGATTTAGCATTTGCGTTTGGTACTGTTGCTGGTTTTCAAAGAACAGGATTTACGTATTCCGCTGCCCCGGCAAACAACATCTTATTTTACCCATCTAACACGCCTTTATACGGCCGGATTTTATTTATTACTCTTTAGACTTGCAAGGCAAAAAGGCTATTTGATATAACCCAGAATCTTTAGCATACTCTGCGCCGATTGCTCTTTGGCGTACACCCAATCTTCCAGCTTGCCATTTTTATCATATTCAATGATAATATGTTTTGGCGAAGGTATCAAACAGTGCTTGATACCGCCATAGCCACTGATCTGGTCCTGGTAGGCTCCGGTGTGAAAAAAGCCTACGTAAAGCGGTTCGTCCCCCCCATTGATCTTGGGCAGGAAAACCTCGTTGATGTGTTCTTCGGAGTCGTAGTAATCGTGGCTGTCGCAGGTAATACCGCCGAGGACCACCCTTTGGTATTCATTTTCCCATTTGTTGATGGGCAGCATCAGGAACTTCTCCCCAATTCCCCAGGTATCGGGCAGCGTGGTGATAAAGGATGAATCGATCATATACCAGTTCTCTCGGTCGTTCTGCACCTTTTCACCAATTACACTGTAGATATGCGCCATGCTTTCACCCACGGTATAGCTGCCAAATTCTGTATAAATATTAGGCATGGGTACTTTGGTGCGTTTACAGGCCGCCTTGATGTTGCTCACAATCTCGTCGATCATAAACTGGTAATCATACTCAAAGCCAAGGGAATGCTTAATGGGGAAACCACCACCAATGTTCAGTGAGTCCAGTTCAGGACAAATTTTGCGGAGTTGGCAATAGAGGTTAATAATCTTGTTCAGTTCCGACCAATAATAAATATCGTCTTTGATACCTTTGTTGAGGAAGATGTGAAGCATTTTCAGCTGAAACTTGTCTTCGTACCCTTCTATATTATCCACATAAAACTCCAAAATGTCTTTTGCACGGATGCCAAGACGTGAGGTATAAAACGGAAAGGTTGGCTCTTCTTCGGCAGCAACGCGGATTCCCATCTTGAAGGGAACCTTCACGGAACGCCGGTAGGCCTGCAACTCCTCTTTATTATCGAGGATGGGAATCACATTCTTAAAGCCACCATTGAGCAGCTGCGCTATCCGCCGGGTGTAGCCTTTTTGCTTGAAGCCGTTACAGATTACGAAAATATCCTTTGTGATCTTCTTTTTTTCATAGAGCTTTTTGATGATCTCTATATCGTAGGCATACGACGTCTCCAGGTGGATGCCGTGCTTCAGGGCCTCTTCCACCACAAAGCTGAAATGGGAGCTTTTGGTACAATAACAGTAATAGTATTCCCCTTCATACTTATGTTTTTTAAAAGCCTTTGCAAACATATCCTTTGCCCTATTGATCTGGCTGCCGATTTTGGGCAGGTAGGAGACCTTTAGCGGGGTGCCATATTTTGCGATCAGAGCTTTTAGATCCAGGCCGTTAAATTGTAGGTAACCATCTTTTACGTCCAGTCCAGGTTGCGGAAAATTGAAGGTCTGCTGAACGAGATCAATGTAGGTATTGTTCATTGACAGTTTAAAGGATTGTTCAGTGTGTTGTAAAGATTTTCACAAAAGTAATATATATGCAAAAAGAAAGCCGCTTCGTTTTTGAAGCAGCTTTCAACAATGTGTATAACGCAGGCTTACTTCACCTGGGCAACCAGTGCCCTGAAGCTTTCGGCGTTATTCATAGCCAGGTCTGCCAGTACTTTACGGTCAAGCGTGATACCTTTTTGGTTCAGCGCATTGATGAATTGAGAGTAGGTCAGCCCTTCTTCACGAACAGCCGCGTTGATACGGGCAATCCACAGGCGACGGTATTCTCTTTTCTTTAGTTTGCGACCTACATAGCTATAGGTCATCCCTTTTTCTACAACGTTTTTGGCAACAGTGTAGACGTTTTTACGTTTGCCGTAAAAACCTTTGGCTTGTTTTAAAATTCTTTTTCTGCGTGCTCTTGAAGCAACAGCGTTAACGGAACGAGGCATATTTGAATAAGTTTAAAGTTTGTTGTATAAAGTTCAACGTCAGGAGCGGCCTAAAGCCAGCAGCTTACTTCAGGGCTAACAGGCGACGTACAAAATCCAGGTTGGCTTTTGCTACCACGCCATCTTTTGCCAATGCACGTTTCCGCTTTTTTGATTTTTTGGTCAGGATGTGACGCTTGAAAGACTTTTGGTGTGTGATTTTTCCAGTGGCCGTTACTTTAAATCTTTTTTTGGCGCTGGAGTTTGTTTTTACCTTTGGCATTTTTGAATGCTTTTCTGTTCTGTCCTTGAGGCGTTCTCCACCGGGAGAAACTTAGGGAGCCTTTTCGGAACAATGGCTCTTCTTTTTACGGAAGAGGCGCAAAGATAATGGTTCGCTAGGAAAAAATAATATTCCAGAGGCAAACAAGGGCATTTTGAACCATATTCTTAACCCTTTTTTCGCAGAAAGTGCTCAACGCGGATCAATAATGTAAACTGAACTATCTCTCAATAATGGTAACCCTGCTCCAAAATATTTATTCAGAACAACCCGGAATGTGTTCACGGGGCTTATTCCATCGTAAAGCTGAGAATAGTCTCGGTCTGAAAAAATATAGCGTTCAAATTCATGAAAGCACGTTCACCATCCTTTTCTTGCTTAAAATACCTGTATCCATGATCACTTTCTATGATATATACCCTTGGACGAACCGTTTTTTTGGATTTGATTTCCTCCACCAATGTCTTTATAAGCAAATTGGCATACTGTACCTGGTCAAGAAAGGCCTCTTCATCATTAAATTGTTTCTTGATAAAAATGGAATCAGCTTTCGGCTCTCCTTTTGCGTTTACATAGTAGGGAGCATGCGGAAGAAGCAAATGTGTAAAAACAAACTTGGGCTTGTCAGTTTCAACGGTAATCTGTCCGACAGTATGTTGAAAGTTGTATTGATTACGGTGTATCTCCATGTGCTTTTGCTCCCTGAACGAATCGGGGACTCGAATTTCGCCTGGCACTAATTTTTTCATCGTAAAGTTCCACCAGATATCTTTCTTTACCCGGGACCACATAGTTTGACCATCAATTACTAGCTTAATGTATGAATCGTCAAAATAAGCGGTTGTTTTCACAGGGTCCTGCTCAAGTTCATAGGTTCCGAAATTTATGATATCGTATCCCATACTTTCCAAGAAACGTGTAAGACCATTTCTTTTTACAGTTTCAACAGACTGCAAAAGCTGTTTTTCGTGCAATACTGTATTATTTGCTACACGCAGATAATTAAAATTCAGTGTAGAAGCCAGGGAATAAGAAGTAAAATTGTAATTGCTTTTGGATTCATAAGAAGTGAAAAAGTCAGCTGCTTGCAACAGCGTATCCAAAGACTCATTATTATAGTTGAAATGCGTTTGCAGACTTTTCGAACTTGGATACTCGTCAAAAACAATAAAAAAAATATCAGGCTTAGAATACCTTGTACCGGTAGTGTTTATGGATGCTGGTAAGGCCAGATTATTCAAGGCATCTTTTCCGGAAATTGAAGCATGCAGCAATAAAACAACTTCCCAAACAACAAAAAACGACAAAAGCCATTTGACAAATCGCAGGAAACTGCGGCTACCGTTTCGTTGTTTTTTTATATAATAAAATACTACACCAGACAAAATCAACAGGCAAGGAAGCAAAAAAGAATAGGATGTTAATCGGCTGTTGTTTAACAACGCTTTCAATCCGTCGTGGATAGCGCCAAAAAAGAAAAAAACAAACAAGAGAAAAAGGCTAAAAAGAAACGCCTTTTGCATATTGCGAAACAAAAGTGTTGTTCCTAAGAATAGAATCGTTGCAATGGTTAAATACGAAAGAAACAGTGACAAAAGGATATTAAAAGACAATAGGCCAAAAAAAGCATTGTATCCATGTAGCAAAAAATAAATTGGCAGTAGGATTAAATAAAGAAACAAGGTGTAATCTGCCTTCCAATTAATTTTATGCATAGCATCTTCACAATCCTGGGTGAAATGATCAGGAAACGGCAAAATAACTCAATCACCAGTAATGAAACAACGAATCAAAAGGTTTCTTCAGGAAAAACATCTGTATACCCGCATAAAATACAGCCCGGTATTTCATTTGTATAAAACCATCTTCAAACCGGGAGAAAGGAAACGGGAAAGAAGAGAGATCAGTTTTTATCATTCTTTTCTACCCGCCACAAATCTCATTTTTGATATCGGAGGCTATGACGGGCACAAAACCGCTGCATTCCTTCACATTGCTGATAAAGTTGTTTGTTGCGAACCGGATGTCACCAATTTTGACGTTTTAAAAACCCGTTTTCGCCATCAACGCAACAGAGTTTTTCTGGAGAATGTAGCCCTTGGTGCTGAACAAGGCACCGGGACCATGTTTCTTCACCATGATGCGTCCGCCTTTAATACGTTGAATCCAAAATTTAAGGAAATAACGGAAAGCGATAACCTTCAAAAATGGAATGAAAAAATACGGTTTCAAAAAACAGTTCCCGTGACTACTACTACCCTGGACAACTTAATAAGCAAATATGGACATCCCTATTTTATAAAAATCGATGTGGAAGGTTATGAATTGGAAGTTTTAAAAGGATTATCGAAACCTGTTCCTTTTCTCAGTATCGAGTGTTTGCTGCCGGATTTTAGCGATGAATTGCAACAGAACATACAACTGTTCTTACATCTCGACGCCAAGGCTCAATTCAATATGGCTGTAGATGAAAAACTGTTGTTTGAAAAATTTATATCCCATACGGATCTGCTTAATTATGTAGCGTATTTTAACCAGCATCATTTCGAACTGATTGTCCGGATGAACGCATAATTTCTAGTTGCGCCAAGGCATTTAAAAGACAGCCCCCTTTTGAAATAATTGAAGCCAATGTCAAACAATTTGTTCGCATCTTCTGGTATTGTTCATCGCTGATTGTGTCAATCGCCTCCTTAATTTCCAACATGGAAGCTACAGTAAAACCAATATTATATTGGGTAATCAATGATGAAACACCTGCATCATGGGGTGCAATAATTGGCAAGCCAGCTAGTACATAAAGGGAAACTTTATGCGGACTGTTTATTCGCATGTACTCACCATATGCACCTTGTAAATCAATTAAACTATCTCCGTCCCAAACGAGACCAAATGCCCCTTTGATAAATTGTGGTAATAGTTTGGGCTCAACACTTCCCAGATATTCTACATTTCCAATTTTGAAATTATCAGAAATAGCAGGAAGGCCATATAAATAAAATTTTATTTGTGGCAAAGACTCGAGTTGACATACAAATCTTGCTTTATCTAAATTACCAGCATATGACACAGACAATTCCTTCTTTCTATATCCCAAATTGTAGTCAGCTAAAAAATCAAAGAATTCTAATATTGCAACTTTTGCTTCAGGATGATATCTTAAAAGCCATTCTTGCATTTTCAAATTATGAACAATAAAAGAGTCTGCCTTTTTGAAAAACTTGACTTCTTTTTGCAGCAATTGAGAATCATTGTCACGTAGGCCATTAATATCTGTCAGGAAACAAATTAAATGCATTGAGGGCCGCAATTGTTTCAATAGTTTTACTAACCAAACCTGAAGCCGGGCATGCAATGGCCATTGAAATACAATTGTAGAATCTCCAGGCAGTAAAAAAAGAATTTTAAACAAATAGAAAGTCCTTCTCATTTTGGCTTTCCAGGAAAAATCAAATTCGGAGGGGAAATGGATGGGCAGATAACCAGCCTTTAGCAAGATTTCTTCGATTTGTACATTACCAATTCCTCCATGGAAAAGCTGCCCACGTAGCAGGTGCTCCTGAATAAAAAACTTTCTGGCTTTCTTATCCCTCACGGTACAATCGCTTTTTGAATAAATTTTGACGTAATAAATTAAAGACCTGAAGCGCCAGGGAGTTTCCGATTAAAACCAGGAAGAAAAAATAAAGCACCACGCAGAGGAAAATGGCTATAATCAATTGAACCCATGCGTTAGGACTCAGCAATTCGGTAAAATAAACAACAGGAAAAAAGAACAGAGCACCCAAAAAGGCGTGCAGAACACTAAGAAATACATTCTTTGGAATGCCAATCCCGCTTTCCCTAACATAGACAACGTTCATAATAACAACGGTTAGTTCTGAAAGCATAATTGAAAGACACATGCCTTTATCAGCAAAATAATACGACAGCGGAATAGTAGATAGCACAAAAACAAACATCCCTACTGTGAGGCTGCGAAGTACGAGCTTTTCTTTATCAAAGGGCATTAGTAGCTGCTTGTTTAAAAATAATCCGAATGCCTTTAGAAAAGGATAAAAACTTAATATTTTGAGGTTGTCGGCCAGGGGCAAAAAATTTGGCCCAAAATACACCTGCGTAAGTTTTTCTGAAAGGAGAAACATGCCGACAGCCATTGGAATGGTTGTCAGCACAATTATCTGTGCTGAATGCTGAACCGTTGCCCGCAAAGCTTCCATTTCATTTTTGTGGGCCTGATAAACCGTGCGGGGATACATTACCAACAGAGTGTCTGTTACCAGTGCGCCGGCAATGCGAACTATTTTGGCGGCAAACATGTAATAAGCCACGGCAACGCTGGTACTTAGCAATTGCAGGAATACATTGTCAAGCATAATCACTACACTGTAAACAAGACTTATCCTGTACGTAACTGAAACAGCCGAAAAATGCTTTTGCCATTGCAGATTGCGCAGACTCAACCCTACTTCTTTCGATAACCTGAAAAAGTTCCAAAGAAGATTTATTGCTGCTGTTCCGGTGATAATGGCATAATAAATAATATAGTCACCCGAATCGTTTACTATTAAAAAAATTGAAACCAGTCCTAAAATCCTCGTAATAAGTGAACGAATGGTGATGTATTGGAACTTTTCCGTTCCCCAGAAATACCACTCACAATAAAATGCGTTGACAAGCAGGAAGGATAAGGAAAAAAAAATCAACCGTATATCCTCAACCTGTCGGTAAAAAACAAATAAGCATAAAAGATAAATACAGATGCTGATGACTGAGGTGAATACATGTAGTGACAAAAGCTCTGATACCAGCTTTTGCAGTCCTCTGGCGTCACCACTCTTCCGGGTTACTTCACGGATACCGTAGGTTACAATACCAAATTCTGCAATCACAATAAAGTAATAGGTCAGTGAATCAATAAAACCTACCCTGCCAATGCCTTCCGGACTCAAAATCCTTGAAATATAAGGGATGGAAAGAAGTGGAAAGGCAACCTGGCTTATCGAAAGAATAAAACTATATAGTAAATTTTTTTTTAAGCTCACCTGCTAATTGAAGAACAGCTATTCACTGAAAGTACAAACATATATATTTGATGCGGATATTTGCAACTTGCTAATATCCAATAGCCGAAAGACAATACGTTAAATGAAAGAAAGCCATTTACAATTTTTGCGATGTCCAGTATCAAGGAAAGAACTAAAGCTGCAAACCATCAACACAAAACGCAAAAAATTTAACACCGAAGAAGTCCTAATCATTTCAGATGGCATTCTGCATTCCCCCAATGGCTGGTTTTATCCGGTCATCAATGGAGTACCCCGCCTGCTGGTTGAAGCTTTTCTTGACTATGAAAATTTTTTGATTCAAAATTTTCCGGAGTACCAGGAAAAGAGAGCTTTCCTGATAGAAAACTATGGTGGATTGATCCGCTATGCTTTAAAAAAGAACCAACGTACAAAACAGAGCTTTAGCCAGGAATGGGGTCTGTTTGATTATGCAGAAGATAAAACATGGGATGCCGACCCTGCTGCCATGCTGGAACGGTTTTATAAAGAAACAGCCGAAACAAGCCAGAGCATAGTAGGCAAAACTATACTGGATGCAGGATGTGGCAACGGTCTGCTGGATATGCTGCTTGCGGAGCAAAGCGCATTCGTCATTGCAATGGATTTAAGTTTGAGCGTTGAAAAAGCATTTGAACGAAACCAATCCCCCAATGTTTTGTTTTTACAAGGAGATTTTCAGAATCCGCCCGTCCCCTTTCACTCATTTGACATCGTTCAATGCAGCGGTGTACTGCACCATTCGAATAACACTGAATTATCATTTTCTTGTATGGTACCCTGTGTTAAGCACACGGGAAAATTAAGCGTTTGGTTATATCATCCAAGGAAAGATTTCGTTCATAATATGATCAATAGTATACGCGTTTTTTCCTCCAAACTGCCCTTAACATTTCAATACTATTTATATGGTGTGACACTCCTTCCCATCAGTTATTTGTTCAAGCGTGCAAAAGGAAATAAGCAGAATATAAGAGAAATGATGATCGATATCTTAGACTGGTTTTCACCGCAATTTCGTTGGGAACATACGATAGCGGAAGCGGAAAGTTGGTTTATCAAACATCAATTCAAGGCAGTCAGTGTGACAACATCCAATGCTTTTGGTTTTAATATGCTGGGGCAAAAAACTCCGGAAGACATTTCTCTATGTCGAAAATAGTCATATACGATACTGAACACTTTGAAACCACCTATGCACTCATCCGGATTGTAGACCTGGAATTTAATTCCATTACCATATTTGCGGATAAAACCACCGAAACGGTCTTACGGCAAATGCTAGGCGAACATGCCAATAAATTCACATGGGTTACTCGTTCGAAAACAGATTATACCACTGCACTTGCCCTGTACAGGTATTGTACAGTACATAATGTTACTGTTCTATTCTTAAATACAGTGTCACATCACCACCTCCTTATTGCTGTCACTTCACTGTGTTTAAAAAAAGTAAATGTAATTCTTACGGTTCATGCTGCTAACAGCTTTTTTTCTCCGAAAATATCTTTCTCACCAAGATCTATTTTACGTTTTTTAGGACAAAAGCTCCTGCGTATTTCAGTATCCTCGTATGCAGCACTTTTAAGTAGTATAAGAGATTACATCGTTGAAAATTTTAAAATAAAAAAGAACGTTTATTTACTACCAGGAGGCGTTTTCGAGCCTGATAAAATTAAATCTCTTTCCACTGACCCTAATTCACAATTGAGAATTGTTGTTCCCGGATCAATCGATCATTACAGAAGAGACTATCAACAGATTTTTGAACTGGCGAATTTACTGGAACTTAAAAAACAAAACATCCAACTAATCCTTTTGGGAACAGCAGTGGGAACGTACGGAAAAAACGTAATCCGACAATGTGAGTCTTTAATTCTAAAACATGTTCAACTGCGATATTATGATGTTGATTTTATCGATCCAGTCGAATACGAGCACCAACTTGATAGCTGCGATTTTATTTTTCTGCCTTTGACGCAAATGTGCAAGAAACCTGGAGAGCAAGCAGAGGAATATGGAAGAACGATTTGTTCTGGAAGCTTTTATGATGCAATAAGGTTTGCCAAACCCATTTTGATTGCTGAAAACATACCCTTAGCTCCGGAATTGCAAGACCAATGCTTTCCATTTCCATCCCTTCCAGGACTTTGTGAGATTTTATCAAAAATGTCTCATGGAGAAAGGGAAGAAATTACTACAAAAGCTTTTAGAAATTCGCAACGCTTTTCCGTCACGCTACTGCGGAAAGAAATTGAGCCCCTCATTGCACCAATCTAGTGCTCTCAAAGAACGATACGGGTTCATGATTCTTACAGTGATCTCACTAGTTGTTACCTTGCTTTGCCACCAAGCCCGGTAAAACCTTGCTGCATGGTCCTTAGGCCGGCCGTATTTGAATAAATTCTTTCCGCTTTATGTAATACAGAAAAAGAAGGGTAATAATCGGCAGCATGCTGAAAAGCTGCAATAAAAACACACCTGAAGTGGCGCCCATGGCAAAAAACATCAGCATAAAAATGGCACCGCCTACAAGCACATCGTTGTTAATGGCACAGACAATATCAAAATAAGCGATCTGCTGCCGGTAGCGCAGTTCCATCGGCCGGGTAATATGAAACCCATCCGTTACCACAATCCGCGACGGATTCGTGGGCATGGTAATCAGGATGGGTTTGTTTTTGCGAAGATTGTAGATATGCATTCCGTTCACCACCAGCCGCAGTTTCAGAAACTGCAGCAGAACATGGTTTTTCTGAACAACCACAATCTGATATTGCGTAATGGGTTTAATGCTTCAGGGCTTTGATGATTTGAATAAACTCCGGTGCCTGGAGCGATGCGCCACCAACCAAACC
Organism: Flavisolibacter sp.; assembly: GCA_035998945.1. Classification (GTDB taxonomy): domain Bacteria; phylum Bacteroidota; class Bacteroidia; order Chitinophagales; family Chitinophagaceae; genus Flavisolibacter. The sequence continues at coordinate 91,414 of DASYHD010000022.1, read as the reverse complement.
GCCATCCACATCGGGCGAAGAGAAAAGCTCCTGTGCATTGCTGCCCTTTACGCTTCCCCCGTAGAGGATTGTAATGCTATCAGCGGTTTCCTGTCCCCATTTACCGGCTAGTACAGAACGAATCGCCTCATGCATTTGTTGTGCCTGTTCGGCTGTAGCGGTTTTACCGGTACCAATGGCCCAGATGGGTTCATAGGCAATCACCACCTTTTTGATTTGCTCACCAGAAAGATGAAAAAGCGATTCTTCCAGTTGCACCCGCACAAAATCATTCTGCGTGTTTTGTTCTCTTATTTTCAGTGCTTCGCCGCAACAGAAAACGGGAATAATGCCTTGTTCAAGACAGAGGTCAACTTTTTCTTTCAACATCTGGTTGCTTTCGCTAAAATATTCTCTCCGCTCACTGTGGCCAACTATGCAGTAGTCGATGTCAATAGAACGCAGCATTTCCACAGAAACCTCACCGGTGTAAGCACCGCTTTTTTTATTACTGCAGTTTTGGGCGGCAATGGCATAGCCTTCTTTCTGTACCTTGTCTTTTGCCATTACCAGGTAAGGGAAAGGCACTGCGAAAAGAACCAATTGATTAGCTTCCGGTTTGATATCTTCTTTCAAAATTGTGTCAAGCAACAACTGAGCGCTTTCCTGTGTCAGGTTCATTTTCCAGTTGGCAGCGGCAATTTGTTTACGCATAATGTTGGTAATTTGATTTGTAAATATGCAGATGTGCGGATATGCGAATGCTGAACATCGAACAAACATAATACGGTTGCTTTATTCTTACATCCGCATATCCCTGTATTCGCATACCCTTCAATAGTGGTCAAAGATATGTTTCAGGATAGTTTTCTCGGCAGATGTGAGAGCTGTTCCTTTCAGAACTTTCCAGTTGTTGATGTCGGTGAGCGCCTTTTCAAATTCGTAGCGTTGCAGGCCATCGCTGCCCCAGGAAAAAGAAGGTATATATTTAGGTGTTAAGCCGGTTCCATATACATGTGCGCAGGCGCCTATCACAGTCCCGGTATTGATAGAAGTATTAATGGCAGTACGGCAGTAATCACCCATCAGCACACCGCACTTCAACCCTACGTTTACCTGTCCGCCGGGTGTCCACACCACCACGCCGGATGCATTGTTTTTCATATTGGAATTGGTTGTGCCCGCACCCCAGTTACACCATTCGCCAATCACGCTATCGCCCATATAACCATCATGTGCTTTGTTGGAATAACCAAAAATGACGGAGTTCTTGATCTCACCAGCCACAACGCTTTTGGGCCCTATTGTTGTTCCACCGTAAATCTTTGCTCCCATTTTTACCACGGCTCCGTCACAAACAGCCACGGGTCCACGCAACATGCTCCCTTCCATCACCTGGGTGTTTTTCCCAATATAAATCGGGCCATCCTGGGCATTCAGAAAACTGCACTCTACCACTGCGCCTTTTTCAATAAAAACATTGGATGGGTTGTTCACATTGTTCGTTCCGGAAATCTTTTGCGACTTTCGTCCGTCTGTCAGCAGTTCATAATCCTGCGTAATGGCCCAGGCATTCAGGCCAAAAATGTTCCAGGGATAATTGATTTCTTTTACCACTTCTTCCACCTCCACCGGCTGCCCTACCCTGATCCTGTTCTCATCCAGCACCTCTTTTTTAGAGATGCAGTACACCACGCTTTCTTTTTCCGGTACGGATAAAAACTCACCCGCTTTCAATTTCTTCACCTGTTTGATGATCTTTTTGGTTGGAATCACATTGCCATGTACCAGGTATACAAGATCGTCCCCAACAATATCCGGGATGTGAACAGACCGCTCAAGGTCCTTGTAATCTTCTTCAAACTTGTCAAAAGAGGGAAGGCCAAGGCTATGTTCCCATTTTTCCCGGATGGTTAAAATACCCACCCGGATGTCCTGGATCTGCCGGGTCAGCGTGAACGGAAAGAGGTTTCCCGGGGTGCAAAATTCTTCTGTAAAAACAATCTTACGCATAGGACGATTGTTGAAAGATCAATGACAAATACCAATAAACGTACCCGGAAGAACAAGAAAAGGAGATTCTCGCAGAGAGGCCAGTTCACCACTGATGAAAAAGTAAGTGTTCACTCTGCAAAACACCTAGCGTCCTGTTCCCCTGCAGTGTTGCCCGAAGTTAGGGCAAAATGATTTGCATCAACCATTCGCTGGAACAGCTTTTCCCAAACAAAAAAGTCCCGCCTTAAAAAGGCGGGACCAGTATATTCTGTACGCTGGAAAACTTATTTCTTGGCGTATTTCTTCTTGAACTTGTCGATACGGCCGGCAGTATCCACCAACATGTTTTTACCGGTAAAAAAAGGGTGAGAAGTGTTGGATATCTCCAACTTGATCAGCGGGTATTCGTTGCCGTCTTCCCATTGAACGGTTTCTTTACTTGCAGCCGTAGAGCGGCTTAAAAAACTATGACCGTTACTCATGTCTTTGAAAACCACATAACGGTAATTTGCCGGATGAAGACCCTTTTTCATATCAATGTTTTTATAAACGTCGTGTTAGTGCTATAATTGAAGGCGCAAAAGTAGGGAATCCGGCACAAAAAAACAGCATCCTCCTTAAAGTTTTTTGTTAAGCAAGGGTGAAGATGATATGCAAATGGGCGGATTTGCAGATAGGCGAATATAAAAAATGAGGATCCGAAGACAATAATGCTTATGGCTTCATCCGCAAATTAGCCTATCCTCGTATGCGCATATCCACTCAGCTCCGCATATTCTCGTATTGCATCGGAATGCCTAAATCCCAGCCTTTGGAGGCCTGAATAACGGTTTGCAGGTCATCGATTTTCTTGCCAGTCACCCGAACAAGGTCATCCATAATAGATGCCTGCACCTTCAGCCCGGAGTCTTTGATCTGCTTTACAATTTTTTTGGCGTCTTCCTGCTTCAGCCCATTACGCACTTCCACTTCTTTTTTCCAGACTTTACCACTCTGGTACCCTTCTTTCGAGGTATCAAACGCTTCAGGGGCGATTCCCTGCTTATGAGCCCGGCTGATCAGCACATCAATCAGTTGCCGCATTTTCATATCGTCATCTGTTTCCAGCGTAAGCTTGTAATCCTTTTTATTCAGGTCAATCACCACATGGGCGTTTTTGAAATCAAAGCGATTGGTAATTTCTTTTTTGGTTACATTCACGGCATTGTCAAGGGCCTGCATATCCACTTTGGATACAATATCAAATGAAGCCATAGTTGGTAATGAGTTTTGCGGGCTGAAGATAAGAAAGTTTGAAGTCTGGTGTTTGGGGTTTGGTGTGAATGGAACCCGTAACTGTTAGCAACTTTGTTTTTTGCTACAACAATCCTCATCCCCGATGCGCTGCCTTCTATTCCAAAAAAAAGCTCCCCTGGAAAGGGGAGCCGGCATGCACATGAGAATCTAGAAATATATGAATTCGTTCTTTTCTTATCCTTAATCTCGATCTTCACCTCACTTCTCTTACCCCTGCCCTACCCTGCTTTGCTCTTCCTGTGAAGAAGAATTACGGCGGCGGGGCTGGTTCTGCGGTGTCGATTTACCGAAGCGAAGGGTAAAGGTGGCCGTTACCTGCCTTACGTCGGGAAAGTTGCGGAAACGCATGTCTATGTCTCCATACTGATTCTTGCCCTTGAAACGCTGCCAGGCAAAGGGATCGCGAACGTTGAGGCGAAGAGAACCCTTGCCTTTCATGATCTGCTTCGAAGCAGCCAGGCTCATTTGATACAAGGGTTCTACCACGGTCAGTTGATCTACGGCTGTGTGCCGGTAAAAGCCGCTGATTTCGGTGGTAAAGCCTGGCTTGATGGTAAAGGTGTTCGACAGGTTGGCGCTGAACGAAGTATAAGCAATGTCAATCGGCTCGTTGTTATAGATGCCTTCGTACCGGTTATTATAAATATTGGTAAAGAAATTGGTATTCCACCATTTTGTAATAGCAGCCGGGATGGTGATCGACACGCCAATGTTGCGAAACTTGGCCACATTTTCAGAAGTCAGGAAGGTGATCTGTTTTGCATTATCCTGCCGCATGATCTGCGAGATCACATCATTGGTGTGATTGTAGTTCAGCCCAAGAATATAACGGCTCTTGAATGCATAGCTCAACTCCATGTTGTGCGTAAACTGCGGCAACAGGTAAGGATTACCGACCTGGTAGGTCAACGAATCCAGGAAGAAGGTAAACGGATTCAGGTCCCTGTAGCTGGGTCGGTTGATACGGCGGCTATACGAAAGCGTAATGCTGTTGTTTTTATTAACTCCGTAGCTGACAAATGCACTGGGGAAAAGATTGGTGAAATTGCGGGTAAACGTAGAATCATTGGTTACCTGCTGGCCTTTTGCATTGGTATTTTCCATGCGCAGTCCGCCCTGCAACGACCATTTGCCTAATTGCTTGTTGGCATTCACGTACGCAGCGTTGATGTTTTCGTCGTAGATGAAATGGTTCGAACGATTATCCACCATCCAGGTTTTATCGGACAACTGCCGCTCGTAATCTACCAGGTTGTCATTTGAAACAAAGCTGCTTTTGATACCAGCTTCCAGCCGGCCATTTTTATAGGGAATTGTCAGGTCTGTTTTTAAGGAATAGATGTGAATATCAGAAGGAATCTTTCCACGCAGCAACAGGTCACCCATTTTAGCACCAGCATAGTTGTAAAAATCTGTTGCCAGCAATGAATTTGCTTCGTTCGCATAACGTACATAATCGAAGTCCGCTGTTAGTTCTTTGCCTGTACTGTCAAATGTATGTTTCCAGTTCAGGTTTCCGCTAAAGTTGCGAAACCAGTTGTCATTCTTGGTGTTGGAAACCATTACCGATGTAACGTTGCCAGCCGCATCCCTGAGGGTTGACCGGGTGGTAGGTGACGGTTTGCCATGAGCAAGCATTCCGCTCAGCACAACGCCAAATGTATTTTTCTTGTCGGCTACATAATCCAATCCCAGTTTCAGTGAATGATTATTGGCTGCAAACTTGAATCTTGTTTCCTGGTCCGAGGAACCGGTAATCACTCCATTCTCGGAGAAATTCCGGTCGAATATCATTGTATTGCGTCCCTGGAAGTAGTTGGGATTATAGTTGCCAAAGAAGTTAACCTTACCCTGCTTTAAATTAAAGTTGAAGCTGTTCTGCGATTTCGGAAGAAAGTAGGTACTGCCGTTGTAACGGTAAATGGAAGTGGTGGCGCCCAGCGTAATGCTGCCATTAAACCCGTTGCTCCGTCCTTTTTTTGTTTTGATGTTAATAACACCGGCATTGCCCGATGCATCGTATTTGCTTGATGGATTGGTCATGATCTCAATCTGGTCAAGCTGCGTAGCCGGCATATTTTTCAACAGAGTAGCCAGGTCGGCGGCCGACAGGTAAGTTAGCTTGCCATCCAGCATCACTACCACACCAGACTTGCCCCGCAGCGAAATAATACCATCTGTATTGACAGAAATGCCGGGAGATTTTTCCAGTATTTCCAGGGCACTGGCGCCAGCGCTGCTGGGTGAGGCTTCCACATTTACAATGGTGCGGTCGATCTTGCTTTCAATGAACGGTTTTTGTGCTACTACCACCACGTTGTTCATGGCTTTTGCTGTTTGCGCCAACGTTAACGAGGGTACACTTACATCTGCTGTTGTCAGATCAAACGGCGAACCGAATCTTTTGGTGAACCCGACAGAAGTGACGGAAAGCAGGTACCGGCCTTCTTTCATGTTGATAAAATCAAAGTGGCCGCTTTTATCAGTGACAGCAACTTTTACCAGTGATGAATCTTTTGCTTTCAGAAGCGATACGGTTGCAGCAGCCAGTGCCTTCCCGCTTTCATCATTAACGGTACCGGAAATTTTTCCACCGGTTTGCGCAATGGCGGCAAGCCCGGAGAGGAGGAAGATTGCAGTCAGATAAATTGTTTTTCTCATGGTGGTTGGTTTTGCTTATGCAGTGCAAAAGTTCGAAAAAGCGTTTGCAACTGCTATTGAAATGTGATGAAATACGCCCCTAACGTGACGAAAGTATCAGCGGTCAATTTCCGGTATGAACAGCATCAATTGTTAATACAGGAAAAGCAAAGGACCTGGGTCAGAAGCCCTTTGCTTTTCGCCGGTTACTGCCCTACCCTGTTTTGCTCGTCGTTGGCACTGCTGGCCCTGCGTTTTACATTGCCAACTTTTCCTTTGCTGAACCGGTACGTAAAGCCAATGGTTGCTACTCTTGAATCACCTCTTTCCCGGATGACGGCATCCACGTTTGCATATTTCGCCGTTGCATTGAATCGCTGGGTGTACAAAATGTCCCGTACATTGAACCGAATGGAGCCTTTGTCTTTCAGGACTGACTGGCTGAAACCGAGGTTCAGTCCACCAACACTGGCTGCCTGAAGCACACCTTCAATACCGGCGGTTCTGAACCATCCGCTTACTTCTGCCGTAAATGACTTGCTTAATTTGAATTGTTGTGTGCCGTTCAGCATCAGGGTGGTGGCGCTGATCGATACCGGTTCTTTGCTGACCACACCTTCAAAATGATTGTTGAAAACATTCACGTAAATGCTGTTCGTCCACCATTTTGTAATGGACTTGTTGGCGCTAACCGACAGCCCGAACTGGCGCTGGTTGGCAATGTTCATTTGTTTTACAAAGGTTGTTTTGGTGGCTTCTTCCTGCTCCAGCACTTGCTGAATGATGTCGTTGGTCCGCGTATAGTTCAATGTCGTGTTCAAAAATCCTTTGTAGCTATGCGTCAGTTCAATGTTATGGCTGAACTGCGGCTTCAGGTTAGGATTGCCTTGTTGAAATGTGTAGCGGTCCAGGAACTCGATGAAAGGGTTCAGGCTTTCGTAATTTGGACGGCGGATGCGGCGACCATAATTCAACACAAAGCTGTTCTTCTCATTGGCTGCGTACTGCAAAAATGCTGTTGGAAACAGTTGTGTGTAGTTGCGCTTGAACGTTTCGTTGGTGGTCAGTTGCGCACCTTTGGCAACGGTATTCTCCAGGCGCAATCCCAGTTGGCCGCTCCACTTTTTGCTCAGCGGACCACTCAGGTTTACATAGGCAGCATTGATGTTTTCTTCGTACAGAAAATGGTTGCTGCGGTTCTGGTCGCGGATGATGGCGGCATTGTGAACGGTATCATAAATCGCATTGGCATCATTCTTTACAAAGCTGGCTTTAACACCGGCTTCAAAACGGGCGCCGCCTTTCAGGGGCATGGTGTAATCTACACGGCCGCTGTAGATATCGATCTGTTGGGGCAAACGGCCATAAAGTGTATCGCCTTTGTGCAGGTATTCATCGTTGCGGCCAAAGTAGTAGTTGCTCAACGACTGGTTGCTGTTGGCATCGTACGTAATATAATCTACATCGGCTGTCAGTTCTTTCCCTGTCGTATCCAGCACCTGGCGGAAATTAAAGTTGGTGCTGAAGTTTTTCCAGGTTTCATCCTGCAGGGAAAGGGCTCTTGTCTGGCTGGTTAACACATGGCCAGGCTCGTAAATGGAAGTATAGTTGTTGTTCTGGAATTTGCTTGGGTTGGAAAAGCCTGATACAACAACACCAAAGGTTGTATTCTTTGAAGCGAAATAATCGGCGCCAAGTTTACCACTATATGAACTACGGCTTCCTCTCATTCTGGCTTCTTGGTCAAAATGAGAGACCAGGTCCTTGGTGGTTTGATTGATAAAATTGCGCTTGATATCCAGTACCTGGCGGTTTTCCCTGTAACCATGGCTCAGGTTGGTGAACAAGTTCCATTTGCCCTGGCGGAAGTTAAAGTTGATCCCCTCATTGATTTTGGGCACCATACCCTGGCCATAGTTAAGGCTAAGGGTACCGTTATAACCCATCATTTTGTTCTTTTTGGTTTTGATGTTGATGATACCAGCGTTACCGGCGGCATCGAACTTTGCCGGTGGGTTGGTCATGATCTCAACCTGGTCCAGTTGGGAGGCATTCATGCTGCGCAGCATGTTAGCCAGGTCTTGTCCACCCAACTGGGTAGGGCGGCCATCTACCATCACCATAACACCGGCTTTTCCTTTCAGACTGATATTGCCATCCTTGTCAACTGAAATACCTGGCGATTTTTCCAGCACTTCCAACGCACTGCTACCCACATTGGTAGGAGAAGCATCAACGTTGACAACGGTCCTGTCGATTTTTTGTTCAACCAGCGGCTTTCGGGCTACAACAGTAATTTCACCCATTGCTTTAGACAGGGGCGTCAATTGCAAGGCAGCCAATTGTACATCCGCTTTGGCGGAGCTGATTTCAAATTGAGGTGAAAATGCTTTCTGGTGACCAACGGCAGTTACCGATACCAGGTATGTACCATCGACAATGCCATCAATAACAAAGCTGCCTTCTTTGGATGCTACTGCCAGTTTAACAGTTGAAGAGTCTTTTGCAGAAAGTAAGGCAACTGTGGCCGATGCCACCGTTTTTTGGGCGCCATCCTTTACAGAACCCGATACACGGCCTGTTTTCTGTGCCTGCGCTGCCAAACTAAAAAGCGTTACCAGGGTGAAAAGGGAGAAAAGCTGTTTCATTTTATGCAGTTTTAGTACTTGTTTTTAATAATTTCATGTCAAACTTAGGTACTATGCAATGTAAAGTACATTGTTTTGTTATAGGCGTTGATTTTTCAGGATGACCGGTAGCTAAGTGACTGATGTATGACGCACAACCGTACTTGCGGTTACTGCAATGACAGGCTTTGGTATCAGCGGAGGAATCATCGGATAAGCGGTAAGTACACATAAATTTCAGTTTGAGGGATCAAAACTACCCGACCGTAGTGGGGAAAATGTTGAAATGGGGCGAAGTGCCGGAAAAATGTGATCAAACATTCTTTGAAATTTTGCTTTCCACAATATTTAAATCTTTGGTTTCTGCCAGTAGCTATTGGTCTGTTGGCAACACCTGTATCGGAACCTTTGCAAGGAAAGTTTTCATTTCTCCTTTGTTCCTTGTATATCCATGGGCACGAACTGTTTAAATTTGGCCGATGATAATTGATTACCGTTCAGATACTGTAACCAAACCAACCGCGGAAATGAAAAAAGCCATGTTTGCTGCACCGGTTGGTGACGATGTTTTTGGAGAAGACCCTTCGATCAACAGGCTGGAAAGTTTAGCAGCCGAAATGTTTGAAATGGAAGGTGCCCTGTACTGCCCTTCCGGCACCATGACCAACCAAATCGCTATCAAATGCCACACACAGCCCGGCGATGAAGTCATTTGCGATGTTTCCTCACACATCTATCAATATGAAGGTGGTGGCATTGCCCTGAATGCCGGTGCCCAGGTAAAACTGATTTATGGCGACCGCGGACTGGTAACGGCCGAACAGGTAGAAGCTTCCATCAATGCCGATGACGTGCACAAGGCAAGAACCAGCCTGGTTTCCCTGGAAAATACCTCCAACCGCGGTGGCGGCAGTTGTTACAATTTTGAGGAGATCCGCCGCATCCGCCAGGTTTGCAATGAAAACGGTTTGATTCTTCACCTGGATGGCGCAAGGCTGTTCAACGCCCTGGTAGCCAAAAAGGAAAATCCCAAAATGTATGGCGAGGTCTTCCACAGTATTTCCATTTGCCTGAGTAAAAGCCTGGGGTGTCCCGTGGGTAGCCTGGTGCTGGGATCTGGAGACTTTATCAAAAAAGCACGGCGGGTACGCAAGGTATTTGGTGGTGGCATGCGGCAGGCCGGCTACTTTGCAGCGGCCGGTATTTATGCTTTGCAGAACCATGTACAACGATTGGAAGAAGACCACCTCCATGCCAAGCGGTTGGCAGAAGCGCTGCGTGAAAAAGATTTCGTGGACATAGTGTTACCGGTGGAAACCAACATCATTATTTTTTCAGTGAAAGACCGTTTTGACCCGAAAACACTGGTAGCCATGATGAAAGAAGAAAATATTTTATGGTATGCCATCTCTCCTACACAGGTCCGCATTGTCACTCACCTGGATATTTCACCGGAAATGATTGAGCAGACGATCGCTGTAATCAAATCGCTCTAACCACAAACAACAAACAACCAACTACTTATGTTCCCCAGGATCAATCCCACAACTACCGCTGCATGGAAAGTGCTTTCCGATCACGCTGAAAGCATGAAGAGCGTTCAAATGAAAGACCTGTTTGCACAGGATGCGGAACGTTTTCAGAAGTATGCGCATTCCTTCAATGATATAGTAATCGATTTTTCAAAAAATATCATTACCGAAGAAACAGTTTCTCTTCTCACCGACCTGGCGAAAAGCTGCCGGCTGCCGGACGCTATCAAAGCCTTGTTTGAAGGTGAACTGATTAACGAAACAGAGCACCGGTCAGTACTGCATGTGGCCCTGCGCAACTTTTCAGGTCGCTCTGTCTACAGCGAAGGCGAAGATGTTATGCCCGGTGTAAAGGCCGTGCAGGAGCAAATGAAAGCCTTTTGCGCCAGGGTGCACAGTGGTGACTGGAAAGGGTACACCGGGAAAAAGATTCGTTACATTATCAATATTGGTATCGGGGGCAGTGACCTGGGACCATTTATGGTGACCGAAGCGCTAAAGCCTTATTGGGTGGAAGGAATCCAGACGTATTTTGTTTCCAATGTAGATGGAACGCACATTGCCGAAACCTTAAAAAAGGTAACCCCGGAAGAAACACTGTTCCTGATTGCATCCAAAACATTTACCACGCAGGAAACCATGACCAATGCCCACACGGCAAGAAGCTGGTTTCTGGAAGCTGCAGGTGATGAAGCACACATTGCCAAACATTTTGTGGCGCTTTCAACCAACGAAAAAGAAGTGGTGAAGTTTGGCATTGACAAAGCAAACATGTTCCAGTTCTGGGATTGGGTTGGTGGCCGTTATTCACTATGGAGTGCCATTGGTCTTTCCATTGCGTTGACAATCGGCTACCAGGATTTTGAGGAACTGCTGAAAGGCGCTCATGCCGTGGATGAACATTTTCGTGATACGGAACTGGAAAAGAACATACCGGTGCTGATGGCCATGATCTCACTATGGTACATAAATTTTTTCGATACACAAACCGAAGCCATTCTGCCTTACGACCAGTACCTCCACCGTTTTGCAGCGTATTTCCAGCAAGGAAATATGGAAAGCAACGGCAAGCGGGTTGACCGCAACGGCGAAGAAGTAGAATACAGCACAGGGCCTGTGATTTGGGGTGAGCCCGGTACCAATGGACAGCATGCCTTTTACCAGCTCATTCACCAGGGCACGGTAATTATTCCCTGCGATTTTATTGCACCGGCGCAATCGCACAACCCTATCGGTGATCATCACCCGAAGTTGCTTTCCAACTTTTTTGCCCAAACGGAAGCGCTGATGAACGGCAAGTCTGAAGAAGAAGTGGAAACAGAGTTTTTAAAAGCTGGTAAAAGCCCCGAAGAAATTGCCCGTTTAGCTCCGTTCAAGATCTTTCCCGGCAACCGGCCTACGAATTCGATTCTCGTGAAGAAGATCACGCCTCTCTCGCTTGGCAGCCTGATAGCACTCTACGAGCATAAGATATTTGTACAAGGTGTTATCTGGAACATTTATTCTTTTGACCAATGGGGGGTGGAACTGGGGAAACAACTGGCCAACAAAATTTTACCTGAACTGCAAAGTGAAGAGACAATTTCTTCACACGACAGTTCTACCAATGGCCTGATCAACGCCTACAAGCAAATGCGGTCGTAAAAAATCTCCATAAGGAAAGTGTTGTATCACAACTGCCACCTTCAATAGTAAAAGCCTGTCATCACTGACAGGCTTTTGCTATTCGTAAACATGTAATTATTGCTTTACCGTTTTCATCACAAACACTTCGTCTGCAACCATTGCTTTTACAATATAACTTCCCCTGCTCAGGTTTGCGGGCAGGTTCCACCGGTATTGCCCCTGTACGGCAGCAATTGTCTTTTCTGCCACCAGTACACCATTTGTATTGATTAACTGCAGCCGAACCTGTGAGGCAGACTTTCCAAAGCCCAATTCAAGATGATCAAAGAAGGGATTGTTTACCACCCAAACCTTTTGTTGCATGCCGTTGTACCGTATGGCTACTACCTGGCTCAACTTGCTGCTCCCATCCCGTTCATGCAGGCGCAGGCGGTAATAGTTGTTTTCAGCCAGCTGGCCATCACTGAAGGCATATTCTTTCATTGCAGCCTGGTTAACGGCAGGCACAGTTCCAATTGTTGTGAAGTGAATGCCATCAGTTGATTTTTCTACCGTAAAGTGCTTCATCCCTTCTGCCGAAACTGTCTTCCAGGAAAGCTGCGCAGAGTTGTTCTTCAGCACACCATCAAAGCTTACCAAGGTAACCGGCAATGCCCCGCTGACAATATAAACAGGGTAATCTTCCGCCTGGCCATAGGTTGGATTGTAACAAGCTCCTGAAATCGCAGGAAGACCGTGGGCATCAGAAAGTTCGTCTATTACCCGCATACGCAGCATGGTGTTAAGCGTTGCAGATGTCGGTACTGTAAAGTTTACTGTTGTTTTGCCACTGCCTCTGGCAATGGAAGATGTAAAATGAATTTGCTCGGTAGTATTGTCAAAATCACCATCGTTGTTGTAATCGATCCAGGCTCTGAGTTGTTCATAATTGCTGCTCAAAACGGTTGCGCCAAATGAATAGGTAGAACCTCTTGTCAACTGAATCAGGTTCAGGCAACTGTTGGTACCGTTTACATACCCATTGTCATTTCTTGCCGTTGAACTACCGAGACTTTTGTTGTTGATATCAATATTCAGAACACCGGCATAATTTCCTCCCAGCCCGGTGGCGCCTGTTGCTGGTGCGCAGGAAGCGGCTCCGGGATTGCTGTACGCTGCAATCGGGTACGAAGGCGAGAGCGCCATGGACGTAGATAAGCTTTTTCGAAAAGGCCCCTCTGCATTGGCTAGCATTCTGGCTTTTTGACCTGCTGTAAACAAGGTATAACAGGTCGTATAGTTCATGTAATTCGATTCTGTGTTGATGCTGTAGCCTGTACCCGTACAGCTATTTTCTCCCGAGCGGCAGCTAAAATCCGTAACTCCGGATAGCTGATTGAATGAAATAGGATCTGTATCACAAACCCTGTCGCCTTGTGTCGTACAATCGGTATTTGCTGGACAGGTATTTTTATCGGCAGAGCCCTCAAACGTATGGTATAATCCAAATGCATGTCCAATCTCGTGTGGCAGTGTTTTACGGCCGCTGGCCATTTGTGTAGCAAGCATAATGGTACCATCATAAGAGGGAGATGCTCCCGGGTAATAAGCAAAACCGGCAGTAAAGCTTCCCGATGTGCCATCTTTCCCATTGATCTTATTGACTATCCAAATATTGTAATATTGAGATGTATTCCAACGGCTCAGATCTTTGATACTTAATTCTCCTACGCCCGGGTTTATGCCTGGGTTGGTACTGACACCATCGGTACTGTAGCCTGATACAGCACTTGCATCCACCCGTTCAATCCCATTTGTTGCATTGCAGTTCGGATCCCGAACTGCTAGCGCAAACTGAATCTGGATATCACCTATACCCTGTGTTCCGGGATAGGTTCCGTTATAAACTTCGTTCAGGTAATTGATGGCACCCTGAATTTGTGCGTCAGAAGGGTTATAGATTGTTCCTACACTGCCACCCGTATGCATCACATGCACCACAACAGGGATGGTATAAAGCACTGAATTGACCCCGGTTGTCCTGGCTGTTAGTGAACGTTTATTTTTAGTGATGTATCGCTGGATCTGCTTTTCATTTTCCTCAATCACCTGGCGGTAATGCGGATCCGTTTTTAGTTTTTTCTGATGAACATCATCAAAGCCGCAAACAAATTGCGAGAAGGCCGGAAGGGTCAGCAGGGCTGCTGCCAAGGCCAGCAGAAATTTGGTTTTCATAAAGTATTGCAGTTGGTTTAAACAGGATTGGAGGCAATAAAAAAACCCCGCATTTGCAGGGTTCTATGCTATTGGAACTTTCTTACCATTTGTCTACATCTTCGGTAGAAGCAGCAGGCGCCGGATCAGCAACCGGAGCGGAAGCCTCAGCACGAACATCGGCACGCACTTCACTCACTTCCATGCTGATCTCGTCTCCTTCTCCTTCCACATCATCGTGGTTGAAAGCATCGAAATCAAAATCGGGCATCAACTGGGTTTTCACATAATCAACAGCCTCATTCAACGCTTTAATAAACTTATTAAAGTCTTCCTTGTACAAGAAAATTTTATGGCGATCGTAGCCATTGTCATTGAAGCGTTTGCGGCTTTCAGTGATGGTAAGGTAGTAGTCATTTCCACGGGTTGCCCTTACATCAAAGAAATACGTTCTTCTCTTGCCGGCCCTGATCCGCTTGCTGTAAATGCTTTCCATTTTCTTGTCGTTGTTGTCGTACGCCACAGTTTTGAGTTTTACAGTGATTAGAAAAAAGTTTTGGTATACTTGCTTACAAATATAACTACGATTTCCGAACAGCCAAATTTGCGAAAATTTTTATTCATTTTCTTCTTCCTGCAATTGCCGCTGGTACATTTGATAGTAGATTCCACGTTTTTGCATCAGCATTTCATGGCTTCCTTCTTCTTTCAATTCGCCTTCATCCAGCACAACAATTTTATCAAAGCCAAACAGGTTGAATACGCGGTGGGTGATAAAAACAGACGTTTTTCCCTGCAGGTATTCCGCTAAATTGGTGATGATCTCTTTTTCCGTACGGGCATCAACGGCACTCAGGCAATCATCGAAAATCATGATAGGCGATTCTTTCATAAGGGCACGGGCAATGGAGATACGTTGTTTTTGTCCACCACTGAGCGACACGCCCCGCTCCCCGATCTCTGTTTGGTAGCCTTTCGCAAATCCTTCAATGTCCCTGGCCACTGCAGCCAGCCGCGCCGACTCTCTTACTTTCTCTGGATCCTTCCATTTGGTGCCGAAGGAAATATTGTTTTCAATGGTATCACTGAACAGGAATCCGTCCTGCGGTACATAACTCATCTGGTTGCGCAGGTTTTCGAGCTTGATATTGCTGATAGGTTCTTCATCAAGGAGGATTTCTCCCTTAGATGCATCGTACAACCGCAGGATAAGTTGGGCCAGTGTGGTTTTTCCGCTTCCTGTACGGCCTACTACCGCAATCCGTTCGCCGGGCCTGATATGCAGGGTTAGATTGCGAATGGCTTCAATACCGGTATGTGCATACGTAAATGAAACGTTCTGCAAGCGAATGTCTCCAGACAAGGCAATATCAGCAGGTTGCACACTATCCTGTACCAGCGGATCCTTGTCCAGGAACTCGTTCAGCCGTTTTTGCGATGCAGCAGCCCGCTGCATCATGCTGGCCGTCCACCCGATAGCACTTACCGGAAAGGTCAGCATGTTGATATAAATAACAAATTCAACAATTGTGGCGAGGTCAATGCCATTGCTGCCGGTGATGTAATAAATACCACCGATCATGATGGTGAGCAAAGTACTGAGGCCAATGAGTAGGGTCATGGAGGGGAAATAGAGTGCTTCCACTTTAGCAAGGCCTACGGCACCGCTTCTGTACCGTTCACTGCTTTCTTCAAATGCAGCCTGCATAGCTTTTTCCTGGACAAATGATTTGATCACCCGTATGCCGGAATATGCCTGCTGTGCCGTTGTGGTGAGGCTGCCCAACGCTGCCTGAACGGCTTCACTTTTTTTATGGATGATGGTATTGACAAAATAGATCGTCCCGGCAAGGATCGGCAGCGGCGAAAGCACATATAGGGTTAACTCTACATCCCGCTTCAACATGAAATAAACGCTCAACGAGATCAGCGTTGCCAGGTTTATAAAATACATGATCGCAGGACCGGTAAACATCCGCACCCGGCTTACGTCTTCTGCCATGCGGCTCATCAGGTCACCGGTGCTGTGCGTTTTGTAGAAAGTCGCATCCAGCCTTTGATAATGCTCATACACTTCGTTCTTCTGGTCGTACTCAATATGGCGGCTCATTACAATAATGGTCTGCCGCATAAGAAACATAAAAAAACCCCTAATGAGCGCAGTGATGAGAATAACAACCGCGCTGATCAATACAAGCCGCAAGGGTGTAATCTGCAGTCCTTCTATCCAGGTGATAAATTTCTGGACAAGCACATCATATGACCGCTGCTGGTCCCTGGGTTGGTAGCCGGGCAAACTGCGTTGAACAAACTCCAGGATGAAGCCGGTAATCTGTGGTGCCAATACACCAAAGTAGTTGGATATAACTATAAAGAGAATGCCGATGCTTAAGCGAACCCTGTACTTCCAGAAATATTTATTGAGTGCCTTTAGATGCTTCAAGCCTGATTATATTTGAAAAGCAAAGGTAGGGTACGTGAAACGTCAAACATGAAACGTGAAACATGAGTTTAAGATAACCTTAGTGTTCATCTACCGGTAGTAGCCTAACCAATCAATACAGAACGAAAACGGAAACCATGGAAAAAGAAAAATTTGAAACGACAATAGACGGGAATGAAGTCGTTGCCATTACCATCAGCAACAATAAAAATCTGCGGGTTGGCATCATCAATTATGGTGCAAGACTGGTAGAACTTTTTTACAAAGATGTGAATGTAATTGTCAACTTTCCCTCCCTTCAGGATTACTTTATACCACCCAAATTTTACCATGGTGCTACCATTGGCCGCTATGCAAACCGTATCAAAAATGGCACATTCAAGCTCAATGATATGGTGTATTCCCTCCGGGTAAATAATGGGCCGAATCACTTGCACGGTGGTCCTACGGGTTTTCATGCACGGGTATGGGAAGTGACGGAGCAACAGGAGAATAGTGTAACGCTTCGCTACCTTTCAGGTGATGGCGAAGAAGGTTATCCCGGCAATGTGGATGTTAGCGTAACGTTTACTGCGGGAGAAGATGATGCGCTTGAAATTTTGTACAGAGCCACCACGGATGCCGCTACGCCATTCAACATTACCAACCATGCATATTTTAATTTAAACGGTGGCGGTACCGCCTTGAACCATCAACTGCAGATCAACGCCGACCAGTATACGCCGGTAGATGAGAGCCTGATCCCGACCGGCATAGAACCGGTAGAAGGAACTGCTTTTGATTTTCGTGAAAGCAAAGAACTTGGGAAAGACATCAACAAGGATGAAGAGCAGATCAGGATTGGCGGAGGGTATGATCACAATTTTGTATTGAACAAAAAGAGTGGGAATGAACTGTCGCTGGCTGCCAGAGCCGTGGGAGACAAAACCGGCATTGTAATGGAAGCATTCACCACCGAGCCTGGAGTGCAATTGTTTTCCGGCAACTTTACCGAAGACGTGCTGCCCAACAGTTATCGCACCAGTTTTTGCCTTGAAACACAGCATTTCCCCGACTCTCCCAATCAAGCAAAATTCCCGACAACGATTTTGGAAGGGGGGAAACAATTTGAATCAACAACGATCTATAAATTTTCGAAGGGCGAATAGGCAACAGCACCTTACCTTTTTATAATTTTTGCACATAAAAAAATCCTTCTGTCCGTTCAGAAGGTTTTTTATCTTTTATTGACCGCTTCCACTTCGAAACCGGTAGCGAATTCCCCAGCTGCCTCTTAAAACACTGGTGTTTCCAATAATTGGTGCTAGTTCTACATGAAAGCCAAACTGTTTTGTGCTGAGCGGATACATATTCACACCTACCGGAATGACCAATCCGCTAAAACCATTTATCCGGCCGCCAACCCCTGCATAAATTTCATACTCCTCCTGCTCTGCCAGGTCATAGGTTAAAACACCTTCCAATCCGGTGTCTCCAATATAATTATCAATGCCTGTCCGTAGCGCAGGCCTTAGTTTGTTTTTGAATTCATAGTTGAATCCGACGAAAGGCATGTTTGACTGGTGCGCACTGATGCCGATCTGTCCGAACACCAACGATGGCAGAACAAAAAACAAACGAAAACGAAAAATCTCCTGGCAGTTAATTTGGCGTAAAAACTTTTCAAGATGACAGAAGTTGTATCGGAATCTCTGAACTCATCTGTCATCAATCATCTAATTCAAGCTTCGGAAATCCACAGGCACCAGGCGGCTCACCCCCGGTTCCTGCATCGTTACACCATAAATGACATCCACTGCGCTCATGGTGGTTTTGTTGTGCGTAACAATAATGAACTGCGAGTTGTTGCTAAACTCACGTATCATCTTGGTGAACTTGCCCACGTTTGCATCATCCAGCGGCGCATCTACCTCGTCAAGGATACAGAAAGGCGCTGGTTTGATCAGGTAAATGGCAAACAAGAGAGCCGTTGCCGTCAGGGTTCTTTCACCCCCGCTTAACTGGCCAATGCTGCTGGGACGCTTGCCTTTTGGCTTTGCCATAATATCGATACCGGTTTCCGCAAGATTATCCGGATTCTCCAGGATCAGGTCACACTGGTCGTCTTCGGTAAAGAGGGCTTTAAATACTTTAATAAAGTTTTCCCGCACCTGGTTGAAGGTATCGAGGAACTTCTGGTTGGCCGTTGTTTCCACTTCCGCAATGGTCTGCATCAGGCTTTGTTTGGCACTTACCAGGTCGTTCTTCTGCTCTACGATAAATTCGTAACGCTTGCGCATTTCTTCAAAGGCTTCAATCGCCGTTGGGTTTACCTCGCCCAGGTTCTCCAGGCGTTTTTTCATTTTATCGGCTTTCTCCTGCAACTCTTCCACCGGAACTTCCGTGGAACGACCTTCATCAAGGATATCTTCCAGCGCAATCTTGAACTCTACATTCAACCGCTCTTTGGTTCCGGCCAGTTGCAGCTTCAGGTCATTTAACTTGTCTTTGATGGCGGCCAGCAAGTGTTCAATGCCTTCTTTTTCTTTTATTTTCTGGCGCAGCAGGCTTTCTTTTTCGCTCAACTGGTTGCGCAGGTTGTAGTACAACTGGTCGGCTTCGTTCAGGGCACTTTCTTCTGTTTCGCGGCGGCGCATCAAACCATATAATCCTTCTTCAATTTCTTTCAGGCCTTCTTCAGATTGTACAATATCTTCTGAAGTGATCTTCAACTGCGACGTATTTGTTTCCACCTGTGTCCGCAGGTCGTTCAACTGGTTGCTCTTGAACTGCAACTCCTGTTTCAGGCTGGCAATCTTACTTTGCTGGCGGGTTACCTGCAGGTTTAAATTGTTGTACTGCGTATTGAGAGCATTGTACTCCACTTCTACCGTCCTGTATTCTTCTTCCGCCTTTTGCAAACCTTCGCCGTATTCAGCCAGTGAGGCATTCAGATCTGTCAGCTCATTCCGCACATTTTGAATGGAAAGATTGGTATTCTCCAACTGCTCATTCAATTCCTCAATGCGATTTTGCGATGTGGCCTGCGAATGCTGCAGGTTTTCCAGTTTATTCTGCAAGCCATAGAGCTCATTGCTGATCTGCTGGATCTCCCGCTCGGTCTGGCGAATCACATTTTCCTTGAGGTCCTGGTTGAAAGCAATCACCTCGTTGTGACGAGCCTGGATCTGGCTGTTCAATTCCGACACCACTTCTTTTTGCGCGGCAATTTCTTCGGCCAGCTTTGCCAGGTTCTTGGCACGACCAATCTTCTTTCCTTCAAACAGTCCAACACTACCACCACTCAGTGTGTATTTGCCCTTTACATATTTCCCGTGCTTTTCCAGGATGATGGCGCCGTTGCTGTTTTGTAGCACAGCTTCATCTTTGGCAATAAACACGTTACTCAATAATTGTTCAGCAAGCGGACGATATTGGGTATCCACCTCAATCACATCCATGGCGGCAATGGTACCTTCCGGCTGGTGGCCATCGGCAGTGGCGCCGGCCACTTTATCCAGCAGGAAAAAATTGGCCTTTCCTTTTTTGGCGTTGTCCAGCAGGTGCACCGCCTGTAAACCTTCCTGCAGGTCGGCTACAACATAATAGTTCAGGTAAGGCTCCAGCACATTTTCTACCGCAGCCCGGTATTCTTCTTTTACGTAAATAATATCGGAGAGAATGGGTGCCGTGTGATTCCAGCCCTTGTTGTTGTGCAGGAACTTCACACTTTCCGGGTACCCTTCCATGCTGTCGATAAGGCTTTTCAGCAGGTCGTGCTCATTCTTCTTTGCATCCAGCGTACGATTTTCCACTGCCAGGGTAGCCCGAAGCGTTTCCAGCACACCCTGCGTTTTCAGGATCTGTTCTTTGGTATTGTTATGATGCGTTTGCAACTGCTCCAAATCCGTTTGCTTGGCGGCAAGCTGTTCTTCTTTTTCTGCTTTGGCCTGTTGCAGTTGCGCAATCTGGTCCTCCCGGGCGGCCTTGTCTTCTTCCATGTGCCAGATGGTACGCTGCAGGTTTTGAATGGATGTATCGGCAACGGCCACTTTTTTCTCGGCGTCAAACTGGCTGCGTTGCACCTGCTGGTATGAGGCCCTTAATTGGTTGACCACATTCCTTTTTTCATCCACCACGCTTCGCCTGGCGTCGACTTCTTTACGCAGCTCTTCAAATTGCTTTACCCAGCCTTGCAACACTTCTTCTTCTTCGGCGATCTGTTTTTGCGTAAACGTGATGCTTTCTTCTATGCCGGTCATCTGGCCTTCTGCCTTGCTCAGGAATTGGGTTAAATTCTCTTCCCGTTCCCGCAGGTATTGCAGTCGTTGGGTGGCCAGGTTCTTTTCGTTTTCACGGGTGCGAAGCGTTTGCACCAGTTCGTTGAACGATTGCTGCAGGGTGTGCAGATCCTGTTCTTTTTCAATGAACCCTACCCTTTCCTGCTCAATGGCGGCTTCGCCGGTGGCGATCTCCGCTTCCAGCGCTATACGTTTATCGGTTTCGTCCTCGTGCTTTTCGTTCAGGTCTTTGTAAGTAAGGTTAAAGCCTTCCAGCGCCGCTTTGGCCAGCTCAATGCTGATCTCGCGATATTCTTTCTTGATCTCGTAATATTTCTGCGCTTTTTTAGCCTGGTTCTCCAGTGTTTTCAACTGGTTGTTGATCTCGAACAGGAGGTCCTCGATGCGGGCCAGGTCCTGCTCCGTCGCATCCAGCTTTTGCTTTGCTTCTTTTTTCCGGGTTTTATAAATAGAGATGCCGGCAGCCTGCTCCAGCATGCGGCGGCGGCTGTTATCCTTGTCCTTGATCAGGTCATCCACCATTCCCAACTCGATGATGGCATAACTGTCGGTAGAAACACCCGTGTCCATGAACAGGTTCTGAATATCCTTCAGGCGGCACTGCACATCATTGAGGCGGTATTCGCTCTCACCGTTCTTGTAGAACTTGCGGGTAATGGTGACGGTACTGAACTCCGTGGGAAGAAGGTTCTTGGTGTTTTCAAAAGTAAGGCTCACTTCTGCAAGGCCACTGGCACTGCGGGTTTTGGAGCCATTGAACACAAGGCTTTCCAGGTTTTCGGATCGGAGGTGTGAGATTTTCTGCTCGCCAATCACCCAGCGGATGCTGTCCACAATGTTGCTTTTCCCGCAGCCATTGGGCCCTACAATCCCGGTGATATTCTCGTCAAAATTCACCTGGGTTTTATCGGCAAAACTTTTGAATCCCTTTATTTCTAAAGACTTTAATCGCACGTTTCTGGTTTTTGAAGGGAGCAAATATAACTGTTAGGGCAGATAATTGCCCCGCTTTAACAACCCCTGCAGGAGGGAGTTGTACCCCAGTTACCCACACTGCATGATAAAAATCAGGTACTGTTCCACACAAGTTCATAGGCAGCGAAAGGCAGAAACCGGACTTTTGAATTCCAAACGCAATCCACATGAAATTCATTGTTCCGGTTGACTTTTCAGACGTATCTGTAAACGCTGCCGAATTTGCCGCCCAGATGCTGGAGGGCCGCTATGGTGTTACCATGCTGCTGTTTCACATGTACCGCAATGAAGCGGAAGAACAAGTATCTGTTAACCGGTTAAGCTGGCTGAAGGAAACCCTGCAACTGCAGTTTCCGGTGAAAGTGGAAACAAGAGTGGAGCAGGGTGATGATTTTATCGGCAGTCTGTCGCGGTTGGTGCGCTACGAAGATGCTGACCTGGTGGTAATGGCCGTAACCGAGCGGCTGAAGATCATCGAAGACAGCTATTCAATGCAGATGATCGTTCAGAACCTGTGCCCTGTATTGGTAGTGCCCCCGGGCTTCTCTTACAGAGGCATCCAGAATGTAGCCATTGCCTGTGATTTTAAAAATGTAGAGCAGGTGATTCCGCTGGTACCGGTAACAAAGATCCTGAACCTTTTCAGGCCGGCCCTGCACATAGTAAATGTGAACAGCGACCTTTATATATCATTGGATGAAGAAGCTGCCACACAAAAAGCTACACTGGAAAAAATGTTTGCTGCTTACAGACCTGAATTTCATTTTATCAAAACCTTCGGCTTTCATGAATCACTGCGGCAATTTATTGCTGACAAGCAAATTGATATAGTGCTGACCTTTCCCCGGAAGAAAAGCTTTTTTAATTACCTGCTGAAAGGCAACAATACACGCAAACTCGTATACGAAGCAGAGGTACCGGTGCTGGCGGCACATGAATAAAACGCTTCAAAACCGTTTCGTATAGATTTCAGTAAACAAGAGTTGGTGGGGTTGTGTATGAGACTGCCAGCAAAAGAGCCAGTTAGGCTTGAATCTTCACGGCCAATTGCCAAAGGGCTTTTAACGGGCGACAATGCCGTCCAGTTCCAGGTTATTCCAGTTACCAAAGCAACGCTGTGAACCGGTTTTACCATCATCAGCCAGAGCCTTGTACTGAGGGCCGGGCAGCTTCCTTCGCAGGAGTAAAGTGCTTACCGGGATGCAGCGCCGGGCCATGCTGCAGGGCAATAACTGGAATGGGCATGTTATTGTCTTCCCGAAATCCTTTACCAGATTTATAACGCTACTGTACAGGGCGGAATGTTCTGGGACAATAAAGGCCCTATCACTGCCGATCCCAAACCGTTTGTACAAACCCACCAGGCTGGCTTGTTTATTTCCAGCGGACGGTACCAGGCACGGTTAGCGGCAATTTTTCAAAGTAAAGAGGCCAAATCTCAACAATTCTCACATAGCTACGGCAGTGTGCAGGTGGCTTATCGCTCTCGCTGAGATTTTGAAGTTTACTACTTCCCTACCGGGTGTGAACCGGAATACATGGCTGTACAATAGTAACTACCTGCGCCAGCAGTATTTTGAACGGCGACTGCCTTCGCCTATCTTCGGCCCGCGGAGAATTGCATTGTGGATTAGCCCATGTAAACATGCTATATGAAGAATATCAAGATAATTGAAGTGCCATCGGAGATAGGCGCCGGCACCAGGGGTGCATCGCTTGGGATTGAAGCCATCAAGATTGCGGCACTGGATTTTATGAGCAGTTTTTTCATTCATTTTCCTTCTGAAAAAATTCCCCACGATAACAAACTTCTTTACGAACCCATCGAATCCCCTTACGCCAAACGCATCAAAGGCATTGTTTCCATGTACGAAAAAGTAAGTAAGGCCGTACAGGAATCTATTAAGTCCAATTTTTTCCCGGTGGTGCTGAGTGGTGATCATAGCATTGCCGGCGGTACTATCGCCGGAATCAAAATGGCCAAGCCAAAAAGCAAATTAGGTGTAATCTGGATCGATGCGCATGCCGACCTGCACACTCCCTACACCACTCCTTCAGGCAATATGCACGGCATGCCATTGGCGGCAGCCATTAATGAAGACAACCGCGAATGTGCCGTGCACGACCTGGATCCTGAGACAACCAAACAATGGCATTACCTGAAAAACCTGGGCAAGATCGTCCCCAAGGTTTTACCTGAGGATATTGTGTATGTTTCGTTGCGGGATTACGAAAAAGAAGAAAAAGCCCTCATTGACAAATACGGCATGAAGGTGATTACCACCAAAGAAGTACGGAACAAAGGCGTTGAGAATATTGTACGGTCCATAACCCGCTACTTTAGCGACTGCTCGGATATTTATGTTTCATTTGATGTGGACAGCCTCGATTCTTCGCTCACAAGAGGAACGGGTACGCCGGTAAGCAACGGCCTCCGGGAACGGGAAGCCGAAGACCTGGTAAGTAAGCTAATGCAGAACCGCAAGGTTTGCTGCCTGGAGATCACCGAGGTAAATCCCACGCTGGATAAAGAAAACCTGATGGCCGAAATTGCGTTCAATATCCTGCAGCGTAGTGTGAATGTGTTGATGATGAGTTAAGTGGTGAATGATAAAAACTGGTTTACGTTTTCACCTCTTTGCATCTTTGGTCCTTGTTTTATAAAATGATAAGATGAAAAACATCCTTTTGCTGATAGCACTCTTTGTTTCGACTACCTGTTTTGCGCAGGACGGGTTTACAGATTCGCTGCAAACATTCCGGGAGAATTATATCCAAACACATGAAGTGGTGCTGGGCAGGAACCGTTCAAAGATGACCTTCTATCCAATCTGGAGCGGGTATCGTATTGTTGCCCGTTTTACAAAAGCAGACAACAGTCAATGGCTTTCATTTCCAACATCGGGCAAAACCAACCAGGTTTATAAAGTTTATGGAACGCTGCATTTTCGGTTGAATGGAAAAAATCTACTCCTGAATGTTTACCAGTCGCAGGACCTGATGCAAAGCGAAGCCTACCGTAACTATTTATTCCTTCCCTTTACCGATGCCACCAACGGAAGTGAAACCTATGAAGGAGGCCGGTACATTGACCTGACGATACAAGACATTCAAAACAACACCGTATTGCTGGATTTCAACAAAGCCTACAATCCTTATTGCGCTTATGTAAGCGGCAAATACAACTGCCCCATTCCACCAAAAGAGAATGCTTTACCGGTGGCGATCAAGGCAGGAGAAAAAGCGTTTGCCGCTGCACACTAAAAATATTGAAATGTTTTCCGCAGTCCTTCGGGAAATGAAAGCGGCTGGTATCCCAGGTCTTGCCTGGCTTTAGAGATATCAAAGCCGGTTTTGGGCGGTCGTGCGGCAGGCTGGTCAAACTCTTCCGCTTTTACGGCAGTAATGAGCGAAGTATCCAGGTTCAGGAATTTTGCTGTTTCCAACGCCACATCATAGGGCGTTCGCACATCTTCCCCGGAAAGATGATAAATCCCACCTGCCCTTTTTTCAATGATGGTCACAATACCCGCGGCAAGGTCTTCGATATAGGTCGGCGTTCGCTGCTGGTCGTCGAAGATTTTCAGCGGTCTTCCTTCCCGTAAAGCTTTGGCTGTATTGGTCACAATGTTTTCCCGCCCCGAAAAAGTTTTGCCGTAGGCCAGCACCGTTCGCACAATGTTCCAGGCAAAAGGGTATTTTACCACTTCGTCTTCTGCCAGTAACTTCGTTTGTCCATAATAGTTAACCGGTGCCCGTTCGTCATCTTCCCGGTAAAAACCCTTTTCACCGTTAAACACAAAATCCGTAGACATAAAAATAAAGTGGGCTTTGTGTTCGGCTGCCCGTTCCAGCAGGTTAATGGTACCCGTAACGTTGGACAAAAAAGCTGCCTCGCGGTTCAGCTCACACTCATCCGGTTTTGAAATGGCACCGCAGTGCACCACTACTTCCGGCTTTATTTCAGCAAATGCAGCAGCAACACTCCCGATATCGGTAAAATCAAGCGACAGGTAGCGAAAGTTTTCTTCCGTATACGGTAAACGATTAGCCCCTTTTCCGGATGCAATCACCTTGTGTTCTTTTTGCAAAAGCTGTTGCACCAGGTAATAACCCAAAAAGCCATTGGCGCCGGTAACAAGATTTTTCGACATTGCTACAGGCCTTATTTTCTCACTTCTTCAATTACTTTCCCGATGCTGGCATTGGGCATTTGAATCTGTAACAACGCAGCCACTGTAGGAGCTATGTCCGTCATATATACTTCCCGGTTGGAAAGGCCCTGTTTGATACCCCAGCCATACCAAAGAAGGGGAATATGCGAATCATACGGGTTCCAGGAACCATGGGTAGTGCCCCTGCTGCCCCCTTCGAACCACTGCGGACGATAAATAAACTGCACATCACCGCTGTACTTTTGATGGTAGCCGTTTACCAGCATCATTTCCACTTGCTTGGGCAACCCGGCACCGGGAATATCCTCCAGGTCGACAGCTTTTTCAATACCGGGCTGGGTTAACAGGGTTTCTATCACAAGCCGCTTTACAGCGGCCCTGTCAAGATTCTTTGCCTGCAGTGTTTCGCGGTTCAGGAAAACCTGGTAGTTGATGATGGTTTGAATATAACTGCCGTTACCATATGCTTTTTGCAGCACATCGTTCAACGTGCGTTGCAGCGCCGATGAATTGGAAAGACCTGCCGGCAGTTTGTTCTCCCATGCAAATCCTGGTACATGCGCCACGGCATGATCTGCCGTCAGGAAAAGCAGGTATTGCCCTTCTCCAATTCTGCCATCCAGATAAGTAAGAAAATCAGCAAAGTCTTTGTCCAGCCGCAGGTACATGTCTTCCACTTCAATGGAATTGGGGCCAAATGTGTGGCCAATATAATCAGGAGAAGAAAAGCTAACTGCTAAAAAGTCGGTCACGCCTCTCCCACCCAGGTTCTCGCCTTCAATGGCAGCTCTTGCCGCATCCATTGTAAAGGAATTACCATAAGGCGAAACACGGAAAGCCGCATATTTAGCGCCCTTGATGGTATCGGTGCGATGCTCAAATGTATTGTCTTCGCCCGGCATAGCACCTTCATAAGGCTTTGCATCTGCGGTGCTCTGCACGTAGGTATCAATCGGGTACAGTGTCTTCCAGCTTTTGGCCATGTAGCTGTCGGGGAGCTTTTTGGCATTTAGTTGCGACATCCATTTGGGAAGACTCTGCATGTAATAGGTACTGGAGATCCAGCCACCGGTTGCATCATCAAACCAATAAGCCGCATTGGCAGTATGCCCTGCCGGCAAAATTGCACCCCTGTCCTTCAGTGCAATGCCAATGGATTTACTCCGGAAATTTGTGCTCAGTCGTAATTCATCTGTAATGGTACTGGCAATCATATTGCGTGGCGACATTTCACCGGCCGCCGAGGTGGTACCCACACTTTTTACGGTGCTGTCATCGGTGCAATACACATATTGGTTTGTATACCGGTTGTACCAGTTATTACCAAGAATACCATTCAGTGATGGCACACTGCCGGTGTATACACTGGCATGACCTGCTGCTGTATACGTAGGTGTAAACGGCATAAATGTATTCTCGCAGCTAAATCCTTCTCCCAGCAAACGCTTAAAACCGCCTTCGCTATAACGCTCCTGGTAGCGGTACAGGTAATCCCACCGCATCTGGTCCACCATAATACCTACAATAAGCTTTGGCTTCGTGGGTTTCACGGGTGTCTGTGCTTGTACATAGGATACGATCAACAAAAGAAAAGCAGTTAAACTCTTTCTCATTTTATAGATTTACGTAACAAAAATACTGGCTGCGCAAGATGAAGCTTTACTAAATCTTTGTAAAGAAACAGGGTGTATGAAAAAGTACTTCTTTTTTTTGTTGCTTTTTATCGGCAAGCATGCATTTTCACAAAATGTACTGGATGAAATGATCAGGGCAGAAAAAAGTTTTGCAGCTTATTCTGTTTTGCACGGCACCAAAGATGCCTTCTTGAAATTTGCAGACACCACTGCTATCATGTTCAACAAAGGCGAACCGGTAGACGGTTACCAGCTTTGGCTGGGCCGCGAAAAACGACCGGGTGTACTGAACTGGCGGCCACGCTACGCAGAAATTGCAGCCTCCGGCGACTTTGGATATACCTGTGGCCCATGGACCTTTCAGCCACAAACAACCGCTGATAAAATTGTTGCCACCGGCTATTTTTTTACTGTGTGGAAAAGAAACAGCGAAGGCGAATGGAAATTCATCCTGGATGTAGGCACTGATGCGGGTCCTGCGATGGAAGACACTACAGTGCTGATGCAAGGTGCAGAAACCCGGAAAGGCGCAGAGATTACCATGCTGGAAGCTGAATCGGATTTTATTCGCATGTTTAAAATAGATTCGGCAAAAGCCTACCAGCTTTTTCTTTCCGGGAATGCATTGCTTGCCCGTGAGGCTACCGGCTTCCAAAACAAACAAAAACTACTGCAGGCCTCATCCAATACGAATAAAGGCATTACCGCATTTTCGGCCCTGGGCAGTGGCTTAGCACCCAGCGGCGACCTTGGCTTTGTTTACGGCACAGCAACCATGAACGGTAAAAAAGAAGCCTACCTGCGCATTTGGCGCAACGAACCCAAAGGCTGGAAGATCGCCTTGCAGTTGCTACGACATTAAATAAAGAATCAGTATACGGCTCGTTCCGTCGCCGTTTTTGGCCCGTTAAACCGGCACCAGAGACCCGTTCCGCCTGATTTCCCTATTTTTGCGGCAATTTTCTGAATGGGGATAATCAGGATCGTTGGAGTGCACCAAATGCAATAACGTGAACCGCTGATCAAAGATCAATGTTACAAATCCAACGCATCTTATCGAATTACCCCCACACTTTCAGACAACCACAAACTAAAAATGTATTTGTAAATGATTTGGCAATTGGCTCTTTAACCCCAAACGCCAAACCCCAAACCTAAAACAGATTTATGGCAGACATTTTTGAACGTCTCGTGAAAAACTACGGCCCCCTGGGTCAGCACCGTGAAAGAGCATATGGCTATTTTGCTTTCCCGAAACTGGAAGGCGAAATTGGTAACCGCATGAAATTCCGGGGAAAAGAAGTGATTGTATGGAGCCTGAACAACTACCTGGGCCTGGCCAATCACCCTGACATTCGCAAGGCCGACCGTGAAGGCGCCGAGCAATACGGACTGGCTTACCCCATGGGTGCCCGCATGATGAGCGGAAACAGTAACTACCACGAGCAACTGGAAAGGGAACTGGCCGAGTTTGAAGGAAAAGAAGATGCCTGCTTATTAAATTACGGTTACCAGGGAATGGTAAGCATCATTGATGTGTTGTGCAGCCGCCATGATGTGATTGTTTATGATGCCGAAAGCCATGCCTGTATCATTGACGGTGTGCGCCTGCACCCCGGTCAGCGTTATGTTTTCAAGCACAACGACCTGGAAGATTTCGAAAAGCAAATGCAGCGTGCTGCAGCCATCGTTGAAAAACAAGGCCAGGGCGGTATCCTGGTGATTACGGAAGGCGTGTTTGGCATGGCCGGCGACCAGGGAAAACTGAAAGAAATTCTTGCCTTGAAAGAAAAATACAATTTCCGCATTCTGGTGGACGATGCCCACGGCTTTGGTACGCTTGGTGCCACCGGAGCCGGCGCCGGTGAAGCACAAGGTGTGCAGGACCAAATTGACTTATATTTCTCCACGTTTGCCAAATCCATGGCATCTATCGGTGCCTTTGTTGCCGGCGACCGCAAGATCATCGATTACATCCGCTGGAACATCCGCAGCCAGATCTTTGCCAAGAGCCTGCCGATGCCGATTACACTGGGTAACCTGAAGCGCCTTGAAATGCTGCGCAACCTCCCCGAAATGCGTGAAAAGCTTTGGAACAATGCCCTGAAACTGCAAGCTGGCTTAAAAGAGCGTGGCTTTGACATTGGTAACACCGATACTATGGTAACACCTGTGTACATGAAAGGCGGTGTGGAAGAAGCAACAGCCATGGTGATGGACCTGCGTGAAAACTACGGCGTGTTTGCATCCGTAGTGGTGTACCCGGTGATTCCAAAAGGACATATTATTTACCGTTTGATTCCAACGGCTGCGCATACCGACCAGGATATTGAGGACACACTGAAAGCCTTCAGCGAAACAAAAGCAAAGCTGGATGCCGGTGCGTACAAAGTGGAAGTCATTCCGGATATGGCTGAAGCGAGATAAAAAACATTTTATCGTATAAAAAAACTCCATTGATTATCGATGGAGTTTTTTTGTGTCGTCAGCTGAGGTGCTACGATTCTGCACCTGTTGCGTCGCACGCTTGTACGTTCAGAACTCTTTTAAACAAGAGAAGTCCAGGGATGAAACTAACTGCCCCTGTTCGCACCGGTTGACCGTACTTTCTTTGTCACGTTCGGTGACTTGGAAGAAGGCTTAATAAATTTTGAATTGTTATTGGCCGTATTCTTATTAGCACCCTGCTGCTTCGAATTTGTTTTCTTATTGTTATTTAAAATCGACATAATAATCTATTTGTTTCCATAAATATAAGATAGGATGTGTTAGCAGAAAATTCAGGTATCCCAAATTCATAGGTGGCTTCGGTCTTTTGTTTTCAAATAACTTTAGCCAATGAGGATGACGTTTCTTTTTTTCATCTTGTTTTTAACAACAGTAACATTTGCACAAACGGACAGTTTTTACCTTTTAAAACCTGACAGGGTATTTGATGGCGAAACCATGCACAATGATTGGATCGTTTTGGTGCATGGAAATAAGATTGAAGCAGCCGGCAGCATGAACTTCAAACTTCCCGCCAACACAAGAGTGATCGAGTTGAAAGGCACTACCCTTCTCCCGGGACTGATCGAAGGGCACTCGCACCTCTTTCTACATCCGTACAATGAGACTTCTTGGAACGACCAGGTGCTGCGGGAAAGCCGTGCGGAACGAACAGCAAGAGCCGTGAACCACGCAAGAGCAACGCTATTGGCCGGCTTCACCACCGTTCGCGACCTGGGAACGGAAGGTGCTGCGTATGATGATGTAGGATTAAAGAAGAGCATTGAGAAAGGAATCATTACCGGACCACGCATGATCATTGCCACAAGAGCGATTGTAGCTAAAGGAACCTATGGGCCCAACTTTGGTAACCCGGACCTGAACCTGCCGCAGGGCGCTGAAGAAGTGGCCGGACTGGAAGAACTGACAAAAGCCGTTCGCGAACAGATGGGCAAAGGAGCGGATGTAATTAAAATTTATGCAGATTACCGCTATGGGCCAAACGGCGAAGCCAGACCTTCGTTCACGGAAGTGGAGTGGAAGTGGATCATGATGAATGCCAAAGCCGGCGGCCGCAAAGTGGTGGCACATGCCTCTACAAAAGAAGGCATGCGACTGTCCACCATGGCCGGTGTTTCCACCATCGAGCACGGCGACGAAGGCGACGAAGAGATCTTCCGGCTGATGAAAGAAAAAGGGGTGGCGCTTTGTGCAACACTGGCAGCAGGAGATGCAATTACACAATACGGCGGCTGGAAGAAAGGTGTTGACCCGGAACCAGCACGCATCACGGCCAAAAAGAAAAGTTTTCAGGCAGCCTTAAAGAGCGGTGTTACCATCAGCATGGGCGGAGATGTTGGCGTCTTCACCCATGGTGAGAATGCGAGAGAGATGGAACTGATGGTGGCATACGGTATGAAGCCGGTTGATGTATTAAAGTCGGCCACGTCCGTCAATGCAGATGTATTTGGCTATGGTAATAAAATTGGAAGGATAAAGAAAGGCTTGTTCGCCGATATCATCGCCGTACAGGGTGACCCTTCTGTGAATATCGGGGCAGTACGACAGGTAAATTTCGTTATGAAAGACGGAAAGATTTACAAACAATAAAAACACTGGCGTCTCAACAAACCTGTACAACTTCCATGTTCAGCAAAGCACCCAGTTTTTTTATTTTGGTGGCAATATGACCAACACCAACAGCACAATGATGGGCGGGTCCATGACGATTCCAATTGCTTACAAACTCCCTTGCCCCTATCGGGAAACGGTAACGACTGTTTGTGTTTCCAATCTCCAGAATCGGTCCTGGTACCGATTCTGCTTCTGCAAGGAGCAGCATTAGTTTTCCTCCACTTTCCGTTACAGAAAGCAACGTAACAGGGCCATTTTTTACAGACATTTCCACCGACAAGCCCTTTCCTACCTTACCATGATAAATTCCTAGTGGCCGCACTTTTGTTTTGCCTTCGGATATGGCAATATGCCCTGGGCCATCATGTCCCATCAGCACAATATCTTCGGTAAAGTCCATGGCGTAAAATTCAGTGAAAGAACCACCGGCACCAAAGCTGTCCATGATCTTCATAGCCTGCACATTCTTGATCTCATATTCTCCGGCGACCGGGATGCCCCTTGCCGTTAACAGGGAATTACCTAATATAATAGAACTGATTGTTTCTTCATTCTCAGTATTGCCTGTGCCACTGTAGTAATAGGCTAATGAACCCAATCCATAGCGATCGACCAGTTTATCCAATGCTACGGATGTTCTGGCTGCTTTTTCCAGTTCTTCACCAGAACAATCGTCCTGCACAGCAAACACCGAATAAAAATCACTGATACGCTCCTTTATTTGCGCCTCTTTCACACCCCGTCGCAAAGCCGCCAATTCATCTACCTCCAGTAGTTGGATATGACCACCGAAATGCGCATATTGCTGGGTAAGGTCGGAGTAAATATCAAGCATACCACTGTAATAATGTCCCATACAACCAAGCCGGTTGTTAGCCATTATGCTGGCAACATTGGCAGCCTCTACCCATTCCCGGATTTCATTCCAGCAACTATCATCGTTATGTAAGATGCCAGTTACCTGATGAAAGGAAACACCAACGCGTTTGAACACATTGGCGATTTCCGGTACAGCACAAGGTGAACAATGCGCCAACCACTCACCAGTCATCTTTCCACGATCTTTCAAATTGTTGAAACCTTCATAATTGATGGAAGGAGCAGGCGACAGATTTAGAACAACCACAGGAACTTTTGCCCGTTGCACAACCGGTAACACTGTCGAGGACAATGCATAGGTTGTTACATACAGGAAGATTATATCCACATCTTGTTTGCGAAACTCCTTTCCGGCCATGAACGCTTTTTCGGCTGAATCAATCAAACCGAGGTTTACGACAGTTGGATGGAGGGCCTGCAGATTCTGCGCAACGGTATTCAAATAAGACTCCAACCGCTCCTTTAATCCCTCAAACTGAGGCCAGTAAGTTTCAAGTCCAACTCCAAAAAGTCCAACAGTTAAGGATGACGGTTTCATTCTAATTTATTGTTGCATGATTAGGTACCGTGCCTGCTGTTTTCTTTTTACCAGCTATGTACGTACTTATACACCCATAACAGCAAACGATGCAGCAATGAAATTAAAAAAGAAGTGGCACAAAAAAGGAGCTCCAATCAGCTCCTCTCTTTATCAAGTATTCTGTGCCAGGACATCCAGTCATTATAACATGCCTTTTGTGCTTGGCAAATAATTCTTCAGCGGGTCTTTCTTCACTGCCATTTTGATTGCCTTTGCAAATGCTTTGAAGATCGCTTCGATTTTGTGATGCTCATTCTCGCCCCTGCACTCGATGTTCAGGTTGCATTTGGCAGCGTCTGAAAATGATTTGAAAAAGTGGAAAAACATCTCCGTAGGCATGTCACCAACTTTTTCGCGGCTGAACGAAGTATTCCAAACAATCCAGGCCCGGCCTCCAAAATCAATCAGCACCTTGGCTTCGGCTTCATCCATGGGAAGTGCAAATCCATACCGTTCAATACCCCGTTTATCACCCAATGCCTTTGCAATCGCTTCTCCAAGCGCAATACCGGTATCTTCAATGGTGTGGTGTTCATCTATGTGCAGATCACCTTTGACTTCTATGCGCAGATCGATCAGACCATGGCGGGCAATCTGGTCGAGCATATGATCAAAGAAGCCTAAGCCGGTGTGGATAGACGCTTTGCCACTGCCATCTAAATTCAGTTCAATGGTGATCTCTGTTTCCGAAGTTTTGCGGGTATGCACCACCGTTCTATTCTCTTTCTTCAGGAATTCATAAATCTCTTTCCACCCGGTAGTTGTCAAGGCCACCACCTTCTCCAGTTCTTCCGGTCCGTCCTTGACCTCAGCACCACCCAGGTCAGGATTGTTCTTGATCCAGATCGCCTTGCATCCCAGGTTCTTGGCAAGTTGTACATCCGTGATGCGGTCGCCGATCACATAAGAGTTCGGGATATCGTAATCTTTGTTATTCAGGTAGGCCTTGAACATGCCAATGCCGGGCTTGCGGGTATCCAGACCGTCTTCAGGATAACTCCGGTCAATCAATTCTTCCTTAAAGAAAATTCCCTCTCCCTTGAAGGTGTTGATCACCAGGTTGTGCGCCGGCCAGAACTGCTCTTCCGTGAATGTAGGCGTACCCAATCCATCCTGGTTTGACACTAGTACAAATTCGTAATCCAGTTCATCATAGATCTTGCCCAGGTATTTAAGCGCACCCGGATAAAAGCTAACCTTCTCCAGCGAATCGATCTGGTACAGCGGCGGGTACTCGTTGATCATCGTACCATCCCTGTCAATAAACAAACACTTCTTCACGGCTTATTATTTAGTTTTTGCTCTTAATGCTTTCACTTCGGCCGGCGCTACGCGGCTGGCCTTGTTGCCAAAACTGTTGCGTACATACGTAATCACGTCGGCAATTTGCTGATCGGTGAGATGCGCCATCGGCGGCATAGTGTTATGAAAGGTTTCCCCATCAATTTCGA
This sequence comes from Flavisolibacter sp., assembly GCA_035998945.1. Lineage (GTDB taxonomy): Bacteria > Bacteroidota > Bacteroidia > Chitinophagales > Chitinophagaceae > Flavisolibacter. The sequence goes on along the minus strand of DASYHD010000022.1, from coordinate 56,987 downwards.
CTTTGCCACGGGAACCGTTCAGCACTTGTTCAATCAAAACATTTTTTGGTCCCAGTACCCAGTTGTTCTGAACCAGCGGCGGGTTTAAATTAGGCACACCGGAACCATCAGCCTGGTGACAGGAAAGGCAATAAGCAGCATAAACCACCTTGCCTTTGCTAACCGATTGCTGCAGGCCATTGCCTGTTGGTGTTGTTGCTTTTTTGGAACTTTTTTTTACTTGCGCCACACCAAACAATGGCAACAGCAAACACATGAATACAACTGCTTTCATCTCCCATTATTTTGTACTGTAACTAATCTTCCACACGTTACCCTTTACGTCGTCGGACACATACAGGGAACCATCAGGCCCTTGTGCCAAACCGCAGGGACGATAGACCGCCTGGCGGGGAGAAGTGATATTTTCGTTGCCGGCAAAGCCGTTGGCAAACACTTCCCATTTACCGGATGGTTTGCCATTCTTAAAAGGCACAAAGGCCACAAAGAAACCCTGCTGGTTCAGCGGTGCACGGTTCCAGGATCCGTGAAAGGCAACAAAGGCGCCATTGCGATATTTTTCGGGGAATTGGCTGCCGGTATAAAACAGCAGAGCGTTGGGTGCAAGGTGACCCGGGAAGGCCACCACCGGTGCCTTTACATCTGCACAACGACCAACACTTTTGCCATCACCGCCATATTCAGGGTTCAGGACATTCTTACCTTCAAACTGATTGTAAAAACAATACGGCCAGCCAAAATTATCTCCGGCTTTTGTCACCTCCACCATCACTTCGGCCGGCAGTTCCACTGCCACAGAATCCGGGAAGATTTTATAGTCCTGCAGTCCATCACGGCCATGCTGCATGGCAAACAGCGTATTGGTAGAGGTATTCCAGTCGAGTCCCACCACATTGCGCAAACCGGTGGCATACCGGACACCATCCGCATAAGACTGGTTTTGCTTATCGGTCTTGAACTGCCAGATGCCACCGGTGGTTTCCAGCAGCGGGCAGGGATCTTGTCCCGGCTCACCTGTAGCCCGATCTTTTTCCTGACACACGTTGGACGGAGCACCGATGTTCACATACAGGTTACCGGCGTTATCCAGCGTGATGGATTTGGAAGCATGTTGCCTCCGGTCCACCAGGCCGGTCACGATCGTTTCGCGGCTAGCCGTGTCCAGCACATTGCCATTGAATTTATACCGGTATACTTCGCTGTTGGACGATGCATAGAGAAAGCCGTTTTTGATAGCAATGCCGGTACCGATGTAGGTACCGAAACCAGTGGTATCATCCACGCGACCATCTCCATTTTTATCGCTCAGGCGAATGATGCCACTGCCCTCTTTCAGGCGTTCCAGCTTAATGTAGATATCACCATTGCCGTTCACCGTTAGATGGCGGGCCCTGCCCAGGTTTTTTGCCACGACGTTGGAGCCGAAGCCTGCCGGCAAGGTAATGACGGGCTCTTTAGATACCTGCGCCGTTGCCACTATAGAAAACGTTGCAGCAAAGGCAAGCGAGAGGAGTAGTTTCATGTGTTTGGTCGTATTAGAATAGACGATAAAAATACATTAGTGCTGTTGAAAATCTCTGAGTGCTTCCAGCAGGGCAGCATTTTCGCGTTCAGTGCCCACGGTAATGCGCAAACAGCCCTCGCAAAGAATCACATTGTTACGGTTGCGAACGATAATGCCTTTCTCGCGGAGATTGCTGTAGATCGCATTGGCATCGGTTACTTTTACCAGCAGGAAATTGGCATCGGAAGGATACACTTTCTGCACGCATGGCGTTGCCGCCAGTTCTTTCACCAACGCATCCCGGAGCCTTACCGTTTCCGTGATCATGCTGTTCACATCCTCTAAATTGTCCAGCGCTTTCAGTACCAGTTCCTGCGTTGCCTGGTTGATATTGTAAGGTGGTTTGATTTTGTTCAGCACCGCCACGATTTCTTTAGAGGCATAGATCATTCCCAATCGCAGTGCCGCAAGTCCCCACGCTTTCGAGAACGTCTGCATCACCACCAGGTTCGGATAATCGTTCAGTTCAGTGATGAACGAACGGGTACGGCTGTAATTGATGTAGGCTTCATCCACCACCACAATCCCGTCAAAGTTATTCAGCACCATTTCAATGTTTTCTCTATCCAGGCTGTTACCGGTAGGGTTATTGGGTGAACAGAAAAAAATGACCTTGGTATGTGCATCTACGGCTTCTTCCAGCGCTTCCAGGTCTAGTTGATAAGTTGGCGTCAGCGGCACTTCCTTTACCGGCACATCGTTGATGTTAGCATACACCTCATACATGCCGTAGGTTGGCGGACAAATGATGATATTATCCCGTTGCGGATCACAGAAGGCACGGATCAAAAGGTCAATGCACTCATCACTGCCGTTGCCCAGCAGCATGTTTTCGGCGTCCACTTTTTTGATGGCTGCCATCTTTTTTTTCACTTCCCATTGCAGGGGGTCGGGATAACGGTTATACCACTTCGTTAGCGGCGAGCCAAAGCTGTTTTCATTGGCATCGAGGAACACCTTCGCACGGCCACTGAACTCACTGCGTGCCGAAGAATAGGGCTTTAGATTCCTGATATTTTCTCTGACCAGATTATTTAGATCGAAACTCATTTTTATTTTCTTAACGTTTGTACTACTATTGAAATACTGAGCAGTTTATGCTGCGCAAAGGCGAAGCATCGCAGACTTGTGGGTCATTAATGCGATTCGGCAACAAGACATTCCATATCTGTGAGATATGGAATGTCTGCTACTATTGTAGCCGGATGCGAACAGCATTCGCATGTGCCTCCAGCCCTTCGGCTTCAGCCATCTGCATCACCGTTGGAGCAATATTTTGCAACCCATCTGCCGTGAGTTTTTGATACGTGATTTTTTTTACAAAGCTGTCAACACTGACACCGCTGTATGCTTTGGCAAAACCGTTGGTCGGAAGCGTGTGATTGGTGCCGCTGGCATAATCACCTACACTTTCGGGAGAGTAATTGCCAATGAAGACAGAACCGGCATTGGTGATCCTTTCGGCAATGGCATCAGCACCGGCACAACTGATAATGAGGTGTTCCGCCGCGTATTCATTCACCAGTTCAATCGCATCATTCCAGTTTTCAGCAACAATGGCTTTACTGTTATGCAGCGCTTTTTCTGCCATCTCCTTTCTTGGCAAGGCTGCCAGTTGTTTTGCAAGTTCCTCCTGCACAGCACTGATCACAGAAGCCTGGTTACTCACCAACAGCACCTGGCTGTCCGCGCCGTGTTCGGCCTGCGACAACAGGTCGGCTGCAACAAAACCCGCATTGGCCGTTTCATCGGCCATTACGCAAACCTCGCTGGGACCCGCCGGCATGTCAATGGCAATGCCCTGCATCTGTACAAGTTGTTTTGCGGCGGTGACATACTGGTTACCGGGACCAAATATTTTGTACACGGCAGGAATAGTCGCAGTTCCGTAGGCCATGGCCGCAATAGCCTGCGCACCGCCGATCCGGAAGATTTTGGCAATGCCGGTGATCTGCGCTGCATATAAAATTGCTGGGTGCAGCGCACCATGTTTGTCGCAGGGTGAACAAAGAATGATCTCTTTACAGCCTGCCAGTCGGGCTGGGACTGCCAGCATCAAAACGGTAGAAAACAGGGGTGCTGTTCCGCCAGGAATGTAGAGGCCTACTTTTTCGATCCCTACGCTTTTACGCCAGCATTGTATGCCTGCCATGGTTTCAATCACTTCTACCTTTCCAAGCTGTGCCTGGTGGAAGGTTTCGATATTTTGCTTTGCCTGCCGGATAGCTGCTTTCAATTCCTCAGCAATTTCGTTTGCCGCTACATTGACTTCTTCCGCAGAAACCTGCAAGGCATCCAGTTCAACACCAGTAAAACGCTGTGTCAGTTCGCGAACGGCCTTGTCACCGCTCACTTTGACATCTTCCAGTATCTCCTGCACAGACTGCAGCACGGAAGTATTGTCCGCATACGGCCTTTGCAAAATCTGTTTCCAGTCTTTTTTATCAGGATTGATGATTACCTGCATCTTTTTTCAATTAATTTATTCGCACATCAAACAATCATCTTTTCGATCGGCACCACCAATATGCCTTGTGCACCGGCATTGCGCAAAGCTTCGATCTTCTCCCAGAACTCATCTTCCGGCAACACGCTGTGTACCGAACTCCACTCGCTATCAGCCAACGGCAATACTGTCGGGCTTTTCATCCCGGGCAGCAATTTGATGATCTCCTGCAGGGAACTATTGGGTGCATTGAGCAGAACATACTTGTTATTCTTTGCTTTGTGCACGGCACGAATGCGAAACACAATCTGGTCGAGGATCTTTTTTTGTTCGGCATTCAGAGCCTTATTACGCACCAGCACTGCCTGGCTTTTTAAAATAGTTTGCACTTCCTGCAGCCCATTCATGAACAGCGTAGAACCGCTACTCACCAGGTCGCATACCGCGTCGGCAAGACCAATGCCTGGCGCCAGTTCCACCGACCCGCTGATCTCGTGGATCTCCGCATTGATGCCGTTTTCATCCAGGAAACGCTGCGTTAATACAGGATAGCTGGTAGCAATTTTTTTCCCTTGCAGAAAATCCGGAGACGTATAGGTTTCGGTTTTGTTCACCGCAATAGAAAGACGGCATTTGCCAAAGCCCAATTGCTCCACAATCTCGGCTTCCCTGGCTTTTTCAAACAGGACATTTTCACCCACAATGCCGATATGCGCCACGCCATCTTCCACGTATTGCGGAATATCATCGTCGCGTAAAAAATACACTTCCAGCGGAAAGTTCTCGGCCAGTGCCCGCAACTGGTTACTGCCGCTTTTTACCGCGATGCCGCAAAGGTTGAGCAGCTTCATGCTGTCTTCATGCAGCCTGCCGGATTTTTGAATGGCTAATTTCAGGTTCATACAAAAAAATTAAAAGGCCTACCGTTGGGTAAGCCTTTCGTTTATCAGATGACATAAAACATCACAGCTTACCTGTTTGGCAGTGCATGATGATGGTTATGTACATGTTTTTTCATTGCGGGGCAAAAATAAGCGGGGAAACGGTTGCGAGCAAAAGTTTTTCTGGCCTGAAAAAATCACCCGTTGAAATTATTTCTTAACCCATCAGACATCTTCGTTTTTACGTTTGAGTTCCTATTTTCGATCATGCGAAAATTTTTTTTCCTCTCCTTTATTCTCCTGGTATCATTTACCGGGTTTGCGGCCATTGTAGACACTGTGTCCATCTTTAGTCAAAGTATGAACCGTGCCCGCAAATGCGTGGTGATCACACCGGGCAATACAAAGAAAACAGACCAGAAATTTCCTGCCGTTTACCTGCTGCACGGCTTTAGCGGCAACTACAACAACTGGGTACAAAGGGTACCGAAATTAACCAGCTATGCAGATGAATACGGCGTGGTGATCGTTTGCCCCGACGGTGAATTCAGCAGCTGGTATTTCGACAGCCCGGTAGACAGCACCATGCGTTACGAAACGTACATTGCCAAAGAAGTTCCGCAATACATAGAAGCGAATTATCCTGTTATCAGGGACAGAAGGGCCAGAGCAATCACTGGCTTGAGTATGGGCGGTCATGGCGGGTTGTTCCTTGGTTTCCGGCACGCCAACTTTTTTGGTGCCTGCGGCAGCATGAGCGGTGCACTGGTCATTGAATACATCACAAGGGGTTATCATGTGGAGAGAAGACTGGGCGACACTGCCAATAAAGAACGCTATCGTGACTACTCGATCATGAAGCAAATGGAGCAGTATCCAAAGGACAGCATCGCCATCATCATCGATTGCGGCACTGAAGATTTTGTGATAGAAATGAACCGCGCTGCACACCAGAAAATGCTTCAACTGAAGATACCGCACGAATATACCGAACGACCTGGCCGACATGACTGGAATTACTGGGCAACGGCGGTGCAATACCAACTGCTTTTTTTCCGTAATTATTTTAACCGCAATTTTGTGCAGAAATAAACCACTAACATGCAAGTGATTCTAGGCGGTGGCGGCGCCATTGGAACCGCATTGGCCCGCGAACTGAAAGCCTACACCAACAAGGTTCGCATTGTAAGCCGAACACCCGAAAAAGTAAATGAGGATGACGAGACGTTGGCCGCCGATCTGACTAATGAAGCTGCGGTAGACAAGGCCGTTGCCGGTGCCCAGGTTGTGTACCTCGTTGCCGGTCTTCCCTACAAAACTTCGATCTGGAAGCAGCAATGGCCGGTGGTAATGCAAAATGTTATCAAAGCCTGCAAACAACATGGCGCCAGGCTTGTCTTCTTTGACAATGTTTACCTCTATGATGAAAAGTCTGTCGGAAACTTGACGGAGGATGCGCCGGTTAACCCGCCATCTGAAAAAGGCAAAGTGAGAGCTGCCATCGCCAAACTGCTCATGGATGAAACAGCAAAGGGAGGTCTAACGGCCATGATCGTACGTGCAGCAGATTTTTACGGCCCCGGCATCGGCAACAGCATGCTCCAGGAAACGGTTTACAAGCCATTTACAAAAGGCAAGAAGGCCGTTTGGATGGGCGACCGCAACAAGGTTCATTCATTTACCTACACACCCGATGCAGCAAAAGCCACTGCACTGCTGGGCAACACTCCCGATGCTTACAATCAGGTCTGGCACCTGCCCACCAGCACTGAAAGGCTGACCGGTAACGACTGGATAGACCTGTTTGCCGAAACCATGAAGGTCAGGAGCAAAGCCATGACCGTACCCAAAGGGCTGATCCGGGTGATGGGCCTCTTCAATCCGCTGATGAAGGAAATGGTGGAGATGCTCTATCAGAACAACCAGGATTATTATTTCGACAGCACCAAGTTCAAAACCCGTTTCCCGGAATTTAAGGTAACGCCTTACCGGGAAGGTGTGAAGGAAGTGGTTGCGGCGGGATGAGCCAATGCACAATCGGCAACGAGCAATATGCAAGGCGAATTAAGATTAAATATAATCGCCGTCTCATTAAATGCTAAATAAAAAATCCTGAAGACTTACCCTTCAGGATTTTTTACTATTATCGAAATCTATAAGGAATCAAATCACCCGATCAACCCGTTCGCCCGTCACGCACTTTTATCTTTTTCTTACCGGCATTTTTCTTTTCAAATTCCAGCACTTCTTTGGGTTTTACCTTTGGTTTTGGCGCCGCCTCTTTGTTGGCCACTGTTGTGGTGCCATCGGCAGCAACGGTGGCTACATCAATCTCTTCTTCATCATCATCCTTTTTCAGCTTGTCAAGAATCCACTGCTCGGTTTTTTCAACCCTTCCCGTACCGGGGTCATAATACCGCCAAAACCCGTGTTTTACAGAAGGACTTTCCACCTTTATAATTTCGAAACGAACAATCTTATTGGGATTGTTAGGATCCGTAACCGGAATGGTATCGTACGGACTGGCCGGGTTGATAGCCCGCCAGCTTTCTACCCTCACCAGGTCTTCTACCTGGTTATAATATTCGCAGCGACCATCTTTTTGGCCCCAGCGATAATTTTCCACTGCCAGCTTATCACCCTGCAAGGAATACCGCACCCACCGGCCTTCTTTTTTGTCGTTCACAAAAAAACCTTCTTCTTCATAACCTCTCTCACCTCGCAGTTCCGGCACCTGCACCACCCAGGGGCCCTGTTTGCGTCCCTGCATGTCTACACGGTTCAGGGTATCGCCTTTCACGCCAATCGTAAAGCTCTTCCACTGGGCGTTGGCACCAAGCGAAAGCAACAGGATAAAGGAAAAGATGTATCGCATAGTTTAGTATGTTTGACTCTTATCGAAAAACGAAAAAAGACTGCATTTATGCGAGCAAAACTACTCTATTGTTTCCTTCTCGTTCCTTTTCTGTCCGTTAGTATTTTGTCAAATGCCCAGGGTAAGCCCACGCCTGCCGAAGAACGGCTGAAAGTAGTACAGCAGCGGGCTGCGCTGGAAAAAGCCTCTGTGCTCAACAGCATCGCATTCCGCAGCATTGGGCCAACCGTTATGAGTGGACGGGTGGTAGATATTGATGCCAATCCTGAAGATCCTACTGAATTCTACGCAGCCTATGCTTCTGGCGGCGTTTGGCACACGGCTAATAACGGGCAGTCGTTTACACCGGTATTTGACAGCACAGATGTGCAGACCATTGGTGACATTGCTGTAAACTGGAAAACAGGTACAATCTGGGTAGGTACCGGCGAAGTGAACAGCAGCCGTTCCTCTTATGCCGGCATGGGTGTTTACAAAAGCACCGATAAGGGCAAAACCTGGAAATGGATCGGCTTGCCCGATTCGCATCACATTGGTAAAATCCAGCTTCATCCCACGGATGAGAATACTGCCTGGGTAGCAGCATTGGGACATCTATATTCTCCCAATAGCGAAAGAGGTGTTTACAAAACCACTGACGGCGGTCAAACATGGAAGAAGACCCTTTATGTTGATGACAATACCGGTGCCGTAGACCTGGACATCAACCCCCAAAACCCGAACGAAGTTTATGCGGCCATATGGTATCGTACCCGCCGTGCCTGGAACTTTGAAGCGGCAGGAAAAACCAGTGGCATCTACAAAAGCACCGATGGTGGAAACACCTGGACGAATGTAACCAAAGGCGCCAGCGGTTTTCCGCAGCACGAGCAGTTGGGAAGAATAGGAATCGCTGTCTATCCCAAAAATCCACAGATCGTTTATGCCATCCTGGACAACCAGAAAGACAAACCCGATACGGCGAAAAAGGATACGCTGGTGTATGCACTGGCTGACCTGAGAAACCTATCCAAAGAGCAGTTTGCCCGGCTGGAAGAACGCAAAATTGACACTTTATTGAAGCGTTACCGCCTGCTGGGACGCTATACCGCAAAGCAGTTGAAAGAGCAGGTAGCCACCGGCCAACTGAAAGCAACGGCCTTGTATGATTACCTCTACATCAACACCGGCTTTGAAGGAACACCGATTGGGATGGAAATCTACCGCAGCGACAACGGCGGACAATCCTGGCGCAAAACCCATGAAAAAGAAATCCCCGGCAACATGTCGTATGGCTACTATTTTGCCAAGGTCTACACCTCGCCGTACAATCCCGATAAAGTATATGCACTAGGCCTGCTCTCCATTTTATCAACTGATGGCGGCAAGACCTGGAAAAGCATGGACAAACCCAATGTGCACGCCGATCACCATGCCCTGTGGGTGAATCCAAAGCGGGACTCGCACCTGATCAACGGCAACGATGGCGGCGTTAATATCACCTACGATGATGGCAATCATTGGTTCCTCGCCAATACGCCGGCCGTAGGACAATTTTACTCTGTTGCTGTTGACGATGCCAAACCTTATAACGTGTATGGTGGTTTGCAGGACAATGGCGTTTGGTACGGCCCTTCCAATAACCGGGAAAATATCGACTGGATGGCAGAAGGCGATTACCCTTTCAAACGACTGCTGGGAGGCGATGGCATGCAGGTGCAGGTGGACAAACGCGATAACCAGACAACGTATACCGGTTCGCAGTTTGGCAACTATGTTCGCATGAACCGTACGCAGCCCCGGCAGACAGCAAAACGGATTACACCCCGCCATTCGATGGGTGAAAAACCATTTCGATTCAACTGGCAGTCGCCTATCTTGCTCTCGCCGCACAACCCGGATGTGGTTTACTTTGGTGGTAACAAGTTTTTCCGCTCCATGAACCGCGCCGATACGATGATCACTCTTGCAGACCTTACCCGCGGCGACAAGGGCGGCAATGTACCTTATGGCACCATTACCACCATTACTGAATCACCGTTACGTTTTGGGCTCATTTACGCTGGTACAGACGATGGTAACATCCAGATGACAAAAGACGGCGGTTATACCTGGACGCTGGTGAATAACAAACCCTCTAAAGTAACAGATGCGCCGCTGACCGCAGGTTTATGGATTAGCCGACTGGTGGCATCTCAATACAAAGAACCCAGGGTATATGCTACTCTGAACGGTTACCGCTTCGATGATTTTGCGCCTTACCTGTATGTAAGCGAGGACTATGGTGCTACCTGGAAAAGTCTTGGCAGGGATCTGCCGCTTGAGCCCATCAACGTGGTGAAAGAGGATCCGAAAAACGAGAATATTTTGTACGTGGGCACCGATGGCGGACTGTATGTGAGCTTTAACCGTGGCGAAAGCTTTATGTCATGGAATGCAGGCATGCCCAAATCTGTTCCGGTGCATGATATTGCCATCCAGGAGCGGGAAAACGAGATTGTGCTGGGCACCCACGGTCGCAGCATTTATGTAGCAAAACTAGATGATGTACAGGGCCTCTCAACCGACATGGATTACCTGAAGAAAAAAGCAGAGAAGAAAAGATCCGAACCCTGAATGAGAGCGATCGGGCGACCATGAAATTGATATCACAAAGCAAAACAAGAGCCGTTCTTTTCAGAACGGCTCTTGTTTTGTAAACAGGCTTACATAGCAGCGGTATATTGAAACATTTTACATCGGCACAACACGAAACTTGATGAGCATCCAACCCAGTTCTTCCTGTTTATCCTATATTCCCAAATAGAAATCTTTTAACCATCCCTTATTTCACACCTGTTTTTTTCCTATCTTAAAGTTGTATGTTTGTATAGATGACAAACGAAAACAATCATATCAAACCTTCCTATGTGGCACAACGCCTCATCCTGGATATGAGTGATTGTTACACCTGGTCATTTCCCGAGTTTGTCCCCTTCTGCACACATCTTTACTACTTCTCTACGTTCAAGGCTTTTAAACCGGTGTCCTAAGCCTGATTTTTACCCAAGGCTTGGGAATCCTTTACTGTTTCTTTCACCCATTCTTTCTTCTGTAAACAACTACTATTATGCAACGTAAACGTAGCAGATTTTCAGCCTACAGAGCTGTGACCCTGCAGTTGGTTTTGCTTACAGCCATTAGTTTAAAATATGGCCTGATTTCTCACCCTGGCTGGTATAAACTCTTATATGTTACCGTTCCGCTGTTGGTGGCGGTAAACCTCTATCCAAAGTGGAAAGGATTTCGCATTCCCCGGCTTAAGCGACTAAAACCATTCACCGTTAATCCGTAAACCTATGGGAAGCGTTCTTGTTGCGGTCATTGCGGCAAGTATCGTCATTGGTGGCTGCTGCATTTACCGAACGATTCTGAAAAAGGAAAAACGAAAGCGTATGAACCATCTTTTGCATCGTTTCAGCGAACTCGGATCTGTTTACAATTTAACCTTTTCGAGCCAGGAAATTTTGCACAACTGCATTATCGGACTGGACGGATTGAACCGGAAAATCCTGGTAACCAAAAGCTCAGAAGAAGTCATCACGCATACGGAACTAATCGATCTTTCCGAAATCAAAAGCTGTTCGGTCATCAAACATTATGGGAACATCAAAGGAGGTGAGCTAAGGGCCAAAAAGCTGGAAACGTATCTTGAACTGATTGCCCTGCACTTTGAGCGGAATAACAATCAACCTTCCATTGAAATTCCGTTTTACCAGTACAGGAAAAACAGCATACCTGAGATAGAAAGGCTGGAGAAAAAAGCAAAGCACTGGGAAATGTTGCTTTCCAAAATGATCCCTGTGCCTGTAAAAAAAATTGCGTAGAACACAAATGATTTACTGACCTGCATTCCTACTGTTGCATCAATCGGCGCATTCTATTTGCAAGGTAATCTCCGCAAAAAGATTTTGCAGATTCGAAACGGCAATTTGCAGTGCATGCAGCTCTATCAAAAACAATTTTCAAACTGTTCTAAATTAAACAGACATGCAAAAGACCGCAATACAGCTTATGCTGTCGAAAAGTGACTATGAGTTAATCATACAATCATTAAAAAGCAACAAATGGAAAATGACCTGCAATCAGCACGATACAGAAGAACTGGAAGCCGAATTGAAAAAAGCAAAGGTGGTGGGGAATGATGAACTCCCCTGTGATGTGGTACGACTGAACAGCCAAGTCACTATCAGGGACGAGAAAGCTAATAAACTAATGGAATTTATGGTGGTGACTCCGGAAAAGGCAGATATCAAACAACGCAAAATATCGATCATGTCACCGCTTGGCATTGCACTTATCGGCTACCCGAAAGGTGAAAGAGTCAGCTGGCAGGTTCCGGCCGGTAAAAAAACATTTACTATCCTGGACGTACGCCATTCGGTTGCTTAGTCTGCACAAGATTCAATAGAATCTATCGGTTGAATTTGGAAAATGAAAGAGTCGTTCCTTTCAGAACGACTCTTTCATTTGATCATTTAAGACTATTTACAACCTTAACGGAGTCTATTATCGACTTTCTAATATCAACTATCAAAATATCTTGAACCGTTCGAAGCAGGCCCTCTCCAATCCTTCCCTGTCATCGGGATGAGAGATGCCGATCAGGGCTTTTGCCCGTTGTCGCAGGTTCTTTCCATACAAATAAGCAATGCCGTATTCAGTTACTACGTAATGCACGTGAGCTCTTGTGGTCACCACGCCGGCACCGGGTTTTAAAAACGGTACAATACGGGCAAGACCTTTGGCCGTGCGGGATGGTAAAGCGATGATGGGTTTGCCACCTTCACTGAGGGCAGCACCACGCATAAAATCCATTTGTCCGCCCACACCCGAATATTGATAGATGCCAATAGAGTCAGAAGCCACTTGTCCTGTAATATCAATTTCAATAGCGCTGTTGATAGCAACCATCTTGTTGTTGCGTCGAATAATATGCGGATCATTTACATAATCGATATCGAGAAAGTTGAAAGCAGGATTATCATCCACGTAATCGTACAGTTTTCGCGTACCCAGCGCAAAACCGGTTACGGCCTTGTTGGGATGAATCCGCTTGTACTTGTTGTTGATGATATCTTTTTCAAATAAATCCACAATGCCATCGCTGCACATTTCCGTATGCACTCCCAAGTCTTTATGATTGGCAAGAGAACGCAGCACTGCATCAGGAATAGATCCTATCCCCATCTGCAGCGTACTTCGATCATCTATCAGGCTGGCGATGAATTCACCAATCTGCATTTCATCGGGACCAACGTTTTCGCCAAAGCTGTTTTCGTACAGCGGTTCGTTACATTCCACCATGGCATAAAAACGACTGCTATGAATCAATCCGTCACCATGCGTACGTGGCACGTGCTGGTTGACCTGCGCAATCACATACCGTGCAGTATTCACGGCCGAACGGGCAATGTCAACTGATACGCCAAGGGAACAATAGCCGTGCTGGTCGGGCGGCGAAACCTGCACCAGGGCCACGTCGATGGGGAGGACTCCTTGTGTAAAAAGGTTGGGAATTTCACTTAAAAACACCGGCACATAATCGGCACGGCCTTCTTTTACATCTTCGCGAATGGCCGCGGAAACAAACAGCGAATTGATCTGAAAGCTTTTGGCATATTCCGGTTTGTCAACATAAATGTCACCATAAACGGAAATGAACACCAGTTCAACATCGTTAAGTCGTGGTGCCTGCTGCGCCAGTGCTCGTAAAAGGCAGGTTGGCGTTTGAGCACTGCCCTGAACAAAAACACGGTTACCGGATTGGATAATGGATAAGGCTTCTTCGGCTGATTTGTAAACAACAGGTATTTTCATTTGTAATGCAAAGAAAAGAAGCATACCATCCGTTGTTCCTGAGTACTGCTCTTGCGTAAACTGATATTTCTCAGGTCCCATCCTGTTCTTCTTTTCATTTTGTGGCAGGTGCTGTAACCTGCCGTCTAGATTCTTAGGACCTAGAGAAGGACGTATCACAGGTAATAGACATCATTAACCAGAACAATAGATGGCAAGGGAGCATGTACAATCACAGATTTCCAGGATTTGTATCATGAGCGAGGCTTTATAATTAATTTTAAAGCCGTTGAAACAAAGAAACTTTGCAGGAGCTGACGAATGAGGAACCAGAAATTTAAGGAAGTACAATATTTTTTTTATAGCCAGGCATTTGCCGACGGTCTCCGTTCGACAGTTGCCATTCTTCTTCCTGCCCTCATAGGATCATACCTGGGCCATTTTCAAATTGGTCTGACCATTTCCCTAGGTGCGATGGTGATTAGCCTGACCGATTCGCCGGGTCCAATGCTGAACAAGCGCAACGGGATGCTGTTTGCTATTTCCTTTGCCGTGATTTTTACCATTGTAACTGCTCTCGCCCGTGTCAATCCCTTTCTGATGGGCCTCGAAATTCTGGTCGTTACCTTTTTCTTTTCCATGTTTGTGGTATATGGCCAAAGGGCTACGGCTGTGGGAAACGCAGCTGTACTGATCATGATCCTTACCATGGACAACCCCGTACAACCGGGTGGTATCCTGCTGCAAGCAGGGTATATACTGGCAGGCGGACTATTTTATTTTACCCTGAGCCTTCTCTTATACCGGATACGGCCTTACCGCAGTGCCCAGCGTGCCTTAGGCGAATGTATTCGAGAGGTAGCCAATTATCTTTCCATCCGCGCCGATTTTTACAATTGCAATACAGATCTTGAAACCGATTACCGGCGACTGCTTGCACAACAAATTGTGGTGAATGAAAAGCAGGACCTTGTACGCGAAGTGTTTTTTAAAACAAGAAAGATTGTAAACGAATCAACAGACCTTAGTCGCAAACTGGTATTTACGTTCGTGGAGACGGTGGACCTGTTTGAAGACATTACAGCAGCTTATTACGACTACAAATCACTGCGAAACATATACGGCGATTCCGGCGCACTTAGCGTTATTCATGATACCCTGAAAAAAATTGTGGACGAACTGCATGCTATCGGAATTGCCATACAAACCAATACTTCCTTCCAGCGTAGCTTTGATTACAATGAAGAGATCAGAACCCTGAAAGCTAGGATCGATGAAATAGCCACTACACAAGCCGTCAACAAACTGGTGCTGATCAAGATCGTGGTGAACATTCGTAACCTGCTTGGCGGAATGGAAACGATCCAGCAGTATTTCACCTCTGCGATCAAACGGAAAAAGAGCGGTGTCGACCATTCGCATTTTATTACCCACCAACCGCTCGATCCAAAGATATTCTGGAACAACCTGCACATCCAGTCTTCGGCTTTCAGGCATGCAGTGCGGGTAAGCGCTTCCTGTGTAACCGGTTATTTTATCATCAATGCCATACCATATGGGACACATAGTTACTGGGTGTTGCTGACCATTGCCTTCATCATCAAGCCGGCCTTTAGTCTTACCAAGCAACGCAACATCGAACGCATTATTGGCACGGTTACCGGCGCAGCCATCGGTGTTGGCATTCTGCTGCTGGTAACAGATAAAACAGCGCTGTTTATCATTATGGTATTCTTCATGCTGGGAACATACACCTATATGCGGCTCAATTACCTGGCCATGGTGCTTTGTGTAACACCCTATGTATTCATTCTGTTTTCCTTTATCGGCAACGAGTTTCGCATCATTGCCTGGGAACGGGTGTTGGATACACTGGTGGGCTGTGCCATTGCGTTTGCGGCCAGTTATTTGCTCTTTCCCAACTGGGAACGGGAACAACTGAAAAACCACATGCGGGATATTGTAAAGGCCAATATGCTGTACCTGCAAAAAATCATTCAATCCTTATCGGGTCAACAGGTCAGCCAGGTTGAGTATAAAGTGGCAAGAAAAGAAGTATACCTGCATTCAGCCAACCTTGCGGCAGCGTTTCAGCGCATGCTGTCCGAACCTAAAAGCAAACAAAGCTCACAATCCCTGATGCAGCAGTTTGTAGTGCTGAACCATATTCTTTTCTCCAACATTGCCAACATAACAACGATCCTTCTATCAAAAGAAAGGAAAGATTATCCAACAGAGTTGTTGCATCTTTCAAAAAAGATCTTTGGCAAACTGGATGAAAGCAGGAAACTTTTTGGTGATACAGCTGAATTTGTGCTGCCGGAAACAACAAAAGAAACTGAGGGCAACTTTACAACCGACGATGACTTACTGAAGGAGCAACTCCGGTTTATTTACCAGTTGAGTAAAGACATCAAAAAAACAACGGTTGACATTATTGGAGAAACCACTGTACAGCCAGTTCATATCCCTTCAATCCAAGGCCAATGATACTGCCGGCTGATTTGCCTGACACATGGGACAACTTGCGAAACTCTTCACGGGCATGCACATTGGAGATGTGCACTTCTACCACCGGTGTTTTGATGGCAGCAATAGCATCACCAATGGCAACAGAGGTATGTGTATAGCCACCGGGATTCAGGATAATACCGTCATATTCAAAACCAATACGCTGCAATTCGTTGATCAGTTCACCCTCTATGTTGCTCTGAAAATAAGAGAATTCGATTCCGGGATATTTCTCTTTTAATTGCCTCAGGTAACCTTCAAAGGTTTCGCTGCCGTAGATTTCAGGCTCTCTTTTTCCGAGGAGATTCAGGTTAGGTCCATTGATGATGGCGATCTTCATATAAACACGAATTTAGGAACGAATGACACGTATTGTATTCTTCTTATCCCAGTAGCAAAGCATAAATCAGTAAGCTGATATACTTACCGTGCTTGATCTCACAGTCACGCATAGTGCCCTCATAGTGAAAGCCGGCTTTTTCGAGCAATTTGCTGCTGGCCGTGTTGCCCTCTTCTACAAAAGCTTCCATACGGTGGAGGGACTTCACTTTCTTCCAATAATCATTCACGGATTGCAAAGCTTCGGATGCATAACCCTTATTCCAAAACTGGGGCAACAGCCAAAAGCCAACTTCTGCTTTGTTGTGTTCGGGTTTATAGGCATATACAGCAATGACACCGACCTTCTCCCCTGTTTGTTTTTCTACCATTTTCCAGGCCAACCCTGACCCTTGTTCTGCCAGTTGGCTGTACCAGTCCATTTGCGCTTCTGTGGCTTCAAAGGAATTATATCGAACTCCGTAATACGGGATCACTTCCGGATGACTGAGACCTTCAAAAATAAAAGCCTGGTCTTTCGGCTTGATCTCCTGCAGCAGGAGACGCATTGTATCTAATTCGGGAAACATGGAAAACAAATTTCATGAATAAATCCAATTACAGGAAAGCTTGAAAGAAAAAAGTGAACCCGTCGGATCCACTTTTTCAAGTTAATAAACAGTATCAACAGGCACGAAATTTATTGAATGCAATTCGTCGCTTTCAAGATTTAATTCGAATTTATATGCTCCTTTATCAT
Source organism: Flavisolibacter sp. (assembly GCA_035998945.1). Lineage (GTDB taxonomy): Bacteria > Bacteroidota > Bacteroidia > Chitinophagales > Chitinophagaceae > Flavisolibacter. The sequence continues at coordinate 39,815 of DASYHD010000022.1, read as the reverse complement.
TTGAATAAAATCATCAAACAGGTAGCGGCTGTCGTGCGGGCCTGGTGTGCTTTCGGGGTGGTATTGCACCGAAAACGCCGGCCTGCCTTTTACCTTAATCCCTTCAATGGAATTATCATTCAGGTTCATGTGGGTGATCTCGATATGCTCCGCCTTTTTCACCGCTTCCGGGTCCACGCCAAAGCCATGGTTCTGTGTCGTAATCTCGCAACGGCCGGTCAACAGGTTTTTCACCGGGTGGTTCATACCGCGGTGACCGTGGTGCATTTTAAAGGTGGGAATATCGTTAGCTAGTGCCAGCAACTGGTGGCCGAGACAAATGCCAAATGTTGGCTTGTCTTCCTGCAAAATGGTCTTTACTGTTTCCACGGCATAAGGCATGGCTGCCGGGTCGCCGGGGCCGTTGGAAATGAAATAACCAGCAGGGTTAAACGCTTTTAGTTCTTCCACAGGTGTTTTCGCAGGAAATACTTTTACGTGGGCACCCCGTTCCACCATGCAATTCAGGATATTCCGTTTGGTGCCATAATCCAATACGGCTACTTTGATGGGAGAAGAAGGATCACCTAACTCATAAGGCACCTGGGTGCTAACAATGGAAGCCAGTTCCAAGCCATCCATGCTGGGCACTTCTTTCAGCTTATTTTTCAGGACTTCTTCATCCAGTATCTCCGAAGAGATAATGCAATTCATGGCGCCTTTGCTGCGGATATGCGCTACAAGAGCCCTTGTATCCACCCCTTCGATAGCCACGATATTTTGTTTTTTCAGGTATTCCTCCAGCGATCCTTTTGCCTGCCTGCGGGAAAACATTTCTTCGAGGTTGCGTCCAATCAATCCTTTGATCTTGATGCTGTCGCTTTCTACATCTTCATCCTTCACACCGTAATTGCCGATGTGCACATTGTTCATGATCAGCACCTGTCCGTAGTAGCTGGGATCGGTAAACACTTCCTGGTAGCCAGTCATACCGGTATTGAAACAGATTTCGCCACCCGTGGTACCAATAGCGCCGAAGGCTTGTCCCCGGCAGGTTGTGCCGTCTTCCAGCACCAGTAAAGCTTCTTTTTGTGTTGTCATTTTAAAAACAAATTGCGCAAAAATAAAGAAGCCCTGACATCTGCAGGGCTTTCTTTTGGTTATATTTTTCACATTCTTAGGATTGCGCCTCTTCAACCGGTTCCGGTGCGGTGGTAACGGCATCCAGTGCTTTTTTCTTTTTGCCTGTAAAGAAGCGCCAGGCAGCACCGCCGATACCGGCAAAAGCCAATATCACCAGTTTGATGTTCTTTAAAATAAGTGCAAGAATACCTGCTTTTGCCAGCATTTTACCCGCTACAAGGCCACCGATGGTCCACGCAGCTACATCATCAACATTGGAATCAAAGTCCTGGTAGCGATGACCATTGTTGAATGAAACCATACCCAGAATGTTATCAATATTCTTATTGACACTATCCAACTGGGTGATACCGGAGACGGCCTGCAGGATCAGCACACCTTTTCTACCCAGAACACGGATATCATAATTCAGTGTGTTTTCATCCGAATCATCTACCTTGAATTCCTTTGCCCAATAAAGCAGCTTTCTTTCTTTATTATAAAAAGGTTTGGCAGCCCAGCCTATCAGGTTCATTTCAGATACGCCAGCCTTCCTGCGTTCTTCGTTTGACTTGATGGTTTCATCCTTCATTTCTTGCAGAAGGTCTTCATAATTGATCTCGTCAGCATCTTCATCTTTTACATAACCGATCGCATCGTATTCAACAATAAAGGCGTAATCGGCGATGGCCACTTTGCTATCTGCTGGCAGGATCATGCCCAGCGCTGTTTGTCCTTTCAGGTTTCCCCACACTTCTTCCAGCACATAACGTGCATCTTTGGCATCCAGGAATTTGAAACCTGGTGCAATATTGATGGTTGCCATTCCATTTTCAAGTGTAACGGTGCCGGTTTTATAATGCAGTTTTGCTTCAATAGAGTCGATCTGTGCGAGTGCGGCCATCAGCATTTCAGTGGAGTCTTCCGGTTCACGGGAATACGCAAAAAAAGTAGTGCTGAACAAGGCAACAAGCAAAAAAAGTTTTCTCATTCGTTAGTTTTAAGCCGCCAATATAATATGCAGGTGTTAGATCAGGAAACGAAGACGCAAAATATTCATAAATAAAAAAAGCACCCGTTGGCGGGTGCTTTCTATCTGAAACTGAACAATCATTAGCTAGGTTGTTGCTCGGTTGCTTCGGGTGTTGTATCGGCGGCTGTGGCATCAGCAGCAGGAGCGTCCGTAGTGGTAGCTTCCTGGTTAGCTGTAGTTTCAGCAGCAGCTTTTTTACGGCTACCACCTGCACGACGTGTACGTTTTGCACCTTCTTTCTTCTCGGTTTTTGTTTTACCGTAAACTTCGTTGAAGTCAACCAGTTCGATCATCGCCATTTCAGCGTTATCACCAGGACGAGTGCCCAGTTTGATAATGCGGGTGTAACCACCCGGACGGCCTGCTACTCTTTCAGCAATGGTGCTGAAGAGTTCAGTAACGGCAGTTTTGTCCTGCAGGTAAGAGAACACCACACGACGCTGGTGGGTTTCATTCTTCTTTGCCTTGGTGATCAGCGGCTCAGCATACACACGCAGTGCTTTTGCTTTGGCCAATGTGGTAACGATACGCTTGTGCTGAATAAGGGCACAAGTCAGGTTGCTTAACAACGCTTCGCGGTGCTCTTTCTTCCGACCGAGGTTGTTGATTTTGTCTCCGTGACGCATGACGTTTTGAATTTGATAATTTGGTAATTCGATAATGTGATAATGAGTATTACCGCATTAAGACGTTACCAAGTTGTGATTGAATATTCGGCTGCACCGTGTCAAGGACTTGCAGCCTACGGTTATGAAAAGTGCAAATGCGAAGCTCATTTTCAGATTTTCGCATTTGCACATTTGCTAGTTAGAAATCATCCTTATCCACACCCAGTTTGCTCAGGTCCATACCGAAGTGCAGACCTCTTTCGTGCAATACCTGTTCAATTTCGCTCAGTGACTTTTGACCGAAGTTGCGGAACTTCATCAGGTCTTCCTGCTCGTATTGAACCAGTTCGCTCAGGGAGTTGATCTTTGCTGCTTTCAAACAGTTGAAGGCACGTACAGAAAGATCGAGGTCTTCCAATGGCGTCTTCAGCACTTTACGCAGTTGCAGTGTTTGCTCATCAACGATATCTTCTTTCTTCTCCTCTTTGGTATCGAAAGTGATGTTTTCGTCGGTGATGATCATCAGGTGCTGGATCAGGATGCGGCTTGCCTGCTTTACAGCTTCTTCCGGGTGAATGGTACCGTCAGTAGTCACTTCCATCAGGAGTTTCTCGTAGTCGGTGCGCTGTTCCACACGGGTATTCTCAATGCTGTATTTTACATTCTTGATTGGCGTATAGATAGCATCCACAGGGATATAACCCAAAGGTGCATCTTTCGGCTTGTTCTCTTCGGCAGGAACATAACCACGGCCACGGCCGATGGATACTTCAATGTCCAATGTCGTAGAAGGATCCAAGGTGCAGATCAGGAGTTCCGGGTTCATTACCTGGAACGACTGGGTGCCTTCGGCTAACATACCGGCAGTGAGTTCACCGCGGTTTTTTATGCTCAGTGAAATTTTTTCGGTCTGAACGTCGTGATCAACCACTTTCTTCAAACGAACTTGTTTGAGGTTGAGGATGATTTCCACCACGTCTTCAGAAACGCCTTTGATCGTTGCAAACTCGTGATCAACGCCTTCAATTCTCACACCAACGATAGCGTAGCCTTCCAGGGAAGACAGCAATACACGGCGCAATGCGTTTCCGATGGTAACGCCATAACCAGGCTCCAGCGGACGAAATTCAAACTGAGCTTCGAAGTCAGTTACTTTCTGAAGAACGATTTTGTCGGGCTTCTGAAAATTTAAAATTGCCATTTGTTATTTCAGATTTTGAGGTTTAAAACAGGTGAAACGTGAGAAGTGAAACGAGAAACAGGAGTGAAAGATTAAGCCAGTTGCTTCTTCAGTTTCACGTCTGCCGTTTATCGTTTCAAGTCCTATTACTTGCTGTACAATTCCACGATCAGTTGCTCCTTGATGTTCTCAGGAACAGCGTCTCTTTCAGGATATGTAATAAAAGTACCCTGCAGTTCAGTTTCATTCCAGTCAACCCATGTGAACTTAGGGTTGCGGCCACGAACATGGCTGGTGATAGCTGTGTTATCTTTTGCCTTGTCGCGCAAAGCAACGATATCACCTGGCTTCAACTGGAAAGAAGGAATGTTTACCACTTCTCCGTTAACAGTAACGTGTTTGTGGCTTACCAACTGGCGTGCAGCAGGACGGCTTGGAGCGATACCCATGCGGAACACAGTATTGTCCAAACGAGCTTCCAATAATTTAATCAGGTTTTCACCGGTAACACCTTTCCGACGTGCAGCATCTTCAAAGGTTTTGCGGAACTGCTTCTCCAATACACCGTATGTGTATTTGGCTTTTTGCTTTTCACGCAGCTGAAGTGCGTATTCTCCCAGGGTCTTGCGCTTGCGCTGTGCGCCGTGCTGACCGGGAGGGTTAGAATTTTTACCTAACCATTTGCCATTGCCCAGGATGGGCTCACCGAAAATACGGGAGATTTTGGTCTTGGGACCATTGTAACGTGCCATAGTTTTATTTCATTTCCGCTTTTTAAAAACCGGTGCGTTCATCGTTGAAAGCGGTAAAAATTAATGAAGCACCCTTTAGTTAAATGAAACCTTATTGGCTCAATATGTTGAGAGAAGCTTTTAGCTGTTAGCTACTGGCTTTTAGCTTGTTCTCGTTCAAAAAGGAATTCATCTTTTTCAAACGAGATTGGGCTAGAAGCTAATGGCTAACAGCTAGCAGCTTTTCCTTATACTCTTCTCTTCTTGGGAGGACGGCAACCGTTGTGTGGCAGCGGGGTAACGTCTTTGATAGAAGTTACTTCAATCCCTGATTGAGCCAGTGCACGAATGGCACTTTCTCTACCGGCGCCAGGACCTTTCACATATACATCCACTCTTTTCACACCAGCGTCGATGGCAACTTTTGCTGCATCGCTGGATGCCATTTGTGCGGCATAAGGAGTATTCTTTTTAGAACCTTTGAAACCCATTTTACCGGCACTTGACCAGGAAATAACCTGACCAGACTTGTTGGTCAGAGAGATGATGATGTTGTTGAATGTAGCATTGATGTGGGCATCGCCGTAGGCATCAACCTTTACAATCCTTTTTTTCGCAGCGGCTTTTGCGCTTTGTTGTGCTTTTGCCATGATTACTTAGGTAGTCTTTGTTGTTAATTACTTATCTCCCGCATGGCGGGAAACCCAATTCAATCCTCCTCTGCACCTGAATCCGTAATTGAACTGGTATTTATCTGGTGCATAAAAAAGCTGCGAGCCATGAGCCGTGAGCATCGAGCGAAAAGGCTCAAAGCTCATGGCTGACAGCTCGTAGCTAAATCTTATTTCTTCGGAGCCTTCTTCTTACCAGCAACCGTTTTACGCTTGCCCTTACGGGTACGGCTATTGGTTTTTGTGCGCTGACCTCTTACCGGTAAACCTTTTCTGTGACGAAGTCCGCGGTAGCAGGCGATATCCAGCAAACGCTTGATATTCATTTGCACTTCAGAACGCAGGGCACCTTCCACTTTCAGTTCGTCTGTGATGGTACCACGGATAGCTGCCAGTTCCTCATCATTCCACTCATGCACTTTTTTGCTTCTGTCAATATTGTGCGTATCAAGAATGTAACGGGCAGTAGCGGGTCCAATACCGAAGATGTAGGTAAGACCGATTTCGCCTCTTTTGTTTTTTGGTAAGTCAACGCCGGCAATACGAGCCATAATGTATTTACTGTTTTACTTTAAAATTTAAAACAGCTACGAGCTTTGCGCCTTGAGCTTTGAGCCTTTGCTCACAGCCCGAAGCCGATAGCTCACAGCTTCTTATCCTTGTCTTTGCTTGTAACGAGGGTTCTTTTTGTTAATAACGTAAAGCTTCCCTTTGCGGCGCACAATCTTGCAATCGGCGCTTCTTTTTTTGATAGATGCTCTTACTTTCATAGTTCTTTAAGCTTTTAGCTATTGGCGTTCGCCTTTAGCAGTTCAAAAATTATTTATTTCCAATCGCTAACAGCTCCCTTCGGCAAGCTCAGGGTGACACGCTAATAGCTTACTTGTACCTGAATATGATCCTTCCTCTCGACAGGTCGTAAGGGCTCATTTCCACCCCCACTTTGTCTCCGGGCAAAATCCGTATGTAGTGCATCCTCATTTTTCCAGAGATCGTCGCCAGGATTTCATGTCCATTTTCCAGCTTTACCCTGAACATAGCATTGGATAACGCTTCGATAATAACTCCGTCCTGTTTAATTAATGGCTGTTTTGACATACAGAATTTGGAGGCGCGAAGATATAATATTTCAGCTATAAAAAGAAAAGAGCAGAATTTTTCCTGCTCTCTTTCCCTATATTTTCCCAATTTTTTAAGAAGTTTCCTCCTGTTTCAGGCCGATCGCCCTGGATTTCCTGCCATTCCGGGTCAAATCTACTGATCCGGCTGCGGGGCGCCATTTACTTTTTAATGGGCGGCTACCCTTTCCAGTTGCACTTTGGTCATATCCAGGTGGTGATTCTGTAACTCGTGCAGGTACAGCGCATTGTTGAAATGCCGGTGATCTTCCCGATACCAAATGTCGAGATTGGTATAATTACCCGGATCATGCACCACCAGCCGGAATGGTCCTTTTTTGAATTTAACGCCTTCCGGGGTTTCTTCTTTTTCAAAACCCAGAATGTTGATCAGGCGGTCTTCCGTCATAGGTAGAGGAATGATTTGCTCGGGGTTATACCAAAACTCCTGGATACCGTTGTCAACCTGTGCCTGGTTTTCATTCTTGTCGACATCGGTAACAACGCCTTCTCTTTCCACCCCTTCATCAATCACCTTTACCACATCGCCTTCTTTTAAATCTGAAATTTTAATCATAACTATCCGATTTATTTCATTCTAAAATAGCCACAAAAGTGAATCTGGCCAAAATGTAAACTCCTCTTTTGCAAATAAAAAGCCGGGGTGGTGCCCCGGCTAAAAATTTTTCTGTCCTGTAAAATCAATTGGCTGAATAAGGGAATTTTTTAGTTGCGTTTCGCATTAAAGCATCAACCAGACGGGTAGTAGAAGAACCCACGGAGCCGGAAGCCTGGTAGTCGTATTTCCACAGCAGGTTACCGGTTGTGCCATCGTGAATATTAATGGTGGTGGCCACTTTATTCGTGTTGCCCCAGGCGCCTACCAGCAAGCCTACCGCCACGGCAGCACCTTCCGACATTGGTTTTTCCGTACTCATACGGTCCTGCATCACAGCGTCCACACCCAATACTTTGGCAATCTTTGCACGGTCGGTGGTGCTAAGGTCAGCATAGGAAATGCCGGCTTCCTTCAGCATAGAATTGGTCTTGATCACATCCTGGAAAGTCACAGTGTAATTGAACTTCTCGCCTCTGCGCAAAAACCAGCCTTGCATTTTCTCCTGGATGTCATACGCCATCTTGGTTCGCATATCTTCCATTTGCTCGGCAGTCATGCTTTTTGCCTGGTTAGGCCGTAGCTGGATCGTCACATCTGCGGGCAGAATAGCAACTGTTTTGTGCTTGGTCAGCGCACCGGAAAATTCGGTTGATTTGTAGATCTGGGGTCCGCAGCTAACCAGTAAAAATGTAGCAAAAGCGGCCAATAGTAATGGTTTCATGTGTTAAACGTTTCGCCAAAACTATAGGCAGCCTTCGCCAAAGAAAACGGCATTCTGCCTGAAGAGGCAAAAGGGTGATGTGAGTTGTAGAAACAGGGCGGTTGAATTGCGTTTAGAACGTTTTCAAAAGCAGTATTTTATTCTCCACCGTTGATTCTCCTACTCTGCCCAGCTCATTACATACCCTTCATTCTCGATAGCCAGCGCCTGTTTGGTGAGCATCAGGGGGTGAAAGGTATCCACCATCACCGCCAGTTCTTTGGTTTCTTTGGCGCCAATGCTTTTTTCAACAGTGCCGGGGTGCGGACCGTGCGGGATGCCGGCCGGGTGCAGGGTGATCATACCCCGGGTAACGTTCTTGCGGCTCATAAAATCACCGTCCACATAATACAGCACTTCATCGCTGTCGATGTTGCTGTGGTTATAAGGCGCCGGTATTCCCTGCGGGTGGTAGTCAAATAAGCGGGGCACAAAGGAGCAAACCACGAAATTATGCGCCTCAAAGGTTTGATGCACCGGCGGGGGCTGGTGTACTCTTCCTGTAATGGGCTCAAAATCGTGAATGGAAAAAGCAAAAGGATAACAGGCACCATCCCAGCCCACCACGTCAAAGGGGTGGCCGGCATAGTGAATGTTATATAAAGTGCCCCGCTTTTTGGTTTTGACCATGAAGTCGCCCCTTTCAGTATGCGTCTCCAGGTCCTGCGGCGGACGGATATCTCGTTCGCAAAAGGGCGAGTGCTCCAGGAGCTGCCCGTATTTGCTTAAATAGCGCTTGGGGAAACGGATAGGGCTAAACGATTCCACAATAAACAAACGATTTGCTTCCTCGTTGAAATGAATCTGGTAGATCGTTCCGCGAGGTATCACCAGGTAATCGCCGTAAGCAAAAGGCAGGTTGCCGTACATGGTTTTCAACACCCCGCTGCCTTCGTGCACAAATATCAGCTCATCGGCGTCAGCATTTTTATAGAAGTAGTCCGTTGTGCTCCCTTGTGGCGATGCCAGGACAAGGTGCACATCGCTGTTGACAAGCACCGGCACCCGGCTTTGGAGGAAATCTTTTTCGGGTTTGACCTTAAAGCCATCAAAGCTGCGGTGACTGAGCAGCCTTTCCTCTGCAATCTGCGGCGCTACATTTACCGGCTTTTCTGTTTTGATGATCTGCGTGGGCGGGTTGACATGATATAGCAATGAATAGTCGTTGGAAAACCCTTCGGTGGAGAACAACTGCTCGGAATACAAGGAACCATCCGGCTTGCGAAACTGTGTGTGGCGTTTATGCGGTATCTGACCCAACGTATAATAATAAGGCATGAGACTGATTTGGTAATTTGAAGATGTGATGTTTTGTTGGTGGAAAACAGTGGCTATCATAACTGAGGGGAGAGCTCAAGTGTTTTGAGCAGGAAGACGTATTTCCACTTCCGCTTGTCAATCCAATAGGTAAAGTTTCGATGCAACGGCATATAGAAGCAATGTGGCTTAAAGGTACGGTTTCTTATAAAACAGAAAGAGGCATCCAATGGGATGGGGTCATGCAAAAAGAAGGTGTTCCTCAAAAGATCTGTTTAGAATAAAAGCAGAACATTGCACTTGAAATGCTGACAGCAAAACCTGTCGGGGTTGACAAACTATGAAACGAATCGGACTGATATCAGATACACACAGCTTTTTGGATGAATCCGTTTTCAGGCATTTCAAAGATTGTCACGAGATCTGGCATGCCGGCGACTTTGGCACAGCTGAAGTTGCTGACCGTATAAAAGAAAGAACCGGTTTGCCACTCCGTGGCGTATATGGTAACATTGATGGCTTTGATGTGCGGAGTGTTTATCCTGAAAAACTGGTGTGGACCTGTGAAGAAGTAAAGGTGTACATGACCCATATTGGCGGCTACCCGGGCCGATATGCACCCGGTATCAGGCAGGACTTGCAGGCTGCCGGCGCTAAGCTGTTTATTTGCGGCCATTCGCATATTTTAAAGGTGATGTACGATGAAAAAATAGGATGTCTACACATGAACCCCGGCGCTGCCGGTAACCAAGGGTGGCATAAAGTGCGAACCTTGTTACGTTTTACTATTGATGGGGCTAATATCAAAGATCTTGAGGTAATTGAATTGGGAACAAGAGGAACTCCTGTGTCCTCTAAAGGGGAGACGTAGACCAGTGATGCTTTTCTACCTTCATCATTTTCTACAGCAGGATGTTTTGCTTTTTTGTTGAATAGCATTCCTGAATGTACAAGTGCGATGCTTCGTCTGCGCTCAGCATAAATGCCAACAGAAGCTTTATAGAAGTAATGCAGCTTCGTACATAAAAGAAAAATGCCTGTTTTAGAACAGGCATTTTATATTGACAGAAGGTTAATTCCAAAGGAAGTACTGCAAAGCGAAAGGTTTACCAATCCCAATTCTCTCCTTTTCGGCTTAAAACCATCCACTCGCTGCGCCAACCGCACGGAATGGCCAGGGAATAGAAACAAGGATAATAAGCAGTGCCAGCAAGTAAAAGATCACCGTACGGCGGTGCTTGGCACGATCACTCATGGCCTTGCGTCCCTGCGCTTTACCGATATGAATCAGGATAATGGCAATGAGCATCCCGATCAGGTGCTCTACTGCAAAAAAGCGGGTGGTTGGCTCTTTCATCACAGCACCCATGCCGCCTTCAGCCTGGAACATTTTATATCCTCTTGGTCCAACTACATACAGGTAGATACCCACCAGCAACATCAGGTCGGCAGCAATGGTAAGAAACAACCCGAGGCGGTTATCTGTTCTAATATAAGGCCGCTTGCCGGCAATTAAACTGTTGAAAATGGCAAAAAGCAGCAGCAGCAAAACTACCCATCGTCCTACACTGTGCACATGCAACATTACATTGTAAAAAGTCATATCCATCCCTGTTGATTTTGATTGGGTCAAAGATAGGCGGGATTTATGAATGGTACGTGGCCGATAATGAATGGTGGATAAGAAGCGGATAACTGCTTTCAATAAGAAGTATCAGCACAAAAGCAGTTGGAAACGCTTTTATGATCAACTGCCACCTGCTTATTTACCACCATTGGCTTTTAGGTCGGACAAGCAATCACTATCCAGGGCAGGAATGTTACCGGTGACCAGGAAGCCAAAGATGTCAGTGGTTTCGGCAGCATAATACATCAGGCACGACTGGCTGCTGCAATGATTGCCGTTGGCTTTATGGAACGTTTGCATAGATGAGCCAACATCCACCAAGCCAAGCAAATGCCCCAACTCGTGTTCCAGTACGGTAGCTTCCAGCTTGGTACGGCTTGGCTGGCCAACACCACCGGAATTGGTCTTTATTTTTTTACCAAACAAAGCAACTGATGTATTGCGGTAAGCTATCCCAAGCACGTTGTTTTCAGAATAATCACCGTTTGTATACAACACATAAACAGCGATTTGATCACCTGCGGTAAAGGCAGACCGGTTGGCTTTTTCAATTGCATGCACCTCGTTTGCTGTAAGTATGGCATTGGCAGCAGCAGGAATTTCTTTGGTTACAACACTAATGCCTTCGGGTTTATGTAAACGGGAAGATAGAAAATTCTGCAAGTGGGTTACGGCACCAGGATCGGGTGCAAAACCAGGCATATACTGAATTTCAACCACCAGAGAATTGAATTTGCTGTTGCTTAATAATTCATTGGCTGATGAACCTACGGCGCGGTTGTGCAGTGAATCAGGATCCAGCCCGTCAGTTAACTGTTTGGTTTTCTCGCATCCGATAGAAGCAAAAGCAAATAAAGTAAGGGCGAATAGTTGTTTCATAGTTAGGAATTAGAAAAACCAAATATCTAACCAGCGGTTCAATTTTGCAAATTTGATTACCGGCGAAGATTTCCTCAACATGAATCCTGTTCCGTCATTCCTTCCAGTCGGCGATGAAAATATTGGTTTCTCTTGTGCCGCCATTGTTGCGGTTACTGGAGAAAATGATCTTCTTCCCATTGGGACTAAACATGGGAAAGGCATCAAACCCTTTGTCGTGGCTGATCTTTTCCATGCCAGTTCCATCGGCCTTCATGATGTACATGTTGAAGGGAAAGCCACGCTTGTATTCGTGATTGCTGCAGAAAATAATATTGCCATCAGGCATAAAATTAGGTGCCCAGTTGGCCTGACCCAATGAGGTTACCTGCTGTGCGTTGCTGCCATCGGCATTGGCTACAAACACTTCCATTTGTGTAGGCGCCACCAGGCCTTCGCTGAGCAGTTCTTTGTACTCCTTTATTTCCGCATCGGTCTTGGGACGACTTGCCCGCCAGATGATTTTATTCCCATCGGGACTAAACCAGGCACCACCATCATACCCCAAGGCATGCGTTACCTGAGTTGTTTCGCCGGAAGAGAGATCCATGATATAGAGGTCAAGGTCGCCATTGCGAACAGAACTGAAAAGCATTTTTTTGCCGTCAGGCGACAAAGTGGCTTCGGCATCATAACCCGGTGTACTGGTGAGCTTTTTTACAATATTCCCTTTCAGGTCAGCCATATAAATATCGTAGCTGCTGTACAGGGGCCAGATGTACCGATTGCCGTATTTACTGCGGTCGGGCACGGGTGGGCAGGCATCGCCACCTTCGTGTGTAGAAGCGTAGATAATATGCTTGTTGTCTTTTGTAAAAAAGGCACAGGTGGTTCGCCCTTTGCCTGTGCTTACCAGTTGATACGTAAACTTCTCTCCTCTTCCCGGTACTTTTCCATAATAGATCTGGTCGCAGGGAATACCATCCTTTACCGATGTCCGCTGAAACACAATGGCTTTTCCATCGAAGCTCCAGTAGGCTTCAGCATTGTCGCCGCCAAAGGTCAGTTGCTGCACATTGCGGAAATATTTTTCTTCAGGATAACGCAACGTATCTTCTGCAGACTGAGAAGTTACGGCACCAACACTGCCCGCTTTGCACGAACAAAAAGAGGCAATCAAAAAAATGAAGTAAGAAGCAATCAATCTCATAATGATGTTTTACCAACTTGCAAAAGCATTGCAAAAATATTGGCTGCGGCCGCATTCCGGACCAGTTTTTTGGCTTTGGCAAAACAGCATGCAATAGTTTTGAAACATGTCCCGTATCAGTTTCATTGCTTTCCTTTCCTTTTTGTTCTTTTCGTGCAGCAACGAAGAGCCAACATCCGTGCAAAATGTTTCGTCGGAAGAAAAGACCATGGATAGTCTTGCTGCCAAAATCAGCATGGCCCGTTTGTACCATGAAAACGGGCAGCCTGGAAAGGCATTGGCCATAGCAGACAGCATGCTGCAAAAATTTCCCGGACAGCTGGATGCGATCGGTATCAAAGCAGAAATTTTAAAACAGCAGGGAAATGAAGAAGAAGCCCTTTCACTGCTGGAAAAAGCCTATGCGCTGCAGCCCAGGGACAAGGAAACAGCTTACAACCTTGCGTATGAATATGCAGAAGCCAAGAGCCCGAAAGTTCTTCCCCTAACAGATACGCTGATCAAATACGACAAAACTGAAACCGTTGCCCGTGCCTGGTATATCAAGGCTTCATACTATAAAAACATTGGCAACGAAAATGAAGCCCTGCGCTATTATGACTCCTCCATGATTGCCGATTATAACTTCCTGGACACATATCTTGACAAAGGCAAACTGCTATTGGAACAGAAAAAGCTTGAAGCGGCGCTGCGAACATTTGCCACCGGTCAAAAACTTTCTCCCGGTGCTGCTGATTTTTATTTCTGGGTCGCCAAAACGCAGCAAGCGATGGGCAACAAGCCCGATGCGAAAATGAATTATGAACGTGCCTTTGCGCTGGACAAATCAATGACCGAAGCCAAGGCTGCAGCAGATGCATTAGGCAAAAAGTAATAGGCGATGGGCAATGATTGGTATGGCTATCATGATTCATACTTGCGCCAGGCTCTTTGCAATTTGCATGCTGCCAATTGTCAATTGAATTATCTTGCCGCCGATTAAAAAAAGATACATGCCCATCATTGCTCCCTCCTTGCTTGCTGCCAACTTTTTGCGATTGGAAGATGAATGCAAATTGATCAACGAAAGCAGTGCCGACTGGTTGCATTTCGATGTGATGGATGGCCGGTTTGTTCCCAACATTTCATTTGGCTTGCCAGTGCTGAAAGCTGTGCGGAAAGCCTGCAAAAAATTTTGCGATGTGCACCTGATGATTGAAGAACCGGAGAAATATGCAGAAGATTTTAAAGCAGCCGGAGCCGATATGCTGACAGTTCACTATGAAGCCTGCCGCCACCTGCACCGCAACATTCAACAGATCAAATCGCTTGGGATGCAGGCAGGTGTGGCCATCAATCCACATACTCCTGTTTCAGTACTTGAAGATATCTTGGCTGATGTGGACATGGTGCTGGTGATGAGTGTGAATCCGGGTTTTGGCGGACAGCAGTTCATCAGCCATAGCTATGAAAAGATCCGCACCCTGCGCCAGATGATCAATGAAAAAGGCTTGCAGGTAAAAATAGAAGTTGATGGTGGTGTTACGGTTGAAAACGCTGGTGCACTAGTGGAAGCTGGTGTGGATGTATTGGTAGCCGGCAATACGGTTTTTTCCTCACCTGACCCAGCAGACACCATCCAAAAATTAAAAGCAGCCGGTTAATAACCGACTGCTTTTTCTGTTGCGCCTCAAAACTTATTGCTTGTACCCGCCAATGTTGGTAGCATCGGGCTTATCCGTGTTACGGTTTGGATTGTTTTGCCGCACACTACCCGCTACATCCTGATCATTATCGGTATATTCCTGCGTCAGTTCTTTATCCCGCTCCAGATCCTTATCAAACTTAGCTGGCACACCTGTTCCCTGGTTGTTTTTATTTGTTCCTGAAGGCTGACCTTTATCTAATCGCATAAACACTCCTTTTTTTAAACCACTTAAATCGGACAATTCGCATGCCACGCAGGGCCTTCCAGCGAAATTTCTGCCTGTAAACAACGGTTGTATTCGCTTGGATGGATTATTTTAGCCCCAAATCTGCTTCTGTGAATAAAAACCAACTGCTGCTTTTCTTACTGCTGCTTTTCTCTCAATCATTTTTTGCGCAAAAAAAAGAAGCCGTGGTCAGTGGTCGCGTGGTGAATGAGAACGAGGACTTACTTAGCGGCGTTACCATTTCTATTCTTGGCCAGCAAAAAGCGGTGCTCAGTTCAGACTCCGGAACGTTTCGGTTAATTGTTCCTGCCAACAGGGCTTTTGCCATTCTTTTTTCCTATACCGGTTATCAAACAGTGCAACGCAACTTCCTGCTGAATGAAGGCGAAGAAGAAATAGTGATGGTAAGACTGGAACCGGGTGCCGGCACAATGCAGGAAGTTGTCATTCGCGACCAAAGAGAACGAACCGAAGCAGGACTGCTCCGCCCCAACCCTAAATCCATTATCAATCTGCCTTCGCCGGTAATGGGTGTGGAAGGGCTCTTAAAAGTGTTTGTAGGTTCCAACAACGAACTGACCTCACAGTACAATGTTCGTGGTGGCAGTTATGATGAAAATCTCATTTATGTCAATGATTTCGAGATTTTCCGGCCTTACCTGGTGCGCAACGGGCAACAGGAAGGATTAAGTTTTATCAACCCGCAGATGGTTCGCAATATTTCCTTTTACAACGGCGGTTTTTCGGCACGCTATGGCGATAAAATGAGTTCTGTTCTGGACATCCAGTATACCACACCCAAAAAGTTTGGTGGCTCTGTCTATGTAAGCATCCTAGAACAGGGGCTTCACTTCGAAGGTGCCGGCAAACGCTTTACCTACCTGGTGGGTGCCCGCAACCGAAGCAACCGCAACCTGCTAAGCAGCCAGGAAACCGTAGGTTCGTACGTACCTTCTTCTTCTGACCTGCAGGGGTTTTTTACCTACCAGCTCAGCCATCGTTGGAGTGCGGAGCTGTTGGGAAATATTTCAGCCACCCGCTTTTCCTTGATCCCGCAAACCAGCCAGTTAACCTCGAGTGTGTTCTCTCCTTTTTTCACTGCCAACCTTGGCGTTGACATCTATTTTGACGGCCGCGAAAAGGACCAGTACAGCACCGGCATGCTTGGATTTTCCACCACCTACCAGGCCAACAAAAATTTAAGACTGAAATGGCTCGTCTCCCGTTTTGAAAACAACGAAAGCGAAAACATTGACATTACCGGTGCTTACCTGTTTGGCGACCGCGATTTCGATCAAAACTCTTCCTCGTTTGGTTCAATTGTAAATCCACTTGGCGGCGGACTCTACCAAACCTTTGCCCGTAACCGGCTGAATATTGTCGATTACAATGTTTCGCACAAAGGAAGCCTTACACAAGGTGCGCACCTCGTTCAATGGGGCCTGGGCTATAACCGCACGTTAATGAATGATAAGCTGAACGAATGGGAATACCAGGATTCTGCGGGGTACTCGCTGCCTTACAATCCTGCGCAATTGCAGCTCAACAAGGTGATCAAATCCACCGCTGATCTTTCCGTTAATAAATTCAATGGTTATATCCAGGACAACATTGTTTTTAACCGCGGATCGAGCACCTATACCCTGCAGGGAGGATTACGTTTTAACTACAACGATCTGAATGGCGAGCTTCTCCTTTCCCCACGTGTCAGTACTTCGTGGAAGCCGGGTTGGGAAAAAGATATTGTATTTCGCCTTGCCGGTGGCGCTTATCACCAGCCGCCGTTTTACCGGGAACTGCGCCGCTACGATGGAAGCCTGAATTCCGATCTGAAAGCCCAGCGGAGTTGGCAGGGGGTGGCCGGCTTTGATTATAATTTTTATGGCCTGAACCGGCCGTTGCGCCTCAGCGCCGAAGCATATTACAAGCACATGACCAACGTTGTCCCATATGACATTGACAATGTACGGATACGTTATTCCGGCGAGAACAGTGCAAAAGCCTATGCCACCGGGATTGAAATGCGCCTGTTTGGCGAGTTGGTAAAAGACGCGGAAAGCTGGGTGAGCCTGGGCCTGATGCGAACCAGGGAAAACCTCACCAATGATTTTTATAATGTTTACACAGTTGATTCGCTGGGCAAGCCTATCGATAGCAGTATGGTGGAAGGCGGCTGGTTCCGGCGGCCAACGGACAGGACAATCACCTTTGGCATGTTCTTCCAGGACTACCTGGCCACCAACAAGAACTTCAAGGTTTATATCAATACCCTTTATGGCACCAATTTACCCTATAATATTCCCGGGAATGTGCGGTACCGCAATGCACTGCGCATAGAGCCTTACATACGGATGGACATTGGCTTTAGTGCCCTGCTGCTGGATGGAGAAAAGAGTAATCGCAGAAGCCATTCGCCCTTCCGCAACTTTGAGAACATCTGGGCCAGTTTGGAGATCTTTAACCTTATCGACCGTCCCAATACCATCTCGTATCTCTTAGTGAAAGATTTTGCCAACAACATTTTTACGCTTCCCAACAGGCTTACCCCACGCCTTGTAAATTTCAAGATCGTGGCAAGATGGTAGTAGAAAGTAAGGAGTGAGTAGTAAGTAGCGAGTGGGGCGTTTCAGGTCAATTGAAATTCCAGATTGCCCACGAACCGTAATTTATTCTTTCGCCGATTGTATCTAGCTTATTGTTTATTGGTCCAAAACGCATTCTCCCACTTTCGGGGGTGTGGCTTTTCTTTAAGCAGTTCCTTGCTGATAGTTTCCATTACGGGAGGCGAAAGCACTTCTTCGGCATAGGGGAAGAGTTCCCTTTCCTCAAACCGGATGTGGTTGTGGATCGTATCAGCAAGTTGTATAAAAATGTCCTCGTCCGGGATGGTAGCACTAAGTCGCACAAGTGCCTCAATCTGTTCGTGCTCCTCATTCATTCTCGCTACCAGGCTATTATCGGCTGGCAGGTGAATAACCAACACCTGTTCTTCTTTGCGAAAATGGTCCTCCAGGTCTGCTTCCCAAAACCATTGAATAAATGCAGCAATTACACCCAGTTCCGTACCATTGCGCAAGCCTTGCTTGATCTTCCAGCCAAATAACAATCCTTCGTGGTGTTCTTTCGAAAGGGGAACCAGTTCCTTGCTGCGCTTGATGGGTTTGGGTGTTGGTTTCATACTTTGAATTGAGAGAATGACAAATTTTGCAATTGAATGAACCTTACCATCAAAATTTGAACCCGGCTTTGTTCGTGGGATAGTCCAGCTTGGCACTTTGGCGTTTCCCTCCAACGGTCACATGCATGATATTGATCTGTTCGGGTTTAAAATCGTGCAGCAGGGCGTTCATCACTGACAAGCTTTTTACCGTAGGCTGGTCAAGAACTTCAAAATAACAGTACACTGATTCCTTGTCCCTTTCATAACCCACATACTTAAGCACCAGTGTCTTGCCATCGGCTACTAGTTGCAGGCGTTTGCCCACATAATCAGGAATCAGCTTATCAAATGTGGGGCGTTCGTTTTCAGCGGTAATATCAAGCTGGATTTTATAAGCATTTTGCAAGGTTTCTTCAAAATCATCGGCAAAAAACTTACAGCTGACTTCAAGTGACCTGGCGGCGCTGTTCTGTGTTATTTCTGTAACCGATACATAGAACGGGTGGAGCCTATTGTCCTGGCTACCTGGTTGATCTGTTGCCTGAAACGGGAAAAGGAGAAACAAAAAGAGTTGCAAAAGAATGGTCATTCTGAACACGATTTTCGGTGCAAACAAATTTCTGCCATAATTTTAAGCACTCTATACTTTAAAAGGTTAAAAAAGATGGCGGGTGACAGATGATAGATAACAGTTTAAAACCTGTTATCATCTGCCACGCAGTATCTGGAATTCACATGAACGATTTTGGTTTTTATTTCAACATCGGCTGGCATCACATCATGACCCTTGAAGCACTGGATCACATCCTGTTTGTGGCAGCCCTGTCTGCTATCTACCTGCTGAAAGACTGGAAACAAGTGCTTATCCTTGTTACAGCATTTACATTAGGTCATGCCATCACGCTGTTTTTAAGTGCCAAGAGCCTGGTTCGTGTGGATATTGCCACGGTTGAATTTTTGGTTCCCTGCACCATTGCGTTCACCGCCATCACCAACCTTTTTCATAAATCTTTTACGCCAAAAGCTATCCGCATCAACTATTTCCTGGCCCTTTTCTTTGGTCTTATTCATGGACTGGCATTTGCGGAAACCTTGCGTATGATCCTGGCAACAGATCAAAGTTTCGCTCTTGCCATGTTCAGCTTCAGCCTTGGGCTGGAGGCAGGACAAATCCTGATCGTATTGTTAATGCTGGTACTGGCACAGGTACTGATTCATCTTTTTAAAGTAGATCGCCGGCATTGGGTTATCTTTCTCTCGGCTGCCGTTTTCAGCCTTTCGCTGCAAATGGCACTGGAACGTGTTCCGGGCCGTGATGAGGAGCAAACGGCGCTTTTGCATTCGCCAAATAAATCAATCGTATTATCCCGTAACCACCTCTTGAACATAAACGACGTATGATGAGTATAACAAAAATGAAACGTATGCTGGCTGTGCTCACCGGCTTTGCCCTGGCAACTACCGGTTTTGCACAGAACATCCAGAACAATCCAGGTTCTAACCACGGAAACAAGTTCGAACAACTGGGCACCATTCTGCCCACACCCAACCAGTACAGGGCGGCCAGCGGTGCTCCCGGTCCCGCTTACTGGCAGCAACGTGCCGATTACGACATTAAGGCAACACTGGATGAAAAGAACCTGAAGCTGACAGGTTCCGAAACCGTGACCTATTACAACAACTCCGGTGAGACGCTGAGCTTTCTCTGGCTTCAATTGGATGAGAATGAACATAGCTCCGAGCACAATGCCAACTATCAAACCAGCAATACCCTGCCACGCCGTGCAGCCGATGCCAATGAATTACTGGGTCTGGCAAAACAGCCCAACGATTTTGGCTTTAAGATTACCAAGCTGACTGATGCCGCTGGCAAGGCATTGCGCTATACTATCAACAAAACCATGATGCGGGTAGAACTGCCTGCCCCTCTGAAGCCGGGCAGTAAGTTCACGTTCCGTTGCGACTGGAACTATAAAATCACCGATCGCCTGGTGCAGGGTGGCCGCGGCGGGTACGAATATTTTCCCGAAGATGGCAATCATCTTTTCACCATTGCCCAATGGTATCCCCGTCTTTGCGTTTACAGCGATTTTCAGGGATGGCAGAACCAGCAGTTCACCGGCCGTGGCGAATTTGCCCTCACCTTCGGCAACTTCAACGTACAAATGACCGTACCGGCTGACCACATTGTGGGTTCAACCGGGGTGGGACAAAACCTGCAGAAAGTGCTGACGCCTGCTCAATGGAGCCGCTGGCAGAAAGCCCAAACGGCAAAAGAGCCTGTTGAAATTGTAACCCTTGCCGAAGCCAAAGCCAATGAAGCCGACAAAGCCACCGGCAATAAAACATGGATCTTCAAAGCCGACAGCGTTCGTGACTTTGCGTGGACTTCCAGCCGCAAATTTGTATGGGACGCCATGCCCGTAACCATTGAAGGCAAAAAAGTAATGTGTATGTCGTTTTACGGAAAGGAAGCGTACGGCTTGTACCGTCCTTTCTCCACCAAAGCGGTAGCCCATACCATTAAAACTTATTCCGACTTTACCATTCCTTACCCTTACCCTGTAGCCCAGAGTGTGGAAGCGGCCAACGGGATGGAATACCCGATGATCTGCTTTAACTACGGCCGCACTGAAAAAGACGGTACATACAGCGAAGCAACCAAGTACGGAATGATTGGCGTGATCATCCATGAAGTGGGCCATAACTTCTTCCCGATGATCATCAACAGTGATGAACGCCAGTGGACTTGGTTTGATGAAGGTCTGAACACTTTTGTGCAGTTCCTGACCGAACAGTTGTGGGACAACAACTATCCCTCCCGTCGCGGACCGGCTTACCTGATCACGGATTATATGAAACTTTCCAAAAACCAGTTGGAGCCCATCATGACCAATTCGGAAAACATTATCATGTTTGGTCCGAATGCCTATGCCAAGCCTGCAACGGGGCTGAACATCCTGCGTGAAACGATCATGGGGCGGGAACTGTTTGACTATGCCTTTAAAGAATTTGCACGTCGCTGGGCCTTTAAACATCCAACACCGGCTGACTTTTTCCGCACCATGGAAGATGCCAGCGGCGAAGACCTTGACTGGTTCTGGCGGGGATGGTTCTACAGCACCGATGTGGTAGACATTGCAATCGATTCGGTGAAATATGCCAAAGCCGACCTGGATGCCGACGTACCAGCCAGCCTGAGAGAACGTACCGGCACCGTACAACTGGCACCGCCAATGGTAAACTGGCCCAACGATATTTCCCGTCTGCGTAACCTGCAGGACCCGAATGTAAAGTTCCAGACAGACGTAGACACGAGCCTGCGTGATTTTTACTGGAAGTATGACCGCGGGATTGTTCCGTATGACTCTACACCAATCACTATCACCGTTCCCCAACGGGCTGATAAACTGGATGCAGAATTAAGGGAAAAGCTACGCAACAAGCATTTTTATGAAATTAGTTTCAGCAATAAGGGCGGGCTGCCGATGCCCCTCATCATTGAGTGGACCTACAAGGATGGCAGCAAGGAAGTAGACCGGATTCCGGCACAGGTATGGCGTCATAACGAGAACAACGTAGTAAAGGCTTTTGCCAAGGACAAGGAAGTTGCGTCTATTCGTCTGGATCCTATGCGGGAAACTGCCGATATTGATGAAGCCAACAACACCTGGGGCAACCTGCCTGCACAGCCTTCGCGTTTGCAGGCCTTTAAAATGCGCCAGGGCACTGGTCGTGGACAAAGTACGGGACCAAACCCCATGCAACATGCTGGCGAGAAAGGAGCATTTTAACAACAACAATAACATTCGAAAAGCCACTCTGAAGAGTGGCTTTTTTGTTGCTGAATTTTCAGAATCGTTATCGGCAGGATCGTTGCAGCTTCGCTTTACACATGACTCATTTTTCCGGCGCAGATAGGTTTTGCAAAAGGGTACAGGAAAATAGAAGTCACCTGTAAAACTATTCATCAGCTTCGTATGTATTCAACCACAGAATCCCGTATTTTGCTCCGCATATTTTTATCTGTACATGGCACTATCAAAAGCAATAAGAGAGAGGGTTTATAATAAATTCGGTGGCTGTTGTGCCTATTGTGGTAAAGGAATCGAGTATAAGAATATGCAGGTTGATCATTACCTGCCGCAGTGCAAGGAGAAGTTCTATTCGCGGCGCTTTAAAAAAGACGTGCATGCCGAAGCCAACCTGATGCCGGCTTGCCGCCGCTGTAATCATTACAAGCGGGCCCGTACACCCAAACAGTTCCGTGAGCTGATGGCTACCCTGCACGAACGCATCGAAAACATCTACATAATGAAAGTGGCAATTGATTTTGGCATAGCCGAAGTAAAACCGTTTGATGGCCGTTTTTACTTTGAAAAATTCGGAACAACGGAGCCAGTGTGTAAACCAGGTTGACACTTTGTTGATAGAAGATGCGTGTTGCTGTGAATTGCTAAACCGATCAGGAAAGTAGTAGTTTTAAATAGCATAACTGCTTAAAAAAATGAGCACACCAGACCCGATTGTTTTACGTAAGTTCTTCCAGGCAATGTATCCTTCTTCGGATGCCATGGCCACAGAAATGGCTAGTTATTTTCATTTCGTAGAATTAAACAAAGGCGAATACTCCCTGCGGGAAGGACAGCGCACCAACGAGTTTCTCTTTTTAGAAAATGGAATTATCCGTTCCTTCCTTTTTGATACGGATGGCGCTGAGGTCACCACCAACTTTTATTCTCCGGGCAATGTGGCGTTTGAAGCCGCTTCGTTTTTTCAGCGGGTACCCTCGCAGGAAAACTTTATTGCCATGACGGACTGCGCTGGCTGGAAACTAGGCTTTGAAGAGTTGAACGCACTTTTCCATGCATTGCCTGCTTTCCGCGAAACCGGAAGGGCTATCCTGGTAAGAACACTGGTAGCATTAAAAATGCGAACCCTTTCCATGATCAACCAGACAGCAGAACAGCGTTACGCTTCCCTTCTTTCTTCGCATCCCGAAATTTTTCAGCATGTGCCGTTGAAATACATTGCATCTTACCTCGGCATCACCGACACCTCGCTAAGCCGCATCCGCAAAGAATTGGCAGCAAAGTAATTTCTTGCCAAATGGCAAGAAAAGCTGCTTCGGGAGATATGAATTTTGTGAGCAATAAAACCAACGCTTATGTCATTCAATCCCTTTTCCGTTTCGAACCTTTGCCTGGTGCTGCTAAGCGCAGGACTCATTGTTTATTTAATTTTTCTTTGGAAGCAGTTGCAACGAAATGCATCCCAAGAAGTATTAGTGAAGTTCAAAAAACCAGTCCTGCGGTTTGCGGCCCTCTACGCCGTTTACATGGCCATTATTTGCCTGCTGGCAGCCAATCATTTCTTTGGCGTAGTTACGATGCCACCGCGGTTCCTGCTCGTTTTTGTACCGCTGGTACTGATCGTTATTCTGCTAACCAAAGCAAAAATGAACAAGTCACTCAGCTTTCTGTCCTTTGTTCCACCAACAATGCTGATTTCTATTCATGTGTACCGGCTTTTGATAGAACTGGTATTTATACAGTTTGCCAGTGAAAAGATTATCCCGGTAGAGTTGTCGATCCATGGCCGCAATTATGACCTTTGGATTGGTGTGTTGGCGGTGCCATTTGGTTACCTGGTTTACAAACAAAATACGCTGTCAACTAAGGCTGGCATTCTGTTCAATGTACTGGGATTGCTTTCACTGGTCAATATTTTTACCATTGTCATCCCATCCATGCCTTCTCCTTTTCGTGTTTACGAACCGCTTTACCTGGCTGCTTATTTTCCCGGTGTGCTGATCGTGTTCCTGGCGTCATCGGCCATCTTCCTGCACATTCTTTCGTTGCGGCAATTGCTGGCGTACAAAACAAATGCAGTTGCAGCTCAAACTGCCGCGGAACCTTCAGCCACGCACCTGCTGTTGCCATAAATCTTTCACCCAATAAAAACGACCCTCCCGTTGGAGGGTCGTTTGCTATAGACCGGACATTGTTATTGCTGTATAACCACCTGGTGAACGATAGGTGCTTTGGTGGCTTCATTTACTACCCTTACCAGGTAATTGCCGGCAGCCAATTGCTGCGGCAGGCGGAATTCCTCTACCTGCACTTTGTTCACAAGGTTGTAGTTCCGTGCACTCACCACTTTACCGCCTGCATCTACTAACTGCACATTGTAACGCCCTGCCTGTTGATCAGCAAAGGATATCTTAAAGTAACCAGTAGTAACTGGGTTGGGATACACAGAGATGGCATTCCGGGCCACCGTTTCTTTTTTGGTTATTGTTGGTTCTGCAATGGCAACGGCATCTTTTGGTTTTTCCTCTTCTTCTGACTGTTCAAAAGCAAAGGAACCATTCGCCAGGTCCGAAGCATTGAACACAGCGGCAGCGCCGGAGATCTTTTCGCTCTTGAGTGTATTCAGGTCAAACCGGTAATATCCTTCCGTGCTGCGGGAACTGCTCACGATTACATTGGCGTTGCCTTCTGCAATAGCCCCGTTGGTACTGTAGCCGCGGGGAAGTCCCTTGATACGTCCCACATACGAGGCCATCTTACTATTAATATCAATGAGGAACACACTGTTGTTGGAGGTAATCAGGTAAAGATTTCCTTTTTTATCCGCGATCATATCGCCACCATAACTGGCATAACTGTGAATGGAATGCCGGCCGTTGGTCAGATCATTGGTAAGTGATCCCAGGTCGGTGATCTCGGGTTTCTTTTTTGTGGTAAACCGTATCAGGTGTTTGCCATCGTTTGTCAGGGCATACCCGTTGCCATCCGCAGCAATTACCATACGGGTGATCTGCGAGGCAACGTCACCAGCGCCTTTTACCACACCAAAGGTTTCGTCTTCGAAATAAAACACTTTTGGTGTTTTCGCCTTCAGGTCAATGTAGCGAAGTTGGGCTATTCCCATTGGCGTATAATAAAGCCGGTTGTTCTTTTTATCGTAGGCACAGGCAGCCGAATTGGTAGCAAACGGCTTGTAAGATGCTGTCTTACGTGCATCACTTTCTGTTTTGGCAATGGGCTTTCCCGTACGGGCATTCAGCACTTCAGCATCTGTAGCACTTTGGTAAATGGTTTTCACTTCATTGCCGGTTGCCATGTCAACAAGACGTACTTCTGTCCATTTACTGGCACCTTTCTCCAAACTGGTAATGGCATAGGCAGTGCCCTTTTGCTTTTGTGCATGAACAACGACAATAGTCGAAAAGGAAAAAAAGAGGAGTAAAGATTTCTTCATGATTTATGGTTTTGGGACACTTAAATTACGACATCTTTCGTGCTTTCGGCCATTTTCTGGATGAAAAGAAAAATTCCTTTACCAGCGGCAATTGGGTTGCAACCTCATCCTTAATTGTAACCTTAACAACCCTTGTTTATTGCAGCACAGTGCTCTTCGTATCTTTGCAAACTTCATTATGAGCAAGAAAGGAAAAGTTTTAGTAGCCATGAGCGGCGGTATCGACAGTACCGTCACTGCCCTGATGCTTCACCAGCAAGGCTACGATGTCGTAGGCATTACCATGAAGACATGGGACTATGCGGCCAGCGGCGGCTCGAAAAAAGAGACCGGCTGCTGCAACCTCGACTCGTTCAACGATGCCCGTATGGCGGCAGTGCAGCACGGCTTTCCGCATTATATACTGGATATCCGTGAGGAGTTTGGCTCCTTTGTGGTGGAAAATTTTGTCGATGAGTACCTGGCGGGTCGCACACCCAATCCTTGCGTGTTGTGCAACACCCATATCAAATGGCGGGCCCTCCTGAAGCGGGCCGACGCCCTGGGCTGCGATTATATTGCCACCGGCCATTACGCACAGGTGCAGCAGCATGACAATGGCCGCTTTTTCATCAGCAAAGGCGTAGATGAGACCAAAGACCAGAGCTATGTATTATGGGGACTGCAGCAGGACCTGCTTTCCCGAACGCTACTGCCCTTAGGCCCTTTCCGTAAAACGGAGATCCGCCAGATGGCGCACGACTTTGGCTATCCCGAACTGGCCAAGAAAAGCGAGAGTTACGAAATTTGTTTTGTTCCCGACAACGACTACCGCGGTTTCCTGAAACGTAAAGTGGAAGGCCTCGAAGACAAAGTCGCCGGCGGCTATTTTGTGGACAAGGAAGGAAAGATTTTGGGGCAACACAAAGGCTACCCGTTTTATACCATTGGTCAGCGCAAAGGTTTGGACATTACGTTTGGCAAACCCGTTTATGTAACAGCCATCAACCCGGATACCAATACGGTGGTATTGGGCGATGAAGCTGACCTGGAAAAAGAAGATATGCGGGTGGCAAAGGTGAACTGGATCAAGTACGACGGGTTGACAGAATCCATGGAAGCCATTACCAAGATCCGCTACAAGGACAAAGGTTCGCTTTCGGTGATCGCAGCAGCCGATAATGGCGTATCGGTTCGCTTCTTTGAAAAAGCAAAAGGCATAGCTCCCGGTCAGAGCGCCGTTTTCTACGAAGGTGACGACGTGATCGGCGGCGGTATTATCCAAAGAATATAGATGACAGATGATGGAGGACGGATGACAACGAAGAATGTTTTTCTGCTGTCATCCCTCATCTGTCAACGATCATCCTTTTGATTCCTGAACATTTTTGCTACTTTAGTGCCGTTCGCCAAAAAGCAACCAATTTCCATGAAGCCTATTCAATCAATGAGACTCCTCTGTTTTGCATTGCTGTTTGTATCCGCCTGCATCAGCTGTAAAAAAGAAACCGAAGAACTAACTGTTGAACCCCTCTCCGACTACCAGCCCACACAAACAGGAAAATACATTATTTACCAGCTGGATTCCACCGTGTTCACCAATTTTGGTACTGTTACGTCTGTACGGTCTTACCAGGAAAAACAAGAAGTGGACGCCGAATTCACCGACAACGAAGGCCGGAAAGCCTATCGCATTTTTCGATCATTGCGTGCTGCAGATGGTACAGGTCCCTGGGCGCCTGCCGGAACGTTTGCTGTGATTCCACAACGCAACACAGTGGAAGTAGTAGAAAACAACCTCCGTTTTGTAAAACTGGCTTCGCCGGTAAAACCAGAAGGCACATGGAAGGGCAACCGCTTTCTTCCCGAAGAACCTTACACGACCTCTTTTGCCTTTAGCAATGATGATAATATGGCTGACTGGGATTACACCTATACCAACACCGGTGAAACCATCAACCTGAATGGCCAGGCTATTAACGATGTGATTACGGTTGAACACATTAACGAGAGTGCCAATGCACCAGTTGTTCAGCCCGGGGCCTATGGCTTTATTAATTATTCAATTGCGCAATATGCCAAAGGAATAGGTTTGGTGTATGAAGAACTGACCATGTGGGAGTACCAGCCAAACCCCGGTGGCAGCAGCGGCTACCGCACCGGATTTGGCGTAAAACGATCCATGATCGAGCATAATTAACCATGAAGAAACTGATTGGATGCCTGCTCCTGTTTATAGCCGCTAACAGCGAAGGACAAACGTTAAGCAGGTATATCATTACGTTCAAAGACAAGGCTACTTCACCCTATTCGCTCAGCAATCCTTCAGCCTTTTTATCCCAACGGGCCATTGACCGCAGAACACGTTACGGCATTGCCATTGACAGCACCGATTTTCCTGTTACTCCCCGTTATCTCGACAGCGTTCGGCTAGCCGGAGAGGTAACCCTGTTGAACACTTCTCGCTGGCTGAACCAGGTTTCCATTCAAACCTCGGATGCAGCAGCTTTGGCCAGGATTGCAAACTTTCCGTTTGTGGAAACAGCCGCTCCCATTTCAGCCCGCAAAGCTGAAGGGAAGAAAGGTACGCAGTCGGCTTCCCTAAAAAAGGCTCATCCGAAAAAGAGGATTTTTAAGCAAACAGAAGACGTTTACAATTACGGATCCTCTTTTCAGCAAGTGAGCTTGCACAACGGGCAGTTCCTGCACAACATCGGTCTTCGCGGACAAGGCATGGTGATTGGTATGCTGGATGCCGGCTTTTTCCGGTATAATACCCTGCAGGCTTTCGACAGCATCAACCAAAATGGCCAGGTGCTGGACACGTATGATTTTGTGGCCAGGGAAACCAGTGTTAGCGAAGACCATTCGCATGGCATGCAGTGCCTGTCGGTGATTGCAGCCAACATTCCTTCACAGTTTGTTGGTACCGCACCAAAGGCGGGTTTTTATCTTTTTCGCACCGAAGATGCCGCAACGGAATATCCCATTGAAGAACACAACTGGGTATGCGGCGCCGAACGTGTGGACAGCAGCGGCGGCGATGTGATCTCTTCATCACTTGGCTACTCCGATGGCATGAGCGATCCACAGTTCAATCATACCTATAACCAAATGAATGGCAATACCACCATTGCTGCTAAAGGAGCTGACCTGGCGGCAAAAAAAGGCCTATTGGTAGTAAATGCTGCCGGCAATCAAGGGACTGAGTCGTTCAAGTACATTGCCACACCGGCTGATGCGGACAGTGTGTTGGCAGTAGGTGCCGTGAACAGCAGTGGGCAACCGGCCGGCTTTTCGAGCTATGGTCCTTCTGCCGACGGCCAGGTGAAACCTGATGTAGCCTCGGTAGGTGTGGCAACCGTTGTGCAAACAACGGGTAACACGGTTGGCACTAACAACGGTACTTCGTTCGCTTGTCCAAACATCGCCGGTCTTGCCACCTGTCTGTGGCAGGGCTTTCCGGAACTAAATAATATGCGCATTATCCAGGCCTTCCGCCAATCGGGTAGCCAATCGGCATCTCCCGATGACCGTATTGGATATGGCATTCCAGATATGAAAAAAGCCGTTTTGATCCTCCTGAAAGAAATTGCCACATCCT
The DNA here is from genome assembly GCA_035998945.1 of Flavisolibacter sp. Classification (GTDB taxonomy): domain Bacteria; phylum Bacteroidota; class Bacteroidia; order Chitinophagales; family Chitinophagaceae; genus Flavisolibacter. Next base: position 11,120 of record DASYHD010000022.1, on the reverse strand, counting down.
CCATCACAACATCTTCCTGCAAAAACACCATCAACTGGACCAGCAAGGACATTGCAGGAATGAAATATGAGGTAGAGCGGAAAGTTCCGGGTGAAGCTGGCTTTACCAAGATTGGGGGACAGGCAGCTACCGGCGCAACATTCAGCGCACAGGCATACCAGTTTGCCGACAGTCTGATCAACATCCAGGCAGGGACCATCACCTATCGTATACGGCAGGTAATTGATACTGCTGCAGCCAGCACCACTGGGGATTACATTGATACAATTGCTGTATCACTGGCGACTACTTGCACCACCACACCTGTCACCAATGTTCCTGTAATAAGCGAAGAATACATCCTGATGCCCAACCCGGCACACAGCAAAGTAAGCCTGCGGATATTTACACCGTATGCCGTTGCGTCGCTTACTTTCCGGATTATTGACAACAAAGGCAGTGTTGTGCAGGTGCAGAAACAAAGCAAACTACCTGGTACTGCCACCTTTGACTTTCCGGTTTCGCACTTGGCAAATGGAACATATTACCTTGAGATCTTGAAAGACAACAGCCGGCTGGCGACAAAAGAATTCATTAAATTGTAAACAGGGCCGCAAACAGTGTATCTCCTTTTTTATCATAGCCTTTAAAATACTGCTGAGAAAGAAGCTGCAGGCCTGTGGTCTGTGTCAAATGTTTCACTACCTGCTCGTTCTCATCAATAAATACAGAACAGGTGATGTACAGAAACAAGCCACCTTTTTTCAGGCACTTGCTTGCATTGGTAGCAATGCTTTGTTGCAGGCCTGTGTAATGCGCAATCTTTTCCTTTTTAAAAAATACCAGTTGTTCAGGGGTACGTCCCCAGGTACCGGAGCCGCTGCAGGGAGCATCGCAAATGATAACATCAAACTGCTGCGACAACGAAAACTGCGGTGAAGAAACATCGGTTACAAATGATCGATAGTCTGTTATTCCCGCCCGCTTTAACCGGTTCTTTAAATTCAGAATAATACTTTCGCGTATATCAGAAACCGTTAGCCTTGCTTTTGGATACATATCGTGCAGCAAAATAGTTTTGCCACCGCTGGCGGCACAGCAATCCCATGCTGAAAACTGCATTTTGGTAAGAGTGGCTCGCAACGGTTCCAGCACCCGTTGCGAACTGATATCCTGCACCACGACTTCTTCATCGATGCGCAAAATCTCGTCGGCCTTTGTACCGGATTGGAGACGAAGACAAGCTCCTTCCTGCAGGAAGGAGACGCCATCACTTTGTAATTTGTCTGCAACATTTTTTTCTTTCCCTGGCCGCAAGCGAAGAAAAACATCGGGTTGCCGCAAAAACGAAAGAAGAAAAGCGTCTTTATCAATTTCAGGGCTGATATGCCCGGGAAAGGGAAAGAGTTGGTTGATGGCACCTGCATCTAAAAAATGGAGTTTTTCTACCAAGGGTGCACTATTCAATTGCTGCCAGGCCGGTTTACATTGCGCCACCACTTCACTTTGCGAATGGCAGAGAAACTGTCCGGCAAGGATGCGGTCTTCTGTCGAAAACTGTTCAAATGCATGTCCCAGGCGGAAATAACAAAAACAAAGATCGGCTACCCGTTTGCGGTCTTTTGATCCGAATTTTTTATGGTTCCTGAAATAAGTTTTCAACCAGGACGCAAACGGAACCTCACCGTTGTATTGCGTTACAATTTCCGCTGCCGAACGTACATGAGCCATCAACTGCATAAGCAAATATCTGTAAAACAAAAAGGCGGCTGCTTTTGCAACCGCCTTTTCCGGAAAGTATGTTTTTAGTTGTAATAATACCGGAGTGTGTACGAACCAGAACCTGGTGTTTCCACCGCCGTTCCACCTGAAGGCTTATCGGCACTATTGTAGGTAAAGGTCGTAGCCAATGAAAAGTCACTGGAAGGGTCTGCAGCATCCACGTAACTCATGTTTGTAACATTGTTGTTGCTGAAATAAGTAGCGTCATCCAGAACGATCATGCCTTCAACACCCAATTTTATCGGGTTTAATTTGGCATCATACGCATAATTGTAGGTTCCCAATAATTCATAATTACCGGAATTATTGATATCAAAATACATTTCAGACAACGTATTTCCCGAACCAAAGGTGTATTCTACTTTTTGATAAGCCGTATAAGGAGCAGGTCCTACTTTGGCGAATGATTCCTTTCTAATCAGGTTTCCACCGCTATAGGTGAACGCCGTACTGTCACTATAATCCGAGCCACCGAAACTAATCGTTGAAACGGCATCTTTGTATTGGTTGTTGGTATTGTCGTAAAAAACGTTTGTAACCAAACTGTCAATACCGAGGCCTATCAACTCAGCGCTTTTTGTAATATAGGCTGTTATTATACCCGCATTATTGCGTACGATTCGCTTAAACTGGTTTCCTCCGCCGGTGGAAGTATAGGTAAACGTAGCCAGTCGGTTGGAGGCATCGTAAGTATATTCGGTGATAACAGAATCGGCACCCGCTACAAAAGCGGTTCTTCTCAACAAGCCTTGTGTCGTATTACCGCCACCGCCACTTCCGGGATCGCTATCCGGAACTTCGAGGCTTACTTCTTTTTGGCAGGCAACGGATACGATTGCTACTGCACTGAGGGCAAAAAGCAGTTTTCTCATTCTAAAAAATTCAGATGGTAAGTTAATGTTATTTTCCTTAACGGTTTAAACCACTGAATCTTATATTTCGAGTAAAGTTTTTACCGGGTCCTTTCCAATCAGCAGCAGTTCGGGATTCTCGAGCAATTCTTTTACCCGCACAAGGAAGGAAACAGACTCACGGCCATCAATAATGCGGTGGTCATAACTCAATGCCAGGTACATCATGGGGCGAGCCACGATTTGCCCGTCGATTACGACAGGGCGTTCCTCAATTTTATGCATTCCCAAAATAGCCGACTGAGGAATATTGATGATGGGGGTGCTCATTAGCGAACCAAATACACCACCATTGGTGATGGTAAAGGTTCCACCCTGCATTTCTTCCATGCTCAACTTGTTGTCACGGGCTTTTGTTGCCAGTTCCACCACCTTCTTCTCGATTTCCTGCATGCTCAGGCTTTCTGCATTGCGGATCACCGGCACCACCAATCCTTTTGGCGCGGATACAGCAATAGAGATATCGCAATAGTTATGATAAACAATATTTTCTCCGTCGATGTAGGCATTCACTGCCGGCCATTCCTGCAGCGCATAACAAACAGCCTTGGTAAAAAATGACATAAACCCAAGGTTCACGCCATGCTTTTCCTTAAACTTGTCTTTGTTGGCCGAACGGATAGCCATGATGCGACTCATGTCCACTTCATTGAAAGTGGTGAGCATGGCCGTTGTGTTTTTTGCTTCCACCAGGCGGCGGCTAACCGTTTTGCGGAGATTACTCATCTTCTGCCGGTCCTCGCCACGGCTGAAAAGCTCCTGCCCGGGTTTGCGGCCTGGGTTTTCCAGTGCACTCAACACATCTTCTTTCCGGATTTTTCCATTGTAGCCGCTTGGCTGAATATTTTTCGGATCAACCTTTTTATCAGCTATGATAGCAGATGCAACCGGGGTGGCCTTTACATCGGTTTGGGGTTTGGCGTTTGGCGTTTGGGGTTGTTCAGCAGGTTTGGTCTTCTCTTTTTTCGCTGGTGCTTCAGCCTTTGCAGGTTGCTCTGCAGGTGCTGCGCTACCCTCTGGCTTTGCCGCTGTTTCATCTATCTGCGCTACGGTATCGCCAATATTGAGAGTATCGCCTTCCTTTCCCACTGTCTTCAGCACGCCAGCCTGTTCAGCGTTCAGTTCAAAGGTTGCTTTTTCACTTTCCAGTTCGGCAATCACTTCATCACGCTCAACATATTCGCCATCTGCTTTTAGCCATTTTACCAGTGTGACTTCGTTTATGGATTCGCCTACGGTGGGGACTTTGATTTCTATCATAACAAAAATATAGGTGGCGCAAATTTCGGATAAAATGGGTTACCATTTGCAGGTTAATCCTGAAATAGAAAAGAGGCCCTTGTGAGCCTCTTTATTTGTGGTATTGCATATAAGGTTTATATGGAGAATGCCGTCTCCACTATTTCTGACTGTTCCTGTGCATGTACCTTGCTGTAACCAGTAGCCGTAGCTGCACCCGGTTGCCGGCTGATGATGCCGTAGTTGATGCCTTTCAGGTTCATTTGCATAAAGGCAGCTGCACCCATGTTTAACGGTTCTTCCTGTACCCAGAACCAGGTAGCCTTGCTGTATTTCTGGTACAATGCTTCCAGTTGTTTGTAGGGGAGCGGATACAACTGCTCAACCCGAACGATCGCTACATCTGTACGATTGTCCTTTTGCTGGCGGTCAGCCAGATCGTAATACACCTTTCCGCTGCAGAAGAGCACTTTCTTTACCTCACCGGCATTGGTCACAAATGCATCATCAATTACTTCTAAAAAGCGGGTGCTGCCGGTAAATTCACTGATGTGTGAGTATGTTGCTGGTAAACGAAGCGGCGCTTTGGGTGAGAAGTTGACCAGCGGCTTGCGGAAGGGCCAAGACATCTGCCGGCGCAGGGCATGAAAAAAGTTCGCCGAGGTAGTAATGTTGGTTACCACCATATTCAGTTCGGCACAAAGCTGTAGGAATCGCTCAAGTCTGGCACTGCTGTGTTCCGGCCCCTGGCCTTCGTAGCCGTGTGGCAATAGCATGACTACACCGCTCATTCGCTGCCATTTTTGCTCGGCAGAAGCAATAAACTGGTCAATGATAATTTGGGCACCGTTGGCAAAATCGCCAAACTGGGCTTCCCAGATGACGAGATTGTTTGGGTTAGCCAATGCATATCCATATTCAAAGCCTAAAACGCCATACTCGCTCAGGAGCGAATTGTAGATCCTGAATTTTCCCTGTTTATCCTGAAAATGGTTCAGGCGATTGTATTCTTTATTGTTGGTTTCATCGTAAATAACAGCATGACGATGAGAAAAGGTGCCCCGTTTTACGTCCTGTCCGCTCATTCGAACATCAATATTCTCTACCAGTAAACTGCTATAGGATAACAATTCACCAGTAGCCCAGTCAACCTTTTGTTCTGCGTCAAACAGTTTCATTTTGTCCTGTAAAATCTTGTCTACTTTCCGTAGCGGCTTAAAGCCTTCGGGGTAACGCATCAACCCTGTAAAAAGATGGCGGAAGGTTTCTTCTGAGATAGCTGTTATAGGCGACTGGTCAAAATCATCTTCGGTAGCACGCCGCAGGCTCTTCCACCACAACTCGGGCTGCTGGTACGTATACGGCAGCGGGTTTTGTTTTACTTCATCCAACCGCTCCTGCAGGTCGCTCCAGAACTGCTTTTCCATGTCTTTTGCCAGTTGCTGGGCATCATCCTTACCGTTCTTTAGCAAGTAAGCCACATAGGTCTCACGGGGATTTGCATGTTTGTCGATCAGGGCATACAATTGCGGCTGCGTAAACTTTGGATCATCGCCTTCGTTGTGACCGTGCCGACGATAGCAAACCATGTCAATAAAAATATCTGAATTGAACTCCTGGCGGTAACGTGTGGCAATTTCCACGCATTTTACCACGGCCTCAGGATCGTCGCCATTCACATGGATAACCGGTGCCTGGATGGTGGCTGCCACCGAAGTGCTGTAATCAGAACTGCGGGCATCATCAAAATCGGTGGTAAAACCAATCTGGTTATTAATAATGAAATGAATGGTACCTCCCGTATAGTAGCCATCCAGGTTGCTCATTTGAATAATCTCGTACACAACTCCCTGGCCGGCAATAGAGGCATCACCGTGGATAAGTATAGGCAGAACAGAATCGAACTCCGATTCATACAGGCAATCGGCTTTTGCTCTTGAAAAGCCCAGTACCACAGGATCGACAGCCTCCAAGTGCGAGGGATTGGGGGTTAATTTCAGGTGCACCCTTTTCCCTTTGGGTGTTTCTATCTCCGAACTGAAGCCAAGATGGTATTTCACATCACCGCTGCCCATGGTTTGGTCGGGGATGGCGGTTCCCTCAAATTCACTGAAAATCTGCTCGTAGGTTTTGCCCAGAATATTTGCCAATACATTCAGCCGGCCGCGGTGAGCCATACCAATCACCACTTCTTTTACCCCTACTTCAGCACCTGTATTGATGATGGTATCCAAGGCTGCAATAGTCGTTTCGCCGCCTTCCAGCGAAAAACGTTTCTGCCCGATGTATTTTGTATGCAGGAATTTTTCAAAGATGACCCCCTGGTTCAGCTTCTGCAGAATGCGTTTTTTGCTTTCCAGCGGCACTTGCTCATCCAGTTTGGTTTCAAGCTCCTTTTGCAACCAGTCCAGCCGGTCTTGTTTTAAGATATAACCATACTCCACGCCTACCTGCTTGGTATAGATCGCCTGTAGCTTTTCCAGTATCTGTTGTAATGTGGCGCCTTCCAGCCCGATAAATCGGCCAGCCGTAAATGTCTTTGCCATATCGGCGTCACCAAGACCAAAATATTTCAGCTCAAGGTTTGCACCCCGGTCTTTGCGTTTGCGGATTGGGTTGGTATTGGCTACCAAGTGACCTTTGCTACGGTAAGCCTGGATCAGCTGGTAAACAGAAAACTCTTTGGCCAACTGACCGGCATCCGCAATAGCAGTTCCGGTTGGTTGCACAGCTTCTGCCACGCCATGCCCATTGGAGGTTTGGCCGCTGGCGATTGCAAAATCAAAACCTTCGAAAAAACGACGGAAATCCGGATCAACACTTTCCGGGTCTTTCACAAAATCCTGGTAAAGCCCTTCGATATATGACGGATGAGAATGCGTGATGTACGAAAAATCCTTCATGAGCGGAGTAATTTGGATTGGGTTGGCAAATATACCGCGGAAGCATCGATAAGTTTGTTGTGAATACGTGTAAATCCTATTTCAAAAAGAATGTATTTCAAAGGTGTACACTTCAGTTAACAAAAAATTTGGCCTTCCAAAGCCGTATTTTCGAATCTTTCCCCTACATTTGCCCTCCGAAATTCAAAAAGAACATGGCTAATCATAAGGCAACAAAAAAAGATGTACGTCAATCTGCTAAACGCCGCGAACGCAACCGTTACTATGGCAAAACCACCCGTAATGCCATCCGTGATCTGAGAGCGGTAACTGATGGTGCGGCTGCCGGTGAGCAACTGCCTGAAGTAGCTTCTATGATTGATAAACTGGCGAAGCGTGGTGTGATTCACAAAAACAAGGCTGCTAACCTGAAAAGCAAGTTGGCGAAGCGTGTGAATACCCTGGCAAAATAAGCTTCCGACTGAAAAATATTGAAAGCATCTGCAATGGCAGGTGCTTTTTTTGTGCCTGTATGTTAGCGAGATAATCCTTCTTCCCATTACAAAAGAGAGTTCGCTTAAATTCGCTCATGCGAAATTTTCTCTTTTCTTTCCTGCTTCTTTGTTCCTTCTCTGTTTTTGGTCAACAATTCATCACCCGGTACGAAAAGTCCGGCGGCATGGAGTCTCCTACCTATCCCGAAACTATTGCCTGGTGGAAGACCCTGGATGCGGCCCATGCAACCATTAAAATGATGGAAATGGGTCCTACCGATGCCGGCTATCCGCTCCACCTGATCCTGGTCTCGACCGATAAAAACTTCGACCTTACAAACGCAAGGCAGCAAAAGAAAAGCATCATCTTTATTAACAATGGCATTCATCCCGGTGAGCCTGATGGTATTGATGCATCCATGCTGCTGGTTAGGGATATTGTGCAACAGAAATACAAGCTTCCATCAAATATTATCCTTGCGCTGATTCCTGTGTACAACATTGGCGGCGCCCTCAACCGAAGCGTTAATTATCGCATTGACCAGAATGGCCCGGTTGAAAAAGGATTCCGCGGCAATGCACAGAACCTTGACCTCAACCGCGACTTTATCAAGATGGATTCGAAAAATGCAATGACGTTTGCGAAGATTTTCCATTTCCTCGATCCTGATGTTTTTGTTGATAACCACGTGAGCAACGGTGCCGATTACCAGCATGTGATGACACTGCTTACATCACAACACAACAAACTGGGTGGCGTGATGGGCGAATTCATGAATAAAACGTTTGAACCTACACTTTATTCATTGATGAAGACAAAGGGTTTCGACCTGGTGCCTTATGTCAATCACTTTGGCGACACACCAGACAAAGGATGGCCGGAGTTTTACGATGCTCCCCGCTACGGCAGTGGCTACGGTACACTTTGGAATACATTTTCCTTTGTGCCTGAAACGCATATGCTAAAGCCATATAAACAGCGGGTGGAAGCAACGAAAGCATTGATGGAAAGCTTTATTGAATTTACAGCACAGCATGGCAATACGATTCGTGCGTTGCGGGATCAAACTCTAAAGGCGCAACAGGCGCAAAAACAACTGCCACTTGCCTGGCAGCTGGATCGGAGCAAATGGACTGAGATCAATTACAAAGGTTACGAAGCCACCCGAAAACCCAGCGAGGTTTCGGGTTTACCACGCTTGTACTACGACAGAAGCAAACCTTATGAAAAAAAGATTCCTTTTTATAACCACTACCGCGATTCCCTTTTTGTACAGCGTCCGCAAGCCTATATGATTCCGCAGGGATGGTGGAAAGTGATCGAGCGGCTGCAGGCCAACAATATACAAATGCGGCGACTGCAAAATGATACGACTGTCTTAGTAGAAGCTTACCAGATTGAGAGCTATCAATCCGGAACAAGGCCATATGAAGGTCATCATCTGAACCGGCAGGTTCAGGTTACAAAGACCGTTAAAAGAATATCCTTCCGGAAGGGTGATTACTATATTCCGCTTTCGCAAAAAGGATCCCGCTTCTTAGTGGAAGTACTGGAGCCGCAGGCTGAGGATAGTTATTTTGCCTGGAACTTCTTTGATCCGATCCTGGGACAAAAAGAAGGTTTCTCAGATTACGTATTTGAAGAAACAGCGGCCGAATTTTCAAAGACGAATCCTTCCGTTAAACAACAACTGGAACAAAAAAAGGCTGCCGATTCTGCTTTTGCGAAAAACGCGGCAGCACAACTCAATTTTGTTTATCAGCTATCACCTTATTACGAACCTTCGCACAACCTGTATCCGGTATACCGGGTACCTGCAGGATTGCCTGCAAAGAAGGAATAGGGGTTTAATTAAGTTGCTGTTGCCGGGCAAGTTGTTTTCCAATAAACAACATGCAAAACACAATGACAATGCTGAAGTAGCCAACAAAATGGTAGTTGTGAATTTTTCCGTCATTGCCACGGAAAACAATTAACCCGGCAATAATGGAAGCCAGCCCCGTAAAGAGTTGCTGCATGCTTGAATTGAAACTCATAAAGCGTCCCCGCTCGGCAGGATCCACGACGGTACTGATCATTGCCTGAGCAGGAATGTTTCTGCCCGTGGAAAAGGTAAACCAGAAGCCGAAAATTGCAAGTACCATATAGAAATGTATAGAGGGCATATTGGTGATAAAGAATATTGGTAGCAACGAAAGAACCAGGCAAATGGTAAATACTTTAAGCTTCCCATACTTATCGGCTAGTCGCCCAATGATATTAGAGGAGATCAAGGCACAAGTCCCTCCCACCATGTAGATCAACGGTGTCTGATCTTTGGAGAAACCAACATTGAACTCCATGTATGGATTGATAAACGGAATAATGGCAAAATGGCCCAACATCAACCCACCTGATAATAATAAGGCCAATACTTGTCCCCTGTTGCCGATAACTGCAGAAAGAATTGCTTTAAAACTTTGCTTATGCATGTTTTCTGCTCTTCCCTTTAGATGTCCCGCAACCGATGGCAGGTATCGGTTCAGAAGCGGCAGGAGAGCTAATCCAAGAATACCAATCAGATAAAATGGTGCATGCCAGCTAATCAATTTTGCCAAATATAAACTGAAGGGCACACCGAAGATTGACGCCAGTGAAAATGCCATAAACACCACTGACATGGCTCTTGCTCTTTTCTCATACGGAAATGTATCGGCAATAATGGAAAGAACCTGTGCGCCAATCAATCCGCCGAATAAACCGGTAACAATCCTAGCCAGTAACAAAAGAAAAGCGGTTGGTGCTATTCCACAGAGGAAAGTTCCGACAATGAATCCTGCATAAGCAAAGAGGAGTACCTTCTTCCTGTCATATTGATCAACAAAAAAAGCTGATATCAACCCAGATAAAAAAGCAGTAATTGGATAAGCAGCTACAATACTGCTGAAGTATTGTGTGGAGATATTGAAATGCGGCATCAGGAAATTACCCAATGGCATCATAATCATGAAGTCCAATATATGCGTGAAGTTGATAGAAGCGAGTAATACCAGTAACCATTTCTCTTTCCGGTCCATAGGTCACAAAACTACAGTCTTTCTCTCACCGGATATTTTGGTTCCATTATCAACAGCGCCACCATTCATTAACAATTTTTTTCTGCAATGAATCACGTCAAAAGCTTCTTTAATAATCTTAAATAAAATAAATAAGTATGGATAACAACAAAAAGCCCCTGTCCATTTCTGGAAGGGGCTTTTAATGTTAAATAACTATGGCAGCTACCTACTCTCCCGCATTGTGGTGCAGTACCATCGGCCATGAGGGGCTTAACTTCTCTGTTCGGAAAGGGAAGAGGTGAACACCCTCGGCAAAACCACCATAAGAAGGTTTGCTCTTGAGCAATAAGGTTAACATATTGGAATGAAAGGTTGTTAGAGAAAAGAGTCTATTAAATAAAATTAAAGCGTACGAGCAATTAGTACGACTCGGCTTTGCTATTGCTAGCTTTACACCTGTCGCCTATCAACGTCATCGTCTTTGACGGCTCTTAAAAGTAAACTCATCTTGAGGAAGGTTTCACGCTTAGATGCTTTCAGCGTTTATCCTGTCCGTACATAGCTACTCTGCGCTGCACCTGGCGGCACAACAGATACACCAGCGGTACGTGCGACCCGGTCCTCTCGTACTAAGGTCACGTCCTCTCAATTTACTTGCGCCCACCACAGATAGGGACCGAACTGTCTTGCGACGTTCTGAACCCAGTTCACGTGCCACTTTAATCGGCGAACAGCCGAACCCTTGGGACCTTCTCCAGCCCCAGGATGTGACGAACCGACATCGAGGTGCCAAA
>DASYHD010000013.1:0-1844 GCA_035998945.1 Flavisolibacter sp. | reverse complement strand
TAACTTCATGGGCATCAGACGCATTTGGACAAGAGGCCTTAAAAACGCTAACAAGTTTATGCTGGGTGCCGCTGTTGCTTACAATCTCAAAAAATGGTTGAATTATGGGGAACAAAAAAGAAAGACAGCCGTAGTAAGCATAAAAAACAGGAGGAAAGGCCTTGTTTTTGGCTTTTGCTTCTTATAGCCTTACCAGCGCTTGCTACCCCTGGGAAAGGCCGATTTTTGGTTACGGGCTGCAAACAAAAAGCCAATTCACAAAACCGACTCACTCCACTTTTTCAAAAGCAGTTGTGCAACTGCCACTGCTGTTGGCTGCTGTGCTATCCGAGGAACGCTTCGACCTGCAGTCTCAAAGTCGGCAAGTTGCTCGTAACGATGCTCCAGATTACTTCATCTGAAACTGAATCGTAGCCGTGAATGATCCTCCGATTGCGAGTGTCGACAATCTTTCGTGCATCGGTGAATGGCAGGTCCTCCTGTAGATTTAGCATCCGGTTCACTGCCTCACCAATGATCTCCAGGTTGCGCTCAATTGCACGCTTTGTCTTCAGGTCGACTTGGTAGCTTGTAAAATCAGGTACGTCCAGCAAAAACGTTTCGATCTCTTGAATGGCTGTGAGAATATCGTATGCCCAAGTCTTTAGTTCAAGCTGCATAAAGAAGCTGGCGCTGGGCCTCTATATTTTTTTTGAAGAAAGGATTGCGGATAGCCTGTGCTTCTAAGAGGTCGACCGAGTGACCCAAAATCTCTTCCAGCGCAAATTTGAAGCTGTAATAGTTATCTGCGTATTTAGCAAGGTCAACGCCGGCAAATTCCACCATTAGGTCGACGTCGCTGTCCTCGGAAAAGCGGTCCGACAACACGGATCCGAACGCAAACAGGCGTTGCACACTATGCCGCCGGCACAATGCTTCAATTGCTTCTTTATGTTCGTCTACGAAGTGCATTATTGAAACAAATTTACGCCATTTTGCCTAATGCATGACTGCACCGGCATAGCTGCTAACGTTCAAAGGCTTTCTGCTGTGCTGATATTCTGTGTTTCGTCAGCCCGGTGTAGAAGCCGATTAAAGATAATTAGTTCATTGGTTGTACAAAAGTTTCATCTGCGTTCGGTCAGCCCGATATGTAGGTGATAAGCGATGGAAAGACGATGTTTTATTCGTCAGCCAGCATAGCAGAAAGCCTATGTTAGCCGCTTTTGCTTCTTGAGTTGTCGTCCCATCCAAAACAGTTTCCAGTTTATCCACCACAGCTTATGTTCCCAGTTGATGTCAAACTTTTCTTTCTTGTCGGACAACCACGGTGGCTGAGCGACCTTGCAGTGAAGCATGGGTGGATTGTGTATCACCTTTTGTCTGTAGTCTGGGGCAAGCGATGATTTCGGATAATAGCGGATGTCAACTATTGTCAATCGTTTCTTGGCTCTGTAAAGATGCAAGTTGATGTCATACAAATTGTCGTAGAGGTTTTGAAGCTGTGACATGATTTCTTGAAATGTCACTGGAACTTTCTTGTCGTTTTCCCTTTTCCTCAAAACTCTTTGTATATGAAAGTTTTCTTGACTGTCTTTGATTTCTGTCAGAATGAACTTGCAATTGTTGGAGATTTTGTTCCAGGACAAATCTCTCGCTAAGTCCAGCATTTTTGGAACGGCTTCCTCTATTTCTTTTTGGAGAGTGTCTTTGGTCATGTCCAATTGCGGCTAACGGCAGAATGTGCAAAAAGGGTTTTGCCGGATAAAAGTATTTAGCAGATGTGAGACTTCAAAGAGAATATAGCTTTGCAGGTCTAAATGCTTTGTTATGGCGTATGTTCAAGGAATGAACCGCCAGCAAAC
>DASYHD010000012.1:0-13413 GCA_035998945.1 Flavisolibacter sp. | reverse complement strand
TAACTTCATGGGCATCAGACGCATTTGGACAAGAGGCCTTAAAAACGCTAACAAGTTTATGCTGGGTGCCGCTGTTGCTTACAATCTCAAAAAATGGTTGAATTATGGGGAACAAAAAAGAAAGACAGCCGTAGTAAGCATGAAAAAACAGGAGGAAAGGCCTTGTTTTTGGCTTTTGCTTCTTATAGCCTTACCAGCGCTTGCTACCCTTGGGAAAGGCCGATTTTTGGTTACGGGCTGCAAACAAAAAGCCAATTCACAAAACCGACTCACTCCACTTTTTCAAAAGCAGTTGTGCAACTGCCACTTTTGTTAGCCGCTGGCTTTGGCAATTTCGGCTTTTATTTCTTCCGTTAAGTCAACCTCCCAATCTTTGCCGTAAACACCAAGCCCCAGTGCTACTTTCATATTTTGAAGAAATGTTGTTGGTGGTTTATAGCCTTTTGGTGGAGTAAGGACAAACAGTTCCTTTCCTTCTAAACTCTTGGGGTAACGAACGAATGATTTCCATTCAGTTGAATTAGCTAAAAACGGTTTAGAAAAGTCAATGCCGAACAACTCGGTAAGGTAAAGTGCTAATTCCTGAAAACCGTCTGTATAAACAGAAACTTCCTCCCACGCACCGCTCTTAAAAACAAACACTAGGAACCAATCATCGGTAAAAGGCCCACTGTCTGTTGTGTATTCGCCAATAGCAACGACTTTGTCAAGGTCAACATAAGTACAACCGCCATCAGGCATGCGCCATTCAATCTGTCTTCCTTTAAAGAAGATTTCACCTGATGAACTTTCTCGTTCGATTATAGGTTGTGCTGGCATGAGGGTTGAGTGCTTGCGCCTAACGTGCAGAGGCTTTCTGCAGCCGTTTAGCTAAGATATCATTTTACTGTATACAGTGCAGGTTGCAGAAAGCCTATGTAATACGAAGTTGTAGGTCGACCGCTGGCAATCTGTCTATAAAGAACAAATCATTTTGCAAATCCCTGATTTGCGAAGTGATTTGTTCGGGGACATCTGACAGCATCCACTAACGCTGCAATGACAAACCCTTACAGGTAAACGTCTTGGAATGACCGCTTGACAATGTGGAAAATACAGGCTAACTTCAGTGAGCTGCGTCAAAGGCGCTGATAAGTAAACTTCCCGCTCCTTCGCCAGCAGCTCACCCACAGCGGAAAGCTTGCACTCTTTCAGACATCCCTACACGCAAAGCCCCAGAACATCCAAACCGATTGTTTTATGAAAACTGTGACACAGAGGCGGACGACAATTTCGTTGTTACACGCTATTATCCGCATGTTTTTGTGCTTAGTCAAGAATAGATCTTTTGCTACAAACCGCATCACCCCAACCCTTTGCACTTGCGTTATACATGTTTCTAAAACCAGCAGTTGCCAAACCAATCGCCTTTTCAGAAACATCTGAAACGCAACCCTCAATCCTAGGGCAGCCTGTCCAGCAAAGAGCCAATATTACACCTTGTCTGCAACAGCTGCAATTTTTAACCATACCCATTTTAGGGTATTTCCTTGATTTCTCCGCTAGCATTTTCTACATTCAATCTACACAAACCAAACTAACCATGTTCGGCAAACGTCTGCGATGTTTCTCCCATGCATTGCCTATTCAAGGAGTTTCCAGTCTTTTCAAAAACGACGCCTTCGCCAGCGAAAGGGCCTTACGACAAATAGAGTCCCGGGCTGCAATTGGCAACACGCAATACTAAATTTATTAGCAACATACCTTAACTTTGAACAACTGCTTATGATCAACCAGTTTGGCGGCTCATGGACTGAACGCAAAATGGAGATTGTCGTTGCCTATGCAAAGGCTTATCTAACCATCATGCAGGCACAGGCCTGGGCCAAAACGCTTTACTTTGACGGCTTTGCGGGGTCCGGGAGTATTGTCGATGAAGACGTGAAAGAAATAAGCCTCCATAAGGATCTGTGGGAAGAATGGACCGAAAGCGAAGAAGAGATCAAAAAAGGAACCGCACTGCGGATACTGGAAATAGTACAGCCCAAACCATTTGACATGTATTATTTCGTGGAGAAGAATGAAGCGCACCAGAGGGAGCTGAAAGCACAGGTGGCAACGAAATTTCCCTCCCGGAATACCCATGTGGTACCGGGCGATTGTAATGAGAAACTGATCAAAATGGCCGGCTTTTTAAAGGAGAACAGGGAATACAGGGCGTTGGCATTTATTGACCCCTACGGCATGTCGGTAAATTGGTCGTCCATCGAAGCCCTGAAAGGATTAGGGGTTGATTTATGGATCCTGGTGCCAACAGGTGTAGGCGCCAACCGGGTTTTGGTAAACGATGGCAACATACCCGAAGCCTGGCTTTGCAAGCTGGAAGCCTTTCTTAGAATTGGCAGGGAGGAGATAAAAAAACAGTTTTATAAAGAAATCAAAATGGCCTCCCTGTTTGGCGATGGTGAACAAACGTTGATGGCTAAGGAAAAAGATGCCGTCAACAAGCTGGGAAAATTGTATTCTGCACGGTTGAAAGAAGTTTTTACATATGTTTCAGAACCGTTTGTGATGCGAAACAGTATGAATTCAATTATGTATCATTTTATGATGGCAACCAACAATACAGCGGCATTAAGGATTGCCAATGACGTCATCAAACCCAAATACAAAATCTGATGGCACAATCCGGCATCGAATGGACCGAAATGACCTGGAACCCCACCACCGGTTGCGATAAAATAACAGCCGGTTGCAAATACTGCTATGCCGAGGTCATGACCCGGCGCCTGCAGGCCATGGGCGTAGAGAAATACAAGGACGGCTTCAAGCTCCGTATACACGAAGAAGCCCTTGCCATTCCCTATACCTGGAAGCACCAGAAGATTGTTTTTGTCAACTCCATGAGCGACCTTTTTCACAAGGATGTACCACTGGACTTTATCAAAAAAGTATTCCGGGTTATGAACGATACCCCCCATGTCTACCAGGTGCTCACCAAGCGAGCCGATGTGCTCTTGAAGTACAACAGGGACTTGGAGTGGGGCCACAACATCTGGATGGGCGTATCGGTAGAAAACGAAAAAGCGATGCACCGTATTGACCTCCTTAGGCAAACCAGTGCAAGGGTCAAGTTCCTTTCCTGTGAACCGCTGATCGGGCCACTGCCGAACATGAACCTGAATGGCATCGACTGGGTCATCGTAGGCGGGGAAAGCGGCCGCAAGCCAAGGCCCATGAATGTAGATTGGGTACTCGATATCCAGCAGCAATGCGAAGCCGCTGGTGTGAAGTTTTTCTTTAAGCAATGGGGCGGTACCAACAAAAAGAAAACCGGTAGAGAGTTGAATGGACGGACTTATGATGAAATGCCGTTCATTGAGCAATGCGAGGGATAGGAACACTTAAGGCATTATTAGACCCTATATTGGTTGATGAAGGTAAAACAGACGATTGATATTGCATCTGCCAGCCATGCGGCAAATCTATTTTGGCTTTAGTCTTTATTTATATTCTTTCATATGGTCGCGAATAATTTTCATGTCGCTTAATTTCAATTCAAACCATTCGCCCCTTCTTCTTTTCTGAGGGAAGAGTTTGTGCAACTGTTTTTCAACACTTGACGTGGCTTGCCATGCTACAATTAATTCAATGTCTGGTTCATCAGATTGTAATGTTTTTTCACTGAATAAAGGGTTTTTACTTTTTCCGATCTTGATATAATTATTTCTTTTGTTGAGCATCAAATAAACATAGTCGCAACTTAAGCTTGGGTTAATGCCTAACGCTGGTTTGCCGAATAGCTCTCTGTAAATAGTGAGTCTGTCAAGGAAATTTATTCTAATAACACCTCTTTTGCCAGGTACAAAAAATGTTGGGTTTTCGTATTTGTTGACCGTCGTATCATCAATTGTGAAATAGTTTATTTTCTCTAACAGGCTTCTTGTCTGACTTTGGAAAGTGTTGAAAACGTCGATTGGGTCAAGACCATCATAGTTATGAGCTAAAAAGCTACTAAAATAAAATACAAGGTAATCTCTGTGTTTCATGTCCAGTGAGAGTTGTAGGAAATCACCTTCCAGTTTATTTTGTCCATTTATATAAAAGAGTTGATAGCTAACTTCCTTTGTATCTTCTACTAACCAAATTCCATAGCAATGTGTTCGCAAACCAACAACAACATTATTGATGCCCCCTCTCGGGTTCTTCTCATTGATGTCTAATATCGCTTCCTCGTCAAGATTGCCATAATTTTCGTAGAATAACTGTTCGATTTTGCCCTTTGGAAACTCATCAAGCGTCATGGTAAAAATATTAGGGAGTTTTTTTAGCTCGCAGCCAACAGTAGTATTTACGCTAATAAATGTTGCTTTTCATCTGCACCTATTTTTGCCAGTTCATTTTCAACGATTAGAAAAACAAACGGTGATAAAATATTATCACGCAAATCCAGTCTGCAAAGGTATATGGACATCTGTTTTTTACGGCATGTCGTTTCAAATACCCCCGCTCTTGGAGATGTTCGGCCATTTAGTGGTGAGACACTCCTGACAGCAGAGGTTATACAAAAAAGCCATAAAGTACGTCTGACTTATCACCGTTTAATTGCAAGCTTTGTAAAAAAAGATAAGAAAGAAAGGATGTCACCCCTGATGGCACAAAGCAACAAAAGAAATAAAAGTATAAGGTAAAACCACTCCTTCCTCTCAATTGTGATACTGAACTTACTCCTGAACTTCATTTATTGAATGTTTCTCCAAAGGGAAGAATAAATCACTCCAGAAACCAGTCCCCCGTACTGTTTACCGTAACGATTTTTAGTCAATTTCAATCCGGCGCCCCTTTGGCGGCCGCTTATCTTTGCCGATTTCCTTAAGAATGGTAGAGAGGTTCGTCTCAGCAAAAATGTCCACATGCTGCTTTAGAAAGGCAGCCAGATCTTCATAGCTATTCAAAAGCATCCCTTTTCCTTTTAAAATCCTTAGAACATCATACAACTGATTTTTCTGCCCTTTCCATTTGAGTTTTATCGGTAACAGCTGGACGTGTGTAGGGGCCTGGCTTTGACTGGATTCTAGTTGCTTCTGCAGAAAAATCAGGTGGTACGACAATGCATAACCTTCTAAAATCATACCGACCACCAGCGCTGCATTTTTTATTGGGTTATTAGTAAATCCAGCTGAATCCCATGAACTACGAAAGAAAATCTCCCCGTTATACTCTTTAATTAAATCAATGATCTTTGGATTTTCTCCCCTTATTGCCATTAAATCACCAACGGCATAAAAATTTTTTGGAAATATTGAGTGCTCTGGAGGTTTAAGTTTGGCCTTAATAGCATCAATCCTATCCTTGATAGTTCTTCGCAAATCCGGGGAGTTAATGGCTTTGAATTCCATTGCCATTTTGTGGATCAAATTTTCCCTTTGTTCAATTTCGCTAATGGTATCAGTAAGTTTGTAGTTCAAGGCTAATAAAATGTCGAACTGCTCTACTTCTTTTGAGAATTCCTCACCCACAACTACCTGGGCATATTTTTCTTGAAAATAGGCCTTTTCCGAAGCCACAACTCTGACGGCTTTTTCAACTTGTTTTGTTTGTTCAGCTAGTAAACCGCCATAGGCAACTTTCTTAAACATCGACACGATATCGGCAATCAGTGTCGGACATCTCTGCTGATTAATTACAGCCCTTTTGAACTGTTTACGGACTTTGTTAATAAATGCCTTGTTTAACGGGTTTGCCACTATCTCTTCCCAAACCGTTTGTATCGTCGGGTTGATATTCTTGGCAGCATAGTGGTGGCCTTTTAGGTATAAATTTTCGACATCTGGTTGCTCATAGTCTTCTTGCTGAAGTTTCTCAATTGCGTACTGAATCATTCTTATTCCTGTGTAAACGGTATAAAAAGACTGACCAGTCAACTTGTGCTCACTACGCAGTTCTATTTTCTCTCTGAACTGTATATCAGAAATTCTCGTGGACTCCTTAAAACCGAGTTTAGCAAGTAAATCATTCATTGTATGAAATGACTATCAATTTCAGGTTAATTAATCTATTTCTAAAAGATCACCACTTGAAATCCAATTGGAAGGAGTAATGTCTTCTAATAACTCGGCCTTTAAAATTTTTAATCGTTCTTCACCTACTTCCTCATGATCATCAATGAAGGAATTCAGAAGTTGGATAACTGACTCCGATAAAGTATATTTTTTCTTGAGATGGTTAATAACCGACGTTGTGTGACCAAACCTAATATTTGGCCGGACTGATAGTAATTTATCTATTATTGGAAGTATCGAACCCTCCAGATTTGGAGTATTAATTATCTGTTGAATGAGATTAAGGAGTAAACTGTCAGGGTTTAATTTAGGGTAAATTTTTTTGAACAATAGCTCTTTGCCCCAAAATTTCAATAAATCACCTTCATCGTTTCCACCTGTTTGTTGGAGAGTTTCAATGTGATTTATGAGCAAATTGATTAGCTCGTCCTCTCTACCTTCTCTTTCGAAACTTTTGATAAGGATGCGCCAAAGTCTTCTTGTGGGCTCTATGGCGCATGTTGAAGTTGCAGTCTCATAAATTAACCGTTCTGCCATTTCAATTTTTTTGCCAGGCCTTCGACAAATCGTCTTCCAGATTCTGAAACCATCTGCCCAATCGGATGAAAAACCATTTACGCCATCAGTAAGTAAACCTCTAAGACATAGCCCAAAAAATGGTGTAAGTTTTTTGTGAAGTATGAATCGAATAATTTTTTGCCAAAAAGATGGATTATGATGGTGTACTGCCAGCCACCAGAAAGGTTGAGGGTGGCCAAAGTAGATGTGCAAACAATCCAAAAGAACGTCTTGTGGAAATTGGCTGACAACATTTTTTGGTGCAAGATCAAAAAGGTCTTCCTTGCCAAGTATTGCTAACTGAATTTCAGAAGGCGGATTGCTATAGGAATTTAGGAGTACAGCTTTAATCCATCGAACATCTTCTCGGCCGCTTCTGATTAAATCAATAATTTGATTTCGTTCCGTTTCATGTAAATCTTTCCAATATTCCACAATCCATTTCAAACTCGAAAGTAAAAAATCAGTTACAGGATATGAGACAAGCTGCTTAAATATCCAAGCTCGACTTTCGTAGTCATTCCTAGTAAATGCCATCAGATCATTCGCAACAGACATCTCATATTCGTCTGGATCGCCACTATTCCTTACCCTGTAATCTATTCTATGATACCAAGCTTTCAAAACCTCCAACCCATTACCATAATCCAAGTGTTTTAGGGATTCTTCCATTGTCCTTCCAAAACGGCCTGGATTTAAGTAAACATTCAGCGGAAGTTGCGCTACAAATGATGGATAAAGAGAACCCCACAAGTTCCAAAGTTCCCTTTTCTCATCTTCATTCATATTATACCAATCGATGTGTTCGCCTTCATAGTCTTTTGCAAATGTGGTCATTAAATTATTTGCCCGGATGGCAATCGCTCTATTGGTGAATAGGTCTTTGATCTTAAGTCGCAGCTCTGCTTTAACATCCAGAGAAAAATATCTCCAGGAGAGAAAACATGCTCTAACACCTTGAAAGACTACTGATGGATGTTCGTCCGAAAAAATCAAGAAAATATCTTCAATTCTGATTGAGCCAGTCCTTTGGCGAATTATAAATAAGAATGCGGCACGCTGTCTAAGCAAAACCTCCTCGTATTTAAGGAGCGCCTTCAGAGTTTTTTGAGAAATGAACCGGCTGGATGAATTACCAATTGTTAGTAAATAACTCCATGCCTTATAGGACGAAGCTAGACTACCGCTTTCAAAAGCGTTTTCAATCTGCAACATTTCAGCATCGTCAAGTTTGAAAAAGCGATCCGAAAAATAGTTTCCACTATGTGTTTTGATAAATGGAATTGTTTGCTCGTGCCAAAAAATATGAGACGATGGTGCACCTCCAGATGCAATCTGGGATATAACTGTTTGCTTTCTATCGCCATCTAATTGGTCCATGATCTCAATAAGGAAAATTGTTAGTCGATCTTCAACTGCCGGGTAAATTGAGTTCAAGCCCTTTAATGCTAAATCGAATAATTGCTCCTTATGTGTTTCGTCAATACCATTATTTAAAAATTTGAACTGACTAGATGCGTTAAGAGCGGCTTTAGGCTCAATACAAAAAAGTGCTCTTTCTAGTCTTGAAAGAAACCTACGTTGGCCGGACTTGCTAACATCAAAAAACAGACTTCGTCCTGCCTCATAATAATTAGGATGAGTGAAATAGATACAATTTTCGGTTTCAGATATTAATAATCGTCTTTCGAGGTATTCAATACTATTCTTTACCTCTTCACTAAGGACGTATTGCTGCTTGTAAATAGGATAATTCTCTTCTTCTTCATCAAGACCACGTCCCGACACCCAGAACCTTTTTTCGATTAGTGTGTATAATTTTTCTTCTTCTGATAAAATGTATGCAAGATGGGTTTTGTCAATTCCAGCATTGGTTGTTGCAATAAGCGCAAGAATTGCAATTAACTCAGCAGCTTTAGGATGCTTTGCCTTGATATTCATACCAACTTCAATCGCATTCATTCTTGCGATGTGCTCTAACTCACTTTGGGACTTTCCGACCAGTTCAGCAAAATCGTTACCTGCTAAATATTGAAGCTGCCCAATCTGGAGTTTTTCCCCTTCAGACGTATTAGTCAACAATTCATGTATACTGTCTCTTACTGTATGGGGCAGCTTTTTTTGAACACACAACTTGTCCCAATAATTTGATAAAAATTTAGAGTCTGCAACCGTTAAGTCATTCCAAGGGTTTCCCGCGATCTTGTTTCTTACTTTTTGAGATGAATATATCGCCTGAAGTATCTCACGTCTTGATGTTACTATCAACTTGTGGTTGGATGGTAGATCAGCCAAAAGCTTTTCCACCCTTTTTAAATCGGATAAACTTTCAGAAGTTACATCTATGTGTCCCCATGGGTCATCGAGTATAGCGATTTTATCTTCGGAAGGGTTTTGAGAAAGAAATTGTGATAAAGCTTGTATTTCAGAGGTAATGAAATAGTGGTATCCTTTACGAAAAAAGCTTAAAGCTAACTGTTTGGCCAATTCAGTTTTTCCACAAAGACTAATACCAGTTAGTAGTAGCAACCCTTTTGATTCCAACTCCAAGTACAATTTCTCATGCTCTGGCCTTACTTCATATTTTGCCTCAACCTTGGGAGCGCCAATTTGTTTTCGATGAATTATTCTGTCAAAAGCTGAAGCTATATTACACCCTTTGTCTCTGCCATCTGTAACTGCCTGTATTAAGTCTGGTACAAGTGAAGCAGTTAAGGATTGGGGAATTTTGTATTTTTCATTTAACAGTAATCTAATATTACGATCCAGTTCTTCGTCAGAGACCTCTTCCCATATCAGAATTCGACCTAAAATTTCACTAGTATGGTTTTTGTCTTCAAATGCTTTTGATTGTGTTTGACAAAATAGTTGGCGTGAAGACAGTAATCCCTTTGTGGAGTCCGTGTATTCTGATACTGCTTTGACGAACGCATTATTCCAAGATTTGTTAATTGCTACATTTGAATGCTGGGTTATGTCACCTAATTTTTTCTTAAGTTTTACGGTGTCATCATTACACCGTGATTTAGTTACAAATACTACCCTTCCTTTTCCATTTTGTATTCTCAGAAGTAAATTTTTGTCTGACGAACCCTCTTCAAAATGAGTCAACCAGTCTGCAAGTTTTGGAATATCCAATCCGCTCACTTCGCTTTTAACCTGAACTTCAATATCTATATCTTGCAAATCTTCTGTAATCTTTAAAAAAGTATCTTCATGACCTTTCGCTTCGATCAACACTGAAGAAATATTGCTCAACCCAATAGATAAAACAATAAAGACAGTTACTTTATACTGGTACTCATAGCCTTTCACCCCGGAAGAAGTAATGTTCATAATTTCAAAGTCAGTTTAAGCAGACAATAAGTCAAAGAAATGTAAGTACAAAACTATAAATCACACTACTTGAGGCCAATGTATCGAATGATACTTCGCCAGCAATTTCAAAAAGCCTTTTCAGCTCCACTTTGTATTTTGGAAAGGTTGTCATAAGCAGCTGTTTGAGTAAATGTTGTCAAAGGAAAGTCGACTAATTGTTTGGAAGAGTATTAGGTTGTTCGAGTTAAAGAGTCTTTTATATTTTTTTCAGATCATTTGAAAGGAAGCTTTTCTTCATAGTTAAATAGATCAACGATTTTAACATCTAGAGCTTCCGCAATTCTAAACAATGAAAAAAGTTTCATATTTGCAATTGCATTTTCTATTCGACTTAAATCGCTATCAGGTAATCCAATAGCAACATCAATATCAACTTGTGAAATATTTCGAAGTTTCCTCAGAGTCTGTATTCTTTTGCCTAATGCCATCTTCTCATTTTCAAATCTCAGCTCGGTAGATTGATCTATCTGCGTTTCTACAAAAGGAAATTTGTTTTTGTAATCAAACAGTGTCACCAATTCAATACCAAGGCCTTGAGCCAATTTTATGATTGTAAAAAACTCTAAGTTCTTCTTGCCATTTTCTATACGACTTATTTCACTTCTATTGATTTCGCATATTTCTCCAAGCTTTTTCTGACTTATACCAATTTTATCTCTTAATTCAATCACCCTCTTTCCAAAAAGCGCCTTTTCATTTAAGAACAATTTCTCAACATCCATTTAGTCTTTTTGCGAAAACTCACAGATATTGAGCTAAAAAAATTTGTGTCAACACTCACACTTATGAATATATTTGATTACTTTTGTACAGTAATGATATTATGATGCATTTCATATAATATATTATTGCCATTTACTTACTTAAAGTAGGCATTTAACAAGTCTCGCCTCCGAATCTGACAATTCATGAACTGCGAGAGTAAGTTAAAGTGCCCATTCCCTATATTGCAATAGGGTTGGGCCTTTTTCCGAATTTGCAGTTCAGCCTCTCGAAAGAGAGGAGGCTTTGTCAGAGCCAGGAGGCAAAGGGCGAATGGGTTCGGCCCTATTACTATATAGGTCCATTTGCTTGAGACTTCATTGATCATGTTTTGTTGTACTTAAACGTAAACTGCAATGAAGTTTGAAAACATCTATATATTTAGCCCTTTACTCTCATTTGCAAATAGGCAATTGGATTGTAAGAAAAACAATGCCTTTGAAAAGAATACACGTAAGTATCTGTATGCTACAATTTATCTTTTAAAAACCTGTCTCGCCAAACGTCCCAAAGCCCCCGTGTGATTTTCTTACCTTATCAATAAGACGCCGCGCTTCCCTGAAATAGACCCAAAACAATTGCCATCCCCTCATGAAGCTTGAAATAGTCTAAAAAATCACTCATTCCGGCCTGCTGAAATACGCAGCCCTAACGCATAAAACGCATGACAGTGGCACAACCCATCTCTAAAGTTTTGCACCTTTTCCGGGTCCGCTTTGCCCAAAAGAAAAGAAATCCCGAGTAGTAATATCCTCTTAGGCGGTGCAGGAGTGGAGAGGGGCCAGCCGTTTCTCTCATGAACGGTGTTGGCAGTACTTCTTCATCCTGCCTGCCCTTCTTTTTCCAGTCGCGGTATCCATTTCAAACAACAACAAACCTGCAAAAAATGAGAAAACCCTTTCTCTTGGCCATCCTATGCCCCTTCCTTTCCTGGGCCCAACCCACAAAGAACTGCGAATCCCTCCGGCCACTAACGGTAGGAGACACACTGCCTACAGGAGTCCTCAACCCCAAACGCCAAACCCCAAACCCCAAACTGCTCATCCTGGATTTCTGGGCCACCTGGTGCTCCGCCTGCCTGCGCAGCTTACCGCGTCTCGATAGCCTGCAGGGGGCCTTTGGGCCGGGTTTGCAGTTCTTGCTGGTCAGCACCGTCCGGGTGGGCGATAACGCGGAAAAGGTCAGGGCCTTTTTTGAAAAACACCGCAGCCCTTCGGGCAGGCCTTACAACTTCCACCGGCTGCTCAATGATACCGTGCTGGATCGCCTCTTCCCCCACAACCTGGTCCCGCACTACGTCTGGATCCGTAACAACCGGGTACTGGCCATCACCTCTTTTGATGAACTAACGGTCACCAACATCCGTGCTGCCCTGGAGGGCAAAGGGCTTGCCCTCCCCCTGAAATGGGAGGCCACCGCTTACCAGGTGCAAAAGCCCCTGCTGCAGGAAGGCAATGGCGGGGGCGCTGTCAGCCTTCGTGTGCGCACAACCCTTACCGGCTACCTCCCCGGCTTCAGCCCCGGGCTGCGCAAATGGAGCGATAGCGTCAACCAAAAGATCACTTTCCTTAACCAGTCCCTTTCCGCCCTTTACCAGTACGCCACCCGCCTGCCGGCCAACCACATTGTACCAGAGGAGGCAGGGGAGGCCTTCCCGCCCGATACGGCCCGCTTTTGTTTCGAACTGACAGTGCCCGCCGGCACGCCGGAGGCCTCCTGGCGCAAAGCCATGGCCCGTGGGCTCAACGCCGCCTTCGGCCTGCAGGGGTCTTTTCAGAAACGACAGGTAGACGCCTGGGTGCTGGTGGCAACCGGCGACCCATCAACGGTACCGGTTGCTGGCAAGGAGAGAGCTCTTCCCGGCGGCTTTACCATCACTGGCGCACCGCTTTCGCAACTGGTAGCCGCCATCAATAACGCCGGCCCCGCTGCGCCTATCATCATCAACGAAGCAGGCAACAAGCGGTACACCCTCACCCTCCGGTCACCCCTCACCAACATCGGGGCTCTCCGGCAGGAGCTCCGTCCCCACGGCCTTAACCTCCTTCCGGCCCGCCGCGAGGTCGAACGCTTCATCCTTACCCCCGACACCGCCTTCCCGGCCCACAGCCCCACAGCCCTACCCTCAACCAACAGAGATAAATCAAAAGAGAACCTCCCTTTCGT
Organism: Flavisolibacter sp.; assembly: GCA_035998945.1. Taxonomy (GTDB): domain Bacteria; phylum Bacteroidota; class Bacteroidia; order Chitinophagales; family Chitinophagaceae; genus Flavisolibacter. The sequence continues at coordinate 508 of DASYHD010000012.1, read as the reverse complement.
CAACAAAGAATAAAACAAAAAGCACAACAACACGATCACAAACACCAACGGTCACTTGCTACGAAGCCTCCCCCCACCCCTCCTTGGAGGGGTGGGGGGAGGCCAAACCCCAGACTCCAAACCCCAAACCTCGCACAACCAATAACTCAATAACTCAATAACTCAATAACTCAATAACCCAATAACCCAATAACCCAATAACTCAATCATGTCCTGGCATACACAAAACACAACCACATCAACCTTGCCTTCGAACTGGCACCATTACTCCGAACTGGTCGGCCCCATGTTCCTGGTCCTCTGCTACCAGCTGCGGCCCCTCTACATACTAGACTCTTGCTTTCGTAAAAAACCCAAGCATCCCGAATGAAAAACCACTGCAGTGTTTCGGAGCGGGTTGGGAAAGGGCAAACCCCAGTTCTTTCTCATGTTTAGTTTTGGTGAAACGTTAGATGGGTTTATGTAAGTACGCCTTTCACCCAACCCCTCCGCCACTGCTTTCCTTCCA
>DASYHD010000019.1:0-319791 GCA_035998945.1 Flavisolibacter sp. | reverse complement strand
CCCGTCACCATCTGTATCCAGGCTCACACCGTGAGAGTCAACTGGGCAACCGGCAGGTGTAACTTCCTGGTCAAACTGATCAGTAACACCATCACCATCAGTATCAGGCAGTACTGGTTTGGGAAGGATCATCAGGCGAGGCTTGCGAATTTCCTGGTAAGCATAATCCAGTGGGTTCAACCACCACAGCGGCTCAACAGAACGTGCACCCAGGTTTATGTTCAATCCAATTGTCAGGTGGTTATAAGCATCATAAGAAGGAGTCATAACCGGCTGGCCGGTTGTTTGCTCTGCCCAGCGTTGACCATCGATAAGGTCGCTTCTTGTCATTGTGAAACGGTCTTCAATGGCAAGGTTCAAACGGGGGCTCAAACGGAAAGCAAGACCGGCACCCAAATGCGCAACAGGAATCAAGGTATTGCCACCTAATTTTGCACGTTCGTCGCCATAGTTTTCAGCTGGTGTTTCATAAGAATCGTCCATCATATCTTCCAGCTGATCTTTTACATTCTTCCTATTTTTGTAATCATTAAAGCCTGTGACTGTTGAAAAGTTGTAGGGAGTACTACCATTTAATGCATTCACTTTAGTATCATATGTTGCTGCACCGATACCTACTAGGGCATAAACGTTTACGTTTGTACGTGATTTATGAAACTGAATGTTGTTCAGCGAGAAGATACCCTCTAAAGACAGATCCTGAACATTTGTTTTGTAATTATAGAAAATCCGTCCTTGCTGAGGGTTTGCAGGTGAATAACCAGCACCAGTCCAAGCTGTATTGTTTCCATAATTACTAGCAGCTTTCCAGTCGAGACCTTTACCAATACCATACATATAGTTAAGGCGCAGAGAGAACAAATAACCCAAAGCCTTTCTGATATGAACCCCAAAACCAGGAGATAAGAACTTTGCAGGAACATCACCTCTAACCATAAACGAACCTACCTTCAAACCCAACTCCCACATGCTGCGGGGCTTTGCAGGGTAATTATAAGTGCCTTGCATAAACTCTGTTTGCTGGGGCATTCTTCGGGTGGGAACTACAGTGGAATCTGCTACATCGTATCCGGAACCGCTAGTCGTCGTCGTTTGAGCGAAGCCGGCCGAGGCTAACAGGCACAATGCACCTGCTAAAAAAGAGTACTTTTTGCTTGCCATAACTATGAATTAAAATTTAAAAACAATGTCCTAATCAGCGCAAAAATATAAATTGACCGACAATTACCAAACTTTTAAATTTATTTTTGAGGCGATTGCCAAGTCACTATAATTTGCCAGCTCAAATCTGCAATTCTTATACCACACAAATGAATCTGTTGTTTTGCCGCTGCAATCTTTCAACTACGAATGAAGCTACCCGTTAATTTAATAGAGGATGAGTTGTTGGTCTTTGAAAAAAAGTTCAAAGAAGCTGCCCGGAGCAATGCGTTTATGCTCGACCGTATCATGCGTTACGTAGTCAAACGCAAGGGAAAACAGATCCGGCCCATGTTTGTATTCCTGGCCGCAAAGCTTTGTGGTAGTGTAACCGAAAGTACCTACCGGGCAGCCTCACTGGTAGAACTGCTGCATACGGCTACCCTGGTACACGACGATGTAGTAGACGACTCGCTTGAACGTAGAGGTTTTTTCTCAGTTTATGCCTTATGGAAGAACAAAATCTCTGTTCTGGTAGGCGACTATTTGTTAGCCAAAGGTCTGCTGTTATCGCTTGATAATAATGATTTTGAGATACTTAAACTCCTCTCTGAAGCTGTTCGTAAAATGAGCGAGGGCGAGCTGCTGCAAATGGAAAAATCAAGATCCCTGAATATGGATGAAGCAGTGTACCTGGAGATCATAAAAAACAAAACGGCCTCACTCCTTTCATCCGCTTGTGCAGCCGGTGCGTGGTCGGCTTCCGGCGATAAAGAAGTAAGCCAGAAAATGCAGGCTTTTGGGGAAAAAGTTGGCATCGCTTTCCAGATAAAAGACGACCTGTTTGACTATACGTCACAAGACATCGGAAAGCCAACCGGCAACGATATCAAAGAAAAGAAACTCACCCTTCCGCTCATTTATACTTTAAACAATACCGATAAAAAAAAGCGCCGCGAACTTATTTACATCATTAAAAACCAAAACACCCGCAAGGACAAAATTGCTTATATTGTAGATGAGGTTAGCAAAAGTGGGGGCATTGATTATACAATTGAAAAAATGAATGCCTATAAGCAGGAGGCCTTGGCTATCCTGCACAGTTTTCCGCCATCTCCGATACGGGATGGATTTGAAGACCTGGTCAATTTTGTAACTGACAGAAAATACTGATCATGGGTGAGAAACGCTGGCGCATCAATCAATGTGATAAAGAAAAAGCGGCAGCTCTTTTTAAAGAGCTGAAAATTCATCCTACTCTTTGCTCTATTCTTGTGCAACGTGGTATAGAAACCTTCGACCAGGCCAAAGCCTTTTTCCGGCCCCAGTTTTCTGATTTGCATGATCCTTTCCTGATGAAAGACATGCAGAAAGCTGTAAACCGAATCTTACAAGCTTTTGCCGAAGGCGAAAAGATCCTGGTGTTTGGCGATTATGACGTAGATGGCACTACCGCAGTTTCGTGCATGTACCAGTTCCTGAAAAAGCACCATGCGCAAACAGAGTTTTATATACCCCATCGGTACCGCGAGGGATATGGTATCAGTAAAAAGGGAATCGATTTTGCCTTTGAAAACAATTATACGCTGGTCATTTCCCTTGACTGCGGCATCAAATCGGTAGAACTGATCCGGTATGCAAAAGATTTGGGAATTGATTTTGTTATTTGCGACCACCACCTTCCCGATGATGAACTACCTCCGGCCGTAGCTATCCTGAACCCGAAGCAATGGGATTGTCCTTACCCTTATAAAGAATTGTGTGGCTGCGGTGTTGGTTTCAAATTGATCACGGCTTTATGTCGGGCCATGCACCTGCCCGATGAGATCGCTTTTACCTACCTTGACCTAGTGGCAACGGCCATTGCCGCCGACATTGTTCCCATTACCGGCGAAAACCGAATACTGGCTTATTACGGGCTTCAAAAAGCAAACAGGAATCCCAATTTTGGCATAAAAGCACTGAGCTATTTAAGCAGCTTTCAGAAACAATTTCACATCACCAACCTTGTGTTCATCATTGCACCAAGGGTAAATGCGGCCGGCCGCATGGACGATGCCCGCAAAGCGGTGATGATGTTTATAGCCGACAGTTACGAAGAAGCCATGCACTGGGCAGAGCAATTGAATGCTGATAACACAACCCGGAAAGAAGCAGACAGCAACATTACCGAAGAAGCTCTTGCCCTTATTCAGGGGGATGAAGTTCTGCTGGGACGCAAAAGCACAGTGCTTTACCAACCCCACTGGCACAAAGGCGTGGTAGGCATTGTAGCTTCCCGTCTCATTGATCATTTCTACAGGCCAACAATTGTGCTCACCCAAAGCGGGGATTATGTGGCTGGTTCGGCACGGAGTGTTGCCGGTTTCAATGTTTATGAGGCCATACATCAATGCAAGGACCTGTTGCTCGGGTATGGTGGTCATTTTTATGCAGCCGGCATGACTATGGAACCCGATAAAGTAGATGCTTTCTGCCAGCGATTTGAAGAAGTGGTTCAAGCCACAATTCACCCAGAACTGTTAATCCCTGAAATCATTATTGACGCCGAGATCCGGTTCAGTGATATCAAACAGTCATTCTATGATATCATATGTCAGATGGAGCCATTCGGCCCCGATAACATGTCACCTACATTTTGTGCCCGCAAGGTCTATAACACGGGCTGGAGCAAAGTTGTAAAAGAGGCACATCTGCGGTTTGTTTTGAAACAGGAAAACCAGACCATGACGGGAATCGGCTTTAACATGGCCGACAAAATGCCCTTGTTGCTCAATAATCAACCCCTTGATATCGTCTTTAAGATTGAAGAAAATGAATGGAATGGCGAAAAAAACCTGCAACTAAAAATGATTGACGTAAGGGCAAGTATCGAATAAACACACAACGTATTGATAATCAACTTAATCTGACAACAAAGCCATAAGCAGACATTTTCTGCGGTATCGGTTATAAACCAACAATTCAAAGTAATGGCTGTAAACAGTTTTAACACCTCTCGCCTAAAATTTCCTTTTCTTTCCTCCCTTGTCTCGTTTTGATGTCCTACATTTGCGCTCCAAATTTTATTTTTTAACCAAAAAACAGGGTAATGAACAATTACGAATTGATGGTGATTTTTACCCCCGTTCTGAGCGACGAAGAATTCAAGAATGCTCAGCGCAAATTCACTTCACTGGTAACCGACAACGGCGGCCAGATGGTAGCTGAAAATGCATGGGGACTGAAATCACTGGCGTACCCGATTCAGAAAAAAACCACAGGCTTATACTGGGTTGCTGAATTCCAGGCGCCATCCGACTTCAATGAGAAGCTGAAGATCCAGCTTCTGCGTGACGAGACTGTTCTCCGTCACATGACTACAAAACTGGACAAATACGCCGTTGAGTACAACAACAAAAAACGCAGCGGTTTGCCAACAGGAAACGAAAAACTCGAGGAGGTGAACAATGGCTAAAGCAAATGAAATCAAGTACCTGACGGCCATTAAACAGGAAAAACGTCCAAAGAAGTTTTGTCGTTTTAAAAAGTATGGCATCAAATACATCGATTATAAAGATGTAGAATTCCTGAAAAAGTTCCTGAATGAGCAAGGCAAAATGTTGCCCCGCCGTATTACAGGCAACTCACTGAAGTACCAGCGCAAAGTGGCTGATGCCATCAAAAAGGCACGTCAAATGGCACTGTTACCATATGTAACAGATCTTTTAAAATAGAATTTTTAACCTAACTCTTTCTGTTTCAATATAGAAAGACGGACAGTTTCCGCCTCATGCGGAAGTTGGCTAAAACAAATCACAATGGAAATTATTTTAATTCAGGATGTTGACAATCTTGGCGGCAAAAATGAACTGGTAAAGGTAAGAAATGGCTATGCCCGTAACTACCTTATTCCCCAGGGATTTGCTGTAGAAGCCAGTCCTTCCAACAAAAAACAACTGGAAGAAAGGCTGAAAGTAGCCAAAAAGAAAGAAGATGCGATGCTGGCCCAGATCAACAGCGTAATCAGCAAGTTACAGGAAGCTCCTGTTCGCGTAGGCGCCAAAACGGGTACCAGCGGCAAGATCTTCGGTAGCATTACTTCGTTGCAGGTTAGCCGTGCGATTCGTGATCAGAAAGGTTACGAGATTGACCGCAAGAAAATCAGCATCAACGACGATGTAAAAGAATTGGGTACCTATAAAGCAACCGTAGATTTCGGTAATGGTCAGACCGCCGAAGTTGATCTGGAAGTAGTTGCTGAATAATAACCACATTTTTTATTTTTGAAAACGTCCGCACAACTTGTGTGGACGTTTTCTTTTTTGGCGAATAACCAGTTGTGCAAACCGTTTCATGCATGCAAGCTGTGCAAATAAGATTCAGGAACAATTTTTGAAAAGGAGTATTCATCTCCCTCCTTTATTCTTCAGAAGAACCAACAATTCAACTCCGTGAAACCATGACGTATTTTATTAAACCCATAAACTTTTATCATGGCAAAATTTTACATGTTTCTGAGGAACGGCGCTCTTTCACTTGCTTTTTTGGTTGGCGGTTACGTTGCTACCAATGCCCAAGACCCTGTTTGCGGTAATGTTATTGAAAACTTCGACAACACCAGTGGTAGTATGGCCGGCTTTACCGGTGATCTTATGCTTGCTACTTCCGGGACGGATGGTTACCTGATGAAAGACCGCATTCTGGCATCTGCTGTTTACTCTGTTACAACACCAACGTACGTACTGCCTAACAATGCCAGTACAGTTACATACGGCTTTACCTTAGATGGTTCTCAAAATGTAGCGAGAGTAGAAGTAAAAGTAATGTTCCGGTCTACACTGAACGGAGAGATCGTAACTGTATTCCTTGCGCAATTTGTGCCTTCATACGATCCGACTACTACTGCTGCAGAAGTTTGCCGTGCCGTTTCCTTGGGCGATCTGCCAGGCTTCCCTATGGGTGGACAGTACCGGCTGCGCTTTGAGCTGACGTCGAACACAGGCGCTGGTGTTGTTGGTGAAACCATCACCTTTGATGATTTCCGCACCAACGGTACTTTCTCCCAGGCTCCGCTGCCGGTGACCTTTATTGGTTTTGAAGCCAAGAAAGTAAACACCTCCGTGCTGCTGACCTGGAAAATCGCAGGGGAAGAAAACGTTGATCGCTACGAAGTAGAAAGAAGTGACGACGGCCGCAGCTTTACCAGGATTGGCCAGATCCAGAGCCATGGCAAGGATACTTACACCTTCTCTGATGATGCGCCGCTTACCAGTGCTTACTACCGCATCAAGAACGTGGACAACGACGGCTCCTTTAAGTACAGCACCATTGCCCGCATAGCAGGCGGTAAGAGCTCCATTGTGCTCAGAGCTTTCCCCCAGCCGGTAGCCAACCTGCTGACCCTGCAGCACCCCGCCATCGAAGGTAAAACAATGGTGTCCATTGCCAACGCAGAGGGACGCATCGTGAAAAGCGTACAACCCGCCACCGGCAGCATGCAAACCTATGTGGACATGAGCAGCCTGGGCAAAGGCATGTACTTTATCCGCATCAGCCAGGAAAACGGATCCACCGAAACCCTGAAAGTACTTAAACAGTAATTTCTAAATATAGAGAAGCCGTCCTTTCCAAAAGAAAGGACGGCTTTCTTTTGGAGAAACGGATTTAAAAGTTTTATATTCGTTATGTATTCTGTGCCTTTTCAGTTTTTCAGGCCCATCGAACATCGTTCATGTCCCTCGTCAGCTGTAAGCACTTTTTTGTTTTTTAAATTTTTTCACTAATGAACATTTATGTTGGAAACTTAAGTTGGGGCCTGAAAGAACAGGACTTAGCCGACTTATTCGCACCTTACGGTGAAGTAGCGTCTGCGAAAATCGTTATGGACAAATTCACTAACCGCAGCAAAGGCTTTGGCTTTGTTGACATGCCAAATGACGAACAGGCACAAGCTGCCATTGCACAATTGAATGGCAGCGAAGTGGATGGTCGCAATCTGGTGGTGAATGAGTCCCGCCCGAAAGAAGGTGGTAGCGATGGCGGCTTCAAAAAGCGCAGCTTCGGCGGCGGTGGCGGCGGCGGCTTTAAAAAAGGCGGCGGCGGTTACGGTGGCGGAGGCAATCGTGGCGGTGGCGGCTATGGCGGCGGCAACCGTGGCGGTGGCGGAGGCTACAGGGACAACTATTAGTATCTGCAACCAGAAACTTAAGGATTAACAAGAGAAAAATCTTCTTTATAAATCCAAAAAGTCGTTCAGTTTCGAACGACTTTTTTGTTTATGTACATCTGAAGGAGAAAGAGTAAAGTTTAGTATTAGTATATTGATAACTGTTATAGAAATCTTTGTTATTTGCTTCAAAGTGAAAACTTTATACTGCTAACGAAAGAATTTCCTTTCACTCTATATCTTTTCACCGCAGCAAAAGAAAAAAGCCGTCCTTTTCAGAACGGCTTTTTTATTACAAAAGATCTTTATTACTTCTTATAATTAATGTCCAAACTCATTAAAAGATTAATGGTGATGGTGCTGATGTTCTTCATTCATATGGATAAACTCCTCTTTTGAAATGGATGTTTCCACAGCATTTACCTGGGTTTCAGCCCAATCGAAAATCTTTTGAGTTTGAATGCGATTATAAGCATCCTCTACATACTTCCGGTCTTTCATCATGCGGTCAATATAGTCGCGTACCCAATCCGCCTCTTCATCCATTGCAGCCATACCCATGTAACCCAACAATTGCTGTTTGGCAAATTGCCGTACATCATCTTGCTGAACCTGGATGTCGCCTTTCTTCTGCAACTCATCCATGATAAGTGTCCATTTCAGTTGGTTGATGAAAGTTGGAAACTCTGCTTCCACTTGCTCATCAGACTTCGGCTGTTGCTGCTGCCCTTCCGCACTTTGTGTTTTCAGCCAACGCTTCAGGAAAGCTTCAGGGAAGTCAATGGTAGTATTATCGAGTAAAACATGGTAAAGCGTATGCTGCAATTGGTTGCGGCTTTCTGCATCCCACTGCTTCTGTAATTCTTCCCGTACGCGGTTGCGGAACTCTTCTTCTGTTTTTACTTCCTGGTTAGGGAACAATTGCGTGAAGAACTCTTCGTTTAGCTCACGAGGCTCAACCAGTCCAAGCTTTGTAATGTTTAATTTGAAATGTTTGTTTGTAGCACTATCAATTCCAAGATCCTGCAGAACCCACTCTTTTTCTTTACCGTCGAAGGCTTCGTCCAGCGAAAGCTGAATGGTATCCTCCTTCTTTTTCCCAATCAGCGAAGGACGGTAGGCCTCTGAAAAATATTTAACCAGCAGCGAGTTGTCTTTACGGATACCACCTGCAATCTCGTTCCCGGCTTCGTCTGTTTCAACAAAAGTTACATTCAGTACAGTTTCATCAACTTCTACACTTTCCGGCTCGCTCATGTTACCGTAACGGCTGCGAAGACGCTCTACCTCTTCTGCCACCATCTCATCTGTAATATTTACCTGATACCGCTTGAGGTTCTGCTGACCCAGATCTGGCAGCTGAACAGCAGGCTTCATGCCCACTTCAAATGTGAAGGTGTAATCAGCCGGACTGTTTACATCCAGTTGCTGCAGGTTCATATCTACCGGTAGCGGCTGGGCAAAAATGTCCAGTTTCTCCTGCTCCAGGTAACGAAACACTTCTTTATCTACGGTACGCAACACCTCATCAGTAAACAAAGAAGAACCATACATTTTCTTGATGAGGCCGGCAGGCACCATGCCTTTGCGAAAGCCTGGGATATTTGCTTTTTTGCTGTAGTCTTTTAGTGATTTTTCAAATGAAGGAAGATAATCTTCTTTCTGAAGGGTGACGTTAAGCTGCTTATGCAAAGGAGCCACATCCTGTTGTGTAACTGTTGCCATGTGATTGGTTGATTAGTTGAATAGATGACTGGTTTATTAGAAGAGAAAGAACAAAAACTAACCACTCAACTAATCAACCAATCAACAAAACTGTGCGGGTGGAGGGACTCGAACCCCCATGCCGTGAAGCACCAGATCCTAAGTCTGGCGTGTCTACCAATTTCACCACACCCGCAGGCTCCGCATAGCGGAACGGAAAATGGGTGGCAAAAGTACAGGTTATTGCGGTACAAACACTTTGTTCCTTAAAAAAATTAGCATTATCCCCAATTTTAGAGAATAATTTATTTTATTTGAAGTCGCAAATAAACCAAAGAATAACCGGCTGATGTAAAGGTGCATCTACCAGTTGTTCGTATAATCCAAAGACCTATGTTCCGTAGCCTGCTTTTATTGCTGCTATCCGTTTGGATACTTGCATCCAATGCGCAAAACCCTTCTTCCCTTTTTCAGTTACCTTCAAAGACGATTGTTATGCCCTGTGGTGCCACCTGCACCACTGTTACGGCAACTGTGCCCGATATCCGGCAAAGCGACGATTACCAGGTACAAGCCATTCCTTTTCACCCTTTTAATTACGAGGGTGGTACAGAATTGACAGCCCTGTATGCAGATGATATTTACAGCAGCGTTATCTCTCTGCCTTTTCCTGCTTGTTTTTATGGTGCTACTTACAATAGCCTCACAGTCGGCTCCAATGGGATTGTAACCTTCGATATAACAAACGCCGTCAGACGAAATAATTTCCGGCTAACAACAAGTTTTTTTAACCTGACGCCAGTACAGATCCCCTATGCCGGCGGTACACAGAATTCACTTGCTTCAACCTATTATCCCCGGGCTTCTATTATGGGTGTCTACCACGACATTTTCCCGTTTAACAATGGCAGCCGCAGGATCGAATGGCGGATGGAAGGAACAGCACCCAAACGACGTTTTATTGCCAGTTTTAAAGACGTACCCATGTATAGTTGCACAAGCCAGTCGGCCACCCACCAGATTGTTGTTTACGAGAGCACCGGCATTGTGGAGGTGTACGTAGAGGATAAACCCGTTTGCACCGCCTGGAATGAAGGCCTGGCCATTTTGGGCGTACAGAATTATGCCCGTAACAAAGCTGCCTTTCCGGCAGGAAAAAACACAAGCCAATGGGGAAGTTTAAACATGCAGGAAGCGTACCGGTTTGTTCCATCTGCAGGTTTATCCAAATTCAAAAGAGCGGAACTGTTATCAGAAGGCGTGGTAATCGCGCTGGCAGATACAACTTCTGATGGGCAGGGTAACCTGCAACTAGCTTTTCCCAACATATGCCCTGTAAAAGACAGCAGTGCCTATGTTCTACGGGTCAGCTATCAATCCTGTACTTCACAGGCAACAGAGGTTAGTTTTGAAGATACTGTTATCATACAAAAAGAAGACCTGCAGGTTAGCTTACAGCAACAGGAACCAACCTGCAATGAAGGAGGAAGCATTAGGGTACAGGCGAGCGGCACAACCTCTCCGCTTACCTACAGCCTGAACGGAGGCATGCCACAATCCTCCCCCCTGTTCGAGAACCTGCCGGCTGGTGAATACTCAATTACTGTCAACAGCAACAGCGGCTGCGTAAAAACTGCCACGGCAACCCTGACCCTGCAAGATGACCTGTTGCTGGTTGCCCAGCCTGTGGTTACAGTTTGTGAAGGAGAAACTATCACACCTCAGGTACTGTCCAATGGATCATCATTTCAGTGGAGCCCATCTACCGGCATTAGCAATGCAAATGAAGCCCACCCGGAAATAAAGGCTCAGCGCAATCAAACATATACACTGACAGCAAGCAAAGGTGTCTGCCAGCAATCGGCCGACATTGTTATCAATGTAAAGCCATTACCACTTGTTAATGCCGGAGCCGACCGAACCGTTATACAAGGAGATGAAACCACGCTTGCCGCCTCTGCTTCCGGTGGAACTGTGAACTGGACGCCGGCTACTGGACTAAGTGCTGTAAATACGGTACAGCCAACTGCCAAACCCTTTGAAACGACAACATACCGGTTAACTGCCATACAAAACGGCTGCATGGCCAGCGATGAAGTAACCATTACAGTAGTGCCTTATTGCATAAAACCCATGGCAGCTTTTTCGCCTAATAGTGATGGCATAAACGACCGCTGGTTAGTTACCGATGGCTCCTGCCTGCAAAAAGCAAAGGTGGAGATCTTCAACCGCTACGGCGCCCCGGTTTACCGGAATGACAGCTACAATAACGATTGGAACGGAACCTATAGCGGCAAACCACTGCCCGACGGCACTTACTATTACATCATCACTTACCAATTGATCAATGGCAAAACGGTGAGTACAAAAGGTAATGTTACCATCCTGCGCTAATGAAAACGTTATATACCAAACATCCCCGAATCCTGCTCATCAGGCATCTGCTGATTTTTTTGCTGTTCACGGGCACCAACGTTTCTGCACAGCAACTGAACACGTCCAGCTTTTATGAACTTGCGCCCATTTTGCACAATCCGGCTACACCCGGCAGTGGACAAAAGGCTTTCATTGGTGGAAGCTTCAAAACACAATGGAGCAGCATGCCCGGAAGCCCCAAAACAGGATTGCTATATGGCCAAACGTTTCTACCCGGTGCCCGCCTGGGTTTGGGAGGATATCTTTACCACGACGTAACCGGACCAACGTCGCGTACTGGCCTCCAGATGGCCTATGCTTATCATATACCGGTAAAGGAAAAAAGCTCCGTATCATTTGGTTTGGAGGCCCGCCTGCAACAGCTTTCATTTGACAGGGAAAAACTGCAACAGGAACTAGGCAGTCTGGATCCGGTAGTAACAGGATACCATACACGCATAAAAGCCGACGCAGGTGTTGGTATAGCTTATTCCTCACCCCGCTTCCAGATGGGTGCTGCTGTAAGCCAACTGGTGCAATCAAGATATAAACTTTATGAACTGGCTGGCACACAGGCAGAGCAAAGTAAACTCTATCGACATTATTACCTGCATGGCAATTATACATTCATACCGGATGAATTTACCAAGGTAAGTCCTAACCTGCTGGTGATCTACCTGCCCAATGCACCGGTTGAGGTCCAGGGAGGCATTCGCATGATGCACAATGATCTGTTGTGGTATGGGCTTAGCTGGCGTGCCCGGCAGGGGTGGATGATCGCTGCAGGCTTTAAAGTAAAAGAGAAGTTTACCGTTGGCTATTCGTTTGACATTTTCAATGCCCCGCTTTCTGTTTACCAAAAAGGTTCATCGGGACATGAACTAATGCTACAATACAGCTTCCGCTAAGAGCCGCTGTAGGTTATTTTATTAATTTCAAAATTGCAATGCCCAATAAACTGCATTACAATTGTCTCCAGATTAAGAAAGTCAGAAGGCTTGGTAATCAAAAAAGCTTCATGTGCTTCAGCAAAAAGCCTGTCGCTGGCGCTGCTGGAAGTACTGAAGAGAACAACGGGCAGCTTGTACAATTCGTTATGCGACCGGATTGCCTGCAGGGCTTCTCTCCCATTCATGACGGGCATGTTGATGTCGAGAATAACCAGGCAGGGTAGCGAATTTTCGCCAGCCATATTCTCCAGCAGCAGCATTGCTTTTTTGCCGTCAGGCGCATGCAACACCTCAATATGATCATGTTTCTGAAACGCTTGTGTCAATATGAACAGATCATCCAGGTCATCTTCGGCGTAAACAATGGTGTGCTTGAGCATCGACATAGAATGTATTTGGCAAAGTAAAAATAAGGAAAATGGATTCGCAGTTTATTTCCCTTCAGGAATATTCTATTAACAAAATAATCAGGTAATCAAGTGGTAGCGAAAGTGAAAAACAAATTTTAAAATTTCTTTGTCCACATACACAACCGAAACGATCAGGGGTTAGGATAAGCTCTTCTGGCCGATCGTTTCCAGACAGCAGATTGCCGGCCGGTGAGAAAACGGCAAAAGCCGACGTAAAGTGAGAGATTCATAAAAACAAAATAATAAGGAATCAAAAAGGGTTTAGGGAATCCTCTTCTTCCGGAAAACCTCCAGCCCAATAGGGCAAATGCATAAAAGCTACATTGTATAACGAAAAACAAGAAGTAAAAAATGGAATCTCCCTTTACTGCCAACACAGCGTTGGAAAGAAACAAAAGCGGCACCAGCAAGGGGCACAATGTCCAGCGAAGCACTTTGTGTGAAACATACTGAAACGTCAGGCGCCAGTTTCTGAAAGGATTCAGTGAAGCTTTTAAGAGTACCAGCGCCTGAAAGCATCCCGCACTAATCCGAATCTTTCGCTGCTGTTCCTCTGCAATCGTTTCTGAAGGGCCTTCTGTTGCATACGCATTTCTGTCGTAAGTAAATCGGTACCCTTTCTGGCAAATCCGGGCTGAAAGAACAAAATCATCCAGGATAATGTTTTCTTCCAACGGCTCAAACAATTCTGTTCGAATAGAGAAAAGTTCCCCCGCTGCGCCGATAACAGTGTAAAAAACCGCATCAGCCTTTTTTAACATCGACTCATATTGCCAGTATATCCGTTCGCCGATGCCAACAGCCGTAGCATCCGTAGCAGCGATCCGCTTTTCGCCGGAGACGCCACCCACCATTGGATCGCTGTAATGCCGAAGCAGGTTCTGAATGCTGTCGGGATGCAACAAGGCATTGGCATCGCTGAAAACCACAAACGGTGTGGCCACCTGTTGCATGGCCCTGTTCAGCGCTGCAGTTTTCCCCTTTCGTTCTGGTTGATGCAAATGAATGATTTCGGGATGACTGGCAACCAAACCGGCAGTGTCGTCGGTAGAACCATCCGTAACAAAGAGGATGGTCAGTAATTGCTTGGGATAAGAAAGGGCAAAACAGTTCTGGATTTTTTTTGCAATAATTGCTTCTTCGTTATATGCAGGCACCACCAGAGTTACCGGCGCCAACACATCAGGAACGGGCAAAGCCTGTTTTTTTAAAACAGTGCTCAGCAGAAACAGGAGCAGTCCATATCCAAGGTAAACATAAAACAGAATACAGGCCGATATCCAGAATACAACTTCCATGCTGCAATGGGACGAAGATACCCGGAAATAACAGATGAAGAGGGAAGTGTTGTGAACCGCAGAACAGAAGAACAAGGAATGCAGAAGTGCTGCTTTTCAACTTGTGTTTTAGAGACACCCATTAGTTAGACGAAGAGATAAACAGCTAACATTGCCTTCGCCATGCAAGAATCCTGTTCTTCTGTTCGATATTCAAATCCCTCTTGTTCCTTTAGGCCTCGTTTAACAAGTGGATGCCTATATTTGCCCTTCTTAAATTTTTAATGTGAAGCTTCGTTCTGCGTTTTCGCTGGTTGCGTTGATTATCCTTGTAGATCAGGTATTAAAAATCTGGATCAAAACGTCGTTCCCTTATGGACCCGTAACCAACCTGGCTGGTCAGGATTGGGCGCAGCTTTATTTCATTGAAAACCCTGGAATGGCCTGGGGCATGGAGATTGGCGGCGATTGGGGCAAGATGGCGTTAACGCTTTTTCGCCTGGTTGCAGTAATCTTTGGCACCTGGTACCTTGTAAAAATCGTAAAGGAAAAACACACAACAGGTTTTATTGTGTGTGCTTCATTGATCTATGCCGGAGCCCTGGGCAACCTTATCGACAGCATGTTCTACGGGTTGATCTTCGAAGAAACCACTTATTCGCATGTTGCCAGTTTTGTAGCACCCGGTGAGGGCTATGGCGGCTTTTTGCATGGCAAGGTGGTGGATATGCTTTATTTCCCAATGGTAGAAGGAACATTTCCCAGCTTTATTCCGTTTCTGGGTGGCAAGGATTTCCTTTTCTTTTCTCCCATCTTCAATATTGCCGATGCCTCCATATCTGTTGGCGTATTAACCCTGCTGGCATTCCAAAAACGTTTCCTGCACAAAGATGAACACGACAAAGAGCATCAGGAAGAAAACAAAGTGCAGCCCGAAGAAGCCAAACCAATGGTTTGATCGTCCGCTTACCCCAATCAGCACTTTCCATGCTTTCACATTTTTGACAGTTGGCAGGCAGAAGGCGGTATCCTGTTCGCTGCGCAACCAAAGAATTGCGAAAAACTTTTTCCTTGCTATTGATTTAAGGCAACGAACCTTCTATTTTAGCCGCCAAATAAAACGTAACACTTATGAGAACAAAACCCATCTTGACCTTTATCGTAACAGCTCTTTTATTCAGCGCCACTGTGAAAGCACAAAGCTGTGATCCCTGGATTACTCAAGCTTACAAACAATTGTACGGCAGGACTCCGTCCACTGCAGAATGCAACATCCGCAATTATAATAGCGGCTCCTGGAGCAGCTATGCCGAACTGGTTGGCTACATTGCCGGTCACAATCGCTACAAATCGGGAAATTTTCTAAAAGGTGATCCCTGGATCTTTCAAGCCTATGTGGAACTCTATAACCGCATACCCAATGCCTGGGAAGTAAACATTCAGAATTACAACAACGGCTCCTGGGGAAGCTATGCCGAGCTAAAGAATTACATTAAGCAATACCAGAATGCAATGAGCAAAAATGGTATCAAAACCAACGTTGGCAAATTGAACAACAACACTGCAGTAGTGTTTACCGATAACAACAACAATGTGCTTGCCGTGGACCTGGTAAAGCTGGATGGCGGCCAGGTTATTTCAGCCGGAGGCGGCAATGTAATTTCAGCCGGTGGGGGAAACGTGATATCTGTCGGCGGCGGCAATCTCACCATCAATCAATCAACCCCGGGTGTCAGCTTTGGCGGTGATCGTACCATCCAGTCGACAGGGACAAAAGTGGTGGCAACAGCCGGCAAAACAAAACTGGTGATTCGATAAGACTTTATCCTACTTTCCCGAAAGCCCTTCTGCCCAAGCAGAAGGGCTTTTTAATGTGTCACAATGGTTAACAAAAAACCGTTATAAAGCGCTTTCACCTCGCCAAAAGGTGGTTTATTCCTTATTTTCGTAACCTATGGAAACCGTTGCGCAGTTACCGAAATACAGTTTGAATGAGGAGCAGGAAAAAAAGCTGATCTTACGGGAATACCGTGCCCTTTTACGATCGCTCAAAGCCCGTATCAAGCCCGGTGACCGTCGCCAGATCAGGCAGGCCTTTGAAATGGCTGCCGAGGCTCACAAAACCATGCGCCGCAAGAGCGGCGAGCCGTATATTTTACACCCTTTGGCCGTAGCACGTATTTGTGTTGAAGAAATTGGTTTGGGTGTTCGCTCCACGATTTGTTCGCTGTTACACGACACAGTAGAAGACACCGATATTACGCTTGAAGATGTACAACGGGAATTTGGCAGTGAGATTGCCAAGATCGTTGACGGGCTGACGAAGATCTCGAATATTGTTGATGTCAACGCCTCACAGCAGGCCGAAAACTTCCGGAAGATTTTACTCACGCTTACCGATGATCCGCGGGTAATCCTTATCAAGTTGGCCGACCGCCTGCACAACATGCGGACCATGGATAGCATGAAAATGGAAAAGCAACTGAAGATTGCTTCAGAAACCATTTATGTTTATTCGCCACTGGCACACCGGATGGGTTTGTACAACATCAAAACAGAGTTGGAAGACCTTGCCATGAAATACCTGGAGCCGCAGACCTATAAAGAAATTGCCAGGAAACTGGCGGAAACAAAACGGGAGCGGTCGAAATTTATCAACGAATTCATTAAACCGTTGAAGGAAAAACTGGAGAAATCCGGTTTTGATTTTGAAATTCATGGCCGGCCAAAAAGCATTCACTCTATCTGGAACAAGATGAAGAAAAAAGGGGTGAGCTTCGAGGAAGTGTACGACCTTTTTGCCATCCGTATCATTGTTAATTCGCCACCCGATAAAGAAAAAGAAGATTGCTGGAAAGTGTACTCCATGATCACCGATGAGTACACGCCTTCTCCCGAACGGCTTCGCGACTGGTTGAGCAATCCTAAGAGCAATGGTTACGAGGCTTTACACACAACCGTAATGGGCCCGCAGGGAAAGTGGGTGGAAGTGCAGATCCGCACCAAGCGGATGAACGAAATTGCCGAAAAAGGATTGGCGGCACACTATAAATACAAAGAAGGGGCCCAGGATGAAAGCCGCTTTGATAAGTGGTTTGGACAAATACGGGAAGTGATCACCAACCACGATGTGGATTCGGTTGATTTCCTACAGGATTTCAAACGTAGTTTTTTAGCGGAAGAAATTTACATCTATACACCCAAGGGCGATGTGAAGATGCTGCCCATTGGTGCCACGGCGCTGGATTTTGCTTTTGCCGTGCACTCTGAAGTAGGGGTGAAATGTATTGGTGCGAAAGTAAACCACAAGCTGGTGCCCATTTCGCACAAGCTGCGTAGTGGCGACCAGGTGGAGATCATAACCTCTAACAAACAAAAACCTTCCGAGGATTGGCTCAACTTTGTGGTTACGGCAAAAGCCCGTACGCGGATAAAAGATTCGCTGAAAGAAGAAAAAAGAGCTGTTGCCGAAGAAGGGAAATACACCCTGCAGCGAAAGCTTGAAGGCATGGGCGTCTCTATGAGCCAACACAATATCGACGAACTGGTGAATTACTACAAGCTCAGTGCACCGCTGGACCTGTACTATGCCTTGTCGGTAAAGTCGATGGACCTGAAAGAACTAAAAGAGTTCAAGGTGATAGGCGACAGGCTGGAAGCACCAAGGCCTGTAAAAGTACTGGAGCCGAAACCGGAATACAATCCATCTTTACCGAAGAAAGACACGGAACTGATCATCTTTGGCGAAAGCAGCGACAAAATTGTATACAACCTGGCCAATTGCTGCAAACCTATCCCGGGCGATGATGTTTTTGGTTTTGTAACAACGGGAAAGGGGTTAACCATTCACCGCACCAATTGTCCCAATGCTGCCAAGCTAATGGCGAACTACGGCCATCGCATTGTGAAAACAAAATGGGCAAAGAACAAGGAAATTTCTTTCCTGACTGGCTTACGCATTATTGGTATGGACGACGTGGGAATTGTGAACAAAATCACCAGCATTATCAGTGGCGAATTGCGCATCAATATTTCTGCTATTACCATTGAATCAAAAGAAGGGCTGTTTGAAGGTTCTATCAAACTGTTTGTGCACGACAAAGAAGAGCTGGAAGAACTGGTAAAACGGCTGAAAAGCCTGAATGGCATCCACTCGGTGGAAAGGTTTGAAACGGAAGCTGCTTCATAACTTCAGCAACACAAAAAGAAATATGCAAGTCTCCGGCCCAGGGCTGATAGTAGTATCTTCTGCTGATGCAAAACAATTGTTTCCGCTCATCGGTACTGCATTTTCAACCGCAGGCGCTCCTTTCGGGCTGCTGTTTTCCCATGGTAAAAGCTTGGAAAAGTAAAGCAGAATCACCAACTTTCCATTCGGATACAATTCCATATTTTGGATTTCGATAGTTGTAAAGAACAGAATCAAATGCAAGTACAATGTTTGATTGCACCACTGCTTCTGCAGGAATGATTTTTTTATAACACCCTTGAACAAACACCAAATGAAACACACACTAACGCTTCATGCAGAGAAAACCACTTCTCTCCTGCTTAAAATTATCGCCGGTCTCCTTGTAGCAGGCCTTATTAGCAACTATGTAAAATATGCTCTTGGCTACACAAGTGTTATGGGCCTGGTACCCCTGTTCAGCCTGAACGGGGAATATACTTTCCCTTCTTTGTTTTCCACATTTATCCTGTGGTTCAGTGCTGCGTTGCTTTGGTTTATTTCTTACCGGAAAAAGAATGTTGCAGATAAAGAATCCTTTTACTGGAAAGGTTTAAGCCTGGTGTTTGTTTTTTTAGGACTGGATGAACTGCTGACCATCCATGAAAACTTTGCCCGCATCGAACCATTTCTTTCGAAATATATTCAGGTGTTCAGCAAGTTTATGTACTGGACCGTAGCCTATGGATTCCTGGTGATTCTCTTCGCCATCTTCTTTTCTCGTTTTTACCTGCGCCTTCCAAAGTCAACCCGGATCCGCTTTGGTGTGGCTGCAACTCTTTATGTTGGCGGCGCCATTGGAATGGAGATTGCCGGGGCCTGGTTTACAAAAATGTACACTATGCCAGCGGTTAGCCGCGGCATATTTGCAGCTGTTGAAGAAGGTATGGAAATGACTGGGATCGTGTTGTTCATAAAGGCACTCCTTCTCTACATCCATCAACATATAGAAATACCTTTTGCCGATGTGCGCATTCAGTGTTCGGCTAAAACAAATCTGGCTGCGCCATTGCAACAGGACAGAAAAAGCAACATCAAAGTAGCTTATAAAAAATGTTCTGATCAGGCCTGATAAAACAAACACCCGGAGCGATCTCCGGGTGTTTGATAAAGATTTATTTTTTCTTCACTTGCTGTTAAACAACAGGCAAGATGTTTTACAAACCGTATTTATCGACAAGGTAAATCAACGCAGCCATGTTTACAGCACCCAATAACAATTCCCGTTTGTTTACATTTTC
Organism: Flavisolibacter sp.; assembly: GCA_035998945.1. Taxonomy (GTDB): domain Bacteria; phylum Bacteroidota; class Bacteroidia; order Chitinophagales; family Chitinophagaceae; genus Flavisolibacter. The sequence continues at coordinate 300,278 of DASYHD010000019.1, read as the reverse complement.
AAACACATCATTACGGGCATGGTGAATGTCAAAATAACGTTGCGAATCGGGCACCAGGCCAGCTACCGGTGTACCTTGTGTACGGGCCAAAGGGCCAATATCAGCACCACCGCCACCACGGTTAACCTCGCAAACGCCATAGGGTGCCAGCAATGATCTCCATGACAAAGCTTTTGCGAATTGCTCATCATTGGCTGAAATGCCAAAAGCTCGTGGTGTAAAGCCGCCTGCATCACTTTCGAGGGCGAAAATGTGCTTTTCTCCTTTGGCTTTTGCTTCCTCGGCATATTTGTTACCCCCGCGAAGCCCGTTCTCCTCGTTTGCAAACAGCACAAAACGAATGGTTCGTTTTGGCTTGTAGCCAAGGGCTTTGAATGTCCTTAAAATTTCTATTGTTTGCACGCAACCGGCACCGTCATCATGTGCACCTTCGGCTGGGTCCCAGCTATCCAGGTGACCACCTACAGTAATGTATTCATTAGGAAATTCGGATCCTTTCAACTCGCCAATTACATTGTGGCCAATTGTATCAGGAAGGAACTTACCATGGGTGTGTAGTGTAACAGACACAGGTAGTTCTTTTAATGTTTTACTCAGCCAGTCGGCATCACGTAAGCCAACAGCCACCGCCGGGATTCTTGCAAACGAATCGTTGTAAGCCGTACCACCTGTATGCGGTAGGTTGTCGGTGCTGTTGCTCATGCTGCGAACGATAGCACCCACCGCACCATACCTGGCTGCACGGCTTGGGCCCTGGCTGCGGTAGATACCGGCGTCACGGTAAGCATTAAACGTATTCACAAAAGCATCGTTGAATGGGTAATTGTAAAATACGATTTTGCCCCTCACCTGGTCTTTCTTAGCCTCTAACTCCGTAAAGTTGTTTATTTCAATTACCTCACCTTTCAGCGGCTTCATGCTGCCAGCAGAGTTTCCCAGCGCCAGTACATCCAGCTTTTTTGCTGCTGTGCTTTTTTTGCCCTGCACCTTTCCGCTCACGGTGTAATGAGCTGTGGCTGCATCCTTTCCTCCCCTAACCCAATGCGGCACCATACATTGTTGCAGCCATGCGTGATCAGCACCGGCCTCCTGCATGGTTTTTAATCCCCATGCCTCGGATTTATACATACCCGGCGAACCGGCCAGGCGAGGCCCGATGGTCTTGGTTAATATGCGCAGGTCATCATATGCTTTACCATTTATCAAAATGTGGTCGGCCATCCGGCGGATAAAAATCGAATCATCGTTTTGCGCCAATCCACACAAGGCAGCCGAAAGAGCAAAAAGAGAAAGAAAAGACTTTTTCATAGCCTGCAATGATAATTAAACTTTGAAAGCTGTTCAGCAGAATTGTTGTCGAAATGCCAAAAGTGGGCATAAGCTGTTTCCAGAGGAGTCCATCCATACAAAGCACAAAAGGCGTATCAACCAAATCCCTACCTTAGTTGTTTGAAAATACTTGTATGAGGATAGGCATCGTTTGCTACCCCACATTTGGCGGTAGCGGTGTATTGGCAACAGAGTTAGGAAAAGCATTGGCACAGAAGGGCCACCAGGTTCACTTCATCACCTACCAGCAACCGGTAAGACTGATTCATTTTATTCCCAATCTTTATTATCACGAAGTGCAGGTGCCCACCTACCCGCTCTTTGATTACCCGCCCTACGAGACGGCCCTTTCCAGTACCCTGGTGGATGTAATCAAAAACAACAACCTGCAACTGCTTCATGTGCACTATGCCATTCCGCATGCTTCAGCGGCTTATATGGCCAAAAAAATTCTGGAGGCCGAGGGCTTCCATATTCCTGTGATCACTACGCTCCACGGCACCGACATTACTTTGGTGGGAAGGGATAAAACCTACGCACCGGTGGTGGCCTTTTCCATCAACCAAAGCGACGCGATTACAGCCGTTTCCAACAACCTGCGGGACGAAACGCACAAGTTTTTCAGGATTGAAAAGCAGATTGAAGTGATTCACAATTTTGTGGATGTGGAACGCTTTAACCGGAAACCTATTGATGCATTTCGCAAAGTGATCGCTCCCGAAGGTGAACGCATTTTACTTCACGCTTCCAACTTCCGGAAAGTAAAACGGGTGCAGGATGTTGTGAAGATCTTTTACAATATTCAGAAGGAGGTTCCTGCCAAATTATTGTTTGTGGGAGACGGGCCCGAACGCGGAACAGCTGAACAGCTTTGCCGCGAGTTAAAAGTTTGCGACAATGTGCGTTTTGTGGGCAAACAGGAACAAATGGAAGACATCCTGGCTATTGCCGATCTTTTCCTGCTAACTTCTGACTACGAAAGCTTCGGCCTGGCGGCGCTGGAAGCAATGGCAGCAGGTGTACCGGTAATCTCTACCAATGCCGGTGGCTTGCCTGAAATTATGGTGCATGGCAAAGTAGGTTTTATGGGCGATGTTGGCGACGTGGCAACCATGAGCCGGTATGCCATTGATATCCTGCAGGACGAAGAACGGTTAAAAGAATTTAAAGCGGCTGCGGCTGCACATGCCCATTCGTTCGATATAAAAAATATTGTTCCGCTTTACGAAAAACTGTATGAAGAAGTATTACGGGGAGAATTAGTGCAGTGAAAGCGAGTGGTAAGTAGCAGGAAGCGAGTAGCCATTTAATGCAGTCTCTTCTCCTATAAAAAAACCTCCTGAGCATTCAGGAGGTTTTTTTATAAATATACTTTTTAAACGAAGTGGCTATTGGCTACTTGCCTCTTGCTACTCTCTATTTACCGTAACCAAGGTCTTGGATTCACATTACTTTGTCCCACCATTAACATGAAATCTACCTGTCCTCCCGTGCCGTCATCGGCAGTTGCGGCACGGCCAATTGCCTGGCCGGTTTTTACTACATCACCCCTGCTTACAGAAGCCGATGAAAGGTTGCTGTAAACGGTAAAATAACGTCCGTGGCGGATCATCACCATCATCCCTTCACCGGTGTTGGAAACGGCACTCACTTCGCCGTCATAAACGGCTTTTACGGTTACTCCTGCCGATTGTGTAGAAATGGTTAATCCCGGATTATCCATCATCAGGTCACCCACTTTGCTCACTCCAAACGGAATGCTTACAAGTCCGTTATCCACAGGCCAGGGCAGCCCTCCTTTGCTTCTTTCAAATGAATTTGCCAGTTTCAGCTCACCTTCATTCAGCGGAATGGTTTCCCTGCGTGCCGGTGCTGATTTTGGTGCAGCCGTAGTGGTGGTACTGGCGGTTGAAGAGTTATTGTTTGCCGCACTGGTAGACGTTTTTGGCCTTGCCGCCTCAGCAGCTTTGGCAGCCGCTATACGTTTTCTTTCTTCTTCTTTTGCTTTTTCAATTTCACGACGGATCACCGCTGCAATCTGGTTGCGAAGTTGGTTGTCACGCTTTTTCTTAACAGCAATCTGCTTGGAGAGATCACTTGCCTGTGATTTGAGTTTGGCCACCACCTGGTCTTTCTCCTTTTTCTGTCCCTCCAGTTCATTCAACTGAACCTTCTGATTTTGCAGGGCCGATTGCTTTTGATTGGTTTTGGCAAGCAACTGCTGTTTCCGCTGTTCTATCAGCGCCTGGGTTTCTTTTATGGTCTTAACTTTAGACTCATTATAGGCCCTGTAGGATTTCAGGTAAGCCACACGGCGCAACGCATCGTTAAAGCTGTTTGCCGAAAAAATAAAGTTCAGGTAATCGTAGGTGCTGTTGTTTTTATAGGCGTAAACCACACTGCGGGCATATTCAGATTTCAAAGTATCCATCTGACGCTGCAAGCGGGTCAGTTCCACATTGCTCAGGTATATGTCATCGTTGAGCAGCTTGATCTCGTTGTTGATGTTGCTGATGTAGCGGTTCTGCAACTGCATTTTGTTCTGCAGCATATTCAGCTGGCCCAATGTTGCTTTTTGCTGGCCTCTTACTTTATTATAGTTCGCCTGAATTTCTTTCAGTTCCTGCTGCAGGCGCTGCCGCTCCCGCTGCAGAGTCTCTTTATCGTTTTGTGCAAACGCAGCCTGCAGGGTAAGAATACAGGCAAAAAGAAGCAAAAGTTTTTTCATGTGACACATCTTTGATTTTACGTTTTGGTTTTCCATCTCACAAGAAAGCATGTTTTCCGTCATGCTCTATGCTTCCGCAGAAAGGAAGAAACGCAAAAAATGAAAATAAATTTTAATTACGCTGGTAATTTTTCGGAACCGAAAAAGGAAACTCCACCGGCTCGTTAAAGGAATAATTTTTAAAATCAAGTTTGATTTCCAGCCTTCCTTTTTCTGAAACCACAATTTCACGCTTTGTGGCAAACAGCGGTCCTCTCCTGGTTTCATAGTTACTGTACCAAAGATCAGCCGTTCGGTTGTGCATCGGGTTGGTATCATCCAGTTTGCTTTGGATGATCCGCTTATCTCCTTCATTCAGCGTCAGCAGGTTCTTGAAATACTGTCCAAGACTCATCAGGCTGATCACACCATTACCGTTTGCATAGCGCACTATATTGGAATCCAGGTAGACCGGGTTACCGATGATCATGTCCTGCAGGGTATAAAGGTTGAGCGGAAGCGAGGTAACCTCCTGCAGGTACTCAATGCTCCTGGCCGTGTATACTTTTTCCAGCTTGTTCAACAGCTTTACCGAATCTTTTGTAACCAATACCCGCATTGCCTCAATTCCAAGAATTGCATTGGCCGAAATCCAGATAGCACTGTCCTTGTACATTTTAATGTTGGCATTCACACCATATTCCTTACCTTCTGTGCCTTTGTAGTCGATGGCAACTTTGGCGCTGAAGGTTTGATAGTCGATGCGGTTAGCCTGCACCTGTTGCAAAGCTTCCCGGATCAGTTGCTGCGTATCAATCTTCGCTGCTTCAGGCTGCACCCTTACAGCAGTATCTTTTTTGCTTACAGCATTGCTGATGGTACGTGTGGACCGGCAGGAAGCCAAAACGGCAATCAGACCTATAAAAAATACAAGTTTTTTCATGTTTACAATTTTCCCGTTGAACCAAATCCGCCGGTGTTTCTCTCAGTTTTGTCCAAGACGTCCACCTGCTGCCAATCTGCTTTTTCTACCTTCTGAATAACCAGTTGTGCTATCCGTTCACCGGGTTCTAGGAGTTGTGTTTCACCAGAAAGGTTTACTAACACAACCTTAATTTCTCCTCGGTAATCACTATCAACCGTGCCGGGAGAATTCAGGCAGGTAATACCCTGGCGAAAGGCAAGGCCGCTTCGGGGTCGCACCTGTGCTTCGAAGCCGGGAGGCAAGGCAATAAAAAGCCCTGTAGGTACCAGGCTTCGTCCCAGCGATGGCAATTCCAAAGCTTCCGAAATATTGGCCCGCAGATCCATTCCCGACGATCCATCGGTACGGTATTCCGGCAACGGATAAGAAGATTGATTAATGATCTTGATTTGCACGGGCATCGTTCAAAGATAAAAGTTGAGAACAGGAAAGATGTTAAATCCTTTGCAATAAAACAGTGGCATAGGCCATCAGGCCTTCTTCGCGGCCGACAAAGCCCATTCGCTCGGCGGTTGTGGCTTTGACGGAAACATCGGTGGCAGAAAGACCGCAGATACCGGCAATTGTCTGCTGCATGTGCGGCACATGGGGTTTGATTTTTGGTTTCTCCAGGACAAGCGTACTGTCGATATTGACAATGTGGTAACCTTCCTTTTTAATCAGTTCTACAGTGCGCTGCAGTAAAATTTTACTGTCAATATTTTTGTATTGCTGGTCAGTATCCGGAAAGTGGGTGCCGATATCACCCAGGCAGGCGGCGCCCAGGATGCCATCGCAGATTGCATGCAACAGCACATCTGCATCGCTGTGGCCAACGGCCCCCTTGCTGTGTTCAATTTTTACACCACCCAACCATAACTCCCTTCCTTCTGCCAATTGATGAAAATCCACGCCTTGTCCTATGCGGTAACTCATGGTAAAAATTTGCGCAAAGATAGGACTCCCCCTGTCCCCCTGAAGGGGAGACTTAGATCGATTAGACTTTAGCGCATTCAATTATTCTGACAGCAAAATGGCCTTTATTGATCGTTGCATAGGCCTACAAAATGTAGTAGTATTTTATGCTTCGGCTGCGCTCAAGATGAACTCTACCAAACCATGTTAGTGGCAATGCCGTTGCATACATAAAAAAGAAATTGCCTGTATTATGAACAGGCAATTTTATTGCTAAAATGATTTTGCAAAATAGATGAATTAAAAATAAACAGTTTGATAGATCCAAGACTCCCCTTCAGGGGACAGGGCAACTATTCGTAATAATAAACCCGCTTCACCCTTTGCGATACCGATGTCATGATCTCATACGGAATGGTACCGGCCCATGCGGCCATTTCCTGCACGGGGATTTCTTTTCCGAAAACAATCACGTCATCACCTTCCTTTACGTCTGCAATGTCAGTAATATCAATCATGGTCATGTCCATGCAAACGGTACCAATCACCGGGGCCACTCCACCCTTCACCCACATTTTGCCAACGCCATTGCTAAAGCGGCGTGAGTAGCCATCGGCATAACCGATGCGTACCGTTGCAATGCGGGAATCGCGGTGCACCACACCCCTTCGGTTATAGCTTACCGATTCATCCTGCTTTACCCTTTTGATTTGCGCAATGGTGGAGCGAAGCGTAGCCACGGGCTCGAGTGGCAAGGCATTTTCCGTATCGGCTTCGATACCATATAAGCCTATTCCTAACCGCACCATATCCATCTGCAATTGCGGGTGTCGAATGATACCGGCAGAATTGGAAATATGTTTCAAGAAAGAATAGGAGATCTTGTTCCGCAGAACTTGGACGGCCTGCAAAAAACGTTCTGCCTGAACTTGTGTAAAGTCATCCATTTCGGCGTTTTCACTTGCTGCCAAATGACTAAAAAGGGATTGCACGTTAATGGTAGTGGACCCTGCCAAATGCGTGGCAACGGCTTCCATTTCTTCCAGTGAAAATCCAAGGCGGTTCATACCCGTTTCTACTTCCAGATGCACGGGATAGTGGCTTAAACCCTGGCTTTGTAAATAGCCTTCAAACTCCTTTAGCAGATGCGTAGAATATAAAACCGGCTGCAGGGCATGATCAACAATGGCTGCAAACGAAGACGCCTCAGGATTCATGACCATGATGGGCAGGGTAATGCCGGCCTTTACCAGGTCAATGCCTTCATCGGCATACGCCACACCCAGGTAAGCCGTATTATGAAACTGCAGCACCGAAGCAATTTCGGCACCGCCACTGCCGTAGGAAAACGCCTTTACCATAGCCATGATCCGCGTGGAAGGCTTCAGGACCTTTTGGTATTGTCGCAAGTTGTGGGCAAGTGCGGAAAGATTGATCTGCAATACTGTTCCATGCAGCTTTTCTTCAAAAAGAGCAGCAATCCGTTCAAAGCCGGCTTTCCGGGCACCTTTTAGAAGGATGATTTCACCGGCAAACTGGGAGCTCCTGAAATTCTCTATAAAGTTTTCAGTGGAAGAAAAGGTTTGCAGGGCAATGGCTGAAGAAAGTTTATCACCTAAGTGCGTGCCTGCTTTTTCGCCGATGGCGACCACTTTTTGTATGCCCTTGTTTTGCAGCAGTTGCGCAATGGTGGTATACAACGCTTCTTCCTCCCGACCCGTTTCCTGAAAATCGGAGAGAATGACGGTGCGTTTACGACTGGAGCTTTGTTCCGAAAGAAAATGCAGGGCAATGGTCAGTGAATTGATATCGGCACTGTAACTGTCATTCACCAAAAGACAATCGTTAATGGCGTGCTGCAGTTGCAGGCGCATGTCCACCGGGTGCAGTTGCAAAAAACGTTGTTGGTATGCGGCAATATCTTTTTTTAAATACAGCAAAATACAAATACAGGTAATGGCATTTTGTATGGAAGCCTCATCGATAAAAGGAATCTGTATCTCCCATTTCTTTTCTTCGTGCACCACCGAAATTTCTGTTCTGCCACTGGTTGTTTTCACCGATTGAACCAAAACAGCAGCACCGGCCTCGTTGCTCCAGGAAAACACCGGTTGTGTGAGTTGATGCAACCATTTTTTCTCTCCGATAACAATTTCCGTCCCCTGAAACAGCAGAAGCTTTTCCCGCAGCTTTTCTTCCCGTGAGTCAAATCCCTCATTGTGTGCTTCACCAATGTTGGTAAGAATGCCAATGGTTGGCTGAATGACTTTTTGCAAATTTTCCATCTCACCTACGGTAGAAATGCCGGCTTCGAAAATGCCCAGCGTTTGCTGCGGGCCCATCTCCCAAATACTCAGCGGTACACCCAGTTGTGAGTTGAAGCTCTTTGGACTGCGTACAATAGCAAAGTCCTCTTCCAGCAATTGCGCCAGCCACTCCTTAACCACAGTTTTGCCGTTGCTGCCGGTAATGCCAATCACCGGAACATGAAACCGGGACCGGTGAAAGGCTGCCAGTTTTTGCAGGGCCACCAAAGTATCATCTACCCTGATAACAACAGCATCTTCCATTGTCACATCTTCACTCACCACAAATGACCGCACCCCCTTTTTATAAGCTTCGGCCAGGTAGCGATGTCCATCGTTGTGCGCTGTTTTGATGGCAAAAAAAAGGGAGGCCTCCGGGTTCTGAATACGGCGGCTGTCATAAAGCAGGTGCCGGATCTCCCGTTCGCCGCCCTGCACCAGCCGGCCATTAAGAATTGTGCAAAGTGTTGAGGTCAGGTACACAGGCTGAAGTTAAACCAGGTCATTTTCTCTTTTCCGGCGCCGGGTTACCTGCAGCGAATAAAGCATCGACCCAACCAGGCAAACCACAATCACCATCAGCGAGATGACGACCAGTTGGTTCTTGGTAAGAATATCGTGCAGCCAGTGCTCGGCCAGCATTTTCGCACCGATAAATACCAGTACAATGGCAATGCCCTGCTGCAGGTACTCAAATTTTGCCACAGCGCCGCGCAGCAAAAAGAACAGGGCACGCAATCCCAAAACGGCAAAAATATTACTGGTGTAGATGATCATGGGGTCCTGCGAAATGGCAAACACTGCCGGGATGCTGTCCAGTGCAAAAACAATATCGGTAGTGGCCAGGAGCACGGTTACTACAAACATATTGGTGTAAAACCGTTTGCCTTCGACCCTTACTACAAATTTGCCGCTCACATCTTTGTGCACAATGGGAAAAAAGCGGTTAAGTAATTTATACACGGGGCTTTTGGCCGGGTCGTACTCTTCTTCCTGCTTTGAGGTAAATATCTTAATACCGGTGTAAACGAGAAAAGCACCAAAAATGTAGAGAATCCAGCTAAACTTGCTCACCAGCACCACGCCTAGTGTAATAAAAATTACCCGAAACACAATTGCCAGCAGGATCCCGATCATAAGGGCCCGGGGCACATGGTCTTTGCGAATTCTGTAGTAAGAGAAAATCAGGATAAATACAAAGATGTTATCGATGCTGAGACTTTTTTCCATCAGGTAGGCACTGAGGTATTCCAGTGCTGGCTTCTGCCCGTCGACAAACCACACAAATCCAAAAAAGGCCAGTCCTAAACCAATCCAGAATAGGCTTTGGTACAATGCCTTCCGAATGGTAACCTCTTCGTCTTTTTTGCTAAAAACACCCAGGTCGATGACAATAGAAATTATGAGAACAATGCCAAAAACCAGATAGGTAAGTTGATGATCTGTCATGAAAAAGCCTTTTCAATAAAAATTGTGCTAGTGGCTGCGAAATTACAGGGAAGCAGCCCGATAGCGTCGAATTCTTTGGTAAATCATTCCAAAAGCAATCACAAGCAGAATGGGCAATACAATATTGATGAGGCTCCACTTACCCTTTTCGGTTTCTACTTTTTTGGTGTCCAGCAGGCGCAGCACAATTTCTTTGTTCCGGGTGCTGATGATGGAGGAGCGGCTGGTAAGATATTCCAGGCTATTGAGCAGGAAATCGCGGTTGGCAAACTGGTATTCGTACTGCGAACCAACGGTGAAAAGGTTCATGCCCATGGGCAGAGGGCCTTGTTGTGTCGACACATCGTTCAGCACCATGTCACCGTCTGCCACCACAATCATTTTGTTGGTCGCTGTATTGCTTTCCCTGAATCCGCCATAGGCTTGCAGGCTATCCCGCTGTGCGGCGCCAACCCGGTTTCGGTAAAGCGATGAAAACTTACCTTCCAGCAAAACCGCTACCGGGATGCCACTCTTTCGAAATAGCTCATCCTGGGGAGTATTCCGGTTTTCGTTAGGACTGATCAGCGCCGGCGTGCTGATGGTGCGTGAATTAGAAGAGCTTTGCAGCAGTACCGTTTTGCTGATGCCTTCAGCCTCAACGGTATCAATGGAGTTCACAAAGCGACCGGCAACCAATCCCAGGTTTTTATTAATGATATGATTACCCCTTGATTCAAAAAGCGGGTAATAATTCCAGTGCAAAAATTCGTATTGCGGGTTGGACGGCGTGCCACCAACGGCAAAAGGAAGAAAATCGCACTGCAGGTCCATCACCAGGTCCTGGTTGATTCGTATGCCGTAATTAAAAAGCAGGTCAGCCAGGTTCAGGTTACGGTCGTAGGCGATCAGTTCCGATTTAAAACTAAGGCTGTCCTGTTCTGCATACAGGTTATCAACAAACAGCAGCACCTTTCCCCCGTTCATTACATACTGGTCGATCTTCAGTTTTTGCGATTCGCTGAAACCGGTTGTTGGTTTTACAATGAGCAGAACATCGGCTTCCTTTGGTATAAAAGGATGTGCATTGAGGTCCAGCATTTTCAGGTCATAATTGCTTCCCACCACTTGCACCAGATCATAGGTTTTTGCATTGGTTGGCTGGCCGTTGCCAACAGCATAAGCTACGGAAGCCCGCTGCGGGTTAACAACACGGTCGAGGCTTTTGGCAAACTGGTACTCCATCATGGCCTCGGCGTTGTTCAGCTCTCCCACCGAAATATTCCGCTTGCTGCTTTGAAACAGGTTTACCAACTCCGTTCTTCCGCCGGCATGCAGCAAGGCGTAGGGAAAAATATTCCGGTTTTCCTCTCCTGCTTTCACCTGCACGGTCAGGTTGATCGGTTCTACCCCCAGGGCTCGCAGCGAATCACCCCAGGATTTGCCATTGCCGGCATCTTCTTCGGGAGAAATAAACCGGTAGTTGATCCGGTCCGGATTCGTCTCTTTTAAAAGCGATAAAAACTCCTGTGTGGCACCGCTCAGCTTGCGGAAGCCGGAAGGAAATTCACCTTTCAGGAAAACATCGATCATCACCGTATTCCGGAGGCTATCGGTTAGGTCTTTGGTCGTTTGCGTTAACGAATACCGTTTTTCTTCCGTCAGGTCTGCTCTGCCATGAAAATTTGCTGCAATAAAATTGATAACAAGTAGTGCCGCCAGTGCACCAATCCATTTCATGGATGTAGCCTTGTTTTTCCCGGCCCTTGCCTCCCTAGACAACCGGATCCGGGTAAGGAAAAGAAAAAACAGGACCACGCTGATAAAATAGATCACATCCCGGGAATCAATCACGCCCTTGCTGATGCTCTGGTAGTGAAAATTGATGCCCAGCATTTCAATGTAATAATCTGCTCCATTCTGGAAGAGAGCCAGTTCACTAATAGCATCGAAACCATAATAAAAAAGAATGGAGGCGAGTAAAGTGATAATAAACGACACCACAGAGTTGGTGGTAAAACTGCTTACGCAAATACCAATGGCTGTAAATACACCCGTCAGCAGGGCCAGCCCCAGGTATGAACCGATAGCCGCACCGGCATCGATGCCTGTTGTTGCCGCCAGGTGATTGATGGTAAAATAATAAACCAGTGTAGGCAACAGGGCCACAAGTGCCACCAAAAACGCTCCCAGGAACTTGCCCCCCACGATTTGCCCGTTGCTGACGGGCCGTGTTTGCAGAATCTCAAAGGTGCCGCTACGGAACTCATCGGAAAAGCTGCGCATGGTAATGGCCGCTACCAGGAAAAGCAGCACCCAGGGTGCAAAGGCGAAAAACTGGTCAAGCGTTGCATAGCCGGATTCCAGGATATTGTTGCGCAGAACAAACAGTACCAGCCCGTTTACCACCAGGAATACGATAATAGCAATATAACCGGTAAGTGAGCTGAAGAACTGCCGGAGCTCTTTTTTACAAATAGGCCACATGAAAACGTGTCAGTTAAATCGATGAGGCTGCAAAATAGGTAATGCTCCCTTTAAAATGGTCATAAAATCCCATTTAAAAACTACCGTCAGTTGGTGTACGTTTTTGTTAGAATCTGCGTCAGTTCCGCTGATTTATATAAAAGAACGCTTCCTGCCTTTTCATGAATAGAAAGAAGCAGATATAAAAAAACCGTTCAGCTGCTTGCTGAACGGTTCTGCTTATCGACAGTTATAAATCACTCTATACAGCGAAACTTTCGCCGCAGGCGCAAGTGCGGCTGGCGTTGGGATTGTTAAAGTGAAAGCCTTTGCCGTTCAATCCATCCGAAAAATCCAGCTCGGTGTTTACGAGGTAGAGAAAGCTTTTCAGATCGGTAACAATCTTCAATCCGCGGTCCTCAAAGATCTGGTCGGCTGGCTTACTTTCGTTGTCAAAATCCATTTTATAGCTTAAGCCCGAGCAGCCGCCGCCCACTACGCTTACCCGCAAAAAGTAAGACGGATCGGACTTGCCGGCTTCTTCCATCAACTGCCTGATTTTTTCTCTTGCCTTATCCGTTACGTGGATGGCGTTTTCCAGTGCTACCATAGTTCTTCAATTCAGGTTACAAATTTAAACGAAAGGAGACTGCTTTATCATTTTAGGGTGGTCTTTTGACGTTTTGCTGACAAAGCTTTAACGATTGCCGGCAAAGGCAGCCGTAGCCGGTACCGATCGGCTTTACAGTGATAAAGAAGGTAAAACGGCAGTATTTCCGGAAGAATGATCTCTTTTCTTGCCAATGGTGAGGAAAGAAAGTTTCAAACGCACCACCCGGTACTAACAAAATACCTGAATGATGCTCTTTAAGAAAAAGAAAGCTCCCGCAGGGCTTTTACCGTTTCTCCTACCTTGCTGATGGTATACAAAATTTCTTCTTCGGTGGTGAAGCGTCCCAAACTGAAACGTAAAGAGCTGCGGGCTACCTCATCTCCCAGTCCCAGCGCCTTCAGCACATAAGAAGGCTCCAAAGAAGCAGATGTGCAGGCCGAACCCGAAGAAACAGCAATCTCTTTGTTGATGCCCATGAGGAGTCCTTCATTGTCCACGCCTTTAAAGCCAATGTTTGTAACATGTGGCAACCGGTGCTCCCGGCTTCCATTGACAAAACTTCCTTCCAAATCCAAAAGAGCTGTCTCCAGGCTGTCACGCATTCTGCTTAACCGTTCCGCATCCGCGTCCATATCCAGCGCAGAAATCTCGCAGGCTTTGCCCAATCCAACAATTCCCGGCACATTCAGCGTTCCGCTCCGGATATCCCGTTCGTGGCCGCCGCCATGGAGTTGCGCCGACAGCTTAACTCGTGGATTGCGCCGGCGCACATACAAGGCACCAACGCCTTTAGGGCCATACATTTTATGCGCTGTCAGGGACAATAAATCGATAGTATCCCAGTTTACATCCACGCTGATTTTTCCAACAGCCTGTGTGGCATCGGTAAAAAACAGCACGCCGTGTTTGCGGGCAATGGCACCAATTTCTTTAACCGGCATCACCGTTCCCAATTCATTGTTGGCATACATAATTGCAATCAGCACCGTATCAGGACGAATTGCCGCCTCCACCTGTTCGGGAGTGATCAAACCTTCCGTATTCACCGGCAAATACGTGACCTCAGCGCCTCGCTTCTCAAGGTGTTTACACACGTCCAGCACCGCTTTGTGTTCTATGTTGCAGGTAATGATGTGTGATCCCTTTGATGCATATGTTTCTGCCACCCCTTTTATCGCCAGGTTGTCCCCTTCAGTGGCGCCGGAAGTAAAAATAATTTCATTGGGTTCTGCTCCTATCAATGCTGCCACTTGCTCTCTTGCCCTGTCTACTGCTTCCTCGGCCTGCCAGCCAAAGGGATGGTGACGGCTGGCCGCATTGCCAAATTTTTGGGTGAAAAAAGGAAGCATCGCTTCCACCACACGTGGATCGCAGGGTGTCGTAGCGTTATGATCGAGATAAATGGGAAACCGAAGCATACGTTGTTATTTCTTTCCGCCAAAAAGCAAAGGTACCGCATCGTCTTCTTTTGACCCGGATGATACGGCACAGCCACTAATTTTACCCAAATTCTATTGCATGCTGAACGTTGAACACATTGGTATCGCCGTAAAGTCCCTGTCACAATCGGTGCCGCTATTTGAAAAATTATTGAACACGCCTTGTTATAAAACTGAAACCGTGGAAACTGAAGCGGTGAACACAGCCTTTTTCCGGAAAGGAGAAACAAAAATCGAGTTGCTGGAATCCACTAAGGCAGAAGGTGTTATCAGCAAATTCATTGACAAAAAGGGAGAAGGCATCCACCACATTGCCTTTGAAGTAGCCGATATACTAGCAGAAATGCAACGGCTAATGGATGAAGGTTTTATCCTGCTGAACGAGCAACCCAAAAAAGGCGCCGATAACAAATTGGTTTGTTTTCTTCATCCCAAAAGCACAAATGGCGTACTGATTGAACTTTGCCAGGAAGCCCTGTGATCAGCAAGATTTGTAATGAATACGGCAGGACCGATTTTCCTGTACGGAAAGAAGCCTCGCTAAAAGAAGAGTTGAATAGCGGAAAAGAATCTTTGCGAGCAATAAAGGTTCAACTCATCTGCGGTTAAAAAAGTTAACCCCTGGTAGAAACCAAGGGTCCATCCTCAACGCCTAAAAAAGAGGTGCTTGTTCTGCACGGCAGAACAAAAAAATATCAATCAGTAAATTTATTTGTAATAAGAATTAAAGGAGAATCTACAAGCAATCGGTAGCAAAACAGACAGGTTGTTTTTCATTTTCAATACGGATTTGGTTAGCTTGTTCGCATCGAATATATCGGGCTGCGAACAGGGACAAACATAGCTTCCGAAATTTTTCTTTGCAAGTGTTTCTCTGGTTTTTTTGAAAATAATTCATACAAATAATCAGCATCAACTTTCCATACAAAACGAATAGTAAAAGTCATAAGTGAAAGGCCTTAGCAGCAAGACAGTTTCGGTTGACTTTACTTGTTTGCAATTCATGCGTACTGATTCATCCTATCTTCCCGCAACTTTACAGTTACCGGGTTGTTTCATATAAACATGCAGCAAAACCACTTTGATTATATTATTGCCGGAACCGGATGCGCAGGACTTAGCCTGGCCATGCACCTGGTGCAACAGAAGACCCTGCAGGCAAAAACCATCCTTTTGGTGGATGAAGCATTGAAGATCCATAATGATCGCACCTGGTGCTTCTGGGAGAAAGAAGCCGGCCTTTTTGAGGACGTGGTTTGCAAGCAATGGGACAAGCTTTGGTTTCACAGCAAAACATACTCGGAGGCGCTTTCCATTGCGCCTTACCGTTATAAAATGATCCGCGGGATTGATTTTTACCAGTATTGCCAGAATTCTCTGCAGCAATATCCCAATGTTTCATTCCTGCACGGAAAAGTAGAAAGCGTTTTCTCAGGCAACAAAACCGGTGTAATGGTGAACGGGAAAGAATACACGGCGCAATATGTTTTTAACAGCATTCCACCGAAAAATCCTTTACTTGGTAAAAAAGATGTTTGGCTGCTGCAGCATTTCAAAGGCTGGACGATTGAAACCAACAAAGCTGTCTTCAACCCGGCTGAAGCTACGCTGATGGACTTTCGCGTTACGCAAAAGAGGGGCACTACGTTTTGTTATGTACTGCCAACTACGCCGAACAAAGCCCTTATAGAATACACGCTGTTCACTCCCTCGCTTTTAAAGCCGGAAGAATATGATGAAGAATTAAAAGCATACATCCGCGAGTATTTACAACTGGAAGATTACCAGGTAACAGAGTCAGAGTTCGGGATTATTCCTATGACCAATTACAGATTTTCACAAGGAGAAAACAACATTATCAACATTGGTACAGCCGGCGGACAAACCAAAGGCTCCAGCGGGTACACATTTTATTTTATTCAGCAACACAGTCAAAAAATTGTTACACAACTGGTAAACGGAAAGCATCCAAGAGTTGACAACTCGCCAAAGCGTTTTCATTTTTATGACAGTGTACTGTTGGAAGTTCTCCGGCAAAACAGTGTTGAAGGCGCTGCCATTTTTTCACGGTTGTTCAAAAAAAACAAGCCCCAACCTGTGCTGGCATTTTTAAACAATGCGTCTTCACTGCCCACCGAAGCCCGCATTATCTCTACGCTGCCTACCCTTCCTTTTTTAAAAGCAGCTATCCGGCAGATATTCTAACAAGGCTACCAAACTACCTGTGAATGCCTGTTATTCTCTTTCAGCTTATGCAAACTGGTTAACAACCTGCACCAACTGTTGTGCCGGCACCACACCCGATTGCCGCCATTTCACCTGTCCATCTTTAAAAAGGATCAACGTGGGGACACCTTGGATGCGAAACTGCTCCGCCACTGCCGGATTCTTATCCACGTCAATTTTTAGCACGGTTGCGGTTTCACCCAGTGCGTCCTTCGCCTGTTTCAGGATGGGCGCCATGGTTTTACATGGTCCGCACCATTCCGCAAAAAAATCCACCAGTACTGGCTTACCGGAATTGATGATTTCACCAAAACTTGCCATATCTTTTATTTTTTTCTTATCATACAATATACCAAATCATTACGCTGGTATGGAAATTTAATAATAGATCACATGAACACGCCTCTGCTGGATAAATCCGTTAAAATTCTCCTGCTCGTTTTACTGGTGTTTGTGCTGTTGTATTATGGAAAACCCTTTCTGGTGCCGTTTCTGATTGCCTCACTGTTGGCCATGTTGATATTGCCGCTGTGTGTAAGGCTCGAAAAAAAGATGCACAAGGCAGTTGCCACCTTGCTTACTGTTGCGCTGTTGCTGATAATCGTTTCTATTATTGTGGCCGTGATCTCCTGGCAGGTATCTGATCTCTCTGACAAAGCACCACAGATCCAGCAAAACATCACACAAAAAGTTGCGCAGCTAAAGAAGTTCGTCACTAATACGCTGGGCATACCCGAGCAGCAACAGCAGCAGATTATGCAGCAGCAGCAACAGTCATCTACAGGGCAGGCTTCGTCAATGTTATCCGGGTTCTTTTCGTCTTTTGGCAGCTTTCTCACCAATTTTATTGTAGTGATGGTGTATATTTTTCTCTTTCTGCTTTTTCGTACGCAGTTCCAAAAATTTATCCTGCAGCTCTCTCCACAAAAGGATCAGCAAAACGCCCAGGAGATTATGCACGATGTGCGACTGGTGGCGCAAAAATACCTGACAGGACTGGCTATCATGATCATTGGGCTTTGGATCATGTACAGCATTGGATTTTCCATTGCCGGTGTAGACAATGCTATCTTTTTTGCCATTCTCTGCGGACTGCTGGAGATAGTGCCCTTTGTAGGCAACCTGGTGGGAGTATCGTTTACGCTGTTGATGTCACTGGCACAAGGCGCTGAATCGTCCATGCTGATAGGCATTGTAGTCACGTATGGCATCGTACAGTTTGTACAGACCTATGTGCTGGAACCTATGGTAGTCGGCCGCGAGATCAGCATCAATCCTGTGTTTACCATTGTGGGTCTTGTTGGAGGCGAGCTGCTTTGGGGCATAGCAGGTATGATATTGGCGCTGCCCCTGCTTGGCATTATCAAAATTGTATGCGACCATATTGAACCGCTGAAACCATTTGGCCTTCTGATTGGCGATAACAAAAAGGGCAAGTCTACGCTGGTGGACAAAATCAAAAAAAAGTTGCCTATCTAGCCTGAGATTACGAATGGAGAGTATTTTCAATAACTCCCGCTTCCTGTTCACTCCTGTAACTTTCGGATAATCGCCTCTTCCGGCATGCAGGCTGGATTTCCCTTCCTACTTTTGCGCCATGAAAATGGAAGAACTGTACCTCATTTACCAGCAATATCCATCGGTACAAACCGATACCCGCAAGTTGCAAAAAGGCGACCTGTATTTTGCACTGAAAGGACCCAGTTTCAACGGAAATACCTTTGCAACGCAGGCACTGGAAAAAGGCGCCGCCTATGCTGTTGTGGAAGAGGCGCAGTACAAGATTTCAGATCGAACCATACTGGTAGATGATGTGCTGCAAACCCTGCAACAACTGGCCCTGCATCACCGCAAACAATTCAACATACCTTTTCTGGCCATTACCGGTAGTAATGGAAAAACAACAACCAAAGAGTTGATTCATGCAGTGCTTTCCACTACGTACAAAACCTACACGACGGAAGGTAACCTGAATAACCACATTGGTGTGCCGCTAACTCTGCTGAAGATTAAAAACGATGCAGAGATGGCGGTGATTGAAATGGGAGCCAATCATCAAAAAGAAATTCAATCGTACTGTGAGATTGCACTTCCCACGCATGGCCTTATCACCAACTGCGGCAAAGCCCACCTGGAAGGTTTTGGGGGTGAAGAAGGCGTACGTAAAGGAAAGGGTGAACTGTTTGATTTTTTGCGCAGCCATAACGGCACCGCCTTTATCATGGCCGATTACGACTACCTGCACGAGATGAGCCATGGCATACAACAGGTGGTAACCTATGGTACAGAACGTGCCGATGTTATCGGGAATACGGTACAAAGTGATCCGTTTCTGGAAGTAGATTTTTCCAAGGGAGCCAGCGGTACAATCAAAACACAATTGGTAGGCAGCTACAATCTGCCCAATGTTTTAGCCGCCGTGGCTGTGGGAACATTCTTTGGCGTAGCGGAAGAAAATGTAAAAAATGCTATTGCGAGCTACACGCCTTCCAACAGCCGTTCGCAGTTGCTGCAGAAGGGAACGAACAAGATTATCTTGGATGCGTACAATGCCAATCCCAGCAGCATGAAGGCTGCTATTGAAAACTTTGCCTGGACGGAAGGGAATAACAAGCTACTGGTACTTGGTGCCATGGCCGAATTGGGAGAAGGAAGTGTGGAAGAACACCAAAGTATTATTCATGAAATCTCCCGCCACACATGGCAAAATGTATTGCTGGTAGGCGGCGACTTCCTGAAAACGAATCATCCTTACCTTTCTTTTTCCACGCCGGAAGGCGCCGGGGAATGGCTGAAGGAGGCTACTATCGCAAATGCTTACCTGCTGGTAAAAGGATCGCGCAGCATGCAAATGGAAAAAGTGCTGAACTACATCTGATGCCGGCTGAAGAAAAACCGCATAGAAGTTACCTGGCTACCATCTTTGGATGCTGGTGCCCCCGGTGCCGCGAGGGAAAACTTTTCCGGCACAACCTGAGCCTGCACCTGAAAAAGAACATGGAAATGTATGAACGCTGCCCTGTTTGCGGGCAGGTGACCGATATTGAAGTGGGCTTTTATTATGGTACGGGATATATAAGTTACCTATTGGGCATTTTTATTACCCTTGTCAGTTTGCTGATTTGGTTCCTTACCATTGGTTTTTCGTTTAAAGATAATCGTTTCATTGTTTGGATAATTGCCAACTCAGTTCTCCTGCTTCTCCTGCAGCCCTGGCTGATGCGGTTTTCCCGCAGTCTCTGGCTTTCGTTTTTTGTACCCTACGAGCCGGATTGGGAACATGTTGCACCTGCAGAACCGGAACGAACGAATGAAGAGCAGAAGAATAATTGGTGAGGGGTGAGAAATTGGAGATTGGATATTTGATATTGGAGTAGTTGGCTGTTGCTGACCATAGTGCTTGTACAGTTTCTGGTGATTTCAGGCAAACTTTAATTTACTATTTGTACGATGCAGAAAATGTTTTCAATAATTCTTACCTCATATAATTCATCGAAGCCTTCAGCCAGCGTTGGCGGTTGCAGTTTTTTGTTGATAGCCCAAATATCAATTTCCGAAACCAGTTCTTTGCCGCTTCGCTGGCGGTTTCGCTCCAGGGCTTCCGGAACAGCTGCATTAAAAAAATAGCCGACTACTTTAAAAGCTGCCTCTTTTGCAGCTTCAATATATTTTTTTCGTTCTGCAATCGTGGGATTGGTGTTATCCACCACAAACTTTTGCCCGGTTGCCAGACAGGTTTGAATGAACAACCGCTCTTTGTTGCGTGTTTTCAGCATATCAAGCGAAATGCGTAAATGCGTTTTCAGAAAACGTTCCGCATAAAATGTTGTTTTGCCGCTGCCTTGTATGCCGGTAAAAACTACTGCCTGCATTTCATGATTTTAAAACTTGAAGTTCATACAAAAGAAAAAAGCAGCACAAGGTTGTACTGCTTTTTCTATTATGGCTTTGAGTCTTACAGGCGCTTGATCATGATGTTGCGAAACCACACGTCATCGCCGTGGTCCTGCAGACCAATTTTTCCTTTTTTAATGGTGCCAAAGGCTTGCATGTTCTTGAACTTACTGCTGGCGATCATATTGCGCCAGTTGTCATCCCACATGGTGGTTGAAAGGGTTTTCTCTCCGTTCAGGTAAAACTCCAGCTTTCCATCTTTGGAAACAATTTCGGCCAGGTTCCACTCACCTACCGGCTTTACGTTCTGCTTCGACTCAATGAGGTCGTACAGGTCACCATTCCGGTGTTTATGAATCTTTGCATCAGCATGGCCATCGTTGTCCAGTATCTGCATCTCCGGACCGGTATGCCACATTGCGCCGTACTGCGGGTCTTCTTTGGAATAAAAGATAATCCCGCTATTGCCTTTGGGCGAGATCTTCCATTCCAGCTTCAGATGAAAATCTTCAAATTCCTGGTCGGTAACAATATCGCCACCGGTTGCCGGTTGCGGCGCTTTTTTAGCGGCTGCATCCAGGTGCAAGGTACCATCTTCTACTTTCCAGGCGCTGCCGATTCCGGTTTTGTTATAGGTGTGCCAGCCATTGGTAGTCTTTCCATCGAAAAGAGAGATCCATCCATCAGCGGCTGCGTCGTTATTTTCGCTCGATTGCATGGTTGATTGGTTTTGCGTGGAGCATGACAGCAACAGGGCTGCTGCCAGGTATACAGATAGGGTCCGCATTATTGTTGTTTTAAGAGTAAAATGTATTTCACCATCGCTACCGCATCCTCATGCGAAAGGTTCGGGTGCGGCGTCATCATGATTTCGCCCCAGTTTCCGGAGCCGCCTTTGATGATTTTGTTAGCCAGCGTGTCTTCAATGCCAGGTTGGCCGGCATAACGTTCGGCAACCTCCTGATAGGCGGGACCATTCAACCGTTCGCTCACTTTATGACAACCCAGGCAATCGCTCTGGCCAATCAGGGCCAGGCCTTTTTTATAGTCAGGATGCTGCGACACGTCGGCTGCGGCGTCATTTACAGCAGTGCTACCACCTTCCGCGTTTTTGTCTCCAGCTGCTTTATCATCATTACTGCCACAACTGATCAGAACTACTACTAAACCCAATGCGAGAATTGCTTTTTTCATATTTTTTGTTGCATTTGTTTTTACGAAATTCCTAAGATTTTTTTATTGAATGCTTCATCAGCGGCAACACTCGCAAAATCATCAAATGTCTTTTCGGTTGCCTGGATAATATGGCTTTGGATAAAAGGTGCGCCTTCCCGTGCTCCCTGCTCCGGTGATTTGATGGCACATTCCCATTCCATCACCGCCCAACTATCATAACCGTATTGGGTTAGTTTGCTGAAGATGCTTTTAAAATCCACCTGCCCATCACCAGGCGAACGGAACCGCCCGGCACGATCTACCCAGCCTTGATATCCGCCGTATACGCCTTGTTTCCCGGTTGGATTAAACTCGGCGTCTTTCACATGAAAAGCTTTGATACGCTCATGGTAAAAATCAATGTACGCTAAATAGTCCAGGCCCTGCAAAACAAAGTGGGAAGGATCGTAGAGCAAACAGGCACGGGGATGATTGGCTACTTCTTTTAAAAACATCTCGTAGCTGATGCCGTCGTGCAGGTCTTCGCCGGGATGAATCTCATAGCATACGTCCACGCCACATTCGTCAAATACATCTAAGATTGGTGTCCAGCGGCGAGCCAGTTCCCTGAAGCCTGTTTCAACCAATCCAGCCGGACGTTGCGGCCAGGGATAAACCATCGGCCACAAAAGGGCACCGCTGAAGGTGGCGTGTGCCGTTATGCCCATGTTTTGCGAAGCCTTGGCCGCCCATTTCAATTGCTGTACCGCCCATTCGGTCCGTGCTGCCGGGTTGCCGTGCACTTCTTTGGGAGCAAAGCTATCGAACAAGTCATTGTACGCCGGGTGCACGGCTACCAGTTGTCCCTGTAAATGCGTGGATAATTCGGTTATCTCCAATCCAATTTCAGCCAACATGCCTTTGTGTTCATCTGTATAGGTTTTGCTTTCAGCAGCTTTTTGCAGGTCGATGCAGCGGGAGTCCCAGGTTGGGATCTGCACACCTTTATAACCCAGGTCTTTTGCCCACTGGCAAATGGAACGCATGTCGTTGAAAGGCGCCTTGTCGCCTAAGAATTGTGCTAAAAAAATTCCAGGTCCTTTTATTGTTTTCATGCTTTGTGAATATACAGGTTATTGATATGCGGATATGCGAATGTGCGAATATGCAGATAATCTTTTTTGATAAACAGGATTACAGAACGATGCAGAGTGCGACGCAACAGAATCTCCGTTGAAATACATCGGCCGGTAACATAAAAATCATAATCAAAAAAGAACTGCGATTTCCTTGTTATGCAGACTGCATCAAATATCCGCATATCTCCATATTAATCTATTCGCACATCATACAGTAAACTCCGTCCATTTGACTTCCGACTGGCCCGACCGGAGCACATTTTCAATAAAGGCCATCCCCCGCACACCATCTTCAATGCCGGGAAAATCGGTCCACTCGGGTGCCGGTTCCTTTCCTTCGTCGCGGGCCGTAACACAGAGCGCAAAGTTGCGGTAGTGGTTGGCAAATGCTTCAAAGAAACCTTCGGGGTGGCCCCAGGGTGTACGGGTGTTGTGCCGGGCTATCGGGCTTAAATAATCGTTGCCGGCACGAAGTGTCTGGTAGGGCTGGTCGAGCAGGCGCAGATCGAGGCTGTTGGGATCTGCGTGACGCCACATCAGCCCACCTTTTTCGCCATATACTTTTATCGTTAAGTTGTTTTCTTCACCGGCCATGATCTGCGATGCCATCAGCACGCCGGTTGCACCATTGTTATATTGCAGCAACACAGCGCCATCGTCATCCAGTTTCCGACCTTCCACAACAATGTTTAACTGGGCACACAGCGCTGTTACCTGCAGGTCGGTTACATATTCGGTAAGATTAAATGCGTGGGTACCAATATCACCCATGGCACCGGCAGCACCGCTGCGGGTAGGGTCCGTACGCCAGGTAGCCTGCTTGTCACCGGTTCCTTCTTTAAATTGCGAGAGCCATCCCTGCGGATAGGTAACAAATATCTTCCGCACTTTTCCGATACGGCCATTCCGCACCTGTTCTCTTGCTTCCTTTACCATGGGATAACCCGTGTAAGTGTGGGTAAGGCAAAACAGGCGACCAGTAGCCGCCACTACTTTCTGCAGTTCTTTTGCTTCGGCCAGGTCAAAGGTCATGGGCTTGTCCATCACCACGTCAAAACCTGCTTCCATGGCTGCTTTCGCCGGGGCAAAATGCACATGGTTCGGGGTAACAATGCTTACGATCTCCATGCGCTGGTCGGCAGGCAATGCTTTTTCCTTTTCGATCATTTCTTCCCATGTGCCGTATACTCTTCCTTCCGGCAGGGCCAGTTCCGCAGCCATGCTTTTTGATTTTTCGGGGTTGGAACTAAATGCGCCGCAAACCAGTTCTATCAATCCATCCATGGTAGCCGCGGTACGATGCACGGCACCAATGAAGGCCCCGGGTCCGCCGCCAATCATGCCCATTCTGAGTTTTCGCATAGTTGATTTAAGTTGGTAAAAGGTTTTGATGATTTAAAACAATCGTCGCTGCAATCGTGCGTTTTCACCTGTTTGAAAAGCGATTAAATTTAAGACCAGATTTCCTTGCAATGCTTTTTTTCATAGAGGAAAAATTTTTTCGATGTGTATTTTTTGTCCGAAAAAAATATTTTCACCTTTTCAAAAAGCTGTACATTTAAAACCACTTGTCAGTTGTTTCACAGAAAACTTATTCATGCTTACGACCCACTTGCTATACAAGGAGCCACTTTCCTTTTTCACCCGTAAATCCCTTTGTACATGAAAGCCACTACCCGTGTGCAGTTGTCGTTGATGATGTTTCTGAATTTCTTTATCTGGGGTGCCTGGTATGTAACCATGGGTACCTACCTCGATAAGGTATTGGGTGCAACCGGCGTACAAATCGGAGCCGCTTACAGTGCCATGGCCATCGCCACCATCATTTCTCCTTTTTTTGTAGGAATGATTGCCGACCGCTTTTTTGCAGCCCAAAAAGTATTGGGTGTACTTCATCTTTTTGGTGCCCTGATCCTCTACTACATCACTACTGTCGATAATCCTTCTTCTTTCTATTGGGTACTTTTAGTGTATTCATTGCTGTATGCACCCACGCTTGCCCTTGCCAATTCCGTTGCCTTCCGGCAAATGAAAGATACCAGTAAAGAATTTGCCGGCATCCGTGTATTTGGTACCATTGGCTGGATCGCCACCGGCTGGATGATTGATAAAGTCCTCAACATCGGAACCGAAGAATTAGCCTTCACCTTTACAATGGCAGCCGTGGCATCGCTGGCATTGGGCCTTCTTAGTTTTTTTTTACCGGATACACCACCCAAGGCAAAAGGCACCAAAGCTACTTTCAAGCAGATACTGGGTGCCGACGCTTTTGTTCTTTTTAAAGACCGATCCTTCACGATCTTTTTTATTGCATCTGTGCTGATCTGTATTCCTCTTTCCTTTTATTACAGTTTTACCAACCTCTTCCTTACGGAAGCCGGAATGGAAAACGCTACCAGCAATATGACCTTTGGCCAATTCTCCGAAGCATTTTTCATTTTACTGATCCCTTTCTTTTTTCGCCGCCTGGGGGTAAAATGGATGATTGCCATTGGCATGGTCGCCTGGATACTGCGTTTTGTTTTGTTTGGTTATGGCGACGCTGATGCCGGTTTGTGGATGTTGTTTGCCGGTATTATCCTGCACGGTGTATGCTTCGATTTCTTTTTTGTAACAGGGCAGATTTACACCGATAACAAAGCTGGTCTTGCCATTCAAAGCCAGGCACAAGGTATGATCACCATGGCCACCTACGGCATCGGTATGTGGATCGGCACCTTGCTGTCGGGATATATAAAAGAAATGTATACGATCAACAATGTTGTAGATTGGAAAGCTGTGTGGATGGTTCCAGCCGCCATTGCAGTGGCGGTGCTGCTGCTCTTTGTTTTGCTTTTTAAAGACAACAGGAAGCCGGCCATCACTGAACCCATAGCTGAAAAAGGGTTGGCCGAAACCCGCTTAACATAGAAAGACACTGATATGGAAAGAAGAAAGATGTTAAAAGGCATGCTGCTTTCAGGTACCGCTGTAATGGCCTCACCGGCGATGGCGCTGAAAAGCTGCGGCAACAACTCTGAAAAAACTGAAGCTTTGAAAGGAACCATCAATCATTCCGTTTGTTACTGGACGTATAATTTTATGTCGCTGGAAGCGCTGTGCCAGACGGTGAAAAGCATTGGCTTTTCCGCCATTGATCTGGTTGGCCCCAAAGACTGGCCTACCCTGAAAAAATACGGGATTGATTCCTCTATGTGCAATGGCGCCGAGATCAGTTTAACCGAAGGCTGGAACAATAAACAATACCATGCACAGTTAATAAAGAATTATACAACACATATTGACCTGGTAGCGGATGCCGGCTATAAAAACCTGATTTGTTTTAGCGGCAACCGGAGAGGCATGGATGATGAAACCGGACTAAAAAACTGTGTGGAAGGACTCAAGCAAATTTTGCCGCAGGCAGAGAAACGTGGTGTGACCATCACCATGGAACTCCTGAACAGCAAGGTTGATCACAAAGATTATATGTGCGATAAAAGTGCATGGGGTGTGGAGTTGTGCAAACGGTTGGGATCAGCGAACTTCAAACTGCTGTACGATATTTACCATATGCAGATTGATGAAGGCGATGTGATCCGGACCATTCAGAACAACCATCCGTATTTTGGTCATTACCACACGGCAGGTGTGCCTGGAAGACACGAAATCAACGAATCGCAGGAATTGTTTTACCCGGCCATTATGCGGGCTATTGCCGCTACCGGGTTCAAAGGGTATGTAGCACAGGAATTCATTCCAACCGGCAAGGACCAGGACAGCAAAGTAGCGGCACTGAAAGATGCCGTGCAACGTTGCGATGTATAAACCTTGAGTGGCCAGGGGTGAATGGTGAATATAGAAAACGACTCACTCATTGCTGACCAATCATCACTCACCATAAAACAACTAAAACAAATAAGCAACAGATGGCAGATAACACGTATGATGCAATTGTCGTTGGCTCCGGAATCAGCGGAGGCTGGGCGGCAAAAGAACTGACTGAAAAAGGATTGAAGGTATTGATGCTCGAAAGGGGCGAAGACATCCCGCACGGCCCTGGCTACGAAAAGGCCAACCGTGAATTATGGGAAATGCCTCATCGCGGCGGCAGAACGCAGGAAATGATCAACAACTATCCTGTATTGAAGCGGGATTACCCGCTGAACGAACGCAACCTCCACTATTGGGCCAGCGATAAGGACAATCCTTACACCGAGGTCAAACGCTTCGACTGGTACCGCGGTTATCATGTGGGTGGCCGTTCGCTGATGTGGGGTCGCCAGAGCTACCGCCTCAGTCCTATTGATTTTGAAGCCAATGCTAAAGAAGGTATCGCTATCGACTGGCCGATCCGCTACGACGAAATTGCTCCCTGGTATACATACGTGGAAGGTTTTGCCGGCATCAGCGGAAACAAAGATGGCATGCCGCAATTGCCGGACGGCAACTTCCTGCCCCCGATGGAAATGAACTGCGTGGAAAAAGACGTGGCAGCACGCATCAAGCAAAACTTTGGTGGCAAGCGGGTAATGACCATTGGCCGTGTGGCCAATCTTACCGAGCCGCGTCCTGAACAAAACCGATCCTGCCAGTACCGCGATAAATGTTGGCTAGGCTGTACGTTTGGCGGCTACTTCAGTACACAATCTGCCACATTGCCGGCTGCCATGAAAACGGGCAATCTTACAGTGCGCCCCTTCTCTATTGTAAAAGAGATTATTTACGATAAAGACACCAAACGGGCAAAAGGTGTACGCATCCTGGATGCGCAAAACAACCAGACCTACGATTATTTCTCCAAAATTGTATTCCTCAATGCATCGGCGTTGAATTCCGCATGGGTGCTAATGAACTCGGCCACTGATGTATGGCCTGACGGTTTGGGCAGCAGCAGCGGCGAACTGGGTCACAACGTCATGGACCACCACTTCCGCGTTGGCGCCAACGGGCGGGCCGAAGGTTATGATGATAAATATGTGTACGGCAAACGGCCCAACGGCATTTATGTTATCCGCTACCGCAATATTGGCGATGATAAGCGTGACTATGTACGCGGCTTTGGCTACCAGGGAAGTGCCAGCCGCCAGGGTTGGGGCCGCGATGTGGCCGAATTGACGATCGGCGCCGACTACAAAGATGCGCTGTGCGAACCGGGTGAATGGAGAATGGGCATGACCGCCTTTGGCGAAATGCTGCCCTACCACGAAAACCGTGTTTACCTTGACAAGTCGAAAAAAGACAAATGGGGATTGCCTGTTTTGGCAATGGATGTGGAGATCAAAGACAATGAACGCAAAATGCGGGTGGATATGGCCAACGATGCAGCCGAAATGCTGACCGCTGCCGGCTTGAAGGATGTTAGCACCTACGATTCGGATTATGCACCGGGCATGGGTATTCATGAAATGGGAACCGCCCGCATGGGTCGCGACCCGAAGACCTCAGTCCTGAATGCGTACAACCAGGTATGGGATGCACCCAACGTGTATGTTACTGACGGGGCCTGTATGACATCGGCTTCTTGTGTAAACCCTTCCCTTACCTACATGGCCTTAACAGCAAGAGCCTGTGACCATGCCGTTAAGGAATTGAAGAAAGGAAACGTCTAATAATAAACGCGAAACAGCAAACACGAAATTTGTTTCACTTCTACCGTTTGACGTTTCATCAAAACTTACATCATGTCTGAAAAAAAGAATACACATCCTTCCAATTCAAGAAGGGACTTTATCAGAAATACGGCCGTAACGGCTGCAGGATTCTTTATTGTGCCTCGCTTTGTGCTGGGCGGCAAAGGCTATGTTGCCCCCAGTGACAAACTGCAGGTGGCCGGCATCGGTGTCGGCGGCAAAGGCGAAAGCGATATTATGAGTTTTTTCAAGAGCGGAAAAGCCGACATCGCCTTTCTCTGCGACGTAGACGACAGGCGTGCCGCCAATTCCATCAAAGCATTTCCAAAGGCCAAATACTACAGGGATTACCGCGAAATGCTTGACAAAGAAGCAAAGAACATTGATGCCGTTTCTGTGTCAACCCCCGACCACATGCACGCTGTACAGGCACTGGCGGCCATGCAGCTTGGTAAGCATGTGTATGTACAAAAACCGCTGACGCATGATATCTACGAAGCCAGGGTGCTGACCGATGCTGCCAAAAGATACAAAGTGGTTACACAAATGGGAAACCAGGGTGCCTCCAGTGATGGTACCCGGGCCATGAAGGAATGGTTTGATGCCGGCATGATTGGCGATGTGCATACCATTTATGCCTGGACTGACCGCCCGGTGTGGCCACAAGGCATTCAATGGCCTACGAAAAAAGCCGATGTTCCCAAAGAACTTGACTGGAACCTGTGGCTGGGAACGGCTCCATACAAGGACTATGTTGAAAAAATTGTTCCCTTCAACTGGCGGGGCTGGTGGGATTATGGCACCGGCGCTTTAGGTGATATGGGTGCGCACATGCTGGAAGTTGCCTTCCGTGTACTGGACCTGCGTTATGCCAATGATGTGCAGGCCAGTGTGGGCTCTGTTTATGTGGATGAGTTCCGACGTGGCTATTTCCCCGAAAGCTGCCCGCCTTCAAGCCATGTAACACTTACTTTCCCGAAAACAGCGAAAACCAAAGGGCCGGTAAAAGTGCATTGGATGGATGGTGGAATTCAACCCGTACGGCCGGAAGAACTGGAGCCGAATGAAGTATTCGGTGATGGTGGAAATGGCACCTTGTTTATCGGCACCAAAGGAAAGATGATGTGCGGCACATACGGCACCAATCCAAGGCTGCTGCCAACCAAGCTTACCAAAATGCAAAAGGTTAAGCGCCCTTCCAACAACCCCAATCAACCGCCGGTAGAAAGAGAAGAAGTGGCTTATCCTTATCCAGGCGTAAAGAATTCCCTCCCCCGGGTACCGGGTGGTGCAGAAGGCCATTATGCACAATGGGTGGAAGCCTGCCAGGCAGGATACGGCAATATGGAAGTGAGCTCACCCTTTGAAGTAGCCGGCCCGCTGACAGAACTGTTGCTGATGGCAAATCTGGCGATCCGTGCACATGACATCCGCGTTCCTCGTACCGATGGGCGTCAGGGTTTCAACTTTCCTGGTCGCAACATCAAGCTGATCTGGGATAATAAGGATATGAAGGTCACCAACTTTGATGCCGTGAACCAGTTTGTAAAACGAAATTACAGGGAAGGCTTCGAGTTAAAATGGACCTAGGATTTCAATTAGCAATTAGCAAGAACAGTGAACAACTTTAAACAGCAAACTTCAAATAACAAATAAACATGGAACGCAGAGAAGCCGTTAAATATATCAGCATACTTCTGGGAGGAGCTGTCATTGGCGCCGATGCCTTTTTAAGCGGTTGTAAAACCAAAACCGGTAGTACCACCGACTGGACAACAGAAGACGTAGCCTACCTCAATGAAATTGGTGAAACCATTCTGCCACGTACCAGCACGCCAGGAGCAAAAGATGCCAACGTCGGGCAGTTCATGACCGTTATGGTGAATGACTGTTACGTGGAGGCTGACCAAAAAGCTTTCCGCGAAGGTTTGGAAAAATTAAACGATGCCAGTGATAAAAAGTTCAGCAAGAACTTTATGAGCCTTACTCCGCAGCAGCGTACAGAGCTGTTGACCGAAATTGACAGGGAAGCCAAAGAATACCAGAAAAAAGTGGGTGAATTCAACAGCGCCGAAAACAAAAAAGAAAAAGAGGAAAATGTCAAGGGCAATAAGAACTATGTGAAGCAGCACATGGCACCGCACTATTTCACCATGATGAAACAACTGACCCTGCTGGGGTTCTTTACCTCGCAGGAAGGCATGACAAAGGCAGTTCGTTACATTCCGGTACCGGGCCGCTACGAAGGCTGTGTGCCGTATAAAAAAGGCGACAAGGTCATTGTTTAACCCAATCAAACCCTTACATGAATTATAAACGCAGGGATTTTATCAAACTGTCGGCAGCACTTGGCGCCGGGTTAGCCCTCGGTCCGCTGGCAGGCTGCAGTTCAGTCGGCAAAGCCCAATCAACCATCAACAACAATTTCGGCCTCCAGTTATATACGCTTCGCGATGACCTGCCCAAAGATCCCAGAGGTGTGCTGACGCAGATTGCATCCTTTGGTTACAAGGAACTGGAGGGTTATGAAGGACCGCAGGGCATCTATTGGGGCATGAGCAATACGGAATTCAAAAACTTCCTGGATGGATTGGGAATGAAGCTGGTTGCCAGCCATTGCAATACCCGGCAGGACTTTGAGCGGAAAGCGGCCGAAGCCGGCGCCATTGGAGTAAAGTACCTGATAGAACCTTACTTGGGTGCGCAAAAATCGCTTGATGACTACAAACGGGCGGCGGAGCGCTTTAACCAGCTTGGCGAAATCTGTAAACGCAACGGGCTTCGCTTTGCCTATCATAACCACGACTACAGTTTTAAGCCTGTCGACGGTCAGCTGCCACAGGATGTTATGATGCAGAATACGGATAAAGACCTGGTGGATTATGAAATGGATATCTACTGGGTAGTCAATGCAGGGCAGGATCCCGAAGCCTGGTTCCGCAAATACGAGGATCGTTTTCGCCTGGTGCATGTAAAGGACCGCCAGCGGGGTGTTGGTGAAACCAGCAAAAATGTTTCGGTGGTATTGGGTACAGGTTCCATCAATTTTCCGCAGATCCTGAAAACAGGAGCAGCAAATGGCGTGAAGCATTTCATGGTAGAGCAGGAAGCCTATGAAGGTACAACGCCACTTGCAGCGGTACGGGCTAATGCCGAATACATGAAGGCATTCCGCTTTGCCTAACGCTGCCCGGTAGTATCGGTAGTACCTGTTACCGAATCTGTTGGGAGCGGCCTGTTCAGGCGGATGGTTTCGCTGGTATCTGGCACATTGCCATTCACATTGTCGATACCAGGTGTTACCGGGGCTGAGGTCGTTCCTTCTTCTGTGGTGGTGGTGTCGCTGTTACAGGCAAAAAAGCCAGCCAGCAGTACGATCGATAATAACTTTTTCATCTGTCCTGATTTATCCTTTCAGGTGTAGTTTATACAATTATCCTACCAAGGCAGAAAGTTACATCCACAAATGCTCCGCAGGTCGGAGCATTTGTTTTGAGCGGCTGGTTTCAAACAAAAACAAGCCATGATCTTTTCCATTTAAAAAAGCTCCCTCTGCAAGAGCACCGGCTTTTTAAGCGATAACCTGCAGGCCGCATTCAGGCTGTCTATCAAGTAGGCTGCCAGCTCCGGCGAGTGTTTTTCCTGGTCCATGTGAATGATGAAATAAAGCGACTGCAGGCCATTGTCTATCCATGCTGCCATGCGTTTCACCCACTCGTCAATACGGCGATAATCAGTGGTATGCAGATTGTTGGCTACAAAACGCACCATTGTTTTTGGCTGCGCCAAATGCAGGTGGCAGCAGTCGCGCCGCCCCGCTGTATCGGTATTGATCAATCCTTTCCCCGTTTCCCGCAGCAGTTGAACCAGTAATTCCATTTCTGCTGGCACAAACCAATCCGGGTGCCGTACTTCTACAAAAAGCGACAGGCCATCAGGAAAGGACCTGAGGAAGGCAGCCAGTTCTTTTTTGCGTGCCGGTGCAAAGCGATCGCTCAGTTGCAAAAAGCAAGGACCCAAATGGCTGCCGAAGGCTGCTACGCTTTTTTCAAATGCATGTGTCACTGCGCTTTTATCGTGCAGCGTTCCTTCGTGGCTAATGCCCTGGAAAATCTTGGGAAGAAACAGGAAATCGGTGCCGCCAGCCCTTGCAGCCCATTTTGCAATCACCGCTTCGTTGTAAATATTGTAGAAGGTAGCATTGAGCTCGATGCAATTAAACTGCTTAACATATTCATCGAGAAAAGCCGTATCCTTTGTTCCCTTCGGAAATAGTTTGCCCACCCACTCTTTCACTCCCCAGCGCGGACAGCCAATATAAACTTCCGGCTTATCTGCCCGCTTACCCGAAAGTACAAGGCTGTTTGCTGTGGGTTCAGGTGGCAATGTAAAATTGATTTTGTCCAACTCACGGAGAGGTACATGTCCAAAATCCATATTTTGTTCTTTATGTAAAAAAAACCAGGTAACCAATCTTTGAACAGGGAAGTCTCCGCCGCTAAAAACCGGTTGTTGATTTGAACATTTCGAAAAACTTCAGGTACACACCGTTGGTCCAGCCAAAACCATCTTGCGTGGGATATTCACCACCTCCACTGATAAGATTTGTGTTCTCGACGTTGTACTTTTCCATCATCTTACCGGTAGCGGCAAATACCTTTTCGTTGATAGCCATCCAGCGTTCTGCAATGGTTTTGGGCAGTTCGTAAAACCCATAATTCATGAGCCCTTTCACGGCAATAAACTGTAGCGGCGCCCAGCCATTGGGAGCATCCCATTGCTGACCGGTTTTGTATAAAGTTGTTACAATACCACCTTCTTTTAAAAATTTATCCCCGAGTGTTTTTTTAACAAACATGGCATGATGCGGCGTGGCCAACTCCGTAAAAAGTGGCATAGCGCCGGCAGCAGACCATTTATTGGTAGTGGTCTTTTCTTTGAAATCATAATCAAAGAAAAATTGCAAATCAGCATTCCAGCAGTAGCGCAAGACGGCTTTTTGTCGCCGCTCTGCTTTTAACTGGTAATCAGCAGCTTTCTCACTTTGTCCCGAAGCGGTAGCTGCTTTGCTCAGAATAGTTTCATAGGAAAAAAGAAGTGCGTTTAGATCAACAGGGATAATATTGGTGGTTTCGATCGTTGTCAGGTGAAGCGTATCCGCAAACCAGCGACTGCTAAAATCCCAACCGCTTTCCGCACCGGCTCGTAGATTTCTATACGCCAAAGAATCTTTATTGGTATACCGCTGCGCCGTATGCAGGTCTTCGGCGTATGATTCCTGCCGCGGTGCATTGCTGTCATCAAAGAAACGGTTTAGCACTGTGCCGTCTTCCAGCCGAACGACGCGGCGAAACGCCTGGCCCGGCTTTAGACCTTCACTGCCATCCATCCAAAAGGCATATTCTTTTTCCAATGCCGGAAAGTATTTCCTGAAAATCGTGTCCCCTTTCGCCATAGCCAAAAGTTCCACCATCAGGGCAAAAAAAGGCGGCTGCGACCGGCTTAGGTAGTAATTACGGTTGCCGTTCGGAATATGGCCATAGGTTTCAATCAGGTATTGAAAGTTATCCAGCATATCCCCTATCAGATCGTACCGGTTATTTACCGCTAGCCCCTGCATGGTAAAATAGCTGTCCCAGTAATAGATTTCACGGAAACGGCCACCCGGGACCACGTAGGCTCCGGGAAGCGGCAGTAGTGAACTGTTTTGCCTCACCGAATCCTTAGGCCGTGTCAGTGTGGTCCAGAGACTGGCCAGATGCTGCCGCAATGAAATTCCTTTTTGAATCTTTGTTTCCGGATTGGCAGGCAGGTAGAAATTTGCCTGTACAAACTGCCGCAAGGTAGCCGAATCCCTCTTTTTCAGCTTTGTATACTTGTTCAGTATCTCCTGCGGCGACTGCTGCGGCACCATGTCCACAAAGGTCTTATTGTCGCCAAAAGCCCGGGTCAGTTGCACGTCTTTAAAAAGCTGGCCCCATAGGCTGTCGGGTGTCGGGGTAACCTGTGCTGGCACTTGGGTAGAAATAAAAAGCAAGATGGGAAGGATATACTTTTTCATGCAGCAAAGAATTCGTTCTTTATAAAGTTAGCCTTTTCGCTATAGCCTTAAAAACAAATGCCGGCTCTAGAAGCCGGCATTCCAGGAAAGTGAATACGTTTATTTCAGTGCAAACGCCACCCCGAAGTTGATGCTGTAATCGGCAAAGGCGGCATCACCCTGCGCATGCACGCCGGTTGCCCTTGTGCGCAGTTTGTCGGCCCTGCTTTGTATGCGGTTGCGTTCCAGTGCTACCGGCACCGAGAGGTAAAACTGCGTGTTCCTCACCCGGTAGGCAACAACAGGTTCAGCGGAAATCACGTAACCCGGCCGGCGAAAACCATAGCTGCCGCCAAAGACATCTTCTGCTGGTACACCTTCTATGCGCAAGCCGCCGGAAAGACTCAGTTTCCCGGCTGTGTACGAAGCGCCGATGCGGGCCATAAACTGGTCGGGCACACTCATCACATCGGTACCATAAGCAATGGCCGTAGACGATGGCGTTCCGCCCCTGCCGGTATTGATGCCGTTGTGTTCGCGGGGATTAAACAGGTAAAAACCATTTGCATACAGGCTGGTGTTGCGGGAAAGGTTCAGGTAAGTATTTGCTTCCAAGGTAATGCCGGTACCACCATCACCCAACTGAATGGATTGGTCAACAAACCCCAAAACCTTGGTGCTGTCGTTACGGTAAAAATAATCCTGCACACGATAGTCGCCGGTAGGTAGTTTCAGGCCCGCACCCAATTGCAGGTTGATTTTGCCTCCTTTGGCAGGATCGGCTACCCAGTAATAAGCTGCCAGGCGAACATCACCCAACCCGAAGGAGCGGGTGGTATTACGGGCTCTTGGGCTTTTACTGGTATTGCCATAATGCTCATACATAGAGGACCGGATGTTGTTGATGATAGGCGCATAAAAAGCCAGCGACCAACGGTTGTTCAGTTGTTTGGTTAGCCCAAACTCTGTTGACGTAAAATGGTTGATCACTTCCGTACCGGCTTCCACCCTTTCGTGTTGTTCTTCCTTGCCAACAAAGTGTTTGTATGATTTAAAATAACGGCTGTTGATGCTCAGGTTCCATCCGTTGTTCTGCACCGCCGGATGGTCACTATCAGGATGATAACCCATCATGGTGCAGGTAGCGCCATTGCTTCGAATGGCTACGCAGCCCTGCGCAGAAGCGGTTTGTTGAATGAAAAAATTCAGCAGTAGTATAAAAAGCAGCGGTTTCATGTTGTTTGTTTTAACGTTGTGTTGTTAATAATGTTTCATCCTTGCGGATGTGGAGCTTCCGGACAATGTGTTCGCCAATTTGTTTCCCGAATTCGTTTCCTCTTTCCAAGTCGCTGCGGAAATGAATGCCACCGTACAGGCGGGACATGGATGCCTCCAGCGCCGCGTCACGGAAGGATTTGAACGAACGGTCGGGAATCCCGAATTCACGTTCCGAACTGTCGGTAAATGCGAAGTTGTCGCCAAAGTGGCGGCTCATTACTTCGGCCGCAGCATTGGAGATCACCGAGTGGCCGCTGACATACGAAGGGAAAGGCGGCGTTTGCAGGTAAGGCTGCCAGGTGGGGTCCAGCAGCTTGTTGATTACAGTTTCCGGACGAGCTGAATTGTACTGGAATTTAGCTTTCCAACAAGCTATAAAACCATCAAACAGGGCGATGGAAGTTTCGGTGTAGGCAGCAACTGTTTTGCTAAAGTCAGCTCCTGATTTTTGGGCGGCAATGCCTACGATATTCATCCAATGGCCCGGCGGTGAGAACTTTTTGGTGGCATACATCACGTGGCCGGTAACATGCAGGTTGAACGGATTATCATCAAAAAAATCGGCTATGTGCTTTTGCTCATCCGTCAGGTTTTCAATGGTTCGTTTCACCTCCATGACTTCGCGGCAATAGGCCGATGTACTGTCTTTCATGTCATATTTTGGTGGCGCTGCGGGCATGAACTGTGCGGCAGAATCCAGCATCAGCGGACGAATGGTACACCATTGGGGTTCCAGCGCCTGTGCATACATGGGTGGTGTAGGAATCCACCGGCCGTCTTCCTGGCGAACAGTGAATTTTTCTGCACTCCGGGTTTGGGCATAGTTATCACCCTTGCTCCACTTCATAACTGTCGCAACAATCGTATCACTGAAAGCAACCGTGTTTTTTAATACTTCACCCGGCATACCAGCACTGTCGGCCCCATCTTTCAGTTGGTTATAGTAATCCATCAGCACCCCCTCGGGAAATGTAACTGCATTGCCCACTTTTACAAACGAAAGGAGTGCTGCCAGTCGGTAATCGATCTGCTTTCCAACTTCGGGTTTGGGCATTGCCGGTAGGTGGCGGATCTGTCCGCTCAACGACTGGTATGAACTGTCGCCAGCAACCATGCATTCATAGGCTGCAATGTTGGCGTAAGCATAGTTACGGGAGGCGACAACGGGTGAAAAGTTGTTATAAAGAACAACATCATTCAGCTTTTTTACAGTCTTGCAGTATAGAAGCGGATCATTGGTGTATTTGGTGTAATCCTTTTCCCCGCAGGAAAAGATGCAGGCTGCAACCGCCAGCACGAAAACAATTTTTTTCATACAGAAAAAACATCTGGTTCAGGTAAATAAAATGGGAATAACAAAAATCAGGATGCGAAAGCTGAATCCTGGGGAGGCCGCTCCTGCTGTTGCCTGTAGCCGGCAAAGGAAAAAGACTCGTTCAGCAATAGATGTTGTATGCTTGAATTGGTTGCAAATACAGGAAGTTCTTCTGTTTGCTGGCAATAATCCGGCAGGGAAATCTTCAGCGTTGTTCCGCCCTTTTTCACCGGCAGTGAGGCATGGCCGTCCGCTGCTGATTTCGTGATATCATTTTTAATGTTGTGAAGCTTTGTTTTGGCCTTGTTTGGCAAACAAAGCAATTCCAGCGTATCGTTGTACACCCGCTTTTTTACGTATTCATACACTACGCCATCAATTTCAACCGAACCATATGTCCTTTCATATTCGGGTGAACTGGAATAGTAAGGAAGATTCAGAACGGTTTTAATGGAGATGAGTTCATCGTTGTTATACTCTTCTTTATCCAGCTTTTGCTCCAGGGCAGTATCCCCGCTCCTTTCCAGGTAGGCAAGTACCACCCGGTACCCATAAAAGTTGAATACAAGGATGAAGAGGAATAATATCGCAGGCAAACGTCTCAAGCAGATCTCAAAAGCAGGTTCAAGATAGGAAAATTATTTATTCGTAAATGTTTTCTTTTGTGGTCCCACGCCGGTAATGGTAATGCCTGTCCAGCCCTTTGGCAAAGCGGTTTTGATCTGTGTAATTCCTTTGGGTGTGATCTCGATGCCGCCAAAGCCCATGATCACGGCCTGCAACACGCCACCGGCGCCGGTAGCGAAATAGGGATTGGTGCCGCCTTTGGTTTCGGCTATCACCCTAAAGGGCGGCAACAGGTTAGGAATGTAGGCATCGCGAAACCAGTGCAGCGCTTTTTCACGATTGCCCAGACGGGAGTATAACAGCGAAAAAACGCCCTGCGTCATAGCAGGCGTACCCTCGTTTGGCACCCGGGTTTCATAATATTCAAGGTCTTTTTGTACCTGTTTGGGATCAGTGATTTCATTGAGCGGGTAAGCCAAAAGATTCACATCAGCCTGTTTGATGCCCTCTCCTTTGTAAGTGGCATGTTCCCGCGTCACGCCGTTTTCCATCTTTAGAATGGGTATATTTTGCGCTACATGCATCCAGTCGGGATTCGGAGATATTCTTAGGAGCGTTGCGGCCTGCGTTGCCAACTGCAGGTTGGCCCTGGCAGCCGCGTTGGTAAAGGCGTTGTTGTCTACGTTCTCGGCCCATTCATCGGCAGCCACTACGTTTTTGATATCGTATCGACCAGAACCATTCCTTTCCACCCGTGATGCCCAGAAATCGGCAGTGGCCGAAAGAATGGGCCATCCCTTCTCCCGCAGCCAGTCTTTATCCTGCGTAACGGCATAATAGTTCCAGGCGGCAATGGCCACATCGGCGGTGATGTGGTGCTCAAAGGGACCACTCAGGGCCCAAACCGGCGTTTCCTCTACGCCGGTATCAGCACTCTCCCAGGGATACATTGCGCCTTTGAAACCTTTTGAAAATGCATTACGCCTGGCGGCATCCAGCCGCTGAAAGCGGTATTCCATCATGCTTTTGGCCAGATCAGGCTTCATCACCAGCAGCGCAGGATACATCCAGATTTCTGTGTCCCAGAACACATGGCCGTTGTATCCTAATCCGCTCAAACCCATCGGCGACGGCGAGAGGGCTGTGCCTTCCCGCACAAAGGAATACAGGTGGTACAACATGCTGCGCACATCCTGCTGCGCCTGCGGGTCGCCTTCAATCCTGATATCGCTGCTCCACAGATCCTCCCAGGCTTTTTTGTGAAACTGCAGCAATCTTTCACGGCCCTCCATTTTGGCATAAATACTCAGGCGTTCGGCTTCGTTCAGCGGATCATCGTGGTGCGCCGATGTAATGGAAGAACCGGCAATGGAAAAACGGTAGGTTTGTCCCGCTTTCAGCTTTTTGGTGAATTTCATCAGGTGCATGTTATTGTCCCACATTTCATGAATGACACGGGGTTCCTCACCATGATGCTCCGAGAAAAGAAATGTATTGGACGCACACATCAGCAGTTTACCGGTGGGTGATTTAGCACTGGACGTCAGCAGGCTGATAACCACATGTGGACGGTCGATCTCATTGTAATAATTCTGTACATCCCGTAAGGCATCAGGAGCTTCCATAACACTACTACCGGTAATGATTACATCTTTTTTGGGTGTGATGGTTACATCCATCAAAACAGTAAAAGGAAGGTGCCGCAGCGAATAATAGGTATAGCTTACCGATGCTTTGTCAGCATGATCAAAGGTGGTGGTGAAGGATGCTTCCCGCATGTCCAGCGTTTGTTTCATGTTGGCAGCATTAGCAGCATTTATTCGCTGACCATCAACATCGAGGTTCATGTTCAGCAGGTTAAAGCTGCGCAGAAAATTGCTCACCCGACCGCGGCCATAGAGGTCATACGCTCCGGCAAGCACCACGTCTTTTACTTTGAAGGGTTCCGGCGACGACACAATGCCGATCATGCCATTGGCGACAGTTACACCGTAATAGTTACTGGGGTTGATGTTTGTGGCTTCTATCTTCCAGGGATCAGGAGTTTGGGCACCGGACGGCAGACCGGCAGCCAGCAGTAAAAGCAGGATCACATTTCGCATAGCAGACAATTGTATCAAGTCCTAATTTAAGCGCAAAGCCGGTAAAGACACAAATTTTTCCGTCCCGCCGACAGATTGATTATTTTGCAAGAATTCGATTGCCAATGAAAAAATTGATATGGATAGTACCTGCGATCTTGCTTTTACTGTTGACTGCTGTTGTCTTCCTCCTTCCTTCACAGCCTGTTGTTTATCGTAAGATCTCCCTACATGCCTCGCAGGACGGCATTGTTAAACTGCTGACGCAGAAAAATAAATGGCAGCAGTGGTGGCCCATTACGCAGAAAGGTGTCATTTATGACAGCGCCAACTTTTCCTATCAGCAACAATTGTTGAAATCAGCGATTATGCACCTGCCTTTTCAAGACAGTAATCTGTTAGCTCAAATGAATACGGTGATGTACAGTGCTGATTCTGCCGGTGTTATTTTTCAAATGGCGCTACCGGCATCATCCAATCCGCTGCAGAAGATCACTAACTATTTTGAAAGCAGGAAGCTTGCCGGCACGGCCGAAACCATTCTACAGAACCTGAAATCCTTTGCCGAAAAAGAAGAAAACATCTACGGTTTTAGCGTAAGGCAGGAAAGAGTAAAAGATACGGCGCTGGTAGCCACCCGGTTTGAAACCACCGGTTATCCTGATCCGGCACGTCTCTATGATGCCGTGGAAGAACTGCGCCGCTATATTGCTTCACAAGGAGCCAAAGAAACCGGTTCACCGATGGTGCATTCCGAAGCCGGACAAAATGGCCAGCACCAGGTAATGGTTGCATTGCCGGTTGATAGCGTATTACAAGGCAACGGCACGATACAGCCCAAACGTATGATACCCGGGAAAATACTGGTTACCGAAGTAAAGGGTGGTCCGCACACGGTACAAAAAGCCATGCAGGATTTTGAGCAGTATGTGATCGACCACAGGCGAACTTCCCCAGCTATTCCATATGAAAGCCTTATTACAAACCGCCTGCAGGAGCCGGACACCAGCAAATGGATAACCCGGTTATCCTTTCCAGTGATGTAACGAAACCATTCCTGTACCAATACCTTTTTGCACACCATCTTTCGGCCAGCCTGAAAGAATGACATTGGATGAAAAACGAACCGTTCAGCAGGAAGTATCAGGCGCTGCGCTGTCCCTGAATGTTGTGCAACTGATTTGGCTTAACTTCAATCTATGCCTGCTGCATGGAAAAACGTTTGCTGCATTGTTCTGCTCCTCAGCGGAAAACTGCTTACTGCAAAAGCCCAGAGCTGCAAGCCGGATGTTTTTTCTATTCTGTACGAAGGCAACGCTGCTTACAATAATTTCCAAACAATTGAAAATCCCCAAAACGATATTATTTCTGTTGGCAGCGTGCTGCAGGTGAATGGCGGCTTTGCTTATGATGCCTGGGCATACAAACTTTCGCCGCGAGGTACTGTGCTATGGGCAAAGCGGTATATGCCAGCCGGCTACAACTCCGGTTATTTCAATTCCATAGTTGCACTGCCCGATGGCGGGTACCTTGTTTCGGGGCATTTTTCCTATTTGAAAAGACGATTTCCGGATAACCAAACCGAGACCATATACAGCCTCACAATGATCGGTAAGCTGGATCAATATGGCAATCTTGTGTGGATGAAGATGCTGTTGCCCTACCGGACTTATTTTTCTACCGTAAACGCCCTTACCCTAACCAGCAATGGTGACATTGTTGGCACCCTGGACGTCTTTGGCACCAATTTTAACGGGCGGTTCTTTTTCCGCATGGACCAGGAAGCGAATGTAAAGTGGTGCACCCAGCAGAAAGTTGGCAACATCAAGACTGGTTCTGTTACGTTCAAAGAGCGGCGCAATGGACAGCTACTCGTTTCGGGTTGGGCTTATAAAACAAACCTGGATAACCCCTTGATAGAAGCCCAGGGCTTTTACCTGATGACCCTGAATCCCGACAACGGCCGTGCGGCCTGGAGCCAGGCCTATTATTTCACTAAAAATCCCCAATCTTCATTTCTTTCCACCGCCTCTGTGCCGCAAATCAGCGAAATGGACAATGGGAACATTGTCCTCTTCTCATCCTATTCCGATACGACAAACTTTATTCTTCCGCCCTATACCCGGAAGGGACTGATGCTGACCACTTTTCCCGGTGGTACTTTCCAAAAAGCTATCGGCTATGAAAACGGGAAACCCGGTTGCGCTATCGCCGATGCCAAACAGCTTCCGGGTGATCGCTTTTTATTGCTCTTAAACGATACCCATATGCCCCTGTTGGCAGAGGTAGACAGGGAAGGAATGATTGCCTGGCACAGGGGTTATGGAAACGTCAACGGCAACCTGAAAGCGGCATCGGTTTATGTAAGGCCCGATCAGCTGCAGATCTATTCTTCAGGCAGAAATGAAGTAGCAATGTCCAACTTAATGCAAACAGAAAGCAAGGGTGAACTCGCCTGTATGGAAACCCCATCGCAGCTGGTAAGCAGGGATGTCAGTGAAAGCTTTACGGAAGAAGCAGCCGGCATTTCAACCGAAACCGAAAATTTGGAATTGTTTGAAACAACATTGCTGGGACTGAATCGTTGGGCTTATTCGCACACTATCATTAC
This sequence comes from Flavisolibacter sp., assembly GCA_035998945.1. Taxonomy (GTDB): domain Bacteria; phylum Bacteroidota; class Bacteroidia; order Chitinophagales; family Chitinophagaceae; genus Flavisolibacter. The sequence continues at coordinate 258,193 of DASYHD010000019.1, read as the reverse complement.
CTCCTGTGTTATATCCTGCTGTACAAACATTGGTTCCGACACTACCAGCGTTGCATTGTGCAACCAGCCTTACTATCAACTACCCGATGGAACAAGAGCAACCGGATCAGGCGTATACTATCAACGCCACAAAACCAGTAACGGTTGCGACAGTATTGCTTATTACAACGTACAGTTAGATCAATCGCCTCACGTCAATCTTGGCGAAGATCTCTGCCTGGAAGGAAAGGATTCTCTTGTTCTGAACGCCACCGCCGGCTTTGAACAGTATAATTGGATGGGAATGACTAGCAGTGACTCTACTTTTACTGTCAACACACCGGGTCTTTATTGGGTGAGTGTTGCCAATCATTGCGGGAATGCCAGAGATACCGTTCACGTATACCAGGACTGCGATTTCCCGGTGCATATGCCCAATGCGTTTACGCCCAACGGTGATGGGAAAAACGATGTATTCCGGTATCCGCCCTTGGCAAAAAATAAATTTATCCGGCTGACCATTTTTAACCGTTGGGGAGAAAAACTTTTTGAAACCCGTGAAGCCGCAAAGGGCTGGAACGGCAAATTAAAAGGCATTCTTCAACCTGTTGACAGCTATATTTACCTGTTAGAGACGCAAACGCTTGACGGCCGAAAGCAACAACACAAAGGGACCGTTACCCTTATACGATAAGGGGATTTTTGCCTGGAAGATCTGCGGCTAAGGAAACATCACCCGGTCATTTTTTCCCTGCCGGCTGAAACTGAACTATCCTTGCACTATCGTTGTTTTTCGCCAGCACAAAAGCCTCCTTTTGGCCAATCTTTATTTTTTTCATCTGCCGCACCTGCCCTTTCAGCGCAAGGCCATTTAAGAGGCTGCATGAAAAATTGCCGTTCCCCTTATTCAGCAATAGCATGCCGTAATCGGCATCGTAGCGGCCCATCTGAATGTTGTTTTCATAAAAATTGCCGGTAAGCAGAATATCCGGTAAGGAATCACCATTGGCATTCACCACCGCACCATCACGGTAAGACGAAAGCTGCGCCTGCCAGGGCAAAGGTTCCTGGCTAAAATTGCCCTTACCATCATTGATGAAAACTGTATTGGTAAAATTGGTGGCAGTTAGCACTTCCGCACCAGATAAGGCTGACGTTGAGAATATCTCTGACAGGGAAGCTTTGGCAAAGTCCTCTGCATACAAATATTTCTTTTTCAGCACGGGCATTTGTTTCTGCAATTCGTCTTTATTGGCAAAAGGCAGCTCTTTTCCATTGAGGTAATACGTCATTACCTGTTCCTTTTTGCCGTTGCCATCGAAATCATTGAAATAAAGCCGCACCGGCTCCTCCTTGCTGGCCTTCAGGCGGCTGTTCAAGCCCAGGTTACCAGCCACAAAATCTGTCCAGCCATCGCCGTTCACATCGCAAGGCAGGGCAAAATTCCACCAGCCTTTTTCATCGGTTATGCTTTTTTGCACAAAACTGTTGCCGTTGTTCAAAAAGCTGTAGATGCCCCCCCACTCGGTGGCCACCACCAGATCTTGTTTACCATTTTTATCGAGGTCCAGCCATTGTGCATGTTTTACCAGCCCGACGTGTGCCAATTCTTTGCTGTAGCGGCTTGTGGCATCCGTAAACAGTCCTTTGCCATTATTCAACAAAAGGTAAGAACGGGGTACCTTTCCATACTCCCAGGGCACAGCCCTGCCGCCAATAAAAAGGTCTGGGTAACCATCACCGTTAACATCGGCCGGCACCACGCAGGAAGCCGTCAGTAAAATATTCTGGAAAGCACCCGGCGACCTTTGAAAGCCTGCACTTCCCCTGTTGAGATAAACCCTTGGCGCCAGGTGTTCATCCTGGTTGTAATATTCATTGCCACCACTGGCTACCACCAGGTCAGGCAGTTTATCGCCATCAACATCCACCCAGCAGGCAGCTACGTCTTCATAGGTGCTGTCAGCTTCCAATACCGGAACGCTTATTCGCTTGAACTTCCCTCCCGGCTCCTGTAAAAAAACAGCACTCTTTTCCCGCTTGGCCGAACCCATAAAAACATCATCCAGGCCGTCGCCATTGGCATCACCAACTGCCAACGCAGGACCTTCCCTGGACACCATGAAGGGAATCAGGGGCTCCCGGTCAAACTCATTGAACGCATTTTCCGTGTGCTGGAACAGGAGGCCGGCTTGTTCCGTAATGTCCTGAACAAGTGCAGTGGTGTTGGGATAACGGTTCGTAAGCATACCGTAGTCAAAAACAGGTAGGCCTTGCCGATAGGCAATTGACAATGTCTTTGTTGTGCTGTCCAGCGCTAAGGCCTGAAACGTATTGTCGGGCCAGATCAGAAAGCAGGAATCGACGGTTGTTTTATCCAGCCCGATATGCAGCGGCACTTCCATGCTTGACAGAAAGCCATGCACCGGTGTTTTTTCGTAAGTACGTACTGCCTCCTTTGAAAAGAGCACCACTTTGGCTCCAATGGCGTTTCGGTTTTTTTCCGATCCTTGCAAATGAATACTCACGGATGGCTTTGCACCGGCAGCATTCGTATTATTTTCATACACCAACACCGCATCGTCAATGTTATTGACCACCACATCCAGATCACCGTCCCGGTCAAAGTCGGCATACACCGCACCGTTCGAAAAGGTGGGCACCGTACCCTCTACTCTTTGCGAGAGATCTTCAAAGGTTGCATCGCCGTTGTTGCGGAAGAAATAATTAGGGAGCTTTATCTGCGGGAACTTTTCAATCATCCCAAGTTCCTTTGCATCCACACTGCGCAGATTGATGCGCCGCTGCACCTCTTCATTGGAAACGTGATTAACATAATCAATGTCATTCAACCGCTTGGGAATGCCGTTGGAAATAAAAAGGTCTTTGGCTCCATCGTTGTCAAAATCCATCCACAGGGGTGCCCAACTCCAGTCAGTGGCAGCCACACCCGCATACAACCCGCCTTCGCTGAAATCGCCATTGCGGCAATTTAACTGCAGGTTGTTTCGGGTGTATTGATAATGATAGCCATACCCAATCTTCATGTAGAATGTAGTGTAATCATCTTCGCCCAACGATCGTTTCAGGATGTAAGGGTCGGCCGGCAACATATCCACTGAGATGATCTCCGGGAAGCCATCGTTGGTTACATCGGCTACGTCCACTCCCATCGAAAACTGGCTGGTGTGCATCAGCCGTTCGCTGGCTTCGTCGCGAAAGGTACCGTTGCGCTGGTTGAGGTAGAGGTAATCATTTTCGTGAAAATCATTGCCGATATAAAGGTCCGGGTATCCATCCAGGTTAATGTCGGAAACGGCAATACCGAGTCCATACCCGATGGCAGAACTGTGAATGGCGGATTCTTTAGTTACGTCGGTGAAATGATCGCCTTCATTGCGGTACAACCTGTCGCCTGAAAGCGGATGATAGCTTCCCAGGAACCGGCTTCGCTCGGCGAAAGTTCCGTTCTGGTGAATAGAATGGTTCAGGAGAAAAAGATCGAGATCGCCATCACTGTCGTAATCAAAAAAAGCAGCCTGCGTGCTGAAGCCGGAAAAGTCAACGCCCCACTTCTGCGCTTCATCTTCAAAGGTAGGAATGCCATCTTTACCAATGCCTTTACCGATCAGGAACTGGTTTTTGCTTTTTAAACCTTCATAATTCCCAACACGGCACACATAAATATCCAGCAACCCGTCGCCATTTATATCCACCACGGATACGCCTGTTGACCAGCCGCCATCCTGCGGCACCTTCGCTTCTTTGGTTACATCCTTGAAAGTCAGGTTGCCCTTGTTCAGGTAAAGCTTGTTCTCCTCCTGGTTGGCGGCAAAAAAAAGGTCCGGTAAACTGTCGCCATTGAAATCACCACAGCCTATACCAGCACCATTGTAAAAGTACATGTACTTAAACACGTTAAAGGTATCGGATGGTGTAAGCTTGTTGACGAAATGCAGCCCGGTACGCTCATGATCAAGCACCCGGAAAACAGGATCGGAAGCTTGTTTGCTGCCGCACCGGCTCAGAAACAAAGCAGCCAGCAAAAAGACCCATAAAAAGTGCCGCCTGATCTTAGTACAATACACTGCTTTATCCTTTTTTGGCAATTAATGTTTTATTTCGTTTTACTTCAAAAAGAACCGGCGCCTCGTTGTTCTGCAAAAACAAAAGGCAGGATTTTCCCTGCAGCCGGAGGGGGACAATGTCGCGGATTTCACCTGGCAGATTCACACCCGATTCTTTGGAAGAAAGATAGGAGAAAGTTTTTCCCCCTTTGTTGAGCAATACGTGGCCATAGCTGGCATCGAGGCGGCAGAATTGTGGCAAAAGCGCAAAGCGGTTGCCGCCCATTACCAGGTCCGGCTTTCCATCTCCGTCCACATCAGCGGGTAATATTGCATTGACCGATGAAAGCTGCACAGGCACCGGCAGTTTTTGTATGTCGAAATTGCCATCACCTTTGTTGTACGCTATACAGGAACTGCTGTAGTTAAACTGGTGCACCGAAGCTTTTTCCAGGGCCTCTTTGGGAAACAGGTCCTGCACCGTTTTATGGGCATAATCTACATTCTTCAGGTTTTGTTTCCGGATAGATACTACCTGGTCAATCATGTCCCGCTTCATGAACACCGGCCTGTCTTTTCCCTCCACGGTTTGGGCAATGATTTTTTCAGTAGTGCCATTGTTGTCAAAATCAGCCACCCACATTTTCACGGGTGCCTTTTCACCGGGTCGCAGGTAAAAGTTTTCGCCAATGTTGCCAAGCACCAGGTCCTGCCGGCCATCGCCGTCCATATCGGCTACGGCAACACTTTGCCACCAGCCCTGCAGGGAACCCAGGTTTGTCTTTACTTCCGAAAAGCGGCCCTTATTGCACTCAAACACTTTCGGTGCCATCCATTCACCGGCTAAAACAAGGTCCTTTTTTCCATCGCCTGTCATATCGGCCCAGGCAGCACCGGTTACCATACCGGCTTGCTTTAGTTGCGGAAAAGTACCCGACGCATCGCTGAATGCACCTTTGCCGTCGTTTACCAATAAAAAACTTTGTGGTGTGAGGCCGTAATTCTGTGGCACGCTTCGCCCCCCAACAAATAGGTCCTGATCGCCATCCTCGTCAAAGTCGTGTGCCGCTACTACCGAAACATTGACACCGCTGGGCGGCAGCGGATGCGGAGAAAGAGTGAAGACACCCTTGCCGTCATTTACGTACAAACGGTTTTGCAATTCGTATTGAAGAGCCGTATTGTTTCCGCCGGTGCCCACAAATAAGTCAGGGTCACCATCGGCATCGGCATCAAAAAAATGAGCGACTACTTCTTCCAGTGGTGCAAACCGCTTGAATGCTTCGCTTTCTTTCTTGACAAAGCCGTGCACCTTCTGCAGGTAAAGCTGCCCGGGCTGGCCAGCAGCACCGCAGATGTACAGGTCCGTAAGGCCATCGCCATCCACATCACCATGAGCAGCTTTCGGCCCTTCGCGACTAAGCATTACCGGTATATTGCGTTCGTAATAAAAATCAATATGATCATCTTCGCTGTGTTTGTCAAAGGCTTGTTTCATAGCAGAGAGCATAGGATTGGATGAAACGGAATTGGCTGCCGGCAGTTTTTGCGATGATGTTTGTGCAATTTGCAGGGTCGTATCCACCTGGGGAGCCATAAGTTTTGTGAAGGTTCTGTCGGGCCATATCACCTCCAGAGAGTCAACCTTTTTTTTACCAAGGCCAATAACTTGCCGGTATTCTACGGAAGACTGAAATCCCCTGCCGGGAAACACTTCACGGGTCAGCACCTCTCCGCCGGCATATACCTTTATCTGGCTGCCTATGGCCATGGTGTTAGGACTTTTGCCCTGCAGCGTGATAGCGATGTAATGGTTCTTCTCTGTTTCATTTGCGGTATTCCTGTACACAAAGGCTTTTTGGTTAACGTTGTTGATTACAAGGTCCAGATCGCCATCACCATCCAGGTCGGCATACGCAGCCCCATTGGAAAATGAAGGCTGCGAAAAGCCCCAGGACCTGCCTTCATCACGAAACTTTAAACCACCAAGATTGCGGAAAGCTTTATTCGGAATGGGATGAGAAGGCATTTTGTTAATGACCTGGTCTACTTCTTCTTTTTTCCCGGTCATGACCATTTTTTGAATCACATCATTGGCAAAAAAGTCGATAAAGTCCTGATCCGTTACATCGTGGTAAATACCGTTACACACATAAATATCATTTAGCCCGTCGTTGTCGGCATCAAACAGCAGGGCACCCCAGCTCCAGTCGGATGAAGCTACCCCACTGTAAAAAGCGGTCTCCAGGAACTTTCCATTGCCATTGTTTACCTGCAGGCAGTTTTGCATATACTGGTTGTAAAAGCCATTTGCCACTTTCAGGCGGTTTACATCAATGCTTTCAAATGAGGTAGTGGTTTTCAGGCGGTAATCATCGTCCGGAAGCATGTCAGTGGTAAAAATATCCGGAAAGCCATCGTTGTTGATATCACCAATATCGGCTCCCATGGACGAATGGCTCACATGCTGGATCCAGCCTTCCAGGTCTTCTTTGAAGGTGCCGTTTTGCTGGTTGAGGTAGAGATAATCTTTTTCAAAAAAATCGTTGCTGATGTAAATGTCGGGCCAGTGGTCACCATTTACATCGCTGACGGTAACGCCCAGGCCAAAGCCTATCAGGCTGCCGTATATGCCCGCTTTTTCACTCACATCTGTAAACCGGCCGCTGTCATTACGAAGGAGTTTATCGCCACCCCCCTTTAAAAATTCAGCTACCGGCCAGTTCTCGGCACGTAGTTCCCGCTTGTTGACATAGTTCAATGTGTTCACAGGCATGAAGCTGTTCTTCAGCATGTAGCAGTCAAGATCACCATCGGCATCATAGTCGAAAAAAGCAGCGTGGGTAGTATAGCCGCTTTCATTCAAGCCGTATTCCTTTGCTCCTTCAGTGAAACGAACGGTACCGGTTGTTTTTCCATCAGGAGCAGTTACCTGCCCGTTATTGATGTACAATTCATTTTCGTTGCTGATACCTTGCTGGTATCCGGCATTGCATACATAGATGTCCAGCCAGCCGTCACTGTTGATGTCTACAAACACAACCCCTGTCCCCCATTTACCGTCGTTTCTTATACCTGCCTTTTCAGTGATGTCTTCAAATTGAAAGTTTCCCTTGTTCAGGTACAGTTTGTTGGGCCCCATGTTGGAGGTAAAAAAAATATCAGGCAGGCCATCGTTATTGATATCGCCGGTAGCCACTCCGCCGCCATTGTAGAAGTTGCGGTAGGTAAGAATATTGAAATCTTTTGTATTCTGAACAGTGTTGATGAAGTCAATGCCGGTTTCTTCCTGCAGTTGAAATAGCGGGGAGCCGGTGCCATTCACCACGGCAGTTTGATTACATGAAAAACAGAAGTAGCAAGTCAACGCTAGCAGTACAATGGTGGCTCTCATGGTAAAAAAAGAAAGGTCATTTTACAATGACCTTTCACTAAGATAGGAATTTGATAAAACTTAATAACCGGGATTCTGGGTTAAATTCGGGTTTACAGCCAATTGCTGGTTCGGGATCGGGAACAACAGACGGGTGGCGTCTGATTGACCACGTAACTGTGTGGGTTGAAGGAACTTGCCAAAACGGATCAGATCCTGTCTTCTCCAGCCTTCCCAGTAGAGTTCGCGACCTCTTTCATCAATCAATGTATTGAGATCAAGAGGTGTAAGCGGTCCAAGACCACGGGCAGCCCGAACGGCAGTTACCAATGGCGTAGCCAGGGCAGCCTGGTTGTTGCGCATATAGGCCTCTGCCACCATCAGCATCACATCGGCATACCGGAAAATCACATAGTCATTGTCAGAAGGGTCTTCCCCATCCAAATCGGGTGGATATTTAAACACACGGATACCGGTAATTTCCAGGTCATTGCCGTCTTCTTTTAGTTTTACCTCGCGGGTAAAGGCAAGATTGTTTCCTTTTCTGTCTTTTAATACTGCGCCATTGGGACCAAACTGCTGACCTACGGCAAAGCCCACACGAAGACCCGTGCGGTCGGTTACACCAGGATAAGAACCGCCGCGGCGGACGTCAGCTGCTGAAAACTTATCGTAGAAGTCGGATAAGGTTGTAAAACCGTTCCAGCCGCTTGGCGTTTGATTATAGTGCAAGCCAAGATACCACCTCGAACGTACGTTACCTCCACGGCGATCGGCATTGCTTGAATAAAGCGTGTAGATGTTCTCTGTGGAAATGGCGTCATTGTTAGGCGCAAAGTTTCCGAAATAGCCGGGAACAGTAGCAGGACTGAGCGAATACTTATTGCTGGCAATAATTTCATTTCCCAGGCGGATCACTTCCTGCATATCGGCAGCAGCAAAAGTGGGATTGGCGCGGTTGGCAAATACACCCCTGTTGAGATGTAATTTCATCAGCAGTGCCTTTGCAGCATTCCTATTGGCGCCGGCAGCAGCAGTAGGTCCTGTATCTGGCAGATCATTGACAACTGCTTTCAGGTCATTGATGATAAAATCGGCAGCCTCCGTTCCTTTCAGTGTTTTTGGCAGGACTCGAAAGTCCGTTAAATTTTCGCGGTAAGGAACCTGGTCCCAGCCATCCAAAACCGAAAACATGGACAGAGCCCTAATGAACCGGGCTTCGGCTGCCTGACGAGCGGAGGGATTGGCAGTCAGCACCTGTGAGGCTGCAAACTGAATACCCAGCAACTCATTATAAGTATCCCGTAAAAAACCATGATCGGCATTCCAAGTATGCGCATGCAGCACCCGCCACACACCGTTATCATCCCAGTCTGGTCCCCTTGTTGGACCAACTGTTTCGTCAGAAGTGTGTTGCTGTGCAGCCCAAAAACGCGACTGATCGGTATAAGGACTATACATGGTGTTATAAGCGTTCAGCAGCAGGTCAGCGGGATTAAGCGCCGTTCCTCCAGGTACGCTTTCCAGTTCGCTTCTGAATCTTTCATCCAATTTTGTACAGGAAAAAAGAAACAGCGCTGTGGAAAGGAAGAATATTCGTTTGACGTGTTTCATACAAAATGCTTTTTCTTATTTTAAAAGAATTCGTTAGAGTGAAAAATTGAGACCGAGCAAAATGGTTCTCGCGGTTGGGTAAGGTGTATACTCCAGGCCGAAAGAACCGATACCACCCACAGCCGCATTGGTATTTACTTCCGGATCAAATCCGCTAAAGCCGGTAATTACAAACAGGTTTTGACCAGTTAGGGAAATGAGCACATTGCGGAAGGCACCAATGTTACCGACGCGATATGAAAGTGTTGCATTGGCCAGCTTCAAGTAATCGCCCTTCTCTAAATAGCGGGTGGAAGGCGCTACCGGGTTTGCGGTGTTTTCCAGTACGCCAGTGCCAATCAGGCTCTTTGGAATGTTGCGAGTTCCCAAATTACCAATGGGCAGCACTGTATTGGCAGTATTGTTATAGAGATAGTGTCCAAATGCACCATTCATGTTCACAGTCAAGCTTAGCTTTTTGTAAGTAGCGTCAGTAGAAAAACCTACAATTGCTTTGGGATTCGGACTTCCAACATAAAATTTGTTATTTGCCGGATCACCACCTTCATAATTGCTTTGTCCTGTTGTTCTATCTATACCTGTAAAGCGGGCAAGATAATATACGTTGAGGGGCTGATTGTTAATAATACGCTGCGAGGTAGCACCTGAGATACCCTGTCCTCTCAAAGCGCCGGTTTCAAAGAACTGCTGTCCAAGGCCGGTGATCCTGTTTTTGATGAAGGCACCGTTTATGCCTACGTTCCAGTTGAAATTTGCACCTCTTGCCAGTGCACCATTCAGCGAGACTTCCAAGCCTTTGTTTTCGATATTACCGGGAAGGTTGATCCAGGTACGGCCGGGAGGACCTGGGCGGGCAATTTCCTGGTCATACAAAGCATCTTCTGTTCTGCGGATAAAATATTCAACAGTACCTGTAAGGCGGTCGCGGAACAGGCCGAAATCTAACCCAATATTGGATGTGATAGAAGTTTCCCACTTCAGGTCCGGGTTACCAAACTGAGGTTGTGACCTTGACTGCTGGTCAAATACGATACGGTTCAAAGAAGCTCCGGATGTAAAATCCTGGTTACCTACCGCACCGTAGCCAAGACGCAGTTTCAGGTTGCTGAGTGTAGCGTTGCCCTGTAAGAAATCTTCATTGGAAAGCGTCCAGGCAAAGCCAACAGATGGGAAGTAACCATACTTGTTGTTTTCACCAAACCGGGTAGAACCATCGGCACGGAAGGTGGCCGTAACGGCAAATCGGTCTTTAAAGTTGGCATTCGCCCTTATAAAATAAGATTGCAGTTCTGTAACAGGCGACTCATAAGAACCAATTCCTCTTGAGCTCTGTTCGGAATACTGTATAAGGTTAGTATAATTCAGGCTGATATCACTTGGGAATCTCCGTCCGAATACACCGAAATTGCGGGCATTGGTGCTGTAATATTCATACCCGGCAACAGCATTCAAATAAACTGCCGAAGTTACCTGGCGATTAAAGTTCAGTGTATTGGTAAATTGAACAGTTGTCAATTCATTGTTGGAAATACCTGCTGCACCGATTCCTTCCAAACCCTGAATATTGGTTCTGGCACTCAACATGGTCCGACGATTACCAAAACCTTTGTTCAAACTGATCAGCGTACGGAACTGAAGGCCATTAACAATATTAAAGTAAGGAGAAATGCTACCGATCAGGGTACTGGTAATTGCCCGGTCGTTCCAGTCTTCCAGCAACGCCAGGGGATTTACAGTAGTAGCACCCAATCCGTGATTACGCCAGATGCTGTCATTAGGCCGGCGCAAAGGGTGAGTGGGATTCCATTGCAAAGCCTGCCCGATCACACTGCCCTGGAAGCCTGCATCTTCCGAGATCGGGGCGATGTTTTCCTGTATGCCAGTACCCAGCAAATTAATATCTAAACCCAGCCGCTTACTTTCCAGGAATGTGAAGTTACCGCTGAAATTACCGGTAAACTTGCGCATTTGCGAACTGCGAACAACACCCTGAATATCTTGGTAGCCGCCAGAAAAACGGTAACGGGCACCTTCTGAGCCACCACCAATACCAAAGTTGTGGTTTTGGGTATAAGCCGTACGGGTAATGGCATCAAACGCATCCTCGTTGCCGCCAAAATCGCCACTGGTTAAATTGTACTGTTTTAATGCTGCACGATATTCATCGCCATCCAGCACTTCCAGCCGTTTCATTACCGTACTGATACCTGCTGATGTACTGAGTTCCAATGTAGGTTGCCCTGTCTGACCGCGGCGGGTGGTAATAATCACCACACCATTGGCGCCACGTGATCCGTAAATGGCGGTTGCCGATGCGTCTTTCAATACTTCAATCGAAGCAATGTCATTCGGGTTCAAAAAGTTCAGCGGGTTGGTAGAAGGACTGGTACCGATACCCAGGTTTGAACCAGGACGGGCATCTACACCAGGCAACTGCACACCATCCAATACGTACAGCGGCTGGGTGCCGGCCCTGATAGAAGCAACACCGCGAATGCGCACAGCTGCTGCTGCACCCGGCTGACCGCTGGAGTTTACAATTTGTACACCGGCGACTTTACCCTGGATCAACTGATCGGGCGCCGTCACCACACCTTTGTTGAAGTTGCGTGCCGAAACAGAGGCAACAGAACCGGTAAGATCGCGTCTTCTTTGCGTACCGTAACCAGTTACCACTACTTCATTGAGGGCAGACTCCTGGGTGTTCATACGTACCGTAACGCTGGTTTGCCCCCCAAGTGCAATCTCAGTGACACTGTAACCAACAGCTGACATTACTAAAGTTGCGTTGGAAGGTGCATTAATAGTAAATGATCCAGTTTCATTTGTCTGTGTGGCCGTATTGGTTCCCTTAACGGTTACGGTCACACCAGGAATACCTTTTCCCGTAGCATCTGTAACGGTACCGGTAATACGGTTCTGAGCGAAAAGATGGAGAGAAAATAAAAACAATGTGGCCAATAGCGTAGCCAATCGAAGCATTGACGATTTTCGCATAGCAGCAATGATTTTTGTTATTGAGCTGTTAAATTAGGTTTTTTTTAAAGCCTGAAAAATTTTTTTGAGGCTGTTCTCCCCACTTTTTGTGTTTTTTCAACACATAGCTCACATTCCTGCTAAAAGATTAAACAAAAGAGCAGGAGCTCCGTTTTCTCCACAATGTTTACTTCCATGGAGTTATAAGCCTTTTACAGCCAAGTCCAGCAAAATTGATTATTTCTCAAAGAAAGAAAGTATTGCAGAAATCATTTTAAACAAAATAATCAAGCAGCAGTACACCACCCAGGCCTAGCAGGGAAATAAGGCTTTCCATCACTGTCCAGGTGCGGAAGGTTTGCTGGATGGTTAGTCCGAAGTATTCCTTAAACATCCAGAAGCCCGTATCATTGACATGAGAGCAAAAAAGGCTACCCGCTCCTACGGAAAGCACCATCAGTTCCGGTGAAACGCCTGCAGTAACCAGGGGCAGCACCAATCCGGAAGCCGTAAGTGCCGCTACGGTAGCCGAACCCAGTGTTACCCGGAACAGAGCCGCAATTAACCAGCCCAGGACGAGTGGTGAAAGATGGAGCGAAGCGGTACCGGCCTTGATGGTTTCACCAATGTTGCTGTCTACCAGGATCTGCTTAAACGCTCCGCCGGCAGCGATGATAAGAATGATGATCGCTATGCTTTTTACACCTTCAATGCAGTGCACCATGGCGGTTGCCACGGGTGTCCGCAACAAAACGATAGTGAGTAACAGGGAAAGCAACAGGGCAATTGTAGGCTCCTCTATAAACTGGAAAGCAGAACGGGCAATACCTGTTGTGGCATAACTGCCAATGGTTCCGGTTGTAATTAAGAAAACCGGTGCAAGAACGACCATAAAACTTTTTAAAGTGGATGGCAGTGTTTTCTCTCCTTCAGCTGCAAGTGTCAGCTCTCCTTCCGGAACATCTCCCCTTTTTGTTACCAACCGGGGATACACGATACCGGCAAGAATAGAAACAGGTACTGTCAATAGAAAGCCATACAATAAAAGTTGCCCGATGTTAGCACCCAAAATTCCCGCAAGTGCCACAGGCCCGGGATGCGGCGGCAAAAAACCATGGGTGACCGAAAGCGGCGCCACCATCGGCAGCCCCACATAGAGTAGCGGCAATTTGGTCGTTTTGGCCAATGCAAACACCAGTGGTATCAGCACCACGAAGCCGGCATTGTAAAACAGCGGAATGCCTGCCAACAGGCCTGTACAAAGAATGGCCCATTGAATATGCCGGATGCCAAACCATGTGGTTAATACAAATACCAGCTTTTGCGCAGCGCCACTTTCCTCGGCCAGTTTACCAATCATGGCACCAAGTGCCAGCACCATGACAATACTTCCCAGCGTACTGCCAATACCATTGTTGATGGAAGCAATCACTTTCCCCACCGGCATGCCTAACAAAAGCCCGGTTAGCACAGATACCAACAGCAGGGCCAGCATCGGGTTTAGCTTTTTGATGATCAGGATAACCAATAACAGGATGGCAGCACCAAGAATAAGCAGTTGCATGAAACCGTTTTAAAGTTGGGTAATGGAATGCATGGAATCTTTCAGGAGAGGATACAGTTTTTTATACAATGGAAACATCGCCTGGTATACATCGGCATTGTTCCTGTCCGGCACATATACCTGCTTATTTTCCCATGAAATGGTTCTGTAGTCTTTGATCATACCTGATGCTTTCAGCACCAGCATGGCAGCGCCTATGGCCGAAGCATCTTCGGTTTGCTGCACCACCACTTCTTTCCCTGTAATATCGGCTAGCAGCTGCATTACTGCCGCTGCCTCTACCAGCCCTCCGCTGATCCGGAGTTGCTGTACAGAACCGCAGGTCTCTTCCAAAATGGAAAGAATCTGTTTCAAGGCAAAGCCTACCCCTTCCGCCGCCGCTCTGGCCATATGCGCAAGACCGTGTTGAACGGTCAGGCCAAAATATACGCCGCAGCTTTGTTCATCCCAGATCGGCGCCCTTTCGCCATGCAGGTAAGGCAGAAACAGCAAGCCGTTGCTTCCTGCCGGCACCGAGGTAAGCAGGTGAAAAAGGTCCGTGTACGTCCTCACAGAAGTATGCCCGGCGAACAGGTTGTTCAACAGCCATTGGAAAACATTACCGCCATTATTGATGGCACCACCACAAACATAAATGCCTTCCTCCAACAGGTAGTTGAAGATCATTTGTTCCGGCTTTTGCACCGGGCTGGTGGTGGTAATGCGGACGGCAGCACTGGTACCAATCGTGATGGCTGCTTCCGCAGGCGAAAGGCAAAGACTACCCAGGTTGGCCATACAGCCATCACTGGCACCAATCAGGAAGGGAGTTCCGGCTGGTAAGCCGAGCAAGGTAGCCAGATCAGGAGAGAGGCTGTTATTTCGATACGTCACCTGTACCGGGTGCGAAAGTTGTTGGGATACAATGCCTGCAAAAGAAAGTGCGGCACTATCCCATTGCAATTGCTGGTGGTTGAACATTCCTGTTGCAGTAGCCAGGGAGTGGTCAATAACGTATTCACCAAACAGGCGGTACCAGATAGCTTCTTTGATTGAAATGAATTTAGAGGCTTTTGAAAAAACCACGGGATCATTTTCTTTCCACCACCGGATCTTACACAGGGGCGACATGGAATGCACTGGTGTGCCAGTTGCCAGGTAAAGTTGATCCCCTAAGGTGGTGCCACGTAATCCTTGTGCAATATCTGTACTGCGGGTGTCGGACCACAGGATGGCTTTGGTCAAAGGGCGCCCGTTTTCATCAACAGCCATAATGCTGTGCATGGCGCTACTCAGACCAATGGCCACAGGGGGCGTTTGCAAAGTCAAAACCGCCTCGCGGATGCATTGCTGAAAAGACTGCCAAACCAGTTCAATGTCCTGCTCTGTTTTTGTGGCTGTTGCATAAAAGATCTGGCCGCTATGGAGCACCTGCCCTTTGCTGTCCAATGCCACTGCTTTTACACTGCCGGTACCAATATCAATGCCGAGTACATAGGATTGCTGCATGCTGCTGTTTGTGACAGGTTTAAATTTACGCAAACTGTTTTCTTCCTCAGCAGCTTTTATGCTTCGTACAATTCAATGGGCAGATGATCAGGGTCTGCAAAGAAGGTGAAGCGCTTGCCGGTAAATTCATCCGTACGGATAGCCTCCGCCGTTACTCCTTTCTGCTTTAAGGCAGCTACGGCCTCTTCCACATTTTCTATCGCAAATGCAAGGTGGCGCAGACCGGTCGCTTCGGGCTGGGATGGCCGCGAAGGTGGTTGCGGAAAGGAAAACAGCTCAATGATATAATCTTCACTAAGCATCAGGTCCAGTTTATAGGAATCCCGCTCCTGCCTGTACACTTCGCGGAGAACACGCAATCCCAGGATTTCAGTATAAAACGCTTTTGAGCGCTGATAATCGGAACAGATGATGGCGATGTGATGTACCTTTTTAAGGAATAACATACGGAAAGGTAGAAAAACAGGGTGGAATTCACTGCGTGCATGTGCGGACTACCATCTGATTTTTATTCAGCTGGTGAGTGCAGGTACTGTGGCGGTACATGATCAGTCAGCCACACGCCGTTTGCCGAAAGAAAAAACGTATACCCATCAGCGTGCATGGCAGCGGCATCCACTTCCAGCACAATCGGTTTTCCATGACGCTGACCCACCGTGCGGGCTGTTTCTTTGTCAGCACTTAAATGCACATGCTGACGGCTTCTTTTCTTCAGGCCTTCTCTTTGAATTGCTTCTGTATTGATAATGGCTGTGCCATGATACAACACCTTTGGAGGCGGCACCGGCGTGTAGCCCAGATCAATCGCCAGGGAGTGCCCCTGGCTGGCTCTGATCTTTGTACCGTCTTCATTGAAAGCAAAACGCTTTTTGTTGTTAGTGGCGACAATATATTCAAGGGTTTTCCTGTCTAGCGGATTTTGGCTGTTGCGAAGCTTTTGCAACAATTCATCCACGGATGCCCATCCCTGTGCATCAAGCTGCAGGCCGATCGTCTGGGGTCGATGCCGGAGAATCAGGCTAAGGAACTTGCTTAATCGTGTGATTTCTTTTTCCGAATACATGGCAAGCCGGTTGCAAAATGCATCGTGCCGGCACTATACCTGCCGGGGCGATGCACGCTTTCAAAACTATTTTACGGCTACGGTCCCGCCGTCGGCTGACAGGAGTTTTTTCAGGGTATATTCCCCTACCGAACGGCCCTGCGTCGCACCGGCATCTACACCTGTTCGGTAATGGATGCCGCCATACACACGGCTGATGGATGCCTCCTGCGCCGCCTGTTCAAAGGACGAAAAATTTCGCTTCATGCCGATGTAGGCAAAGTCGCTGGTGTCTTCAAACGGAAAAGCACCAAACAGCTCCGTGAGCACTGTAGCGGCAGCGGCCGATATGGCACTGTGCCCGCTGGGATGTTCCGGGAAAGGAGGTGTTTGCAAATAAGGCTGCCAGTTACGACTCATCACCTCATGCGTAACCGTGATCGGCCTCACAACATTGTACTGAAATTTATCATTCCAGCATGAAACAAAAGCATCATAAATAGAAACAGCTGTTAACGCATATGCCTGTGCTGTTTTGGGCGCATCGGCTCCTTTTTGTTTGGCAGCAATGGTCGTGATCCCGATCCAGTGACCTACCGGAGTGATCTTTTTGTTGCCATACATCAGGTGGCCGGAATATTGTGTTACAAAAGGATTATCATCCCAGTACTTTGCAATGGTCTTCTGCTCTTCGGTAAGGTTGGCACCGATGGTGTACACTTCGTATGCTGTTTTATAAAACGCACTGTTGGTGTCCTCGCTAAAGACCGGCGGTGCCGGGCAGCGAATCTGCGCAGCGGAATCCAGCACCAGCGTTTTCATTTTCCCCCAATGTGGTTCGGCCGCATCGTTGTAGTCCGGCGGCGTAGGACGCCACTGCCCCTTTTGATTGCTGCCAATGAACTTTGCCATACCACGGGTCTCCTTGTAATGATCGCTTTTTGCCCTGGCCATGATATGCTGCCCGATTTGCTGTCCAAACTCCAGGGAACGGTCAAACGTTTCTTTATCCAGCAGCGAACGAAAATCTTCAAACAAAGCATTCTTATATCCCTGCATCGAATCTTTTGAGAAGGTAATATTCTCCGCCACAGCAAAAAACGCATGGGTGGCTGCCAGCAGGTAATTATAGGTTTTTCCTTCTTCGGGTACAGGCATGGCGGGAAAGCCCTGAAGATTGGCTGTCAGTGAAGGATAGTCCTTTTGCAGGAAACGCGTAGCCTCGTAAGCAGCCAGCGATGTATAGGCGTAAATGCGACTGGCATTGGGCGGCGGAAACATATCATGGATGATGACCTGCGTAAGCTGATCCATGTTACGGTGCAGAATGTTTTGATCGGTGAGGATTGCCGGATCGGCCTTGCGCTGCTGACAGGCAGATAAAAGGACAAGTGCAGTTAAAAAGGATAACAAGACTTTCATGAAGTTGTTCGGTTTTCCTGATGGTGTTTATAATTGTTTTAGCTGATTTAGCAAACTGTCTACCGAGGGGTTCTTTCTGTAACTGGCAACCAACTTTCCTTCCCTGTTGTATAAAGCCGCAAAAGGTGTGTTCTGCAATTTATAAAATTGGCGTAAATAATGGGAGCTTCCCTCCGAGCCTATTTTGATATGGGTAAAGCGGGCCGTCTGGAAGGATTTTTCAAAGGCAGCCACCTCTTTGATGGGTGTAAAAGTGACCATGATCACTTCTGCACTGCTGAAAGAGAATGCCTTTTTGAAAAATGCATTCATCAGGGTATGGCAATGATCGCAATCCGGAGCAAAATAAATCAGCAGGACGGGTTTGTCCTTGGGGATATCAGCAGCAGTAAAAAAGCGTCCGTTTGAAAGCGTCATGCCGAACCGGGGGAGCTGGCTGTCTGTCTGCGCAGCCAGGTTTTGCGGCACTACAAAAAGCACTGCCATCAGAAACGTTGTTAGTACAAGTGGCTTTAACAGCATAAGCATCAGCAATCGTATCTAAATATACAGCGAAACCTTTCTAAAACAACAATTTTCAACGGATTGCGTGGACTGATCTTCCGCAGGCAGAAACCTTGTGCAGGAAATTCACTACCGCAACAGGTTTTCTGGAAGACAAATGGCAACTTATGGCAGCTTTCCTGTGTTCCGCAGCACCAGAAAAGGCGGTGCTTTTGACCAGTCTTCTTTTGAAGGCCTGAGATTCGGACCCATAAAAAAATTGCCCAGCACCAGGTCCAGGCGGCCATCGCCATCGATATCGCCTGCATCCATGGTGAGCCATCGGCCGGCTTTTGTTTCAGGAAGTGAAAAGGGTGTAAACCGCAGGTTGCCATCGTTTTGCAGATAGACAAAACCCTCTTCCGGCTGCAGGGTGTAGTCAGCAAAAAAAGAGATGGTGGCGAGATCCAGGTCGCCATCGTCGTCAAAATCACGGGCGATGGCTTTGTAGCAGCCGTTGATTGGAAAAAAGTAGTCCTGCCGGAAATTGTTACCACCATCATTGAGGAAAACATACACACCGTGGTAAGGCTTCATGATAAGAGAATAATCGGCATTGTCGCCGCAGGTGTACACAATATCGGGATGCCCGTCTTTGTTCATGTCGGCCAACTCGAAATAGGACGAACCATTAACCGGCGGAAAGGTCAGCAACCGCCTTTCATCAAACCGGCCGCCGCCCTTGTTGGTGAAAAGAAAAATACTTTCGTCACCCTGTGCAAACAACACGCAAATGTCCTGCAGGCCATCCTTGTTCCAGTCAGTAACATACGCCTTGATCGATCCCGGCAACGGCCGTAATACGTGTCGCGTAAAGCGACCATTCTCACCTGCCTCCATCCAGGACAACGCACCCGTTAAAAAACCAAACTCACACACCAGGTAATCAGTTTTGCCATCATTGTTGAAGTCTGCTACAGCAATCTGCACAGGCCTCTGCAGACTATCCAGTATGGCGGATCCTCTGTGCCATTTGCCATTCCGGAAAGAGATCATATCCCCTTTACCTTGTCGCCCGTTGTTGGGATTCAGTTCACCGATAGTACAGGCGAAAATACTGCTGTCAAAAAACAGCATATCAACCGCCGGTCCGCTGTTGTGCACCGAATCTGTCACATCTAACCGGCTGTTGAAAAAATAGGTGGCCTGTCGTATCACATCACTCATAACAAGAGCATGCGGCAAAGGCTTTGGAGCGATCCTGAGAAATGACGTCGTGGCATTCGGGTAAAAGAAGGATGACCTTTGTACAGAAAAGAGGGACAATGAAGTTTTTATCGGCTTTTCCCGCTTTTCCCCTTCCAGTGAATCGGGTGACGTAGCGGTGTAGTAGTTGATGATGTGCTGCCAGTCTTCCGCTTTGATCACGGGTTCTGCCGGGTAAAAATCAGGGGGCAGACTGGGGTCGCGGCGGTAAGAAGGATAATCCCTGTAATTATGTTCGAAGATTCCCAGCCGCGGACCCATCTGCGGCAGCACACCTTGCGCCCAGGTCTTTGCGTCAAGTGATGAAGGATCGGGCAGCATGTGGCAGGACCCGCAGTATGTAGCAGCCAGCCTCTTGCCTTTACGAATACTTTCCAACGGCACTGAAGCATGCGATGCATTGCGGGGATCATCCTCGCAGGAGATCAATACTACAGCCAACAACGTAACGAGTTCTGCAACTGCGGTAAAACGCAGGGTAAGCATCCGCAGGAACAAGGAAGCCAGGGAACTCATCGTTTGGTCAGGCCGTTTTCCGCCACCTCAATTCGACGCATCTTTCCCTGGCGATCCACCACTTCGGCATAGACCACCTGGCGCCCTGCATTTACAAAACGGCCTGACTGCGAAAGAAACGAAGCACCCGAGCCTAACTCTTGTTTTTGCCTGCTGCCATTTTTAAAATGCAATACCACACTGGCATCTCCGTCCTGCAGCGGGATAACCGTTGCCTTTGTTTTCACCAGAAAGGCTTTTAAGGGTCCCCTGTTTTCGCTGGCTGCAAGAAGGGTTTGACCGGATGCATTCTTCAGTTTGACCAGGGCTTTGCCATTGCCGGGGATAAACAGGCCGCTTTGCAAAATCGTCAATGGTGTAAACCCTCCTTTGCCATTGCCTTTCAGCACCAGACCATTGCAGGCGTCATATCGACCCACACTGGGCTCTGTTCCGTAATCGTTGCCGGCAGCAACAACGTCCAGGGCGCCGTCGCCATCCACATCTTCGGCTACCATCCCGTTCAAACAAAAAGCCTGAACGCTTACCGGCAACGGTATCAGTTCAAACTTCCCGGCGCCGTTGTTTTTTATCAGGCTATGCCTGAATTCGTTGGCCTGCAATTGCAGGGCGCCCTCCAGTTCCTGCGGCTTCATCATCTCCTGAAAGCTTGCATTTGCATAGGTCTTGTAGTTTTGAAATTTTGACTTTATGGAGATCATTTGCTTGGCCATATCATCGCGGGTATGGGCCACAAATTCTTTCCGCTGCGGGTTTTCATTCGACCAGGGCAGGTACAGGGTTGGAACGGCATCATAGCTGCCATTTCCATCAAAATCCTTGGCGTAAATGCGAACCGGCTCTTTGGCTGATGCCCGGTAAAATGAATTCAGTCCCAGGTTGCTTACCACGTAATCCATATCGCCATCGTTGTCAAAGTCGCCGGGTAAAATAGAGTTCCACCAGCCCAGGTGGCCTTCGACACCGGTTGCCGTCACTTCTTTAAAAACACCTTTTTCATTTTTCAGGAATCGTACCGGCATCCATTCACCGGCCAGCACCAGGTCGGGCCAGCCATCGCTATCGAAATCCGTTGTCACGGCATCGCATACCAGTCCGGCTTGCGCAAGAAAAGGAGCAACGGAAACCGTTACATCGGTAAACGAAACATTGCCAGCCTTGCTGTCGTTCCGCAGGATGGTACTTGCCACCGGCTTGGGATAATGCCAGGGCTCCACCCTGCCGGCAAGGAAGAGATCAAGATCACCATCTTTATCGTAATCAATGGTACGCACACTCGACTTGCTACCCAGAAGCTTCGGCAATGCGGACATATACTCGGCAAATATTCCGCTGCCATTGTTGATCCACAACACA
Organism: Flavisolibacter sp.; assembly: GCA_035998945.1. GTDB lineage: Bacteria > Bacteroidota > Bacteroidia > Chitinophagales > Chitinophagaceae > Flavisolibacter. The sequence goes on along the minus strand of DASYHD010000019.1, from coordinate 237,047 downwards.
TCCTGGTAAACCGAATGATTGGGCTCGGCTTCATAACCGCCTCTTGCCGTATAAAGATCGAGATCACCATCGCCATCAGCATCAAAAAGTGCCAATCCCATATCGGTCCAGGGCTTGGTACTATCGGGTTTTGAAAGCGGTTTTTTCAGGAACCTGCCATTGGCCTGTTGCAGGAGCAATGCCGCAGGTGTTGTGTAGTTTCCTCCTACCACCATATCATCAAGGCCATCTCCGTTTATATCGCCAACAGTAATGGCCGGACCAAACTCGGAGAACTTGTGCGGCAACAGGCGCTGAATATTGAAATCAACAAAATCGTTCTGGTTGTGCTTATAGTCAATACCAAGTGAATCCGTGATATCGGCAAGCAAGGTATGTGGCGTCACGCTGTCGCTGTTCCAGTTGTACGTTTCCGTAGCGTTTTTTAAGGATACAACCAGTGTTTGCCCTGCCGGCACATTCACCAGCTTTTGCCGTTTGCCCTGCGGCCACTTTACAATGACCGAATCCAGTTTGGTAGTGGTCCCCAATCCAAAATGCGGGTTTAACTGGATGGATGAGAGATAACCCCTGTAAGGCGTTTGTTCATACACCTGCTTTTTGTCACCATAATAGATTTCAACCCAGGCACCAAGACCACTCCTGTTCTGCCCATCACCTTCCAGCTTTATGGTAAGAAAACCCGGCTTCTCGTCTTTTTGCATGGCGGTGTTCTCGTACAGCAACGCTTCATCGTTGATGTTGTTCACCACCATGTCCATATCGCCATCGTTATCAAGGTCTGCATAAGCAGCACCATTGGAAAATGTCGGCTCCGTCAGGCCCCAGTCAGTGGTAACATTGGAAAAGGTGAGATTCCCGTTGTTGCGGTAGCCGTAATTGTTCAGCTTTACCTCCGGAATTTGTTTGAGCGTAAAGTCTTTGCTGGCGATACTGAAGGATTCTTTCCGGAAGGCAATAAAATCATGATCGGTCACATCTTTCGGGAATCCGTTGGTGATGTAAATATCCCGGAAGCCGTCGTTGTCAAAATCGGTCACCAGCGGAGTCCAGCTCCAGTCGGTTTCGGCAATCCCCGCAAAAAAACCAATATCGCTGAATACCGGATCGCCGATTGAATCGCCTGCCAGCACCCTTGGACCCATATTCAGTTGCAAAGTATTGCGGACATACTGATACTGGTAACCATACCAATCACTGTTCAGGTACAACTGGTAACTGTTGGGCCCCATCATCATCTTTTTGCGGTAATTATCCTCAGGATTCATATCCAGTTCCACCACATCCGAAAGGCCATCATTGTTAATATCAATCACGTCCTGTCCCATGCCATTGGCAGACGTATGTTTGAAATACGAAGTGGCCTTATCCGTGAATGTACCATCGCCGTTGTTGATGTACAGCAGATCATTGGAGATAAAATCATTGGTCACAAAAATGTCTTTCCATCCGTCCAAGTTGAAATCGGCAATGCTCACACCATGGCCATAGCCTTCCATGGTGACGCCAGCTTCATGAGAAACATTGGTAAAAACACCGTGGCGAAGATTTTCATTCCAGTCGTTGCGATATAACCGCCCGGTGCTCGGATGTGATCCATCACTGATTTTCGGACGGAAGTTGGAAGGAATATCATGATTCAGCACCTGATTGACCACGAGGTACATATCCAAATCGCCATCATTGTCGTAGTCGAAAAAAGCAGCCATGGTGGAATGGGTGGTATCGTTGAGCCCATATTCTGCGGCCATTTCCTTAAAGGCCGGCATCTTGTTGTTACCAATACCTTGGTTGACATACAGCAGGTTTTGTCGTTGTAGCGGATCACCTGCCATTGAGGCGCATACATATAAGTCCTGCCAGCCATCATTGTTGATGTCCACAACCGCTACACCCCTGCTCCAACGCCCCATGCCATCCACCCCGGCTTCTTTGGTGATGTCGGTAAATTCCATGCTACCCTTGTTCAGGTAAAGCTTGTTAGGCACAACATTGCCGGTGAAGTAGATATCCTGCAAGCCATCATTGTTGAAATCGCCGATACCCACACCACCACCGTTGTAAATGTTGGTAACGTCAATCGGGTTGAGAGAATCGCTTTCAGTAATGCGGTTGTTGAAATGAATACCCGAATGGTCGGAGGACACCCGTTGAAAAAGGGTTGTTTTGCTTTTACAGGAAAGCAGGCAAACAAATAAAGGAACCAATAACAGGGGCAATCTTCGGAATAGCAGCATGTATAGGTGTTTCAGATGGATAACTAATATAGGAAAATAAAAAAGAGGCAGCATTCAAGCTGCCTCTTTTTACGTAAGATTTATCAAGTCTAGCTTATTGGTAGCCTGGGTTTTGCTTCAGCACCTGGGGACCATAAGAGTTTGCCTGATCGATCTGGCCTTGCGGCAGTGGCAGGATTTCGTTTTTATTTGCGGTAAATGTTGCAGTAGGATTGATAGCAAAGAAACCGGGACGTGTCTTTTCAACAGTTGCATAGGCATTAAGAATGGTAGCCATTATGCCTGGATTAACCCTATTCCAGCGTTGTAAATCAAAGAAGCGGTGACCTTCCTGACCCAGTTCAATAAAGCGCTCATGCATGATGGCTTTCATAGCAAAAGCTTTATCAGCAAATGCACCAGCCGCATATGGCTTCACGTTGTAGTTGCCGGCCGGTGTTGTCTGGGTCTTGTATGTGGCAGTGGCGGCATCATATTCACTATTCATATAAACCCAGCCGGTTGGATCTGCCGCACGGGCTCTTACCTGGTTTACATAACCCAGCGCCTTGGCAGGATCACCACCGGCTGCCTGAATTTCTGTTTCAGCAGCCATCAACAGCAGATCAGCATAACGCATCAGTACTACGTTACGGGAACTCATTTGTGTAGGCCCCCAGAAAGCCGTTTCATTTGATGTGAGAGCGCCCTGTTGGCTTTTGGCAAAGGCTGTTTTTTTCGGACTGAACCAACCATTTACACCCGGGTCGCGAATCCAGGTTGCACCTGGATGGAGCCCCCAATCGAGATAAGGTACTCCCGGTCTGCCAACCGTTAAATCTAACCGTGGGTCAACTGTGCCTGCATAAGCCCCGGATGGTGCACCTACATTGGCTCCGCTGTTATAGGTGTCCAGCAAAGGCAGCCCGTTGGCATCCGTTTTAAAGGCATTGGCCAGCGTTATAGAAGGGTTGAAGAAACCGCAGCATCCGCCAGGACCGCCACTATTAGGGAAATTGAGGTTATCGCCGTAATTACCGTTTGTGGCAGAACCATCATTAACTGATGCCTGGTAAGCGAAGATGGACTCTGCATTGTTGTCCTGTGCAGGATTGAAGTTGCTGAAGTAGTTCACAAGGCGGTATGCTTCCCCTTTCGCTGTTTTTCCATTGGCAATAACCTGGTCGAACAAGGGCTTTGCCTCTGCATATTTCCCCTGCGTGATATAGGCCTTTGCTAGGAACGCCATTGCCGCCCATTTATTGGCACGGCCAGCTTGGTTTTGATAACCTGCATCCCCTAAATTTTGGGCTGCATACTGGAAATCAGCTTCAATCTGAGGCCATGCATTTACATAACCCGAGCCTTCTATGTTGGTAACATTGGTATTATTAGCACTTACGGTAATACTTTCATCAACAAATGGAATATTACCAAAAATGCGCTTCAGGTCCATGTGATAAAAGGCACGAAGAAAACGGGCCTCACCGGCGATCCTGCTTTGATTGGCGGCAGATATGTCTGTTGCTTTTGCCAGCATACGGAGGGTTTCATTGGCCCGTCCAATCCCGTTGTAATTATTCGTCCATTTTTGATCGAGGTAGGGATTGTTGGCATTGTAGGCCCAGCTCTCCAGAGGATTAATGTCTGGCTGGTCAGAAGGTGTTGATCCTTTATAGGAGTCATCGGCCAGCACACTGCCAAATACCCAGTTGGAAGGAGCCGAACCCCAGTTCTGGCTACCACCAAGTTTTGCGTAAGCACCAATCAATAAACCTTCAACACCTACAGAGTTGGCAAGGTTGTTCTCATTTAATGATCCCATTGGCTGCCTGTCGAGAAAGTTCTTTTTACAAGCCTGTATAATCAACAGGGCAAGTACAAAGGCAGGGAGGTAAATGATATATTTTCTTCTTTTCATAATAGCGTTGTTAGTAGAAATTAGAATGTCAGATTGATCCCAAAGTTGAAGTTCTTTTGATTGGCCGGGTAGTTACCAAAGTCAATTCCAAAATTGGTATTGTTATTCAGATCAGAGTTGATCAGCTCCGGATCCAAGCCTGTGTACTTGGTTGCCGTAAACAGGTTGGCACCCTGTACATAAATGCGCAACCTTTCAATGCCATATCTTCTTAATGAATTGTTCGGAAGTGTATAGCCTAAAACCAGCGAACGCATTTTCAGGAACGAGCCGTCTTCCATGTAGTATGAACTGAACTGTGTACTGGTGCTGAAATTTGCTGCTCTCTCCAGAACCGGCACTTTAGCATCAGCATTAGCAACTCTTGCGTTGGGATTCAGCACAAGCTCATTAGACGCATTGCGTATGTACAATGTTGTCGGAGCCCCGTTTGCATCTACCAGGCGAGCTGAATTCAAAGCAGCTTCACGACTAACTGCGCCGTTGAATACAGCCGGAAAATCATTCCAGTAGCGAACATAATTAATAACATCATTACCAACAGAAGCATACAGGAAAGTAGAGAAATCAAACCCTTTGTAGTTCAGGCCGAGGTTAAAGCCGGCTGTAAAATCAGGGTTGGGATTACCAAAGAATGTTCTGTCGTCCTGTGTAATAACTCCGTCACGATTAACATCCCTGAATTTCAGGCGGCCGGGTGCTGCTCCCTCCTGCGTTGGAGATTTCGCAACATCATCCATGCTTTGGAAAAGACCTAATACTTCGAAGCCATAGAAAGCACCTAAGGACTGGCCGGGCTGCATACGGGTAAATGAACCAATACGACCCGAACCGGCACTACCAAAGTCGATATACTTTCTACCGGCAGGCAGGGCTACCACCTCGTTCTTATACGAAGTAAAGCTTAGTCCTATGTTAAAGGTCAGGTCGCGACCAATATTGCTGTTGTAACGCAACTGGGCATCGATTCCGGTGTTCTGGATATCACCAGCGTTTACAAACGGCTGTGCAGGTCCCTGGATAACTGGATCGGGCAATCTGCGGAACAACAGGCCACTGATTGATTTCTTATACCATTCAACCGAGAACTCCAGTTTATTCCGGAAAAGCGTGGCATCCAAACCAACGTTAGTAATGATATCTTTTTCCCAGGTAGTGGCTGTGTTACCAATCTGGCTGGCGTAAACACCAAGAACGGTTCCACTTCCGTTTGTACCGCCTATATCATAGGAGCCTTGTCCGGCATTTTGTACATACAGACTGTAGGCGTTGGTTGGGTTAATATTAGAAATAGAGCCCAGCTCGCCCCAGCTTCCACGAAGCTTCAATTCGTTCAGCCAGCCCGATTGCGGAAAGAAAGCCTCTCTTGAAATTCTCCAGCCTGCAGATACGGAAGGAAACCAACCATACCGGTTTTCTTTTGCAAATACAGAAGAACCATCACGGCGGATTGTTCCGCTCAACAGATATTTATCCTGGAAGTTGTAATCCAAACGGCTAAACAAAGAGTACAAGGTATTCTCGTAAGGGCCAAAATCGTTGGCTGTGGTCTGACCAGCGGGAGGGCCGGCATTAAGCGTCCACAACGAAGGGTCAACCGTTAAGTTGTTTATGTTCGTTATGAAATAACCTGCTCTTCGGCCATTGATACCGCGGCCGTAATTACGGATGGCTTCTGAACCCACCAAAACTTTCAGGTTGTGTTTTTCCGCAAATACATTGTTGTAGGTTACTGTATTGTTCCAGGTATAACTGCTGTTATAGCCAAACCCTTCCTGGAAGGCATTGGGGTTCCGGTTGTTCTCCGCATTTTCGTAAGCCGTAAAGCTGAAGAAGTTGTAATAGTTATTATCGATGGTTCCGCCAAATGTGGTACGGAACATAAAGTGCCGAAGGAAGTCAACTTCACCAAACACGTTACCAGAAACCTGGTAGTTATTGCTCTTGTTATTACGCGTACGCTCCATAATGGCCACAGGGTTTTGGGCATTACCCAACTCCTGAGACAGCGTACCGGCAAAGTTGCCCATGATGTCGTAAACCGGAATGATAGGACTTTGACGGTAAGCGTGTGAAATGGCGTTACCCTCGTTTTGGTTGCCAAATCCAGGACTTTGACGGTAAAAGAAATATGCATTTTCGCCAATGCGAACCCGGTTACCAATATTAAAAGTGGTGTTAATACGGGCTGAATACCGTTTCAGGTAGGTATTCATCAGTGTACCCTGCTGGTTGAAATAGTTCAGTGACAGGTAGAAGTTTGACCGGTCACTTGCCGTACCCAACGAAAGATTATGATTTTGAATAGGTGCCGCATCAAAGATCTCGTTGAACCAATCAGTACCCTGCTTATTGGCTCTTGTAATTTGGTTATCATACAAGGCATACCGCGAAGGATCGGTTTGGGGACTGCTACCCACAATACCAGCAGGAATCAGGTAATCCGGAATTACCGGACCTGTTTGACTATTGCCGTACTGCTTATGGTTGAAAGCAAGCCCGCTGTTTCTGAACGATTGGAAAACAGCATTGGCAGTTTCAGTGGTATTGGCAATACCGAAGGGATTTTCTCCATTGTTGATGGGAATTTGTCTGCCGTAATAAGCATCATAATTCACCCTCACTCTTCCGGCACGTCCTTTTTTGGTTGTCACCACAATTACACCGTTTGAACCACGTACACCGTAGATGGCCGCTGAGCCGGCATCTTTCAGCACTTGCATGGTTTCGATGTCATCCACGTTCAGGTTGTTAAGACTACCCGGCGTACCGTCGATAATCACTAAGGGAGCAACACTTCCAATGGAGGTGATACCACGGATCATTACGTTTACACCGGCACCCGGCTGACCGGAAGAAAGTACTGTTACCCCAGATGCTTGTCCCTGCAGGGCTTGCGAAACGTTTCCTGTTGGAATTTGTTTCATGTTGTTCACGTTCACCACCGCCACCGAACCAGTAATGTCTTTCCGGCGCTGGGAGGTGTAGCCTGTAACAACCACCTCGTTCAGGGCTGAATTAGCCTGTCGCATGGAAACGTTTAAATTTTCACCCGTGCCAACGGCAACTTCCTGTGCGTCAAAGCCGACAGAAGTCACAACCAGCCTGTTAACATTGGCAGGAACATTTAGGGTAAAGGAGCCATCTTCACCAGTGAGTGTTGAAATTGTAGTGCCCCTTGCAGTTACCGTCGCACCGGCAACAGGCCGGCCATCTTCACCGGTAATTTTACCTGTTACCCTTTTTTGCTGTGCAAAAATGAAAGAACCGAGAAAGAGTAGGAACATTGTCAACCATAACCGCGGAGCAGTTGGCTTGAAGTGCATAAACAATCGTTTTAATTAAATGAATAAGAGATGCTGAATGAAAACCGGAAAAAAGGTAGAACTCATTTTTTATTTAACAAAATGTTTTCAAAAAAAGCTCTAAAGTTTTTTCCACAATTTTTTTTATGGACAGCCTAATTGAATGAATTGCTGCTCCATGCGCAAAAAAAGTATTTGACTCTGTAAAAAAAATACCATCCTCTTTTACAGTGCTGGAATAGCTTGCAGCAACCATCAGAATGACAGCAAAATTATATCAGCAAAACCCTTACATTCATTGATATATATTATTATCAGGTCAAGTTTCAACCATTTTACACAACATCCATTATGGAACGCAGACGTGCTTTAAAGTATCTTTTTGTCATCACTGCCGGTACAGCTATCCTTCCCTCCTGCAGGCAGCAGGAAAGCAAATCCTCCATCCTCCTGAAGCACATGAAGGTTTCGCTGGAAGAGGAAAAAACATTGGCCGAACTGGCCGAAACGATCATTCCGGCTTCGGCCACACCGGGAGCGAAAGATACCTATGCCCACCTCTTTGCCCTGCGCATGCTGGATGATTGTTACGAGAAAGAAGACCAGCAAGCCTTCAGCAATGGATTAAAAGCACTGGATGGCATGGTCAAAGAAAAGCACGGAACCACTTTCTTAAAGGCATCGGCCGCACAAAGAGCACAGGTGTTAACTGCCCTTGAAAAAAAAGAAGCACCCGAAGAGGTGCTGGCATTTTACAAACTGGTTAAAAACCTCACCATTCAGGGATACCTGACATCAAAGCCTGTAATGGGCGACATTTTTCATTATGAACTGGTGCCGGGACGCTACCATGGTGCCACACCGGTTAAAACTGTTATTCTTCAAGCATAATCTATTATGAGCGATACGATCAAAGACCGAACGTTTGATGTGATAGTGATTGGCTCCGGCATCAGTGGTGGCTGGGCCGCCAAAGAGTTTTGCGAAAAAGGCCTGAAAACACTGGTGCTCGAACGCGGCCGCGATGTAAAACACATCCAGGATTACCCTACCACCTCTAAAATGCCGTGGGAATTTGAGCACCGGGGAAAGTTACCCCTGGAAGTTACAAAGGCCAACCCGGTTGTCAGCAAGTGCTATGCATTTGGAGAAGCCACCGACCATTTTTTTGTCAAGGACAATGAACACCCTTATGTACAGGAAAAACCATTCGACTGGATTCGCGGCTACCAGGTGGGTGGCAAATCCTTGTTGTGGGCCCGACAAACGCAGCGCTGGAGCGACTTTGATTTTGAAGGCCCGGCCCGCGACGGTTTTGCCATAGACTGGCCGATCCGTTACAAGGATCTTGCACCCTGGTACAGCCATGTAGAAAAGTTTGCAGGTATTGCCGGTGACAAAGATGGCATTCCGCAACTGCCCGATAGCGACTCTCTGCCAGGCTTTCCGCTGAACATCATGGAAAAACATTTCAAGCAAACAGTGGAAAAAGCCTATCCCGGCCGATTTGTGATCAGCGGCCGCTGTGCCCACCTTTCCCAGCCGCAGCAGGTCCATTTTGACCAAGGCCGGGGAAAATGCCTGAACCGCACCATCTGCGAACGGGGATGCCCCTTTGGTGGTTATTTCAGTTCCAATGCCAGCACCATTCCCTGGGCCGCTAAAACAGGCAACCTTACCCTTCGTCCGGATTCGGTGGTACACTCTGTTTTGTACGATGAACAAAAAGGCAGGGCATCCGGTGTACGGGTGATCGATAACAAAACAAAAGATGCCATTGACTTTTATGCAAAGGTGATTTTTGTAAATGCCGCTGCGCTGAACACCAACCTTATTTTACTAAATTCAAAATCAGACCGTTTTCCCAATGGTCTGGGCAATGATAATGGGTTGCTGGGCAAATACGTGGCTTTTCACAACTACCGGGCCCGCGTTTCCGGAGAATACGAAGGCCTGAGCGAATGGACGACGGAAGGTCGCCGCCCAACTTCGGGGTATATTCCCCGCTTCCGCAATGTTGCCAAACAGGAAACGGATTTTTTGCGTGGATATGCCGCCGGTTTCGGTGCGAGCCGCAACGTAGAAAGCAGCAAAGAAGGATTTGGACTGCCGCTAAAACAAAGCCTGCTGAATCCAAAGATCCAAACCTGGAAAGTAGGTTCGCATATGATGGGCGAAACCATTCCAAAAGAATCCAATTATGTGGCACTGGACAATAAAAAAGACGATTGGGATATGCCCCAACTAAAAATTTCAATGGACTACGATGACAACGATGAAAAAATGGTAAAAGACTACCTGGAGCAGATGACCCAAATGTTTGAAAAAGCCGGCTTCACCAACATCAAAACCAATGACTCCAAACAAGCACCGGGACTGGACATTCACGAGATGGGTGGCGTACGTATGGGTCATGATCCCAAAACATCACTACTGAATAAGTGGAACCAGATGCACCTGTGCAAAAACGTATTTGTCACCGACGGTGCCTGTATGACGTCTACGGCTACACAAAACCCATCACTCACGTACATGGCATTAACTGCCCGTGCCGCTGATTTTGCGGTGAGTGAATTAAAGAAAGGGAACATATAAGCATGATAACTCTGAAGAAGAATTGCATATCCTTCATTCGGGCATAAAACTGGAGAACCTCCATCCAATTCGGTGGAGGTTTTTTTACCAAAGACCGGAGGCATTATTTGGACCCCAATAGGCAAGCCTTATTTATCTGCTTTTACTTCTTCTTTGGCATCTCTGGGATGCTTTCTTTTATTTCAATGGGTTTCACTGTAGCAAAAAAGTTTTGAAACGCACCATAACCCACTGTCTTTTGTTCGTTTTGTAATTTGTATTGCACCTGCTTTACAAATACCCAATCCTTTACGGTTACCTTTGGGCTGTTCAGGTTCATAAACTGTTCAAAATACACCGGGTATTTTTCCACATCAGGCATAGCGTCACCCCAAACAGCTTTCACTCCTTCTATAATGCAGGTTTTATCAGCAGGCTTGGTGAAATAGGAAACAACCAGCAGCAGGACAATAAGTAAAGGGATCAGTTTTCGCATAACCGAAAATGGGTTTATTAACGTTTTTGAATGTGGCGCATAGCATATGGTTATTCAAGGAAGAAAAACAAGTCAACACTTCAGAATTGTTTTCAACTGTTCATCTTTTACAGCACACCTTCCAGCTTAAAAACCCATGCGTGTTGACCGGCAATATTACCAGGAAGCAAAGGCGGGGTAATCACTGTTTTTCCATCAGTACTTTTTGTTTGCATGGCAGCACCGGTACCTAACAAGGTTACTCGCTTTGGCCTGCCGACCTTTTCAACAACGATAGACTCTTTCGGATAGGTTGTGCAGAGCAGGTAAAGATCATTGCCTTTCCTTGTAAAATAACGAGTTGTTTCATTACCAATAACCGGCGCAGCCTCCCAGGAAGTGGTACCATAAATTGCTTCACCATTTATTTTGAGCCAGGCGCCAATATCCAACAGTCGCTGTTGCATGATCAGCGGTATAGTGCCATCCGCTGCAGGGCCAACATCAAGCAGCAGGTTGCCACCCCTTGCCACCTTTTCAATCAGCAGGTGCACCAGCGAAGCGGAACTGGCATAATCAACAAGACTTTCAGCCCGGTTATAACCAAACGAACTTCCAATGCCCCGACATTCCTCCCATGGCTTTGCAATTTTCGTGTCTTTGTTGACAATATCATGTACCAGGTCGTACTCTGTCGTGTAATAACCTCCATGTTTGCTGCGGGTTTCTTTGCCCCAGCGATCATTCACCGCTACGGTTTCTTTCACCGGGCTTTCATTGTACAGCCAGGACAGGAATTCTTCGCTCCGCCAAACCTTACTGGGATGCTCCCACTCGCCATCGGGCCATACAATGTCGGGATGGTACCGCATCACCAGGTCTTTTAACTGCGGCATCATGTGCTCATCTACATACCGGTTTACATCTGTCCGGTAGATTGGGTTATACCATTCATAAAGCGAAAAATAATAGCCCATCTTCAGTCCCTTTGACTTGACTGCATTTGAAAGGTCACCCGCAAGGTCGCGGCGCGGACCTACATCCACCGCATTCCAGTTCGGGGCCTGCTTGCTGGGCCAGAGGGCAAATCCCTCGTGGTGCTTGGAGGTAAGCACAACATATTTTGCACCGGATTGTGCGAACAGGTCAGCCCACTGGTCCGGCTTAAACAATTCGGCTTTGAAGTCTTTAACAAAATCTTGGTAACGGGCTTGTGCTCCGTAGGTTTTTGTATGAAAGGCACGATACGCATCACCCACTTTTGAACTGTCGCTTTGCAGCCGGTACCAGTACCATTCAGCATATTTGGAGTACAGCGGCCATTCTTTTCCGGTAGGCGCCCATGCCGGCACCGAGTACAAACCCCAGTGAATAAAGATGCCGAATTTGGCATCGGTGAACCATTGCGGCACAGGCCGGGTGTCAAGTGACGCCCAACTGGCCTCGTACTTTTTCTGGGCAATCAGTGATCCTGAAAACAAAAACAGGCAGCTAATAAAAAGAAGCTTTTTCATACCGGCAGCGTTGGCAGTTAAGGTACTAAAACAGTAGCATTCAATAAAAGCCTGTTCAAGCAGGAAAAGATAGATCAAAACTGGCTTGCGAAAATGTTTGTTTCTGCCTGCGCAAACACAGGTATTGCAAAACTGCAGGCACGATGAATAAAAAAGCCACCCAGTACCGGATGGCTTTAAAAACGTTAGCAGTAAAGCAACTATTCATAATTCCGCTTCGTATCGGCACGCTTCTTCAACTCCTCGATGGGCATTGCTATCACACGGCCCATCTGCTCCCGGCCGCGGTAGGTCACTACTTTCAGCTGCACCGCATCTTTCGGCGGCGTCAACACACCGGTATATTTTGGAGAATGGTGATCCGGAAAGGTATTGTCGAATGAATAGTGAATTGACAGGTCGTCCACTTCTGTTGCCAGCTCAATCCGGAGCGTACTATCGCTTCCGCGGGTGGCTTTAAAAATGGGATCATACACCGATGGTGCATACTTGATGTCAGCTTCATCAAAGCGGGCAAAATGTTTCTCCACACGGCCAAAGAAATCCTTCCAGTTCTTTTTTTCCTTTGGTGACCACAGCGACTCGGCCAGCGCCCATCCTCTTGGCCAAACCATGTACTCCGCATGCCGCATATTATACACCTGCTCTGTCCAAAGATTACCTTGTCCGCCCTTGATGTATTTTTTATCCACGCCTTCCGGCAGCGGGTCAAACTCATAAGCTTTGCTTAAACGGAGCGATGCATAGATACGGGGCTCAACGATCGGATCACCCTGCATATAATCGAGATAGGCATACGTGGTTGGACTCATTACCACTTCATGGCCTTTCTTCGCCGCCTCAATGCCGTGCTTCATACCCCGCCAGCTCATCACAGCAGTAGATTTCGGCAGGTCGCCACCTTCCAGGATTTCATCCCAGCCAATTAATTTTTTTCCCTTTGAAGCAACAATTTTTTCTACCCGGCGGGTAAAATATTCCTGCACCTGCGGAATGGTTTTTAATCCTTCCCTTTCCATCAGGGCCTTTACCTGTGGGTTCTTTTCCCAAAAGTTGTGCGGCGCTTCATCACCACCAAGGTGAATGTATTCAAAGGGAAACAACTGCGCCACCTGCGTTACCACCTTATCCATGAATTCATACACCTTTTCATTGGCCGGGCAAAGCGTGTTATCCACTAAAGCAATCGGCGGCGCACCGCGGCTCCAATCCATGATGGGTTCACCTGAACGTACTACGTATTTATCGGCACCTTCTGTGCACGACAATTCGGGATAGGCAACAATAGCGGCCAGGCTATGTCCCGGTACGTCAATCTCGGGCAACACATCTACGAAACGATCCTTGGCGTATTGCACCACCTCCCGGATATCATCCTGTGTGTAGAAGCCGCCATAATTACGGGGTTCATCGGGCGCCGGTGGGGAGAAGGTTCCGAAATAGCCCTCTTTTTTCACATTCCACGCACCCACTTTTGTCAGGTTTGGAAGACCTTCAATCTCGATGCGCCAGCCTTCGTCGTCTGTGAGGTGCCAGTGCAGTAGATTGTATTTGTAACGTACCATGTTGTCGATAAAATCTTTCACCTGCTCTTTCGTGAAAAAATGCCGGCTTACATCAAACATTAAACCCCGCCAGCCAAACCGCGGGTAATCGGTGATCTCCACTGCCGGCGCTTCCCATCGTACACCTGCCTGCAGCGTATCGTTCTCAATATCTTTTGGGAAAAGCTGCAATAACGTTTGCACCCCATAAAAAAGGCCTGCAGGCTTGTTGGCTTTGATGCTTACTGCTTTGGGTGTAACGGACAGGCGATACCCTTCATCGCCAATCCCGGGATCAGCCGTTTGATTGAGCAGTAATTTAATGGCAGCTGCGGGAGCAGATGATGCCACGGTGACTTTGTAGCCTGTGGGTACAGAGAGTCGCTCCTTTAGGAAAGCGACCGTAGCTCCCATCGCTTCGCCTGTTGGCGCCTGGATGGCGACAGTTTTTGGCAGCACGAATGTTCCGGATTTGGTTTGTACGGAAACCGGTTCGGGAATAATGGCAACAGGCAATGGCTTGGAGGTCTGCGCCCAGCATCCCGCTATAACCATAAATAAACAAAAAGTCAGAAGCACATTTTTCATCATGTCAATAGCGTTTGAAGGTTCACGTGAAGGAGGTTAAGATATTAATTTTGCCGGAAACGTGATTCGGTAAAAAAAAGAATGATCACAAATCCCCCGTTATTCTTTTTCTGAATAAAATGAATTAATTTAAAGTTCTCATATAGCAGAAAATTGATTTTTTAAACAACCCCTGTTTCCACAGGGGTTTCCTTTTGGCTCTGCTGTTCAGTATTTTCGGTTTTGTGCAGCCAAACCACCTTCTGTTCAGGTACATGCGGCTGACTGATAATCTCCCCGTACAGGTTGGGGCGCCGGGCTTTGCGATAACGATAACCGCCTGCCAGAGTTAATTTTTCCGGGGTGACCGTGGCGATGGCAATATCATTGTCCAGTTTGCGGCATTCGGCAATCACATCACCAAATGGATCCAGGATCATGGAGCAGCCATTCTTTAACTGGTCATCATCCATGCCGATAGGATTGGAGAACACCGCGTAAACAGCATTGTCATACGCTCTTGCCGGCAGCCATTTCATCAACCACTCGCGACCTTTCAAACCATCAAACTCTATGCGCAAAGAGGTAGGATCCGTTTCACGGGCCTCCCAGAGCTTTGGGTCTACAAAACCGGCACCGGGGCGGGTGGAGGGTGTACACATGGTAACATGCGGCATAAAGATGATATCTGCCCCCAAGAGTACCGTGGCCCTTACATTTTCGATGATGTTGTTGTCATAGCAGATCAGGATGCCACACTTCCAGCCATGAAGATCAAATACACAATAGCTGTTGCCGGGTGTAATGTGCGGGTTGATAAAAGGATGCAGTTTGTGGTATTTGGCCACAAAGCCATTTTCATCTACGCATACATAACATTTGTAGATTTTGTCTTCAGCATCCCTTTCAAACAACCCGGCAAGAATGGCGATCTTATTTTTTTGCGCAATGCGGATCAGTTGCTGTACGCTTTCGCCGTCCGGTACAGGTTCGGCTACGGCCAGTAATTCTTCTTTCGACAACTTACGGGCAAACGAATAACCGGTAATGGAGCACTCATGAAAGGCAATCACATTGGCGCCTTCTGCGGCTGCACGGTTACTTAACTGGTCGATGACCTGGAGATTATAGGCTTTATCACCGCTCCTGTTTTCAAATTGGGCAGTGGCAACTTTTATATTTTTCATGTTAGTGTAAGATACGGAGTTGTTGAAAAAGAGCGATGACCAAAGGAAAGGAAAACAAGTTTCACATTGCATTAAAAGGAATTCACCAAATATAGTTTTATCCACTATCACGGAAACCATCAAACAAATCCTCTTGCCAATTACAATTGGGTTGCACTGTGTTTCCGAAGGACATGCCAGGAGTATGCCCCAACCAACACTGGCCCACTCTCAATCTTAACCTAAACCTTCTTACCTCATCACCGCATCTTCCAGTGTTTGCCCATCAGCAAACGTGAGCAAACCCTTTTTGCATTCGGTGATGATTCCCAGGATTTCTCCGGTTGCTGTATCTGCCTTCCAGGTTTCCACCACCAGCGGCCCTGGATTATCCTTATCACTGGCATCGCTGTCGTGGTATTCAATTGTCAGCACATCGTCCTTTAATTTCATCACGGCATAACCGTTAAAACCCACTTCCACATCCTCTACCTTTTTGTTACGTCGGCGGTCAACAGCCACCAGTTTATCATACCCCTTCAATTTGTTGCTTACCTGGAAACTCTTGCCATCAATTTCTACGGGAGTCCCACCAAAACCAATACAGCGGCCATACACCTGCGGGCTGTCCTTCAACTGCGTTTTGGCAAAAAAACTCAGCTTATGCTCATGCCCCCAAAGCCAAAGAATCTTCCGCTCTTTACCCAATATTGAACCAAGCTGCGATGCCGGTTTCATATACTCCGATTCTTTGTTGAATGCGCTGATAAACTGGTGATGCGTCAGTACCACGATGCCTCTTTTATCATTGGCATCACCAAGGTGCACTGTATCCTTTAGCCAGTCCATCAGCTTATCATCAAACTTGCAATCCGGTTTGAAAAAAGGCAGGAACTCCAGGATTGGTTTGCCTACCGAATGGTAACCGGTGTCAAGGCCCAGGATACGCCAGTATTTTGTATCCAGGCAAAAATAACCGGCTTTTTGTCCTGCAAACCGGCCATCGCTATTTCGTATACCCATTGCCGGTAGCAGGGTTTTAAAGAAGGCATCGCCCTTGGCATACATTTCATGATTACCCAGTACTGCAAAACTTCCGGCACTGCCTTTGGGCCAGGGTGCACCCTCATCGGTAAAGTTGCTCCGCACTTCGTGTGGCGCACCAACATAATAAGTGTCGCCAACATGAATGGTAAAATGCGGGGCATGTGTGGCCATGCGTTCGGCAATGGCAAACGATTCGTCTGTGTCCGTTGCCCAGTCGCTGGCAATTGCTATGCGAATCGCTTCACCCTTAACTGCCGGTGACAGTTCATACACGCCACTATCGCCTGCACCATAGGCAGGATAGGGGTATTTTTTCCCGAACCGGCTTTTTACATAATGATAAACCCAGTTCCATAT
Organism: Flavisolibacter sp.; assembly: GCA_035998945.1. Taxonomy (GTDB): domain Bacteria; phylum Bacteroidota; class Bacteroidia; order Chitinophagales; family Chitinophagaceae; genus Flavisolibacter. The sequence continues at coordinate 220,361 of DASYHD010000019.1, read as the reverse complement.
CATTTTACCCAGGAAATCTTTTGCCGTGTACTTTGGTTTCTTTTTCAGTTCCGTTTTGAAGTGACTTACCGACTCCCAGCGGGAAGGGCCCAAATAATCGGCATTGGAGCGTTTGGGCGCATTGAGTTCAGTTGTGTCTTTTTGCGTATCCATATCGTGCAGTTAGGCGTTCAGAAAATCTTCCACATCTACCAGCAACGCTATTGACAATATACATTTTTTTAAGCCGTTTGAAAAGATGTTTTTGCGGTGTCGCCGCAATATTCATAGCCTGCCATCGTTTACAATAGAACGAAATCAATTTTTTGAAAACGGCTTGCAGCCCTTAAACAGCTTGCGTATTTTACTGTTGATCGTGATGAAAAGCCAGTTGCCGCCGTCCTGCCCATAAAATGAAAACAGGCTTTATGTATGAAAGTAACCATCGCCTTCCCTTCCATTTTAAAACTGTGGAGCTTTAAGCATATCCTCTATAAAAGACCCATTCATACCGATTTTATCAAGAGGCGCATAACCTGCACCTGCACGGAAGAAGAAATCAACCTGGCCACCTGCCTGTATCATGCCAGGGTGGAAACCGTACGATGAATTTTCTGTTGCAACTGGCACAAAACACCGTGTGAAAACATTCTCACACGGACTGTTGATTTGCTTTGCGTATTTATCGGTAATGCTTGTCTTTCAACAGCAATTCTCCTTTTACCAGCCACGAAGTACCAAAGGCCAGCAACGCAATCCATTCCAGGAAAAAGACAGGCTTAAACCGGCTGACTGCATCTTCCCTTTTACCCCATATGCCGTACACACCAATCAAGAGCACGCACAACACGATCAGAATGCTGCAAGTGCGGTAAACCCGGTTGCGCAACTGTTTTTCATGTGTCGGATGGGCTTCACCCTTTGTAAATAGAACCCAGGATATAAATGCCAACGTAAGAAAGAACAACCCGGCGCTAACATAGTGCACCGCATTCCGCAGCGTATTGGCGGGTAAGTTGAAAATTATACAGTTTGATTTGTCGGTGCCCAATGCAGCCAGCGTTTCCATATTGGTTGGAAAAAGTGCAATCAGCAGGGCCAAACCTCCTGCTATTGAACTTGCCAACTGGTCCAGCCGATTGTAGCCTTTGTAGGCAATCAGAAAAAGAGCTACTGCGCAAAGAATACCGGTAAACAAATTTCCTGTGAGGGTATAATAATAATGGCTCACGGAACTTTGAATGGTATAGCAATGGCCAAAGACAGCATTTCCCACAATCATGGCTGCAGGCAGCAAAATGCCCAGCCAGCCGATGGTTTTCCGTATGGTTTGATACGAGATCAGCCGGGGATCATTTGTTGTGTGCATAAAGGTTTGATTTGCGTTGGCAATAGAACAAACTTCTTAAAAATCTTCGCGGTTCAGAACAATACCGTCCAGTTGATGCTGCTAAGATTACAACTGCTCTCTCCCTCTCCAGGATTTACCCCGCAGAAGACGGTTATATACAAGGTTTAAACTGCAGCCGTGAGTAACCTCCAAAAAAGAAAAAAATTCTTGGTGCGGTTGTATTACCCCATTGCAAAACATAGCGAAAAACAAACAATTCCTTACCCCTTTCGGGCATTATTCTTTTTCTATAAATACTAAAAAATGCAGACCGAATCTGGCTTGTTTCCTTCCAAAAAACATGAAACAAAAGTTACTTACAATGCTATTCCTTCTGATCAGCATCGCCGCCTTTACGCAGGTATACAGACCCATACCAGGCCGCGAAGCTGAACGGTATAAAAAAATACACTACCGGCTTATTCAGCTTTCCGGATGGTGATCATTTCGACCCTGAAAATGATACTGCTGCTTCCGGCGCAGTTTCTTACCTCGATGTACTGAACTGGCTGCAGGGCCTTGTGGCAGGCTTAGGGGTGTACAACAATCGCAATGTGGCTGCACCCTTCATCCCTTACAGTCCCGCCGCCGTTTTTGTTGATGAAATGCGTATGGGTCCTGGCTACCTGAATGTATTGCCGGTAGCGGATATTACAATGATCAAGGTAATGAAAACTCCGTCTGTCCTTTTCCGTGGCGCACCCGGTGGTGCTATCGCCATCTATACAAAAAGAGGTGAGGCGGAAGAAGGAGAAGAAGAAGTTCTGCCTTGATACATCTTTGTTTCAGTCTGCAGCACCGGCTCCTGTTTCCCTTCTTCTCAGAAGTTCGGAATTCATAGCGAAATAGCCTGTTACTAATTTATGAAACGGCTGACTTTTGATCTTGAACTGCAGGAAACACCGGCCTGCAGGAAAAGGGGTGACATTGAAACGGGAGTGGGCCGTTTTCGTAGCCTACCTCCTATTTCCGCTTCTGCACGCCTTCAAATGTAATCTTAACAGGTTTGATAAATCCCTTTTCATCGAACTCCATTTTGTCGATGCAAACTACGCGGTGGTTGCCATCGGTTTCGCCAAGGGGGCGACGGTGGTAAACAATGTACCATTCGTCTTTACCCGGCATTTGAAGCACCGAGTGGTGGCCAGCACCGGTAGCGACAGAAGGATCTTGCTGCAGGATGGTGCCAATGCGCTCAAAAGGTCCCATGGGAGAGTCGGCGATGGCATAGGCTACGCGGTAATTAGGTCCGGTCCAGCCACCTTCGGACCACATGAAATAATACTTGTTATTCTTGCGGAACATCACCGGGCCTTCCACGTAATCTTTGGGCGTGATCTCTTTCACCAGGTTCCCGTCTTCAAAAGGCACAAGGCCCGTGAAGTCTTTGTTCAGTTTCCCGATGTTGCAATGGCCCCAGCCACCGTAGATGATGTAGTACTGTCCATCCACATCCTGGAATACAAATTGGTCGATGGGTTGGGCACCGTTGTAATACTGGTTGATCAGGGGCTTCCCTAAATAGTCTTTGAAAGGTCCTTCTGGCTTGTCGGCAACGGCAATGCCAATGCCGCCAAGCGTATCATCTACCGCATTCGCATCACCACCTGCTTTTTTGCGGGCGGCACTTTGAATATCATTGGCAGAGAAGAAAAGAAAGTATTTGTTATCCTTTTGCACCAGACAGGGCGCCCACATAGCCATGTAGGCCCATTTTACACTGGCGGTATCTACGATCCGTTCGTGCTTTGTCCAGTTGACAAGATCTTTGCTGGAAAAGGCGTCCATGAACACCTGCTTTCTGTATGGCGCTGAATACGTCGGGTAGATCCAGACCCTGTCCTTGATCAGGATCGCTTCGGGATCGGCGTACCAGCCGGGGAAAATGGGATTGCCAGAAGTTTGTTTACCATCGGCTTGCGGCACTGTTTTGTTGGCACAGGAGGCAATTACTATTGCCAGCAGACTATAGAATGCAATTTTGACCTTCATACGTTTTGTTGTTTATTACCTTAATCAGCTTTTGATTTTCATTTAACTCGCCTTCAACTCAAAAAAAGCCAATGTCCTATCTACAACAGGTAAGTGTATTGCAATTTTAATGCTTTTCAATTCACGACTTCCCATCGGGTGGCTGTCATTTTCACTCCGCCAGCCTTATTCTCCGCAGTAACCAACAGATTAATCACCCCATTTAGCACTTCTACCTTTAGATTGGTCCGCTGTATCGTTGTATTTCCGTTTTCCTGCTCAACACTTTCTACAACCTCATAAAGCGCTTCGCCGCTTTGCATATCACCATTGAGGCTACAATGTACCAGGTTTAGCTCCTCTGTGCTTTCTCTTTTTTCCTCTCCCCGGGTATTTGTAATCTTTCTAGCCATTGGGTCCAATGTCAACATTCCACTGACAGAAACCTCGTTTTCACTTCCGTCACCATTTGTAATGTGCACCTGTTCTATGTAGTAGCGCACCGTGCGGCCACAAAGGTCTTGGCTTGTTGTTTGGGCCATTGCAGTTGCCGGCACGACTGCACTTTTTCCCATTCTGTTTGTTGCCGGCGAACAGGAGACCGCCATGACAATGGCTATTACGTAAGCCGGTGTCCATCCTGTTGTTTTGTTCACAATCATTGTTATCATCGTCACCTTCTTTTTATTTTAATCCACGATCCCTCATGAACCCGCACCGTTCATTCCTGCTCGTCGTCACGGCCGGGCAAACCGGAGGGGCCATCTTCATTGAAGGGACCGTGACCGGTCCGAATTGTCGTATCGGTTTTTGGAAGGGCCACATTGGCTCCATTCCCCATTTGCACCGGGAAAAAATCGAATTTCATTGGCTGTGTACCTGACCGTTGGTTTATGTTAATTGTCAGCGGCATTCTTTTCAACTCTTCCTCCTTCATGTTTTTAAATACCATTTCAAATACATGAAGTGTAACCTGGTCCTCCTCTTTTTGATAATGCAGCAATTCCACGGTACTGTATTTGATAAATTTATATACCTTGTTGATGTCTTCGTTGTCGGCATCTTTCGTGAACGAAACGAGGGTGTAGCTTTTGGCCAACAAGTTCTCCAGGTTGCGTCTGAACGCTTTTAAAACTTTGGGATATTCATCATCTATCGTAACAGTCTTCATGGAGGCATAAATGACCAGGGGTTTATCCGGCATGCTCGGCGTGTTAATGTTCTCCTGTTCCACCTCTACGCCTTTGGTTTCCGCGTATGTTTTTAGAAAATTAGCGAAAGGAGTTTGGGCCGATGTGCCAGCATTAACCGCCAGCATCAGCAGAAGGAAGAGCTTCAAATGCATATTAGTTTGATTTAGTGAACAAGGTCTTATTCGGCTCTGCTCCCATCACAAATACCAGCTTCCCTCCTTTCATCAAGTCACGGTGAAGCAAAACCGGTTTTGTTAACGCCACACCATTCAGACTAACCTGCTGCACGTACATGTTTTCCTTGCTCTGGTTTTTTGCTTCGATCGTGAACTGTTTTCCATTCTCCAGGCGGATGGTTGCCGACTTCACCAGCGGGCTGCCGATTGCATATTCTCCCGACGCCGGTGCCACCGGGTAAAAACCCAAAGCGCTAAAGAGGTACCAGGCACTCATCTGCCCGCAATCGTCGTTGCCCCCTAAACCGTCAGACGTAGGCTTGTACATTTTCGGGATGATCATCCGTACCTTCTCCTGTGTTTTCCAGGGCTGGTCTGTCCAGTTGAACAGATAGGCCACGTGGTGCGAAGGTTCGTTGCCGTGTACATAGTTGCCAATGATGCCCTCGCGGGAAATGTCTTCCGTTTCGGCGAAATATTTATCCGGCAGATCCATTGTAAAAAGCGAATCGAGGTGCTGTGCAAACTGCTCTTTTCCGCCCATCATCCGTATCATTTCTTCCGGATGGTGCGGCACGTACAGGCTGTAGTTCCAGGCATTGCCTTCGATGAACCCTGCCTGGTGTGTATTGAGCACATCAAACTCTTTTTTAAAGCTGCCATCGGCAAGGCGTGGCCGCATAAAACCTGTGGAGGCATCGTACACATTTTTGTAGTTCTGCGACCGCTTCGTAAACTCCTCGTAAACCTCTTTTCGCCCCAACTTTTTGGCCATTTGTGCAATGCACCAGTCGTCGTAGGCATACTCCAGGGTTTTGGATACGGAACTGCCACTCTTGTCTTCCGGAACATAACCCATGCTCATGTACCATTCCAGTCCTTCAAATTGCTTGTTTCGGGCGGTGGTTACACAGGCATCCAGCAAGGCAGCCGCGTTTGCACCGGCCCCACCCTTCATCACTACATCAGCAATTACCGGCACGCTGTGATAGCCGATCATACACCAGTTTTCGTTGGCATAATGACTCCACACGGGCAGCAGGTTGTGAGCACTCTGCCGGTAGTGTTCCAGCATGGAGCGAACCATGTCCTCGTTGCGTTTTGTGTTGATGATGGTAAACAGGGGGTGCAGGGCCCTGTAGGTATCCCAAAGCGAAAAGGTGGTGTAGTTGGTAAAGCCTTTTGCGGTGTGGATGTTCTGATCCAGCCCGCGGTACCGGCCATCCACATCGCCATACACCGTAGGTCCTAAAAAGGCATGGTACATGGCGGTGTAAAAATTCACTTTTTCGGCTTCATCGATCGGCACCATGTCTATGCGGCCCAGCATGCGGTTCCATTCCTCCTGCCCGGCTTTTTTCACCCGGTCAAAGTTCCAGTGTGGAGCCTCCGCCCGCATGTTCGCAAGGGCACCTTCGGTACTTACCGGTGAGAGGGCCACTTTCAGCAGCACCTGCTCGCCGTCTTTTACATCCATATCGAAATAAGCCCTCAGTTGGCGGTCAATCATTTCGCGGAAGTTGTTTCGCATATTAAACTTACCCCAGAAGCCGCGGTAGATATTGGCACCGCCGGCATCGCGGTAGCCAAAGGATGTAAACGGTTTGGAAAAAGCTATGGCGAAATAGACCGTGCGGGTCTTGGCCCAGCCGTTCGTTTGACGATAGCCGGTAATGAGCGTATCGTTTTCTACCCTTACAAAGGTCCAGACGTTTTTGTTGTTATGGTTGTAGATGCCTGATACCAGGTCGAGAAGGATATGTCCCTGCCCGCCTTTGTTGAAAGTGTAACGATGCATGCCCACTCTTGTGGTGGTGGTCATCTCAGCATTGATGTTATGGTCGTCGAGTTTGACGTGGTAATAATTAGGTTCAGCTTTTTCGTTGTCGTGCGAAAAGGCGGAGCGGAAACCTGAAGCGGGATCAGAAGCTACGCCGGGATTGAGCTGAAGCGTACCAACCGTGGGCATGATCAGCACATCACCCAAGTCGGAGTGGCCCGTACCGCTGAAATGCGTGTGACTAAAGCCAACGATTGTTTCATCGGTATATTGGTAGCCTGCGCAATACTTGTACACATCCTTGTTGTACCGGCCAGCAACTTCGTAGGGAATCGTATCGGTATCAGGACTCAATTGCACGGCGCCAAACGGCACGGTGGCGCCGGGATAGGTGTGACCCATTTTTTCGGTACCGATAAAAGGGTTGACGTATTGAATGTAGTTTTTTGTTGTTTGTGCATTTACCTGCGCTGCTGCAGAAAAGGCCAGTAATGTTTTAAAGAAAAGAGAATACTTCATAGAAATACCTGTAGAATAAAGTAAAAAAAACCGCAGGCAGACGAACTGCCCGCGGGGAGATAACGATTGCTATGTGAGAAAACTATTTTTGCCCCAATCCGGTGCCAGTGAATTATAAATAGCATTTTCCTCCTGCTTATTGAATAGCAGGATTGGCCACGTATTCCTGCCACAGGGTATCTACATTCTTCCCGGTCAGTTCTGTCCAGGTAGCATCGGAATAGGTACGCTTGCGGGCTGCACTATCGAGATGCTTTACAAAATCCTTGTTGTATTTCTGGGTAATCCACACAAAAAAACGGGCGGTGATGCGGTAAGCATTCGTATACTTATGATCCGGTTTCAGATCGGGCATGCTCCAGTTGGCCTTTGCGTTATTAAATCCTTCGGTAGCCCGTACATAATCGGCTATGCCTTCGGTTACCCAACCGGGTACGCCGCGGTAGCCATAGCCTTGCACCAGGTGCATCACTTCATGGGTCACCACGTCCAAGTCTTCGGGATTTTTATCAAACCACGCCGGGTTGTACCGTACGGTAGAACCACCCGCTTCGGCAACACCTGTATAGGTGGGATCAATAAAAAACGTCACCGTCTTTGGGCTTTCGCTGTTGTACTTGGCAATGAGCTTGGGATACTGCATAAAATAGGCATCGACCAGCCGCTGTTTCATGGCCGGACTGATGGTGTTTTCCTCGTCGCGGAAGATGAGCGTCAGTCCATCTTTAGCAATGGTATCGGGCCTTGTATAGGTTTGCAGTTTGGCCTCCGGCTTCCTGTCTTTTACACGGTTGTACATGGCTGCATCGTCTTTCGAGAACGAGTACGGCGCACTGGCTTCTTCGGTACCTCTTTTTTTATTGGGAGCACTTGCCATCACAAAATTCAACACGCCGCCTTTCTGCAATTCATCATGCGGCAGCCAGTTTTTGGTCCATGGCTTCCCGTTAAACGTTACACTTTGCACATAACGGTTCGCATCAGAATTGTTCGGTGCATTGATCACCAGTTTTTTCCCATTCTGCAGCGTCACGGTTATTTTCTTAAACAGGGGTGCACCCATCACATATTGATTGGTACCGGGAGTTACAGGATAAAAACCCATGGCCGAAAACACATACCAGGCCGAGGTCTGGCCGTTGTCTTCGTCGCCGCAATACCCATCCGGGGTTGCCTTGTACAGACGGTTCAGGGTTTCGCGAACCCAGTATTGCGCCTTCCAGGGCTGACCGCCATAGTTGTATAAATAGATCATGTGCTGAATGGGCTGGTTGCCATGCGCATACTGCCCCATATTGGCAATCTGCATTTCACGGATCTCGTGAATCACCCCGCCATAGCCGCTTTCGTCAAAATGTGGCGGTTGGGAAAATACCGAATCCAGCATGCCGACAAAGGCTGCATTGCCACCCATCAGGTCACGCAGGCCGGCCACATCCTGGAACACACTCCAGGAGTAATGCCAGCTATTGCCTTCGGTAAAGGCATCACCCCATTTCAAAGGATTAAATTGTTTTAAGAACTCACCACTTCTCATTTTTGGCCGCATCAGTTTTGTCTCCGGGTCAAACAGGTGCCGGTAGTTCAATGCCCGGCTTGCATACAATTCCTGTTCTTCTCTGGGGCGGCCCAGCGCTTTGGCTAACTGAAAAATGGTAAAATCGTCGTAGGCATATTCAAGGGTTCTTGCTGCATTCTCATTCACCCGTACATCGTAGGGCACATAGCCAAGATCGTTATAAAACCGCACACCGGCACGACCAACGGCTGTCATTGGGCCTTCGTTGTTGGCACCGTGCAGCAGAGCCTCATAGAGGGTATTAATGTCGTAGCCGCGCAGTCCTTTGATGTAGGCATCGGACACCACAGAAGCGGAGTTGTTGCCGATCATGATGTTGGCATAACCCGGGCTGCTCCATTCGGGCAGCCAGCCACCTTCCTTGTAGTCGTTTATTAAACCTTCCTGCATTTCTTTATTGATTGCAGGATAGGTGAAATTGAGGAAGGGGTAAAGAGCCCGGAAGGTATCCCAAAAGCCAGTGCCGGCAAACATATAACCAGGCTTGATCTCACCCGTGTAAGGGCTCCAATGCAGCATCTTCCCGGCCGCATCCATCTCGTACATTTTGTGCGGAAACTGCAAGGCGCGGTAGAGACAGGAATAGAAAGTGCGGGTTTGGTCAACAGTGCCACCTTCTACCTGCAGTTTGGAAAGTTGTTTGTTCCAGGCTTCCTTGGCTTTACGGCTTGTGGCGTCAAAATTATCACCGGCCAGCTCTCTTTTCAGGTTGAGATCAGCCTGCTCAATGCTGATAAAAGAAGAAGCCACTTTCAGGTGAACCTTCTCTCCTTTTGCTGTTTTAAAACCGATTACACCACCGGCATGATTGGCGGTTGTTTCCAGCGAATCGGCCAGGATGCCATTGCCGTTCCAGGCTTTGGACAAAGCAAAAGGTTTATCAATATAAATAACAAAATAGTTCTTGAAGTTCTTCAGCGGACCACGGCTATAGCGGCTGCTGTAACCAATTATCTTTTTTTCCGACGGAATAATTTTCACGAAAGATCCACGGTCAAAGGCATCGATCACGATGTAGGAACTATCAGCCTTTGGAAAGGTAAAGCGGAACTGTGCTGCTCTTTCTGTCGGCGTTATCTCGGTGGTCACATCTGCATCGGCCAGGTAAACGCTGTAATAATACGGCTTGGAGGTTTCGGCTTTGTGAGAAAACCAGCTGGCCCGGTCGTCTTCTTTATACTTCATTTTGCCCGTAACCGGCATAATGGAGAACTGGCCGTAATCGTTCATCCAGGGCGATGGCTGGTGCGTTTGCTTAAAGCCACGGATTTTATCCGAAGCATAGGTGTAGGCCCAGCCATCGCCCATTTTGCCGGTTTGTGGTGTCCAGAAGTTCATGCCCCAGGGCACGCAGATTGATGGGTAGGTATTACCGTTAGATAACGAAGGTTTGGAATCGGTTCCCATCAGGGGATTGACCCATTCTACCGGGTCTGTGATTTTACTTACCATTTGGCTGTGCAGCTTCACAGCAGCAGAGAACAAGAGAAAGATCAGTGACAGCTTTTTCATCATCATAATATTTATTTGGTGCACGGCCCTGCAAAAGGCTGCACTTATTCGTTTACAGTTAATTTTAAAATGGCACAAAAGCAAAAAACTGCTTTCATGCTGAAAAGAACCATTCAATTGCGGTGACTTTGTCAAAAGATTTCAACCTGCCACAAAAACCATCTCGCCGGCAAAACCCTTTTCTTAACAAACTTATTTCGTCGAGATGTCAATCCGCCCTCCGTTCTTAAATAATTCGTGCGGCACAAAATAACTACTGGTTTTTCTGCCGTTTACCCGAATGGTTGACAGGTGCCGGCTTTTGCCCTTCTTTGTGATGGTCAGCGTTTTTCCGCTGCCTGTTTTCCATTTCACTTCGTCAAAAATCGGTACAGTGACAAGGTATTCAGGATCGGTAGCGGAAAAGGTATACAAACCCAGTGCAGTGAACACATACCAGGCCGACATCTCACCGGCGTCATCCATACCGCAAAGCGCCAGTCCATCTTCACCAATGCCATACAATGTATGCAGAATGGTGTCAATTATTTTCTGCGATTTTTCAGGCTTGCCTATAAAATAATAGGCAAAAGGCGCTTCGTGGTCCGGCTGGTTGCCGTGACAATACTGGCCTATCATTGATTCTACGTTGCGGGCAATGTATGCAGGGTTCCAGGGTAATGTAAACAGCGAATCCAGTTTAGACTCAAACGCCTGCGCTCCGCCGTACAAAGAGATCAGTCCTTTCATGTCATGCGGTGCATAAAACGAAACCTGCCAGGCATTGGCCTCCCTGTACATGTATTCATAATAAGGGAACTGCGGGTTGAATGGCGTAATCCAATCGCCATTTGCCAAACGTCCCCGCATGAACCTTGTAGAGGGATCAAACATATTCCGGTAATTCTTCGACCGTTTCATCAGCATCGCATAGTTTGCGGTATCGCCCAGCTTTTTGGCCATCAGCGCCAAAGAATAATCATCGTACGAATACTCAAGGGTTTTTGATACACCCGCACTGGCTACTGTTTCCACTTTTGGTGCTGCAATGTGTGGCTCGGAGATATAACCTTTCTGTATGTATTCGGCAAGATGCGGACGGGCACGCCCCTCTACAGTAGCATTCTTTAGCAATAGCCGGTAGGTGCCTTCCACATCAAAGTTGTCAATGCCCCGCAGGTAAGCGCCGGCAATGGACGAGGCGCCGTGGTCGCCGTGAAAAAACGTGGGCATAAAACCTGTATTGTCACCCACATCTTTCATCGATTTGATAACATCCAGTGCTACTCCCGGCGAAACCAGTCCAAGTAATACATCTTTGTTGCGGTAGGTATCCCAAAGCGACGGCTCCGTGTAATATAAAAAGTCAGCTTTAACTACTTTCCTGCTGGCATTGGTGTACTCGCCATTCACATCGCTGCGCAGGGCTGGCCACAAAAATGACCGGTACAGGCTGGAATAAAGCATCTGCTTCTGCTTTTCTGTTCCGCCTTTTACCTGTATAGACGAGAGGAGCTTTTCCCATGTCTCGTTTGCTTCTTTGCGTACAGTTTCAAATGATTTGTCGCCTACCTCCTGTGCAAGATTTTGTTTCGCATTTTCAATGCTAACGAATGACAAACCAATCCTGAGCTCCACAGGACCGGAAATTCCGTTAGCCAGATGGACAATAGCGTAGCCATCTCTCTTGCCTTCTGCTTTCTTTTCCAATCTGTCGATAGGTGTGTTCAGCGTAGCATAGAAGTAAATATTCTCTCCGCCCTGAAAACCCTGCAAAGCCATTAATCCTGCTTGTTCAATGTTCCAGGTTGTGACGCGGCTGTTTGCTCTGGCGAGGTCAAACAGTATCTGCCTGTCCTGTTCTTCTTTGAACTCGTAGCGGTGATAACCACATCGAAGTGTGGAAGTAAGATTCACATTGACATCGTAATCATCGAGGTACACCCTATAAAATCCAGGGGAAGCACTTTCTGTTTTGTGCGAAAACCGCGAACCGAATTTATTGCCGGATCGGGATAGTGGCAGTACCGGAATATTGCACAAATTCCAGTGGCCCTTATTCGTGTGGGTAAATCCTAAAATTACGCTGTCCTCATATTCATATCCGGCACCGGACCCGTATTCGGTCATGGGACTTAACTGCACCATCGCATTGGGAAGTGAGGAACCGGGAAAAGTCAACCCCGCCCAGCTTCTCCATCCTTCGGGCAGCTCATATCCCAGAATTTTGGGATCGGTGAGTGGCGCAGTGCCAATAAAGGTATTAACGTACCGGGTGTACGCCGTCTGGCTTTTGCCTGCAGTACACAGGAGCAAACCTACCAAGATAAAACATAAACTTATTGTTACAGGGTTTTTCTTCATCGGTTATTTTCCAAGCTGCTAATAGTGTGGTTTTCGCTGTATGCATAGGTGCAGGCATACATTCTCTAGGGTCAGAAGTATGCAGAACATCATCAAAAGAAAACCATGCAAATGCTGCAATGCATTTTGTATTTTATAATGGTTCCGGCGTGTTACCGGAACCATCGTTTTTCCCGCCACAAAGGCAGCAGGGCGAATTGCAAAAAGGCTCACTCGTATCTGATCAAACGCCACTCGGCCATCTGGAAAAGTGAACTCCCGGCATTAGCTGATACAACTATTCGGTAGCGTGTATAAGCATCTGGCGTTCCCGCTATTTCATAGCGTTTGGTTTGAAACCGCGCAGCAAAAGCCTCATCCACCCGGGTATCAAGTATGGTCCAGGTAGTGCCATCATTAGAGCCCTGCAGTGTCCAGTTTTTGGGATCCCGGGAAGAGGCGTCATTCGCAGAGGTGAACGTATAAGCTCCTACCGCTATAGCCGTTGGAAACCTCAATTCAAACCAGCTATCCGCCACATAATTATACAGGTATTTTGTATTGATGTCTCCATCTACTAACTTGGGAGAACCCTCCCCGGCTGTAGCCCCGCCACCATTTTCATTGCTCACAGTCAGCGTACCCTGGGCGGTTACATCAACTGATTTACGAAGTATGGTATCGAACCGGAAATAGGTTGTTTGCATTTGCGGATTGATGGCGCCGTTGCTGGCGCTGACAAGTGTTATCGGCAACATATACCGTACACCAAAGCGCATACGGCTGGACGAAACATTCACCACAAGCGGATTGGACGAAGTGGCGCCTGCAGGAATGACCGAACTTAAGCCTGATACAGTGTACACACTATCCGGTAATATCCTGTACGACGTACCGTACTGGGAATTGTATGCTGCCACAAGATTGGTGTCCAGTTTAAATGTCACCGCATTTTCTGTTTTGGAATATTCTAGACCGCCATAGGCAGCGCCAAACGCAACCTCCTGCGGCTTTGTTGATAATTGCAGGTCAACAACCGACCGGGTGCCCGCCGCCTGCGGCATATAAATGGAACCTTCATTTTCCAGTTTCACATCGTTTGGCTTGTTGCAGCTAACCGCAACACAGATCCCAGCGAAGAGAACAGCAAAAGGAAAAATTATATCTCTTTTCATTGTATTCATGACGTTAATAAAAGTTTAGAATAGACTACCAACCTGTATTTTGTTTGATGGCCGGAACGCTCAACACTTCATTGGCCGGGATAGGGAACAGGTAATCTCTTTTCCGGAAAACGCGGGTCTCCAGCAATGTCTTAGTGTAAAAAGCAGTACCATTTTTTGTCATGTCCATTCCATAAAACGGACCGGCATCCGTTTGCTCCGCAATACGCCAGCGCCGAGTGTCGAAGTAACGGACATTCTCAAAAGCCAATTCTACCCTGCGTTCGGCGCGGATGGCAGCTCGCACGGCCGCTTGTCCTACAGGCTCTGGCAGCGGGTTGGCCCCAGCGCCGTACTGCGGCACACCAGCCCTTTCACGAATCAGGTTTACATATCTTAAAATGTCCGGATCGCCTGGACTTGCCTCGTTCAAGGCTTCAGCATAGCTTAAGTACATCTCGCCAAGGCGCAGATACAGGCTCCCGCGGGTGGCATCATCTATGTACACATTTTTGCGAATGATATATCCCGTTGGCGACACATCGGAAGTACTGCGGGAGCGGCCGGAGTTGCCGGAAAACTCCATATTTGTAATAATGGGATTCCCGTTGGCATCCCGGTAAAGCCAGGTTCTGTTGGTGTAGGTGATGCCCACATAAAACCGTGGTTCACGGTTTACCCATTGGTTAAAAGTGCTGCGGGGTGCTACATCATCAGGCGATTGAAAGTTGGAAAAACCTGTCGTTTGGTAGCCCGAAGCCGGGTCTGTAATGGGCAGGCCGTTCGCCATAAAGTAAGCATCCACCTGGGCTTGCGTGGCACCGTTGGCACCAGCGCCGCGTTGGTTTCCGGAGACCCCGTCATGATACGGCGTACGGTCGTACCGCATAAAGGTGCCGGAGTTGGCACGGCCGAAGATCCATTCTTTGTTCCAGCTCACCAGGATCACGTCCCTTGTGGACAGGTAAGCGGCCCTGAACGGATCCGGATTACTTACGCGGTACAGGTCTACTCTACCTGGCACATAGGCTGCAAAGAATTCGCGGTATGCCTCAGCCGCTTTGGCCCATTTTGAAACATCAACGGTTTGGCTGATGAGCTGTTTTCCGTCGTCGTTTTTCAGGGTGGCATAATCGGGATTGCCATTAAACAGGGGGCTGGCCGCCAAAAACAGCACCTGTGCTTTATACGCCTTCACCACCATTTGTGTAAAGCGTCCGGAAGAGGCGTTTTGTAAGGGTGCACCAATTTCATCATAAGCCTTGTCAAACTCGCTTACCACGTAGGCGGTGCATTCGTCAAATGAAGACCGTGCTTTGTTTAACTCACTGGCTCCGGCCGTTACCGATATCAGTTCATCGCCTAACAAAACGACCGGACCGTAAATGCGCATTAGTTGGTAGTAGTAAAAAGCACGGAGGGCTCTTGCCTCTCCTTTGGCGCGGGTTTTTTGTTGTGCATCAAAATCCGTGGCAGTGGCGCCGTCAATGCGCTGGATAAAGTCCGTTGCATTACGGATGGCGCGGTAATAATTTACCCAGTAGGTGCTTACCGCACCGTCTGTATTACTCCAGGCACTTTTGTTCATCACCGTTGTGTAGTTGAAGTCCCAGTTAAACTTGCCCTCGTCCGAGGCTCCGATCCACACACCGCTATTTTCATTGCCTTGAAAACGCTGGTTGTGCTCATTGGGTAAGGTATTGTAGATATTGGCAAGGTAGCGTTCAATGTTGGTGCGTGATTTAAACACGTCGTCCAGTGAAAGCACGTTGTCAGGAACTGTATCGAGATATTTTTTGCAGGAGGCCAACAATAAAACAGCGCCCAGCAAGCTTAATGTCAGTATTCGTTTCATGTTTTGCATTGAAAATTTAGAGAGTTGCTTGAATGCCGATAGTGAAATTGCGGGTGTTGGGATAAGCAGAACCGTTACCGGTATTCAGCTCGGGATCCCATAATTTGAAAGGGCTCCAGTACAGCAGGTTCAGGCCCTGGCCATAAATCTTGGCATTCCGGAAGCCGGCTTTTTGCACCCATTTCGATGGCAGGCTTACTCCCAGGTCAACGGTTTTCAACCTTACAAAGTCAATATCCTTTATCCACCAGCTGCTGGCGACAGAATTGTTCTTGTTTGGTCCGTTGCCATAGGCTAAGCGGGGATAAAACGCATTGGGGTTAGGATTGTCCCCTGTCCAGCGATCTTGGGCAATGGCAAACAGATTGCTACGCTCTGCACCGGTGCTGTTGTTGAACGGAATGATACCGTCGCCACCTAACTGACGTTGGGCACCGCTGATTCCCTGAAAGAAGGCTCCAAAATAAAATGATTTGTAGCTGAGGTTGAAACCGCCGCCCCATACCAGATTCGGCACGTCGCCATTGCCAATGCGACGGATGTCAAGGTTGTTGATAAGGCCATCCGCGTTGAGATCTTTATACTTGATATCACCGGGCCGTGGTTTGCCACCCAAAGGCGTCTGATCGGCATGGTTGTCAATCTCTCTCTGCGATTGAAACAGGCCTTCTGCTACATAGCCATAATTTGACAGCACGTTGAATCCTCTACGCTCCAAATAAGGGTGAGGCTGCGTCGGCGCATCATTCTCGATCAGCTTATCACGGTTATAGGTAAACGTTGCCCGGAGATCCAAGCGAAAAACACCCAACTTCAGGCCGTTGCCTTCAATGGTACCGTCCACACCGGCGTTGTCCATAACACCAACCGAGGCAAACGGTGTGTTGTTGAGTCCCACGTAACCCGGCAGGCTTTGGCGCTGAATCAGTACGTCCGTACGCCTTTCCTTAAAGAAGTCAACGATAACATTCAAGTGCGAATTGAGCGTTCTGAATTCCACACCTAGGTTTTGTTTGTGCGATGTGGACCAGCCGATAGGATAGCCGTAAGCATCAACCCGCACACCGCCGAATCCGGTGTTAGCGTCTCCCGGAACGCCATTACCGAAAGTAAAGCCGGGAGCATTGTCCACTACCACGGTCATAAATCCAAAGCGGCGGCCACCACTGGCTGAACCCACATTACCATTAGAGTACCTGAGTTTCAGGAATTGAATGGTATTCGAAAGTCCATCGAAGAATTCTTCACTGGATACCACCCAACCCACTCCTATAGAAGGAAAAAAGCCGAAGCGTTTTTCAGGCGCAAAGTTTTCCGAACCGTTGTAGCCGAAGTTACCTTCTATGAAATACTTTTCCCGCCATCCGTAAGTAACCCGGCCAACATATCCCTGCAAGCGGGAAGGCAGAGAGCCGATTAAATCAACGGGATCTGCATTGACATTGCTAGATGCATTAATGTTTTCGCGCTGGTTATACACCAGCAAGCCGGTCACGCTGTGGTCATTGCCAAAACGGCGGTTATAATTAATGGCTGCTTCAAAATAATTCTGGCGACTACCGCCGTTACGATTGCCGTAGCCAAGATTTTCGGTACCATTGGTTATAACAGGCAACAGGTTAACGGTGCCATCGGCATTGTAAGGGTTTGTCGGGTCAATTCGCCATGTATTTCGCTGACGGCTACGGATGATACGCTGTGCGTTGAAAATATCATATGAATACAAGCCGTACACCGAAAGCCCCTTTGTGATCATATTTAAATCCTGGGTTACACGAAGGTTGGTGTACAACTGGTTGTTGAATGTGTTGACAAAACCCATTTGCGTGAGCATTTCGTAAGGGCTTTTCTGTGCATTGGCTGTATTGATCCCAGGTACCAGGTTACCCGGGTACATGGTAGGGTAAAGGATAGGCGTTGTTTGCATCACCTGACTGAACAGCTGTTGTGGGCTGACATTGGGATTATTATTGTTATTGGAAAGTGCCGGGAGATTCAGCTTCGATAAATTACCCTGTATACCCAGTTCCACCTTGGTGGTTTTGGTCCAGTCCATATCCAGGTTGGTAGTGACGTTCAATCGACGAAACCGGGTATCGCTGTCGTATGACTGCAAGCCATCGGTTTTCAGCAAGCTCGTTTCATCATAATAAGCAAACGACACATAGTACCGGGCAGCCTCTGCGCCGCCACGAACGCTGAAGTTGGCGCGACGATTAGTGCCGTAATCATTGAAGATTTCCCTCATCCAGTTTACGTTTGGATAGAGGTAGGGCTGATCGCCTTTCGCAGTAGCGTCTATGGCTGCATCCGAATACTCCGGCGCCAGGCCGGAGGCAATTTGCGCTTCGTTGCGCAGGCGCATGTAGGTTGGTCCGTCGGTTAGTTCCGGTAATTTGGTAAAGCCCGTAATGCCCTGGTTATAATTTAGTAGAATAGAAGGCTTGCCCACGCGGCCGCGCTTTGTGGTAATGAGGATAACACCATTGGCACCCGCCACACCATACACCGCAAGGGCGTTGGCATCTTTAAGAATGGTGAAAGAAGCAATGTCTTCCGGGTCAAACGAGTTCAGACCGCGGTTTTGCACCCCATCGATCACAATCAACGGACCCGAGGGGTTGTTGCCGAAGGTGGAAATACCGCGAATCCAAAGGTCGGCAGCGTTTTCACCCGGCAAACCGGAACGTTGCACACCAATTACACCCGCGAGACGACCCGAAAGGGTGGCGCTTAAGTTGGCCACCGGCTGCTTCAATTCATCCACGTCCACACTGGCCTGCGCTCCCACAATGCTGATTTTTTTAGCCTTGCCAAATCCCACGACGACCACCTCCTGCATGTTGCCTTCCGCTGCATCCATCACCACCTCCATATTCAGTGAGTTGACGCCGATGGTCTGCGGCTTGTATCCCACGGCGGTGAAAAGCAAACTGGCATTCTCGGGAATGGTAATGGAGAACTTTCCGGCAGAATCGGTAGTCGTTGTCAGTGCGGTGTTTCCTGCCACTTGCACAGTTACGCCTTGCAGCGGTAGCCCTAAACGGTCGCGGACAGTACCGGAAATCCGTACATCTGCTTTAGACCATTTAGAGTCAGAAGCCGGTTTCCCGCCTGGCGTGCCAGCAGCCTGCGCTGGCATTGAGAGAAACAAAGGGCTGAGGAAGGTGCCACAACAAAGCACAAGAAGAAGGCATGCCTTCAAATGAGCAGTCACATTCATAAGTGAATTGTTAGTTTAATTTGAGGGAATAAGATTAGCTAACATTCTTTTTACTCTATGTCAACACAGATAAAACAGAATGTTAATGAAAATATAACGGGACTTTTTTGGCCTTCTGGATGTTATACCGATTCGGAAAAATGAATAGGTTTATGCTCTAATGCTTTCAATGAAGAAATTGGATCGCACCCTGATTTACAAAATCATTGCCGGAGTGAGTTTCGTAGTATTGTGTTTTACCCAATTGCTGCACATCCGCAGCATGTACAACGTGGAAAGCCGGAATTATAATCTGGATGAAAAAAAGACGATACAGGCGGAATATGAAAAAAGCATCACCAACGACAAACTCTTTCCGGGCGGAAGTAGCATTATCGACAAAATCCTATACCGACACATCGACACCCTGGAGCAGATGGCACAAACAAAGCCGGAGCTCTACCATCAATATGCCGTCCGGATTTACGACAGCATCTTCCAGGCCCTCCACCAGGCCAATAACATGGACTCGCTCCTGAGCCTTATCAAAAAACGAAACAACATTCAAACCGACCTGCAGTATGCCCTCGCCATCCGGCAGATTGATCTTGCGTTTGACCCAAACCGTTATATACCTTTTTTCAGTGCTGGTGAAAAACCCCGTTTTACCTCGGTGCCTTATGTAGAAAACGTAGGTGCCCGCATTGGAGGGAACCTGAAACACCCATCAGCCGATAACCAAACTTCGGGCTTTATTGTAAGTTCGCCGCTGGAACGCAGCTACCGCATCAGCTTTGCCCTCTACACCGACTCGCCGCACCGGCTGAAGCAGATTATGCTGAACATGCTGCCAACGATCCTGGTGTCTGTTTTTTCCATTTTTACCGTGCTGGCAATTTTGCTGGCCACGCTGATCAACTGGCAAAAGCAGAAAAAAATTGCAGAAGCAAAGTCGGACTTTATCAACACCATCACGCATGAATTTCAAACGCCGCTGAGTGCCATCATCATTGCCAATAAAACTATTGAGAACGAGAACCTTGGCTTAGGTAGCGAAAAGCTCTCTTTTCTTACCGGCATTATCCGGCGGCAAACAGAAAGGCTGGACATTCTCACCAAACAGGTTACCGGCGCCAGCACCGACCAGGGTTTGGCCCTAACCACCTGCACCTATGAAGTAAACACCCTGCTGGACGAAATGTTGCAGGATTACGGCTTCAACCTGCAGGGTAAGAAAACCCGCATTTCGTTTACCCGGAATGCGGCAGCAGATACTGTGCTGCTCGACAAGGTTCACTTTACCACCATCATTACCAACCTGCTCGACAATGCCGTAAAGTACAATCGCAAACCGCAGCGGGAGATCCATATTACTTCTTTCAACCCCAATGAAAAAACACTGGCACTTTCCATTCGCGATAACGGCAATGGCATGAGTGATAAAGTAAAAAAGAATATGTTCACCCGCTTTTACCGTGATCCATCGCTCACCCGTAGCAACGAACCCGGTTTGGGGCTGGGACTTTATTTTGTGCGGCAAAGCCTGGAAGGACATAACTGGAAATACGAAGTCAAAACAAAAGAAGGGGCCGGAACCGAATTCCTGATATACATGCCCCTGTATGGCAACAATCAAAATTGAAACCTATGGCAACACTGAACAATACCTTGGCAACCGGCGCCCCAACTGCACCCGAAATGATGAAGAATATTTTATTTGCCGAAGACAGTTACGACCTGGGAAACCTAATCAAACAATACCTGGAGATGAAGGGATTTTCTATCGACTGGTATGTAGATTCGGAGGAAGCGCTGGAGGCATTCAAAATAAGCCCGAGAGCTTTTTCGCTCTGCCTGCTGGATGTGCAGATGCCGAACAAAAGCGGCTTTGAGCTGGCCAAAGAAATCAGCCGGATCTCTCCTTCCACGCCTTTTGTTTTCCTGACGGCAAGAACAGAAAAACAGGACCGGTTGCAGGGGCTGGATATTGGTGCTGCCGACTACATCACCAAACCTTTCGACATTGATGAACTGGTGCTGCGCATCCGCAATATTATCAAACGCACCACAGGCTTTCCGCACGAAATTGCAGCTTCAAACGACAGCCCCATCGGCGACATTATATACAACAAGGAACGGCTGACATTGACACTGCCCGATGGAAAGACAACCACCCTAACATTAAGGGAATCGGAACTGCTGGAGTTTTTTACCAACAACAAAAACCGGCGTATCAAGAAAGAAGAGATCCTTGTAGCGCTTTGGGGTGAGAACGATTATTTCCTTGGCCGCAGTCTGGATGTATTTATCTCACGGTTGCGAAAAATACTCGCAGCATCGTCGCAGGTCAGCATCAGCAACGTGTATGGTGCGGGATATATTTTTAATGTAGCGGAGAAGTGAGTTGTGCGCTACGAGCAGTTGAAATAGCACGAAACAGAGCGTTATTCGTTTTTCTCCACGAATAATTATTCTACTAACGTTGGTAAATAAACGAAAAAGGCCGGCAACCGCCGGCCTTTTTTATGTCGAATAACAACCACTTAATCTAAACCTCATTCTCAACCTCAGCCTACTTTCCTCCCTCCTGCAAAAATCCGCGCTTCTTCATCAGGGCATGAATGGCTGCCTCTCTTCCCCTGAACTGCTTATACCCTTCTGCAGGATCGATGGTATTTCCAACGGAGAAGATGGCTTTGCGCAGGCGCTCTGCCACAGGTTTGCTGTATGGTCCGCCACCCTCCACAAAAGCACCAAAGGCATCGGCCGTCAGCACGTCAGACCAGAGATAGCTGTAATAGCCAGCCGAATAACCGTCGCTGCCAAATACATGTAAGAACTGTGGCGTGCGGTGGCGCATCACGATCTCTTTCGGCATACCCAGTGCGGTCAACGTTTCTTTTTCAAAAGCATCTGCATCGATCTGTTGCGAACCAGCCAGGTGCAGCTTCATATCCACCAGCGCACTGGCTAAATATTCAACGGTAGCAAAACCCTGGTTAAAGGTGGAAGCATTTTCAATCCGCTGCACCAGTACCTGCGGAATCGGCTCTCCGGTTTTATAATGCAGGGCAAACCGTTGCAACACTTCAGGTGTGCTCAGCCAGTGCTCCAGCAATTGCGAGGGAAACTCTACGTAGTCTCTTGCTACGGCCGTACCCGAAAGGGAGGGATAGGTTACGTTGGATGAAAGTCCGTGCAGGGCATGACCAAACTCGTGGAAGAGGGTTTCCGCATCATCCCAGGAGATCAGTACCGGCTCATCCGGTGCTCCTTTCACAAAATTGGAGTTGTTGGACACGATGGTGGTCACATCGCCATTCATCCTTTCCTGTCTGCGGTAAGCGTTCATCCAGGCACCGGAACGTTTACCTGTACGGGCATAGGGATCGAAATACCAAAGGCCGATGTGCTTACCCGATGTCTTATTCTTTACTTCCCAAACTTTTACATCGGGATGGTACACCGGCACATTGGCGACAGGTGTAAAGCTGAAATTAAACAGCTCTCCCGCAACCCAAAACATGCCTTCGCGGAGCTTATCCAGTTGCAGGTACTGCTTGACTTCATTCTCGTCAAGGTCGTATTTTTCTTTCCGCACTTTTTCAGAATAGAACTTATAATCCCAGGGCTCAATGGTAATACCTGCGCCTTCTTTATCAGCCAGCGCCTGCATATCGGCTACTTCTTCTTTCACCCTCGACACGGCTGGCTTCCACACCGCTTCCATCAGTTCCATGGCCCGCTCCGGCGTTTTGGCCATCGCATTTTCCAATCGCCAGTGGGCATGTGTTTCGTAACCCAGCAGTTTTGCTCTTTCGGCACGCAGTTGCAGGATCTCGGAGATGATAGCATTGTTATCCGTAGCTCCACCGTTATCACCACGGTTCACAAACATGCGCCAAGCCTTTTCACGTAGATTACGATTAGTGCTGTACGTAAGAAAGGGATCTACCGATGAGCGGGTGTTGGTAATCACCCAGCCCTCTACGCCTTTTGCTTTGGCAGCGGCAGCAGCAGCATCGCGTTGACTTTGGGATAATCCCGCTAGTTCGGCTTCGGTTTTCAGGTGTAAATATTCATTGGTTTCATCGGTCAGCACGTTTTGGCTGAAGCGGGTAAAGAGCCCTGCCAACTGCTGATTAATCTGGGAAAGCCTTGCTTTTTGCTGCTCATTGAGCCTAGCGCCAGCCCGTACAAAGTTGGTGTAATACAACCAGGCAAGGCGCTGCTGCTCCGGTGTAAGCTTTGCTTTTGCAGGGGAATTATACACCGCTTCGATGCGCTTGAACAAGGGCGCATTTTGCGTGATCTTGTCCTGGTGCGCAGCCAATTTTGGCGCCATTTCTTTTTCTACGGCCTGGAATGCAGCGTTGTTCATTGTAGAGCTCCAGATACCATAAACTGTTTGCACCCGGTTCAAGGTTTTGCCGGCCCTTTCCATAGCGGCAAGGGTGTTTTCAAATGTGGGTGCCTGCGGATTGGTCGCAATCTTTTCCACCTCTGCCAGTTGCTCGGCCATCGCTGCCTCCAGGGCAGGTTTGAAGTGGGCGATTTGTACTTTGTCAAAAGGCGGAATGCCGCCGTAGGGACCTGCCCATTTCTGCAGGAGCGGATTGCCTGTTGCTGTTTGTGCCATTGCTGTTGCCATAAGTGAAAAACTCAGGATTCCTACCGTCAGGAGTTTATACATAATTGTTCTTTTAAAAAGAAAAGGAAAATAATGATTTCTTTTTGGAGACGTGCAGCGAAAGGAAAAGGTGGCATGGCCGCACTGCCACCGACCGGAAGCAACTGTTTTCTTTCCATCAACCTTTTAAAGGATCATCAAAAGCCGGCTACCTCTTGCATACAAATCGCAGCACAAAACTTCAGTCTCTTTTACCAACTTTGTGGCCTACTAAGTTCACCAACAATGTTGTTAAAATCGTTGCTATCCTTCCTACTGCTAACCGGAACTGCGGTTATGACTGCTGCACAACAAAAAAACCTGAAGCTGCTTAGTTACAACATCCGCAACGGGAAGGGCATGGACAATCAAACGGATTACGATCGCACCGTAGCCGTACTAAAAAAAGCCGACCCACACGTAATGGCTTTACAGGAGGTGGACAGCATCACCGGCCGGAGCAAAGGCGTGGATGTTCTTTCCCTGCTGGCAGAAAAAACAGGTATGCATGGTGTTTACGGCGCTGCCATCAACTACAACGGGGGCAGGTATGGCGTTGGAATATTATCAGGGGAAAAACCGCTGCAACATTACACAGTGCCCTTACCGGGCAGGGAAGAACAACGCGTATTGCTTGTTGCCGAATTTAGCGACTATGTAATCTTCTGCACCCATCTTTCCCTGACGGCAGAAGACCGCCTTGCCTCGATTGCGGTCGTCAACAGGCAGGCTGAGGGCTTTACCAAGCCTATTTATCTCCTTGGTGACCTGAATGCCGAACCTTCTTCAACTTTTCTCAGGGAACTGAAAAAGAGCTGGACTCTTCTCAGTGATGAATCACCAACATTCCCGGCACCAAAACCCAATAAATGCATTGACTATATACTGAGCCGCAACAGTCAAATGAAGAATTCCGTAGCAATGGTAATTGACGAACCGCTGGCTTCGGACCACCGGCCGGTGATGGTGGAAATGGAAGAGTGAGTGAAAGCAGGACGTTTTATTTTGAATAGTACCTGTTTGCAGAACAGAATACGCCTGCAACATTCTTCTGCCGCACAAAGGCTTCAACCACTGTTTATCGGTAACTTAGCCTCATTGGCATTTTGCCAGTGCAAATACACATGGGACATTTTCTTTCGCTATTCTTCCTGGCTCTTTCCATTACAGGCCTGAGTCAAAACCTCCGTTCCGGCGGCGTACTGAAACCCGAACAGGCCAATATGGACATCCGGCATTACACTATCGCACTGGATGTGGACCCTGCTGCCAAAACCATCAACGGCTATACAGAAATCCGGCTGAACCTTTTGCAGCCTTCCGACCGGCTCCTGCTTGATCTCTGGCACGGACTCACCATCAGCCAGGTTTGGATTAACGGTAAAGCACAACCGTTTTCGCATGACAAGGATGACCTTATCCGCATTGACCTGCCACAGGCCCTGCCGGCGCAAACGCATACTGTAAAGATTGCTTACGGTGGCACATCGGGTATTGCACAGCGGCCACCCTGGGTAGGCGGCTTTCAATGGGAAAAGGATGCGAAAGGATCTCCCTGGATTTCTGTTTCCTGCCAAATGGAAGGCGGAAAAATTTTTTTTCCCTGTAAGGATCATCCCTCCGATGAACCCGACGAAGGCGCTGACATGATCATTACCGTGCCAAAGGGATTGGTGGCAACAGGGCCTGGCCTCCTGCAGAAAACCACTACAAAGGCCAACAAGTCTACCTATCACTGGAAAACACAATATCCTATTTCCAACTATTGTCTTGTTTTCAATGCAGCGGATTACGCTGTGGCCAAACGCACCTACACCACCATCAATGGCAACAAGGTGCCAATGGATTATTATGTACTGCAGGAAAACAAGGACAAGGCGGAAGGCCTGCTTGACCTCTATGAGCAATCGGCCCGTATACTTGAAAAATATTTTGGCGAATATCCCTGGCCGAAAGAACGCATGGGCATGTCCGAAACACCTCACCTGGGCATGGAGCACCAGACCAATATTGCCTATGGCAACAAGTACCGTTACCAGAAAATTGGCAACAAAGATTTCGACTGGTTGCTGCACCACGAGTTTGGCCATGAATGGTGGGCCAATAAAGTCACGAACAAAGACTGGGCACATATGTGGATCCAGGAAGGCATCTGCACCTTTGGCGATGCCATGGCTACTCGTGAACTTGCTGGTGAAGAAGCCTACCTGCAACGTATGAAAGCCACGGCCATGGCTACCCAGAACAGGTACCCGATTGTCCGTGGCGAACAGGTGGATACGGACAGCACCTATCACGGCGACATTTATGGCAAAGGCGCCTTTTTCATGCACACCCTGCGGTATGTAATTGGCGACGAGGTCTTTTTTCCCACACTGCTGAAACTGGCAACTGATCCGCAATACACCTATCACAACCGCGTTACGACTGCCGATGTGGAGAAACTGTTCAGCACCGCCAGTGGCAAAGACTTAAAACCGCTGTTCCATCTTTATCTCTATACCACGCAAAAGCTGGAGATTCAAGTCAGGGAAACAGCGGAGAGAACCTATGAGATTCGCCTGCTCAACTTTGACGCCCCCCTGCCGGCAGATGTAAAACTTTCTTCCGGAACACAACGCATGGAGCTGGGCAAAAATGCCGTAAAACTGGCCTCTGAAACGTTACCGGTAGTGGATGAAAAATGGTTTTACCTGAAGCGGGTGATCTATGAATAATGGCATAAAGCCAAACCTGTCAAACAAATCAATTTCCATATTTGAGATCCACAAGTACTAGTTACCTGCTGGAATGGACAGATTTTAGGCAGTGCCCGAACCTTTCCATTCATTTCACAAGGCTATTCCCTCCTCTCATCAATTCGAATTAACCACTTGCCAAGTTCCACCGGCTTCCGGCAGCAAAAAGCAATAACTTAAATGCTGCACCGTTTTTGGCGACTACCAATTATCAACCATGAGAGTAATATGCCTGCTGGCAATGATCCTTGCCGGCTTTGCTGCCAGCGCACAGGGAAAAATTTCCGGTACGGTTACGGATTCTGCTACTGCAAAACCCATTGATAAACTCACCGTCACCCTGCAAGGTGCAAGTACCATACAAACCACCACCGATTCACTTGGCGTATTTACTTTCAATGATGTTCCTTACGGCACGTATACTCTTGAGCTTTCTGCCGTTGGCTATAAGGTGAAAACCCTGCCTCTCACCCTCTCCCAGGAAAAACAGTTTGTCAGGATCAATACCACGTTAACACCTGATAACACCAGCCTTCAAAACCTTACCATCACCGCCAACAGGGCCCTGGTGGAAGACAAGGGAGATCGCCTGGTGTACAACGCTGCTGCCGACATTTCCAATACCGGTGGCACCGCTGCCGATGTGCTGCGCAAAGTGCCCTCCGTTACTGTTGACCTGGAAGGAAACATCCAGTTGCGGGGCAATGGCAATATCAGGGTGTTGGTGAACGGCAAGCCTTCCGCAATGATGGCCCGTAACCTGGCCGACGCCCTGCGCCAGATGCCTGCTAACATCATTAAATCCGTGGAAGTGATCACCAGCCCTGGTGCAAAATATGATGCCGAAGGAGCCGCCGGTATTATCAACATCATTACCAAAAGAGGTCTTCGTGGGGCCAGCGGATCTGTTACACTTACCGGCGGCGACCGAAACCGCAGCCTGGGCACCAGCCTGAGTACCAAAACCGGAAAAATAGGCCTGAACGTTTCCGCTACCGGTTACCAGAACCGTCGCGAGTTTGAAGCCTCGGCGGTTCGTACCACGCTGGAAAATGGTGTGCCGGTGAACATCTTGTACCGAAACTATAAGGCCGATAACATCGGGACCGGCGGCTACGGTGAACTTGCCTTTGATTACGATCCCGACAGCGCCAATCACCTGAACCTTTCGGCCAACGTATGGGGCGGCGATTTTCCCAACGGCGCTACTACCTGGCTGCGACTGACAGACCCTGCCGGCAACATCCTGCAGGATTTTCGCAACGAAAGCCGTTTTACCAATCCTTACGGTAATGGCCAGTTGGACCTGGGCTGGACAAAAACCTTCAAAAAACCCGAGCAGGAATTTTCCTTGCTGGGCCAGTTCAGCCGTATGCCCGATAACTATTTTTACAACACCGACCGTATAGCAACGAACGAAGAGATCATCTTCCGGGAAAAGAGCACCAACTACAGTCGCAACAAGGAGTACACGGCACAGATGGATTACACCCACCCGGTGCAGATCCGTTCTCGGAAAGACACCTCTACCCTCCGGATCGAGATCGGCACCAAGGCCATTCTCCGCGACATTGGCAGCGAGGTCCGGGTGTCACAATCGCTCAACGGCAAGGACGAACTGGTGCCCGATCCTTTACAGACCAACGATTTTGATTACAACCAGCGGGTGTACAGCGGCTATACTTCCCTGCGCTGGAGCAATAAAGCCAAGTGGAATCTCAATGCCGGTGCCCGCCTGGAACACACGGAGATCAGGGGAAACTTTATTACTACCGGCACGAAGATCAGCAACCAGTACAACAACCTGATTCCCAGCATCACCCTTTCCAAAGGCATAAAAACACATAACCTAAAGATCAGTTATACGCAGCGTATCACCCGGCCCCTGATCTGGTTTCTCAACCCCTGGATCAACCGCGCCGATCCCAAAGCGATAAGCACCGGCACCCCTACACTGGAGCCTGAGTTGAACCATGCCACGGAATTTGGTCACAGCGTCAGCACCAAGGGTGGTACCATGCTGAATACAACCCTTTACTGGCGCCTCACCGACAACGCCATCGAGTACGTTACCCGCATGGATACGGGCGGCATTTCCATCAGCCAGCCGCAGAACATTGCCCGTCGGTCAATCCTTGGTATGAACGTAAATGTGAGCGCTAAACCCAATAAGGACTGGAACCTGAATGGCGGCGCCGACCTGCGCTACATGGACATTGTAGCGCCGGCCCAAAGCAACAGCGGCTGGATGTGGAACTTCAACCTGAATACCACCTACAAACTGCCCAAGGATTATACGCTTCAAGCCTATTCCGGCGTGCACTCCGGCTGGCTGGGCCTGCAACGTACCACTACCAGCATTGGCTACTGGTACGGCCTCTCGGCCAAAAAAACGTTTTGGGACCAAAAGGGCAGCCTTACGTTTGGCGCTAATAACCCCTTTACAAGAGGCGTGAAAATGATCAGTACAGAAGCGGGATCCACCTTTGTTTCCGACTCCGAATTCCTGTTTGTAAACCGTTCTTTCCGCCTCACCTTCGAGTGGCGCTTTGGCAGGATGAGTGCCGAAGGCGGCAGGCAGGGTAAAAAGATCAAAAACGATGACAGCGGGCGGTAGAGATTCTTGGTCAAAACTTCTCCTGCCACAACGCTTGCACTGCAAAATAACTGCTTGCCAGTTTGGTGCAAACGCAGCTTGATGTTGAAACGTTAATTTGCCGACTGCTACATCAGCAAACTGGCACCATTTGCCGGAAATGCCGGAATTTCGCGGCCCTTTCAACTAAGCAGCAATTGATATGGATAAGATAGTAGGGGTGGTCAACGAACTGTTGTGGAGCAATGCTATGATCGTTCTTTGCCTGGGCGTCGGTATTTATTTCTCTGTGGCCACCGGTTTTTTGCAGATACGTTATTTCCGCGAGATGGCAGGACTGCTCTTCCGGGGCAAGTCTTCCAGCAAAGGGGTGAGCCCCTTTCAGGCCTTTTCCCTTGCCGTAGCAGGACGGGTAGGCACGGGTAATATTGCCGGTGTGGCCACTGCCATTGCCATGGGTGGTCCGGGATCAATTTTCTGGATGTGGGTGATGGCCCTGCTGGGCAGTGCATCTGCCTTTGTTGAATCGGTACTGGCGCAGATTTACAAAGAAGTTAAGGACGGGCAGTACCGCGGCGGACCGGCATTTTATATTGAAAAAGGCCTGGGACTGAAATGGTATGCCGCCGCCTTTGCGCTGATCACGGTGATCGGGTCAACGGCGCTTTTTCCTGGTGTACAAAGCAATACCATCGCTGCCAGTATGGAACATGCATTCAACATTCCGGCTGCGTATACCGGTCTTGCGGTGGCCGCACTGGTAGGACTGGTAATCTTCGGCGGCGTTCGCCGCATCGGGAAAACTGCCGAAGTGGTGGTACCCTTTATGGCCCTTGCCTATCTCCTGATGGCGGTCGTCATTATTGTACTGAATATTGAAAAACTACCTGGTGTTTTTGGACTTATTTTTCGCTCAGCCTTTGCCCTGGAGCCGGCCTTTGGCGGGATTGTGGGTGCCGCCATCACCTGGGGAGTAAAACGCGGTATCTATTCCAACGAAGCCGGATTAGGCTCAGCGCCGCATGCCGCCGCTGCCGCCGAAACATCGCACCCTGTAAAACAGGGCCTCGTGCAGGCCTTTTCGGTGTACCTCGACACCCTCTTTGTGTGCACCGCCACTGCGCTGATGATCCTTTTTACCGGCCAGTATAACACGGAAAATGGCGCTGGAGGCTTCATCGTACAAAACCTTCCGGGAGTTACGGCCGGATCGGAATTCACCCAGTACGCCGTGAACACGCAGTTCCCAACCCTGGGCGCCGTCTTTGTGGCCATTTCGCTGCTCTTTTTTGCCGGCACCACCATTATTGCCTACTACTACATTGCTGAAACCAACCTTAGTTACCTGCAGAAAAAAGGTGCCTCCGGATGGATGCTGACAACCATGCGGCTGGTGCTGCTGGTATCGGTATTTTATGGTGCTGTTAAAGCCGCCGCATCGGCTTGGGCCCTGGGCGACATGGGCGTTGGCCTGATGGCCTGGCTGAACCTGGTAGCCATTCTGTTGTTGCGCAAGCCTGCCCTGAAAGCCTTTCAGGATTACCAGCGCCAGCGAAAGCAGGGATTGGAGCCGGTGTTTGAACCCGGGCGGCTGGGCATCAGGAATGCAAAGGTTTGGGAGAACGAAGGAGAAGAGGTTAAGATTTAGGTTGAGGCGTCTGGAATATATTCCGTTTGCCCATTGCCAATTCTCTACACCATCATCCGCATCCGCACAGGCCTGTTGTTCTGCAGGGTAATGTTCTGCACCGGCAGGGCAAATGAAATCTCTTCGTTTTCCAGGGCCTCAAAAATCCGGAGGTTGATTTCCTGCTGTATGTCCATGTATACGTTATAGTCTGGCGAAAGCACATAGAAGACCACTTCAAAATCAAGGCTGTAAGCGCCAAAGGCTTTGAAATGCGCCCTGTCGAACCGGGCCTGCGGCTGTGCATCAATGATTGCTTTCACCCGTTGCGGAATCAGCCTGAGTATTTCTGCCGGCGTGGCGTACACCACGCCAAATGAAAACACCACCCGCCGCTCCTGCATCCGTTTGTAATTGTGCACCCGAGAGTTGGTGAGGTCAGTATTGGCACAAACCAGTTGTTCGCCGCTAAGGGTACGGATGCGGGTGGTTTTAATGCCAATGTATTCTACAGTTCCCAGTTTATCGTCCATGATGATAAAATCGCCAACCTCGAAGGGCTTGTCAAAAAAGATCACTAGGTAGCTGAACAAGTCGCCCAGTACCGTTTGTGCCGCCAGGGCAATGGCGATACCGCCAATTCCCAAACCTGCCACCAGGGTAGTAATGTCGTAGCCCAGGTTATCGATGAGGAAAAGAAATCCAAGCAGCCAGATAACAACCTGTACAATCAGCAAAATACCGCGGGACTGTTTCTCCCGCTGCGCCGATTTATCCTGCCTGACCAGGGCCCGGTGAAAGGCATAAGCCACAAAAGAAGAAAGGATGCGCAGGAAGAAAAAGGTGATAACGATGAGCATGCCGGCATGCAGTGCGGCGTGTACGGTTGCCGGGAACTGCAGGGACCGCAGGGCCAGGTAAAAAACAAGAATGTAAAGCAGCGGCATGAGGGATTGCTGAAGAGTACCCACGAGAAAATCATCCAGCGTTGTTTCTGTGCGGGCTGCTATGGCCTTGATCTTTTTTACCACCACCGCTTGTAGCAGTCGCAGGGCCGGCAGGCAAATGGCAATGATAGCCAGTGCAATAGCCCAGTCCTTTACTTCATTGTTCAACAAACGGTAGGTCCAGAATTCATTCATGGGTCAGCGGTTTATGTGAATCTTTCAAAGGAAAGTGCAAAGCTAAACGGGGGCGCTGCTCCATGACGACCGGCTGCAACCCTGGAAAGTGATTCTAATAAGATTCTAACGGGTTGTTTGGGATGGAAGCACAAAGAGTAAGAGTCAGGTTAAGTTTTAGATTAAGGTTGAGGAGCTATTAGGTTATTATGTTATTGAGTTATTATAGAATGATGAAAAGTTGGTGTGAACAAAAGTTAGCATAAATGCACCATGCTAACTTTTATCAAAAATGAAGAGCAATCTTTCAAAGCGAGAAAAGCATTGTAGCAAGAAGCTTTGTAAGACGTTGCTCACAATTACGGGTTCATTCATTAGCACATTTGAATAAAAGTTCTTGGCTTCATCCATCTACCAACAATGGGCAGGTGCTGCTGAAGGTGTCCAATTCAATACAACCCTCTCCTATGTAAAATACAGGCAGGCCAACAAGTTTGTTTCTGCAAATAGCATTACATACCGTTGGGATAAGCACCACCTAAACATGCGGCGGGTTCATTTGCGGAATCTTAAACGTACTTCCACCCGAAAGAATACTCATCTTGATATTGTGAATATTGATCGGCTTATCGCTGGTAAAATCCTCAATATTGGTTTCCGTGATCTCAAAGCCCTGCATGAAAATAACAGTTCCCGTACCTATTACTTTGGCATCCAGACCATTTCGCACCAAAACAGCCGTATCCTCTTCAATACCCAGGCCTATACAGTTTGGATTGGTCACTATCACCTGTGCCATGCGCACAAAGCGGCCGCGGTGCACAAAATGGGTATCAATGCATACATCTTTCAAAAACTCCAGCCCTGTGGTGATCTTGATGGCGCCGCCCAATTCCTGCACTTCCTGGTTCCCTGCATAAATCATAGGCGTTGACATGGCCATAGCGCCTGCACTTGTACCTCCCACTACTATCGACTCATGAATGTATCGCTCTTTCAACTGATGCAAAAAAACTGACCCACCATAGATGGAAGTGTATTTCAATTGGTCGCCACCGGCAAAAAAAACGCCGTCTGCTTTTTTTATACGCTCCAACAATTCGACGTCACCCAATACCTCTTTGCGGGAATTGTGATGAATGTGACCGAGGTTTTTCACACCCATTTCCTCGAAGGCTTTCTTATAACTTTCAAAAGATTCCTCGCCTTCGCTGCTGGCCGTGGTAAACACTTCAATAACGGGATTCTTTTTGCCGCATAAATTGACAAATGTTTGCAGTACTTCCAGGCGTTCAAAATCAGAAGGTGTTTGTTTCTTCTTTGCCTGCTCTTCGCCTTTGTTTTCGGCGCCACCAATGATCAGCAAGGCTCCTTTCGGTACCGGACATGTTGTTTTTCCATTCTTTGCCATAACCTGTTTTGTTCTTTGCTGATAGACACTGCAAGTTTTACGCCTTGAAAAATAATCACAATTACAGCCCATCCGTTGCAACAGCTCATCCGAAACATACAAGCATGCTCCCTTTTACATACCCATTATTGGAAGAACACTTTTCCTATACGATCATAAAACACTAATCACACTATGAAGCTCATCTGCAATTTGTGGATTGTGTGGCAACTGTAATTAACTGACATGTTATTCTCACCATTGCCGGTTCTTCCTTTAACAGCATGTGCAGAACTTCCCCGCCTTTCTACAGAAGTGTATCTTACCTTACAGAGCAGGGAGTAAAATGACGCGTATGCGTCAAGCAATGTTTTTGCATTTATTTACTAACCATCTGTTTTTCCTATGCGTAAAAAAGTGGAACTGGTAGAACACCAACTTGAATTAAACGAACGAATTGACCTGCATAAAAAAGGCTGGGTTATTCAAAGGGTTGGCTGGGTGTTTATGCTGCTTGTTATCCTGGCAGCAGCGTTGGGAACGTTTGGTAATGGTATACTCAGTAAAGCCACAATCGAAAAAGGGAATGCGAAAGTCGAATACCAGCGGTTTTATCGTTACGAAGCTGAAATGCCCATGCAGATATTTGTTCGCAATGTGCATGGCCCGGCAACGATTTCCTTACCGGAGAGCTATGTAAAGCAGTTTAAGATCCTGCGCATCATTCCCGAACCGCAGGAATATTTTATCCAGTCGGGTTATGTCTCCTACATTTTCAATGCTTCCTCTGATTTTCTGGCAAGTTTTTATATCCGCCCAGAGAATCCGGGGATAATTGAAGGCGTTATCCACGTGAATAATACACCGGTCTCGTTACAACATTTAATCTATCCCTGATATGAACCCCGTTTTAAGAGGCGTTGCCGTTTATGTTTTCATCCTGCTGATCTTCCGGATCATGGGAAAGCGTACATTGTCAGAAGCCACCACCTTTGACCTGGTGTTGCTGCTCATCATCAGCGAGGTGACGCAAAACGCATTGGTGGGAGATGATTTCTCCATCACTACGGCGGCTATTTTGATCACGACCCTGATGGGCATGGACCTGCTGCTTACGCTCCTGAAGCGCCCATTCAAAGGCTTTGAACTTGTTACTGAAGGTGTATCTCTGATCATTGTAGAACATGGCAGGCCATTAAAAACACGGATGGATAAAGCCAAGGTGGATGAAGAAGATATCATGTCCTCTGCCCGGCTGAATTTTGGGCTGGAACGAATGGACCAGATTAAATATGCCGTGCTCGAAAAAGATGGCAGCATCTCCATCATCCCGTATGATGAATTCCGGTAACAGGCTTTCATGGTAACACCACACTGTCTCCTCCTTTTTTGAATATGAATTGGAAAGAAATCATCGGTTCCCTAAATGGGTACGCATCTTG
The DNA here is from genome assembly GCA_035998945.1 of Flavisolibacter sp. Classification (GTDB taxonomy): domain Bacteria; phylum Bacteroidota; class Bacteroidia; order Chitinophagales; family Chitinophagaceae; genus Flavisolibacter. The sequence goes on along the minus strand of DASYHD010000019.1, from coordinate 186,137 downwards.
TGAGATTACATTTATTCGTGATGGTATCCCATTTTCTATTCTGGTGGCTGAAGATGACGAAGAAGACCGCCTGCTGATCAATGAAGCTTTTGATAAAGTTGGCTTTGAAACAGAAGTAAAAAAGTTTACCAACGGAAAGATGCTGCTGCAGTACCTGGAGCAGATAGACGCTTCCCTATACCCTGCTTTGATTGTGCTGGACAACAGCCTTCCCGGACTGGATGCAACCGACATGCTCCACATCCTAAAATCCACCCCGGCATACAGCAACATTCGCGTAGTTGTTTACTCCACGCTGCTAACGCCTGTAAAAAAAGAAACACTGCTTGCAGCAGGTGCCTGTGCCTGTATTGAAAAAGGAAATACCATGCAGGAACTGGTGCAGACAGCTACAGAGCTGAAACGTTTGGCAGAGCAGAAGGTAAAGGAGCCATAAGTATTCTTTCAAAAGCTCCTGAAGCATTTATAAACCCTGTGCATCCTTCTTTTCGAAATTGAAAGATGCACGTATTGTGAGAGCGATGCTTTGAAAGAGGCTGCGAATTATCAGGATGAGTGGCCGCATTGTTCTTTGCTATTCATCCAGCATAAACTGCCCATTGCTGTAGATCACCTTTTTGGTTCCGTCACGAAGTGTAGCCGTTACCGTTCGATTCGTGGTACTGATGATATCGGTATGCACTTTGGGGCAGCTGTTGTAACCCATCTGTTCCCACTGTTCATCGGTCACCTTTGCCATGTCTCCCGTGAAAGTGTCCTTATAGGCATTGCCCAACGCAACATGGGTGTTGCCAAAGGCACCGCCCATGTTCTCATCAAACAAAGTGTTAGCCATAAACTTCGTGATCCGTGAATGCCGCTTGTCGGTCAGTGAAAACTCTCCCACTTTATCAGCATTCTCCTGCGATATCATTTCTTTCAGGGCATCTTCATTTTCCGTAGCCGAGGATTTCACCACTATCCCATTCTCAAATTGCAGCGACACACCGGCAATTCTTTTACCCGAATAATACAGGGGTTGATTGAAACGGATAGTGCCGTTGGTACCCCGCCAGTCGGGAGAGGTAAAGATCTCAAAGGAGGGAATGTTTTTGCCGCCGCCGCTCAGCCACTTCCGGTGTTCACCTAGCTTTATCTGCAGGTCCACATCCTCGCCTTTGATGTGCACTCTCTCAATCGGGAGTGCATCCAGTTTGTCTTTGATCGTTTCAATTTCTTTTTGTACGGCCTTCCATTTGTTCACAGGATCATCCTCCCGCAGGTAACAGGCTTCAATGATCTGCTCCCAGTAGTCTTCCAACGAAAGCCCTGCTTCATCTGCCATTGATTGTGTGCCGTAGAGGCAAAGCGACCAGGATAATTTCCCTTCTCCTTCTTTTTGCTCCCGCATCTTCATGTAGGGTGCTCTTGCGCTGTTCATCATGCTGATCCGGGCGGCAGGGATGCCTTCCAGGAAATGAATGTCGGGCTCCGAAAGAATAAAACAGATATGATCCGTGGCATCAACGATCCCTTTCCAGTAAGGGGTGGCAAAAAAGCTGAGCTGCTCCTCTGTACCATGCTGCAGCAGCAGGCGTGCAAGGCTGGTGTCCTGCGTATTATTGGGTTGATAATTAGTAATAAGGTTGCCACCGGCGGCATACACTTCCCTGGCAATGGCCACAAAGAGATCGCGGGTGCACTCCTGTCCTACCAGAAACACGGTATCACCCTTGTTGATGCCGTTGCCGTTATTCAGCGCATAGTGTACCATCACCTGCGCATATTTTTTCAAGAGGGTTTCGTCCAGTTTCATGTGTTCATTGATTTGAAAGACGCGAAGGTAGAGCGGAATGCCGGAGCAAGATGCAGGGTTCCACGACAGGAGGAAAAATTTAAGCCTTTCAGGCACGAAGCAGTTTGCTGTGGGATCCGCTTCTTTGCAAGAAAGAATGTACTGCCTGATCTGCTATATTACCGGGGTGTATCCTTTCTGATGTATTCATCCAAATCGTAAAAAAGCAGACCAAAGTTCCCAAGAATTGCCTACAGCAATTTGCAGTAAAAAGATGTAATTACTTAAGCGGCTATCAAGGTAGATGGTATAGCCCGCATGGAACGAAGTTCTTTCCAATGCAGCACTACGTCTCTGCCTAATGGTTTGGTGTTATTTCCGGACAATGTTCCGCAACCGGCGGAGGAAAGGTTTATCCAAATTCGTTTTCTTGCTGGCAGCAACTAGCACCAGACCATCATGCGCTTCCATTTTTTGCAATAAATAATTTGTCTTCCGATTGGCATAACGGTCATGCGCATCCTTTACATCGGTTCGTTTGCCGAACAAAGCATCTGCTTCATCAAAAAATAGAATCGCTTCGGTTCCTTTTGCTTTCTCCAAAATGGATTGGAGGGACTTTTCTGTTTCCCCTATATACCTGCTGACTACGGCAGAAAGATCCACCCGGTGCACCGGCTTGTTGGTTTCGCGGGCCAGTTTTTCCACCGCTTCGGCTACTTCAGCCCTATCGTATTCTTTCAAAACAACCAGTTGATCCTTTTTCGCAGCCGTTGCCCGTTGCAGCAATGATAACAGTGTAGGCATAATGATTCAGTTTCGTTGGTAAACTTTTCCTTGAAGATAAAACCCTCAGGCGCTATGGCCCGATCTTTTTACCGCCACCAGCATGGAAAAAAATCTGATCCTCTCCATACAATCACTTGGCGAAGTATGGGAACTGCCCGATGACCTGGTACTGAAACTGGAAGAATACAAGACCGAACATCCCCCAGCACCAGATAACAGCAATGCCGATGAAATCCACCAGGCCTGGTTTCAAACACTTTCCCCGGCCGAGCAGCAAAAGATCGGGAGAGAAAAGGTCGATCAGCCATCTGCTTAACCCATGACCACCCATTGCAAACAGAAAGGCAAACGATGTGAACCTTGTTGGCGTCCCACTTCGCTTGAAACCGTGGCTGCACCAACAAGGCTGTTAAAACATCAGGCCTTGTACTTCGGCATGTAGGTATCCAGGTAGCGCTTAACGGTATTGTTCCAATTGTCCAGGACCTGCTGGCGTTCGCGGTTGATCTGGTTATTGGTATTGTTGTATTTGTTGACGGCATTGTTGATGTTGTTCACACCTTTGTTGTACTCGTCAATGTCTTTTTGCGTCCGTTGCGAAGCAGGCTTGCTCTCAAGGGCTTTTTTCATCTTTTCAAACGATTGATTGAGCAATAAGAAGTCAGAGGCAAAATCCATTTTACCGGCTTCCTCTTTGTAAAACTGCATGGCCTGGCGACAAGCTGCCACCAACGTACCATCATTATTGTACCCCGTCAGCCCCTGCAGCTTTTGCAGCCCTTCCTCGGCGGCCGCTTTCAGGGCAGCCTTGTTTTGCTCAATGGCCGTTAGGTTGGTTTTGGCCAGTGCATCCATCAGGTAGGCTTCCTGTTTGTAGGCCTTAAAGAAAATAAGATACACATCACCGTAATGATCCATCAGGGCACCGGCAATCTTCGATTTCTCTCCCAACTCCGACGTTCCCTCAATGATGTTGATATTGTGCTTTGCCGCAAACTCCTTCTGCATTCGTTGCTGGCGCTCCGACGCCTGGTTGAGCTTTTCATTGGCTTTTTCCTTGGCCAGCATATAAGCCTCCATGGCATCGTAGCTTTGCTCGGCAATTTCCTCCATGTTCACGATCTTGGCAAAGTCTTCATTAAACACATTGTACATCAGCTTATAATAAGCTACCGTGGAGTCTTTGAAGCTGCGGTCGCCCTTCCAGGCCGGCATGCCCTGCGCTTCCAGGCGGGTGTTTAAAATGGCGTCAATCACTTCCTGGCGGCGCTTTTCTACCTTACGGGCACTTTTGTTGTGCCCCATGGCACTAAGGTAGCTCAGGTACATGGCCGACACCTTTTCAGTACCCTTACCGATGGCGTCCAGGTATTGCCCGGCGTGTTCGTACTGTGCCTGCGCCGGCAGACAAGCTATCAGGAATAAAAACGGGACAAAAGCAATCTTAAGAGAGGTTCTCATATGCGATGATTTAAGGTTTGATTTTCTGAATAAGGTCGGCAACAATGCGGTAGGTTTCTTCAATGTAAATGTCTTTTTGCAGCCCTTCCCGCTGTACGCTGTTGATGTCGCCGGCATAAACATTAGTTTGCAGACGCTGTTTCTCATACTGGTGGTTCAGCACCGCAAATTCGGCGCTGCCTGCCGTTTTTGCTGATGCCCCCTCTGTCACCAGGGCATCGTTCTGTATCCGCCAGGCCTCAAATGGAGCCGGCTGCAGGGGCACTTCCCCGCTTTTTGATTGGTAAAAAGCGGCAACTTTTTGCATGTCGGCCTTTATACCGGCAAAGGCGGCACTGCCGGCTATGCGGGCCCCGCTGGCAGCGGCCAGTTCGCTCAGTGGCAAGGGGGCCAGCGGCTTGTAGTACCCATTCCCCTTGATGGCATCGGCAGGCAGGGCATGCGGCAGGTCCTCTTCCCGACCTACAGCGCCGTCAAAAGCATCCGGCAGCATTATATCGGGCTTCACACCCTGCTGTTGTGCGGTGTTGCCGCCCAGGCGATACAGTTTCCCCACGGTGATCTTCACAAATCCTAAGGGACTGGCTACCATACGGTTGCCGGCGGTTGTATCCATCGGAAGGACCTGTTGCATGGTGGCCTTTCCAAAACTAGGGCTGCCTACTACCACGGCGCGGTTGAGGTCCTGCAGGCTTCCGGCCAGTGATTCGGAGGCCGATGCGCTCTGGCCATTGATCATTACAGCCATCGGGCCATCCCAGATGGTGCCCCGGTTGGGGTCCTTTAAAAAACTTGTTTTGGTTTTATCCTTAACGGCAAACACCGGCCCGTCGTTTACAAATATGCCGATCATCTCCACCGCTTCCTGCATAGAGCCACCACCGTTGTAGCGCACATCCAGGATCAGTCCTTCAATCCCCTCTTTTTTCAGGTTGACAATTTCCCTGGCCACATCCTCGGCACAACTGCTGCCTGCCCCGTCTTCCCAGGAAGTATAAAAATCCGGCAGGGAAATATAGCCGATCTTCCGGCTGCCCTGCAGCACATAGCCCTTCCCCCTGGCCTCTTCCGCTTCCAGTTTTTCCTTGCGCAGGGTGACAGTTTTCATGCTGCCATCACCCTTTTTGATCCGGATGGTCACAGTACGGGCTTCGGTTTCCAACAACATCTCTTCCACCTCTTCTGCATCCAGCAGGGTGGCATCCACACCTTCCTTGCCGTCGAAGGCCAGTTGCAGCAACTGGTCGTTCCGGTGCACTTCACCGCTACGCCATGCCGGACCACCCGGCACCAGGTGCTGAATCACCGTTTTGCCTTCTTTTTCGCCAATCAGAAAACCATAGGAGGCTTCCTCCTTGCTCAGTGCTGTTTTGAACCGGTCGTTTTGCTTCGGCGAAAAGTATACTGTGTGCGGGTCAAAGCATTGGGATACAGCAACGAGGTAGGTTTCCAGCACCGCTTCCCGTACACCCTTGGGGTCCTTCAAGGGCTCGAAGTCCTGCAGCAGGCGGCGACGGACCTTTTGGCGTAAGCCGGCATCATGTTTTGCCAGCGCTTCTTTCAGGCCCAGTTTTGGCGTTTGGGCTTGCGAGAGCTCATAAGCGGCATGGAGGAGCTGGAGCTTACAATATTTTGTCCAGGCTCCTTTCAGCTCTGTTATATTGGCTGCATATTTTTCTCCGGTGCGGGTGCCGATCCCCAGTTTGTCGCCGGCCGTGAAGTCGAGGGGCTTTTGCAGTATGTTGGCAAGCAGCGAATCGGTTCTCCTTACGGCTGCGCCATACAGGCGGGTCAGCAGGTCCAGGAAATTCCATCCGGTGCCCTGAAGTTCATTATCAAGTTGGTAGCGATAGGCTGCAAGTTGTTTTATTTCTTCGGCTGTCAGCATCAGGTGCACCGGGTCGAGGTGCCGCATCAACCGGTTGTAAACATCATTGGAGAAACTGTCATTTACGGCCCGCGGGCTGTAGTGGGTCCGTTCAATCATACGCCTGAGAACGATAGCCTGCTGTTGCTCTACCGGCATTTGCGCAGCCGATGCCAAACCCATTGCGATGGCCATCCACCCGAAAAGTGTTTTTTTCCAATTCATAAGCAGGAAGCTGGTTTAGACACAAAATAGCAAAATCTGCCGGATATAAAAGCCTCTGGAAAATGCTTTTCTTTTGGACCGCCAGCCCTGATTCTCCTCCTGATGATCTCCCCCCGGCGAACAAAATCGCCGTCGCATAAACCCGAACGGGGAACTGTTTTTTCCTGCTACCTCCGGCAATGGTACAGCATTTTGATAGTGCCGTGCAAATAATGAATATGACCAGGCGGCCGGGCATCTTTCCTACGTTTTTTCTTTCAGGTTTTGAATGTTCCACCTTCCTGTGGAAGGATGGCCGGCGCAGGAACTTAGTAGCGGAAACGCAACACGACCGGTTTGTAAATGACGATTACCACCTGCTGCGCCACCTGGGCATTGCCGTTTCGCGGGAAGCCGTACCCTGGCCGCTGGTGGACCGGAACGGTGTGTATGATTTCTCTCCCATTGACCCGATGATCGGGGCCATGAACCGGCACCAGGTGATTCCCATCTGGGATCTTTGTCACTACGGGTACCCTGAGGATCTGGATCCATTTTCGGAAGCATTTACCGATCGTTTTGCCGCTTATTGTAAAGCCGTGGCCGAATACGTAGTTCCCAGACTCCATGGTCCCTATTTTTTTACCCCTATCAACGAGATCACTTTCTTTTCGTTTTGCGGCGGCGAATGGGGCTGGGTAGCACCGTACCGGAAAACAAAGGAGGACCGCTTCCGGCTGCGGCTGGCCCTGTGCAAAGCGGCCATTGCCGGTGTAAACGCCATCCGCAGCGTGGTGCCTGATGCCCGAATGGTGCATATTGATCCACTGGTGCAGGTGGTGGCGCCCCGAGACCGGCCGGATCTGCAGGAAGCGGCCCGGCACGAAACCTTTGTTGACACCTTTGCTGCCTGGGATGTGCTGTACGGCCGGTTGCACACGGAGCTGGGAGGTTCGCCGGAAGTGCTGGATATTGTGGGTTGCAACAATTACTCGTTTGGCCAGATGGAGTACCGGGAGCAGGGCCCGCACCAGGCCTTGCCGCCTGATGATGACCGCATACAGCCCCTATGCGACCTGCTGCGCCGGGTGTGGGAGCGGTACCACAGGCCCATGATCATTGGCGAAACCAGCGGCATGAACGAAGGTCGTGAAGACTGGCTGCGGGATGTGATGCATGAATCGCTGGCGGCGGTGAATGAAGGCATAGACCTGCATGGCGTGTGCCTGTTCCCGGCTGTAGACATGCCCGACTGGCATACCGGCGAATGGCTGCACAATGGCCTCTGCGACGTGGTGCCGGAAAAAGGTGTATTGAACCGTGTGCCTTGCGACCCTTACATTGCGGAGCTGCGCCGCTGGCAGAAAGAACTGAACCGGGTGACCGAACTGGATGAAGACCCCTTCAGCGACCCGGTTGAATTGCAGGATGTGGTGGACGCCGCCCGGCGTCTTCAGTTGCAGGGAGACAAGAACTGGCACTAAAGGCGATCGCTTTCTGTTTTCTGGTGAGTTTTCATTTGTCGTGACTGCTGTAACGTGTAGGGAGGTGGCGACTGCAGTTGCCGATAAATACAAAAGGGCCCCAAGGGGCCCTTTTGTTAGCAGATATTTGTTATTGGATAATCGGTTTTTGTGCTTGTTTGGCATCAACCGGATAATGACTGCGAAGAACCAGTTTGCTACGTGCAGCCTAGTTGTTTGAGCCTGCTCCTTCCAGGGCCCTAAGTTTCTGCATGTATTCCTTCAATGATATCCTGCCGATAAAAAGCAGGTGGTATAAAAAATTCTTTTCTGTTTCTGCATTTATGGTTGCTGCCTTTTCCTTTTGCATGATCATGTTTTGCATATTCGATTGTTTTAAATGTTAGTGATTCGTTTTCTTTCTTCATTCTTTTACAGGCCAGGCCACGAATCCTTTTCGATTGCCCTTTTTATTCCAGGGCTTATCGGGATCATGTGTGATCCTGGTTGATCTTCCACCGGGGAGGGCAACAAAGCCTCCTTCCGGGTGCAGGCCTGCACATAGAATCTGTTTTGTTTTTTGTCTGCTCGTTGCTTGGACATTTCTGTTGCTGTTCATAGGTTTTCTTTTTTTCTGTTGTTCGCTTCACAATTGCTTTTATTCCGTTACCGTTTCCTATGCCGATAAAAAAAGCCTGCTATTGTGATAGCAGGCAATCCAATCTTCTTTTTATCTCCAATCGTTTTTATCGCATTTCCTATTCGTTTCGCTGATAAAGGTAAGTACGATGTTTAATCGTTTAAACAAAAATGGCGCCAATCTCCACTTTTTTAACAAATTGGCATCTAGGTATCTTTAAAACTATTTGTTAAGAGGTCTTTCGAAAATAGCGGCTCTTCAGGACGAGTAGGGTGATGAGAAGACCCATCAGTGCGATGAAAGCAAAGGAGATGCGGAGATTAAATGCACCTGCCAGCACACCGATGAGCGGAGGTCCCATAAGAAATCCTAAAAAGCCGATGCTGGACACAGCAGTCAGCGCTTTTCCTGTAGCTGTACCGGTTGATTTTCCGGCTTCGCTGTAGACAAGCGGTACCACTGCAGAAACACCAATACCAACCAGCATAAAACCAACGATGGCAGAAACCAGGTAGGGCGCCAACACACTGATCAAAAGGCCGGTGGCGATGAAAAGCCCACTAAAAACAATGGTACGCCGAAACCCCAGGCGGTTTGCCACCCAATCGGCCACAAAACGGCCTGTAGCCATGGCCGACATAAAGGCAGTGTAACCGGCGCCCACCCAATCTTTATCGGCACCGATTATTTTCTGAAAATAGATGCCGCTCCAGTCGAACATCGCCCCTTCGCAGATCATACAACAAAAGGCAATTACACCAAGTGTCAGTAAAAACCGGTCGGGTTTTACAAAACCTTTCGTTGCTACAGCAGGTTGTTTTTCATCGGGTAAAAGATAGTGGAAACTAATGGCCACACCCGCAACCAGCACAGTAGCTATTATAATAAAATGCATCAATGGCAGGATACCGCTACCCATCATATAAGAACCCACGCCTGCCGCCAAGAACCCGGCCAGGCTCCAAAGTCCATGAAACGAAGCCATGATGTTTTTTTCAAACTTTGCCTCTACCAGCACTGCCTGTGTATTGATGGCAATATTGGCTATGTTACCGGCCATACCAAACAGCACCAGTGCCAGGATCAGCAGAACAAGGCTGTCAGACAGACCAATCAAGGGCAGAAACAAGCTGTAAAGAAGCAAGGCATTGGTGGCCACTTTTTTACTCCCATAGCGGGTAACCAGACCTCCCGAAAACAGCAAGGATAGCAGCGAGCCAACCGGGATGGCAAACAACACCACACCCAGCATGGATTCGGAAAGAGCCAACTGCTGCTGAATGGTGGGTATACGCGATGCCCAGGTGGCAAAGCAGAGTCCCTGCAGGAAAAACAGGGTGCTTACGGCAATGCGGTAAACTTTATTGGTGCGGCCAATAGATACGGCTAGCTGCGACATAATCCTTCCTTTCGGTTTTTTAATTCAACAAATTTTTTTAAGCCATTCCTATGGTAAGGCTTTCATAGTGGCTATACAATCTGCACCTGCTTGTTGGCCTTTAGCGCAGCACCAATCAGGTTGCGGTGACAATCACCCGGAGAAGAAATCAAAACATGGCCGATGCTGCCATCTGTAAGTATATCTTCATAATGCTCTACCCATTCCAGATCCGGAAAGCGTTTGTGCAAGGCGCCACGGACATTGTTATGAAAGACAAATGCTTTTTTTACCCTAAAGTCCTCGGGTAGGGCAGCGATGTTTTCTGCGAATGTCTGCGAAAATGCGCCGCATTCAATTAACGCGGCTGTTACAGGATGGGCCATAAAATGCTTTTTGTTTAAACGATTAAACAAATGTAAAGATAAAATCAACCATCTGCCAAGAAAGTGAATGTTAAAGCATACCTGTACCGCAAGAAAAACTGGAAAGGACGGGCTTAGCAGGCTAAGAGGAAAGCCCAAGTACCAGCGAAGCAGGCAGGTGTAACTGAACCGGTGGCCCTTGTTTTTCAATGGCCTGCAAAAGGATCCGGACAGCCGATTGTCCCATCTCCTCCAGCGGCTGGCGCACATAGGTAAGCGGCGCATAAAAAAGATCCGTGGCATCCGACTGATCAAAACTGCAAAGCGCCAGTTCAGTAGGCACCGTCACCGGCAAACGGTTGATGTATTTCAGGCCAATGGTCGACAATTTATTCGAAGCAAAAAAAATGGCATCCACCTGCCCTGGCCCCTTAAGCAGTTGCTGAATACTTTCTTCCACTTCTTCATGGGTGGCGTCAAGGGCAACTTCCCTGCATTGTTTTTTCTCAAATGCTACCCCCCCTTCTTGCAAGGCTTTCAGAAATCCTTTTTTCCGGTCCTGCAAATGCAAAAGGGTTGTTTGAAAACCAATGAAACCGATGCGCTTCCTGCCGGTTTCCAACAAATGAAGGCCACACTGGTAGGCAGCTTCATGATTGTTTACACCAACATAGTTTGCTTCCAGCGCAGGAAAATAGCGGTCGATCAAAACAAAAGGAATGTTTCTTTCCTGCAACTGCCTGATCTGGTCCTCGCTGTTTTCGGTTGGTGCCAGAATGAGGCCATCTACCTGCCTGTCGAGCAGCACATCTATCAGCCTTTGTGACCGCTCTGCTGTTTCATCAGAACTGCCAAAAATCACTGTATACCGGTTCTTTTCGGCTTCGTCTTCGATGATGCGGGCAAGGGTGGAAAAAAAGGGGTTGGCAATATCGGCAACAACAAGACCGATGGTAAGTGTTTTACGGGTTTTGAGACTTTTGGCAATCTGGTTGGGCCGGTAGTTCAATGCCTGGGCTGTGTCCCTGATTTTCCGGGCAATTTCCTTGCTGATCCGGTTTTCTTTCTGGTTGTTGAGCACATAGGAAACCAGTGCCGTGGAAACGCCTACCTTTTGTGCAATGTCTTTTAGTGAAACCCTTTTCTCCATACCGATTGCCTGCCTGGGATTGTACCCTTTGCTACCAATGTTGAAATTAACGCCAATTTACGGGCATATTTCTTCAGAAGCAGCGATAATCTATCCTTTGACCGACCTGTAGCCTGGCCCGCCGGTAGTTGAATAACATTCGGTCGCATCGCCAGCCTATTCACGTCGTTTATTTGGCCGAGTGAATCCAACGCTGGATGGAAGTACATGCCTATATCCCGGAAACAGGGGTGTCGGTGTTCTTTCGTGATATTATCGAGCAAGGAAAAGGCTGAACCTTGTTTTTGCAGTTCCCTGTGTCCTGCACTGATGGCAATTGTTCAACACCAAAGTAATACTGAAATAACCCAACCAATGATTCGCAGATAACAGCACCTTTCCTGAACCTATAGTCGCCAGGCAGGTAATTTTCCCGCAGAGGCGAGAGATCCGGCAACTATTCTCCGCTTCTGAGAAATTCTTCAATTCCTGCCATCAGGTCAGTATGCAGTTGCACCTTGTACGATCCGGGTTTGGAGGCCGTTGCCCTCTCCCCTTTCTCCAGTGCAATCACCTCCGGTGGTGCATCATGCTCTCCGGAATGTTCCAAAGGCTGCCGCCGGCAGATGAAACGGAGCCCGTCGGTGGTTTCTACATCGTAGGTATAAACGCGATTCAGGTAGGTAACATCTATGGGAAAGGTCATACTGCAATTTACGGTTTATTGACACCCTGCTATAACCACTTTATGATGGAACCAAACTTTCCTGAACCGGCCAGCCTTTAAAGTCCCTTCCGGCAGGAATGGAGGTAGCAGTAATTACATTCGACTTTGCTGCAAAGTACGTGTACATGAATTTCGGCTCAGTGCCATAGTCCTGCTGCAGCTGATCAAAGAATACGGCACCTTCACGATAGGGATCAACAAAGAACCGGAAATAAATCATGCGGTAAAATCCAGCTTGTCATGTAGTCGAAAGAATGCGAAAGCTGTTAAGGAAATTTGCTGAAAACCGTTTGCAAAGCCGGCAATTGGCTTTACAATCAACACACGCCAGGGTCCGATCAGCTTAACAGAGATCCCGAGGAATATCGATCCCATTCAAGCCACTGCGCATCACAGGCGTTTTACAAAAGCGGGGCGGAATTGCTAGTTTTCATCATTATGATTTTTGCAGCAGATGATGTATACTTGCAGGCACTTCAATGGCATCGTACCGTTACATCGTTTCAGTATGCCATTGAAATAAAATGGCATTAAAAAACTGAAAGCCTGTGAAAAAACTTAACTGCTTTTGCATTTTCATCCTTGTTACACTTGTCACCAAAGCGCAATCCATTACGCTTATTGGCGGATTTCAAAACCCTACCATCTCTCCCAGTTTCATTGTCTATCCCGATACACTGCGAAAGACTTCCACACAAAAGACGGGTGTCACCATTGGCATCACAACGGATTTGGCGTTAACGGAAAAATTATCGTTCCAAACCGGTGTATTATTCTCCACAACCGGTTCCAACTGGACGCAGTTTTATGACACGACTAACCTTTATGAAAGTACTAAGCACCTGGCGAGAGATAAGAATTTTAAAAACCTGTCTACCAATACTACGTTGCACCTGGAATACATCAACGTTCCGGTGAACCTATCGTTGAAACTACCTATTAAGGGTAAAACGAGCTTTGTGGTAGGGGGTGGCCCCCAGTTCTCGCTTTTCTTTAACGGGAACACCAATGCACTGACCATCCAGGTAGCGCAGGATTCCGCAAAACAGGAGATGGCCCGAATAAGCACCAAAAACGTGGAGAATAATGATCTGCCGATTGGAAAATTGACAGGCAGGTACAGAATAGTCCATGTTGGATTGAATGCTTTTGCAGGGCTGGACTTTGGTAAAGTATCGCTGGTTTTCCATCAAAACACTGATCTCACTGAATTCTATGAAGAAGCAGACCGGAAGTACAAAGCAAAAGCCTGGGGTATCCGCTTAGGAATTGCTATTGGACAGCGGAAACAGTAAAACAAGTAAAACAAAGCGCTCTGATGCTGTTACACCACTGCAACAACTCCCTTGCCAGCAGCCCGTCAAACACCTAAACACAGATAAGGCAGATTAAGGTGCAGCCGCAGTAAGTCTTTTAATTAAAATCGATTCTGTAAAAGAGGTTTTTTTGCGTTCATCACAAATTTTGAAACGTTAAACCTTTTACTCCGCGGGTAAGAGCACAGAAAACGTTGAACCAACACCTTTTTGACTGTTTGCATACACATAACCACGGTGGCTTTCCACGACCTTTTTCACAATGGAAAGCCCTATACCCGTACCGGAATATTCGGTTTTATCGTGCAGGCGGGTGAAGACACCAAAGATTTTCTCTGCATACTGTTGGTCAAAGCCGATGCCATTGTCTTTAACCTCAATCTGGTAATATGTCTTCTCTGCTTCGGAAGCCGGCAGCCGGATGGCAGCTTCGCTCCCTGTTATGGTTTGACAGGTGATCGTAATCTCGGGCTTTTCACCGGGCTTACTGTACTTAAGGGCATTGGTGAGAAGGTTTTGAAAAAGCTGCCGCAATGGACGCCTGTATCCCCGGATTGTTGGTAAGCCCTCCACATTGACAACGGCTTCTTTTTCCTGTATCAGTACTTCAAGGTCAGATAACACTGAGCTGACCTTATCATTAAGATTTACCATCTCAGGTTCCCGTTGCTTGCTGTTATCAATATCGGCATAGGCAAGTAAATCCTCAATTAACAGCATCATGCGTTTGGTTGCCACTTCAATGCGTTCCAGCATCTTCCGTTCTGCTTCTGTGGAACGGCTTTGCATGCTTGCTTTCAAGCGGTCGGTAAATACATGCACTTTGCGGATTGGTTCTTTCAGGTCATGGGAGGCTGCCCGTGCAAACTCTTCCAGCGCATTGTTGGAACGCTTCAACCTTTCAACAAGCCGCTCCTGCTCCAGTTGTGCCGCCTTGCTCGCAGTAATATCGGTAAAGATGGTGATCAGGTGGTTGCTGTCCATGCGGGAAACCGAGATTTCCAGCCATTTGCCTGTGGACTCTAGGTTGTACTGCAAAAAAGAGGGTTCTCCTGTTTCAAGTGTATGAAGGGACAATTTGTAGAGCGGGGTCTCCAGGATGTGCGGTTCAATCTCAACAGAAGTTTTTGTAAGCAGAACTTCCTTGGGAATACCTGAGTAGGCGATGGCGGCATCATTGGCAAGAATGGTGCGGGAGTCAACAACCGTCCCTTCTTCGTTGCGGATCATCTCGGACACCGAAATCCCGTTCGCTGAATGCGAAAGCAGGTTGTGAAGAAGTGCGTTCTTTTGTTGGATTTCATTCATTACCCTTCGCTGTTCAGTGCTATCAGAAAAGGTAATGAGCAGGCTTTTTTCGTCCAGTTTACTTACCCCCACATCATACCAGGCATCCAATCCATCATCCTGGTAGCGGATTTGGTGGCGTTCGGATACCCCTGAATCAAACACACGGCAGTTCATGTCAAATACGCCATTTTTCTCCGCGGCTGGAAAGCGGCTTAAATACCGTTTCCCTACCACTTCTTCTTCGGAGATGCCGACCAGTTTGGTGTAGCCATGGTTGATGCGTATAATTACAAAATCCACTACATTGTTGTTTTCCATGACCGCTTCGCAGATAAGCCATGCATCCAGTGAACTATCCAGAATCTTGGTAACGAGGCTTTCCTGCCGCTCACTTTCCCGCTGCAAGGCTATTTCCCGGTTGATGTTACGGGCAACGGTTAAAACACCCATTTTTATTTTCAGCCGCTTTGCATGGAAATGAATGTCGATGATGGGGTTGTAATAGCGGCTTTCTTGCGGCTCACCTGTGTTGTCAACATGCAGCAGATCGGCAAAAAGCATTTTACGAAGCTCTTCATTGGTATTGCGCATGGTAGACACCCGTTCTCCCAGGAAATCGTTTACAGACATGGCAGCTGCCTGCCGGGCTGCTTCATTGTTGAGGTAAATAATTTCAAAATCTTTTATGGCTTGCGTGCCTGGTTCAAAAACAGGCGTGTACAGCAAAATGGGTTCGGGCAGATTGTCTAATATGGACAGTAGCATTTCTTCATCCAAAGGGTTCTGCATCATGGCTTCGTTTGGGCGTTGAATATACGTTGAAGGGAAGTTTTAGAGAGGCTGAAAAAAACCGGGCCGAAGAAAAATCCGCAGTGCGTATAATCCGTAGCTGTGTATTCAAGTTTGCAGTATTTGCATTGAAATTTATTCCAAATGATTCGGTTGCCAGTTAATGCGCCTGCTGCACTAGCAATTTATTGCAGCTTCTTAAATGCAGTTCGTTCTGATGCCATTCCTCCTTTTGAATAACCTCCTTTCTTTACGACCCATGTATGCACTTGTCTGAATCCATCTGCATAATTGAAAAACGAAAGAATATGCCTTTGCATTCTTCGGGTTGCGTTAAGAAAACTGGCAGGGCACAGCTAAGGCCAACACTTTTCAATCAACAGGCTAAGCAGAAAAAGCAGTACGCAAACTGGTTATGTAAACAGGGCAGCTTCACTCTCCCTTGCAATCAAATACGCGAGGTTTCATTCTCTGCGAAGATTAGAGTTGACATCACAAACGCTTCGGCCTCGATCCTGCCAGGAGGAACTGTTCTATCTTCTTTTTGCCAGTTCTTCTTTTGCAGCGTAGTAGAGATCATCCATCAATACTTCATCCACAATATTACCAACACAATGCCTGCCTATCTTTTCCATACTAACCCGCCTCGGTGGTGCAGTGGCAGGATCACCACTGTAACTCAGGAGACATGCTGTAAACCTGTTTTGCTCTCTCTCGACTATTTTATACTGTGCCCATACGCCTCTGTGCAGCACTACCGCTGTTAGTTCCATTACCCCAACAATTTGGTTCAGTGCTTTGGCACAATCACCGTGCCTATAATCAACACCGGTTCAGCAAATATTCCTGAAAGGAAAGATGATTCCAGGAGATGTAAAATACCATCTTGTTGAAGCAAATGCCAGCTTATAATGATGTTGCTTAAACATTAGGGCTGGTTTCTAAAAATAGTTAAGTGGATTCGCTTATTCTTTGAAAAATTAATATGCAAGGATAGTATAACCTATTCATTCTGATTATCTTGTACCTGCACCCGCCTTTACACCATTCGAAAGCAGCCAAAGCTAAATCAATCCCATGAAAACCAATTCTTCAAGGATTATAAAGAAAGTACCATTTGTTATGCAGCGATGTGAAGAAGAATTAGCGGTACTCCAGAATCTCCTGGCATCATCACTCGATGTTATTTGTTCGATTGATGCCGAGGGAAGGTTTATGTATGTTTCCCCTGCTTCGCAGCACGTATGGGGTTACCTTCCACAGGAAGTTGTCGGCAAAAAATATATGGACATGGTTATTGCGGAAGACCATGCAAAAACAGCAGCTGCCGGCAAAGCCATTGTGGGAGGCAAAAACATAACTTCCTTTGAAAACCGTTACCGCAAAAAAGATGGCAGTATTGTTCCCATGCTATGGTCGGCAAGATGGAACAAGGAAGAACAGGTCTTGTATTGTGTGGCCAAGGACGCTACACAGATAAAGGAAATGGAGAAACAAAAGCTTCTGCAGGAACGAAGATTGCGCCGCGCCTACAAACTGACAGAAATTGCCTGGTGGGAGTACGACGTGGCTACGCAGACATACACGTCTTCGGATGAGATATTTCATATATATGGACTGCCCATTCCCAAGAACAACCAAAATTCCCTGCAGGATTTCCTGTCCCGTGTTCATCCGGATGATGTGGCTAAACTGCAACGCGACCTTTCTGCCGTTTGTCAGGACACCTACTTTAACTATGAACACCGCATTGTTAAACCATCGGGTGAGGTGATTTATGTTATCCATTATTCAGAAGTTATCCGGGACAGCGATGGCAACCCTATAGCTATTCATGGCACAACAAAAGATATTACCAAAAGAAAGCTGCAGCAGTTGAAGCTGGAAGCATCAGAACAGCGCCTACAGGAGTATTCTCAGCAATTATCAACGATACTGGAAAGCATTGGGGACGGTTTCTTTACAGTGGACAGAGAATGGAAAACTACTTACTGGAACAGGAAAGCTGAGGAGATACTCCAAAAGAAAAAAGAAGATATTCTGGGTAAAAACGTGTGGGAGGTGTACCCGGAGGCCGTCCCGCTGAAGTTTTATAAAGAATACCACCGCGCTATTGTTGAAAACACACCTGTTCATTTTGAAGAGTACCTGGCCTCTGCAAACATTTGGCTTGAAGTAAGCGCCTTTCCGTCATCGGAAGGCCTTTCCGTGTATTTTCAAAATATCACTGAACGAAAACTACAGGAGAAGGCTTTGCAGCTTGCCCATGAACGATTTGAACTGGCATCAAAAGCTACCAGTGATGTTGTATGGGATTGGGATTTACACACAGATGAAGTTTATTTCTCGGAAAACTATACCCAACTCTTTGGACATGAACTGACAAGCGATAATGTTCATAAAGCATGGGGTGAATATGTGCATCCGGAAGACTGGACAGCTACATTGGCTTCTTTACAGAATGCATTGAATGACTCCAGCGTTCAGCAATGGGAAGCTGCTTACCGTTTTTACCGCAAGGATAAAAGCGTCGCACATGTCTATGACAGAGGATACATCATGCGTGACGCTGACGGTACAGCCCTAAGGATGGTAGGATCGATTCAGGACATCACTAAGTTGAAGGAAGCAGAATGTGCAATCGCCAGGAGTGAAAGAAGGTTCAAGGCCATGGTTCAATCAGGCAAAGACCTGATTATGCTGCTGAACCCTTCTTTTGAATGCATTTACACCAGCCCTAACTACAAAGCTGTTCTGGGCTATTCTCCTGACGAGTTGAGCGGTTTTTTACCACACGACAAGGTGCATCCCGACGATTATCAGCACCTGCTACAGGCAGCGCAGGCTATTTTCACCACACCATCCGTGTTGCTGCCGCGCTTCCGTTTTCAAACAAAAGATGGAAACTACCGGTGGTACGAAGCCACGCTTTCTAATAACTTAACCAATCCCGACATCGAAGCCATTGTTTCCAACATCAGGGATGTAACCGAAAGAGTAGCAGCCGAAGAAGAAATGCGAAAACTGTCGTTGGTAGCAAAGGAAACCGTGAACGCAGTTATCATCACAGATGCAGAAGATAAGATCATCTGGGTGAACAAGGCTTTTAGTGACATCACAGAGTACAGCTTTGAAGAAGCCTTGGGGAAACAGCCGGGGGTATTGCTGCAAGGAGAAAAAACATCAGAGCGTACAAGGCACTACCTCCGTAAATGTGTGGCACACAGGCTTCCGTTTTCCTGTGAAATCCTCAACTACACCAAATCCGGCAGAGAGTACTGGCTGGAGATCAAAGGACAGCCCCTATTTAATGAACAGGGCGAGTTGAAAAGCTTCTTTGCCATCCAAACAGACATCACTGCCCGCAAGGAAGCTGAAGCGGCCCTCAAAACTTCAGAGGAAAAGTACAAACTATTATTTAGTACAAGTCCACTCCCCAAATGGATTTTCGATGCAGAAACACTGACGGTTGTTGATGTAAACAAAGCTTCCTGTGACCTGTATGGCTACAGCCGGGAGGAGTTCCTCCGGATGAAGATGCAAGACTTACGCAACCCCGAAGATGAAGCAGAAATGTATACGGCGATTCAAGGGCTAATCAGTAAAAAGAGCAAAAGTTTTAACAAGGTTGTACGGCATAAAAAGAAAAACGGAGAGACTTTTTACATCGACATCACCAGTTTCCCTATTGAACTGGCCACTGGACTCCATTTTATGGTGAGTGGCACAGATATGACGGAAAAGCTACAGTTACAGCAGCAGCTGATTGCTGAAAAGGTGGCGGCACAAAAAAAGGTGGCGAGGGCCATTATCCAGGCGCAGGAAACAGAACGTAGTGAAATTGGAAAAGAGATGCACGACAATGTTTGCCAGCTGTTGACGACGTCCAAACTTTATATTGAAAACGTTAAGCACTGCCCCGAGCAGCAGGATACCTTTCTGAAAAAAGGAGTTGACCTCTTGCTTCAGTCTATTAATGAAATCAGGTACCTGTCCCGCCAGTTGGTTTCTCCTGTTCTCAGCGATGACAGTTTTGAAGCGTCTGTGGGTGAAGTTCTCCATCATTACCGCTCACTCAACCTGTTTGAAATCGGCTTTCGTTATGAAGCGGGGGTTGAGCTGCTGGACAGAGACCTGAAAACCACCATCATCCGTATTTTACAGGAAGCCTTCAACAACACCGTTAAGTACGCCAAAGCCTCCACGGTGCATGTTTCCATCAGCAGCACCGCTGATACCCTCAGGTTCAGCTATAGCGACAATGGAGTTGGCTTTGATCCCGGCAGCACCAAAAGGGGCATTGGCCTGTCCAACATTAAAAACCGGGCAGATGCCTACAGGGGAAAGGTAGCCGTGAGGGCTGCGCCTGAAAAAGGATGCACGATCGACATTAGCTTCCCACTCACGGAAAAAACAGAGCCTGTACAGTTCACAAGCTTAATACAAGCTTAAAAACCCGCATAAACAACTATGAAAACAATTCGCCTTCTTGCAGAGTACCACATGCTCATCAGAGAGCTATAAAGCCCAATCAGGCGTTTTTACAGATAACTGTCCCGGCGCCATATATATGAATACGGCATCTCAATCATGCTTATGAATATATCTTTAAAACCTTATATTTATTGAATTGCAGATTCAGGTAGAGGCTCTGGCTTTCCGACATTTCATCAAGCAGCGACATCGTACCGTTAGTACTGTAGCTTTAAAAAATTTTTAACGTTGCAAAACATAAGAAATGCGTTTGAAACGTCGGTAAAAATTTCAGATGAAGAATGGAATTTCTTTACTGACAGGCTTACCAGGCAGGAGTTTGGTAAAAAGACCGTGATCCTGCGTGCAGGGAAAGTAGAAAAGCACTTGTCCTTTATTGAAGAAGGAATCATCCGGTTTTATATTCCCAAAGAAACGGATGACCTTACATTTAGTTTCTCATTTCAAGGAAGCTTTGTGAGCGCCTATGACAGTTTCCTGATGCAAGCCCCTTGTACCTATGCGGTGGAGTGCATAGCCCCAACCGTTTTATGGCGTATTTCCTTTGAGGACCTGCAACTGGTTTACCTGCATACGAAAGTTGGCAATCATATCGGACGCCTTGCCGGGGAAGATCTTTTTTTAAAGAAAATGAAAAGGGAATTATCTCTTTTATCGTATAGTCCGGAACAACGCTACCTGAATCTTTTTTCTGAGCAACCCCACCTGCTCCAAAAAATCCCGCTTAAGTTTATTGCTTCTTACATCGGCATCACTCCCCAGGCGCTTAGCCGCATCCGCAAACGAATTTCTTAACCCAGGTTCATTGACTTGCTCTGTGTGGGAAGATAGCTTTGCTGTCGAGCAAATAAAACAATTGCATCTATGACACAGGTTACATTATGGTTTCTATTATGGTTCCTGCTCGCCTTTGGCGGTCTTCCTACAACGGAATCTCCTGTACAACAGCGGCCAGATGAACTGGAGATCACCCTGACAGAGGTGCGCCATGAAGGTATGCTGATGATTGGTGTATACAGAGAAAGGGAGGGGTTTACAAAGATAAACAAAGCCTACAGGCAGATGTCTTATAAAGCTAACGGAGAGAGTACCGTGTCGTTAACGTTCGACAGGTTGGAAAAGGGAACCTATGCCATTGCTTTGTTTCAGGACCTGAATAACAATGGAAAGCTGGACAAAAACTTTTTTGGCATTCCGACAGAGCCTTATGCTTTTTCCAACAATGTGAAGCCCAGGTTTTCGGCTCCTACGTATGACGACTGCAAATTTTCTTTACCCATGCAGTCAAAACTTCAGATCAGGATACTCAACCCTTAACGGTCATGAACGCTTATTTGATAATTAAGTTTATTCATGTTGTATCAGCCATTGTTGCGGTTGGATTGAATTGTTCGTACCCCATCTGGTTTATGGCGGCCAGGAGACAGCATGAAAATTTGCTGTTCACGCTCCAGGGCATCAAGAAAATGGACGACTGGGTTGCCAATCCAAGTTACCTAATAAGCCTTGCTACAGGTCTGCTGCTAGTGTATTTTGGTAACTATTCCTTTTTTGATAACAGATGGATCCTGTTTGCTACCATTCTTTTTGGCATGATGGGACTAGTGGCCTTTGGCTTTTACAGTCCTTTGCTATCAAGCCTCATCAAGACATTAAAAACAACAGGCAGCAACAATGAAGAGTACCAAAGACTTGATAAAAAGCAAATAAGATTAGGTGCTCTCCTCATCATCATTGCTATGTCCATTGTTTTTTTAATGATTAGTAAACCCAATTTAAAACTATGATGCCGCTATTTGTTTTGCTTTCTGCTTTCACTATAAGCTCTGTTATCATTCGGGTCTTCCAAAAGGCTTTCTTCCTGCGTCTTTCGGCAAGAATAGCGATGGCAGTCATGCTTCTGTTCACTGCAACCGGACATTTTATTTATTCGAAAGGCATGACTATGATGCTACCCGATTTCATCCCAATGAAAGAACAAGTTGTTTGGTTCACAGGCATTGCAGAGTTACTATTTGCAGCCGGGTTGCTCATGCCAGGCTATTACAGAAAAACAGGATGGGCCTTGATGGCTTTCCTGATTATCATTCTGCCAGCCAATATTTATGCAGCCATACATCAAATAGACTACCAGCAATCCTTAACAAATGGATATGGTTCTGGATATCTTTTGTTCAGGATTCCACTCCAGCTTTTCTTTATTTTTTGGATTTATACAAGCACGGTAAAGAGCACAAGCCGATCAGCGATAAGCGGGCAGCATCAAACTCTTTATACAAAAGAGCGTTTTACAATAGCAGGCAAAAAGAATGCAAAGGATATAAAGGACAGCCTTAAGACATAACCTGGCGAGGCATCGACCTGCTCATGATGACCCTTGAAAGTGCACCGGTAATAAGAACCGGTGTTTCAAAAACTATAGTGAAATGAAGATTGGCCTGATCAGGCATTTCAGTGTAAAACATGCTTTCCCAGGGAAAACATTTCTTTATTACGAAGAACTGGTGAGGTGGTTTGAGGAGTATGACGCTGCCGATATTGACTATGCTGTTGTTGATTTGTGCGGAATCAATTGGCATGTGTGTTATTCCAGTGCTACATCAAGAGCCGTAAAAACTGCGGAGCACATTTTTGATGGTAACATTATACAACTCGAAGAATTAAGGGAATTGCAGTTTCTGCCATTGGTGAATACGAAGCTGAAATTACCTCTTTTTCTATGGGCGATGTTCATCCGCAACAGGGCTCTATCATCCAACGCACTAACCAACGAGATGATTACGCGGCTCCGGTCCTTCGTTAATACACTGATGAATAACAAAAATAAAAACGTACTAATTTGCAGTCATGGCTTTGTGATGATGTTCTTACAAAAAGAGTTGATCAGAAGAGGGTTCAATGGAGATAAATTCAATACGCCTGCAAATGGAAGAATCTACCTTTTTGAAAAGTAAACCGGCATCAAAATGAATATTCCTACAGAATTGCAAACAGCGAGATTGCTTATAAGGCAGTTTACAAAAACGGATGCGGAAAGTTTTGAGCTTTTTATGACGAACCCTTCCATTACAGACAACCTGGCGTTTGATGATCATTTGAAATCCAAAGAAGGTGCATTAGCTATATTAAACCACACTATAGCTTCCTATAACGCTGAGCAACCATTGTTGGCCTTTGCAATTGTTGCTAAAAATAATGGTTCATTCATGGGTGCTTGCGGGATTAACTTTTTGGAGCAGGATAAGGCAGAAGTATTTTATGCTTTCTTTCCTGAGTATTGGGGTAAGGGTTTTGCAACAGAAGTTTTATCTAAACTGAAAGCGTACCTGGTACAAATGCATGCAGTGAAAGAAATACATGCTTTTATAAAGCCGGGAAACATAGCGTCTATTAAAGTAGCAGAGAAATCCGGATTTATAAATCACGGCCTGGTGGCCAAGGAGGGCTTTTCAAACAAGGTATTTGATTATGTTCTAACAATATAACTACCGCTAATGCAAGGTTTATAATCTGGTAGCTGAAGAACAATGTTGTACAGAATCACTGTCTAACGAGGGCTTTTTCAAAGCAGACGATAAATTTTGAATCGTAAAGTCTAATCTGCCTGGATCTTACAACAGCGTATGGACGAAAGCATGCATGAAGTATTAATTTGTAATAAACACCAATCAACCTCAAAGCAGTACGAAACTGCAGAACATTGAATGCAATGCTTTCGTAAATGCTTTGGAAGAAGATGATAATAGTTTTAAACCTTATGTTTTGAAAGCATATATTTCGTTGAGCTATCATAAGCGGCAGGATTTAGAGCAAGAGGTGCGTACCATAAAAGAAACGCTGCTTGGCTTTGCGATTCTTCCTTTTGTGTTTGTGGACAATTATCATTTTCATCCCAGTGAAGAACGGCAAATGATGCAGCAGGCATTACAGGATATTGACGACTGTGACATTCTGCTTGCTGAAACTTCCGACAAAGGGATTGGGATTGGTATTGAAGCAGGTTTTGCGAAAGCAAAAAATAAACCTGTAATCTATATGCGGCAGAAAAAGGCAGCGCATTCCACAACCGTTTCAGGCATTTCTGACTTTCAAATTGTTTATGAGAGCAGTAATGACTTACAAAAACAATTGTCCGCTGTATTGGAACAAATTAGAAATACGCCTTAAACATTAACGCCGCCACTCATACAGGTTGAAAGAATACTGGTGGAGTGCTGCATCAGGCATATCAATATACAATGACAGAAGATAAGCCGGGCAGCAGGAACACAGGCTTTCACTACCGCAGCAAACTTCTCTATGGTGGAACTTGATTTATTTGTTACAAACTGAAAAATCAATCAGACACTTGTAATACTTTCCAAAGAGTAATGATAGATCGGAAGCGGATGGGAAGGCAACCACTGTTGTTTTTTTCGGATAGAATGATGCTGTAAAACACACGGTAATGGGTGCATCTAACAGTTAGGCCCCTAATCTTTCCTAAAGATTCCCGATTGACCCCTGATTCATGCTGATAGAATGAACCATTTACCTGAAGAAGGAGAAATAAATTCATGCAAACAAGTGGACTTTCCTTTAATCCACTCAGGGAGGGCAGCGCTTCTATTCTAATTCCTGTTGCCTTTCTGTGCCCGGCTCCATTGTTACCAAACATGCCCTGCAATGCCCTTGTGATCCCTACCCTGCCCTTTCTTTCCTTTCGGTGCTCACCTGTTCCACCACGTGACGTAAGGGAGAAGCAGTCCCTCCTGCCGCAGTAATCTTGTATCAATAATCAACGAAATCAAAAATCAGGAATTATGTATCCGGAAAAAACAAAACAGTGCGGTGGCAGCAAAAGGGAACCGTTTCACCTATTCTTACGCAGTGGTGATGAGATCCGGCGAGTTAGGTCACGCAACGTATGGCGAAAGACGGGATTGATCCTGACAGCAATCAGCGGGGCTCTCCTCAGTTCCTCTCTTGCCCTGCCTTCCTTTGTACAGGTACTTGCCACCGTGATGGGAATTGCCGGCAGTATTCTCTCCATCCTGACTCAATCACCGCCTGTTTTCAATCATTCAGAAGGTGTACCTGCAACAGGGCAGGAAAGAAGAAATTTTTCTCCTAATGTATAATGCACTAGTAAACAGGAATGCGAAAGCTGTGGATAAAAAGAAGGGAATAAAACGGAAAATGCTAAAATTTTTAGCTAAATTGGTCTTGCTTTTAGAGAGTAACACATTGTAAAACACGAGAGGTATGTTATGAGCACTACGAACGAGACAGGAGTAAAAGCCTACACCATTACCGAACTGGCCCGCCTGTACGGGATTAGTTTAAAAACGCTGCGCACCTGGTTGTCGCCGCACCAGGACCGGATTGGTCCGCGGTTGGGCCGGTATTATACCGTGCTGCAGGTACGCCGCATTTTTGAATGCCTGGGCCAGCCCGACAGCCTGGAAGAATAACCGCTTCACCGCTGCCTGCGAAACCACCACTATCAGTAAGTAAAGAAGGCTACCCGGGAGGGTGGCTTTTCTTTTGCTGTAATTGAAGTCCTTTTCTTGTTCCTTATATAGGCTTCTCCATCTGTATAATAACAAAAGAAGAAATGGATAGACGGGACTTGCCGGTAATCAAAAGCTTTGCGAAACCTTATTGCCTAGTCCTCACAACTTTCTTCAACACCCCTGCCGCGGCACAGCATTTGGTTGAGCTCAATAAATGAGATCATGAAAAATCCGGTTCCTGTCACCGAAGACAAAGCCGCCCTCCTTCTGGAAGTTCACCACCGCCTCTCCGAGGTTTACGGCCGCAACATTCGTTATTTCCACAACCTCGATCCTCTTAGCGAACTGGTCTCGGCTCTCCTATCCCACCGCACCCGTAACAGCAATTCCGGGCAAGCTTTTAAAAATCTGAAACTAATTTTTTCCACCTGGGAAGAAGTTCGCGATGCACCCACCCAACTGATTGAACAAGCCATTGCACCCTGCACCTGGCCCGAACAAAAAGCACCCCGCATCCAGGAAGTGCTGCGCCAGATCACCGAGCGACACGGCTCTCTTTCACTGGATTTTATACAAGACATGCACGTAGCCGATGCCCGTCACTGGCTGGAAAGCTTACCCGGCGTAGGACCCAAAACCAGCGCCGCCGTCATCTCTTTCAGTACTCTTCGCGGGAAAGCGTTGCCTGTAGATTCCCACCACTACCGCGTAGTGGTTCGCCTTGGCATTATCGATAAAAAGATCGGCGAAGGAAAATCGCATCGCGTATTGGAAGCAATGCTGCCGCCCGGCTTTTCCGCCCAGGAAGTGTACGATCACCACCAGGTAATCATGAAACACGGCAAACAGGTTTGCTTTCACACCAAACCGGATTGCAGCCGTTGCGTGCTGCTGGAACTATGCCCGACGGGACAGGTGAATGTGTTGACAAGGGAAGGATAGTTTGGAGTTTGGAGTTCGGGGTTATGGACTCTGCAAATCAGTCCTTTTTTTCACATAGTAAGGCGAGAAGAAGAGCGAAGTTCAATTACCTCCGGCATAAAAAAATGGCAGGCATTTCTGCCCGCCATTTTTTTATCACTTATAATAAAACGAGAAAGCCAGTAGTTGTCAGCTTGCGGCTCAAAGCTCATAACCCACAACCCACTACCGCACATCCCACCAAACCCTGTCGGTGATCAGCTTCACGCCGGGGAAGTTGGCGTTCCGGGTAATCTCCGTTTCAGGATAAAGCAAACGTGCCGGAAGGGCGTTGGAACCGAGTACTGAAGCGGCTGATGGCACCAGGAATTCGGGGTAACCCGTCCGTCTCCATTCTGTCCAGGCCTCGAAGTTCTGAAAGCCGTTCAGGGCAAAGTATTTCTGGCTGATGATGGCTTTGATCTGACCGGCCTGGTCGCCAGGTAGTTGCGCAGCCGGCGCCGAGGCTACATAGGCCTCATAAGCCGCTGCAGAAAGAGCCAAGGCGTCAAAACTGGCCTTGATACCGGCCTCAAAAAGCGTTCTCACATTACCAGTACCCCAGCCTCTTGCTGCTGCTTCGGCCTGCAGGAAATATGATTCCGTAGCCGAGATCAGCTTCACAGGTGCCGCGGCGGCAGTGGTGCCGGTTGCCGAAGCAAAACGGGCACCGGTGATGGGTGCCGGGAAGGTTGGCGCTACCGAAGGCTGTGTATTGTAACTGCCCTGCGGAATGCCCACTACGTTGCCGGAAGCGTTCACTGTGTAGAGCGCTTTCAGCCGCGGGTCATTGTTGGTTGCGTAAGCACTAACGGCGGTATTGCTTGCCACCAGGTTCTGCGTACGGCCCAGGCCCACGCCTTCGGCGTACAAGGGGTTCTGGTTACCACCCACATTCTCATAGCGGATACTCGCATCAGTCGTGAGAAAGCTTGGGTTTGTCGCATAGAGTTCCTGGATGCCTTGCTGGGCTTTGCTTGGCGCCACTTCGCTCAGGCGGAGGTAAGCACGCAGCAAAAGGGTATTTCCAAACTGTTTCCATTTGGTCATGCCACTGGCCCCACCACCAAACACCAGGTCATCGGTGCCAGGGTAGGTTGTGCTGGTTCCCGCCAAGCCGACGCCACGTTTTGTCCAGGCGAAGATGGAATCGTACACCTGCTGCTGGCTGGCATAAGCCGGCGACAATACCTTGTTGCCCTGCAGGGCATCGGTCAGGGGTACATCGCCAAAGGCATCGGTCAGCAACTGGAAAGCGTAGGCTTTCTGGATCAGCGCAATGGCCACATAGTTGGGATTGCGAGACGCTTCCAGCAGGTTGATGTCCTGAAGGGCATCGTTGTACAGAATGCCCCACATCCGGTCAAACGACGCTGGCTCGGGGTTGTACTGTTCGATGGTCCGGTACTGCGAAGAGGTGTTGTTTTGTGTCCAGTATTGTGCATACAGTCCACCGTACACCTGCAGGTTATTGCCCACCACCATACCAATGGCTGCCTGCGAAGACGGCAGCACCAGGTTGTCGGTAGCCGTTACCGGGGCATTGGGATTTTCGTTTACATCCAGGTATTTTCGGCATCCTGTAGCCGCCAGCAGCGCCACACCGGCGGCCACTGCCAAGAATGTATTTTTTGATCGTAGTCTCATGTATCATTTTGTTAGGTAAGTGGTCAGTGGTAAATGGTGAGTTGAAGTCGTTCATTATTCACCATTCACCACTCATCACTCACAATTCTTAGAATGTCAGTTTCAGGTTCACACCGTAGTTGCGTACCGAAGGCTGTGCGCTAAAGTCAAAGCCCTGTGTGTTGCCGGCACCGGCCGAGTTGATCTCGGGGTCAACATAGCGGTTCTCCTTGGCTGTTTTGATCCACAGGTTGTTACCAAACAGGCTGAGGGAAGCGTTTCCAAACGGTGTACGCTCCAGCATACGCCTGGGAAGGTTATAGGTCAGGTTAGCCTCCCGCAGCTTGATGTAAGAGGCATCCAGCACGTTCTGTCCGTCCACAATGCTTGGGAAATAAGACTGCGGGTTGAACTTCACGCTGGTGTTCTCTACGTATTTACCGGATGTTGCATCGAGGTAAACTGAGTTGGGGAACACATAACCGGCACGGTCGCCTTCTGCTGTTTCGGCAGAGGTACCCACAAAGGCCAGAATGTCCTTGGTGCGGGAGTAGAACTTACCACCCTGCTTGGTATCGAACAGGAGACCCAGTGAGAAACCTTTAAAGTTTACATTGGTTCCCAGTGAAGCCTGGAAGTCAGGATTGTAGGTACCCAGGTAAACCGCTGTAGGTGTCAGCAGGGGCAGGCCTGTGGTTGGGCTCACAATCACACGGCCCGCTTCATCGCGGCGCAGGTCTCTTGCATAAAAGTTACCGTACGGACGACCATTGGCCGCTACGATGCTCATGCCGCTGAAGCCACCCAGTACAATCTGATCAACATCCAGCCCCGATACTTCGTTGCGGTTCCGTGTATAGGTACCATACAGTTCCCAGGTCAGGTCAGTCGTTTTCACGGGTGTACCACGAAGTGCTAATTCCACACCACGGTTCTTTACCAGACCCGCATTGGTCACACGGGAAGTAAAGCCGGAGGAAGCGGCAATGGGCACAGCCAGGATCTGGTTCTCGGAATTGTTCTGGTAGTACGATACATCCACGGTCAGGCGGTTGCGCAGGAAGGCCAGTTCAGCACCTACTTCGTAAGCGGTGGTGATCTCGGGCTTCAGCGTGGCGCTGCCGATGCGGTTGCCAAGCGTATATCCCGGCACATTGGTAAGCGGGAAAACAGTAGAACCAAAGCCGCCGTTGATGGTTGTCTTGTCAAAATATGACGTCAACAGGTACGGATCGGCATCGTTCCCTACACGGGCCCAGCTTGTACGCAGTTTACCGTACTGCAGCCAGTCGCGTACCGAAGAATTCTTCAGCAGTTCGGTGAACACGAATGAGGCGCTTACACTGGGATAGAAGAACGAGTTGTTCGCCTCTGGCAGTGTAGACGACCAGTCGTTACGGGCCGTAGCACCCAGGAAGAGGAAGTTGCGGTACGACAGGTTTAAGTCTGCGTACACACCTACCAGTCTCCGGTTTGAGAGATTGTTGCTGCTCACTACCGGACCATTACTATTGGCCAGGTTGTAAAAATCAGGGATCACCAGGCCGCCGGCAGCGTTGGTAGCCGACTCAAGGGTATTTACAGAACGCTGGCGTACGTTGTGTCCCAGCAACAGGCTTGTATTCCAGTCGGAGCCAAACTTCTTCGTAGCGGTCACCATCAGGTCGTTGGTGATGTCGCTGATGTTGTAGTTGGCTTCATAATAACGGCCGGGAGAGGTCCGCACCACGCCATCGTATTCGCCGGTGTTATCCAGCGGCACCAGGTTGTACTTCGGAGAGGTCTCCACACGACGGTCGGAATAAATATCACCACCCAAACGGTTGGTTACACTCAGCCAGTCGAGGGGCTTGTAAGTAATGGAAAAATTACCAATTACCCGGTCTACGTTGTTCTTGTTGTTGTACGCTTTTAACACATAATACGGGTTGATGGTGTAGGCACCGTAATAACCAAAAGCTTCGTTGCCTTCCCCATCATACACACCACCGATGCTGTAATAAGGATTGTTCAGGTACTTCATATCCGTCAACGGAATGTTACGCGGTGTTTGCAGCACGTTGTTGTACACCGAGCCGCCACCCTGTCCGCCACCTACCAGGTTGCTGTTGATACGGGAGTAGTTCACCGACACCGAAGTGGTGATGTTGTTGGCCAGTTGGGTACTACCGTTGAAGCGTACACCATAACGGTTGTACTTGTCGCGATCGGTCGGCATAATGCCGTTTGAATTCAGAGAATTCAGGGACAGGAAGTAAGAGGACTTCTCGTTACCACCGGAAAGCGACAGGTTGTTGTTGAACGCTGTACCGGTTTCAAAGAAGTCACGCACATTGTTTTCAATAGCACTGTACGGACGCTCCAGGCGCACACCGTTGATGGATTGGCCCCAGGGGCGCATCACGCCATCAAAACGGGGACCCCAGCTCCAGTTTTCTTTCGGGTCGATCACGCTGTTGTCGTAACCCTGACCGTATTCATTCTGAAAATCGGGCAGTTTTAAAATGCTTGAAAATGTAACGCCAGTTGAGAAGGTTACGCTGTTCTTGCGATTGGCGCCACCCTTACCAGATTTGGTGGTGATGATAAGGGCACCGTTGGAGGCACGGCTTCCGTAAAGCGCTGTGGCACCGGGACCTTTCAGCACGGTGACGCTTTCTATGTCATCGGGGTTGATGTCATTACCACGGTTACCAAAGTCCACGCTTGACAGGGTGCTGCCGCCACCCAGGATGCTGGAGTTGTCGATGGGAATGCCATCCACTACAATCAAGGCCTGGTTAGAACCGGTGATGGAAGAACCACCCCGGATCACAATGCGGCTCGACGATCCCGGAGCTCCGGCCGTAGAGGTAATATTCACACCGGACACTTTACCCTGCAATGCATTCAGGGCACTGTTGCTCTGTCCTTTTGTGAGTTCGGCGTTGCTAACGGTTGGTGCCGAATAACCAAGGCCCCGCTTTTCGCGACGGATGCCCTGTGCCGTGGTTACGATCACTTCCGCCATTTGTGCTTCTGCATTGGCCAGCACAATATTACCGGCGGCATCAGCCGAAACGGTCTGTGCCTGAAAACCGGTAGCCGATACCGTTAGACGGGCATTGTCGCCCACCTGGATGGTAAAGGCCCCTTTTTCATCGGCCTTAACAGCCCTGCCGGTACCTGCCTCGGTTACCGTGGCAAAAGGCACCGGGGCTCCTTGTGCATCCCGCACAACGCCAGTGACGGTGCGGGCCTGACCGAATGCCAATGCGCTGAAGAGCAATAGCAAGGCCAGTAACGAAGTCATTCTTTTCATGTTCTCGTCCAAATTGTTTTTAGGTAAAATGAAAAATGCTCCCCGAGGGGGAGTTTGAACCGCAGTGAGGCGCTTCTGTGCCTATAAAGTAACAGCGAAATAAAAAGCGTAGTTCTACGCGAATTGCCCGGTTGTACCAAACTGCTCCCGAGTTCAGGAAAACACTTCCCGAAACACGATATCCGACAGAGGAATGACAATCGCCTTGATTTGCCTGCAAACCAAGCTTGCAGCCCGGCAGCAGGATTCGGAAGAACGAAACTTTCTATACGAAAAGAAAATTCTATGTGAACGAAATGATAAACGTTGTTTAAACAACTTTCCAAATGCCGCTACGGGTGTAACTTTCAGCTTACGAAGGGAGTATACCTGTATGCAATGGAAGGAAGTAAAGGAAGACGTACGAATTTCTCATCCCACTGATTTTTACCCGAAGAAAATGATCCTGAAGCAGGGGGCGAAGCACTTTCTTTTGGATACAAAGGATATCGTGTATTGCTATTCCCGCAATAAGGTGGTGTACATTGTAGACGCCAATAACCAGAAGTTCATTTCTGATAAAAGCCTGCTACGGCTGGAGGCTGAACTGGACCCGCGCAGCTTTTTTAAAGCTAACCGGACACAGATCATCAATTTCCATTTTATCCGCTCCTTTGTGACGCATGAACGGAGCAAAATGAAAGTGGAGATGAAGGCCCTTACCAAAGAACAGGCAGTTGTGATCAGCCAAACAAGGGTAAATGCATTCCGACAGTGGATCTACCAACAACTTTAAGACAAGACCAGGAGCAAACCTCCTGGTCTTTTTTGTAAGTCCTCGTTCACATCCCTGGTTGTGAGTGGTCAGTAGTGAGTATAGAACGACCCAGACTCACCATTCACTATTCTTTCCGCCTGTTCAGTTGTTCGTGCACATAGCCAAGTGCTGTCGCCAGTGTTTTGGCTTTGGGCTTGGAAGAAAGTTCCAGGCTTTCCAGCAGAAACCGGAGATGATCCAGTTCACTTTGTTTTTTCACCTCCGCGCCGCCGCGGCCCCAGGCAGTTTCAATGGCCTCATACACGGCCTCTTTTTTTATGCTGCCACCCGGCTCCATGCACAGTTTTGTGAGCAGCACATGGGCCTCGTTCAGCAGGCGCCAGAACTCCAGGTGCCCGTCCTCGCCATCGCCAACACTCAGCACCGTATCCATCCAGCCATAAGCCTGCTTTAGCTTGGGCAGGCTGTAATCTCCCAGCGACGCACCGCCCCACTGAAACGTTGCGCTGTCTCTGATCAACATTAAAAGACTTTCCATCTGCAGCCAGTTACACAAGGGGTAGAGAATGTTGCCGTTGTTGTTTTTGGCAATGAGAAAAGCCTGGTGATAACTTTCCGCGGCTTGCTGTAATGCCTTCACCCGCTTTGTTTTTACCGCTGCTTTCTGCGACAGGGTTTTGTAGGCAGAGCCCAGCAAGGCATACCGCCGGCTGGTAGGCCCTACCACTTTCAGCATTTCAAAATCGGAGATCACAGCCTGCAACTGTTCTTCGGTAACGGTGTTAGCTGCACGTAGCTGTTTGTTGCGAAGAATGCAGAGCCGCTCCAGCGAATCCACCGAGAAATTGGCCTCCTCGTACTGGCGCAAGCGGTCCAGTTTTTCAATGGCTTTTTCTTTTTCATTTAAGGCCGAATAGATCTGCGCCTCCCGTTCGGTAAGGGCACCATCGCGAAGCCCACTTTTGTCGATGGCTTTCTCCAGCTCCTGCAGTTCATTCAGGATGCGCCCTTTGTCGTAACGGCCGCTTTCTACCTTATTGGCCAGGTTCACCAGGTCCACCTCTATCTCCATTGGTAAAATATAATTCTTCTGCGCACGGCTGGACGAAGCGTAACTGGTAAAGGAATAAAACTGGTCGCCGTAACACTGGTATGCACCCCAGGTATTGGTATCCGGAAAATCGCTGTAGCAGCGGCTCCTTGCTTCCCGAACAGCTTCGCCAAAGGGTGCCCCGGCAAACATCTGCTGGTAGAAAGTTTGGGCAAACAGGAGCGCTGCGCCATCGTGCACGGCCCAGCCGGCGGCAATCACCGCCTTTACTCCCATTTGAATCAGCTGCACACCAATATTGGCTGCCAGCTTGTAATACTGCTGTGTTTTCCGCTCCGCTTCTTCATCTACATTGCCCAGGTGGCAGCAGTTGACAAATACAAATTCCGGTACCTGGCTCATTTGATCAATTTCTTTGGTGGAGAGAAACATGCCATTGCCGATGAGCATGCCTGCCCGGTCGGGATCTTCGGGATCAAAATCACCATGTCCGGCCAGGTGAATGATCTTGTATTCATCCTGGAAAATAGCCTGTACAATCTCGGGGAAATCGGCGTTGATCCTTGGCTCTACGCTATACCCCTGTTCCTTTACAATAGCAGCAACGGTTTCGGCTTCCTGCACGGCGCCGGGTAACTGCGATGCATAACCGTAAAGGTTCGGGTCGCCAATCACCAGCGCATTGTTCTTGTATGACCGGTTGACCTGTGTGCGGTATTCGCTGGTTGCCAGCTGGCGAATCATTCCGGCACTGACACAAAGCGGTTTGGCCTGTGTGGCCATGTCCTGCAGCAACTCCCAGGGGTAAGCAGCTGAATGCTGGTCCAGCTTCCACACCGTGTGGTTCTGGCTGCGAACAGCGTCTTTGAAATCGTTCGGGATCAGCAACTCAAAAATGGTCTTGGCTAGCTGTGGCGACCATTCGTTTTTCTTGGACGCCTGGTCAATAAAATGCTGGATGAGTTTAGGGTTGGAATTCAGGTTGCGTAACTCTTCCCGCGCCGCGCCGGTAGAAGCGCTGAACTTTAAGATGTTGTGTGGTTTTCGTTTGACAATGGAAACCGAGATGCGCTGCCACCAGTCCTGCTGCTCATCCAAAGGTACCCGCTTGCGAATACCAAAGAGTTTTTTGATGCGGTTGCGGGTAAGCACAATATTCAGGCGGCTGTCGGCCTCTAGTTTTTTCACCATATAAAAAGCCTGAAGGGCCCTGTCTTCGTAAAGCTCTACAAACTCTATATGGCTGATGGTCTTAAGCAGCGGATTGTTCAGCCGCAAAACGCCTTCATTGGCTTTTTGCACACCCAGGATAATGGACTTGATGGAGTTTTCCACGCTCAGGCCACCATAGCCGGCACCCACAATCACCGTAGAAAGGCCCACCCCCTTCCTGAAAAGAAGGCTGAACGCCTGCGGGTTGATCTGTTCAAACTCCCGCAGTTCCAGCAGGTAACGGTTAACTCCCTGTGCCACGCTTTGTTCCAGTTTGTAGCCGTTCAGTTCACCGGGTTCACCCAGTCCTACAACAATAGCCCCTTTGGGACAGGTCTGGTAAGATAAGAGCACCTCGTTGGTACCTTCCCGGCCCGGGTAAAGATTCAGGGCATGCTTTTCCCGGAGCACACCGCCAAAGTTCATGTCAAGCACCCCTTCGGCACCCAGGATACCATCGCGGTAGAAATGCCCGACCACCAGGGGATAGCGGGCATCCCGCAGGTCGCCGTTGCTGATGCTGATACGAACAGGAGCCGTAACTTCTTTTTCTTCCCGGAACGGCGGGATACCCAGTACCACCGCTTCGATATTACCCGGCGTCACCGGAACAATCTCGTACCGCGGTTTGTCTACCAGCTTGGCACCCCGCTGGCCCAATGGCGGCGGCACCTGGCGCAACCGGGCTGTTTGCCCAGTTTTCAACAGGTCTCTAAAGGCAGGGAAAAGCTTCTCATCGTTTGCCAGTTCTCCATGAATGGTGGAACTATAATACACTGCCTTGTTCTCCATAAACACCGGTAGGATGCCGGAAGCCCAGGTCACGCTGCCGTCGCCTTCGGCCGTGCTTTTAAACACAAGGTTTCCGCCCCTTGCATCCGACTCAATGGTGTAGGTAGCAGTGGTAGCGTCGCTGTGACCTGCCACGTAAATAATATTCCGGAAATCATCCCTGCCCAGCGAACTGTTGATCCGGTCGCGGAACCGGCGAAAATTTTTCAGTATGGTTTCGGTCGGTTCCACACCCAACCCGTTGGAATGCCGGATGAGAGTACGCCAGCTTTCCATGTTACCAAAATCGTGTGGCGTAGTCGACAGCGGAAGGAGGTTATAGAGGCCCGGGCAGGCGCCAAAAACTTCCAGCAACTCTTTCTTACCATGTTTCAGATCGAGAAGACTCAGCTTGGCGATATTGCCCCCGCGGCCTACCAGCGTTTCAGGTATCAGGTAAGAACCGCCCAGCGGGCAACCCAGGAAAAGGGCCCGGAATCCCGGTGCTGCGTTCAGCTTTTGCCATTGCTGATTTAAGATCATGAATTCGCGGAAGAGCACACCGCCCATGCTGTGGGCCAGCACATGAATGGGCTGACCGTTAGGGAGCAGTTCTTCAACCAATGCATCCAGGTCTTTGGCTGTCTCGCTCAGGTCTTTTCGCCAGTCGTAGGCATAGGCGATGACGTCGTAGCCGGTTTCGGCCAGATGGCGGGCCAGTTTGCGGTAACCACTTCCCATCAGCGAAGGCGCTGTGATATTGGGCGTTTGAATGTTCAGTTGCAGCAGGTCACCCTTTACAAACCGCCAGAAGTCCACCCAAATGCGGTCATCCTCCCGGTAAAGATTGGAGCCCATGATGCCGGGTAGAATAATGGCAACCGGTTTGTTGCCGCTGACCTCGCGGTTCATCTTTACTTCCGAAACTACAAAAGGCAGGGCGGCGTTGCGGTTAGCTTCCGCAATGTCGGCCGCTTCCAGCGGCTCAAAACCGGGGATGATTTCGGTACTGCTTTGTAAAGCCCGGGCAATGGCTGATTGCGAACCTTTGCTCCTGAAATATTTTACATGATCGGTGCCCTGTTCATCATCCAGGAAAAACTGAACTGCTTTTCGGCGTGGCGTACCAAAATACATCGACCAGGTATCCACCACCAGGTCGTTCTTCCGGCGGAAATAAAGTTTGGTGAGGATCACCAGTAAAGCTTTTAACTCCAGGTGCAGCTTACAGTTGCCGGCGATCACCGTCAGGGGAGTTTCGATAACGTTCGCCGGGTTGTTCAGCATCTTGATAAAAGGCGACTCCGGCGACATGGCTTCCAGTCCCGGCAGCACCGCCACATCGGTGCGGCTGGAAGCCACCTGTGATACGAGGGCTTTCACACCCATGTATACCGGGTTGGCGCCGGCACCGGTACCAATCCCAATCAGGTTGAGAAGCGTATTGAGGTAATGATCCAGCCTGTCGGCCAGCAGCGAGGTGCCCATAGAGGGACTGGCCACGCGGATAAATTTATCCACCCGGATGTTTTTCAACCGTGCTGCCTGGTTGATTGCTTCCATCATCTCCAGGTCGGCCTTGCGGTCCTGCATCAGGGCCAGTTCGGCCTCGCTGAAACCCACCGTGCTGTTGCCGGCGTTCACTCTTGCCAGCAGGTCGCCTACCAGACCGCCACGGCTGTGCGTAATCAGGTGAAGCGTGATGTTGGAGGGCAACAAATCGAGCAGTTGCTTTGTGTTTTGCAGGGGCGATTCGGTCAGCGTTTTGTGTTCGAATGCAAGGATGTTCTCCCCGTAGGTATCAGTGATGGTTTTCCATAACCCATGATCAGGCTTATCGAGCAGGGCCCCAAATGCACCGGACGTGTTGGAGTTGGTGCCGTGGATAAAGAGGAGAAATGGTTTGGACACATCAGGAATGGTATCGGCTGCACGTTTGCGAAACAGGTGATCCAACTGGTAAAGGCCGGGTTGGGGCTGCACTTTTTCTTCCAGCCGCCTGGCAATTTGCTGCACCGCCGCACCCGCCAGGTTCTTTTTGGGCTTGAACAAACTGATCATGTTGATGGCCAGGTCCTGCAGTACACCACGCTCCGTTGCGGCCTGCAATACGCCGGGCACTTCCAGCACATCCTCATCCAGGCCACGATTCAGCGGAATGTTGAAGATTTCGTGAAACTCCTGCGCATTGCCGATCCAGGTGGTTTCGTCTTCAAACCGGATCTCAACGATGTCGCCGTTGTCAGTAATCTCCATTTCATGCCGTGCCGAAAGGCTGCGGCTGTTACTGACCATTACCGATTTTGCCAGTGTGAAGTTTTGAAATTCTTCGAAATCTGTTGCGAGCAAAGCCTGGGTATCGCTGACCGGGTTGAGGCTGCCGTTAACGATTAGTTTTTTTGCCATGGACTGTATTTCTTTTATGAAGAATATAGCTAACGCCAATGGGCATACGGAAAGACAGCTTTGCGAAACGGGTGGGGACTTTTAGAAACGGAACCAGTTCAGAGGGCAGAGAGGCTTCATGGTTTACAGGATTGTGCTGGCAGTACGGCTAAACACGGCTCAATCTTACACAAGCGTTATGTCGTTTCAATATTAGGCTGAATTCAGAATTCCTGCAAGCTTTTGCACTTGTTTTTATCAACAGGCAGGGTGCATACAGATGACTGGTCAATTTCAAAGCGGAGAGATAACAAAAGAAACTGCCGGCAACCGATGCAAACAGAACGTGCACCCGGGTTGCCGGCAGTAAAATTTTTCAGCGCTATTTTCCTGCTGTTACCAGGGCAGGATTATAAAGTTGGCTATGAAGTTCTCGGAGCCTGCTTTCAGGTATTTTGATCACTTTTCTGTCATAGGTCATCAGACCGTTGGTCTCGATCTCCACATCGGTAGTTTGGGTGTATACGGCTGCAGACAAACCTTTTTCAATGAGCTGTGGCATACGGCCAATAAATTCCGCGTATCGGTCTTCCAATTCTTTTTTGTTTTTAAAACTCTGGTAACCCCAGTTGTTCTTGTCCTGCCAGGTGTGGTTTTCTACTGGTAATCCAAGGCCGCCAAATTCACCCAGCACTAGTATTCTGTCTTTGCCAAACAACTCCGGGTCAGGCATTGCCGGATCGGGATAATTATGCAGGTCGATGATATGACCCACATTCACAAAATTGCCACCACTGGCCGTATTCACCAGCCGCGAAGGATCCTGTTGCATTGTCCAATCTACAATTTCTTTTGTTTTGAACTGCCCCCAGGCTTCGTTAAAGGGCACCCATACCACGATGCTGGGAAAATTGTGGAAGTCCTGCATAATCTCTTTCCATTCTGTGCGGAAGATTTGTTCCGATTCTGGCGTACGGTTTTTATCGGTGGCTATGCCATATACACCGGGGCGGCTCTCCCAGCGGTTGCCCATATCGCCGCTGGGCATGTCCTGCCAAACAAGGATGCCCATCCTGTCGCAGTAGGTATACCAGCGGGCCGGCTCCACTTTTACATGTTTTCGAATCATGTTGAAGCCCATCTCTTTTGTTTTTTCAATATCGAATTTCAGAGCTTCATCGGTGGGAGCCGTGTACAAGCCATCAGGCCACCAGCCCTGATCGAGCGGACCATATTGAAACACAAACTGGTTGTTGAGCAGCATGCGCTGGATGCCAGCCTTATCGGGTGCCATAGAAATTTTACGCATGGCAAAATAACTTTTCACCTCGTCCACTACCTTACCGTTACGGATAACCGTAAATGTAAGATCGTACAGGAAAGGCCTAGCCGGCGACCACAGTTTGGCATTGGCAATGGGCAAGGAAGCCTTGCTGTCCGCATCAACGGTTTGTTCTGCAACTTTTGTATTCCCGTCCCATGCTGACACCCTTACCTTATCACCGGGTTGAGTCCTTTCCACAGTTGCTTCTGCGGTGAGCACACCAGCATCCACATCCGGGGTTTGCCTGGTAGCAGCAATAAAGGTAGGCGGCACCACTTCCAGCCACACTGTTTGCCAGATGCCCGTCACAGGTGTGTACCAGATAGCATGTGGTTTTTTTACCTGCTTGCCGCGGGGCTGCGGGCCCTCGTCAGATGGATCCCAAACCCGCACCGCTATGTCCTGCGCCGTTCCCCGTTTCAGGGCAGTGGTAATATCTATAGAAAAGGGATCGTACCCGCCCTTGTGCTCTCCCACCTGTTTGCCGTTGACAAAGACCGTGCACTGCCAGTCGACGGCACCAAAATGCAGCAGCACTGTTTTACCTTTTGCATCAGGAACAGAAACGGTTCGCTTGTACCAAAGCAGGCTGTCCGCTCCCACTGTTTTTCCCACACCCGAAAGTGAAGACTCCACGGCAAAAGGAACCAATATGTTGCCCTGGGTAGCCGTTGGAATCGCATCCTGTGATTTGGGCAAAATAGCATACTGCCATAGTCCGTTCAGATTGGTCCAGTTGCTGCGCACCATCTGCGGACGCGGATATTCCGGCAACGGCGCAGAGGGATTTACGTTTTCTGCCCAGGGCGAAGCAATCTTTCCGGGAACCGGCTTCCATCCCTGCTGGGCTACCAGGGACGTGTGTACAAGAACTAAAGCAAATACAAAAGAAGCAATTCGAAGTTTCATGACATCCATCAGTTGAAGTAAAAATTATAAGGGTGAACCTGGCAACACCGGTTGCCTGCCGCATGAAAGTAAAACAATTTTCCGGCGCAGGTGATGCACTATGCTATAGACTTAAGGTATGTCGCAATATAAGGATGGGAAAGGACTGTTTGATGCAGGCGTGATAAAGTGAAATGGCAAGCGGCAATTCAACATTCATTTCCTACTCCATCTCTTTCCATGCGGCGGCTTCTTTTTTGATAGCCCGCCAGTGCCAGATGATCAATATCGTAAACAGGGTAAGAAGCATGGTGTTTCGTTTGCTTCTTTGACAAGAGGAAGAGCGTTTTCGTTTCAATCCAGCGGCCACTTTTGCAAAACTTTAAAACAGGGGAGACTTTGAAAATGTCCACCTGGGTTCACAAGTCAAGCAGTATAAAAAGGTAAACTGTAATCGAATTTTATACTGCGGCCTGTCTCAACACATTAAAAGCATAAGTAGAAATGCTTAACCGGTTATCCACTCAACTGAACGAAACGGCAACCGGAATGTTGAGAAGAAAAACCATCTGTCACAAATGCAGCGTTTTTTGTTAAGAAAATTTTTTGATTCGTCTTACTTTTGCGCAGCATTGGCAGTTTAACCAGAATCAGAATGGGAATTTGTAAAAAGTCCTGCTTACTTGTCTTTAGCCTGCTCATTTTTACGCATCTCTCTTTTGCAGGGAACAAAGGTTCTGTGTCGCTACCGACAGCCACCAAAAAAACATCTGTCAACATGGTCAAGGCCATGCCCGGTTCGCTCTTTCGTTCCGGCACAATGCCAGTCAATGTTGAACATTCCATCCCCGTTGAATTTTCTTTCGCGGCAGAGGAACTTCTCTGCAAAAAGATCTGCAAATTCAAAAAGAAGTACAAACGAATACTGCCGGGTTCTTCTACGTTGCGACCGCCGGTTCGCGACGTAGATATCATTCCGCAGAATATTTACATCAAGGAAACCTACAGTAAACCTTTCTTTATCTCGCCGCTACACCGGTTCCTCTTTCGGCTAACGCCTTTTTAAGCTGTTCTGAGACCTTCACCTTTACAGGTAACCATCGCCGTGGTTATTTACGCCGTTTTGCAATTGCTATTTCGCAGCTGCAAACATTACTCTTTAACCAGCAATCATAACAGCAAAAAAACCGATACATATGAGACCTTATTGGACAGGCGTTATTGCCGTATCCCTCTTTATTGCCGGATGCGCCAGCAACGCAAAGGAAAATGAAACCCCTACCTTAACCGAAGTTCCCGTGATTAAACTACAAGAGACCGACACCTCTTTTCACCTCGACTACGTGGCCGACATCCAGGCCGTAAAAAATGTAGAGATACGAGCCAGGATAGATGGATTCCTGGATAAAATCTATGTGGACGAAGGCAGCACGGTGAGAAAAGGACAACTGCTTTTCCGCATCAGCAACCAGGAACTTTTTAATGAACTGGCCAAGGCCAAAGCCAGC
Source organism: Flavisolibacter sp. (assembly GCA_035998945.1). Taxonomy (GTDB): domain Bacteria; phylum Bacteroidota; class Bacteroidia; order Chitinophagales; family Chitinophagaceae; genus Flavisolibacter. The sequence goes on along the minus strand of DASYHD010000019.1, from coordinate 145,173 downwards.
GTGCAGAGTGCCAGAGCGGCTGCTAAAATTACCGAGCTGGAAATGCAGCGAGTCAAGGTCCTGGTAGAGAAAAAAATAATCGCCAAATCAGAACTGGACCTGGCCGTTGCCCGCCTGGAAGACGCCAACGCAAAAATTGCACAGGCCGTGGCCGAAGTGGCCGATGCACAAACCAAGCTCAGTTATCTCTCCGTCCGCTCACCTTTTAATGGTGTGATTGACCGGATACCAATGAAACCCGGAAGCCTGATCACCGACGGCAGCCTGCTGACCACCCTTTCGGACAACAACCAGATGTATGCCTACTTCGACGTATCGGAAAATGAGTACCTGCAGCACAAAAAAGCGAGCAGTGCACGGCTGAAGGAAAACGGAGCCGCCGCACTGGTGCTGTCCGACGGTACCCGTTACCCGCATAAAGGCTTTATCGAAACCCAGGAAGCCGAATTCTCCGACAACACGGGCTCTATTGCTTTCCGCGCCAAATTTCCCAACCCCGAGGCCATGCTCAAACACGGCGCTTCCGGCAAGGTGCAGCTGGTAACAGCTCTTCAGCAGAAACTGCTGGTGCCGCAAAAAGCCGTCCTGGAAATTCAGGACAAAAGCTTTGTATTTGTGGTGGGCGCCGACAATACGGTGAAGATGAAAAGCTTCACACCCAACCTGCGTATAGCGGATTATTTCGTAGTGGAGGATGGCCTCAAACCGGGTGATGTGATCGTGTACGAAGGGGTGCAGAACATCCGCGACGGTGCTCCGGTCAAACCACGTTTTCAGCAAGGGAACCTGATGGCCGCCAATTGATGGGATCTGCGACTCGTGACAGAACCGGTATCTGCTGCGGCAGGCAAACGCATTTTGCTGCAGGCCTGTAAACCTTTTGTCACCAGCTGTTGCTTCTGCTTTCCGGAAATGTTTCTGTGAAGTTGCGAGCCTTTTTCTCTTTTTCCGACAACAAGGCCTCAAAGGCCTTTCAACCGACGTTCATTCGATTTACAAACCTGTGGTGACCTGAACCGTCACTTGCAAGAGAAATTATTTTGAGATGGTAGAAACATTTATCAGGCGACCAGTGCTTTCACTGGTGATATCGCTGATCATAACCTTATTGGGTGTACTAGCGCTGTTCAAGCTGCCCATCACCCAATTCCCGGATATTGTGCCGCCCTCGGTGGTGGTAACCGCTACGTATAACGGCGCGAACGCCGATGTATGCGCCAAGGCCGTAGCCACGCCGCTTGAAAGAGCCATCAACGGTGTGCCCGGTATGACTTACATGAACTCGGTGAGCAGCAACAACGGGGTAACACTGATCCAGGTGTTCTTTGCTGTAGGCACAGACCCCGATCAGGCCGCGGTGAACGTGCAAAACCGGGTTACCACGGTGCTTGACGAACTGCCCGAAGAAGTGATCAAAGCCGGTGTGACCACCGAGAAAGAAGTCAACAGCATGCTCCTGTACCTGAACGTGATGAGTAAGGACAAGAGCCTGAACGAAGAGTTCATCTACAACTTTACCGACATCAATGTGTTGCAGGAATTAAAGCGGATCGATGGTGTAGGCTTTGTAACCATCATGGGTTCGCGGGATTATTCCATGCGGGTATGGCTGAAGCCCGACCGCATGCTGGCCTACAACATTTCCAGCGAAGAAGTTATAACTGCCCTGCGGGCACAGAACATTGAGGCAGCACCCGGTGTAGCCGGCGAAAACTCGGGCAAGGACAACCAGGTCAAACAATACGTGCTGAAATACACCGGTAAGTTCAACACACCCGAGGATTATGAAAAAGTAGTGCTGAAGGCTGAAGAAGACGGAGGGCTTGTGCGGCTGAAAGACATTGCCGATGTGGAATTCGGCACGGTGAGCTACGACATGGTCTCAAAGACTGATGGACAGCCCTCGGCTTCGATCATGGTGAAGCAGCGGCCAGGCTCCAACGCCAAAGAGGTGATCGATAACATCAAGGCAAAGATGATTGAACTCAAAGCGACCACTTTTCCGCCCGGCATGGAGTACAACTACGCCTACGATGTATCCCGCTTTCTCGATGCCAGCATCGACTCGGTGTTGCATACCCTCATTGAAGCCTTCATCCTGGTGTTCCTTGTGATCTTTATTTTCCTGCAGGATTTCCGTTCAACGTTGATTCCAGCGCTTGCCGTGCCAGTGGCGCTCATTGGCTCGCTGGCCTTCCTGCTGGCGCTGGGCTTCTCCATCAACATCCTTACCCTGTTTGCTTTGGTGCTGGCCATTGGTATCGTGGTGGACAACGCCATTGTGGTAGTGGAAGCGGTGCATGTGAAAATGACTACGGGCCGCATGAACGCCATGGATGCGACCATTGCGGCGATGAAAGAGATCAGTGGTGCGATCCTGGCCATCACGCTGGTCATGTCGGCGGTGTTTGTGCCGGTGGCCTTTCTTTCCGGGCCGGTGGGTGTGTTCTACCGGCAGTTCTCGCTGACGCTGGCGATTGCTATCGTTATCTCCGGTATCAATGCCCTGACGCTGACACCGGCGCTTTGTGCCCTCCTGCTGAAGCACGAGCATGGGCCAAAAAAGAAAACCAGTTTCCTGGATAAATTCTTTGCCGGCTTCAACAAACGCTACGACGCCACCGAACGTAAATTTGGTTCACTGGTCGGACGCATTGCGGTGCGCAAACCTGTTACCATCGCGATGCTGCTGTTCTTTATGGTGGGCACCTGGGGTGCCAGTGCCATTCTGCCTACGGGCTTTATTCCTACCGAAGACCAGGGAATGATCTATGTAAACGTGACCACGCCGGCCGGTTCTACGGTGGAGCGAACCGAAAAGGTACTGGACGAACTGGAAGCCGCAGCCCGCGGCCTGGAATCGGTGGAGAACATCAGCACCCTGGCCGGTTACAGTCTGATGAGTGAAATTTCCGGCGCTTCGTATGGCATGGCCATGATTAACCTGGCGGCCTGGGACGACCGGGAGGCCTCCGTGCAGGATATGATCAACATCCTGCAGGAAAAGACAAAGCATCTTTCCGATGCATCCATTGAGTTCTTCTCGCCGCCTACTGTACCGGGTTTTGGCAATGCCAGTGGTTTTGAAATGCGCCTGCTGGATAAGAACAGGGCTAACACACTGAACCAGACGGCGGAGGTAACCCAAAGCTTTTTGGAAGCGCTGAACAAGAACAAAGCCATTGCCGGCGCCTTTACGGGTTTCGATCCCAATTTCCCGCAGTACATGATCCATGTGGACCAGGACATGGCGGCGCAGAAAGGCATCAGCATTGACAATGCGATGAGTACCCTGCAAACACTGGTGGGTTCTTACTACGCCACCAACTTTATTCGTTTTGGACAGATGTACAAGGTGATGCTGCAGGCACATCCCGAGTATCGCGGCAAACCGGAAGATATTCTTCGCCTGCATGTGAAAAACAGCGAAGGGCAGATGGTGCCTTATTCCACTTTTGTTCGCATGGAGCGCATCTTCGGCCCGGAGCAGATCACCCGCTACAACATGTACACATCGGCCATGATCAACGGTGATGCGGCGCAGGGTTTCAGCAGCAGCGAAGCCATCCAGGCGGTGGAAGAAACGGCTGCCAATGTGCTGCCGAAGGGTTATACCATCGAATGGTCGGGTATGACAAGGGAACAGATCGAATCGGGTAACCAGGCGGTGTTCATCTTTATTATCTGCCTGGTATTTGTATACCTGCTGCTGGCGGCGCAGTACGAAAGTTTCCTTCTGCCCATGCCGGTGATCCTTTCCCTGCCGGCAGGTATATTCGGCGCCTTTATCACCTTGAAATTAGCCGGGCTGGAAAACAACATCTATGCGCAGGTGGCGCTGGTGATGCTGATTGGCCTGCTGGGTAAGAACGCCATCCTGATCGTGGAGTTTGCCGAATTGAAACGCAGGGAAGGGGCTTCGGTGCTGGAGGCAGCCAAAGCTGGTGCGGTATCGCGTTTGCGGCCTATTCTTATGACCTCCTTTGCCTTTATCGCGGGGCTGATTCCGCTCTGTATTGCAACCGGTGCCGGTGCGCTGGGTAACCGATCCATTGGTACAGCATCAGCAGGCGGCATGCTCTTCGGAACCCTGTTTGGTGTGATCATCATCCCGGGGCTTTATGTCATTTTCGCTTCCATGGGCAAAAACAAAAGCAAGAAGACCCGCAACACTGCGGAGGCGGAAACCAAACCGCAACACCAACTGGCCGAAGCCTGATGGATACTATATGTACAAAACAACCAAACTGAAAAACAAAAACATGAAACTCCGTATAAAAATCGCATTCCTGGTAGTGGTGGCAGCCGGCACCGGCTGTTCCACCCTGCGGGAAGCCGAACTGCCCGAACGGCTTAAACTGCCGTCCACCTTTAGCAGCAACAGAGCCGACTCCACAGCCAGCACACAACTGCTGCGATCCTTCTTTACCGACACAACATTGCAACGGCTGATCGATACCGCACTGGCCAACAACTATGACCTGCAGGCCGCCGTTCAGCGCATTGAGATGCTGCGGGCCAATACTCGCATCACGGATGCTGCCAGGTTTCCGCAGGTTGCCGCGGTGGCAGGTGTGTCGGTAGACAGATACGGCGATTACACGCTCAACGGCGTGGGCAACTACGATACGAATCTTTCGCCCAACATCAGCAAGAACCAAAAGATTCCGACCAGTCCCACGCCGGACTTTTTCCTGGGCTTCCGCAGTTCCTGGGAAATTGACATCTGGGGCAAACTGAAAGACCGCAGCCGGGCGGCATATGCCCGTTACCTGGCAAGCCAGAAAGGACGGCAGTGGCTGGCCACACAGATCGTTACAGAAGTGGCCCGGTTATATTATGACTTGCAGTCCCTGGATTACCAGCAACGGATCATTCAAAAGAACGTTGCCCTGCAACGGCGCGGACTGGAAGTGGTGGAAGCGCAGATGGCCGGCGGACGGGCCACAGCACTGGCGGTCCGGCAGTTCAAAGCACAAATCCTGCACACGCAGGAAGTGGAGGTGCAGCTCCGCCAGTCGATCGTGAGAACAGAGAATGAACTAAATGCCCTGCTGGGCCGGCTGCCTTCACCAATTGAAAGAGATACCACTTTTATCACCCGGAGCCTTCCGGCAAAGATCGGCGCCGGCATTCCTTCAGAAGTGCTGCTGCGTCGCCCGGATATTCAACAGGCGGAACTGGAACTGATGGCCGCCAAAGCCGATATCAGTGCGGCTCGCAAAGCGTTTCTGCCTTCGCTTTCGCTGAACCCCTACCTGGCGCTCAATGCATTCAAAGCACCGCTTCTTTTTTCGGGAAGCTCGATTGCGGCCGGAGCAGCGGGCTCACTGGCAGCACCGATCTTCAACCGCGGTGCGATCATCGGTGGTTTGACTATCGCCAGCGCCGAACAGGCTACGGCCTTTTACAATTACCAGAAGAATATTGTACAGGGCTTCCAGGAAGTAGTGACGCAATTGAAGGCGATCGAGAACCTGAAGCAGGCCTATGCGCTGAAGACCGAAGAAGTGGAAACGCTTACCGAAGCGGTGGCCACGGCCAACGACCTTTACCTGGCCGGTTATGCCAGTTACCTCGAAGTAATCGTTGCACAGGGAAGCGTACTGCAGGCGGAGATGGAACAGGTGAATTTAAAGCGGGATATTTTTCAGGCCACCATTCATCTATACCGTTCATTGGGAGGAAGCAGCAGGCAATAAGCAGTGGGCACAGCCGTATTCTATGCTCTCACAAAGCAGCAAAAAGACAGTTCCCAGAACTGTCTTTTTTGTTTTTCAATGTTTCCGGAATGGTTTTTTGTACGCGTACGATGTCATTGCTTATTTAGCAGCCAGGCTGGCGTCGAAGGTGTAACGCTTTCCCTTTTCGGTTGGCAGCTCGATTGTTTGCGTACCGTAACGCAGTGTGCACCTGTTGCCCAGTTTGGAAAGTATGCTGACGCTGTGCAACTTCCCTCCTTTCCAGTCGATGTCTACTTCAAAGCCGCCCCTTGCCACGACACCATGGATGTAACCATCGACCCAGGTCTGTGGTAGTGCCGGCAGCAGATCGATTTCACCCGCATGGCTTTGCAGCAGCATTTCGGTGATACCGGCCGTTGCACCAAAATTGCCGTCGATCTGGAAGGGCGGGTGATTGTCGAAAAGATTCGGCAGGGTGGATTTTTGCAGGAGTGCTATCATGTTTTGATAAGCCGCTTCCCCGTCCCGAAGGCGGGCAAAAAAGTTGATGATCCAGGCGCGGCTCCACCCCGTGTGTCCGCCACCGTGAGACAGGCGATGATCAAGCGTCTTGCGTGACGCAGTCAATAGCTCCGGCGTTGCACTGCTGATCTCGCTGCCGGGATACAAAGCATACAGGTGCGAAATGTGCCGGTGACCCGGCTCCGGCTCTTCAAATTCTTCGGTCCACTCCATAATGCGGCCATCGCTGCCAATTTTTGTGGGTGCCAGTTGAATCAGGGTCTTTTGCAGCGTTTGCCGAAACGATTTATCCTTATTGAGAATCGCTGCCGCCCGGATGGTATTGGAAAACAGTTCCCGGATGATCATATGATCCATTGTTGGTCCCATTACCATCGTAGCAATTTCCCCTTCTTTTGTTTTAAAGGTATTTTCCGGTGAAATGGAAGGTCCAGAAACAAGTTGCTTCGTAGCCGGGTTTTGTGTAAGCCAGGCCAAACAAAATTCCGCTGCTTCCTTCATCGCAGGATAAGCCGATTGTGACAGGTAGGTTTTGTCTTCGCTGAATACATAGTGTTCCCAGAGGTGCCGTGCACACCAGGCCATGCCCATCGGCCACGCGGCCCACTGGGGACGGCCATAGGTTTCGGTAAAATGCCAGGCATCGGTGGTAAAATGTGCGACGGTTCCCCGCAGGCCATACATGTCTTTTGCTGTTTTCCGGCCATCGGGCCGCAAATAATTAATGAAATCCAGAAACGGGGTATGCATCTCCGGCAGATTGGTAATCTCCGAAGGCCAGTAATTCATCTGGATGTTGATGTTGATATGATAGTCGGCGTCCCAGGGCGGGTTCAGGCCATCGGCCCAGATGCCCTGCAGGTTGGCAGGCAAACCTCCCGGCCGCGAACTGCTGATCAGCAGGTAGCGCCCAAACTGGTAATAAAGTTTGATTAGTTGCGGATCAACATTGCCCTTTTGTACCGCGGCGATTCTTGCATCGGTAGGAAAATAGGTGCTGTTGTTCTGACCAAGATCCAGATCCACTCGCTTGAAATAGGACTGGTAATCGGCGATGTGATCCTTTTTAATTTCATCGTAAGATCGGTTTGCCGCTTTGGCCAATTGTGCAGCCGATAACGAGGAAGGATCACCACCGCGGTAGTCGGTTGCCGCTGTCAGCAGCAGGGTAACCGCATCGGCTTTTTCAATTTTTAATTCACCCTTATTACTTGTAACGGTGCCGCCCTCGTTCAGCACTTTTGTCCTGGCCACCAGCTTTACACCCACGCCGTAGTTCACGTGTTCGCTGAGAGAAATCTCATTGCCACTGGCTTGAATAGAAGCTTTCTCTCCCGGTCTTGTCATGCGCAGGCGGAAGCTGAGGCTTCCTTTTTTATCTGCGGTGAGCCGCACCACGATGGCTCCATCCGGCGCACTGGAAAAAACTTCTCTTGTATAGCTCACATTTCCCACACGGTAGCGAACGGCAGCCGTTGCCGTTTCCAGGTCCAGTTCCCGACGATACGATTGTGCATCTGCGTTAGTAGGCTCAAATTCAATCCACAGGTCACCCAGGGTTTGGTAGGAACTGCCGGTTTTGCGAACCCCCATCATCTTTTCCTCCGCCATCTTCTCCGCTTCTTTGTAGCGCCCTGCAAACAGGAGCTTCCGGATCTGCGGCAGGGCTTCTTTTGCGGCGGGGTTGACAAAATCTTCCGGCCTTCCCGACCAAACCGATTCCTCGTTCAACTGTAACCGCTCCCGGAAAACACCACCAAACACCATCGCACCCAGGCGCCCGTTGCCGACAGGCAAGGCTTCGTTCCAGTTAGACGCCGGATGATGGTACCACAATTTCAATTCACCCTCCTTTTCCTGCGCCTGCAGCGGCAGAAAAACGTACTGGGAAAAAAGCAAGCAGAAGAACAGGTATTTCGTTATTGAAAGCATTGTTCGTGTTCCATTTATTTTTGGTGAGAGTTGCTTGAAAACACTCAAGTTATCAACATGTTGCAGTATTCTTTACATAAAACAAGAAAGAATCGGGTTGCCTGCAGTTTAAAAATCTTTTATCGGGCTACAATCTGCACCGATGCCGGCTGCAATCCGTCTGCAGATGCCGTCAAAGTAATGGTTCCTTTTTTCCCGTTGGTTTGTACAATGCAAAGCGCCCTGCCGTTGAGGGCTGTGTGGCTATTCCCCTTGAACGATTCCATGCTCACCGGGCTGCCGCTGTCCACACCGGCAATGCTTCCGTTACCGGTGATGGCAAAACGAACCAGGTTATCAGCCTTGGGCACGAGCACCCCATTTTTATCAAGGATTTCTACGGATACAAACGAAAGGTCCTCTCCATCGGCTTTGATGCTTTTGCGGTCGGCTTTCAGGATCAAACGGTAAGGTTCACCCGCTGTTTTGATCATCTTTGTCAAAACCACCTTGCCCCCTTTTCTAGATATCGCTTTTAATTCACCCGGAACAAACGGCACCCGCCATTTTACGTGCAGGTCGCCGCCGCCTTTGGCACGGGTACCCAGGGACCGGCCGTTCAGAAAAAGCTCCACTTCATCAGCATTGTTGTAATAGCTCACCACGTCCACGGTATCGCCGGCCTTCCAGTTCCAGTGCGGGTAAAGGTGCAGCACCGGTTTACTGGTAAACTCACTTTGGTACATGTAGTACACGTCTTTGGGAAAACCCGCCAGGTCGATGATACCGAAATACGAGCTGCGTGCCGGCCAGGGATAGGGCGTGGGTTCGCCCAGGTAATCAAAACCGGTCCAGATGTACATGCCGGAAACATGTGGCCACTTTTTCAACTCCTTTACGCTTTCTTCATGCGTAGAGCCCCAGGGTGCACTGACATGATCGTAAGCAGAAACAGAAAGGTCCCTATTGCCACCACCGGGAATTGGTTTGTCCCAGGCCTCGGGCCAGCGGCGGATGGTATCCACCGGAACAAGATCATAGCTGCCCCTTGTTTGCAGTGCCGATGTGCTTTCCGTTACAATTAATTTTTTGCCGGGCCAGTCCTGCAAAAAGCTGCCCCACTTGCGGTGGTTGTAATTGTATCCTACCAGTTCAAAGGCTTCGGAACGTATCAGGTTGTTCCAGGGATTCACTTCGTTATTGGCTGTGGTAACGGGTCTTGTTGTATCCAGTGCTTTTACAATGCGCACAAGGTTTCTAGCGATCACTCTTCCCGTTGTATCGCCTTTCTTTTCATCGCCCCACTGCTCGCCGATTTCATTGCCTACACTCCAGATAAAAACGGACGGATGATTGCGGTCGCGGCGCACCAGGTCTTGCAGATCCCGTTTGTGCCACTGCTCCCATGCGCGATGATAGTCGTATTTATTTTTCGACTTGGCCCACATGTCAAAGGCTTCGTTCATCACAATGAAGCCCATCTTATCGCAAAGCTCCAGCAGCTCGGGTGCCGGGGGATTGTGTGCCGTGCGGATGCCGTTGCATCCCATGGCTTTTAATATCTGTAGCTGACGTTCAAGTGCCCTTGTATTGATCGCTGCACCTAATGCACCCAGGTCGTGGTGCTGGCAAACTCCGAGGATCTTTAGTGGTTTTCCATTGAGAAAAAATCCTTGCTCCCTGTCGAAATAAAAACTGCGGATGCCAAAAGTGGTTTCGTAAGTATCCAGAACCGTTTGCCCGTTCTTTAATTGCGTCACGGCTTTGTACAGGTAAGGCCTGTCCACCGACCACAGTTTGGGATTACTGACGATGAGCGCCTGTGCCGTTTCGCTTTTTGCCGGCACGCTAGATGATGCCACTCTTTTTCCGGCAGCGTCGTAGATGGTGGTTACCAGCTCCGGATTTCCCTTGCCTTCCAGAACCATATTGGTCTTTACTGAAACTGTTGCTCCATTTTGCGAAACGGATGGTGTCGTCACAAAAGTTCCCCAGTGATCGATATGCGAAGGTGACAGGGTTGTGAGCCAGACATTCCGGTAGATACCCGAGCCGCTGTACCACCGGGAGTTGGGCTGTTGCGAGTTGTCCACCTTCACGGCAATCACATTTTTTTCGCCACCGTATTTCAGGTGCGGCGTCAGGTCGTACTGAAACGAGATGTAACCGTTGGGTCGTATGCCTACCGAATGCCCATTGATGAATACTTCGCTGTTGTGGTAAACACCATCAAACTGAATAAAAACCCTTTTTCCTTTTTGGGAAAGCGGCAACGTAAATGTTTTGCGGTACCAGCCAATGCCTCCGGGCAAGGCACCACCACCGGTACCGGCAGGATGAGCTTTGCTGAAGGCACCTTCGATGCTCCAGTCGTGCGGCAGGTTCAGGGTGCGCCAGGCGCCATCATTGATCGCAGTCTGCCTGTAGGACGCTACGCTGTCCAGTTTAAACTTCCAACCCGAATTAAATTTTGTTCTTGTCACATGCTGCGCCGATACGGAAAGTGATACCAGGAAAAACGCAACGAAAACTGTTGTCAGAAATATCTTCATACTCTCGGTTTATTTGCTTCACAGGATCATTAGCCGGCAGAAAAATGTCTGCGTGTAAATTGGTTGGTTGCCATCAACCGAAGATAACCAGGAAAGAGCCAGCTGATATAAATCACACCTTCCAGATCTGCTATGCGGAAGTATAGTTAACATCTGCTGTATGCAGCTTCTGAAACTAACCTCCACTGGATGATACTTGGCTTTTTACACGGATGTATTTTTCTGTGTTGACCCTGTTGATGCCGGCACTTTCCACCCTTTCGATACCTTGCTGTATAAGCGTATCTTCCTGTATAGTAATTGCGAAATTAAAATCGTGGCCCTCCCACTCTCTTGCGCTGCAATATTCCAGGTGTTCGGTGTACAAGCTATCCTTCAACGAATACCTTCCTCCGCCGGCCACAAAATTAGCAGCAGAGTCTTTGCCCCTGGCCAGGTCATGTTGCAGGAAGGCAAAATGCGTTTCGTTGATGATTTTGATAAAGGAAACATTTTTGGTGTAATCCGTAACAGCCGTATCGCCATTCTCGATGATTGTTGCCTGAAGGAGCTTCCATGTGCCGATAACTGGCTTTTGAACGCCTTCAGATCGATCTGAAGGTTGTTGGTTCTTGCATGAAAGAAGAACGATGGTTGTTAATACAAATACAGTTATTTTTTTCATAAGCATGTTTTGGAAAATGTTATTGCATATGGAATTCGATTGTTTGCGCTTTCTGTAAGTTCTGCTCCTCAATGCACCAAAACAAGATAATGCTATTTGCTTTTCCGTTCGTTCAAAGCTAGGGTTATACACTGACCCGCCGGGATCATTTGCTTCCCAGACTTATTTTCCAGGCAAGCATTCACTCCTGGTGATTACTTCATAAAGCCAACATACAATAGCCTTCCGCGGCCCGGGTGTTCATCTGAAAGGGAACGCCAATACCTGAAAACGCTACAGGCATGAAATTCTCCGACATCTTTTATAAAAAGCTTCAAAGCAAAATCAAAAGAGACATGGGCGGGCACTCGTTTCATCAAAAAGGCCCAAGGTTTGTTTTAAATAATGTTATCCGGCCTGGTAACAAATTTTATAACCAACAGAAATAACCATGAAACAGGAAAGAACAATCGGCAACATTGAAGAACAAAGGGACTTTGATCCGGCAAGAGAAAAAAGAACGCTGCCCAACAACAGGGAAGAGGGTGGATTAAATGCAGACAACCCGAACACAGACAGTACACCTGCATCCAGTGTACAAGAAGCAAGCAAGGACCTGCATGAAAGGGAAACAGGCAGCAACTCTGCGTAAAGCAAAGCCGTACTGTGAGAAAGTATAAACAATGCTTGTCAGCAATGGAGTGAGAAGCCGTCAAAGTACCGGCTGTATGCTATACACAAAACAGTAAACAGATGTAACGGCATTTGCCGGTTTATCACTCCATTTAAAACTACAGCTTACATAGCTCAGCTATTGTAGCTGGTTTTTTCACTTGCATCAAACTTTCTACAGATTTTCAATCAACTGGCAATTGGTTCTTTCCCCGGGAAAGATTGCTTTGGTAGAATTTGCGAATTGCCGCGCTTTCCTCTTTTTCCGCAAAGCTTAGATAACACTGTGTACAGATGTAGATTACTTCGACAAACCTGTTACCAATTGCCGGAACAAAACAATTTTCCGCTTGTATAAATATCTGTGTTCTGAGGCTGAAGAACAAGGCCAGGATGTTGGCATAGATTTCGGCATCTACTTTTCCATCAAGAATCATTTCTTCATATGAAAATAGCAGAGCTTAAGGTACTGAGAGGACCAAACTTCTGGTCCGTTAAAAAGCACAAATTAATACAACTGTTGGTCCAACTGGATGCGTTTACAGCTACACCAACAAACAAAATTCCGGGGTTTTATGACAGGTTGAAAGGCCTGATGCCGACACTCTATAACCATTCCTGTTTTGAAGGTGCACCCGGCGGCATTTTCAAGTTGGTACAGGAAGGTACCTCGCTGGCCCATGTTGTTGAACACATTGCCCTGGAACTGCAGGAACTGGCTGGTATGTGTACACGTTTTGGTCGCACCAGAAGCGCTGGAAAGGATGGGCTGTACCATGTGGTGTTTTCGTATTGCGAGGAGGAAGAAGGGGTCTATACGGCCAACGCTGCGGTGAAAATCACGGAAGCACTGGCTGGCGGAAAAGATATTTCCATTGAAGAAGAAATTGAAGAGATAAAGCGGCTGTGGCACCGCTACAAGTTAGGACCCACCACGCAGGCCATCGTAGACGAAGCAGCCAAACGGGATATTCCACATCTGCGCCTGGACAATTCCTCCTACGTGCAGCTTGGGTATGGCGCCCGGCAAAAAAGAGTGGAAGCGGCGCTCACCAATGAAACCGGCAACATTGCCGTAGAAATAGCCGGCAATAAAGACCTGACCAAAAAAATATTAAAAGAAGCCTTTGTACCCGTTCCCGCCGGAACGATCATCGATTGCATTGACCAGTTGAAAGATGCGGTAGAAGAACTTGGCTTTCCGGTAGTGGTTAAACCCCTGAACGGGAACCAGGGCAAAGGTGCCGCCATCAACATCACCAACTGGCCGGACCTGACAACGGCTTTTATCAGGGCGCAGGACTTTTCACGGGACGTAATTATAGAACGATTCATCAGTGGGCACGATTTCAGGGCCCTGGTGGTCGATTACAAATTTGTGGCCGCAGCACTTCGCACACCGGCGGCTGTTACCGGCAATGGAATCAACACCATTGGCGAGTTGATTGAAATCGTCAACGGGGATCCCCGCAGGGGAAAGGGACACGAAAAAGTGCTCACGGCCATCAAAGTGGATGACATCACCATGGATATATTGACCAAAAAGAACTACACCCTTGATACGGTCCTTCCCAAAGATGTGGTGTTGTACCTGAAAGAAACCGCCAACCTGAGCACCGGGGGCACTGCCACCGATGTAACCGATACGGTGCATCCTGCCAACATCCGGTTGTTTGAGCGCATTGCCAGGATCATCGGCCTGGATATATGCGGCATTGATATCATGGCCACAGATCTCACCCGGCCCATAAAAAAGAACGGCGGTGCGGTGATTGAAGTGAATGCAGCTCCCGGGCTCCGTATGCACCTGCAGCCATCAGAAGGGCAACCGCGCAATGTAGCGGAGAATATTGTATCGATGTTGTTCCCCGAAGGAAACGGCCGTATTCCCATTGCTGCCGTCACCGGCACTAACGGCAAAACTACCACGGCAAGGCTACTGGCCCATATGGCGCAAACAGCAGGTTTTACCACCGGGTTCACCACCACGGATGGCATTTATATCAATGAAGAATTGGTGAACGATGGCGACTCGTCAGGGCCGCTTTCAGCAAAACTGTTATTAACGGATAGCTCTGTCAACTTTGGGGTGCTGGAATGTGCAAGAGGCGGACTCCTACGCTCCGGGTTGGCATTTGATAAGTGTGATTGTGCCATTGTTACCAATGTGGCGGCAGATCACCTGGGCATGGGCGGCATTGATACCGTAGAACAACTGGCCGAAGTGAAAGCGGTGGTGCCACAAACGGTAGCGGAAAACGGTTATGCTGTTCTCAATGCCGATGACGACCTGGTATATGCGATGAGAGAAAGATTGCAGTGCAAGGTGGCGCTTTATTCCCTGTACCCCGAAAGTATCCGTATTGAGGAACATTGCCAAAAGGGTGGGCTGGCGGCTTTTGTGGAAGATGGTTACCTGGTATTAAGAAGAGGCCGGAACCTGATCCCAATTGAAGAGATAAAGAACATTCCCATCACATTTGGAGGCGCTGCCAAATTCAACATCTATAACGTGCTGGCAGCCTCGCTGGCGGCATACACCAACAAGATCAACCTGAACACCATCGCACAAACGCTTCGAACCTTTGTTCCATCAAGCGAAACCACGCCGGGCCGCATGAATGTGCTCCGCTTTTCCGATTTTACAGTGATCTCGGACTATGCCCATAACCCGCATGCCTTACAGGCACTGGGCCAGGTAGTGCTCTCCTATCCCGCATCGGTGCGAACAGGAATCCTGGCCGGTGTTGGCGACCGCCGGGATGAAGACATTATTGAATTTGCAGAAGAAGCAGCCCGGATCTTCGACCGCATTATTGTGCGGCAGGACAAAGATCTCAGGGGCCGCAGGGCAGAAGATATTGACCGGCTCCTGCTGCAGGGAATCCATAACATTGATCCGCACAAACCGGTAAGTTTTATACCCAACGAAGGTGAAGCGGTGGATCATGCCATTCAGCATGCCATTGCCAATTCGCTGATCGTTTTCCTGACAGATAAAATTGATGAAGTAACGGATCGCCTCCACTACTACCTCCAACGCGACAGGGAAAGAACGGCTGTTTGAGGATACGTTCTTCCTAAAAAGCAGGAGCGATACAATAGCAAAAAAGAAAAGCTTGGCATTGGTAACAGTGCCAGGCTTTTTTATCGTTTGACGAGGATCGTTTTCGTCACTGCTTGTTATCGGTTAACAGCTCCTATGCGTACGACTCTCCGGAAAAGAACAAGGGATATAGTGCCGTGATTTCTTCTATAAATTGCCTCCTGTTCTTTCACCGCATCCAGGCTCTTTTAGAAGGCAACATTTCAGGCGGCCCTTCGCTGGTAAAGCTGACGCCATTCGTCTTCGAGAATACTCATTTCCAAAAGGCTCCAGTACTCATTGCCGTATTTAAGCACATCCCGCGAAATACCTTCCTTTACAAAACCGCACCGCTGGTAGCAGCGGATGGCGCTGTAGTTGGTGGCATACACGCCAAGGGCAATGCGATGCAGGTCCAGCTCCTCAAATCCAATGCGCAACACTTCCTGTATCATGCCGCTGCAATAGCCCTTGCCCCGCTGGCAGGTATCGCCTACCAACACCCGGCTTATCCGTGCCGAGCGGTTCTTTTGGCTGATGCTGCCCAATGAAATATGACCGACTGTTTTCCTGCTTTCCGTATCCACCACCTTGTAGATAAATACATCCGAGGTCTTCCTGTCGTTGGCACCCTGTATGTACCACTCAAGTTTATCGTGGGTCAGGGGAAACGAGAACAGAGAACCGGTCCAGTTCTGCAACACCCGTTCGTTATTGATCCACTTGATCAGCAGATCAAAATCATCCTTTGTAAAATATTCCAGCTTTACCATAACAACTTCACTTTTCTGTTCACCAATCAAACAATAGAATATATACTTATCACAGAACTACACTGCAATTCTGCCGGAACGATACAGGTTTTCCTGTGCTTCAAAGAAACGCTCCAGGGCATTTTGCAGGTGGGGCATACAGATGCCTTTTTCGCTCTGCAAGGCACTATAGGAAGGTCGCTGCGCTGTCCATCCCATTCGTTGTTGCCTTACCCCCTGCACCAGGGTCACATCATAGCCGGCCATCACCGCTACTCTTTTTGCCAGTTGAGCCCAACTGACCACCTCACCGTTAGAGATATGAACAATGCCTGCATCACCATCCAGCATCAGGTCCAGGCAGGCGTGCACTAGGTCCGGCACATACGTCGGTGTTACGTACACATCGGCTGCTGCTTTTACGGGTAAATCTTCCCGCAGTGCAGCCAGGGTTGTGGCCACAAAATTGGCGGAGTCCCAGGGGCCGAAAAAGCTGCTGGTCCGCACGAGCAATGCATCCTCGTTTTCCTGCAGGATCATTCTTTCTGCCTCGGCCTTGCTCCTGCCGTACACATTTAACGGATGCACCTCATCTGACTCCGTGTATGGCTCCTGTTTCTGTCCATCAAAAACAAGATCCGTAGAGAAGGAAAGAAAACGGATCCTGTGTTCTTTGCACAGAGATGCCAGTGCAGCGGCGCCATGGCAGTTTGCTTCCAGGCAGGTGTCTGCCTCTTCTTCTGCCTTGTCCACATTCACATAACCGGCTGCATTTACAATACCCCAGGGATTCAGTTCCCTGATGACTTCAGCCATTTTTTGCCGGTTGGTAATATCCAGGTCCTGCCGGCTCAGGAGAAGATGATGAATGTTTCTTTCCTGGCTTACAAGCCCGAATGCTTTTCCCAGCGTGCCTGTCTTTCCCAGAATCAACAGGGGCTGGCAGGTCATGGGTTTTCTCTTCCTGCGCATAGTCACCACTTTCTGCGCTCCGTATTGCTGCCTTGTATCACGTTGCCACCAGCCTTCCGCCTCCAGCACCGGGTGGTAATAAACCTGGTGTTTGGTGAGCTCCTGGAGCAGTCTTGCCAGGGCAGTGGGCTTAGGACAGCCGGTGCTTACATTGAACACTCCCGGTTCATATACACCGCCGGGCTCTGTACACAACCGGTTCCAGCCAGTCAGGCCAAAGATGGCCCAAGCCGTGATGGCCCGGAAATCCACCCCTTCTTCTTTTACTTTATGAACGGTTTCCCACATCTGGTGAAACCACCGCATCTGGTCTTCCCTTGTGCTGTGCAGGTGACACTCGGTAATGGCCAGGGGAAGCTGAAGACGCTCCCACGCTTCTTTTAGCAGCGCAGCAGGACCGCATGCTTTCTCCTTCATAGGCACATGTACGGTATGGACATCGGCATAGGCATGCAGCTGGTTACCGCCGTGAAATTCTTCCGGGTACTTAGCCATGTCTTCATCGAGGTACCGCTCCGACGTGAGATAATAATTGAACCCGGCAATATGCGGCCGGCAGTTATTTTCTAAAAACCATTGCAGCTCTTCTTCCGGAATACCTTTCTTCACCATGAACTGGTACATCACCTTATCCGGGGTTAGTGTACCGCACAACAATTCATAGGAAAGCCACCGCCGTTCGTTTTCAAAGGCGGCCTGGTACTGCAGCAGGGGCGTGCTGTGGCACTTGCCCAGGTCTTCTGTTTGTATCAGCTTTGCGGCCGGATTGATTTCACGGATGGCTTTCATTGCCATCACAGTGGCCTTGCATTCACTCAGCAAGACCTTGAAGAAGGGATGATAGCCTCTCATGTGTGGATACCAGTGCCCGTACAAGCCACAAAAACGGGCCGTGGTCAGGGGTTCGTTCACCGGTGTATAGTATTCGATCCAGGGAAACCGTTGCGCCACTTTGGTGGCATATTCCGCAAGGCCTTGTTCAAAGCTGCCATCAAAAAAGTTTACGTAACGGTGTCCGCTGCCGTGATGCACCAGTCCAGCAATAGGTGTGATGTCCAGCTCACGCATCCTGTTTAAATTGGTTTCTGCAAACGACCAGTTGATTGACTGCCCTTTTTCCGGCTGGTGGCGTTCCCATAAAACAGGATAACGCAACATGGAAACACCGAGTGAGGATACCAGGTCAATGTCGGCCGCTCCGCGTTTGTAATGTCCCGAATATTCCGACTGATCGAAGTACTGGTTGCCTACCCTGTTGATGGTGCATTCGATGCCACCCCAAATTTCAATCTCGTTTCTTTTGTTCATACTTCAGCTTTTCGTTACACAATCACTGCCTTTTGCAGCAACATCTTTCCATACGCCTCCATGGTGTTTTTTTACTGACCAGCTTTAGCGGATGGGAAACAGTTGTATCAAACAGAAAACAAAAAGGTTGTAGTGGAAGTTTCTGTTTTCATAGATAAAAGATCTCTCTTGTTTAAGGATAAAGACAATAATGTGCCATTTACCAAATCAGCAAACAGTACGTGAGTAATTTGTCAGGAAAATATGCTTTGCAGGTTCAATGCGTTATAGAGACAGGGGTGATCATATGTATCTTTCTCCTGTGTACGGATCGGCTTCTACAGATTGCGTAAGAGTATGTACATTCTAACACATTATGTTACTACAACTGCAGGCCCAGGTAACGGCTTCGGGAATACGTAAAAGGTGAAAAGGGCAAGAAGAAGAAAAACCCAAAGCCCTATCAATCCCAATTTCAGACAATAAGCGATAAAGCCCTACGTCATTTATCCGCTAAATGGTGATTGACACCTTTGGCCCCAAGCTCACCCAGCGCTTTTAACAGATGAGGTAACCGCTCTTTCTCCACTTCGCCATGCAGCGTAATAACACTATCCTGCACGTTGGCCTCTACCGTCGCATATTTCATGAGCACACTATCAGTGGCCTGCTTCAGCGAGAAATCAGACGTCAGTGTTACCGGCGCAACCTGGATCAAATCCAGAACGCCTTTTACTCCCGTTGTACCGTTTACCCTCTTTAACACCTTTTCTTTTTCCTGTTGGGTAGGGCATTTTCCGCCGAGCGTAACCACCCCCTCTCTTACGGTATAATTCACAGCGGCAAAAGCCACGTCATCCCTGGCTGTACTGGCGATGGTTTGCTTGATGTCTTTGTCTTTTTCGGACTGGCTACAGCCGAGCATCAACATCAGCAGAAGGGAAAAAATCAAACACTTCATAGAACCTTGCTTTGTTTACACCAACTTGTTCAATAAAATATATTTACATAATGCCGTTCATCCATTGATCGTCCTTGCAATTGGAACAAACCTCACGCTGCTCATTATCCGCTTTTTTCTTTCCACAGGTACAGCAAACCTGCTCATTGCAATGCGTTTGTTCATCCAGAAACTCCGTGTCACGCAGGGGCAGGACAGAAAGCCCATAGGAAGGATGGGATTCTTTTACCAGGCTGAATGCGCCATTGGCTTCGAGATAAAGCCGCTTTACTTCTCCCAGGTGACGTAAGCCTTCCGAACGCAACTGTTCAAACACCCTTTCCTTGGTTAAGACCGTCCCCTTTAACTTTTGCATGTCCAATACACCATCATTGGCCAGTATGGCCAGCCTATCCTCAACCCTTGCTTCAAAACGTTCGTTGTTAAATGCCCAGCGGGCAAGCAATCTGCCCAGAAGCAATACAACAATCGCAATGATAAAAGCAGGCAGCAGCCCACGATCCGGTGTTTGCAGCGGAACACCAATGGCAGCGGCGAGGGTGAACAGTGCCACCATCTCAATGCGGTTGATCTGCGCCGACATGCGCTTGCCGAACAAACGCATACTAAGGATGAGAAGTAAAAAAATAATCGCTGTCCGGAGCACTACTTCAAAAAAGAAATCAAGCGGCACTTCTCCAAACAATATCCGTTGCCAATCCGTAAACTGGATTTCATCTTTCTTCATGATCTTTGATTGTATTGCTATTGTATTGCTTTTACCCAATTATCTTTTTTGCAATTGGGACAGGAGGCCGCTGCAGAAGGCTGTATCAGCCCGCAATTGCTGCAGGCTTTCTCCCCCGGCGAAACACTTTCGTAGCTCTCATAAACTGTTTTATCGATCTGCGGGTATATCGGCAGCCCGGGCTTTCCTTTTTCTTCCCTATATACTGAAAAGATACCGCAAGCCTCTATGTACATTCGCTTGACTGTACCCAGGTTATAGATTTGTCTGCTGCGCAGCACCTCAAATACCTGCTGGTTGGTGATGGCTGTCTTTTTCTGCACGTCTTTTTGCAGCACACCATTCTTAACCAACACAAACAGTTCCCCCTGCGTTGTTCTTTCAATCCGGCTGTTTTTAAAGCCCAGCCAGTTGATGCCTCTTAGCAGCAACAACGTGATCAATAGCACCAACACCCCTTGCAAAATTCCCCTGTCAGGCGCCTGCATGGGCAGGGAGATAATGGCACCCATCATTACCATCACGGCCAGTTCAATAATGGTGTGCTGACCATTCATTCGCTTGCCCATCCAACGCACAACCATTATAGCAACTAGGTACACTACCACTGATCGTATAAAAACTTCCAGCATGAATTCAGGCGGTGCATCGCCAAATAAAATCCGCTTAATGTCCCAAATATGGATTTCCTCTTTCTTCATACGTCTATATTGCGTTTATCCCTCTACAAAGAGCAAGCCTTTTGCAAACACAGGAATAGCCAACAGGAACAAGAATTAACAACAGGTGAAGGATATTTATACACAACGCTTATCTGCCAAAATCTTATTGGCTGCGAATCGTGATGTTGAATAAACTTTCCCGATCCAGGTTCGCCCTACTTAGGTTTTCCTTCTTGCGATGTAAAACGGGTGTGAGATTATACGAGTAACAAGTTCTACGCGGCAGGCTTGCCTATCTCATCCGTTCTGGTAAATTTTTATCTCGCCTTCGCCTGCTGAGGTTCTGAATCCCCTGTGCATGCGTTCCGAATTAAATTCCAGGGCAACATTTCCCTCCGGATCAACTGCTATCAGGCCCATGTCACCTTCTACATCTTTCAGCTTTTGGTGAAGAAGATAATAGGCAGCTTCTTTTAAGCGCATCTCTTTGTACTCCATCAGCGCCGAAACATGAAAGGCGGATACATGCTGGATGTGTAACTCACCGTCACCGGTAGTTGATACCGCACAGGTTTTATTGTTTGCATAGGATCCAACCCCGATCATCGAGCTGTCACCAATACGTCCGGGTACTTTGTTTTCTGTACCGCCGGTTGATGTGGCGGCAGCCAGGTTTCCATTTCTATCCAGCGCTACCGCACCCACCGTGCCATGGGTTTTTCGCTTTACCTGGAACTGTCCGGCTTCATCGATCGTGTTGGTTGATTCGCTGACAGCACTTTGGTACTGCTGGAAAGCATGATCGGTAATAAAATAAGCCTCGGGCATTACTCTGAGACCGACCTTCTGGGAAAACTCCAGAGCACCCATATCGCCCAGGTAGATATGTGATGTTTTCTCCATGATCGCTCTTGCCAGTGTAACAGGGTTTTTGATATTCTTGACAATGGAAACAGCGCCGCATTTCAGGTCTATTCCACTCATGATGGAAGCATCCATTTCTACTTCGGCTTTTTCATTCAGCGCCGAACCTCTTCCTGCATTAAACAGGGGATTATCTTCCATTGCATTCACGGCAGCCTCTACGGCATCCAATGCGGAGCCGCCATCTTCCAATACTTTATACCCAACGTTCAATGCCTGTTCAATTCCTTTTTTATACTCTTCCTGATGTTGACGAATAAACTCGGAGTCGGGCCCTGCTCCACCGTGTACGGCCAGTGCAAACTTGTTCATCTATATTTTTGATTTTAAGACAGATACCTGCAACAAAAATGTGCCACGAATAATCCGAAGGGAAAGGCAGGCCGCGGCTGTTTGTCAACAGAGGATGGTTGCCATTTACAAAAGAGATAAGCATCAGCAGGTAGTTTTCCACATTGATTTTTCACTGAATCGATGGATAATGAAGAGAAACCATAGTAGATAAATTTTTCTTGTGGTGGCAATACCCAGCAGGTAATTTGCTCATCTATACAACGTATGGCAGGAATGTGTGCGATTGCATTTTGCTTTGCGGGAATGAATCATTTGGCGGCAGTTATTAAAACTGAATTGCCGATGATTGCCTGAGAAGTTTCATCTGTAGTAGTGGTTCTTTTTCTCGTTTTCTTAGTGGGAAAGTATGTAAGCTTTCTGGCCAGTGACAGCCGTTTGCCTTGAAAACGCAGGTTCAAAAGCCCTACTGTTCATGAATCAGTTCTCCCAAAGCAAATAGCCAAATTAAAACATTACCCACTGCCATCACTATAAAACAAGCGTAGCATGCACACAATGAAGCGGAAGGAAGACAGTGACACATTTAGTGTATCAGAGGCAGAACAGATCCATACGTTCATCAAAGAAAATGGACAATGGCTTATTCATCTGCCGGAATACCTGGCCCAGGGATGGAGCAAAAAAGACCTCACAATGAAGGAAGGCACCAGCAAGCTGTTGAACATTCTGGCCCAAGGTAAAGCAAGCGTAAGCCTGCGCATGAGCACAGATCCTTTTGCGGGAGCCGACAGGTTAGAATTGATAGAACACTGTGATGCACCAGGAGGCGGAGCGGTTTATCTGCTGGAAAGTTGTCATGAAAGGAATAGCAGCACAATGATCTGGATCTGTGATATTGCGCTGTTTGTCTTTGGAGATATGCCCGAGGAATTTTATGTACAACAAGTGCCGGGTAAAGCAAAAGCTGTTAACAGATGATGCAGTACAAATCCCGTCCGCATCACAACGGCGGGTTTCTCTTTTCAACAATTCAATCAAAAATAAAAACCAGAGAGGTACGTATGGACAATCAACAGGAGAGAGCGAAATCAAGACGCGGCTTTGCCGCCATGACTCCCGAACGTCAACGACAGATTGCATCGCAGGGTGGACGGGCAGCCCACCAGCAGGGTGTAGCGCACCAGTGGAGCCGGGTGGAAGCCCAGGAAGCTGGCCGCAAAGGCGGAAAGGCATCCGGCCGCAAAAGAACAGGACAACCGGAAAGCGACAGTACAGATGCTGTTTATTAACAAGTTTGCAATCAGCCGAAAGCCCCAATATAGTTGGGGCTTTTTATTTGTTGTGATCTTATTTCTACAACGGATAGCAACCAAAAATGGTGAAGGCAAACAGCTACTGCAAGATTTTCCGGATGTATTATCAATTGATTTTTTAACGCAACAATGCATGACTTTGTACTGACCATCTCCAGCCTGCAGGCAATAAAGACATCCTAACATACCTGAACAATACTTGTCCGGAAACAACGATCCCCTCCTGGTGGGAGGGGATCAGCTGTAAGGCGTTTAGTGGTTTAGGTTCGGTTTTTCACTGGACAAACTGGACGCCTCTGTTTTTCATAGGTTGAATCAGTTTCACTGCGGGTACGGACGAAAACGGGCTTTTACAGGATTCGGATACAGTTCGTTTCGGTTTTATTTTTTGGATATTGAATTGTTGTTTTTCCTATTGAATCATTGACGGCACAAAGATAAATGCCGTATAAACGGCTCTTCCTTCCGCTTCGGTGAACAGCAGAAAAGCAGAGCCGGATCACCTGTTCAATGCTGATGAAGTGGAAGAAGGAAAATGCATACAAAACACACCTGCGTGTAAACCCTGAGTGTATATTAGGGAAAGAGCCTGACAATATGAATTAATTAGAACCGCCTTTCTGCTTTGTTACACGCATATAAAGATTATTGCGAAACAGGTTGGAAAATTGTTTCATCGACGCCTCGAGCATGCTTCCTCCCATGAGCGGATGGATCAGCATTCCATATGGTTGTTCAAATAAATTGTCTCCAGATCCTTCCCCACCTGAAAAACTGCGAAGCGCAATTTTTGCCATCGGACAGCAACACCCAACGAACACCAGTCCGGTACTTGGCTTCCTTTTTAAAAATCTCTTGAGCCGTTATTTATTCGCCTATTCAGCTATCCTTTTATCGGGGTATTTGTCCAGCAGCAACAGCATTTGCTGTACCCGTTCCGGCTGTTGGGTGGCCATGTTTTCCCGTTCACCGGGATCCATCATCAGGTTGTAAAGCTCAATGGTTTTCTTCTCACCGCTTCCGGTCCGGCGCAGCTTCCACTCCCCCTCCCGCACCACTTCCGGTGTACCGGAAAAAACATAGTAGATAGGCTGGTGTTTGGAGGGTGTGGTTCCCGTTGTCAGCAAGGCACCAACATCTTCGCCATCCAGCTCTCTTCCTGCCGGCAGTTTAGCGCCGGTCCACTTTGCGAGTGTAGGTAGAATATCCAGGCAACTAAAGGTGTTGTAAATGGTTTTACCCTGCAGGGTACGGCCTTTCCAGTAAGCAATAAAGGGTACTCTTGCGCCGCCCTCGTAGGTGTCGGCTTTGGCACCCCGGAAGATGCCGGTATACCCGGTGTGCCAGCGCCGGGTAAAGCCATCGCCTTCCATGCGGGCAGGATAGTTGATCCAGGGGCCGTTATCGCTGGTGAAGATAAAGATGGTATTATCAGCCAATCCCTGGCTCTCCAATGCCTTCCACAGGGTTGCTGTACTGGCATCGATCTCCTCGATCATGTCGCCGTAGGGACCACCGGCCGATCTGCCTTTGAACGCCGCCGATGAAGCAATGGGCAGGTGCGGCATGTTGTGCGCCAGGTAAAGGAAAAACGGTTGCCCCTTTTTTTGCTTTTGGATATACCGAATGGCTTCCTTTGTATACAATTGCACCAGTCCTGTGTCAGCCGGTTTTTCAATCACGGGCTGACGGTTGCGAAAGATCTTGATCGTGGTGTCAGTTTCTACGTAGGGAGGGTGATAATCATGGCTGTACAACATGCCATAGTAATGGTCAAAGCCCTGGTTTACGGGCAGGCCCGGTGCCTTGTCACCGAGGTGCCACTTGCCGATCATGGCTGTTTTATAGCCGGAGGCTTTCAGCATTTCAGCAAGGGTCACTTCTTCATCGGGCAAAACCTGCTTGTCACCGGGTGAGAGTGGAACCGCCATTCCCATGCGGGTGGGATAGCGCCCTGTCAGCAACGAAGCCCGGGAGGGGGTACACACCGGTGAGGTCACCACGTAGTCTGTAGCCTTTACCCCTTTGGCGGCCATGCCATCCAGGAAAGGCGTTTTGATCAGGGGGTTGCCATAGCTACCCAGATCTGCATAGCCCATGTCATCGGTAAGAATCAGCACCACATTGGGCCGTTGCTGACCCAGCAGGGACACACGCAAAAACACAAAGCAAAACAGGGGCAAGATTGTCTTCATACGAATCGTTTAAAACAGCGTCAAATGCCGGATAGGTTTCTTATAAACAGTTAGTTCCCTTGTTGCCAATTGTTTTCTTTCCTTTTATCCAACTACATTCAGCTCATCGACTGAAAGCGTATAAATTTAAATGTTGCCAGTGAAATAACCGGCAGGCACGCCTTTCCCCTGGTTTGATTGCAAACAAACCACCCCTTTTCTTGTTTTCTGCACCCCCCACCGAAGCAAAACATTAAAGTTTGTTGACTTATAAAAAATAACTAATTTTTACTATACAAACAGGAAACAGGATTCATTGCATTTTCATCACGTTTTTTTTACAGAGTCAAAATTTAGCTTGATTGTTTCCGGTTTGTAACCGTCTCTTTTCCTGATGTAAAACTCTTTTCTCCCCGTATCCATTTGACTGATCCAGGATCATTTGCGCAGGTGATGATTTTTCAGGCAGTGCGAAACTCGGTTCCTCTATGATTTCGTTCAGGTGTGGTGATCTTTTCAATGTGCCCGTTGCAAACCCCAAAAAATACCAGATGGCAGCCACATTTGTTTTGGTTACGATTGTCCTGCTCATTGTCGCCCTCTACAGCAACTGGGCAAGACCTTCTGTAGCCTTTCTGGTGGTAATTTTTATTTTCCTGGTGTTTCGCATCCTAACGCCGGAGGAAGTTTTAAAGGGCCTTGCCAACAAGCAAATTGCCATCATTTTTCTGCTGGTCATCCTTGTCAACGCTTTTCGCAAATCGTTTGGTAACCGGTTCTTTCAGTATCTTTTTAAAGACAGCTTACGTCCAAAACAGTTTTTAGGGCGCATGATGTTGTTCGTTTGCTCTATTTCTCCCTTTATCAATAACACACCCATTGTTGCCTTCATGATTCCTTATGTAAAGGAATGGCTGGATAACAGGCAATGGCCGGTATCAAAGTACATGATTCCGCTGTGCTTTGCCACCGTGATGAGCGGAATGATCACGGTGATCGGCACGTCCTCCAACCTGGTGTTACTGGGCCTGATCAGTGAAGCATCATTGACCACATTGTCTTACAAAGACTTTTTGTATCTGGGTGTCTTGGTTACGCTTACCGGGGTTGCCTATTTATACACCATCGGCTACGGGGTTCTCCCTGCAAAAAAAAGCGCCACCATGGAAATGGAGGAGAATATCAAAGAGTACGTTGTAGAAACCATCGTAACGCCCCGTTCGCACCTGATTGGCGAGACCGTCACAGGTGCCCACTTGCGGAAGTTAAAAGACATCTACCTTTTTGAAATCAACCGGAAAGGCAGCTCCATCTCTCCTGTTCCGCCCGATGAGATCATTTGCGAAGGCGACCAGTTGTTTTTTTCGGGCCGCAATACCGCCATAGCCCGATTAATGAAAAACGGCAATGGATTATCCTTACCCGATACGGTAGCCCTGGATAAGTATCATCATGATCATTGTATCGAAGCCATCATCCCGGTAAACTCCTCGCTGATTGGCAAGAAAGTCAATGAAACGAATTTTAGAAAGCGGTTCAATGCTACCATCATTGCCTTGCATCGACAGGGGAAAAGAGTTACCGGCTCTATTGGCGAATCTGTTTTAAATGCTGGCGACCTGCTGCTGCTCTTAGGCGCTGAAAAAATGCCGCACAACAGTGCAGATCTTTTTTTGCTGAAGCGCCATGATGTGGAGCTTTTAACACCCCGGCAATTGGTGGTAACCAAAAGCGTTACCGTGGCGGCTGTTGTCCTGCTGGTGCTTGGCATTGTTGGCATTATTGACCTGTTTATGGCGGCATTGGTAGGCATACTCCTGTTTTCTTCCATCAAAACACTGAAGCTGCGTGATTTCAGGGCAGCTATTGATTTTGACCTGGCGCTTTTGTTAGTGGCTTCCCTTGCCATTGGCCTTGCGTTAACCAAGTCCGGTGCGGCCCAGATGGTGGCAACCGCCATGCTGCGGTTTGGCGGCACTGATCCGCGAACAGCAATCATCCTGCTGTTTACAGGTACGGTCCTTATTACGGCAGTTATTTCCAACACTGCAGCCGTAGCCATTGTATTTCCGCTGGCAGTGGCCCTGGCAAATCAACTTCACATCTCCACTACGCCGGTATTTGTGTCTATTGCATTTGCAGCCACCTGCGTTTTTATGACGCCCATCGGTTACCAGTGCAACCTGATGGTTTACGGACCCGGCAACTATTCGTTCAGGGACTTTTTCAAAGTGGGCTTCCCGCTTACCATCCTTTATACCACCACGTGTATTCTTTTCATTTTCTGGTACTACAATCTATAATTATGCATAAAACAATCTTTCCTTTCGAAACAAAAATCACCTACGAGCAGCGCAAGAGAATGATGATGCAGGAACCACAGCTTATCTGGCTCACGGGTTTGTCGGGTGCCGGCAAAACAACACTAGCCGTGCAGCTGGAACATTATTTCTTTCATAAGAATTACAAGGTCTATGTGCTGGACGGCGATAATATCAGGAATGGGTTAAACAGGGACTTGCTGTTTTCCAAAGAAGACCGGATGGAAAACCTAAGGCGGGTGAGTGAAGTGGCAAAGCTGTTTTTGGACGCCGGCTTTATTGTGATCTGCGCTTTTATTTCGCCTTACCTGAACGACAGAGCCCTGATCAGGGAAATCGTAGGGGAACAGCGCTTCATTGAAGTATTTGTCAGCTGCTCGCTGGAAGTTTGCGAAGGCAGGGACGTGAAGGGTTTGTACCACAAAGCGAGGAAAGGAATCATCCCGGAATTTACCGGTATCTCCTCCCCTTACGAAGAACCCCCGTCACCTGATGTGGAAGTCAGAACAGCTGAAGAATCTGTTGAAGAATCGCTGGCAAAGATCATCCAGTATATCGAGCCCAAGCTGCAGGTTTGCTATGAATGAATATAACTTGCAAAGTTTAAAGAATGGAAGGCCGAAGACATATTCGAGATTTGGAAGCAGTTAATAACAAGTATAAACATACGTAAATGAAAGATATACCAGGCTTACTGGAACAGGCAAAACAAGCAGCAATCAAAGCAGGAGAAGCAATTCTGAGCGTTTATGATTCAGGTGATTTTGACGTGACACGAAAAGGCGACCAATCGCCCCTGACCCGCGCAGATAAAGCAGCGCATACAATCATTGCAGCAGCGTTGGAAGCAACAGGCTTGCCGATACTTTCGGAAGAAGGCAGCCAGGTTCCTTACGAAGAGCGAAAAGCCTGGGATTGGTTTTGGTTGGTCGATCCGCTGGATGGCACCAAAGAGTTCATCAAACGAAACGGGGAGTTTACTGTGAACATTGCACTGGTGCACGGATATATCCCGGTTGCCGGAGTTATCTATTCACCCTGCCTTGCAGTTTTGTACTATGGTTCAGCAGAAACAGGCGTTTATAAAAAAGAAAGGGACAACGAGGTGCAATTGTTACCTCGTCTTCGCAGAAATGATCTTTCAGCACTGGAGCAAAAAGAACATATCACCATCGTTGCTTCCAAATCGCACATGAATGAAGAAACGGAAGCTTTTATCAGCCGGTTTCGAAACAAGGAACTTACTTCCATGGGCAGCTCTTTTAAACTGATGCTGCTGGCTGAAGGTGTAGCGGAAATTTATCCCCGGCTGGCACCCACCATGGAATGGGATACCGCAGCCGGCCATGCCCTCCTGCGATCGCTAAACAAAGGCGTTTATCAAACTGATTTGAAATCGGAATTGGTGTACAATAAAGCGGAATTGCTGAATCCCTCGTTTATTGCTTTTTGAAGAGGCGATACTTTAAAAAAATAAGCGTTGACGATAGGATCTACTTTCAACGCTTTTCTGCAATTGTTTCATCTGCCTGCAAAGCGGAATAAAGAAGCTTGCTTTTCTAACAGAACTAAACCAACTGACCGCTCATCAGTTCAGCCAGCATTTCCTTGAAGTCTTCTCTTTTGTTTGTATGCGGAAGGGGCTCGCCGGGTTCGGGGAGATCCAAAAATTCACAAAGCGGCCCCCAGCCTTCTGAAACATCAAACACAAGTAGTTTATCTGCCGGCACATAAGCTTTCACTTCTTCATGATGCCTGTCAAATACCTCTTTGGCAAAGCCTTTATCCAGGAATCTCCCCTGGAAATGATCTTCCATAATAGCTTGTTTTGCAAACTGCATTACTTTCATTACCTTTTGAAGCCGGGGACTTTCCTGCACTTTCTGGGCCATTTCCAGCCGCTGTTCTTCCGAAGGATTTTGTGCCTGCCAGATGGTACTGTAAACACTCTCATGCCATTTTTCAAAAGGCCGTGTTGTCAGGATCACTTTTGCATCCGGATACCGCTTCATGTGTTCCTTGTACCAGGGATAACAGGGAAAATCCACCGTTGCCTTATAACCTTCGTACAATTCATCCCATTGGGTTGTTCCCGTTTCTCTCAATGTAATCCAGTACGGGAGATTCTCCGGGTGTACCAGGAGCTCTTTCATGTGATACGTTTTGACGTAGCCCAGCATATTCAGTGATTCTCTAAGTGTATTTGTACCGGTTCTGGGAAATCCGGCTCCAATGATTTTGATTGACATATAGAGGAGGTTTGGTTTGAAGATGGGAAGTACTGTTGAAGGTAAAAAATCAATATAAGTTAAAAAAATAAATTATTTATCCTGCTAATATTGTTTAAATTAGAATAGCATAAGCAAAACGGGTACTACTGCCAACGACCTATACGTAAACTACTGTTGTTTTTGCATTCTTAATTCAACCTTAATACCATGAAAAAGGTACTTCTTTTTCTCCCGCTCTTCACAAGCCTGTCAATTGCTGCGTTCACGCAAGTCCAGGTCAGTTTTAAGGATACAGCCATGACGCAGGCGCCTGTCAAAAAAGACAGGAATATGTTTGGCCATGGCATACCACGTGGCCTGACCAAAACCTCCGACGGATTAGCACCGGGCTATCTCTTGTATGCTGTCGCGAACTCGCCTTACGTTTACCTGGTTAACCGCCAGGGAGAGGTGGTTCATGAATGGAAAGGCAATTATGGAGTGATGGGTGCTTACTTACAAAACGACGGATCACTCGTGCAGAATGCGTATGATCCGGATTTTCCGGTATTCGCCGGTGGCGGAGAAACCGGCCGCCTGCAAAAAATAGCATGGGACAGCAAGATCTTATGGGACTTTGAATATGCAAATGAAAAAGAACATGCGCATCATGACTTTACCGTAATGCCCAATGGAAATATACTGGCAATTGCCTGGGAGGCCAAAACGGCGGCAGAAGCATTGGCTGCAGGCAGAAATCCCAAGCTGATACCAAGAGCCGGCGTGTGGCCCGACAAAATTGTAGAGATAAAACCTGATGGAGAACGGGGAGGTAAGGTTGTTTGGGAATGGCATTTCTGGGATCACCTGGTACAGGATTATGATGCCAGGAAAAAGAACTATGGCAATCCTGCCCTGCATCCTGAATTACTGGATGTTAATGTAGGCGAACCCCTGCCGCCGCTTATTACAAGAGACAGCATGGACAAAATGCGAAAGCTGGGGGTGGGCGGCATCTGGCGGAACCATACCCCGGAAAACAGAGGATCGGATATCTACCATGTCAATTCCATCAAATACAATGCAGACCTTGACCAGATTGCTTTTTGCTCTCCTGAACTAAATGAAATTTTTATTATCGATCACAGCACAACCACAAAAGAAGCGGCAGGGCACACCGGCGGCCGTTGGGGGAAAGGAGGAGACTTTCTTTACCGGTGGGGAAATCCGCAAAACTACCGACGTGGCGATTCTACTGATCGTAAATTATTTTATCAGCATGATATACGCTGGATAGAAGAAGGCAAGCCCGGTGCAGGAAATCTGACCATCTACAATAATGACATCAAGTATCGCGACGATATGAATTATTCGGCCATTTATGAAATCGTCCCCCCTAGGGATAAGAAAGGAAATTATGTAATTGAGAAAGGGAAACCTTTCGGGCCGGAAAATCCTGTCTGGACTTATGTTGCCCCCGACACCGTTTCGTTCTGGAGCAGTTTTATCTCCGGTGCACACCGGATGAACAATGGCAATACCTTCATCAATGAAGGAGCAAAAGGACGGTTCTTTGAAGTAACCCCTGATGGTAAAATTGTGTGGGAATACATGAATCCTTATCGGGGTGAAATTCGAAAACCAAACGGCGATCCTGTTTCACCCATGCCCATGACACATTCTGCATTCCGTGCTACTTTCATTCCGGCAGATCACCCGGCCCTGGCTGGTAAAAAACTGGAACCGCTGAATCCACAGCCCAAAGCGTTTGTGATGCCTGCAAATACGGCAAACAAATAAACTTCACCAGACTAAACAGAAAACTTTATACTGCTTCTGCTGCATGTTTCAGGAGTGGTATAAAGTTTTCTTTTTTCAAGAAGCTTTCCATCGAAATCACCGTTGACCCAGCATTACGCCGTTCTCCGCATTGTATTGCTTCCAATGCACCAACATTTCCTCCAATTTGACAGGATATAAACTGACCAGGTTCTGTGATTCAGTCGGATCGTTTTCGATATCAAACAGCTCAAAATCACCTTTGCCGAAAGGAGGTTCCATTTTCCTGATTTTCCACTTTCCTTTCCGGATGGCACACCTCCCAAAAAGCTCCCATCCTTTAACATAATTTCCATCATGAACTATCAGTGGAAAATTGTCCGGATAGCGGGTATACTTCCCATCTTGCCGAAAATGTACGTCGTCGCCCGGCCGAAAATTGTTGGCACTGGCTTCGAATAACGTATACGACCGTGCAAATCCCTTTGCTGTAGGCGACTGATCCGAAGTAGTACACAGGTGCCATTTTCCCGCGATAGAGGTATGGTAACCGGCATCCTGCAGTAATTGCGAAACAGGTACTACCCGGTTATTTAGATAACCTTCATCCCGGCTTTCCCATTGTTATTGACAAACCCGCACTGCACTTTCAAAGTACTAAGTTATCACGCATCCAAAATTGTTATTTTGAAACAATGCCTTCCTTTGTGCTGCAGGTTGTGTTTCGGTTGTAGCCACTCCAATAAATGACCCGCTGTTCTGAATAATAAATGCATAGAGAAGCTATGACAGACGGCAAAATAGGAATACATTTATAACAGGACGATGCTACTGCTTTGGATGGAAACCGAAAAGAACAGATCAGGTTCTATAACCACAGTTCCTCAAAACGTTTAAAACATTTGCTGTGATGGAAACACACCTGGAACAGCAGAACCGAAAACTTCCTTTTACAGCAACCGGGAAAAATAACGTTTATTGATAAACGGTAATTCAATGGAAACAAAAAACTGGACCTTGAAACTTACCTTGCTACTTGTCAGCAGCCTGACAATCATGTCTATCATTACCATTTCTCCCGCTATTCCGCAAATGGCCAGGGTCTTCTCCCATGTGAAGGATGCCGCGTTTCTGGTTAAGCTGGTTTTAACCTTACCGGCCCTGATGATTGCGGTCGTTTCTCCCATTGCCGGACGTTTGATTGACCGGCACGGCCGCTTGCCAATTTTACGTTTTGCGCTGGTGCTGTATGCCATTGCGGGTGCCGCAGGTTTTCTCCTGAACAACCTGTATTTTATCCTGCTGTCGAGGGCTGTACTCGGGATAGCAGTGGGCATGTCTATGACGATCGTTATTACGTTGATAGCTGATTATTTTGAAGGCCCGGAGCGGCAGAAGTTTGTTGGCCTGCAAATCGCATTTATGTCCCTGGGCGGAATACTTTTTACCTGTCTGGGAGGTGTTTTATCCGACATCAGTTGGCGGTTTCCCTTTCTTCTTTATTTGTCGTCTCTTTTGATTCTTCCGCTTGTTGTCCTCTTTCTTCCCGAACCACCGGCACCGGGAAAAAACGTCCAGGCCAACAGGACTGTGCAGGCGCCTCCTGTTATCTGGATGCTGTTTATCAATACAATGGTTATGTGGCTCCTTTTCTTTTTAATCCCGGTACAAGTCCCTTTTTATTTAAAAGCAATCGGTGTCGAAAAGAATTCATTTATCGGGGCAGCTATTGCCATGAGTACCGCCTTTTCTGCGGTTTCATCCTTCTTCTACGCCAGAATAAGAAACCGGCTGAGTTTTCTTTCTGTTTTCTCCATTGGTTATTTGCTTATGGCTGCCGGTTTTGTGTGTATGGCGTTGGCAAAAACCTATTTGCTTGTGGTCATTGCCATGATGCTGGCAGGACTTGGTATCGGAATGATGATTCCGAACACCAACATGTGGGTGATGAAAATTGCACCACCGGAAATCAGGGGTAAAGAAATTGGAAAGCTTACCACGTTCTGGTTTCTGGGCCAATTCTTATCACCAATCATGATCTACCCGGTTTTAAACAGTCTTTCCTTGTCCTCAACGTTTATGGTAGCTTCCGGTTTTCTTTTATTGGTTTCTCTTCTTTTTATGATCTTTCAGTTCAGCAGGTTTGGCCAATCTGTTCTTCATTCATCCTGATGATTAGTATAAAAAAGGAGAAGATGTTAAAGCTTCTATTGTTGAGCATTGGAAATAAAACCGTCACTAACTGCTTTCTCCTCTTAGAATTTCATGGCAGGCAATCGTATCCTGGGCAATAGAACACATTGTGTAAACAGAAATGCTTTTATGCATTAGCGATGATTCTTTCATAAAGTTGCTGTAGTACAATGTAAATGACCGGGCTGTTAATCGGCGTCACAGTCTCCACCGTTATCGCCTCTCTTCTGGTATAAACCAAAGCAATAGCAGGAAGGAAAAGAAGTTTCTGTAAAAAGGATCTCTAGTTTGCTGCCGCCGGCAGGGCAAAATGTTTTTGTATAAACCGGATAAAAATGTCGTAGTCCTGTGGCAGCACGGTGTGGCCGCCTTCATGCATATAATACCCCAGCGTATTTAGCATGGTATCGTCACCGGCTCTGGGCATCTCTTCCCTTTCGATGCCTTGTTTGCCATAAAGCCGGTACACCGGCGTGGCCGCTTTTGCCGCCAGGAACTCTCCTTTCGGATCCGACCAACAATCAGAGCTACCGGTTTGGAGCAACAGGGGCCGCGGCGCCATCAGCGAAAGCAGCAGGTGGCCGTCTACCGGCAACTCAGCTACCCGGTTGGCATAGTCGTGATAACGCGGCGCAAACTGGTAAAAATAGCGGGACGTATCAGTCATATGCGCCACCGTCTCGCCATAGTTTCGCCGGCTTAAGGCCGCACCGCTTTCGCCTGAGATACTGGCTATAACCAAGGCGAAACGTGGGTCCCGGGCCCCTGTCCACAGCACAGTTTTTCCAAGCCGGGAGGCACCCGTGAGGGCAATTTTCCTGCTGTCTATATCGCTGTCGGTTTGCAGGTAATCCATGGCGCGGCTGAGCCCCCACGACCAGGCGGCAATAGCGCCCCACTCGTTGGGTGCGACCGCGGTGGCGCCGGGCTGGAGATAATGGCCCCGGATGCCGTACCTGATCCCGCCTTTGAAATCGGGTTCAATATCGCCGTAATAAACAGTGGCATAGCCAATGCCGTTGCGGATGAATTTTTCGACGTCAACCTGGCCGAAGCCGGAAGTGGTTGCTGGCACCCGTTCGCCGTTTTTCCACACCGTACCGGGTTTCACCCCCACATCCTTGACCACCGTGGCGTTGGCCGAAAACGAGATGGTGAGCAGGAGCGGAACCGGTTTGGACTGCCGGGCCGGCAGGTAAAGGAGCAGGTCCATTTTGTGATTGCCGGTATCGCTGGTAAAATAGACCGTGACCTGCTTGCGGATGGCGGTACCGTTAAACACCGGCGTTCCTTTCTCAAAAACGTTAAACGAAAACTGGACGGGTTTGGGTGGCGCCTGGCCAAATTGGATTTGTTCAAACAGCCGCAGCACCTCCGGGCGGCGTGCCGTTTCCCAGTCGGCTATAGTTTTTACCATTTTGCCGTTTTGCAGCGTCAGCGGATCGGGCAGGATATAGCTGCCAACCTGCGCTTCCTCATAATTGACAGGAATATTGGCTACCATCTGCGGCGCTTGTGCAGGTAGTTGCACTTTGGCAAACAGGACGAGCAAGAAAAACAGGAAGAGAGCCCGGGCATTCATAAAAACAAGGTTGATTAGGTGAAAACAAGATACGGAATTTAGAAAAGGCGATTGACGGGCAGCTAAGCAAGATGATAGAAAATGGCTTACTATCCTGATACGGAGGAATGAAGTTTCGCATGATGCGTTTACACATACATTATCACAACAAGAAGGGGTATCGAAAACGGCAAGGCAAAAGAAAACCAATAGCCCAGATTAAAAAGCCTTTGGCGGAAGCCTTCATCGTTGTCCCGGTTATAAAGCCTGTCAACGAGGGGCCCAAGGCCATAAAAAATGTTTGCCACACCCATCATACAGACATAACCTAATCCCTGGAAAATGGTGGTGAACAGCGTGATTTCGAAATCAGCTACTTGTGGTGCTATCAGCAATGACCCTATTACAGCATAGAGCAGAAAGGCCAATAGCCCTGCCACCACCAGGCACTTGTTATACTTTATTCTGCGACTAGCCCACCATTGTCTGACTGCCTGCTGATTGGTGGTTGTGGTATCCGGTTTTGTCATGGTGAACGGCGATGATTTTGGTTTCTGACAACTGCTTTGCGAGGAGGAACAGGTTTAACCCTCTCCAGGAAAAGCACCGTGAAAATGCCAAGGGTATACGCCAGCATGTCCATCCATTCAAAGCTGGTTCCTAGAATGGTTTTTGCCAGGGTGTTGTTTTGAAGACCCAGGATATTTATCAGTTTTATTCCTTGTAAAACCTCTACCCCATAGGCAAAGAGCAGCACGCCCATTGCAGCCTTTTGCACAGAGGTTTGGACTACTGCTTGTACCGCACAATACAGCAGCATCACCACCAGGAAATCACCTACATAAGGCCTCACAAAGCGATCGTTGATATACAGGGCAATGAGCACCTCCACCAGGAAAAGGGCCAGGGCAAAAAAGAAATAGATTGCACGAAAGGTGAACATCCGCAAGAATAAAAAACTTAGCATAAAGAAACAAGTGGAGATAACCTGTAGTCCCTCACTTGTGTTCGTTTTCCATCCTGTGTTGCATGAAGCAGGTACAATGTGTTTACAGCCGTTCCAGAATTTCATACTTCAGGTAATACAGCTGGTTTTTAAGCGCTTCATATGCGGTTGTGTCTTCCTGCCGCAGTACAGCCAATCCAATGAATTTTTCCACTTCTTCGATCGCCTCTTCCACTTCACGCAGGTGGGCCTGGAGGTTTTTGCCTGTCAATACATCAGAAAGGATGGCATTGTATATATTCGGGTCAAGGTTCAGGTCATTCATTTGTTGCAGGTTTGACAGTAAAGTGCAATGAAACCTGTTTACGGAATGCGCACTTTAGGCCCAAGAAAGGTTGGTTCCGTAGAAAACAGGTAGTCGACAAACACCTTAACCCGTGCCAGTTTTTCCCGCAGTTGCGTTTTAAGTCCGGCTGAACGGCTTACGTCCCGTGCATTGAAACCCACAGCCGTGATCCCCTCCTTTTGGGCAATAAACAAGGCTCTTTCGTTATGGAATTTTTGAGAAATTACGGTTACAGCCTCCTGGGAGAAAATTTCGCGGAGCCTGACCATAGAGTCAAAGGTTCTGAAACCGGCATAGTCGAGGTAAATCCGGGAAGAGTCAACGCCTGCCGCCACCAGGTCTGCCCGCATCATTTCAGGCTCATTGTAGGTCTTTCGGCTGTTGTCGCCGCTGATAACAAGATAGCTGATTTTGCCTGCCTGCAGCAGTTTTGCCGCCGCTTCAAGTCGGTAGCTGTAGTAGGGATTCACCATCCCGTTACCTAGGTATTTCCCTGTTCCCAGCAGGAGCCCGACATGGTGCGGGGGCAGTTGGCTCAGATCGGAAAAAGTTTTCCCCTGCGCCGCCGCCTTTACCTGGTTATCACAGTAAACAATGACCAGCAGGAGGCCCGCCAGCAGGAGCAATAAAGAAAGCAACAGGATTTTTCGTTTCCGCATGATCACTGATTGTAGGGTGAGAGACAAAACTGGAGTAGCAGCAGCCGTACTTTTATTCTTTCCGTCTCGCTTTTAATTTATAGTGGAATAAAGATAGGCCGTTGTGTTGTTGCCGTCAAGACAGTGCATTGGAAACATGCAGTCACAAGGAAAGACAGTTGTCACCAGGAGCATTCATTCCTTTGTTGCACAATTCTCTTTAAGTGACGTAGATTATCATGCCTGCTGAAAGCAGATGGTTTATAATAAGAACACAAAAAAGCCCCAACTGGAAAGAAGGGGCGCAACCAAAACTAACTGCTTATAAGATGCGGTAAAAATAAATGATTCAATTGATTTTTGCTACTGCAGATGCTTTTTTATTCCTTTTATAAATCTTCCTGTATTGCCTTCCTGCAACCTCATTCCGGTTCCTTCATGCAGGAGTTTTCAGGCTATTGAACCTTAGCTGTTGTTTTTCACCAGGCCTTTCCGGTACAGCAGGATCACCCCTGTACACAATAGCCAGAGCAGCGAAAAGAGGAGCAGGCCTTTGAGATTCCCCTGAAGATCTTCCGGGTCGAAGCGGCCATGAATGCGCTGGCGGAAAAAACGGTTAGAATACTCCTGTGCGGCTTCGATGGCAGCACCAAACACGTACAGGGAAATAAAGATGATAACGTGGCGAACCAGTTTTGTTCCGGCGAACAGGAAGTTCAAAACGGCTGCTGCCAGGAAGTAGAAGGCGGCATGCAGCTCTTTGTCGATATGCCGGAAGGCGGCAGGAAGTTTTAGCATAAAGCCGATAACAACGACGATAAAGAACAGCAAAAGAAAAAGAGCTTTTTGCGTGCCGGTAAGGGTTGTTTTTTTCATCTGGTGGTTTTGAAAAACAATTCTGGGTAAAAGAACGGAATTGTGGAGGAAATATTGAGTGGGGGGCTAAAAGCAGGGAGGCGACACGGTAAAACGACAGTAATTGCCCCGACCGCAGGCAACGATCACGTACCACAGTGGTTCCTGGTCAATCCTCCCCTACTGGTTCGTGAACTGAAGCGAAAATCCTTACACAAGGGCATCAACAATAATCCTGCGTGTACATCACCACCATTCCTCTTCCCAGGCTGTTTAGAACCGGACATTTTCTGCATCAAAACCGAACACTTGCTGTAAGGCGTATGTACATAAATACCTGATATGTATACGCTTACCCGGCTGGCATTTTCTTCGCTGTCGCATAGCAATATAATGGCGCAATGGCACCCATCACTGAACAGTTTTGCTTTGGTTGCTTTCCTTTCAATCAACGTTTAATAAGACTGCTTGTTGCACAAGCATCAATTGCTTATTCACTGGAAGTTGATAAGGTGTGGCAGGAAGCCATCCATTGCAGGGAGAAGGAAGCTGCGTCAGCATTCAAGTAAAAAGCTGGTTTATGGAACAGCAGAAATTCTGGGAATTACTTGCCCGTAAGCTCGCCGGCGAGGCAAGCTTACGGGACCTGTATGAATTGGATAAAGTAATTTATGCAGAGCCCCGCCTTCAGTTTTTCTTACGGCTGGTAACGGATCTGTGGCGGAACAGGGAGGCCATAGAAAAAGAACCGGGAGGCGAAGAACGGTTTCTGCAGCTACTCCAGGAAGCTTACCGAAGAAAATACCTGCACGATATATCTCTCCCCCACAAAAAGAAATGTTTCTTCACAGGGAAACACAACTAACCTGCCAGCATGAACTCTTCTTTCCTCTTTCAAACACCGGTTGCTGCAACGAACCTCTGTTGTCAGATCATTCGCATAACATGTCGACTCTGCGACAGCATTTATTGGATAAACACCCCGCCATCCGGTTCCAAACAACTTTCGTAATAAATTTAAGCTGACAAAACACAAAATGTCGGCACTGCATAAACCCAATGAACAGTAACAGTAAATCGCTACCTATGGACCTCAACTGCCAGTATGCTTTTGTTACCTCCTCCCGGCAGGTTCTGCTCGACTATTGTCAGGGAATTGCAGCCATTGATTTTGTGGCTGAAAACAGCGCATTTGGCAGAGGCAGCATTCGCAATCTGTTGGTGCATATTGGCAATACCTATGAATTCTGGATCGGGAAACATGCACTGAACATCCAAACGGACATTCGGGCTTACAACACGATAAACGATGCGCTCCAGGCAAGAGCATACCTTTTATCAATCGATTCGCTGATGGCCCGGTTTTTTGACCTGTATTCGGACAGGCTTCTTAATGACCTGGTCATTAGCAATAACGGTCAAAAAATCACCGCCAGTCCGTTGAAGCTGTTCTCCCACGTCATTACACATGAATTTCATCATAAAGGGCAAATTCTCTCCCTGAGCAGGCATTTAGGATACATCCCGGTTGACACAGACATTATCAGATGAACAAATCATTGCGACATCTACTTTTTGAATTCAAGAGCGAAGGCTAATTTTCAACTTTTCAAGAATGCAACATGGCAGCATCACCAATCGACGTTTTTAACCAGTGGTTGAACGAAGAAGTCAACCAGGCAAAGGTCAGGATACCCACCGCCTGTTGCCTCTCTACGATTGGCACAGATGGTTACCCAAATGCAAGATTTGTATCGCTCAAAGACATTGTAGACGACCATTTTATTGTAACCGGTCCTTTGGGATCAAGAAAAGGAATCGAAATCAACAACACAAACAAAGTGGCACTCACCTTTTGGTGGACAGCAACAGAAAGGCAGGTGCGGGTCCAGGGCAACGCTACGGAAATGGATGCGCAACTTGCTGATAAATACTTTGCAGAGCGTAACAGAGAAAGTCAGATTGTTGCCCTTGCAAGTGCGCAGGGCCAGGAAATTGACAACCTGGCCATCCTGGCAGAAAAATATGAAAACATAGAAGCAAGATTTGCAAACAAGCCTTTACCGAGACCTTCAGATTGGGGTGGATATTTGATCGACCCCATACGAATAGAATTTTTAGAATTCAAACCCACCCGTTTTCACCACAGAAAGTTGTACGAACGAAATAACGGTCGCTGGATAATAAAACAACTTCAGCCCTGACGGGCGATTTTGCCGGCTACGAATACCTGTTCATCGTGGACGAAGAAGGCGAAACGGATTGTGAACAAAAAGTGGTTAAGTAAAACGGTTGGTGTCGTGTGCCTGTTGAACAATTGAGTAAACTTGCTGCATGAAACCAACGACACCATTCCTCGGTTACTCCTTCCCGTTACCCAACCCGCTGCATGTGCCTGTAATTCCGTTTTCCCTCTGCTGTTTTCGGCGGCAGTTTTATTATGCACCCTCACTGATTTTTCTGAACTGATCATCTGCTGCGAACACTGCCCCGTTCCTGCGGCAAGGAACTTCGCGGTAAAACAGGGGTCATCACCGTCGACAGTGAGCAGGTAAACTTTATTTTCATTTCCCTGTTCACGGGAATCAGGTTCAAGACCGCATGGAGACAGCTTTTCATCATGTATTAGATTACACGATCGATACTTTTTTGCCGGAGGGCAAACAGGGCACACAGGAAAGGCAGGTTATTCCAGGTGAAGGGCTAAAAATAATCTTTATGCTTTGGCTGAAAAACCAGTGTTTTATCTCTTTATGCATATGTTTTTCTCTTGTAGAGACACCAACCTTGATTCTTAGTATCCACCGGAACAGTAGCTGGCGAAGCAATAAACTACGACTTAAGCAAAGAGATGACCAACTGATTCAAGGAAAACAGTGTAAATTTTTTACCTGCCAATGCAAAAGCACGTACAGGTTTGCAAACGCTGAAAGGTCTGACAGGGCAGAATGCAACAATGAACAATGATCCGCAAACGGGAGAACCGGGATGGTGTTATCAGCCTGCGTGAGCCGGTTTTTCATCGCCCAATCCCTAGTTCCTGTATATTCGGGCCGATGGATGTTTCACTTATTATTGCCTTAAGTTTTTCAATCTTCATACCAGTGGCTATAGGTATGATCCGATTCAAAAAAATCAATCCTATCTATTACCCTTTTTTAGTATTGCTTTGTTTAGGAGCGATCAATGAAGTCATCAGTTATTTCCTGATCAAGGCTCACCACTCAAATGCCGTTAACAACAATCTATTTCTACTTGCTGAAAGCCTGCTGATCCTGTATCAATTTAAGCAATGGCGCCTGTTTACCGGGTCGTTACGGGTCTATTATGTATTCAGTGGCTTGGTGGCAGCGTTCTGGCTGACAGAAAGTTTTATTATTGGATCAATTCACATCTTCAACTCTTATTTTATCATCGCCAATTCGCTGCTGGTTGTTCTATTAAGCATTACCATGATCAGCAGGTTGATGGCAAAACGCCGAAAGATTCTTTGGAGAGATCCTGTTTTTATTCTTTGTGCCGGTTTTATTTTCTTTTTTACCTATGCCATTATTGTAGAAGCCTTTTATATTTACGGACTGGCCGCCAGCAATCTTTTTCAGCGGTATGTTTTCAGGATTTTAGCTTTTGTCAACTTATTCACCAACCTGCTTTATGCACTAGCCGTATTATGGATGCCCAGGAGACAAGAATATATACACTCGTTTTAATACTGGTAGTAGTCATTGGCGCCATCATCGCCTATTTTTTCATTTCCATGATTCGCCAGCACCGCATCAACCTGGCGCTAAAACAACAGAATATTACCACCGAACTGGCCTCGATGGAAAGAGAACGGGCCCGCATTGCGGCCGACCTGCACGATGAGCTTTCACCCCTGGTATCGGCCATCAAATTAAAGGTGAGCAGTTTTGACCTGCATGATAAAGAGGACCAGTTGCAACAACAAAAAACAGATGAACATTTAGATGATGTGGTACGGCGTCTCCGGGAGATATCCTTCAACCTGATGCCGGTGACCCTGCAGCGCAAGGGCCTGGTAGCAGCGATGAAAGAACTGACCAATTATGTTTCAAACCAGAATGGCCTCCGGATTGAAGTAGTGACCGATGAACTATACCCGGATGCATCCCGGAGTATTCATCTTTACCGCATTGTACAGGAGATTGTACACAATACCATCAAGCATGCCGGCGCCACCCTTTTACAACTTTCGTTGAAAATGGAAAACGATAAACTCATTCTTTCTTCGAAAGATAACGGTCGGGGGTTTCACTACGACCAGCAGTTGAAGGACGGTAGTGGTTATGGGTTGCGCAACCTGTTAAGCCGGACAGATGTATTGGGCGGTGAGCTGTTTGTGGAAACTGCGCCTGGCACCGGGACGAAGTATACTATTGAGGTTCCTGTTGAAACGGAGCAGACAAAATCTTAAGACATGGAAAAATCGCCTGCTGCCATTAAGATTGTTCTTGCCGATGACCACGAACTTTTCCGGGATGGCTTTTCAGTGATGGCAAACAAAGA
This sequence comes from Flavisolibacter sp., assembly GCA_035998945.1. GTDB lineage: Bacteria > Bacteroidota > Bacteroidia > Chitinophagales > Chitinophagaceae > Flavisolibacter. The sequence continues at coordinate 102,662 of DASYHD010000019.1, read as the reverse complement.
GCCCGATATTGATCTGATAGGACAGGCAGTTGATGGCGAAGAACTGCTCTTCCTCGTAGAAAGCCTGCAACCCGAGGTGGTAATCACAGACATTAAAATGCCAAAGCGGGATGGTATCGAAGTGATGCAGGAGATGAAAAAAAGCTTCCCCCATATTGGTGTGATTGCCCTCACCAATTATGATGAAGATTACCTGATTGTAGAGATGCTGGAAGCCGGCGCCAGCGGGTACCTGCTGAAAACGGCGCATAAGGAAGAAATTGTTGAAGCCATCAAAACCGTGTACCGGGACAAGACGTACTACTGCCAGCACACCTCGGCCAAGCTGGCGCAGCTGATCGCTAAAAGCTCGTTCAACTCCTATCGAAAAAAGAAAAAGGTTGAATTCAACGAAAGGGAACGGCAGATTATCCGGATGATCTGCGAAGGACTTACCAACAAAGAAATTGCTGCCCGGTTGTTTTTAAGTCCGCGTACCATTGAAACCCACCGGGAGAATATCATGAGCAAGATGGATGAAAACAGTACGGCCGGGCTGGTGGTATATGCCATCAGGCATGGCATCTATAAAATTTAACCAAGGAGGGAACCGGGAATAAATTTTCCTTCTTTCAATAAGGCCGTGATAAAAGGAGTGGAGGGATTCTTGAGGCAATTGACGGCTATCCACTGTCCCTGCTCAAAGATCACTTCAATCAGTACAGTACAATTCAAGTCTACAGAGCGGAAATAAAAGATGCGCTCCGGTGACATCTCGATGATGCAGGCCGGTGTTTCAATGACACGCTGGCAATCATCGATGGGCAAAGGCAACAGTGGTTCTGCTCCTTCTTGCTCCAGGCATAAATCTTTGGGCAGGAGTACATCCCGGTTGGAAGGATCGAATATTCGCAGGTGGGAACATTTTGTCAACATACAGTTTAGCGAACGGCTTAATTGCCTGCAAGGTAGGCCGGTGAGTACAGGGAAAGAATGTGGCAGATACGGAAAATTCCAGGATCGCTTTTAAGACAATCGAAATCACCGGGTTGCAATTAGCCTGGTACAAAAAATCCGTATTTGTACGGATAACCTGTACTCCACAAAAATGTAATCTTGTGCATGCCAAAGAACCGGTTTTTCCAAGTGGACAACCGGCATTGAAGCGCAACCGAAATAAACTGCAGGATTAGCGAACGGCCCGTTCGTCCACCATCTGTTTTCTGTCAGCTAACCGCAAACAGGAAATACTTACCCTTCCCATCCAGTAAGCTAACATCACAGGAACCCAGGTTCCTGTTTTTGTTATAACAGTAAGCGTTTTTTGAGTTTTTTTTAGTGCTTGCATATCCTGGCCCACCTTTTTATCCAGGATTTTGGCGTAGTGCTGGGTGGTGTGCAGGTTTTTAAGTCTGAGCATCTTGCTGCCACTTTCAATGGGCACACCATTGGTGAGGGCAATGGTGGTGGCAAAAGTGTACCGTGCGGTGTGAAAGGTAAATTCTTTGCTGATGCCGCAAATGGCACCCAGTTCTAAGAGAGATTTGTAACCGGACCAGAACCCGCATCTACCAAGCGTTCCAGAGATTCCACTGTTTCGGGCACCTGAATTTTCTCCTTCGTCAAATTAAGTCAATTCATGTTAAATCGTATACTGAAATTGCTAGTGTATTGTATAAACAAACAATGCCATTTATGGTTTATCTATACTTCTAGATACCTGTTGGTATTTTCCTGAACGGAGAATGGGCATAGCCAGAAAAAAGGTTTATTCATTAAAGAGAAATTCGGAGCACTGTTATCGCGGGTTCACTTGCCCAATTTGGTCATTGGTGCAGAAACAAAAGGAACCAATCTTCTATACATTGCCACTGTAAAACAGCACCCACTGCAAAACCGTTGCAATGAGAACGCGGAGAATTAAAATTTGCCTTTATAAAAAACAGCCGCCACTCCCTTCACACCCGGCTTTACACTGAACAAACTTCCGCTTTGCGGAAACTCCTTCAACCCCTTTTCATTTACCCAGACACGGGCTGTGGTAATGTAGAGCGTCTCCAGATTTTTGCCGCCAAAAGCACAGGAGGATACATTGGGGGCCGGTACCATTACCTTTTGCAGCAGTTCGCCTGTTGATGGATTGAACTTTCCAACCAGGCCCGCTCCCCAAAGCGCCACCCATAAGTTTCCATCGGCATCAATCGTCATTCCATCGGGTGCTCCCATGCCTTTGGGAATACAAACAGCTATCCGCCGGTTGCTGATGTTCCCGGATTTATCATCATAATCAAAGGCCTGCACGGTGCCAGTTGGCGTGTCGTTGTAATACATTGTTTTTTTGTCGGCTGTCCAAACAATCCCATTCGAGATGGATACGCTGTCGAGCATCTGATGAACCGATCTGTCCTTATCTATGCGGTACAAAACGGCGCCTTTTCTTCTGCCATCCAGTGCCAGGGTACCTACCCAAAACCGTCCAGAGGGGTCGCATTTGCCATCGTTAAACCGCAGGTTTAGGGTATCAGGTAAGGGATTGGCGATGATTTCCAGCTTTCTTGTTTTTAAATCAATTTTATGGATTCCATTTTGCAAAGCAACCAATGCGCCGCCACCTTTCACAGGCACCACAGTACCCACTCGTGAACTCAGGGGAAACCGCCTGTCTTCATTTGTGGATGGATCATATATATGTAGCGCCTTGCCTTCGATATCCACCCAGTACAATCTGTTTTCCTTTGGATGCCAGATGGCTCCTTCACCAAGTTGGACCCTGGCATCGAGTACAAGTTCTGCCTTTAGGTCATTCGATGGTTTGAATCCATGCAATGTCCAAAGGCAGATAATGAAAACAATACAAACAAGAAATTTGAAGTACATGTCTGGTTATGTTGATTTGCTTCTTTCAAAACAGAATAGCTGATTTTTCATAGCACCTGTCATCTACCTTGATGCATTATTTCTATAAAAATGCATTTATGATAAAACGATTTTCTTACGCACAGTCCTGCTAAACGTTACCTGATTTTGGTACAAAGTCATTTATTCAAACTTTCAAGGATTGCAATTTGGGGATCACGCTTTTTAACCGTAATCTCTACAGACGCATTTTTCAGAGAAGGTGAAGCCGTGCGGACACGGATGGTTCCTGCTTTGTTATCCGGCTGAATGACTGCCAAAGCCAGGCCATTGAAGGTATTGCGCCTGTCACTTTTCATAGACGTATGATCAAACGGGTTGCCATTATCCAGGCCAATCAATTTACCGGCGCCTTCCACCACAATCTGCACCGGTTCCGCCGCATTGGGAACAATTGTTCCGTTTGCGTCAACAACTTCAATCTTTACATGTGCAACCTCCTTCGGATCTGCTTCAATGGTTGTACGGTCAACCGACAGACGAAGTTCTGCCGGTGCGCCACTGGTTCGAACCTCTTCTTCTACCACAATCTTTCCACCCTTTTTTCCAACGGCTCTCAATACACCTGGTTCATAGGGCACATCCCATAGAAGGTGTAAATCGGCTGTTGTAACACCCACCGGTGGCACATCATATCGGTTCCAGGCGCCACTGTTTCCCGGCCGGGGAAACTGCATTGCCTTAGCGCCAAACGATTTTCCATTCAAAAACAATTCAACTGTATCGCAATTGGTAAAGGCTAGTACCGGAATGACCTTTCCTTCCCTGCCTTGCCAGTTCCAATGCGGCGCCAGATGAATCATCGGCTTAGTTGTCCATTGGCTTTGGTAGAAATAATAGGCATCCTTCGGAAAACCACACAAGTCAATCACACCGGAGCTTGCATTTTTTGCAGGCCACCGGGCTTCTCCCAGATAATCGATGCCCGTCCACATAAAATCACCGATCACATAATCGTGCAGCGCCGTGAATTTCCAAAGCTGCTCTGCACGAATGACTCCCGGCAGATTGGCCGGACGAATGACGGATGAATCGATGCCACCAAAGCCGCCTCCAAAATAGTTACCCCGGATACCGGAGATGGAAACATTCTCAGTTCCCACCATCTTCCATTGCGGGTTGGCACGCTTGTCAATATCATAAAACAATTCTCTGCGGTCACGCCAGCGATCAACGTAATTGTAGCCAACAATATCAAGCATGTTCAGGAACTGCGGTGTGGCCGATCGCCCATCAGCCGCAATATGATCATTGCCGGTGGTTACCGGGCGGGTAGGATCTTCTCGGTGAAAGGTTTCGATCAGGGGGCGAAGCACTTCATGACCCTGCGGCTGGCTTTGCTCGCCTATTTCATTGCCGGCACTCCACATCACCACCGAGGGGTGATTGCGGTCGCGGTGAATGAAATTGACTAAATCGTGCTGCGACCAGTCATTAAAATAAATGGCGTAATCATACTTTGCCTTACCAGCTTTCCACACATCAAATATCTCATTTTGCACCAGAAAACCCATCCGGTCACAGAGATCCAAAAATTCAGGTGCCATTGGGTTATGTGAAGTGCGGATGGCATTGCAACCCATCTCTTTCAAAATTTGGAGGCGCCGGACCCACATTCTCTCTGGTACAGCCGCACCAACACTTCCGGCATCATGGTGCAAACAAACACCCTTCATCTTTACCCGTTTCCCATTTAGCAGAAATCCTTTGTCCGCACTGTACTCAATGTTGCGAATACCAAATGGTGTCGTCACTTCGTCAACGACTTTTCCCTTGTCAAGAATAATGGAACGAAGGCTGTACATATTCGGCGATTCTGTTGACCAGAGAGCAGGAGTAGGAACCGTAAGTTGCTGGCCGCTTTCCGTTGCATTGTTTGAAGAAAGTGAAACCGGGATTTCGGTTTTAGCAACTTCTCTTCCATTTGCATCCACAACGATGTACCGAAGCATGGCTTCCTTGGAAACAGTATTGCGGTTATTGATCTTCGTTTTAATCGCTACCGTTGCCGATGAAGAATCTGCCTGTGGTGTGGTGACATAGGTACCCCATTGGGCCACGTGTACAGGGTTGGCGATGTTCAGCCACACGTGCCGATAGATACCGGAACCGGAATACCAGCGGGTATTGGGTTGAAGTGAATTATCTACACGAACCGTAATGCTGTTTTCTCCGGACTTTAAGTGTGGTGTCAGATCGTAATGAAAACTCATGTAGCCGTTGGGATAACGGCCAAGGTGATGCCCGTTGATCCAAACATCGCTGTTTTGATACACGCCATCAAATTCAATCCAGACGATTTTTGAAAGAGCAGACTTCGGCAGGTTAAAACGCTTGCGATACCAGCCAACTCCTGTGGGCAAATAACCACCGCCACCGCCGGTGGGTGCATTTTGAACGAACGCATGCTCGATACTCCAGTCATGCGGAAGATCTAGTGTTCGCCATTTACTGTCATCAAATCCTGCTTTATCAGCCCCGATCGTATCAGTTTGCGAAAATTTCCACGCTGCATCCATCAGCAACCGTTGGCGGCTTTTTTGCGCAATGCTGTTGTTGAATGACTGGATACAAAAACTAACAGTTAAGAGTAAAAAGAGTTTTTTCATTGAGGTAATTTATAGATACCGGACAATTCATCCGAACGTAAAGAGATGTAATTAGCAACCCTGCTATCTGGAAACGAACCAACAGAAAATGATCTGATGGCTTACTTAAAAATCTTTTGTGCGAAATTGTACAGGTCATGCCGCCAGACATACATGGTATGGCCACCTTCCATTTTTGAAACACTGGATTTGACGCCGTACTTGTCAAAGACAGCTTTTGTCAGGTCATTGTTTTTGTCAGCAATGTCAGAGGGGCCACCTGTATTGAATATAAAATACTTCACTGTTTTCTTTAATTGGGGAGCGGCTGCTTTTACCAGCGCATCATATTTTTCATAATTGCCCGGCCTGTCCGACCACCAGCCCGAGCCCATCACGTTCACATAGGTAAACCTGTCGGGAAATTTTAAAATGGTTTCCATCGTTTGCAATCCGCCCATGGAAAGACCGGCAATGGCACGATGAGTTGCATCGGTCTGCACACGAAAATTTTTCTCCACATAGGGAATGATGCTGTTCCCGATATCCTCTGCAACGGCTTCTACCGGAATGCTTCCATCGGGCATAACCACCACCATTGGAACGATTTTGCCTTCGGCGAAAAGATTATCCAATATCCAACCGGCTTTGCCCTGCCCTGGCCAGTTGGTATCGTTGTCGCCGCCTCCATGTAACAAGTAAAGCACCGGCAGTTTTTCGTTGCCCGAAAAATAGCCCGGCGGTGTCCATACAAACATGCGACGGGTGGAGTTGGTGGCCTTTGATTCGTAAAAAACAATGGACAGCAGGCCATGCGGTACATTCTTTTGCTGCCAGAACAGGTTTTGATTTTTGGGTACGATTTCCACCATCGGGCGGAAGTCAGCCACCATTGGATTTTTCGGGTCGTTCACCTTCATTCCGTCCACCATAAAAAAATATCGGTAGGCACTGGGACGAAGGCCTGAAGCCGTGGTAATGGTCCAAACGCCATCGCTGGCCTTTTGCGAGTTTACGCCTCTGATATCTCCGCCCAATGTTACTGATTTGGCATCGGGAGCATAGAGCCGGAAAACTGCACTGCTGTCATCCTTCACTTCAAACGGCACGTACTCCACTTTTGAACCGGAGGCTGATTTGGTTTGTGCATGTATACCTGAGAGGCAGCCCAGGAACAGTAATAAAAAAATGCGACCCTTCATTGGTAAGATTTTGAAATTTTATCTGCGTACAATTTGGTGTTAGTTTATTTCTAAGCGATCAAACATCTTTATCCACTCACATTTAGGTGTACAACAAACTTGCTTACGCAATTTCGTGTTTTAAAAGCGCCGGACTATGCAGAAAACGAGAACTACCGCCAGTTGCTTCTCTCTACAACGCTGCCAAAAACGTTTTCATCACTTCCATTGTACTGGCCAATTGATCATGGTGAAGATTGTGTCCGGCATTATCAATGTGCACCAGCTTACCTTTTTGCATGACACGGGCTGCTTCTTCATTTGCTTTTCGCACTTCAGGCGATGCATCCGCTTTAAGGATGATGGCTGGTACAGAAATCTTTGCCAGTGCATCTCCGGTGCGCATGGTACCACTCATTGCCTGTTGGGCCTCCGGTGTGTAGGCACCATGATACTGTTTTTTTGAGAGGGCCCAGTAGTACACATCCGTATTATGCCACTTGGGAAACTGGCGGCGGCCGGTGGCTACCAGGTCTTCGAATCGGTAGTTGTTTTGTGCTACTAATACTTCGGGACTTCCAAACATGTTCACTGAAAGACGGTCGGGTGCCGACGGCTGGCGGGGTGCAGTTGATGCCGGTGGCCGGACCCGGGTCGTATCCCGGGCGGCAGTTCCTCCGGGTGCACCTGCCGGGCGGCTTCCCACAAAAGGATCTAACATTATGATTGCTTTTGCCAGATCGGCATGCTCCGCTCCTACCCGCATGACGGTAGCTGCCCCCATCGAGTGGCCCACTAGGATTGGCTTGTCAAACTTCATAACACGTACGAATTCCACTACGTCTTTGATCAAGGTCTCACCATTGTCTGACTGCGTAAAGGGGTCTGACAAACCATGTCCCCGTGCATCCAGCATGTAAATATCATAGGCGTCCTGCAGCTTCTCTGTCAGCGTTGTCCAGCAAAGCCCGTTATCGGTAACCCCATGCACCATCACCATCACCGGCTTGCCCTGTGCGGGCTTTGCTTTATAATAGTGAATACGTATGCCGTTAGCGTAGGCGTATCCATCCGACCAGCCCTCAGGCATTTGAAAAGACTGAGCGTTGACAGCAAACGATGACAACAGAATCACCACCGATAATTGCAACCACTTTTTAGCATATTTATTTTTGAACTTATTTGCTCTTTTCATGCATACTGACTTTTGTTTGGCTGACGCCTGGTTTATTATTGTTGGGTGCTGAAGCGTTCATAAACTTTCGGCTGATTTCATCATACACCAGCAGAAGACTGTTGGCCTGGCCGTTACTTTCAAAGATCTTTTCCCAGGTATTCAGCGGCTCCCAAATGCAGGTGCCTTTGCCGCGGCCATTGGGCACCTGAAATCCGATGTTGTTAACTTCTTCTTTTTTATGCGAATACTCTACGATAATCACATCCTTGTCGTATTGTTTGGCTAAATCGGCCGCATTGTATTCCAGGTCTTCTAAGGTGCAATGCCATTTTGGATAATAAGAAAGTCCGATGACATCAAAGGGCACTTGTCGCTCCACCATATTATCATAAAACAAACGGCTCTCATCGTTTTGACCACCCAATGCCACATGCAGCATGATGGTGGTAGCCGGTGCTACAACCCGCACGCCGTTAATTCCAGCATAGATCAATTGCGCCAAGCTATCCAGATTGCCAATGCTGCCTTCGGGCCAGATCATACCGTGGTTAATTTCATTACCTACTTGCACCATGTCAGGTAAAGTGCCTTGGTCTTTCAGTGCCTGCATAACTTCTTTCGTGTAATCGTACACAGCCTGTTTTAACTCTGGGAATGATTTACCACGCCATGCAGCGGGTTTGAATTGTTTGCCGGGATCGGCCCATGTATCACTGTAATGAAAATCGAGCAGGAATTTCATACCGGCGGCTTTCACCCGCTTGGCCATGGCCTTGGTGTGTTCCAGATCACAGAAACCACGCTTAGGCGAATAGCCACTGTCTCTTGCAGGATCGTTAAAGATGCGAAGGCGGATGTAGTTAAACCCATGATTTTTCAGAATCTGGATAGCATCGCCCTCTTTCCCTTTATCAGAAAACTTTACGCCTCGGGCTTCCAGTTGCGGCAGAAACGAAATATCGGCGCCTAACATTTGATCGACCGGGCGGCTGATACGTTTTGTAATCGGAAAACTGTGCTTGATCGCAGCCATCGGTGTTGGTGTGCCGGGGTGAATGGTGATGATATCGGTACCACCGCTGCGCAGGCCTTCGCTCCTGGCTTCGAACTGAATAGTACTTGCTGTTTTGCCCGCTTGCATAATCACTTGTGCTTTGCCGTTAAACAGACGGCGTTGCCAGGCTGAATCATCCAGATACTTATCCGGCTCATGGCTGCTGGGGTCACCATTGCCCACACCAATGATTTTTGCATCTCCCTTCCAGCGAAACGTGATCATGTTTGCCGCATCCGGAACTTCCCGACCCTGCCGGTCCATCACGCTAATGTTCATCACTGTTGCATCCTTGCCATCACCAAGCATCGTGGTTTTGTAGGGCGATACAACAACCTCGTAAGGGTCACCTGTCGTTTCTACTTTCGCGGTTAGCCTTTTTCCTTTTTTAAATGCCACGGCCTGCAGTGTGCCTGGTTCGTAGTTGACGCTCCACCTGAGATGCGAATTGCGGGGCATATCCTTTTTGCCTAAGGACTTTCCATTTAAGAACAATTCAACATTATCGGCGTTGGTATTCACCCACACGTCAATTGGTTTGCCTTCCTTTCCTTTCCAGTTCCAATGCGGTGAGATATGTAAAACATCTTTGTCTGTCCACCAGCTTTGGTAATAGTAATAAATGTTTTTGGGAAAGCCGCATACGTCCATCACACCAAAATGCGATGAGATGTTGGGCCATTTGTAAGGTGTTGGTTCGCCACGATAGTCAAATCCTGTCCAGATGAATCCACCTAACCAGTAATCATTATCAGCAGCCAACTTCCACCAGGTTTCCGCTGTTGAAGCCCACCAGGGTGCAGTGATGTCCTGATCGGGAACATAAGCCCGAACCGTATCTTTTTCATAGATGCCTCTTGTCGTTACCGTGCTGCCCATCTCTGTTCCGATGATGGGTTGTGTCGGATGATCTCGGTGATAATTGGCTACACCAAACTGGCGGTAGTTGAAACCGCGAACCGGGATCACTTCGTTCACACCATGATAAATATTGGCCAGGTCAGCAGCGTAGGTGGACGTTCTTGTCGGGTCTAACTCTTTTTGCTTCGCAAGTAAAGTTTGTGCAATTCTCTTGCCGGTTGTATTGGCTTGTATCCAGCCTTCTTCATTACCGATGGACCACATGAAGACAGAAGGATGGTTGCGGTCGCGTTTAATAAGCCGTTCAAACTGGTTCATGTATTCGGGAGAGCTGTTGAGAAGACGTTGTTCATCCATAACCAACATGCCCAGGCTATCGCAAGCATCCAACAGTTCCGGCGTTGGTGCATTATGGCTGCTGCGGTAGGCATTACTACCCCACTGCTTTAAAAGGCGAATGCGGTAGTATTGAAGATAGTCGGGAAGTGCAGCGCCTACTCCCGCATGATCCTGGTGATTATTGGTGCCCAAAAGCTTTACATGTTTGCCGTTTAAGAAAACACCATTAGGCTTTACGTCAATAGTGCGGATACCAAAGCGGTGCGAAACGCTATCGATTGTTTTTCCACCCCGCTGAACAAGAGAAACCACACGGTACAAATAAGGATCCTCTAACGACCAAAGGCGAGGGTTGGCAACATTGAGTTTGTGCTTTACGGTTGTTCTTCCGTTGACATTCAATACAACTGCTTGCGGTGATGATTGTACCAGTTTTCTTCCGGTGCGATCCATGAGATAAGAAACAATCATAGCCGATGCAGAAGACAGGTTTTGATTTTCGATCTCTGTTTCTACGGTAACCGTTGCGTTAGCCCCTTTTACGGTTGAATAAGCAAACATGCCGTCGTGTGCAATGTGCAGGTTGTTGTATTTGTTCAGCCATACATGGCGATAGATACCGGCGCCTTCGTAAAACCATCCTTCGTATTGGGTGGCATCTGCCCTCACCGTAACAACGTTTGGCTTATCATAATTAAGGTAATCGGTAATGTCGTATGCCACACCCACATAACCGCTTTGGTTATTGCCCAGATAAAAGCCATTGATCCAAAAGTCAGCATCACGAAACACGCCGTCAAACTGCAGTTGAAATCGTTGTCCAGAGTCTTTTTGGTCAACTGTAAACTGCTTGCGGTACCAGCCAATACTTGTTTCCGGAAAGAGGCCGCCAACAGGCTTGTAGCCGTGCGATTGCACATCAAAATTGTTCACGTTGACAAAGGGAAGTTCTACCGCCCAATCGTGCGGCAGGTTTAGCTTTCGCCAGGCAGAATCTTTAAACTTTGGGTCGATGGCTGTACCGGGTGCTTCGCCGCTCTTTTTGAAAGCAACGGTAACGCCATAATTAAAATCTTTTGACGGGTCACCAGCATGGCCGAAATGAAAACGCCAGTCGTCATCAAAATTTATCCGCTGGCGTTGCGGAGCTTTCTGCGCCACAGCTGCCATTCCGGAAAAAAGAAAGGTAAAAAGGAAAACGATCGCGATGGAGTTACGCTTTTTCATGTACACTTATTTTTTTAACCAGATGGTTTCTATTTCCATCGAATAGGGTTTCGAAAGTTCGGCTGGAAGAAGGTCTGCACCAACAACCACCTGTAGTTTTTCCACATCGCCCAGCGAAAAGGAATGCTGTCCGGCCGGCGCAAACCAAAGCGGCTGAAAGCCAGGATAAGGCCTTGGCAGCAGCAGCATCGAATCTTGTGCAAAACGGCTCAGCGGAACCTCAATGTCCTGCAACGTGGTCGGCAAGGTGATGGTCGCCGCAAACGGAACGGCGCCCTTTGTAATGAGGATCAGTTTGGCAGTCACCGGCTGCGGGTTCGTAGTTCGCCCCCTAAGCACCAGGGTTTGCAGGGAACCAACGGCCTCCGCACGGCCACCGAGTTTGTCGCCCACAAAAGATTGAAGGCTAAAAACATGCGCACCGGGCATTTCGGTGGCCGCCATGCGGTACACATAACTGCCGGGCCGCTCTGCCGGGAGCAACCGGCTTTCGCCGCCACGGCGGGAAGAAGAGTAGGTCAACACCTGTTTATCGGTAGCCGCATTGAACAAGGATACGGCATACTCTTCGGGAACTACAGTTACTTCATACGTGGCGGTATTGTAGTAATCCCAGGTCATCGGGTTGCCCTTTACACCACCGGGGTAAACATAATAGTCATCCTTCTTCTGCACCACAATGCGGTAATTCAGCAGGCCGGGCATCAATAGTTCGGAAGGCATTTGTGCCGTGTAGGTATAAGCGCTGCTCCGTTGGAACAGGATCGGTCTGGCGCCAAACCGGCCGGCACCCAGTAGTTGAAGGGAAATCCGGTCGGTAGAATCCAGTCCTACCGCCTGCAGGTGCAGGGTCAACGGCTTACCCGCAACCGCCTCCGCCACCGGATGGTAACGTAGAAGCGGTGTTTGCTCATTTTCTTTGGGTGCTACAAATTCGGCAAGCTGCAGATAGCCTGTTTTGGCTGTAGCATTCCACTTACCAGCGCTTTTTCTTCTGCGGGATATTAGGTAAGATCCAGGTTCAATAAAAAAACGGTTGCCCGTTACGGTGGCATAAAACCGGTTTCCTTCATTTAGGGGCTGCACAGAAAAATCTTCCCCCAGATCCGGCAAAAGAAGCTGCATGGCATGCCGGTTCCATTTAATGCGGGTGACTTCTTTTTTAGGTGAAGCTCTTTCATACGGATCCCGGATGTGAACTGCATCGGGCATAACTTCCAGCCGCCAGATGCCCGCTTCCAGTTTATCCAAAAAGTAAGCGCCCGTGCCGCCATACTGCACTACCGGCGAGCTGCCTACACCAGCCAGGTGCCGCAAAGCAGCCACTGATCTTGGAACGGTGGCAGTTGTGTTCGAATAGTAAAATTCGTCACCACTGTTCATTTCACTCAAATCGTTTTTATAACTCACCCGGAACACATCGAACGTACTATCCGCCGGGTACGTGCCAAACGTTTTCCCGCGAGGAATACGGTGAAACACTTTCGACGCTATCAGCAAACTCACGGCTTTGGCTGGTGTGTAGGCCAGGTTGAGGTAATGGGTTTGATACTCCGTATTGCCATAGGCTGTTGCCAGCGGATCGTAGGCAAATTGGGTGGCCCATTGAAAACCGGCTCCTTTGAAGCTGCGGGCCATCGCTGGCAGCATGTTCGATTGTAAAATATCCGCCGGGTCAAATTCATACACCATCAGTGCCCGGTTGCGAAAGGCCGGGATGGTATCAAACGGAATGGCATAGCGGCTCACGTGTGGCAGAAAATTGCCCTTCACTTCCCGATTAGCCACCAGGCCACTGGGATACCATTGAAAGCTAAAGCCGTCCACATCGGAAGCCACCACTGCCTCGGCATACGAAGGATTCTGGCTGATATTGTAAAACAGGGGCTTTGTCCACCCGGTGCTCCGGATAGCTGCCACCATGCGGTTAATGTAGTCTGTCACACTACTTTTAGGCCCGCTGTGACTGGGTTCATTGTTGATCTCCACCGCGATCACATCCGGATCGTCGTGGTAGGTAGTGTTCGTGTAAGGATTTACATGTTTGAAAAACTGCTGCAGGTAAGCCTCCTGTGCACGAATGGCAGTGTCATTCACATTGGCCCTGCCCTTCCCCCACTTGGTAGAAAAACCCGGCGTCCGTTCGTCCCGCTCGGGATAACCATTGCCCCAATAGGCAATGGGTGTAATGATGGTCTTGATGCCCCGCTTTTTCAATCCTGCCAGCAGGTAATCAAACAGGTCGAGGTGGACATTTTGCAAAAGATTGCCTGCTGAATCCGAGATCTCCACATCCCACACATGCACGCGGAAGGCATCAATGCCAAGGCGGGCCAGGTGATAAATGTCCTTGTCAATCTCCCCTTTCAGGTCCAAATTCAGGGCTTTGATGGAACGGTAGCCATAGGCAAAGGGAGCGGTATAGTTTACACCGAAAAAAGAAGCTTCCGCCTTATTTTTTGTATAGCGCAATACCCCGGCATTATCCACATAAACCAAATGGTCCTTCTTTGCCTTTTGGCTCTTAGCGTTGAAAAAAGTAAGGGAACAAAAAACGACCGACAGAAAATACAGACTCCACCTCATGCGAAAAACTAAATGATAAAAAATGAATTTATGGGCAAACGATCGAGCATTATAAATGCAGTAAAAATGCGGTGCAAACGCCTGTCCAGTTACTGGTAGCAAAAGAACAATGCTGTTGCTGACACCGGCAGAGGATCTCTCCTCCACCGGTGTTGGTTTTCCTACCGTTTTACGACGACTGCTTTCGGCAGGAAAAAAGCAACAGGAAATAAAAAACGACTGCTAAACGATTTTATACAAATACCATTTAATAACCTGGGTTTTGCTGAACTTTTCCGCCACCGGCTGCCAGTATGTACTGTGGTATCGGAAAATAACCATTGGCACCAACCGGGTTGGGTGTTTTTCCCGCTGCCTGCACGTACTCATTCCATTTGCCAAAGCGCATCAGGTCAATGCGACGGAACCCTTCCATATAAAGCTCCCATGCTCTTTCCTGCAACAGCGCAGTGGCAAAGGCCTCTTTGGAAGCCGTGCTGGAAGCCGGAAGGTCACCGATGCCGGCCCGGTCCCTTACCTGTTTTACAAAACCAATCGCTTCCGCTGTCGGTCCGGATTGCCCGTTAATAGCCTCAGCCATCATCAACAAGACATCCGCATAACGGAGAACGGGAATATCGTTGCCCTGAAAAGCAGTGGCATCTTCATCCGGATATTTATCGATAACGGGTCCGCGCATGTTGGCTCTTGTTTTGACGACACCGGTGGGGTTACCAGCGCTGTTCACGGCATTGTAGGTGGGGATCAGCAGTTCCCGTCGTTTGTCTGATGGATCGAAGGAATCGTAAAATGCCCAGGTGGCCGTAAACGGTGCCGGGTTTCCCCAGCCCCCCTTTTTCGGACCAGTTGTCAGGTTACCCGGATAATCGGACGGGGATGTATAAAAACTCCAGGCATTGAAGTTTGGTTTTGCGCCAGTTCCGTCCCCAGCAGGATCAACTGAAACGGCCCAAATAGTCTCGTTATTTTTTTCTGTAGCAGCACGGAAAAGATCGCGATAGCTGTTAATGAGACTATAGCCCATGCCCAGAATCTCCCGGCCAGCCGCTTCTGCTTTAGAGTAGTCTTGCTCAAACAGGTAAAGCCGCATCAGCACGCCCAGCGCAATGCCTTTATTGAAACGGCCATATTCAGCGGGGGCTTTTACCAGGTTATCCGCTGCAAATCGGAGATCTTCCGCAGCAGCCGCCACAAAGGCGGCCCGGTCAGGCCGGGTCAGATCCGCCTCTGCCTCTGTACCGATTTTGGCGGCATCCAGGATCACCGGTACCGGTCCGTACAAGGTATGCAAATAATACATCAGCCAGCCTCTGGCCATCCGGGCTTCGGCAATGAGTTGTGTTTTTTTAGTATTCGAAATAGAAGAGCTTTCCACATCGGCAATAATTTTTGTAATGCGGGTAATAAATCGCGTTTTTTGAAAATGCCCGTTCGTCCCGTGGTTAATCCGGGGAAGAAAATTGGCTTCGCTCATATCTCTCCAGGCACCACCCCACTCCGGGAACTTTGCAATCAAGTCGGATGGGAGATCGTTGATAAAGGGATTACTCCATTCCGCTCCGTGCCAGAGATACTGCGTGGAGCCATCGCTATACGTCCATTTGGCACCAAACGGTTTGTATACTTCCAACGCATAAATTTCATATTCAGCTTCTGTCTTTGGAAAATTGACGGGAGAAAGCACGCCGAACGAAGTCCGGTCGAGTCCTTTTTTACAACCGGTGCTCATGATAAACGCAGCCAGCGTAAGGAAAAAAAGCAATCTTTTCATTCTAGTAAGTTTTAAGCGTTCGTTAGAAATTTGCCCTGACACCGAAAGAATAGGTTCTTGCCATAGGATAGGGCGCCGCGCCGCCTTTGACATCGTTTACGGTTACTTCCGGATCAACATATTTGAAGTTGGTAATCAAAAAGGCGTTTTGCACATCCACGTACAATCTTAAATTGGAAATGTAACGCCTGAGGGCGCCGGAATTGAAGGTATAGCCCAACGTAATATTGCGGCAGCGGATAAAATCAGTGCTCTGCAAACCAATGTCGGTACCCACCGGAAAAGCAAGGGCACTTGGATTGTACGCCACACCCGGAAGAATTCCTGTTGGATTGGAGGTGGTCCAAACTTCGTTGATTTCACGAACACCGTTACGTCCACCGGTTACAAAGTCGATGGCACTACTCCATACTGCCGCCGGGGTGGTGGCCCAACCGCCTAACTGGCCGTAGAACATTATCCCAAGATCAAATCCTTTAAACCGGAAGGTATTGCCAAATCCCAAGGCGAGCTTTGGATCGGGATCAACCCGGAACACGTCTAACGTATCAATTTTATTATCACCGTTACGGTCTACAAAAATGGGCGATCCTGGCAGGCGGGCAGCAGCCGGCTGCGATTCAGGAATCGCTTTCACACCGTCCAGGATGCCGGCCGTTTTCAAAACATAATACGAGCTTAACAGATCCCGTTCGTTTTGCCAGCCACGTAAAAACGTGTTGATAAAACGATCTTCCCAACGAATCCTGTTTCGGGAAAGATTGACCATGCTGGTCCACTCGAATGAAGCTTTCCGGACGTTCAGGGTATTGATACCTAACTCCCACCCCTGGCGTACCTGGTGCCCGCTGTTTACCGGCTCCGAAGAAATTTGCGATAACATTGCCGTTGGAACATTGGTGATCAAACGGGTGAGATCATCCCGAAACACATCGAAGGAGCCGGAGATGCGTTCGCCAAAGAAGCTGAAATCAAGCCCCAGGTTCTTGTTTAGGGTTTTGGGCCACTGCAGGTTCGGGTTATCCAGTTGCGTCAACAGGTAAGGGACGTAAGATATGGCCCCGTTGTTAAAGGTCACTGTGTTTCCGTCGGGACTGAATGTACCATAAGCCTGTGAACCGGCACTGCCCGTCACGCCAATGCTGGCCCTTAACTTCAGCAGGTTGATAAAGCGGGCATTCTGAAGAAATGATTCATTTGACAGGTTCCAGCCCAGCGATGCACTGGGAAAAGTGGCGTATTTGTTTTGTGGAAAAAACTGGCTGTACCCGTCGTAGCGAAGGGAAAGCGACAACAAGTAACGGTTTTGATAATTCAGTGACGTCCGGGCAAAGTAAGAACGCAGTTTGGTTTCATTCCTACTCGATGTCACCGTCTGTGAGGCCAATGAAGAAGAACCAAGGGCATCTGTCCCGATGGCATCCATCATATCGGCTCCGGTGGCGGTAAAGCCAAAACTGGTGTTGGGATATTGTCCGATACCTGCCACCGCGTCCAGGTTCACGGCATCAAAGAAGCGTTGTTTGTAGGAAAGGGTTGCTTCCATCGTTTGGTTCTGCCGCCTGGAGGTGGACAAGGCACCACGGGAACGGTTTAACTGGTCAAAGAACACGGTAGAGGGAATAAAAAAGTTTCGTTCGGCATTCTCTGTATTGTTGCCATACAACAACCGGGCAGTCAACACTCTTGGTATCAACTTAATATCCACCGAAAAATTGGCAAACAGGCTGGTATTATATGTCCGGTCCTGGATATTCAGCAGGGACAGGGGGTTTCCAATCAGGTTGAACTGGGAGTATTTTCCGGTTCCCGCCTCGTATACCGGAATATGTGCCGGGTAGGCCAATGCTGCCTGTACAGCGCCAAAGCCTTCAGGTCCCACCCCGGCACTCTGTGCGCCGGCCTGTGAATTCAGGAACTCGTTCCGGCCGTAATTGACATTGGTACCTACCGACAGAAATGATGTAAGATGAAAGCTAAGGTTCATCCGGCCGGTATAACGCTTCATTCCGGAGTTGACAACAGTACCCCGCTGGTTGAAGTAACCTCCGGAGAAATAGTAGTTTACCTTGTCGGTAGCGCCGCTAATGCTGATGTTATGGTTGTCAATACTGCCACTCCGCAACACATAATTCAGCCAATCGGTTCCGGTACCGGCATTCCGGATTTGGTCTTCCGTAAAGGTTGCGGGGTTGTTATAGTACGGGGTAAGATCAGCCGGTTTTGTACCGAAGGGCATCATCTGGTTGTCGTACAAATATTTATCCAGTGTCAACTGGTTAAAATACTGCATGTATTCCGTAGCGTTCAAGGGCTTGAAATAACCCATGTTGGAAACAACAGACCGGCTACCATCGTAGCTAACATTTGTCCGGCCGCCCCGGCCTTTTTTGGTGGTGATGATCATCACCCCGTTGGCTGCATTCACACCATATATAGATGCACTGGCGTCTTTTAAAAATTCGATAGACTCAATATCGCTTGGATTGATGCCGGCAAAACCACCACGATTCACATTTCCATTCATGGTGCGGTTACCGCTGCCGGGCTCAATCCCCGAATACGGCAGTAGAACCCCGTCTACCACCACCAAAGGGTTTCCCCGGCCACGGATGGAAATGTTGATATTTCCACCTGGTTCGGCACTGTTTTGAATAGCTACTGTACCCGGCGCCCGGCCAAACACCAGTTGCGCTACCGAGTTGTTCGCCGCCTGGGGTACACCTTTCGGGTCAATTTTAGCCACAGAGGTAGTCAGGTTGCGACGGGAGGTGCTGCCATAACCAATCACCACCACTTCGTCCATGCTGGTGGGGTTGGTGTTCATGATTACTGACATAGAAGCGTCAGCGCCAACTTTTACTTCTTTATTCGTATAGCCCACGGAGCTGATAAAAAGTACCTCGTCGGTAGCTGCCGAAATCGAAAATTCACCGCTTTCATTGGTTTTGGTAGTACTGGCCGGCCGGTTTTTCACCGTTACGGTAGCTCCCTGAACGGGCTGATTGTCAACATCGGTAACTTTTCCGGTAATCATTCTTTGCTGGGCATAGGAAGAGATGCCGAATAGGAAAAGAATACAACAAAGAATAAGGCGTAGCAATCGAATTTTACTTTTCATCTTTGCAGTTTAGAAGTTTTATAAGAAGGCACTTCCTGACCGGACATTGTATCCGCTTTTCTGCCAGGCAAGCAATCCTGTTTCAACAGGACTAAACTACCCTAAGCCTTCCCCTTTGATTGGTCCGATCCGTTTTTCTTTTGGTTCTATTGTTCACATTTTCGGCTGAATGACCCGTCCAACGACCAATTCATGTATTTTAGTGCAACACAACGAAAGCGTTCATTAACAGTTGCTGCTATCCCATGCGTTTAATTTCTGCTTTCCTCATTTTAACTTTTGGGTTGTTGAAAACGGGTCACGGGTTTTCACAACTTCCGCCTATCCGGTTCAAACAGATCTCAAGCGAGCAGGGATTATCCAACAGCACCGTCGAAACAATCTTCCAGGACAGACGGGGTTTTATGTGGTTTGGCACCCGTGATGGCCTTAACCGGTACGATGGTTACAACATACAGGTGTACCGTTACAGCGCCGCCGATTCCAACAGCATCAGTGATAATTATATAAGGTGCATCTATGAGGACAAAAGCGGAGCGCTCTGGATTGGAACCAGCAATGGGCTTAACCGGCTGAATACAAAGACAGGTGCATTTACCCGGTTTAAATACAAATCCGATAGAGAGCAATCGATCAGTCATAATCTTATTACCGCCATTTACCAGGATAAATCTGGCTCTGTTTGGATCAGCACCGCAGACGGGTTAAACCTTTTTCAGCCTGGAACAGAATCATTCATCCGGTATTATCCCAAAAAGGGTGATAAAGGAGGAGATAATTTCCTGAACTGCATGGCAGAAGACCCAAATGGCCGTTTTTGGTTAGGCACCGAAAACGGTCTGCAGCGCTTTGACCGGAAAAAGGGAACATTCACCAACTACCCGCATTTTCCGGCCCGTTCATCGCATGCTATCCGGGTTATGCAAACCGACCAGGCGGGGAATATCTGGTTGGGCAGTACCGAAGCCGGACTGTTTTTGTTTTATCCAGGCGAGGGTAAGTTTACACAATTCAGACACGATGAAAAGATCCCATCCAGTTTGGGTAGCAATCTGGTTCGAAGTGTTTTACTTGACAAAAAGGGGAACCTTTGGGTAGGCAGCGTGAATGGCGGCCTTAATCTCTTTTTGCCAAAAGATGGAACATTTCAGCATTTTCAAAATGAGCCTTCGGATCCCTCCAGTCTTTCCCAGCGAACCGTTTCAGCCCTTTTTGAAGACAGGCAGGGAAATATCTGGGTTGGTACACACAGGGGTGGCATCAACCTTTACATGCCCAACCGTGCGGATTTCGGTTTACATCGCCAGGAACCAAAGTCTTCCAGCTTAAGTTATAATGATGTAAAAGCGTTTTATGAGGACCGTGAAGGTATTCTATGGATAGGCACGGATGGCGGTGGCCTCAATCGCAAGGACCCGGTGACAGACCAATACCACCATTACCGTAACGATCCGTTTGATCCCACCAGTTTGGGTTCCGATGCCGTTCTGCATATAACAGAGGACAGTAGGGGAAACCTTTGGGTAAGTACCTGGGGCGGAGGGCTCAACCTATTGAACCGCAAAACCGGTACATTCACCCGCTTTGTTCACAATCCTGGGAATGACCGCTCCATCTCTTCCAATTTTGTGCAGCAGGTATTTGAAGACGACGAAAAAAGGCTTTGGGTAGCGACCTATTATGGAGGCCTCAACTTGTTTGATCCGGTTACGAAAACCTTCCGTCGAGTGGTGAGCGACGAAAAACACCTGACCCACCTGATGGGAAATAATTTTATATCGATCTGCCAGGATGCCAAAGGCAATCTTTGGTTTGGCACCGACGATGGCGGCCTGAATTGCTATGACAAACAGACGAAATCCTTTGTCAATTATTTTGTAAAAGATGAAAAAATGCCCGACCTGCGGGTGTTGTTTGTAGACAGTCGCAAGCGGCTTTGGGCCGGACAAGCCGGGTTATACCTGTTTGACGAAGTCAAAAAGAGTTTTTCCCTCTACGCTGCTGAAGCAGGACTCTCTACGGAATTTATTAAAGGTATGGCGGAAGACGAATCCGGGCATTTCTGGATTTCTACCTCCAACGGCATTATCCGTTTTCACCCCGATACAAAAAAATTTAAACGGTACAGCACTGCTGATGGTTTACAGGGCATGGAGTTCGAGGCCAATGCTTATCTTAAAACAAAGAGCGGAAAACTGCTGTTTGGCGGTGTCAATGGCTACAATGCCTTTTTCCCAAAGAATATTGAAACCAACAATTTCATTCCACCGGTTTACATTACTGATTTTTACGTTTCCAATCAACGTGTATTGCCCGGTGATAAACATGGCTTGTTGTCGCAGGACATCAGCGTCACCCGGGAAATCAGGCTTCCGCATGCACAGGCCACCTTTACGATTGAATTTGCGGCGCTTAACTACATCACGCCGGAAAATAACCAGTATGCCTACCGCTTGCGCAAACTGAATGAGGACTGGATTAATGCCGGGAACGACCGCCGGGTAACATACACGAACCTTCCGCCGGGCGACTATGTTTTTGAAATAAAAGCTTCCAACAACGACGGTGTCTGGAATAAGCAGCCCGTTCAACTGGCCATCATCATCACACCGCCATTCTGGCAAACATGGTGGTTTAGGAGCATAATAGGCTTTGTATTGTTTGCAACTGCCTTTGTATTTCTCTACCTGAAACGATGATACGAGATCCAACGTTTGGAAGAAGCCAAACGGGAAGAAATGCACCAGATGCAGCTGCAGTTTTTTACGAATATCTCGCATGAGTTTCGTACACCGCTTTCACTGATCCTGGGTCCGCTGGAAAAGCTGCAGAAAGAAGATGGGCAGAGCAGATTCCGACACCATTACCTCACCATGCACCGCAATGCCAGCCGGCTGCTGGACCTTATTAATGAGTTGATGGACTTTAGAAAAGCCGAAGCCGGGGTATTGAAATTAAAAGTAATGCCCGGTAGCCTGGAATTGTTCTTACAGGAAATTAGTGAGGAGTTTCGAAGCCTGGCCGAAGAAAAAAGCATCCAGTTTTGTATAGAGGTGCCACAGAAACTGCCACAGTTATGGTTTGACCGGCAGGTGCTGGAAAAAATTGTGATTAACCTGGTGAGCAACTCGTTTAAGTACACTTCCACTGGTGGTAGTATAACGGTTAAGGTCAGTCAGAATTTGCAGGACCTGGCACCAACCTTCGAACACGACCTGGTACTGGAAAATGAATACAAAGGGAAAGAGTACCTGTATCTGCAAGTGGCGGATAACGGCATCGGCATTTCAAAAGAATCTATCCATCGTCTTTTTGAACGGTACTATAAAATAACGGAATCACATATGGGTTCCGGTGTAGGACTGGCATTTGTCAAGAGCTTGACATTTTTACACAAAGGCAGCATTACTGTTCACAGTGAACGCCACCGCGGCACCGAAATTACCATTGCCTTACCGGTAAGTCCGCAGGATTATTCGGCCGATGAAAAATGGATGAAAAGCCGGAAGGAGGCTGTAGTCAACATCGAAAGTATGCAAAACAGTTTCAATTCTGCCTTCTTCTCTTCTACAGAAAATTCATGTCCTAAAAAGAAAGCAGCGGTCTGCAATAAACATATTTTGCTGGTAGATGACAATGACGAATTGCGGCAGTTTTTAAAAGAAAGTCTTGCGGATCAGTTTACCATCTGTGAAGCCGTTGATGGCAACAACGCACTGTCGATGGTTAAGGAAAAAAGACCCGACCTTATAATCAGCGATGTAATGATGCCCGGCATGAATGGTATCGATTTTTGCCGGCGTGTAAAAGAAGATCCTGAGACCGGGCATATTCCGGTAGTGATGCTCACTGCAAAGGCAGCCTTGGAGTCAAGGCTCGAAGGAACTGCATCCGGAGCAGATTTTTATTTTTCCAAACCGGTGAATACGGATCTGTTGCTGCTCACTATCCGCAACATATTTGAACACCAGCAAACGCTGAAAGACCATTTTACGTATGAACATCAAAGCGGATCCCTGGCAGCCACCCATTCGGCCAGAGAGAAAGAATTCATGAACCAGCTCTCAACCTTGCTGGAGGAACATATTAGCGATCCGGAACTGGACGTTGACTATATCTGTCGACAAATGGGTATGAGCCGCACCAAGTTGTATCAAACCGTTAAGAGCATCACGGGGCAGCCAATTGGTGATTTTGTACGAACGGTGCGTTTGCGTAAAGCAGTCCAGATCATGACGGAAGAAGATGTACTGATCACAGATGTCATGTACAGGGTTGGCATGCAAACGCAATCCTACTTCACCAAAGCCTTCAAAAAAGAATTTGGAAAAACGCCGACACAGTTTCTACAGGAGTTGGAAAAGTAATGATCGCTACCATTTAACGTAAAAACGATGTATAGTAAGTCACCCTTTCTTATGCTGCTTTTGCTGGCAGGCATTTTTGGCCAGAGTCAATTCAATCCCGTAAACGCACAAACCGGTACCATCAGAAATGATGTGTTCTGGGACACCAAAGATGGGCGTCCCATCTACAGCCAGGGTGGTGGCATCTTCCGGTTTGACGACCCTTCCACCGGAGAAAAAAAGTATTTCTGGTATGGCGTTCATTACAAAGAGGCAGAGGCGTATCGCTCCGATCCTTCTGTTACACACCCGAGAACCAATTTTGTTGCCGTTACGTGTTATACATCCACCGACCTGGTGGCCTGGAAGTTTGAAAACAATGTGCTCACCAAAGAAGAACTGGATGCACATGGGCGAACCTATTGGTTAGGTCGCTTAGGCGTAGCTTACCTTCCGGAGCTAAAAAAGTACGCCATGCTGGTGCAGCATAACAACCTTGTTCTCATTACTGTTTCCGATTCACCGGTTGGGCCTTTTACCTGGCACCAGCAAATCAACATGAAGGAAATGATCGGTACCACCAACACCGGCGACCAGACGGTATTTACCGATGAAGACAGTGGTAAGTCCTACCTGGTGTATTCCTATGGCCAGGGCCGAAACAAAATCTATATATCGGAGATTGGTGTAAAAGACGGCAAAGTGACCCTGCTGGACTGCACCAAAATCTTCCAGGGAGCCGGCCGTGAAGGCAACTGTATGTTCAAGTACAAAGGAAAGTATTACATGTTTGCCTCCAACCTGTACGGCTGGGATGCCTCGCTGGCGTATTACCTGGTGGCCGATAATATCAGGGGACCTTACCTCCCGGAAAACGATATGCGGGTGCTCCCCGGTGCAGCCGACGATTATGCACATGTCACCCAGACTGGTTTTTTTGTCAATGTAAAAGGAAGTAAAAAAGAAACAGTAATATACTGTGGTGACCGGTGGGCTGATTTTGCCGGAAACGGGTTGGGCTATAACCAATGGGTACCGCTTTCGTTTGAAGGCGCCACGCCGTATTTCAATTCATTGAGCGCCTGGAACCTGAATGCCAAAACCGGAGAATGGAGCGTAGCGGCCGGCAACAATTTTGTAAAGAACGGAAGCTTTGAAGCCGACCGTAAGTTGATACCCAGTCCTGTAAAACCGGTGCAGGAACAACTCACCGGCTGGACCGCTGTTGTGCTGGAAGGGGCCAAGATTAGCCAGGACAGCACCGTATCACCTGTTTTGAACCACAATAATAGTGAAAGCGACCGCAAAATTGTGATTGGTGAAAAAAGCCTGAACCTAAGCGACAAAGTACCATTCAGGCGGAAAGTGTTTCAAACAATCACATCGTCTCCCTATGTAAAACTGCAAAAGGGCAACTATACCTTAACAGCAAAAGTGAAGAACAGCAGCGGATTTACCCTCCTTGAAATGTATGCCACGTCTAATGGTAATACATTTAAGCATCGCATTGTCGAAGAAAATGCAACGTGGCAAACCATTACAGTTGATAATATAAAAATCAGCAATGAGAAAGTAGAAATTGGTTTTATAGCGGCAGGTGCTGCAAACACCTTTTGTTATGTGGATGATATAATGCTAGTGAAGGTGCAATAATTTTTATAAAAACCTTATGTTACTGCATGGCAAAACAAGTTTTGCCACTCTCCCTTTTGATTAGTTTAGCAGGGTAGTGTGGGCACGGTGTGCAAAAAAGTGAAATCTCAGAGCACGGGTCCTTTTATGTCAATGCGGATTTAATGGTAACGGCCGATTGCAGCCGGATGTCCTGCGAGCTGCTGCCGACAAGGATGGTATAGCTACCCGGATACAGTTTCCATTTCCGCTGCGCTGCGTCCCATTTCTGCAACTCGTGCAAAGGAATGGCAAACTGAATCGTTTGCTTGCCCCCGCTTTGCACCGTTAGGCGTTGAAAAGTTTTCAGTTCTTTCAGCGGCATTCTGTCAACAGCAGGATACTGCAGGTAAACCTGGGCTACTTCATCACCATCTGTTTTACCCATATTGCTAACCGTTACAGAAAAGCGGAGACTGTCGCGGAGGAATCTGGGTGCCGCAGGCTGTTGTTCCCAGGCATAGGATACGGGAAGTTGTCAAAATGCTTCATCGCTTGCTAACATTTTCAGTCATTGCAAGCGGCAATCCTCCGGAAAAATTTTTTATGCCAGGAACTGTCCTGGATCCATGCAGTATGCCGGTTTCGTCGTTCCGGTTCTGCCAGGGAAACCTGGCATTTTATTTCGCAGTTCTCGTCTTCATCCAGGTCATCCACTGCAGGAAAAGAATAGGAAGCTGGAAAGGCAAGGCAGAAGCCTTAACAAACAGATCATGCACAACGAGGAAAGAACGGCCGGATTGTGGCGGGGCCGTTCTTTACAAGAAGTCATCCCACAAAAAATTTCCGGTTGTGGTGCGTATAGAATGAATATACGTTGTCAGCGAATCAGGTGTCTCGCTCATGCTATTGGTAACGTCTGCCAGCAATACTATCGCTGCTTTAGTAATCCCAACGCTAAACCCATTGATAGCGGCAACGCAGTCACATGCGGATCAATACCTGCCGCCAATCATCAGAAAGACTGGTGAAAGGAGCATTGCTGACAGCACCCGTTGTGGTAACCCTATCCTTGTTGACAGGCAGAAATTACGGTTCCGCTCCACCCCGTGATCACCTTTCCATCAAAAAAATCAACCTCAGCACTTGCATTTTATTTTTAATTTCTCTTACTTTAACCAACAACCCTCCCTGCTGATGACTGCTTTTACAGCCTGACCCCTGGTGAATACATTTTCCTTAACCAACCAGGTAATCTATGCAGCCGCTCAAAAAATCTCCCGACTATTTATACAACCACATTACAAAATCATTTGCACGCCAGCAAAACGATAACCAACCCCACTATCCCGTTGCCGAAGCCTGGCGGTTTCCCGTTCTGGACTGCTACAGAAGCAACGATGATGATACCAGTTATTACTTCAATGAAGTAACTTTTGTGTATCCCATCAGCAGAAAGAACCCGCCGGGAGCTGTTGCGGTTATCGGCACCTTTCATGAATTATACCAGCCGGTTCCTTTGGAGAGGCTGGAAGATTCCATGTATTACACGGTAACGCTGAAGATTCCCAAAGGGCAGGTGCATTACTACCGCTTTCTCGTTGATGGAAGGCAGGAACTGGACAATATCAACCCCCAGCGGCAGGTGTTGGACGATGGCGTGGAGTGGTCGCGGTTTTTTACCCAGAGCTGTGCCATCCCCATCTCCTTTGAACGCTGGGAATGGGTGCTGCTGGAGCGCCTCACCGATCATATCCTTCCTTTCCGAACAGAAGACGGCCGGCGGTTCATGAACCAGTACAACAACAACCAGATCGACCATACCACCAGGGCCCGCCTGCAGGGCCGGGCACACCTGCTCGACCAGTCGGTGGGTGTAGTGAATTACATTGATAAAATTGTAGCCCGCGAGGAACACCACCGCCTGGTCGACTACAAGATCTGCCTTGAGATCTGCGATCAGCTCCTGCGCAAACGCAACCCTTTCCAGGAGCCATCCGACATGTCGCATGAGATGTTTGTACAACTCTACGGGGAGATGGGGACCAACAACGTACCAGGGTGGGATTATTCGCGGTACAGCTCTCCCGCTTTCTTTCTGAAACTGCTTCGCCGGCATACCCTCACCGGTGCCTTCTGTCATCCCAAATACGGCGGCAACGCTGCCTGTGCCGGCTGGGCCTTTTTAAGTGAACGGTACAAAGACAAAGAGGGCAAATCACTCTTTAACTGGCAGCTGGCCATTGAAAAACCCCTTGGCCAAAGCACAGAATATTACGGTTAATCAAAAGCATATGAACGAACACTTCGACATTGTTGTCATCGGCAGCGGCGCCGGCGGCGCACCCATCGCCAATCAGTTGGTGAAAAAAGGGAAAAAAGTGCTGGTCCTGGAAAAGGGCCCCAAAATCCTTCCGCAGTACCAGGACCCCTGCAACCTCAGTGGCTTTAAACGGGACGAGCTCTACGCAACCGGTGCAGAAAAAGTAGTGAACATTGCCGGTGTAGCCAACCAGGGCGCCTCCTATTATACCAGCCATGTAGAACCCGACCTGAACGACGAACCCCACATCTACCGGCACCGCGACCGGGAGAGCGGCGCGGAAGACGACCGCGTAACCATTGAAGGGTACACGGCCCAGGTGGTCGGTGGCGGCACCCAAATTTACGGGGCCGTCTCGCTGCGGTTTACCGAGGACGACTTCCGGCTCAAAAGCTTCAACGAGGGCCGCACAGACCTGAAGAACGATCCCGATGGTACGGTGCAACGGGAGGCCCGCGACTGGCCGGTTTCCTATGCGGAGATGGAACCGTATTATACCAAGGCGGAAAAACTGGTGGGCATCAATGGCACCGCTGAGAACCAGGCCAAGACCTTTAGTGCGGTGCACTACCAAAAGCCTTTGGACCCCAACCCTATCAGCCAATATGTAGCGGATGGTATGGACAAACTGGGCATGAAACGGTACCGTACACCGCTTGCTGTGATTACCGAAGACCACCCCGAAAGCGGTCGCAAAAAAGGTTATCCAACCACCTCCTTTGTAAACCGGTACGGCGACCCGATGGGCTATAAATCCAGCACCTGGGTAGCCCTCCTCTCTCCCATCCAGGAAGCGCCCAACTTCCAGATCCGCTGCAATTGCAATGTAACCCACCTGGAAAGCAACGGTTCAAAAGTAGCCAGGGTACATTACCGCGGCCCAAGCGGCGAAGACGTGGTGGTGGAAGGTGATATCATCGTTGTTGCCTGTTCGGCCATTGAATCGGTACGCCTCCTCCAGTTATCGGGACTAATGGACCCCCAGGGTTTTGGCAAGCGCCTTTCCTCCAATGATCTCCTGGGCAAATATTTTCTTACGCATTGCTTTGGCGGGGCCGAAGTAAGGGTGCCGGAGCGGTTTGATAAATCCGTCTCGCTGGACAGCGACTGGGCTACCGACTTCTGTGCCGCCGCAGACTATATCCGCGAAAAAGGCCTCTGGGCCGGCGGTGCCATCTACAACAACACCTCCGACCAGGCGCTGCCCATCTCACTGGCACGGACACACGAAAGCCAGGATCTGGATACCATCTGGAGCGCATTTGTCAACGACAGTTCCCTTACCGGCGAAAAGTTACTCGACCTGTTTGACCGTGATTTTGGCAGGCGCCTGTCGGTCAGTTTTATGGCCAACCAGGTACCGTTGAAATACAACCGGATCGAGCTGCACCCGGCGGTGAAAGACAAGTGGAACCGCCCGGTAGCGTACATCATCAAGGAGTGGCACCCACACGACCAGTACCTGATGAGCGTACTGGCCAAAGAATGCGAACGCATCCTGCTGGCCGGCGTGCCCAATGCCGAAAACGTATCATCGGGAGGCGTGTACCAGGCCGAGAATGCCCGTGCCCGCATTGCCAACCACATTTTGGGCGGTGCCCGGTTTGGTGATGACCCGGCCGATTCGGTGCTGGACAAAAACTGTCGTCACTGGCAGTTTGATAACCTCTATGTAACGGATGGTTCGTTTATGCCAACTTCCGGCAGCGCCAATCCCACGCTGACCATTGAAGCCAACTCCTTCCGCGTAGCCGATCACCTGCTCACTATTATCTAAATCAATTTTATGGATGCACGTTTTGATGAAATTTATACAGACCCGGAAAACCAGGTCTTCCGCGTGGTGTTTTACCCCGACCGGATCTATCATGCCCGTTATTTAAACGCCACCCGCAGCTCCCGCTACCGCTACAACGTACGGGAAGTGCGGAGCATTGCGGAGATCACCGTACTAAAGGGCGAAGTGTACCTGGACGGCAACTTCCTGACCAACTTTATCCGCTACGAATACCTCGGCACCCGCCTGCAGGAAGTGGCCCGGGAAAAGGGCCGGTTTTTACAGGAGGAGGTCATGGGTTGGACAAAACTTCATTCCTCAGACAGCAGTTTGTCGGCAGAAGCCAACCTCAAGCTGTACTACTGTCCCTGGATCCGGGCCTACCAGGTGGAGCTCTGGGAAACCCTGCAACCACCCGCCGGTGTAAGCCACGATATAAAAGTGCTGGACATGATGGGTGCCCGCAATGCCATTACCCGTATCCGCCAGCTGAGTCCCGCACTGGCCAGGATCAAAGAGGTCAAACAGGTGGAAGTCGCCTTCAGCGAAAATGAGACCGACCTGCCCTTTGGTTACCAGATTCAAAAACCGGAGTGGGATGACAACTACATGCGCAGCTACCAGCAGCCCGCCTCACCCCTGCCCAGTGACAACGCCAACAACACAAAAGAAGTTAAAAATTACCTGCTGAACTTCCAGCGGGGATGGTACCTGCATACCGACAGTGTGCAACCCGTTCGCTACCGCAATGCCATGATGAATGACAATGACAGCCGGCGGTTCGACGACAATGTCATTGAAATGAAGTGGATCCTGCAAAGGGAATTGGGAAGCGACATGGTCTTCTTCCACGAAGTGACCATCCCGCCGCATACCATCGAAGGCACTCACCGGCATATTGGAAGCGAAGAGCTCTATTACATCACAGAAGGCGAAGGCACGGCTTACCTGGGCGAAGGGGATGATCCCGCCACCGATGGCTTTCCCACCGTGGAACTGCCGATCTATGGCCTCGACACCAAAAAATGCAAGGAGGTACCGGTTAAACCTGGCTCGGTCATCTTTACCAAGAGCGGCGGCATCCACGGCATCCGGAACAACACCGATAAAAACCTGCGTTTTGTAGCCTTTCTCTATCACAGTGCGTAACAATTTAATGAACTACCATGCAAATCGTCATCTCCGATGAAGTCATTCCTGTAAAAGGATCTGCTCCCAATTATACAGTGCAAAACCCCATCTGGAAAGTAGCGCAGGCGGTGGAGAACAACCGGCTGGCGGCCGAACTGGAAGCGTATGACCTGCCCAGCCTGCAATATCTTTTTCCGTTCAACCACCTGAGCATCTATGGCCCCCAGGGTAGTGAAGCCGATAACATCAACCCCTTTCAGCAGGACAACAAGGAAGACTTCCAGAAACAGAATATCAAAGACTTTAAACTGGGCAACAGCTTCGTGGTGCGTGGCTGGGTACAGGCCGGCAACTGGAAGGGACCATTTCTAAAGTTCTCTTATCGGGCCGGGCCCACCACGCCGCTCTCCAGCCTGGCGGGGCACCAATTAGGCAAACAAATTAAGCTCTGGTTCCGGCTCGGCAACCACGCCCTGGAGGAACTGCTAACGGTTCCCTACAACCGCGAATCGGATCGCTATGAACTGGAAATTTGGGGCTACCCCGGCGATGACCTGGCAGCACAGCTGGACCAGCGAGGCCAGGAAGCCCTGGCAAGAGGGCATATTATCAGCCGGCCGGATCTTGTCAAAGGCACGGCCTTCGACTTCCGGCGGGATGACGTAACCGATCAGGCGATTGCAGACCGTTTTCCCGGTCACGCCATGCACCCCTTGCTGCCCCTGCACCTGGAGCTGGCCTGGGCCAATGAGGGGGGTAATGTCTGGGACTCCAACGGGGGCGCCAATTACCACCTGGAGTTTGGCATGCTGTTCCGGGGATGGAACAACTACCTCGCAGCTGGCGTTAGCGCCAATCCCCACGGCGGTGTGGGTTTTCTGGAATACCGGAACCTTTTTTCCAATTATTTCCAGCACAAAAAAAGACCTGAGCTGGGACGCACGGTGCAGGCCTGGAACTTTGATGCCTATGGCCACAAAAACGGGGGCACCAGGGAAGAGAAGTTTATGGCCGTGGACTACATGGACCTGCACATCCTCCGGAGCAGTTGCGGCATCGGCATCCACCGCCACCGCGACAACCAGGAGGTCTTCCTGATGATGGAAGGTCAGGGACTGATGATCGTTGGCGACTGGATGGATTTCCCGGAACGCGACCGTTGTTTTGAAGTGCGTACCATGCGGGCCGGCGACCTCACCCTGTGTAAAACTGGCCAGTTGCATGCACTGCTCAATTTGACAGATACGGATGCAAAACTGTTTATGTTCGGCGGCTATGATTGAGGAGTGAGTGGTGAGTTATTAATTGGCAAACGTGCATGAACAACCGAAAACAATATTTCTTTTTCCTGCTCATGAAATATACATTTCTTTTCTTCACCTGACCTTACTGACCGACCATGACTGACTGGCATTCGAATGAAGGCTCCTCTTATCCCCTGGGGGTTCACTATCTCCCGGAGGAGGATGCCTATAATTTTGCCCTCTATTCCAAAACGGCTTCCGCTGTTACCCTCCTGCTCTATGCAAAGGACGAATATGCCACACCGGTAGTGGAACATGCACTCGACCCCTTTCGGAACAAATCACAACGAACCTGGCATTGCCGCCTGAAGCGGGCGGAGTTGAAGGGAGCCAGCTTTTATGCCTACCGGGTAGAAGGTGCGCTGGGTGATGACCCGCGGTTCTGGCACCGCTTTGACCCGGAGAAAGTACTTTGCGACCCCTATGCAAGAGAGCTGTTTTTTCCACCCGGGGCCAGCCGTGCTGCGGCTGTTGGCAATGGCAGCAATGCGGGGAAGGCGCCACTGGGCTGCCTGCCGGTGCCGCAAGAGGTTTTTGACTGGGAAGATGATCAACCGGTACGCCATACGCATGACCTGGTGATCTACGAAATGCATGTGCGGGGCTTTACACAGCACCCCTCCTCGGGAATCGACGACAACAAGCGGGGAACCTTTGCCGGTGTGATCGAAAAGATCCCCTACCTGAAAGACTTGGGCATTACCGCCGTTGAACTCATGCCGGTACACCAGTTCGACCCCGGCGAAAAAAACTACTGGGGCTACATGACCCTGAACTTTTTTGCACCGCATCACCTGTACAGCAGCAACAAAAATCCGGGCGGTGCCGTACAGGAATTTAAAGCCATGGTCAAAGCCCTGCACAGGGCCGGCATCGAGGTGATCCTGGATGTAGTGTACAACCATACTACCGAAGGGGGCAACGACGGCCCCTGCTACTCCTACAAAGGCATCGACAACAGCGCCTATTACCTGCTCAACAACAACGAAGGAGATCCCTACGAAAACTTCAGCGGCACCGGCAACACCCTGCGCACCGATCACCCGGTGGTACAGGCCCTGGTCATGGACAGCCTGCGGTATTGGGTAAAAGAAATGCACGTGGACGGCTTTAGGTTCGACCTGGCATCGGTATTCACCCGCAGGTCCGATGGATCAGTGGGTGAATCACCCGTGTTTGCACACATCGCCGCCGACCCGGAATTGAATGGCGTACGCCTGATTGCAGAACCCTGGGACGCCAGGGGTGTTTACCAGCTGGGGCGGGCTTTTCCGGGTATCGACTGGCACCAATGGAACGGTCAGTACCGGGATACAATACGGCAGTTTGTCAAAAGCGATGCGGGGATGCTGGCGGACGCCGTCCGGCGGCTCTATGGCAGCGACGATCTTTTTCCCGATGATCCTTTCCATGCCTGCCGCCCCTACCAATCGGTCAACTTCGTCACGGCGCACGACGGCTTTACCCTCTACGACTTGCTGACTTACAGCCGCAAGTACAACGAAGCCAACGGGCATAACAATACCGACGGTCATGAACCCAACCACAGCTGGAACTGCGGCTGGGAGGGTGATGAGGGTGTACCGCAGGAGGTGATGAACCTCCGGCTCCGGCAGGCCAAAAATTTTATGACCTACCTCCTGCTCTCCAACGGTACGCCCATGTTTTTAGCCGGCGATGAATTTCTGCAAACACAAAAAGGAAACAACAACCCCTATAACCAGGACAATGAAACCTCCTGGCTGGACTGGGACCGGCTACAGCAGATGTCGGATCATTTCGCCTTCGTCAAAAAGCTCATTGCCTTTCGCAAACAGCATCCCACGCTCAATCGCAGCCGGTTTTGGCGGGAAGGGGTGCGGTGGTATGGCGACAAGGGTCAACTGGCACTTAACCACGAAACAAGACGTTTTGCTTTTTACCTGGCCAGAGAAGCCGATGACGAGGTGGACCTGTATGTGATGATCAATGCCCACTGGGGGGGAGCGGAATTTCAATTGATGGAACCCGGCCCCTGGAAAAGGGTGATCAATACTTTCCTGGCGCCCCCGGAAGATTTCGTAACAGACGGGGAAGAAGGTATCGACCAACCAACCTTCTTTGTGGGTAGCCGCTCAGTAGTAGTTTTGGTGCGTACAGAATCGTAGGGATTGGGCACAATGACGGGGTACGTTTTCGCAAAAATGTGATACAAATAATTTTGCCCTAAACCTGGCCCTGCCAGGCCAAAATACAGCCAGCCGCGAATCGTATAAGCATCCCTGTTATCCCAACAGAAAAAGGCCTTGCTTACTGGACACAGTCGATCATTAGTAAAACGGCTGAAGGCATTGATCAGTCTTTTTTGGAATTATTCATTTAACAGCTGCGTGTACCGGAATTGCTGTCTCCGGTGGGTACAAATAGCTCCATGCAGACATTAGTACCTTCCTTCGGGGAAGGCATGCGTTCGCGAAGAATAGAGCAGGGCGAAGAGGAAAGATCTGGAAGCAAAGCAGAACCGGCAAATTCTTACCATTATATGGCCATACGTCAACGGTATAAGCAATAAGCCTCAATTTCAGCACCAGGCATGTCCTCGTGGTTGTTCAGGCGATATAGATATTCACTTGCTTCACCAGCTACATTTCATTCGATTTACAGATCATATGAGGAAAGCAGGGTTCCACACTTGCCAACTCCTTCGGTTCGTTGTAGGCAGAATGGCTTTTGCATCCTTACCGGATCAACATCACTGTTCCTTTTTCCAGTTTTATCTCCCCTCCTTCCTGTTGATAAGAGCAGGTCCAGATAAAAACACTGGTTTCCTGCTGCGGCCCTGTAACCTTTCCGTCCTAGCCTTTCTGCAGCTCCGTGGTTTGAAACACCACCTCGCTCCACCGGTTGTAAACCGTAAAGCGGTAGCTTTTTACATTGCCAAAGAGCAATGGCCTGAAATTATCATTCTTTCCATCGCCATTAGGCGTAAAGGCAGTAGGTACATGAAAGCCGGTCAGGCAGTCTTTGGAAGCCACATGTAGGCTATCCTTTCCGGTGCAGCCATTGTTATCTAGGGGTGAACTTGATCAGGTAAATATCATAGGGAGCATCCCCGTTGTGTATGATTCCGGTGCTCAGCAGGTTGCTATCCCGAAGTTTAGTCATGGAGAGGATCACCACGGTCCGGTCACTGACCAGCATCCGTGAGTCCAGCAACCGTCCACTGGTATCCACCACCGTTAGTTGTGTTTGCTCAACCGCCACATACGGCGTACCACGTGCACGACTTTGTTGTAAAAATCTTCCTTCACCCAGTGCAATCATTTCACCGGCTACAATTGAATTGGTGCTGTTGCCGTATTCTTTTAAAAAAGTGCGCAGACAGCTATCCGGTTGTGGTGGTGAAGGGCAATAGAGTGTTTTGCACTCCTGGTTAATAGTAACCGGAGCCTCAGATGCCGCAAGTTTCAGCACTTCCAACTGTAAAATAGCCGGCTCCTCCGGTAACGTCACCATTTCCTGTGGCAATTGTAAGAGGTCAAACTGCAAGTACCCCCTTTTCACAGACAGGTTTAGGTCAGAGTTATTTCCGTTTGTAGTGTTTTATTTTTCCATTATTCCGGGGTAAGGTTGTTTAGTGCTTCATGAGGTCTTCTACGGTTGTATTCTTCCATCCATTCTGTTGTTAGTTGCTTCACCTGGTACAAATCAAAAAACAGGTAAGCATCCAGGACAGCTTCCCTATACACCCTGTTGAAACGTTCAATGATGCAGTTGCAAATCAATTTTCACACGCTTTCCTAATCCTCCCACAATCTCATCATAGATTATCTTCTTGAAAGAACTAAGTTTATTGAAGAGCAATAGAACTTTCAAAGAGCTTTTGGTATCTTTTGTTACAAAATAACCCCTTGACGGTAGGGAAGCAATATAGCCTGTATCACGCAATAATTTATATGCTTTCTCAATGGTATTCCTAGCAACGTTATTCTCTTGGCTAAAAACAATTATTGAAGGAAGTTTGTCGTCATGTTTCCAAATACCCTTTTCGATGTCCTTTTTTGTGGCATTGGCAATCAACTCAACCTTTGAAAAATAACCATCATGATCTGGCACTTTCACTTTATACATGAGTATAGATTTAAGCAATGGATTACTTCAGACCTTAAAATATCCATTGAAAGCTGATTGCAAATTATTAATGATAAGGTGTTAACAACCGAATTTAGTTTTGGTCTTACTGAAACCATTGAACTTGCTTGTTACCTATTTATTATACCAGGCATCTTCTGTGATCGATACAGCATCTACATAACTTTGTCAATATTGGCTGCTTCTAAGCTTTACCAATTGATTTTATTGTTAAAGGCCCTCTGTAGAAACAGAGGGCGTAACGATTGACTGCTATGCGAGAAGATTATTTTCTATTGCTACCACTTTTGACCAACTACTTGCGGCACCTATCAAAGAGGCAGTTTCATGTAAGATTGATTTTTTTACAACAACCCCTGCATTATGTTCCTTTAGATAACGCTGCAAAGAAGGATAGAAATAGTCAAAACTATTTGAAATATTTCCGCCTATAACAATCATTTCAGGTTGATTATTTTGCATTTGTTCAACATAAAACTCGGCTAAGTTTTCACCAAACGCAGTAAAGATTTCCTTCACTACTGCTTCTTTGCCATACAGTGTTGCCAATGCCTTGACGTTCTTTATTTGTCTGCCGGTTTTCCTGGCATACTGTTGCACGAACCAGCGGGTAGAAAAGTAATCTTCTGCTATGCCATCTTTAAATGGAGAACACCACAAATTGGCATCATTCGCCACTTCTGCTTTAAACAGCGCCGAGCCAAAACCCGTTCCTAACGTTATACCGTAAACACATGTATGATTTTGTGCAGCTCCACAGAATATTTCTCCCTTTAAAAAAGAAGCGGCATCATTTAAGAATTGAATGTTGCAAACGCTGATACCTAATTTTTTAGCCAGCACTTGTTTGACATTAATTTCATAAAGTGCTTGAAATTTATCCTGTTCTCTGATATAAGAAATACCTTCAGCATAATCAAATGGTCCAGGCATTGCAATGCCAATATAAACATCCTGACGGGGGATAACTTTTATACACTTACTGATAGCCTCACCCCAACTTGAAATGATTTTTTCAGAACTGCCATTAGCATCAACAAACTGGCGGCATACAGTATCTTGTTGTATCTGCTGTTTTTCCAAATTAATTACAGCGGCAGTAATGTGCGTCCCTCCTATGTCAACTCCTACAACAAATGAATTCATGTATTCTTTTTATCTCTCATTGAACTTATTATTTCATTTAACTTTCACCCCGCTTACGGATGGGGCTCCTGATTCATAAAAGCATCTTTCAAACAACCAGATGTGTAGCAGGTAAAAAGCAGGTAGTATCCTGCGACTGATGGTTCTGCGCTATATGCTGTTCCAGGCATGCACATGAAATTCCTTTTCAATAAACTTTCTTTTGTTGCTTACCTAAATCGTGTGAACAATGCTTTTTTACTTGCCCCATTGCACATTAGGTTTGCTGCCCATCACCAATTCCAGCACCCCGCCAGCCATAACATCATTGTGATCAATGTAACACTTGTCATAGATTTTTCCATTGAGTTTTGCACTTTGAATATAAATGTTCTTTGAACTGTTATTTATTGCCTTTATCGTGAAATAATCAGCTTTGCTGTAGGTCTTATCCAGCTCAATTTTAGTTGCATCAAATACCGGGCTGGTAAGCTCGTACCGAGTATCACCGGGGCAAACCGGGTGAAGTCCGCTGGCAGCCAGTATATACCAGGCTGACATCTGTCCAACATCTTCATTACCTACCAGGCCTTCCACCGAATTTTTATAGGCCCTGTCGCAGATAGCTCTTGTCCATTTTTGTGTAAGGGATGGCTCTCCCAGTTGGTTGAAAAGAAAGGGAACATGATGGACCGGTTCATTGGCGTGGTTGTAATAGTCGTTCCACATCATGTTTTGCGGCACTTTTTCAAAAAAGTTGATTAAATCAGCTTTTACTTTTTCCTTTCCACCCATTAGGCTAACCATACCTGCTATATCCTGTGGTACAAACCAGCCCTGCTGATACGCATTGCTTTCCATGCTGCCATACCATTGCTTCAGCCGCCCTTCTGCAGGCCAGGCTTCCCAGGAACCGTCTTTTTGTTTAGGCCGAAACCAGCCTTTATCGGCATCAAAAATGTTTTTATAGTGTAAAGAGCGCTGTGCATACCTCGCCGCATCTTGCTCTTTGCCCAATGCTTTGGCCAATTGCGAGACACACCAGTCAAAGTAAGCGTATTCTAAGGTATAAGAAATGCTCAGCGGATTAGGTGTGAACCCTTTTTCACCATTGCCAAATTTTTCAACTGAGCCTACCGAAAGGGCATAAGCTTTCTCCACATCAAAATCCCGGATGCCCTTTGCATAGGCATCCGCCACAACCGATACAGCAGGATTTCCCAGCATGCATCCGCTATACGAATTCATAATTTCCCAACGCTCAAAATAGTCCCGCTCCTTTTGTTCCGCCAGCGTAATAAGCGAATTGATCATATCACTGACCAAAGAGGGGTTGATGATAGTTTGCAGCGGCATCTGGCTCCGGAAAACGTCCCAGCCGCTAAAGATGGTGCGCTTGGTAAAATCCTTAGATTGATAAATCTTGCCGTCACCACCGGGATAGGTGCCATCTACGTCCTCCAGCACGCGGGGATCTATCATCGTATGGTACAGAGAGGTGTAGAAGACGGTCTTCTGGTCCTTGGTTCCACCTTTCACTGTCATCTTGGATAATGCCTCGTTCCAACGTTTGCGGGCCTGTTGATGAACAGTTTCAAAATTCCAATGTGGTATCTCTGCCTGCAGGTTCTTTTTTGCTCCTTCCATACTCACAAATGAAATCCCGCTTTTCAGTAATACCTGCTCGCCTGCCCTTGTGGCGAATTCGGTATAAAAGCCAAGGTGTTTTCCTTCCTTGCTCTTCAGTCCTTTGCTAACTTCAGCTTGTGCAATCCGCCCCTGGTACTTTGCACTTTCTATGTCTTCTCTTTTTCGGCTCCAGTCATCTGGAATATCGGCACTCCATATGCCAAAATTTTTCAGCGGCTTGCTGAACTGGGCGTAGAAATAAACGGTGTAATCTGCCTTGCCTTCACCATTGCCCCAGCCACCACCTTCGGGTGTACATTTCATCCATCCGCGGATGGTGCGGTCATCCACCACCTCTACCTTTTGCAGGGTGGACGTGCCCCCTACCCTTCTGGCGAGGTCAATTTGTATGCGGGCCTGCTTATGTGCCGGAAAGGTAAACCGGAGCATGCCGCTGTGGGGAGCGGCGGTCATTTCGGCTTTGATGTTGTAGTCGCTGAGCAAGGTTGTGTAATAACCGGCCGATGCCTTTTCGGTGCTTTTGCTATAACGTGAGCGGTAGCCTGCATCCGGACTTTTCAAGCTGCCCGACGCCGTTTTCAACGGACCGGTGGTGGGAATCACTAAAAAATTCCCCAGGTCGCCAAACCAGCCAACACCACTCATTTGCGTAAAAGCAAATCCTTCTATACTCGTGTGTTCATAACTGTAACCCGATCCGTTATCACCACCGGTGATGGTATTGGGACTTACCTGCACCAGTCCAAAGGGCGTCGTTGCACCCGGGAATGTTTTTCCTAAACCATGGTAGATGCCAGCAGCACCTTCACTGGTACTGGCACCGATAAAAGGGTTAACAAAGTCCACCGGCTGCTGGCCCGCAGCATAAAGAGAGGTTGCCAGTACACCGGCTAGCCATAACAGCTTTTCCGTTTTTATCATTTTTATTCTGTTCATAATCAAGCAAGCTCTTTTGATCGCTCCTTAGTTAGTTTTTTCAATGGTAATGCGGCGAGTTACCGGTTTGTTGATGGCGTAAATCTTGTCCACCAACAGTTTCATCTGTGCCGTCCACACCTCTCGTACCGCCTCACTTCTCGCTTTATTCCAGTTTTCAAATTGTCCCCGTACAAAGCCGGAATTGATCAGCGACATAACCGTATCCAGCGCTTGCTGATTATGCTTACGCAGAAGTCCTTTTTCCCGTAACACACCAAACTCCATCCAATTGTACTGGCGGAAACGCTTTTCTATCTCCATGCGCTCCTGATTTAAATCCCTGATGACGCTTGCTTGTTGGTATTGTGGTGTGTTCATATGCGCTGCCAGATTGATTCCAACTGCAAAATCAGCGCCCGCCCATTCACCAATTTTTTGCTCGTCAATTTTTAGGGTATACATCCCTGTTTGAAGGTTTTGCACCTGCAAGGTCTCTTGGTTAAATTCTTCCATAAATGGAATCACCGTCAGCGCCTCAGCCTGAGTGGACTTACTGTTCCACATCCGGGGCAAGGTATCAATGGGGAACGGCAACGCTTTGGCCAGATAGTCGAAAGACATAAAAGTCGGGCGAACCGCAAGGTTTGTGACGGTACTATTTTCCTGTTTGAGAAGCTTTTTTGCGGCGGCATCAATAGACACATTGGCGATGCTTTTGCCTGCAAGCCCTTGCGCTTTCAAAAAGAAATACGCCATTACCAGGTGACCGCCGACACCCGGATGAATCCGGTCGCCAGGAGAAAGGCTGAAAGACGGATCTTTTGCCTGCTGCCGCAGGTTAATAGCCGTCATTTCATTATTCAGGTCCAGAAAATCCCAACCATTTTTTTGAGCAGATGCTTTTTGAAACGCAATGATGCGTTCAATCGTCTTGGTTTTTCCAGGATAATAGTTGTTTTTGGCGCTGCTGGTTGTTTCATCATACGGTGCCGTGGTGAAAAGAATTTTTCTAACCGAAGGGTGCTGTTTCAGCTTTGCTTCAACGTGTTTATAGCTGACGTACGACTTCTGCCATTTTACATTGGCCAAACTGTCTCTTTTGGCATCCAAGTATTCAAAATAACCCGAATCGTTCATACCAAAGGTCAGTGCAATCACAGTAGGTTTTTCGGCGAAGACATCCACGTCCAGCCGCTCGTTGATCAGACCTGCGTCATCACCACCAATTCCCTTGTTTAGAATCTGAATGCGCCGCTCCGGATAACGCGTCATGTAGTACAGCCAGATATATGAATGGTAAAAGCCAGCATCCGTGATGCTGTTGCCGACAAATGTCACTTTATCGCCAGCCATGAACGGTGCAATGGTCTGCGCGGTTAAACGCATGCAAAATGAAAGGGCAATAACTGCAAAAACATATTTAATACATTTCATCAAGAATCAATTGTTTGGGTTCGGCTATAACAATGAAATAAATATTTGATCTGTAATCCTATAAGTCACGCAACCAAGGCTAACCCTCTACTCAGAGGTTTATTTTTCCCGCCTGCATATGCTGCACAGCAATCAAGGAGCAGCCGTGAAGCACAACCGGCCATATCCACGGATAAGAAAACTTGAAAGTGTGACTGTATAGACACATGCATCAGTCAAGTTATCTATAGGCTCAGTTTTTGAAAAACCAGCAAAAATACAGCACCTGGTAAGGAACAGCATTGCTCCAATACTCCCAGGTATGCCCCCAGGCCAGCTAATAAAATCGTGTGGAATGTTTCTATCCAGCAGCTTTTGGTGCAACTGCTCATTGACTCCATAGAAGAAATCATCTGTGCCACAATCGATAATAATGACAAGCGATCGGGGAGTTAACAGTTGGATTAAATTGATTACACTATTGTTTTCCCAACGTCCGGGTAAAGCGGCTAAGTGCCCAGTTGTTTAGACAGTTTCCAGTTGTTTGGAAAAGGACGCAGGTCAACTCCGCCGCTCATGCTACCTGCAGCACCAAATACATCTTGGTGGCGAAAGGCATTATAAGTGCACCATGGCCACCCACGCTTAATCCCGTTATAGCTCTGCCCTTTGGGCTGGCAATGGTTTTGTAATTTTTATCCACCCAGACTACCAGTTCTTTAGAGATATACGTTTCATATTTCAATGTAGTATCAACCGGGTTGTCGAAATACCAGCTACCAAAAGCCCCATCAGGGCAAACGATCATGACGTTAAACTGGTCTGCCAGCTTTGTAATTACCGGCGATTTAATGATTCAATCGCTGTAATTGCCACTATAGCCATGCAGAAGATAAATCACCGGAAAGGCTTTCCCCAATGGGAAGTGTCCGGCTTTACAACAACTGTATTGATGTTTTTACGCATCAATGCACTGGGTGTGGACACAGTATCAACGATAGCAGCATCTGCAATGGTTGCCCCAATAGCAGGAAGCCTAAAAGAATCTGTTTACCAACTTGTCGCATGGCTATTAACTTGTACAATGGAGCAATTTGATGATTCGAAGGAGATTGTACACGACCCCTGTTTACAGGTACAGGTTCAGGTTACCCTTTATGAATTTCAATGCTTTACTGATGTGCTTCTCAACCGTGCTGACAGATATATCCAGTTCACCGGAAATGTCTTTATAAGAGAGGTTTTCTTCCCGGCTTAATAAAAAAGCCTGCTTGCATTTCTCAGGAAGCCGGTTTACCGACTGATCGATTACCTTCTTCAGTTCCTTGGTTTCATAATGAATAGCAAAATCGTTTTTGCAATAAGTGCCAAAAAAAACGGTTTTTTGATAGGTATCTCTCACCGTTTTCGATCGGACCTCGTTGAGGA
This sequence comes from Flavisolibacter sp., assembly GCA_035998945.1. Lineage (GTDB taxonomy): Bacteria > Bacteroidota > Bacteroidia > Chitinophagales > Chitinophagaceae > Flavisolibacter. Next base: position 60,705 of record DASYHD010000019.1, on the reverse strand, counting down.
CTTTAAATTTCAGAGCTTTGCACAAATAGGCTTTTAATGATACCTCTAGTTCAATGGTTTTACGCCGCTGGTACAGGCTGATAAAAATCTCCTGGACCATGTCTTCAGCCTTGGACCTTGACTGGAGCGATTTGTAAGCTGTGTCCAGCAAAAAAGACCAGTAACGATTATAAAGTTCTTTAAAAGCCGACTGATCGTCGTTTTTCACATAAGAAAACAACCGTTCGTCGTTAGTTTGATGGTAGTGATTACTCATGAGCATTTCAGCAAGCGGATTGAAGCTTAAATATAGCAACAAAATCGATTTTGCAAAAATTGTTTTCCATATTTTTCTAGAAAGAAATGAAGACCAGAATTGTTATTGAGGTTAGGTAAGCTGGAATACTGTATTTATAGAAGTAAGAATAAGCAATAACGCCATAAAAGCAGGAAGATTAACTAGCTACAGGTATTTTATAACGCAACATGTTCTAACTGAATAATTTTGGAAATGGTGTCCCACATCCTCGCCCCCGTTTTTTCCTGTTCTTCTTTGGTAAGCGTTTCCATAAGTGTGTTTTTTTTCTGGCAGGTTTCATACCAGGCTTCAACTTGGGCCTTTTCATCCGGTGTAGCCTTTCCTGAAAGAAAGTTATCAATCGTATGTGCAGATAAAGGGTTCATAACTGAAAAGCCGCTTAAAAATACAACATTTTCTAATCTGCCCCTATGTTGATCCACGGACAATCAGTTCTGCTTTCAATTGCGTAAGATTGGTGGAAGGCTTCTCCTTTGTTTCCACCTGATGAATCAGCAAGGCAACGGCCGTATGTGCCATTTTTTGAAGGGGTTGATTGACGGTTGTAATGCCGGGAGGGTACAATTTAAATAAGGCATGATCGTCAAAGCAAATAATGGCAAGGTCCTCAGGAATCCGCAGGTTTAGTTGGGTGATGCTCTCAATACCCAGAATACCTAAATAGTTGGTTGAAAAAAAGATGGCGTCCAGTTGTTGATCTGTAATAAACTGCTTGACCTGCTGTACGGCAAATTGAGATTTGTAGGCAAACGGAAGATTCAAAACAAAATGTTGATCATCCCTAAACCCACTTTCGCGCAGCACTTGATCATATGCATTTTTCCGCTCTACCATTTGGACCTGCTGCAGCTCAACGGTAACAAAGCCGATGCGCTGGTATCCTTTATCCAGCAAGTGCTCCATACCCATTTTTACACCATCCTGATTATCAAGCAAGACGGTAGTAACATCAAGACCCGGTAGGTAGCGATCCATAAAGACCACCGGCTTTTCCTGCAGCTTTAATTTTTCTATGCGCTTCTCCATGCCGGGCAATGGGGTGATGATAAACCCATCCACCTGGCTTTGTGAGAGCATGGTGATCAGGTCATTCCCTTTTTTACTGTCGTTTTCGGTACTGCAGTACACGATCCGGTAGCCCAGTGTGTTGGCTTTTTCCTCGATGTTTTTGGCAAGGGCGGCAAAAAACGGGTTCGAAATGTCTTCAACAATCAGCCCTAGAATTTTCGAGCGGCCCGTACGCAAACTGACCGCAATATGATTGGGCGTGTAACCCTCCGCCTTTGCCACCGCAACGATTTTTTCAGCCATGGCGTCGCTGATCCGCATTTGTTTTGCTTTTCCATTTAAAACAAAGGAAACAGTGGAAGGAACAACACCGGCTTTCGTTGCAATGTCTTTGATGGATACACGCTTCATGTAACGGCGGCAAAGATTAAATATACATTTCTGGATATATAAGGTTCCTGCTTTGATTTGAGCAATGAACACATAGTATAGACTTAAAAGCCGATCTGTAAACCAAAGTTGATCACACGCTGGTTGAGATAGGCATCACCAGCACTGTTTGAGGTCACTTCCGGATCCTGCTGGTATTTCTTTGAAATATTACTCCAGGTCAGCAGGTTATAGGCACTCAGGTATAAGCGTCCGTTATTGATGTTGAAAGGAAGCAGTTTGTTCGGAAGTTGGTAGCCAATGTCAACCGTTTTTAAACGGACGTAATGCGCATCAATCAGCCAGAAATCGGAATAGTAAGACGAGGGACTGTTTACTGTTGTAGGATTGCTGGTCAGGCGAGGAAACTGCGCCGACGCAGCCGTTGCCGGTGTCCACCGAAGCTGGTGCAGGGGCTGAAACTGGCTTTTAAAAGGTTCAATGGCATTGCCTACCAACCCCAGGCTATACCCAAAAGCACCCTGGAAAAGAATATTCAGGTCCAGGTTTTTATAATTCAGCTTAATCGGCATACCAATATTGGTGTTGGGAAGGTTGGGAAGCCCGATTGCCGTTACATCACTTTGATCAATCACACCATCGTTATTCAGGTCTTTGTATTTTAAATCACCTGCCTGCAGCGGAATCGCTGAAATGGGCTTGGCTACTTTCGGATCGGTTAATTCCGCTTCTGAATAAAACCCACTAAAGGTATAACCAAATGGTTGGTTGATGGATTGGCCGGTACGTGCCAGCCAGGGATAGCGGGGCTGTGCCTCGGCCTGGTAAATCACCTTGTTCTTTGCATACGACAACACAAGACCCAGGCTGTATTGTACCTGCCCGATTTTATCGCGGTAGGTCAACTGCCCGTCCCAGCCACGGTTCACAACAATGGCCACGTTGGAAGGTGAAACACCAATGCCAAGCATACCGGGAATGTCCTGCCTTACCACCAACTGGTCATACCTTTCTTCATGAAAATAATCAACCGTCAATGCAAATTTGTCGTTGGCACTGTTAAGGTCTAAGCCTACATCAAACTTTTTTGCTTTTTCCCAGGTTACATTGTTATTGCCCAGCGCACCCTCATAAATGGTAGGTGCTCCCTGGTGGTTTTGCCCAAAGCTGTAGCCACCACCCTGTACATACACCTGGTTGTAGAGGTATTGGTCACCAGGCGCCACATCGGAACCTACCAGCCCATAGGAAGCCCTCAATTTCGCCAGTTTCAAGAAAGGAACATGGTCAATAAAAAAGGCTTCCTGGGCCATGTTCCAGCCAATACCAACAGCGGGGAAAAATCCATAACGTTTGGCTGCCTGAAAACGGTCGGAACCATTGTAAGCAGCGTTGAAGTCAATCAGGTATTTCTGTTCGTAGTCATACCCTACTTTCAGCGAATATCCTTTTGACTTTTGCGGAACGGCTCCCCAGCTATCGACCCGGTAGCCCTGCTGGTTCCAAAGCAAAAGTGAGGTAACGTGATGCGCTCCAAAGGTTCTGTCGTAGTTCAGGTAAACCTGCATGTTGAGTCGCTGGTCCCGCATATCGGTATTGCCAATGGTCCGGTATTCGCGGAGGGTATACCCTCCCGTACTCACACCTGTGTTAAGGCTGTAGGTACCCGAAGCAGGATCGTAGCGATATGAAGGCGGAAAGCCTTCGCGGAAAAGATTGAGCGTGTTTTGTTCCACCCCTGCATAAGCTATGCGGCCTAAAAGGGATAAACCCTGGGTTATGTCGTCCAGCTTTTCGGTAAAGCCAAACAAAACATTAAAATCGGTACGGCGCTGCCTGCGGTACCCGTTGGACTGCAACATGGCATTGATGGTCGGCATCTGGTTTTTAGTATCGTACGCATAGGCAAAGCTGCCGTTCGGGTTCAGAAAAGGCGCCGAATACGGACGAATACGGGAGAAGTCGTAAATATTACTGATAATGTTGTTGCTAAACGGTTCATTGATATCACCAAAGCGACTGGTCATATCTAACCGCAGTGAAAGATTACGGGTAGCCTGTATATCCAAGTTGGAACGAATGTTATAACGCTTATAGAAATAGTTACTGTTAACACCATCTGCATTGGTGGAGAAATTCCGCACGGTACCGTTTTGGGTAAAGGCTCCGGCGGATATAAAATATTTCACGTTCTGCGAACCGCCAGATATATCCAGGTTTGTATTGGCCTGGAGCGAAAACGGCTTCATGATCGCTTCGTACCAGTTAACATTCGGATGGCCATACGGATCGGTGCCGCTCTTAAAAAGATCCAGATCCTGTTGGGTAAACTGCGGTTGCAAACCGTCGTTCCGGTAAGCCTCATTTACCAATACTGCAGTATTGTAGGCATCTAAAAAATTGGGTGTCCGTACAGGTGCCTGCATACCCACTTCACCCCTCAAATTAAATTTTGGGCGGCCTGTAATGCCCCTTCTTGTGGTAACCACCAATACGCCATTAGCACCTTTGATGCCGTAAACAGCCGTAGTGGAGGCGTCTTTTAAAACAGAGATACTTTCGATTTCATTGACATTAATCTGCGACAACTGCTCGTAGGTGTATTCAATGTCATCTACAACAATCAGGGGACGGTTACCAGCTGCATTCAACGAGCTTACGCCACGGATGTAATAATCAGAAGCATCACGGCCTGGCTGTCCACTACGCTGTTGGGCAAAAAACCCCGGCACTTTTCCTTGCAGGGCATTCTGCACACTGGAGGTGGGCACAGTACGGATTTCGGCACCCGAAACAGAGCTCACCGAACCGGTATTTGTGATTCTTTTTTTCTTTCCAAAACCAACAATCACCACTTCGTCCATTGACGCATTGGTCAACTGCATATTGACGTTGATAACTTCTGACAAATTAAAATTTTTCAGATCAATTTCGGCCGTTTGGTGATTGGCTGCCGAAACAATCAGCGCATTGGAGGTTCCTTTTAAGGCAAGCGTAAACTGGCCCAGTTCATTGGCAATAACACCATTGGAAGGCAAGCCCTTTTCTGCGATGCTGGCACCAGCCACCGGACCCGAGACGTCTTTCACGATCCCGGTCACCACCGTTGTTTGCGCAAATAAATCTGTACTAAAAAAAGAAAAGGCGATGAAAAGAAAAGCTCGAATATTTTTCATGACAGAAAAAATTAGTTAGAATGAGTGAAATGCTGTTACCATCCGGGGTTTTGCTGCATTTTCGGATTTTTGTTGACCTCACTAAACGGAATAGGATACAGGTACATTTGCGGACTGCGGAATACCGTTGTCAGTACCGGTATCAGGTTGTAAAAGATTTGACCGCTGCTTGCTTTTTGAATATTCAGTCCGTAAAGTGGTGCCGTATTGTAAACCTCCTCCGCTATTTTCCAGCGACGGATGTCCCAGAAACGGTGCTCTTCAAAAGCCAATTCAATTCTTCTTTCCGTACGGATCGCCTGACGCATCTCTTCTTTTGACATGCCTTGATGTAAGCCATACAAATTATTGATACCCGGTTCAATACCAGCCCGCTTACGCAGTGCAATCAAAGCATCATACACTTCTGCCGCTGGGCCTGAAAACTCGTTGGTAGCTTCGGCAAAATTCAACAGCACTTCTGCATAGCGGAAATAAACCCAGTCATGTACAACATCATTGTAGACAGGTGGCGTTGTATTCACACTTTCAAACGGTCCCATAAATTTCCGCATGTAATAGCCAGTTTTAGTTTGCTGTACGGTTCCACCGGGTTTATCGGCACCACCGTCAAATGTTTCCACTTCACGGTTCAGCCACAAATGACCGTTGTATAAGATCGTATGCTGTAGTCTTGGATCACGGTTATCATACGGTTTTACCGGATCATAGTCTGATGCTGGATCGCTGATAGATAATCCGGACTTCATCGGAAACGCATCCACCAGATTTTGGGTAGGGCTTGTGATGCCTCGACCACCAGCCGATACATAACCGACAGGGCCATTGTTGATCTCTACATTTCTATTGAAACCATCTTGGCGCCAGAATATCTTCTCGGTATTGGAACCTACCGGTGCAGCCTGCGTCGTAAAAACAGAGATAAAAGAAGGCATCAGGCTATAGGCTTGCAGATCCATGAGCTCCTTTGCGGCATCGGCTGCCCGTTTCCATCTAGCGGGGTCAGCATCTGTGTAGCCGGTCAAGGGCGAAGAGCTGATGTTGCCACCATTGAACAGGGGACTGGCAGCGTACAAAAGGGCTCTTGCTTTCAGCGCCATGGCAGCGCCTTTGGTGACACGGCCGTATTCACCGTTACCTACCATCGCCTGTGTACGCAGACTGTCTTTGATGTCTTCACATTCTTCTACTATATAATCAATGCACTCGGCAAAACTGTTTCGTGGCAACTGAATTTCATCGGTGATCTGCGGAATGGCATCCCGCAGCAAAGGCACACCGCCATAACGTTTTACCAGTTCAAAATACAGGCGTGCACGCAGAAAACGGGCTTCAGAACGGTAGGCAGCCCGTGCAGAACCACCGTTTGGAAGCGTTTCTTTTAACGGCACCCGGTTTATGTAAACAGCAAAATTGGTACAGTTACGAATGGCTGCGTAGTAATTGTTCCAAACATTATCGCCATTGGTTTGCGAAGCGGTATACGCACCGGTTGCAATCCGTTGTACTTCCGGTATGCCCGTAGCCGATGAGATCGCATCATCAGAAGCCGCATCCAGGTAATTGCCGCCAATCCGGTTGTGTCCATCCGGTAAGGCCTGTTGATACAATGTACCAAGGTAGCGCATGGCATTTTTCCCGAGCGAATCCGCCGGATCAAACACCAAATCCAGACTAATCTGCTGACCCAGGGGCACCGGCTCATACGCTTTGGTACAGGAAACAGCAGCGATGACCCATACACTGACAACAACACCTATCATAAAGCGAATCGTACGCATCTTCTCTTATTTAAAAGGTTTAAAGTTGAATGGTTAAACCGGTATTAATCACCCGTTGAATAGGATAGTTAGGCAGTGACACTTCGGGATCAATCACACCATACGCCCCCCAGGTGTACAGGTTTTGAGCATTTACAAAAAATTTGATATTGGCCAGCTTTAACCGTTTGATCCAGTTATACGGTAAGGAGTAGGCAAGATGAACGTTCTTTACCCGCAGGTAATTGCCGTTTTTGAGAAAAGCAGAGTTGGAAGAAAACAGCGGGCTGTAATTGTAACCACTGCCACCTGCCGTAAGGCGGGGATACATGGCACCACCTGCATTCTCCGGTACCCAGCGGCCCAGCGCTTGCTGATAGGCCTGGGAATAACCATTGTTCTGACCCTGGAAGCCAGCATCCACAATGCCGTTGTTGACATAGATCTCACGGTTTTGCACACCCTGAATTAAGGCGCTGAATTCAATACCTTTGAAGTCAAAACCCAGCGTCATTCCATAATAAATAAGCGGTCGTTCTCTACCCAGGGCCGTAACGTCAAATTGATCAATAATGCCGTCGCTATTCAGGTCACGGTAACGGAAGTCACCTGCCAAGGGTGTATAGCCTGTGATCGTTGGAGCCGCCTTTGCTTCGGCATCACTCTGGAAAAAGCCATCTGCAATGAGTCCAAAACGCTGGCCTACCGGATGACCGGTTTCCACATTCCAGGAATAAGCCCGGGCTTGTTCGTCCTTGAACAAGACTTTGGATTGCTGCACCGCCGCATTGGCCGTAATAAAATAGTTGAAGTTTTTAAAGTTGTTTTGATATGTAAGTGAGGCCTCGACACCGGTGAACCGGTTGATGCCAATGTTTTCAGCAGGATAATTAATGCCGATTAATGCAATGGTTTTCCCCCGTTGCTGCATGACATCGAAATACCGTTCATTGTAATAATCAGCGGTGAACTGCAAATGATTTTTCCATACTGAAACATCCAGCCCAACATTCAGCTTGTTAGCTTTTTCCCAGGTAGCCACAATATTGGCCAGGGTTTGGCTGCCCGGTTGACCGCCTTCCGCCATACCAATTCCATTCGGATACGAACTTCCGATGGGATACCATCCGGCAACGCCTACATAATAAGAACGCCAGATGTAATAACCATAATTGTCTACATTGGCATTCCCTGTTTTGCCATAGGTGGCTCTTAACTTAAACTGGTTGAGCCAGGATTGCTGTCCCTGCAAAAATCTTTCTTTTGCCAGGTCCCATCCAAGTCCGGCGGCATAAAACAAGCCGTATTGGTGGTCCGGACGATAACGGTCGTAACCACTGTACACTAGAGCGGCTTCGGCAAAATATTTTCCACCAAAGCTGTAGGCTGCCTTACCTGCATAGTTGGTCAGGCGGGAAGGAATATCATAGTTTAGTAGTACTTTCTTCTGGTCGTACAGCAATTGGCCGCTTACTTTGTGCTGACCAAACTGGCGATCATAACCAGCGGACAATTGCGCAAACCAGTAACGGGCCCAGGCTGTCGTGGTAAAATCGTTTCGCTGATTGACTGTATTCCCCTGCCGGTTGTACGACGTGTCACCAGCCGGTGAAAGTGCCATGGTAAAGACCGGCACCTGCTTGCTCCGGTTGATATTGCTTGCCGAATTAACTGAGACGTTTCCCTTGGCGTTGAACCAAAGGCCTTTAATATAATCATCCAGCTTATACGAGAGGTCCAGGTTAGCCATAACGTCCCGGGTGTTATCGGCCTGGTAACCGGAGCTGATGGTTTGCGCCAGCAGGTTTTGCGTGTAGTTATTGGTACCACCAAAAGAGCCATTGGGGTTGTAAACCGGGTAAGCATTGCTGGGGGTTGACAACAATCCGTTCAGAATCGTTTGCGTGGTCGCGCCGGGCTGATTACCTTCTTGTAAACGGCCAAACAATTGCAGTCCGATGTTGAAGTTGCGGTTGACATCTACCTCCACTTTCGAGTTGATCACATACCGCTTTAGTTGAGCGTTTGTATTGTAGGTATTGGCTGGATCCGTAACAAATAGGCCCTGCTGGTCCATATAATTAAGGGAGACCATATAGCGGGCAAGATTACCGCCCCCGGTTACATTTAGGTTATGACGGGTAAGCCGCGAATTTTCACGGAGAATGGTGTTGTACCAGTTTACATCTGGATGACGCGTTGGATCAGTGCCATCACGGAAAGCGGCAAAATCAGCTGCCGTGTAGGCTGGTTGCTTGCCATCATTCAGCAAGGCTTCGTTCAAAAGGTAGGCATACTGGTAAGCCGGCAAAGGATTTTGAAAACCAAGTGGTGACTGTAACCCCGTTTCTGCCGTATAGGAAAGCCTGGGCGCACCGGCTTCGGGTCGTTTGGTCGTCACGATCAGGGCCCCTCTGGAACTGTTTTGTCCCAGTAAAATAGAGGACAATGCATCCTTTGCAATCGTCACCGATTCAATGCTGTGCGGGTCCAGCGAAAAGTAGTCGCGTTGCACACCATCCACCACGGTTACTGGACCTTGGCCGGCACTACCGGCATGCCCCCGCAGTTGAATGGTAAACTCGGTGTTGTCAGACGGTCCGGCCCCACTGTTGTTTTTAGGGATGTTACCCACAAATATATCCACGTCGGTAAGTGAAGAAGTTTGCGGAACATAAAAGCCCCTGTTTTGAATAACATTCAGTCCGGGTAATCGTCCGGGTAATGCATACAGGTAAGTAGACGCCGGCGTTGTGTTCAGTTGGGTGCTATAAATGCTAGCGTATGAACCCAGCACGTCAGCCCGACTTTTTTCACCATACAATACGTTTAATCGTTGCTTGCGGTTAAGCAAAATTTCAGATGTATCGGTGGTGGTTACATTATTATTTACTGCATCCAATTGGTGCAGGTAACGTTTCGAGAGTTTAACGGTAAGTTCACTGGCATTTTTTACCCGGACTTCCGCAACGTTAAACAAGGGGTGTGAGAATTGGAGACTGCTTTGCAGTGGAGCTTCCAACTGGAACACACCTGTTTTGTCTGTTTCTGTTGACAGTTGCGTTCCTTTCCTATTTACCGTAACGCCGCTCAACGGCTTGCCAAAATCATCCAGCACGCTACCCGTTACCCGAACGGTTGCCGTAGTATTGTTTACTTCCTGTGCGCTGGTAACCTGCCATAGCAACAAGAGTGTGGCAACGGTGGAAAGAATGTATTTCTTCATATATAAAGCAGACATATGCTTAGTTTAATGGTGCTAAAAATGGAATGGGTTCTATAAGCAGATCGTGCAAAGGGCAGTCAGCTTATGTTTTGGTTTATTGACATTTAAATGTGAACGGAAAAGGATCGGCTCCGCCACCATAACCCACCTTCACATTACCGGTTGCATCCGTGTAGAAATATTCGAGGCTTCTCAGGCTTTGATCGGCCCTCAGGGAGAAAAACTCCCGTGGCCAGATATCTTTCCTGAAACGGCCCACACCCACAACATTCATTTTTGTCTGGGCATTTTGCGAACAGACATTTATGCGTTCTCCCGATGTGGTAATGCCCGTGGCACACAAATAAATGTCCGACGAATTGGACAGCGCATTGTCGCTTACCTTGGAATCAAAATTCAATGTTATAATATCATTGTCCAAAGAGGTACGCGGCTCAATAGTGGCCAGTTGCGGATTGCAAAAATCGATCAGATCACCGGAGCCTTCCACACGAAAACAAGAGGTAAAAAAGGTACCATAACGATCGGTACCGCTCAGTCCATCGGTGCTGTTGGCGACACAGTATCCCAGTTTGAAGGCAATGTTGTCATCACTGACTTTCGTCCTGATTTTGACTTGTGCCCGCACGGTTTTATTACCTCCAACCGTATAAGCCGCATCAGAAAAAAAGGCGACCCATTCATAATCGTTAATCAGGTTTCCGCCATTACCCACTTTTGTCGAAATCAGCGTAGGCCAATCCATCCCACTGCCTTTTGGTTCCGGAGTACCTTCCGGAATAACTGACATCGTCTGATCACCGGATGTGATATCGCTGGTAAATGTGATGGTGGTGTTTTTGCGGGCATTCCAAACCTTTGGCACCAGCACCGCCACCATAAACTTTGACGTTTGCTCCTGGTTGGTTTCAATGGTTACATTTAATGTAACGGGAAGAATTTCTCCGCCTTTGACACTCATGGGCTGATCCACGCTGTCAATGGTCATGCTACAACTGATCAAAAAAACAATGAAAAAAAAGATGGAAAAATTCCGTAAGGAAAACCAGCTTTTTTTAAATGATGAAAACTTCATGAACGTATTTTTATCCGGTGAGGTATTTGATTAGTCAGCCTTTTGCAGGGTGTATTGATAGGTGTTGGCATTGCAGCCCGGACTAATGGTTAAAATCATATTCCGTTTACCGCCTACAATAGGGAAGAGCAGTGAAGACGATTTTGCAGCACTGTCCTTTGCCGTTAGTGATATTTTGAATGGATAGGCAGGATCATCAAATCGCCAGGTACCATTGGTGTTAACCAGAAATGGCACCTGCTCAGAAAGGGAGTAAGCACTATCGGCAAAGTTGAGTCTGAATTTTGTGAAATCATACCGGGAAGTCAGGTCGGTGCCGTTCCGGGTCACCCCTACAATCTTCCAACTTCCGTTCACATCTTTCACAGGCTCAAAGGGGGCATCCAGTCGTTCGGTTCTGCAGGCAAAAAGAGTAGCCAAAAACAGAAGCAGCAGAAAATGTTGTATTCTTTTCATATAGAGATTTTAACAGGCTTCAACAATCCTGAAATTGACAGTTCGGTTAATAAAGCGGATTTTGCAACAGGTCCGGCGACTTGGCGATTTCTGCCAGCGGCAGGGGCCAGAGGTACATTGCCTTGATAAAATTGTGTTTTCGTACATCAAACACTTTGTAGCTCGCCTGTGCACCGTTACGGCTTACTTCCATACCATGCATGATTTTATTCTCTGTTTCCTCGGCAATCATCCATCGGCGTACGTCGAAAAAGCGGTGGCCTTCATACGCCAGTTCGATGCGGCGCTCTTTGCGGATTACGTTTCGCATTGCCTCCTGCGACAAACTTGCGGGAAGTTCATACGGTCGAAGGCCGGCTCTTCTGCGGATGGCTTCTACTGCCTGATACACTTCTGGTGTGGGCCCATCAGCCTCGTTGGTTGCTTCGGCAAAATTCAGGAGTATCTCCGCATAACGAATTAGCGGTAATACACGTTGGCTGGCAGCCAGGTCGTTGTTGATCACACCGGGATCCATCATTTTGAAAATATAATAGCCTGTGGGTGTGCCTCGGTATACGGCATCTCCGCTGGCCGGTGCCGGTGGATTTGCGGCCGTGTTGATATAAAGTTGTAGGGGTGCCGGTTGGTTGGCAGCAAATACTTTGCGAAGGCTTGAATCGTGCAGGATGCTGTAGTTTAACCTGGGATCGCGGTTTTGATATGGCTGGGCCGGATCATAGCCCGATGTAGGATCGCTAATGTCTTTCCCATTCGCCATCGGAAATGCATCCACCATTTCCTGGTAAGGAAAGGGACCACCGCCACCTCCACGGGAAGGTGCATCCCACAAGCTTTCCAGGTACTTATTATCGCCCATCATACGGGCCAAAATGTATTCGGTGTTGTAGCGTTGGGTAAACAGACGCTGAAAACCATACCCTTTTTCTCCGCTACGGCTGGTGGAATCATAATAGAGTGAATATTCGTTCAAGCCAATGACAGCCTTTGCAGCATCTGCTGCCAGGCGCCAGCGAGCCGGATCATTATCCGGGTAGGCAACAATCGAATCCAGTCCGGCCATGCCTTTTGCCTGACCGCCGTTGTTAAACAAGGGACTGGCAGCAAACAACAAAACTCTTGCTTTCAGCGCCAGGCAAGCGCCTTTGCTAATTCTCCCGTATTGAGCACCATTCTGCGTTACCGGCAAATCCTGCGCAGCCGCATCACATTCCGATAAGATATAATTCACACAGGCCCGGTAGGATGCTCTTGTTGCCGGAATGGCTTCGTCAGCATCAAAAATGGCATCGCCAATCAGCGGCACACCGCCGTAATGTTGCAGCAGCATGGCATAATACCAGGCACGTAAAAACCGGGCTTCTGCCTTTGCCTGCGCCTTTAGCGTTGCATTGAACGGAACAGTGGGCAAGTGCTTCAAGAACTGGTTTACCGCACGTATTTTGCCATACGAGATCCGCCAGGCATCATCGGGGATAATGTTGGCATTTACCGTACCGGTAGCAAACTGGATAAATCCATTTGTACTGGAAGCAGTAGGTCCTTCGGCTTCATCGGAAGCTGCATCCAGTCCGGCTGCAAAACCATTGCCGCTAAAACGCCGGGGGTCGGAGGCAAAACCAATACCTGTATAGATGTCGTTCAAAAAAGCCATCGCATTCACACTATCTGCAAACGTGGTAGCTTCATCCAGGTTGGTTGTTACCGTCTGATCGAGAAAGCCGCCTTTTTTGCAAGAAAGTAGCAAGCAGGAGGCGCATAAAGCAGAAAAGAAGATAAATTTCATAATCAAGCAAAATTGATTGACCTATTTTGAGGAGAGTAAGCAGTCACCAAACTCCGTTTATTAGACGTTCATGTTATAAGTACCTTAACAGTTTACCCCCCTCCATTCCAAATAAATTTTTTTTGTTAGGATGCAACTCGTTTTCCGAACTTTCGTCGCTGTATCGCTACTTAATACGGTGCGGATACAGTCTTGTTTTTTCCCTTAAAGCTGTACGGCAAACAGGTTAATTCTCTTCCCAAATAATTTTGACAAACCGGGGGCGGTAATGATCGGGACGTTCCTTTAAATCATTCAAGGCATCAAAGGAGTTAATGTTATAGCTGATTAACAACTCGCCTTTTTTTGATAAACCGGGATGCGCCTTTGCATTATAGGTAAAGAAATCCTTGTCAACTTTTGTATCAGCCGAACAATCCCAAACAGGAATTATAGGGCCAAAAGGCCCGGCCGGTGAGCTTCCCAGGCGCATGCCGATGGTGTTGCTGATGCCATCTAACTGGAAAATCATGGCATACCGTCCATCGGGCAACGGTGTTACACTGAGCTCATTGGAGGCCCGGTCAGCGATGGGTGCAGCCTCGTTTTTATCCTTGTTCCACCCCTTCCCGTCCCAAAACCGCCATTGGTTCCATTCTTCAATAGCAGCGGGTTTTACCCTGGCCACCACCACGTCTTTTTTTGAACCAAGTACACCATACACATAGAGGTAGTCATCAGCACGCAACGCTCCGGATGCCTTGTTGTTGAACAACAAGCCTGCACCCAGCGAACCGTTATAAACACTGTCTTTTTGAAAAAACAGTTCCGTGTCGAACTGACGAATGGTATCAAACGGGGGTCTGGCTCCGGAAGGAATCACCAGCAGCGTGTTGCCAACCTCTTTAAAAGCAAACACCTTGGCTTTTGTGTTTTGTATGCGGTATGCAAACAGGTAAATATCTCCGTTCCTTTCGGGGTTAACAAAACCGTCCCCCAACCAGAAATAGTCGGAAGGACTGCTCTCCTTTTTTTGCGGAATAAACACGGATTGAGGCTTGCCAGCGGCTGTAACCTTCCAGTGAAAGGTTACCTGTTCCCTGTCTGGCTCCGCGCCTCTTAAAACAGCCACAGAATTATTGATCATTCCAAAACCAGTGGAAAAAGCGCCATCCTCAATTTCACCAAAAACCGTGTCACTGAAAACGAAGAGCGTTGATGTATCCTTTGCACCGCCGCTGCTGTCCACACCATTCAGTGGAATGGAAAAAATACCATCCGCTCCTACCCAGCCTGAAGTGCGCTGAAATAAAGCCGTCCATTCTGGCGCTTCAACAACGCGAAAGTTTATGCTTTCAGGTCCCAACGCTTTCACCGGTGCCAATTGCTGGGTACACGAAAGCAGCAAAAGGGATACAAGGCCAATAGATTGTAATTGCAATCGCATGCTCATCTTTTTATTCCTTCTGCCCAGTTATCCGTACGGAAAGGAACGGCAGGAATCCCTTCTCCATTTTGCAGATTGGTAACCGCGGAATTGGTAAAGGCATACCGCACCGCCACGGGGTTTTTCACCCGGGGCGATGTTAATTCAATGCTATTCCCGGTAATTTTTGCCGTGGCGGGATAAAAAATTTTATCGGCACCGGCCATGGTAAAATGCAGGGGAGCACCGCCATTATTTGTGGTAAGACCGCTTTTGACGGTTTCCGGCTGAAAATGAACAATGGCTTTGGCCTTTTCAAACGCCGCATGATGGTACTGAGGCCCCTGGTAAGCAACATCAAGCATGCCGTAGTCACGGTTCAGCGCTGTTTTGGCCAATCGCATGCCAATTGGTTTTTTGTTTTTCGGATGAAGGTCTTTTGCTGCCCCCACATCCATCGTCACAACCATGGCCGTATTGCTCAACTGAGAAACGTTCTTCTGGGCCTCTTGAAAGAAAGCAAGTTCGGCTGCAGTCGTATCCGGGTTATCATACCAGAAGGGTGCAATCTGTACATAATAAAACGGCAGGTTACCCTGGCCAAAAGCTTTGCGCCAGCTTTGAATCAGGGCTTGCGTTAACCGGGTATAGCTTTCCCGCTCGTTGCGGTTGGCTTCGCCTTGGTACCAGGTAAAACCTTTGATTGAAAGATTGGTGAAGGGATGAATGATGGCGTTGTACAACAAGAAGGGCCGGGTTACCTTTTCAAATGAGAAATCGCCGGTCAGCCTTTCTTTTGATTTGGGACTGGTCAGATAAGGTTGCAGGTACACCCGGTTCAGCATCGTATCCGCAGCCAGCACTTCCCTTGGCACATAGGCCTGTGCTGCTGAAGCGCCAATGCCGGTGAAAATAATACCTACTGGCACATTCAGTGTTTGATGCAGTTCACGGCCAAAATGATACGCAACGGCACTAAAACGCCTTACTGTTTCCGGTGTGCATTCTTTCCAAGTGCCGCTGATGCTATCAAGGGGTTCGTTGCTAAAGTTTAATCCGCCGCTGAAAAGGCGAATGTTGGGGAAATTAGCTTTGGGTACTTCCTGGGCCGAATCAATCGTTTCCCCCATGCTGAACTGCATGTTGGATTGCCCGCTGCAGATCCAGGTTTCGCCAATTAAAAGATTGTTCAAAGCAATTGTTTCACCACCACTTGATACCGTTAAGCGATGCGGGGTGAAATCGCCGCTTTTAACGGAAGGCACCGGAATAATGCCCAGGAATTTATTGGCCCCTTCCGCCACCACGTTTACAGGCGTTTTCATCCAGTCGCCCTGAATGGTCACCGTTTCTCCTGCCGGTGCCCACCCCCAAACTTTAAAGGGCTTGTTCTGCTGAATCACCATGTTGCTTTGCAGGATGGAAGCCAACTTTAGCGTTTTCTGCTCCTGTGCTTTTAAGGATGTACAGGCGACAGAAAGGAAAAGCAGGATAACAATCGGTATGAATTTCTTTATGAACATCTTTTAAAAGATGGGTTTACATTATTGTTTTTATACTTTACCAGCAATTTGAATTTTCTCTCGTAGAGAAGTCTTTCATCAATCACAATCTTCTCTTTTTTACAATTGAAGAGAGAAAGCAACTTTTAGCACTGTTTCTAAACGTCAACGGCTGTTCATCTCTATTTTGTTTGTGGGATAGCGAAAGAATTTTTGCCCCCTTTCAAAGGATACGTCACTCCTTTCCAGACAAAATCTCCGGTTATATTTGTCGGCAGACTACAATCAACCTTCCAACCCTTCTTATCACGTTTATACGTAACTGCTACTTTACCCTGCGGATGCGGAATCTCGCCGCTGGCTTCTGTCATGGTACCCAAGTGCGGTTTTATTCTGATTCTGCGAAAGCCTGGTGCATCGCTGTCGATGCCCAATACCACCCTGAAAAACTCGATGTTTGGACTGCTTCCCCAGGCATGGCAGTCGGACCGCACCGTTTCCAGGCTGGAATCCTCAGCCCATGTGGTCAGGCCCATTTTTATGTTCTCCCGCCAAATGCCCAACCAGTTCATAAAATCATTCCCCAGCCCCGCTTTCACAAGGGCCTGGTGCAGGTAATATTTAAAGTAAACCGTGCATTGCGTTAAGGTGGTATCGGTCAGCATCCGTTTACAAAGGGCGGGCATATCTGCATCTTTCACCATGCCGCTCAGGATGGCCAGCGAATTGGTATGCTGCGAAAACTCTTTTTTATCTCTTGTGTCCGCATACAGCTTTTTGACAGGGTCCCAATATTTACGCTGAATGGTTTCTTTTAATTGTGCCGCTTTCTGGCTATACATGGCTGCAAACACAGGCATGCCCATCGCAGCTTCCATTTGGGCTGCCCATTGGTAAGCCAGGAGCAATTGCAGGTCGTAGATGGCCGCACTGCCATCCGAGCCTTTGGGTCCCCATCCCATGGCTCCAGCCCAGTCAACAAATGTCCAGTAGGGCAAATTTTTCAACGAGCCATCGGCCTGCTGGTATTTGCTGAAAAACTCCAGTATCGCTCTTGCACCCATTAATTTATCCCGGATAAAATCACTGTCGTCGCGATACATCCAGTAGTCGTACAGCATGCCAATATACCATAATGAAAAGGTGGATATGATTTGGGTACCATGCGACGGGTACCGGCTCAGGGTAACTCCCTCAGGCAACCGTGAGTGGTCCATCAGGGTTATCGCATTCCGTGCAAGCCGGTCGTCACCGCTGTAGTAGTACGATATCATAGCCTGGATGCGGGTATCGCCAATGTATTGCAGTTGCTCATAATACGGACAGTCGGTATAGGTTTCCCATGCGTTTAGCCTTGCCGTACGCCAGCCAATATCCAGGATCTGTTTGATTTCCGTGTTATCGGTGTTGAAGATGGCAGCCTGCCTGAAAGGATAACCCGTAAACGTACCGTACAAATCTTCAATGATCAGCGGCTCATCTTTGGTTTGTACAATCATACGTATGTAGCGAAACGTGCGGAAGTTCAATGTGGTAAATGTTTGCTCCTCACTGCCATCTGCCAGCAAGCTGTCTATCCGTCCAATAAACTCTTTTCCCTCTATCTCATTTCGGTTGCTTTTCCTGCGGCCGTTACTGCCCCTTTCGTAAAGTGTTTCTGCATAGCCTAACGAAATGCCCGCGCCTTTTCCTTTGCTGAAAGCCAGGGTGACATAGGCATTGGTAAGAAATGTTTGGTCGAGCAGTAAACTGACTGTTGTATTGGCTGGAATGGTGAAGGCCACTTTTTTACTTGGGAAAGTTGAGGGCACCTTTATACCAACAGCCTGTCGCAACACCGGTATACGCTGGTAGGTTAATTCCATGGGTGGTAATTGGGAGGGAACCAGTGACCAGGCAAAGCCATCTCCCATTCCTTTTAATTTTCCTTCAAACAGATCATTTGCCGCGGGCCAGGCACTGTCGTCATAGTTGACGGCAGTCCATTCACCTTTAATGGCCTTGCTCATGTCGATCATCTCTCCCTTGCTGGCCGCAAAAAAATAACCGGGTACAGGGTTGTGTGCATTATTGCGGATGCATTTCCAGGTGCCGTTGGTGTTCAGCATTTCCTCGGCTGCCGATGCGCCTAGTAAAATAAAGGCGGTACGCACGGTAAACTGGGCTTCGGGCCGGTACTGCGCCTCGTTAAAAACCAGCGCCGCTATTGTATTCTTACCGGTCGTGAGATAGGGAGCGATGTCCACCGTTTCATAATTCCAATAATGGATATCGCCGCGGGCAGGACCAAGTGATATCAATGTACCATTGACAAATAATTTATATCGGTTATCTGCTGATACATGAATTTTAAACGAAGCAGGGTTCGCTGCCAGCGTGATATTTTTTCGGAAATGATAAACACCATACTGACGGCCCTCGTCGTTTTGGGCAGCGATCCAATGTGCATTCCAGGGTTTGGGGAATGAGGCGACAGGTGCTGATTGGGCGCCGACGGTCTTTACAGCAAAAAGAGTGACCAGGGTAATGAAAATGGAATAAAGCTGTTTCATCATAGTTGTAACCGATTGAAGATATTGTGTCAGCTATTGTTTTAGGATTACAGATAACGAAAAAGGTTTCGCAACCACTACAAATCAACCTATCGCCCTGGCTGTTTTAGAAGTAGTTCTTTGGTAGCCTTGATGCCTTCTTCCGCTGGTAATTTGTCACCTTCGTATTCAATGCCAATGATGCCTTTAAAACCCGCGTCTTTGATGATTTTCATCATCCGCGGATAGTCGGTTTCAATGCAATTGCCGGCAGCATCAAATTCAAACGTTTTGGCACTGACACCTTTTGCATAGGGCATCCACATCTTTGTGCCTTTATATTTATCATATTCCTCTACGCATTGATTATTTTCACGCCGGATGCAGAAATTGCCAAAGTCAGGCAGAATGCCGACGTTCTTCCTGTTGACACCTTGCATGACAGCGAGTAGCCAATCTCCATCGGATGAATAGCTGCCGTGATTTTCTACAATCACGTTCAGGCCGGCATTTCCGGCAAACTCTCCCAACCTGCTGAGGCCATCAATGGCGGCTCTTTTTACATCTTCGCGGCTTCCCCTGCCAAAAGCATTTACCCGGATCGACTGACAACCAAGACAGTCAGCAGCTTCTACCCACTTATAATGGTTTTCGATCCCTTTGAGGCGTTCTTTTTCATCAATATTCCCCAGGTCACCTTCTCCATCAATCATGATGAGGTGGTTTTTTACACCACTGTCTTTGCAGCGTTGCAGCAAAGTTTGAAGAAATGTTTTGTCAGTTGCCTTGTCTTTGAAAAACTGGTTTACGTATTCAACAATGCCAATGTCAAACTGTTTACGGGCAACCGCCGGAAAGTCCAGCGTATCGTATTTCTTGCTGAAAAATTCTTTGTATAATGACCATTGTGCAAGCGAAATATCAAAAAATGGTTTCGCCGGAAAGGCATTTGCCAAAGCGGGAACCAACGCAAAGCCGGCGGCTAGAACAGATGCATTTTTAATAAACTGTCGTCGTTGCTTATTCATAACTGGTCATGTTATTTGTTGATAAACGCTGAAAGCCTTTTCGTAAGAATCGCTCCCGCATGTTCAGCAGAATGCTTTCTATTTTTCTAGGGAAAAAGGCCGGTCCTCTTTTTTCGTTCCTCTCTCCCGGTTGGGCTGCTTTCCCATCACCAGGCGGAGTGTACCGCCGTTGTTAATATCGCTATACCGGATAAAGTTTTTTGTTAGCGGAAGTCCGTTCAGCGTAGCCGATTGGATGTAGACATTCTCCTTGCTGTTGTTCACGGCTTCCACCGTAAACGTCTTCTTGTTTTCTAAACGGATGGTGGCTTTCTGAAAAAGCGGACTGCCTATCACATATTCTTCGGTACCAGGACAAGCACTGTACAGACCCAGGGCACTGATCACATACCAGGAAGACATCTGCCCCTGGTCTTCATCACCCGGATAACCATTCTCCGTAGCATTGTACAACCGGGACATCACTTCCCTTACCTGCTTTTGCGTTTTCCAGGGCTGACCACTGTAATTGTACAAATACGGGACATGCTGCACCGGTTGATTGCCATGCGCATACTGCCCCATGCCTGCCAGCACCATTTCTTTCATTTCATGAATCTCCTTGCCATACGAACCATACTTCACCCTGTTGGAACCGCCAAACAAACTATCCAGCTTTTCATTGAAGGCTGCCTCGCCACCCAGCATGTTGATCAGGTCTTTGATGTTGTGAAACACCGACCAGGTCCATTGCCAGGGATTTCCTTCGGTAAAAGCACCGCCCCACTCAACCGGATCGAAATCCTCCGGTATCCATTCCCCGTTGCTGTTGCGGCCACGCATAAATCCAACAGTGCTGTCAAATACATTCCGGTAATTGTACATCTGCCGGGCAAAAATGGTTTCATAAAATTTATTGCCGGTGAGTCTGGCCAGATTGTAAGCGCAAAAATCATCGTAGGCATACTCCAGGGTTTTGGCAGCACTTTCATGAACCTTATCCTGCGGAATATAACCCAGCTGGAAATAATACGCATGTCCCTCCCGGCCGCTGGAGCCGCCAATTGGACTACGATTTGTGGCTTCGTGGTAATAGGCTTTCAGAGCTGAATCCGGATTGAAGGAACGAATCCCTTTTACCCAGGCATCGGTTAGCAGGGAGATTGCATGATTGCCGACCATTACCCCCGACATTCCCGGATTGCTCCAGGTAGGCAGCCAGCCGCACTGTTGTTGTGCATCCAGCAGGGATTGCATGTAACGGCCCTGCATGGTGGGGTGCAGAATATTGCTTAATGGGAACTGTGCCCGGAATGTATCCCAAAACCCATTGTCCGTGTACATGTAACCAGGATGAATTTTGCTATCGTAAGGACTGTAATAATACGGATTGCCGTCTTTGTCTATTTCGTAAAACTTATGGGAAAACAGGTTGGCCCGGAACAGGCAGGAATAAAAGGTTGCCATTTCATCCTCGGTACCACCTTCTACTTTTACCCGGGCAAAAAGTTCATTCCAGGCATTTTTAGCGGCTTCACTGGTTTGCTCAACTTTTTTATACTTGCCCACCTCCTGTTGCAGCGTAAGTACTGCCTGTTCGGGACTGATGTAAGACGAAGCAATTTTTACCTGTACCACCGTTCCGGGCTTAAACTGTACATAAGCGCCTTTGCCATCGCCGGAATCGGAAAGGTTTTTGGCATTTGTAGTGTTCTTCCGGTTTTCCCAGGTGCCATAATCTACGAAAGGATGATCAAACTGCATTTCGAAATAGCAGCGGAAATCTTTTGGGATAAACGTACCGTTGTGCACCCAGCCGGTAATCTTTCGCTCTTTGGGATGAATGGTCACGCTGCTGGTTTTGGTATAGCCATCCAGCACCAAAAACGCCTCTTTCCCTTTCGGAAATGAAAAGCGCATGTGGCCGGCACGTTCCGTTGGCGCAATTTCAGTGGTGGCACCGTTCCCGAGCTTTACTTTATAATAATGCGGCTTTGCAATTTCATTGGCATGCGTAAACGACGAAGCCCTTTTTTCTTCGCCAACTTCCAGTTTGCCGGTGACAGGCATAAGGGAGAACACGGCGTAATCACCCATCCAGGGACTGCACTGGTGCACCTGCTGAAAGCCACGGATGGTTTTGGCATTGAAGGTATATTTCCAGCCATCACCGTTCTTACCGGTTTGCGGCGACCAGGAATGCACCGGAAACGGCACGGCAATCGTTGGGTAGGTATTCCCGTACGAAAGGCCCCAGTGGGAGTTAGTGCCCTGCAATGTGTTGACATAGCGAACCAGATCTGCCTGTTGCGCAAACAGGTTACCGGAGAAAAGCAGCAACAAGGCCATCAGGCCTTTTTTAGGTTTGTTCATATTCAGCATACTCACAAGCTAAAGTCGTTCGTAAAGCGTTTTACCCCTATCCGGATGCTGAAATAATAGAAAAGAGCCTGAAAACTACAGGCTCTTTCCGTTACGGCCCTGGCTTATTTTAAAACGGAATCGAAAGCTTATTTTTCTCCTCCTGCCCATATTGCTTCAGTAGCACATTCACACCACCTTTTAGCAATGCAGCATCTGCTTCCATGATAAGTTCTCTTTCTTCACCAGGCATCAGGGTAAAATAATTATCCGACTGCATCACCGGAAGCACCCGTTCGCCGGTCTTTTTGTTCACCAACCGGATGCGGTTGCCAAAGGCTACTGAATTGGAATTGTTCTTTACAAACAGTTTTAACTGTACACTATCGGCAGTTACCTTTTTCTCGGCCAGCGTGCAGGATAAACCGACTGCCGGCAGGGTATTCAAAGCCGTGTAATCAAGGTCGTTTACACCGTTTCTCCAATAAAAGTTTTCAGACACCAGTTTACCGTTTACATCTTTCAATTCAAGCCTGATGAAATGAAGCGGCGTTAGTTCTTCATCAGATTTTTTATCACCATATACTTCCATTTCGTAAAGGGAATAACCGAATTCTGTAGCCCGTTTGATTCCGTTCATACGAACGTAACGAGCCTTAACAGGTTGCAAAGAAATTTCTTCTGTACCGCCTTTACCGTTGGTTACGGCATGAACGGTTTTCCAGTTTTTAGCATCATCTGAAACCTGCACCTCATAGGCTTTGGCAAACGCATTCTCCCATTTCAAAACAACCCTTTGAATATTTTCTTTTTTGCCAAGGTCTATATACAACCATTGCGAGTCGTTGTAGTCACTTTCCCAGCGACTACCCGCACCGCCGTCCACTGCTAGTGTTGCCGCTCCTGTTTTGGAGGCGGAAGAGGCCACTACTTTTTTACCGTTCGCCAGGTTTCCGGGATTGAAATTTAGGGTGAATGCTTCGGCTATATTGCTGGCAGCAACCTCCACTTTTGTCTCCTTTCCGTAATGCGGCAGTGCTTTTCCAAAAAGGTTGTAAATGGTGGCTTTTGCCGTTGCCCCTTTCAGATCGTTTGATGTGGTATTCACCACTTTGATGCTGTTGCTGGAGGCGTTCCATTGAATATGCAAAGGTTCACAAGCACTTTTGGCACCCCAATAGGCTCCGGTGGGATCATAGTAGTAATCGTAGGTTTGCCATACAAACGAAGGATAAGCAGGATGGCTCATCCAGATCAGGATGCCGGAAGCATCGTTCCACATTTTATCGTTCCAGGCTTCGTACATGCCTTTCATGACCTCTATATTGAGGAACTGCGCTTTTTCAGCAAATTCTTTCAGTGATGATGATTCACCATATTGTTTATTGACAGCTGTTTTATAGTTCACCGGATTGGCATTAGAAGCTTCTTTTCCAAAGAAGTGTTTGTTCCATACATTGTCGTCGTCTTTCTTCAGTTGTTCATCGGTTGGTAAAGGCCATAGCTTGTCCTGGGGAATGAACTTTTTAATACTCTCGTATGTCGGGAACGTAGCCGTTCCAATTTCTGAACGCATACCATAACCACGATCGAAACCGTAGGGGTAAGGAGGTTTGTTCCAGGCCAGGTTACTGCCTGATGTTTCAAAGTGATGCTTTGGTGGCTGATTGCCCCACCAGCCACTTCCGGAAAGCCCGTCCTGGTTGGAAGAAGATTTATACATCCGGTCATTGCCATCTTCCAGAGCCACGATAGCTCTTAGCTGATGATCCAGTTCGGGCTTTGGATGGGTTTCGTTGGCGCCACACCATAAAGCAATGCTTGGGTGGTTCCGTAACCGTTTTACTTTATCCCGTGCATTGACTAAGAAGTCTTCGTCATTCGCAACATCGTTATAGGCTACATACAGCCAAAAATCATCCCACACCATAATGCCATACTTATCGCAATAGTCGTAAAAAGCATCATCGGTGACCGTGCCGGTCCATGAACGAATCATGTTATAGTTCATATCCCGGTGCAACCGGATTGGGGTTTCATAGTCTTCTCCCTGCATCCGTTGCAGGTACTCGCTCATGCCCCAGTTTCCACCCTTCAAAAAAATCTTCTGACCGTTGATGAAAAAGGTCATCACCGGCCAGCCGGCAGCATTTTTCACAAACTGGTATTGGTAATTTTTAATGCCAAACGTGATAACTTTTTCATCCGATACATCCCCATCTACGTTCACCGTTAGTTTACAGGTGTACAAATTCGGTTCGCCATACCCATTGGGCCACCATAGCTTTGGGTTGTTTATCAGGAATTGAGGAAAATCTTTCTTGTCCAGATAAATTTTTTCAGTAGCCCCGGGCCCGATGGTAAGCTTTTTCGAAAATTGAATATTCCCCGGTTGAACCACTCCCGAAAGCGTTACTTCTTTTTTAGAAGGGGACGAGTTTCTTACGTCTGAAGAAACGAATAGATAAGCATAGTCATTCGACTCCAGTTGCGACCGAATCCAGGGATCTTCCATGGTAACATCACCGCTAATTCTAAGATAGGCGTTGCCGGTGATACCTGCTAATCTTCCGGGGACATAGGGCATCCAATCCCAGCCGGCTGCAGACAGGTAGGTTGGACTTGCCGTGACACCGAATCCTCCTTTAGAGTTTCGCTTTTTCTTCTGATCGGCATCGGTAATCAAAACTGCAACTGCATTTTTTCCCTCTTTTTTCACCAAATGGGTAATATCAAATTTTGTACGCAGCATGTGTCCGCTCACATCTCTGGTGGATGTTGGTGTTCCCGAAAGTTTGGTTCCGTTGAAATAAAAATCTGCATATCGATTGGTATTGTCGAAGTGAAGCCATACCCGCTGCCCGTCTTTATAGGATGTTGGCAGCGTGAACTCGGTCCGGTACCAGAAAGGACGATTATAAAAGGATTCATCCACTTTCCATATGTTATCGGCGTAGTCAGGATTCTTTTCTTTGCCTGCCTCCACATAGGCCGTAAACACCACCCCCGGAACGACTCCTTTAACATAGTCAGTCATGGTAAAACCCACCGTTGAGAGCTCATGTCCGGAAGCCTTTACCTCTGCCTGGGGCTTAACCTGCCACACTATATGAGGGCTACTACTATTTAAAGAAATTTTTGTGTTTGTCGCCGGTTGTTGTGCAGAAGCGGCAAGAAAAAGAACAAAAAAGGCGACAAAGGCAAGTATACGTCTGGTCATGTTCTGAATGCTTTCAAACTAACGTCACCATGTCTTCCTTTTACCACTACTGCGTGCTGTTGTGAAAACAAGGCGTTAGAGGTTTTCCGAAAAAAAAATTTGAGTTGCAGACGCTGTCATCTTCTGCATAAAGGCCCAGCAGGAAACATTTGCAGTCTGGCAACAGCGAGGCAGGTATCATTTCAGATGCAAGTCAAAAGATACTGCCAGCAGGTGCTTAGTACCCTTATTTGAGTGATGTTAATGCAGGTTACCTGGTGATTCTTGGCTTCGTCAGGTTGCTGTCAATTCCCCTTAAAGTTCTTCAGCCGGATGGTACGCAATCCAAAACGAGGCATCGCAACATGGATCACCGAGTTGGATTTGATCTTTTGCAAACGGACGGCTTTTTTTACGGTACCATTCAATTCAATCAATTCGGTACCCGAAGCACTGCCGCCAATAAAAACCTTTTTGCTTTTGTCATCGCCTTCCGCATTAAAAAGCCTGACCAGGAGATCGGCGCCGTCAACCAGTACCGTCGTTACCTGGAAACCCGTTCCGGATACATCCACCAGTGATTTGTTCATGGCACTAGTTGTCCCTGTTGTTGATGCCACCAAGGGTTCATTCCAGGACACGGCTTCCGTAGAAATCCGTGCCTTATCCCACTTACCGGCATGCGGCACAAGGGCATAGCTGATTTCTGTAGGACCTGTGATCGTATGATTTCTTCCCCAAAGACCGGCACCCGAATATTGCACATTCAGCCCGAATGGAAAATTTTCGCCATGCGTATAGGTGGTGGTGTGGTCAGTGAACAGTGCAAGACCAAAATCATTTTTGGCATCATACACATCCACCCAATTTACCATCAGGTTGTGTTTGATACTGTCCCAACGGGTAAAGAACGTATTCTCCAACTTGCTTTCCGTTACGTCGAAAGGGGCATCCTTGTAGATGGCTTGCGATGAAAAATTCACAGGGAACAAAGCGAGCAGTTTTTGGCTGTCATCATAAAATGGTTTTGTATAGTCTTTCGCATCCAAGCCGCCTTTCTGCTTGTAATCACTGCCAATGCCAATGTTTTCTTTCCAGTTGATTGTAAGATGACAATCAATTTTTCGGTCACCTTGCTTTAAGGTAATGGTTTGTGTATAGGGGTGTGATAACAGTTCGCCTTTTATTTCGGCCTTTACCACTGCTGGACCATTTTCGACAATGGTAACGGTTATGGGACTTTCGGTACTGGAATGAAAACCACCATTATTATAAAAATTCCCTCGCAGTTCATTAAAGCCCCTCTCATGCCCAGCATCAACCATTTCTTTGTTGCCCAGTTTTTTAGCGATCAAACTCTTGATGGTACCACCTTTCGATTTGTCGATAACCAGTTTGTAAAAATCGTTTTCCAGCACAACATGGCCATTTACCAGTACAGCGGCTTGCGCCCCCTTTGTTGCCGCAGGTTTCTTGCTGACGATCTTATAAGTGCTGTAACCCAGTGCAGGAACCTTCGCTTTGAAATAAGCAACGGTACCTGTTTGTTCCTTAGTTGTTAACACCTGGGTTAGTACCTCTTTGTTTTTGTCGTCAACGATGCTGAAGTTGGCTACATCACTATCCATGGGCAACGCAAGTTTTACCAGTTCATTGCGAACGCTCCCGGTTGTGTTGTAAACCTTGATGGTGTTGGTGGCTTTAGCTTCACTGTTGAAAGCATGTCGTGTGATGCTGTCACTGATTCGGTTGGTAACACCTGTCCACACCGCTACCTTGTCGGCCCAGTTGTTACCAGGTTTTCCATTGTAAGGCACAATCCAACAGTCGTGGTGCTGCGCCAGCATAAGCGTTCTCCAGGCTTCATCGATGGCTGTTTGCGGCCAGTGAGATTTGTGATAAACCTTTGATAAAGCGGCAAGCTTTTCGGCCATCACAAGCTTGTTCTCCGATACTTTTATCTGCTGTGATAGTTTTTGCAGAATCTGCGAACCCCAAACAAGACTTACCAGCAAATCTTCCTGCGAAAACTTCCAGTCCTGGTTGGGTGTTTTGATAGAGGCATTGGCAATATAATCACGCCAGGTTATATACTCCGTTGGCTGATAGCCCCGGTCACCATTCCCGATCCAGGGCCCGTTGCGCCAGCCGGCATCCTGCAATGTCATTGCCACCGGATTTTTAATGCCATAATTCAGCGCATCTTTTATATACTTCGGCGAGTTGACCCAGGCTTCCGTCTGCCAGGTTGAGTTGGGCAGCAGGCCCTCTGTTGCATAACGCGGTACAGTGATCAGCTTTGTACCATCAGGGCCAATCCAATTCACCAGTTCACCTCCATATGCCCTGGTATAACCTCCCCAACAGGTGTTGGGATTTTTTAACGAGGCATATTTGTATCCGAAAGAAGCCAGGATCTGCGGCAGGGCACTGGTGAAACAGGGTTCTTCGGAAGAATAGGTGGTAAACACAGCTCCCGGGAAATACTCCCGCACTTTTTTGATGCCATAGTCAAAATGACGAATAATGCTTTCGCCGGAGATATTGTACAAATAGGGCTGACCATAGGCAGGACTGACATATTCAATCCGACCGGTCAGTGACTGGTCAGCAAAAAGCTGTTGTAGTTCTTTCAGGGCTGCGGGCTCCCGCACCAAAACCGAGTCCCAGGTTTCGGGCTCAATTTCGAGGTTGATCTTCCAGAACGGGTTTTCTTTTAGCTTATCCACAATGAATTGGGTGTACCACCGTGGGTAATGCCCGTAAACACCACCGTGGTAGCCATCAATAAAATAGGCTTTCTGGGCTGAGGCGGTACAGGCCAGCAATAAAATAGGCAGAAAAAAGACCCTGCTACACAATTTCCTGAACGAAAAATACTGTTTACCTTTTACCATGATCAAACATTAAGAAAGAACATTCCTAGTAGAAGTAACCTGATCATCTCTTTTCCTCCATCGAAAGAATGGTTTTTGTTTGTATAGAATTCTGTATTCATCCTCACCCCTCAATTGAACCAATTTTTGCATGGTTGCCAGGCAAGCCGCCTTACAGCCAGTATCTGAGCTGGGAAAATACTACTGGGAACACGTTTTTATAAAAGGCTACCTTGCCGTTGTAATGTTAAAAGGTTGGTTCAAACAATGCTCCAGCCAAAATTGAACAGATTGTTGAAATAGTGGAAGATTTTATCAATTTAGTATGCTTTTTTTTACAGCTAACGAATTTCTTTTAACGTTGCACTTGAACTGTGTGAGACAGAGCTTACGATGATCAAAACCATGCTTACTTCAAACGCATCATGAACAAGCTTTCCATTAAAGATATAGCAAGAATGGCCGGCGTGGCACCATCCACCGTTTCTACTATACTGAATGGAAAAGAAGAAAACAGGCGAATCAGCAGTGCGCTTGCCCAAAAGGTATTGTTGATTGCAAAAAAGGCCGGCTATACCCCGAATCAGGTTGCGGTTAGCTTACGCACCGGATCATCGAAAATAATCGGCCTTTTGGTAGAAGACATCTCTAATATTTTTTATGCTTCCATTGCCAGCATCATCGAAGATGAACTGAAGACGTATGGGTACAGGGTTGTTTACTGCAGCACGAAAAACGATCCTGCCAACTGTGCTGAACTGATAGAAATGCTCTACCAGCGGCAGGTTGATGGCTATATCATTACGCCGGTGGAAGGCATAGAAGATAATCTTATTGCTATCAGTGAAAAGAACAAGCCCGTGATTTTGATCGACCGTTATTTTCCTGAATTGGATTTAAGCCATGTACTTGTTGATGACAGCAAAGGCATTTACGAAGGCATGAAACATCTTCTAGAAAGAGGGTATACAAACATTGGGCTCGTTACTGTAGATTTAGGGCAGACCCAGATGAATTACCGCGAAAAAGCGTTCAAGGAATTTTTGCATGAAGGAGGAGTACAAACAAGCAATGAACGCATACTTAAGATTCCATACCGAACACCAGCAGAACAAGTAAGCAGATTGATCGAATCATATATTCTTCAAACACCAGAACTGGATGCCTTATTTTTTACCACCAATTATTTATGTATTCAGGGTTTGAAAAGCTTCCAGAAATTCAATATCCGTATACCCGGTGACATGGCGGTTTTATGCTTTGACGATCACGAACTTTTTGATATTTATCCACCGGGTATTTCTGCCATCCGCCAGCCCATAGAAAAAATAGGAAAAACGGCCGTTTCAATTCTGTTGGATCAACTCAAATCAACAACAGTGGATGTAATATGCACACATGAATTCATCCCAGGTGAGCTAATATGCAGAGGCTCTACAGGTATACGTTAGGCATGTTTTAGACGAAATGGATCGATTTACTGACAACTAACAGATTCCCAAAATCAAACATCACCATCATTTCCATTAAGGAATGTAGCCAAATCGAGCACGGCAAAAAATTGAGTACCAATGGGAGTTGTTTTACTGCACCTCCGGCTAAATCGATCGCTTGCACCGACGTTATTTCATAGGTAACTTAGTTTCTACCATTTGCTGCTCAAACCAAGTAAAATTAGATTTATCTTTAAAGAAATTCTTCAAAACGAGCCTAAACGACTTAAATCGTGTGTAGTCCACCCTGCTGTCACGTATTTGTTACTTTCAAGTGTAAAACGATTGTATGCATCTATATACCTAAAAAATTATTCTAGTCCCTCAGGGGCCCGGGCAAACAGGCTACCCTTCTCAGGCAGGTCTGCTGTTAATTTTCGAGGTTAATGATCTGCAACATCAGAGCCGAAAAGAAGTTTTTTTGATAACGCGGTTAACATGTCAACAGGCAATGCCTATCCACAGGCCGGGATGGTACGTATGCAGGGAGTGCAGTTGCAGCAAATGTCCAGAACAACCCACCAGGCGATTGCCGGGTGCGGATGTACCCTTCATTTTCCAATTGATTCAGTTGCGCCTGAATTGTGTGCCAGTCCTGCTCCAGACGCAGGATCAGTTCTCTGGGTCTACAGGGATACGCTGTCGGTTGCGGATCTTCTTTGACAATCGCATAAAGGGTGTGAAGAATGGTAGATTCGGCTGCCATGGGCCGGCAAAGATAAGACCCCGCACATTGCCGCCGTTATTGAGCAATTCATTCTGCAACACCAAACAACAAACCTCTTTGTAGGAACACGAAAAATTGCCTCCCTTCGGGCGGTTTACTTTACTTAAGATAGGGTAATGTAAAAGAAGCTTGGTATTCACTGATTGACTGCACAAAGTTCGGCACTCCCTTTCAAAGGCTGGCAAGGAACTACGGCATAAAAAAATGTTTTCCGTTATTGCTTCAGCTTTAATTTATTCCGTTCCTCCTTGCGCCTGTTGAAAGCATCGCACCGGTAGAGGTTCCATAATCAATTTTTCAAACCTCAAACCAAAGATTATGGAAAAGAAAACCTTGCAGGGGCTGATGTCCCAGGTAGCTGAAGTTGAGTTGATCTACAAATCAAAAGTGGAAGCCTCCGATCGGCCCCTGATTTCTTCCTCCTTAGATACTTACCACGTGCTGAAAGAGCTCTGGGAAGAAGGCAAAATGGACCTGGTGGAGCAGTTCAAAGTCTTGTTCCCGAACCGGGCCAACCGGGTACTTTGTCTCTTCAATGTGTCCTCTGGCGGCATCACCGGAACAGTGGCAGATCCGCGATTGATTTACACGGCTGCCTTGAAAGTGAATGCTGTTTCGCTCATCCTTTCGCACAACCACCCTTCCGGTGCGCTAAAGCCTTCCCGCCAGGATAAAGAGCTAACGCAGAAAATCAAGGGTGCCGGCGCTTTCCTGGATATCAAAGTACTGGACCACCTTATCCTTTCTTCAGAAGAGTATTATTCCTTTGCAGATGAAGGGCTCCTGTGAGCCCTTTTTTTGTTCCACCACCAGTAAGCTTTTCTATCATCTGACTTCATGAAATGCCACCATCCTTTTCATCTAACGGGGGCAAAAATCTTCTGCTCTTCTGCCCCCGTTCTATTACAAGAAATTGCCTGCCCCAAGTGGCATCAACAGGCAGCAAATACAGCTGAAAATATTACTGTTTTTACTCAAAGGATTTGAGCTTCTCGTTCATCTCCGTCAGCCCTCCTTTTTGAAGCAAATCATCCACTACTTTTCCAAGTTCTGTCCTCACCTCCGGGGTGGCCAACTGGAGAATGGAAGGCTCTTTTTCATCCCCATTTTCCGTTAGTCCCCGCTCGATCACTTTGCTTAAGAGAAGCACCTGTTTACGAGGCAGTTTCAGATCAATCTTTACCACTTCATTCATGCCGGGAATACTCAGGAGAGTTTCATACACCTTTGTCAAATCTGTTTTGGATAGCATACGTCAGTTTGTTTTTATCGTCACATAATCGGGTTCACACGATCAAAACTATTCCCGTTTTCAACACCGCACTACTTCAGAGTTTGAACACGTCTTTTTTCCGCCTTTCGGGAAACTTACCTTCAACAAGGTTGCTGGAGCTGCAACCGGCAAGATGTTCCTTATTTTGTCTATCCAAACAACTGCCATGGAACATGTTTTCGAAACTGAAATTTACCGGCAACTGCTCGCGGCCAAAATCGCCGAAACAGCCCACCTCCCCCTCCAAAAGCCTTCCGACCCGCCAATCGATCTTTTGGTGGCCGATCACTCCCTTATCTTCTACCGGGGCATTAAAGCATTACTTACCAGCCAGGCGCCTGACTCCTTTATCCTTACCGGTGGCGTTACCACTGGCCGCGGGCTGATCGAAAAGCTCCAAACCCACAAGCCACAACTGGTCATGATCGATGTTTCCCTGCCGCAAGGCAACGGTATCGATACCGCTGCCTGGGTCAAACAGCACTACCCCGGTATAAAACTGCTGGCCACCTCCGATTTTGAAAGCCCCGTAGAAGTGCAACTGATGATTCGTGCCGGCGCCGATGGGTTTATCACGAAAAATTGCAGTGCCGAAGAACTGATCCTTGCCCTCCGCACCGCCCACGCCGGCGGCCGGTATTTCGGCATCGGGGTGCACACCAGCCTGGCAGAGGAAGAAGTGGACGGAAGTAACGAAAAAAGAAAAGGCTGACAACCGGGACACCGCACTTCACTCGGTGACATGCTAGCGCTCGGATCCTTGGTGCGGATGCCACAGTGCAGCTATCGATATATGACGGACTTATGATGATATGCGACGGTTGAGCAACTGGAGAGATTGATACTCACTGGAGAAGGGTGATGAAGAATTGAAGAGTGATGACATCGGACATACCGCTTTACATTAACACGTTTTCCTTACTCCCTGTTGTTGGTGCGGCCCCCACACAAATGGCTATTGAAACACCAACGACGGCGTAAATGGCAATATCCAAAAGGCGTATGACCGGTGTGGTTGCATAGCTTCTTTTTTAGTATATCACAAGGGAATCCACAATTCGCGAATCGCGAATTTGATACGGATTGCTTTCAACCGTAACAGTTCGAAAAAGAATCCCTGCTGGTACCAAAACGGCATAAGGACGTAAGTATAGAATAGCCCGTGGTAGCTTTTTCGAAGAAGCTGGCGTCGAACAATGCGAACGTAGGCACGAAAGTAAGAAATGCCCAGGATGGTAAAAAAATCATGACCTATAAGCTGCATAATGCAAACCAGGGTGTATTCACATGCTGGCTTATCCGTGATAGCACAAACCAAGATACCTGCCACTGGCACTACCCGCACAGCCACGGGATGAGCCCAAAATTAATAATTCAACCCTCAACCCTCTCTGCTCCTTCTCAGGCACCGGCGCACAGGTGTGCAAAATAGTTTTCCACGCTTGTTTATAAAAAATTCACTGGCACGAGGTAGTTTTGCAGCTCGCAATTTGGAATTGGCACTATTTCCGTGCTATATTGACAATTAAACCGGTTTGCCATGACAGCTATCAGTATCAAAGAACAGGTTCGCACCATTGAAAAAGCAACACAAAATGCAGCCAAATCAAAGGAAAGCGCCTTAAAATTCTTGAGAGATGCCGGTATTCTTCCTGCAACAACTTCTACGAAGGCCACAAAAAAGAAAAAGTAAGTTCCGGTGACACACCATCATCCCTTCAGCGTAATTGGCTTTCATAGCTGCGACAGGGAGGTGGGACTTCGTGTTTTAAACGGCAGGGACGATTTACAGCCGAGTACCAATCCATGGGACTGGCTGGCCGAAGGGGTTTATTTTTGGGAACAGAATCCTTTACGGGCCCTCGACTATGCAAAAGAAAGCGCTGCAAGAACACAATTCAATAAACGGCCGGTCAAAACCCCATTTGTTTTAGGAGCCATCATCGAACTGGGAAATTGTTTGAATTTAGTGGACGCCGAAGCACTTGCCATTCTGGGTTCAGCCTACCAGGGACTAAAAAAGCTTTCGGAAGAAAGCGGGGCCAAAATGCCGGAGAATAAAGACGCCAACCGTGCGCTTGATTGTGCTGTAATCAAATACGTCCACGAATCAAATAAACGTGAAGGGAAGCCTGCATATGATACAATTCGCTGCGCCTTTCCGGAAGGAAAAGAAGCCTATCCGGGAACAGAAATCACATCCCGCCTTCATATTCAGATTTGTGTCCGGAACCAGGCATGCATAAAGGGATATTTTCTTCCCCGTCCGCTAAAGGAATTCAATCCATTTCTCGAAAACTGAAGAACAACGATTTCATTCGTCCGCACCTGCCGCCGGGCCATAACACAACACCGGCTAGTAGAAGGGTTCAAACCGCTTTTGGCATCACAAGTCACTTCATTTGCGCAATGATCAAAGAAATCGCACGATTGCCGTCAACCAGGAGCCCTCGTGGATAGTTTATCACATTGGTTGCCAGTCAAATAAAACCTGTGCAATAGTGGCTGGCTTGTCTTCCTCCTTCAGAAGTCTGCGGTTAAGCAGGTTCCGGATGCTAATTAACTAACGATTAGATGATTTTCAATCAGTTACGAAAACCTGCGGATCCTGGTTAACGAAAAACAGGTCACTACTTCTTTTTATGCCTATTAAGGAGCATAAACAGAAAATGTACCATAAGAGCCCTCCCTCTTGCCCGGAAACAGCCCGGGGGAATTGGATATTTCTAGCCCGGTCATCAAAAAACCAATCATCAGTCCACCCCCGCAACGCATCCGGCTAATTTCGCTGCCAAACATACAGGCTTTTATAAACTGTATCAGGCCACACAAAGCCAATTGCCAATTGCCAGTTGCCTATTGTCTCTTAACCATTCCCCAACCGCTCTTCCAACAGTCGTACTAAAATCTGGAGAGCATCCCCATTCACAAACGTATACCCCACCGGCGGTTCTCCCTGGTAGGTGATCGTCAGCTTCTCCCCTTCCCGGCTAACCGAAAATGGGTACACCCCCTCCTTCCCCTTTGCTGTTGCATACAAGGCAGCCGCCACCGCCATCTCTTCCAGTAGCTTTTGCGCTGCCAGCCATTGTTTGATCTCCGCTTCCCACAGGCAGTGCCGGTAGATCTTATTGGCCACCATCTTGGTGGTGGTAGCAAAATCTCCCTCCTCAATCATCCACTTCAGGTACTTGGGTTGCGTACAGGCCTCAACTCCCTTATGCTGGCCAAAATTGAAAACGATCCTTCCCGCCTCGTCACGCACAAACTTCCAGTGCGGGTCCACGTTCTTGCCTGCATCAAGGTAATTGTGTAAAAAATCGGTATCCGCCTCCAGATCATCGTACAACAGCAACTGTCGCTTTAAAATAGCCATCGTCGCCTGTACATCCGCCTTGGCCGAATGTGCTTCAGAATGATCCTTTTCCAGGTAAAACTTCACCGCGGCGGAAAGGTCACGCTTCTCTTTGTTATGGTAAATCCCCATCACATCCACCTGTTTTACCTCGTTGAAATTGATCGGGTATTTTTTGCAGCGGCCAAATTCCTCCACCAGCATCGGTACATCATACTTTTTGATATTGTAACCGGCAAGATCACACCCGCGGAAAAAATCTGCCAGCACTTCCACCAGGTCAGCAAACGTCGGCTTGTCGGCTACGTCCGCATCGGTGATGCCGTGAACAGCACTGGCACCGGTAGGTATCGGCACAGTAGGATTGACCAAGTGATGAATCTCCTCCTGTCTTCCATCTTTATACACCTTCACGGCATAGATTTCTACGATCCTGTCCCTGAGGGGATCAATACCGGTGGTCTCCAGATCGAAAAACACCAGCGGGCGGGTAAGATGTAGAAATGCAGTTTCCTGTTTCGGAATAAAAAATGAAGATTCCATGGGCACTTAGCTAGTTTATACACAAAGAAGTTGAACGTAAATAGAGGATAACGCAAAATAACAAACCACTATCTAAAGAACACTTTCTGACTTGTTCGAATCAATTTATCAAACATCCTGCTTTACTATAACCAAGTCTTACTCCACAGTCTTATACCCTCGTTCCAACTGCTCCTTTAACAATTGTTCTTTTATTTTTTCCGCTTCCTCCACAGACCCATACGATTTCACCTCCACCAGACCCCGGCTTCCTACCTTTCCAAATCGTATCTGCAATTGCAAATCCTCTTGCGCCACTTGCCAGAATCGGCTCCCGTCAGCAGAATGTAAAACAATAAACGCTATTCCGGTATCTTCTTCAGCTGAAGAAGTATCCTTTTTTACCGGCTCTTCAGCCGCTATTGTTTCTTCCGAATCAGCTTCTAATTGCTTCAAAAGCATACGCAACACCTTGTCTTCATCTTCCAGCCAATCTTTTGCATAAACATTTACTACTTTCCATCCGAATGCCTGTAGTAGAGAAGGTCGTTGAAAATACTGCTCTACCAGGTCATCATTTCGGTAATGATCATCATCGTCCACCAAAATACCTAGACAGTATTGCTCATCCTTTTCACTCTTCTTCACAGCGAGGGAGCACTTGAAACTACTTTGCCCGATTTGTTCATCAACTACATAGCCGTTTGCTTCCAGAGTCTTTTTGAGTTGCGTTGTCGTTACAGAAAGCTCGTGTTTTGTTTCACTGCCGTGTCGGTCGCTATTAATCAAGCCATCGAGAATAATCCTGGCCAGCCGCATATTGCCGGTACTAACCATTTCAGCGTAATGTAGGAAACGTTTAAAATAGCTGGCACCTTCGTTATAATCATTGGTAACATGTTGCGAGCGGATACTGCTAACCACCGCCATGTGTTTTTTTGCTCGGCTGAAGATCACATTAAGGCGCTTCTCACCACCTTTGCGGTTGATCGGGCCAAAATTCATGAACATCTTTTTATTGCTGTCGTGGCCATAACACACACTCATGATAATGATGTCCCTTTCATCACCCTGAACATTTTCTAGGTTCTTTACAAAGAGTCCCGTAAACTGTCCTTCATCTTTACGGTTATAAGCTTTCTCCAATACTTCTTCAAAAACCTTATCTGTTGAGGCCAGTTCGCTGATCGCTTCTTCAATCACACCTTGTTGCTCCTGGCTGAACGCTACAATACCAATACTTTCCTTTATGTTTTCACACAACAACTGTTTCACCATGTAAGCAATGTATTTTGCCTCACCCTGGTTACTTCTGGCTTCATAAATGCTATTGGGCAGATAATGAAAGCTGATGCTGCCCCCTAAAAGCTGTTTTGCTGTTTGCAGACCTTCTTCCGGCTGCCCAATTTCAAGCAATGGCTTTTCCTGTTGGTGAATGGTCTTATCCGGCACGGTAAGCAGTCCCGCTTCATAAAAGGCGTGGTTCGAATAGCTGATCAGCGTCTCATACCGGCTGCGATAGTGCCAGCTTAGCATCGTGCTGGGAAGTTTTCGTGCCCCCTGTACCAAAAGACTATCAGCATCTGAACTCAGAATTTCATCTTCTGTCTCTCCTTCAATAGTCTCCAAGTCTTCTGGATCTTCCACTTTGGCATTAAAAAAGTTACTGGGCGGCATTTGCTTGTCATCGCCAACAATGATGGTCTGTGGAGCTCTGTAGAGTGCAGGAATGCCTTCTTCCAACGTTATTTGACTGGCTTCATCAAAAATTACTACATCAAAAAACCGGGTATCCAGTGGCAGACTGTCACTCACACTTAAAGGACTCATCAACCACACCGGCTTAATATCCTTTAACACCTTGCCGCTTTCATTCGAGGCCAGTTCGCGAATGCTTTTATACCGCATAGTTTTACTCATCTCGTGTTCCAGGATACGCCGCCCTTCGAGATAGTCTTTTTTTAATTGCCTTTGTTCAGGTGGTAATACACTGGCAGCGGTATTGCTCATCTCATAATGCTGAAGGAAACGATGGCGGCGTTCAGCGCGGATGTAGGCGCTGTTCAGGCGAAGAAGCTCCTTGTAGCACTTCTCAATATCATTGACACAGGAACGCAGTACATTGTAATTGATGGTGGAAAAAGTATGATGTCTTTCATACATGGCTTCCAGGGTTTTATGCGCCATGGCTGCTTCTGCTTGCAAGGGTGTTAGTGGCAGCTTTCGGATAAGGTTTTGTATATCCTGCGGTAATACACAAAAGCGTCGCAGGCTTGGTAACAGGTCTTTCAGCGTGTCAGCATTATGATAGATTGTTGTGATCTCGTCTTTGATCTGCGAAAGAGACTTTTCATCATAACCATACAAACATTGCTTTAGCTGTAATTCCAGTTGGTGCAGCGAGTTATTGAGTTTACTTAACTGTAGTACAACCTCGTTTGCCTGCGGATGCTGTAAAAGGAAATCAATTTCTTTATCTCCCTGTTTCCCCCGCAACGATTCAATACCAATATAAGTCTCTTCAGGATTCTGTATTCGATAGTGCTCCTGGAGTTCTGCCTTTGTGCGGTTAAGCCGCTCCTGCTCCTGGTATTCTTCCTGTAGTTGGGTCAGGATGGCACTGTAATCAGGTTTTACAGCATGTGATGCAAAATCATAGGATTCCTTCAGCTGTTTTTTCAATCGACGCCAGCTGCCATTGAAAAAGCTAAAGAAGGATTTTTCATGCTTTTGCGCCAGTGCAAGTGCCTGTTCCACTTCCTGCCTCTCAAATTTCTTTAACCAGCGTTTGTTGTTGGCAAGCATATCCTCATAAGATTGCTGCACTTTTTTATAGGCTTTAAAAGCATTTTCAAATGCCTTTGCTTCTTCATTCGAAATATCTACCAGCTTCAGGTTTTTACTCTGCGCCAACGGCTCTAGCACAACCGAATCTTCGATCAGGTTTTTGATATGCGCTAGCTTCTCAGCATGTTGTAAGGGAATGTTGTGTTGGGCGATAATGTCTGAAAGCTGTTGTATAGAATGGTGTGAATGGCTAACCAGGCTATCCATCAAACCAAATGGATTGTCAGATGACACAACAGCAACGCCAAGGTTACGAAAAGGATGTTGTGCCAGGGCGGGTTCGGCACCGGTTTCTTCCAATGATTTTCCCAGTTGTTGGATGGCTTCACCAAATTCCACCCACCGTTGATAAGATGGAATAGGGGTGCCGGTAAGCATATCCGGCTTCGGAATATGAGCTTTCAGCTTAATGATCGTCTCCATAAGGTGGCGTGTGCGCACGCCGGCTCCATCGTTTACAGATCGTTGCAGATGATGATATTGCTGCAGGATATCGATTTGCAGGAGTAATTGTTCAAGAACAATCTTGCGCTGTGCCGTAATAGAGGGAAGATCCATTTTGTTCTTTAAAAAATCATCATAGATCATGCGCAGGTCTTTGATGAATTCCTTTTTATCACCCTGGCTGTCGTGGATATAACAACACAACTCCGCCAGTTGATTTTGCTGCAGGCGGTGATAAACAACGTCAAGGGCTGCCCTTTTTTCACATACAAAAAGAACGGATTTTCCTTGTGCCAGGAAGTCAGCGATCAGGTTGGTAATCGTCTGGCTTTTACCTGTACCGGGCGGACCTTGTATAATATAGCTCTTGCCTGTCCGGCTATGCAGAACCGCCTTGGCTTGCGTCGGATCTGCAGTGATAACATGATACCACTCCGCAGGGTTGTTAACAACGGTTTCAGGCGCCTGCTCTTTTGCTTGGCTGCTAAATAATTGATTAAAAACCGGGTGCTCAACGCCATTATCAATCGCCTTGTTGTAATCGCTAACCAGGCTCATTTTTTTGTAATTGAAATTTCCCAATACAACATTGCATATGTCAAAGTCCCAGCTATAAGGATTGCTGTCTCCTTCGGTCAGTTGAAAAGTACTTTTCACGGCATCGCCGTTGGCAGCAAAATTCGAAGGAGCAGGAGCAAAAGCATCTCCCAGTAGGAACTCCAGTGTACTTTGCCGCGGCGCTATTTTTTGCCGGAAAAGCTCCAGGCCTAGCGGCTTGTAATTCTCTTCGCTATAACTGTAATCCACCTGGTGAAAGGCAGGTGTGCCTTTTTGTTTCAGCCGCTTGCGGTAGTTGTTGATGGTTTGGCGGGCAATAGAATGCACGATTTTGATCCGGGGCTTGTCTATATAATTCAGTTTCACACCTTGTTTTGCCGCATCAATCTGGGCCTGCAGGTATTGGTAAAACTGCTCCATGCTGGTATCATCAAAGTCAATGCTTTCAGGAAGTACAATCCCATACAATTCCTTTAGATAATTGGACAAGACAGGGTTGATGATGGCAGCGTTATCGATGATCTTAAGGGTAAAACGCTCTTCTTTAAGCGATTTTTTCCGTTCCAGTTCTACAGGCAATAAAAGCAAAGGGCTTTGTATCCGTTCGTTTACATCCTCTTTCAGGTTGTGCCAATGTAAAAAAGCAACGACCAGCTTTAACTGGCTGAACCCGTACTCCTTTTTATCATTCTCCGACGTCTGCCGAATGCTGTTAAGCTGTGAGTTCAGGTAAGGGTGATCTTCAAACCGCAGGTACTTGTTTAGCGAAAGATCTCTTTGACTAACAATCAATTTGGAGATTTCCTCATTCCAGGTAAAAAGTAATTGTGGATTGATACTTTGATAATGCAATACCATCGGCACACTGCTCACCGTAAGGTTCACAAACCGGGTGTTTGGCTTGTAATACAACAGGCGGTTGCGCCGGCTGGTGTCAAACAGCCGGTTGCGCAGTTTGGAAAGAATAAAACCTTTCCGTTCGGTTGGCTTTTTTATCTGGAAGGCAGCCACTGCCGAAAGATCAATTTCCCGTTGCGGATCATAGTCGCGGTAATGTTTTAACCGCTGAACAATTTCAGCCAGGTCGCGGCTGCGCCGGCTTCTGTCAAGCTCTGTCATTTCCGTTACCAGGGCGCATAAAGTGGGATGCATCCGGGGATTCAATCCGGCGGGTTGGTTCCGGTAAACAGCAAACTGGTTAAGATCAGCCTCGTCATAAAGATCAAGCCCCATCACCACGCTGCCCAGGATTAGCCCAAGGCAAAATATATCCGTCTGTGCATCATGGTGTCCAACCTTCATCTCGTAGCACAGGTAGCCTGGGAGGTACACAGGATGTTGAAAAGGCTCGTCGCGACGTGTATGTATTTGCAGGTTGACAATGGTAGCCTTATTTTGATTAATATCTTCGTCCAGAAGTATTTTTTCAGTAATGGTGTAGCCTTGAATTCGCTGATGGTCCAGCAGGGCCTGCACGGCAGCCAACTGAAGTGCTGGTGCGTGTGTGTGAGCCTCGTCAATATCAAGCCGCCCGTTCGTTAGAAAAACGGTGTCAGGCTTCTCAAAAGAGCCTACCTCGTTGTTCTCGTGAAAACTTAACACTTCTTCAAAAAGGGGCAATACAAATTCAATAACCTCATCGGTTGACCAAGGGCCCGACAAAAAAGCAGATTGCAGGTATTGTTGGAATGTGGTATGCATGTAAGTAAAGAGGATAAGCGTGAAAGAAATGGTAAGACGTGGTAATTAAGCTAGTTCCATCACCTGCTGGTGATATTCGGCAAGCGTTTTCTTTTTCAGGCTGGCTATTTTTTTATCCGTCAGCTTCCTTTCCTTTTTAATGGCGGAGGCAAAAGCAGCACTAAGGTTTAATTCATCAGCAAGAAAAAATCCATAACCCAGCGGCACATCTTCCAGTGTCTTGTCCGTAGTAGCAAAATCATAAATAACGTAAGCAAGATATTCTTGCAGGTGTGTATGCAGGATCTCAATGCGGGCTGCCAGTGCTGCTTTGTCAGGCAAACCTTCCAATGCTAAAGAACCGAAATATTGTTTGCCCAAAGCAATGGTCTGCGCTGTCTGCATCCAGGATGGATAGAGTAAAAGTTGAATCATCTCCATAGTGAGGGCAGTAATGGCTTGTTGCTGAAAAAGATCCAGTTCGTCTAAGCTGGTCTGGCCTTCAATCATATCCTTAATTTGCTGTTCTGCCTCATAGCCCTTCTTATGCCACAGCCAAATGGCGCGGGCTCGGATAAAGTTCTCCGGATGCGTCACACCCATGGTTTTTGTTTTGGCATCGGAGGCAAAAATTTCCTCTGCCTGTTTGATATAGCTGTCGGCATTAATGGTCTGAAGTCCGGTAGCCAATTTTACCAGCGAAGAAATAATAGGCCGGTAGTCTCCGGTTACCAGGTAAGCCCCACGGTCGCAAAAGATCTCGGTATAAAGTTTAAATAAACGGGCCGTCTCATAATGGGCGGGTGTGCTGCCGGCATGATTCCCAATGGCGGTAATGATTCGGTCTGTAACTTCTATCTCACCGTTGAATTGCGAATACAGTTGTACATGGCTCAATTCATGGGCAATAATAGCAAGCAACTCTTCATCCGTCAGCGTTGCTATCAGTTTACCACTGAAGACGATATGGGCCTCTTCATTTATATACACAATGCTGGCATTCATCTCTTCGCTATGTTGCGCTTGGTACAGCTTCACAGGGAACGAAAGACCCAGCTTCTCCTTTGCCAGGGCCACTTTCTGGTATAAGGCAACCTCCGATGTCTCGTCGAAATGATACGTGTTTTTAAGAAGGTCTGTCTTAAATTCCTTTAGCTGTTCGGCTTTAAGGGTATGGCTGGCAAATGCTTGCCAGACGGAGCTTTGTTCCTTAAAATAAACAGTCGTTTTTTGATGGTAAGGCAATGCAGATAACATAAGCAGCTATTCATTATATAAAAAAATAGTTTGGGTAAGGCAAATCTATGTGTTATGAAGATCTAGTTCCCCTTTGGATTTGAAATTAAGATAGTAAAATATTTTACCAATTTTTGTTTTCATCCATTATTACACTTTATATTATCCAGGGATTTTCTTATTTGTCGAGCCCTAAGTAAGTAATTATTTGAAGTCAAAGCCATTCATAGTAAATCATATATAAAAAGCCACTATCAACAATCTTTCTCGCAATGGTAGAATGAAAAGAATTTCTTTAGATGCCTAATCCTCCTTGCATTCTCCACAAACATGAAACTTAAGAAATCCTCAATAGCAAAAACCACAGGGTGTTTTCCCCATGGCTTCGGCTTCTGCTATTGTTACTTTTTCTATTTCATGTGTACAGGCACGCATCCCTTTGCACTGCTTGGAGTGATATTTAAAGGAAGTGCGGCTTACACAGATCATAACGGTATTGTCAGTAGAACAGGAATAGAAAAGGAGCTGCAAAAACACCACTGTAAATGTCAGAATTGTTCTTCTCATTTAATTCCTCGATAAGCGTTGAGAGTAGATGGGTGATGATTTTTTACAACCCTGTAGCCAGGAATTCACTGATCTTCTTTTGGGTATAAACAGGTTGCTCAGTTTTCAATACATCGAACTTTTTCACACCCATTTCTGTAAGCCATTTCGCCCAGTACTTCTTCAAAATATCATAGTCCACCGGGCTATTTGTTGGAGGCGATAGCTCCAGGACTAGCACTTCAAGATCCTTTAGGTTATCATTGACCTTTATTAAACCGTAATCTTTTTTTTCGAAATCACTTTGTAATAATTTTCTGTCTCTAAACCGCTTAAAATGATCAAAATTTCGTTCGATATAGGAGTACCGGTTGGCTTCTTGATACTTTTCGTTTTCATAATACACATATCCGTCCGTTAGGATAACCAGAACGTTTCTATACACGGAAGGACTTTCTACACACCTTTTCACCTCATCCTTCATAAATCGAAAAATATTTGAACCTGGATAATTTTCGCTCTGAATAGCCAGGTCATAGATTTGGTTCAAACCAGAAGAAAAGTTGCCATCAAGCGTTTGATAGATCTGTTTATT
Organism: Flavisolibacter sp.; assembly: GCA_035998945.1. Taxonomy (GTDB): domain Bacteria; phylum Bacteroidota; class Bacteroidia; order Chitinophagales; family Chitinophagaceae; genus Flavisolibacter. The sequence goes on along the minus strand of DASYHD010000019.1, from coordinate 17,373 downwards.
TCGTTTCGCTGCACTTGCAGAAGTACCTGCCTGACAGGCAACATTAAGTTTATTAGCAATGTCGGCAACTTCGGCATTGTTTGGCTCAGGGTGAAAGAACACATTCATTTTCGCTTCTGCCTTAAACGCATTAAAGGCGTCCACATTATTCTTGAAAGCTTGACAAAGTGTTTTTACTACGGCGATATCTCTTTCTTTCTGCCCAGGAAACTTTGGATTGATATTCGGATTAATACGATCCGAAAGATCAAGAAGAACGTTTATATTGAGATGCTTCTTTTTTTCTGTTGGAACACCTATTCGTTCTTCACCTTTTTTTGGTTTATCCTTGACAGTTTCGGCATCTACATGCCCACAACTTGAGGCAAGTATTAACAGGCCAATACCCAGAAGTAAGTAGATTTTATTGAACATGGGGAACATTATTATTAACATGTATAAATCGTTTTGTTACCTCGCTGATCTCGTTCCGTAAATTGTTCTTCTTTTCTTCATTGGCAATCAAGCCACCCTCAACAAATTGCATCCATCCGCTGGTAAACTGGTAGATAATGTGTTCAAACTCTTTCGCTTTAAAAAACGTAGCACTCAGGTCCTCTTCGGTTGTTTTGATTTGCTTTTCCGTTTCTGCAATTTTATGTTTCAGCTCATCGATTTGAGCTTCCTGAACCTTCAATTCTTTCTGCAGTTCTTTGATCTCACCTTCCCTGATTTTGATCTGAACTTTCAACACATCAAACTTTTCATATTCTTCCATCATTTTATCAAACAAAAAACCCCAGATCAGGTAGGTAACAAAGCCGGCAAACATGATCAGCCAGAAATTCATATCGCTTATTGCATTCTCAAAACGGTAGGGAGGAAGTTCCTGCAAACTCGCGGCAGCTTTCAACTCGTACACCTTTTGTACAATCTCATAAGCAATGATATAATCAAAGCCAAGCGTAACCAGTATCAGTAGCGTCAGGTGCAGGTATTTCCAATTGCTCTTGTTTTGACTGACTTTGTGAATCAAAAAACCGAGACCAAGAAAAATAAAGGGCATTGAAATAACCAGGACGAGGGAAGGAATTCCGTCATGATACGCTTTAGTCAGTGCAGCGGCATCAAAAATAGAGTTGGCTACATTGATATCATCTGCCTCAAATTTTCTGAAAAAAGCAGAGTAGGAAGCAGATGTATAAAATATCCATAAGTACACGGTAAGCAAGCCCCCTATCACTGCCCCAAAAACAAACGAGACTCTATTCGGTTTCTCTTTTTGATAGGCAGATGGATCCCTTCTGATAGCACTTATTTCATCTTTTAAAGTTTGGATCTTCTTATTCAAAGAAGGAATTAAGTCGCCCTTTACATCTTCTATTTTTTTAGCAAATGTCTCTTTATCGATTTTCAACGATTCTAGCTTGGCCCGCAACGGTACCTTCATACGCTCCTGCTCCTGTTCGTCTTTCCGGAGCCTGTCTTTAAACATCTCAAAAATCTTATTTAATTCCATCTCAAGGGAGATAGGGCTGGCCCCGTGATTTTTAGACTGAATAAAGCCGTATTTTTTATACGTATAGTTTCCTTCATATGATGACGTTTCAGGCACCACACCTTTGTGAAATGCCGACTCACTATCCGTTTCAGCCAGCTTTTCAGCTTCAGACGTAGTATCTTTAGAATTACCGTTAAGATTAGCAAATGGATTGAAATTCATGGCAGTTTAATGATTGCTTTTGTATTATTATTTTTATATAACAGTTTATTCAATTCTTGCCGATCAATCCTCGTCGTCTATTATTTCTGCCGGTGATAAAGCGTTTGATGTCTCCTTGTCTTCCAACAACTCAACCCCGCGCAGCTTACGCTGAATTTGCCTTGTCCGAACCCCTACAACATCATCAAGCTGATTCAATCCAGTCTGGATATTGTTCTGTGCTTTTTCCAGCATGCCTCCAAAACTGTTGAACTCCTTTTTGACAGCGCTCAGCACCTGCCATACTTCAGAAGAACGCTTCTGAATAGCCAGGGTGCGGAAACCCATTTGCAGGCTGTTCAGAATAACGGCCAACGTGGTGGGCCCGGTGATGATTACATTGCAGCTTCGCTGCACCTCTTCCAGTAAACTGGCCTTCCGTACCACTTCGGCAAACAACCCCTCAAATGGCAGGAACATGATTCCGAAATTGGTCGTGTTAGGTGCATCGATGTATTTATCGCAAATGTCCTTGGCCATTTTTTTGATCACGCCTTCCAGGGTCTTCTGGGCCGCCTCAATAGAAGCTGCATCGGCACTATCATACGCCAGTTGTAAATTCTCATAAGCATCCTTGGGGAATTTTGCATCGATAGGCAGCCACACGTATTCGCGGTCGCCTTCTTTATTGGGAAATTTTACGGCAAACTCTACCCTTTCGCCACTGCCTTTTTTGGTAGCCACGTTGGCTTCGTATTGTTCTGGGGCCAGGATGTTCTCGAGTAACATATGGAGCTGAACTTCACCAAAGCCGCCTCGCATTTTCACGTTGCTCAACACTTTTTTTAGCCCCCCTACATCCTGTGCTAATGTTTGCATTTCGCCCAGGCCTTTCTGCACGCTTTCCAGTTGGGTGCTCACTACGGAGAAACTCTGCCCGAGTCGCTCGTTCAATGTTTTCTGCAGCTTTTCATCCACCGTCTCCCGAATACCTTCCAGCTTTTTCTCAGTGGCTTCCACCAATTTCTGCTGCCGGTCTTCCAGCCCTCCAAATTTTTCCCGCTGCAGGGCAGCAGCATCTTTCATATTTTGCGAAAAGGTTTCATTAAAACCCTTAAAAGATGTTTCTATGGTTGTACGCATGGCCTGGGCATCGGCTTTGGCAGTTTCGGTTAAAGCGCTGAGCTTCTCTTCTACCTTACTACTGATCTTTTCCAGTGCATCTGTTGTTTGTTTGCTTCCTTCCTTTTGCACCAGCTTCCATTCATCAAATTTGTTGCGCTGCACCAGGGAAAAACCTTCCAGCCCGTTGGTGACGCTTTCACGCAGCTCCTTATTGTTGGTTTCTAGCCGCGTAACTAGGCTGGCTAATCTATCTTCTAAAGTTTTATTCACGGCATCAATACCAGCTTTGTTTTGTTCTGTAATAAGTCGGAGGGTATCGGTCATCTCGCGTCGAAAACCAAGTAAAGTTTCATTGAGCTCCTTACGGTTTTGCGTGGCTGCGTCAGAAGCTTCTTCGCGATTGGCTTTGAAATCATCACGGAGGTGGGAGGTCAACAGATCGAATCGCTTGAATAGATCATCAAGTTTTGAGTTGAGAGCAAAAAGGTTGTTATTGGGTCGAGGCCGGAAGAAAATAAGCAATGCGACGGCAACAACACTTAAACTAAGAGATATGATTTGAACGATAAGCATAAGCAGTTGGTTAAGAAGTACTAACTTATGAAAAATATTTACAAGTAAGGAAAGTCCAAGGTTTATTTTTCCTAGGCGTGAGTTGCATGTTGCCCATTGACAGGTTGCCATCTTCTCAAATTGCACCCAATACTTTGGCCAACATAGCGACCAAGCCAGTTGGTGCAAAATAACATGTTGTAACAACCTGCAGTTGACAAAACTCTGTTGAAGAACGTTCTGTAAATACACAAAAACAGTTTTCACAATTACAAAGCTTGCCCCTTTTGTTACGCTCCCTGAATCCTTCGTTCTGGTCAATTCTCAATGGAGCAACCACAAAACAATCATCCACATTAGTGAAGCAACAATGCATGAACTTTTCTCAGCCTTACTGCGTATGACATTCCGTTGAACAGGTCCCGCATCCATTCACTTGTGAATAATAAGCTTTAGCAGCTATCACGGCAGGCCTGCAGTTAGAGAACTCGCCCAGATACCTTCTGTTTTGCTGCTGTGGCAAATACTGACAATCTTGATGGTGTACTTCGTGATCCCCGTTAGCCTGTACCCGATCATTGACATAATACTTTTTCATACAAAAGTTTTTATATCATCGAATTTCGGCGTTCAACTTTGCAAAAATTTACGGGAAACCGTTAATGGATCAAAAGCTAATAATAGCAGCGTTTAAGGGTCTTTCTATTTTCTTCTATGCAGTCATAAAAGCATTCGCATCGATGTTTGTTAAACAACTCGCAGGCCGGTGCTTTCCATTTTTTATACAAAACCTGCTACTTAGCCCTAGGAGGAGAAAAGCGCAGACGTTCGTTTTCATTCTCTAATACGAAATAACCTGTTTAGCATGTGTGCAAACAAAGGGGATCAATCTTTTTTGGCCGCCAATAGTGTTACAGCCACTCCTCCTTTGAAAATATGTAGATGGGTGCAAGCAGCCTAGTTCCTGATTACAAAACACCTTTTTCTTTGCAATGCAACACAAGTTGCTCGTTCTTGGAAAAGCCGTGCTCCTCGCGGATGAAGTTTAAACGCTTTTCAATCGTACTTAAACTGCACGATCTAAGATTATTCTCCCTGAGATAATCCGGTATGTCTTTTTGTTTATATCCTTGGGAAAGCAGGCGAATAATGCAGACATCAAGTTCGGTAAAGACAAAGTTGTTGGCCTGCTTTACCAATTGAGCAATCGCCCGCGGGTAGTATCGCTGACCTTTGGATAGTGTTTCCAGGGCGGCTTTAAGCTCTTTTGCATCATTTCTTGCCTTGCGCACATAGCCATCAATTTCATAAACGCTGATTAGACGTTCAAGGCTGCTGGCTCGCTGCTCTGCCGAGAAAACAAGAATCATCACTTCGGGACTAGTCTTTCGCACTGCAGCAATGAGATCACTCCCATTTTCGATGGTTTGGGGTGTGCCATCCGGCTCAAAATAAAGATCGGTAATCAACAGGTCATAAGGCCTTCCTTTCTGTTTGGCAACTTCTATTTTGTGGATAGCGTCATCACAATAATATACATGGTCAACATGTCCTATCTTAAGCGCCTCCACTGTCTTTTGCACCGATAAGTTTGCACTTTCATGGTCTTCGGCAATAAGTACTTTGTCAATCATAATGTAATAGGTTCCAGTGGAAAATTGATCTCTACGGAAGCACCGCCCTTCCGGCTTTTGGCAAATCTAATTTCACCGTTAATAGATTTTATACGGTTAACCGTACTGCGCAGCCCATTTCCAACCCGGTGGTTCGGCCCAAACCCCACGCCATTATCATTATATGCCACATAGCCTCTGTCACCTTGTTGACTAAAACAAACTTCTACAGCTGTTGCATGGCTATGCTTTTGCATGTTAACCAGTATCTCCTCTAGCACTAGTTCCAGTTCTCGTTTTTGGGATGTGGTTAGCCTGTTCCAAAAAGTTTCCTGCTTATCTGATACTATTATTTTGGTTTGAAAATTAGTAAACGAAGCAAGTAGCTGGTGAATGTGTTGGCGATAGCCACTGTCTTCAGTATCTGAATCTTCATAGGAAATGTTTCGCGATTTCTCATATAAGGTTTCTACGCTGTCAAGCAGCGACTCCCTTTCAATGATTTCCCGGTGTTCCAGCTCATTCATAATCCGGTAAAGCCCATTGGCCACCACATCATGAACTTTCTGGGAGGTTTGCAGCTTCGCTTTTTGAATGGCTTTCTCAGCCTCCATCGACAGGCGTTTTCTTTTAATTCGGGACAAAATCCAAAGTGTTAGTATGAATGCCGCCGCCAATAAAACAATGCCGCCAATAATTAAGTTTTGCCTGGCAATATGCTTTTCAAGTAAAAGATTATCAGCCTTACTTCTTTCCGCATCAAATCTGATAAGCGCAAATTGGTTCCGGTCCCGGCTACGAATAGTTGCTAAACTATCATTTAGCCGAAGGTATTCTTCCATATACCGTTTCGTCCGCTCCGGCGGGGCTACCTTGATCAATTGGTTTAACGCTTCCAACCTGTCATTGGGGTCAGCAAGGTTTTCGGCAATCTCCAGCCGCTTCAAAGCATAATAAAGGGCGGAGTCTGGACGGGATTTTCTATAATAATCGGATAGGTGAGCAAAACTGGCATTCATCCCGAGCGAATCGTTGATCAAACGCCGGAGCGCTAAAGCCGAAAAAAAGCCTGGCAGCGGAGAAAAATTTGAATCGGCAAGCCATTTGGTGCGTACTGCATTCGAAAGCAACATGGCTTTTAATGATGTATCGGATGTTCTTTGTGCAGCCGCGGAATCCAAAATAGGGATCGCTTTATAGTAATCACCGCTCTTTTGATAAGCTACACCAAGATTGTTAAAGACATAAAGCCTGGAATCTCTCTCAGTGGCGAAATTTAGAGCAAGATGATAGTTGCGGATCGCCGATTCGTAGTCTTTCAGGTTTAGCGTAGCATTCGCAAGTGTATTATAGCTTGCGGACAGATTTTGGTAGTGGGTGGAATCCTCTTTGTCCAACGTTTTTATTGAAGACAACAGGCTTTCTTGGGCGGAGTAATAATCGCCAGCATCCAGTTGCCAAAGCCCCATCTTAAAATAAGCCGTTGCCTTTTCCAGGCTGTCAGTAGCGTTTTGTATAACACGGTTGTAGTAATAGAATGCCGAATCCTTTTTTTGGTAATAGTCATAGTACTGACCCGCTTGAAAATCCCGTGAAGCTTTGGCCGGCTTTGCTTCATCTCGTTCGCTGCATCCAGCTATAATAAAAACGGAGGCTACAGCAGCATAAAACAACGTAATCAATAAATGCAGTTTTACTTAAATATAGAGAGAACTACAGGAATAGGGAAAGATAAAAAGGAAGGCAGAATTCCTTCTACCTTCCTTGAGCCCTTAGCTACCAGCAGGAGGAGGTGGTGGTGGCACCGGTGGCTTCGGTGGAAAATTTCCCGTTTCGCCGCCTGTATCATCTTCTTCTTCACTGGATGTAGAGGCAATATGCGTCATTTGGCAGTTTTCGTGATGCCGAACTGTATGCGTAGGGTTTGGACATACCAATGCCCAGAACCAGATGATCGATTGGACCATTTTTTTAAGATTTAAAGGATTTGAAAAATTGCCCAGCCGGATCGCGAGGCCAGTGGGACTTGTTTTGTAAGAAGCGCTTCTTTAGTTGGGAAGAAAGTGTGTCAACCACAGCCCGGGTTAGCAACTTCCCTTGCCAACTAACCCAACTGCGATCGTCGCACCCGGCAGATCATACGGCTTCTTGTACACGACGCCAAATGATCGTGGTGCAAACATATACCCACCTAAAAGCTTCATTGCCAAACAATTCCGGCAATTCTGATAATTCCGATGATTCCGGTTTCCCGTAATTGGCTACCGCCGCAATGGCGTAGTTTTCCGCTGGAAACGCCGGGATTTCCGGTTTATCCGGTTATATTTACTTTGCCCAGAAATAAGTTGAATGCGATTATTATATGTCGACTATCAGGCCTTGGTTCTTGAATTCTGTAACAGGAAGCGACAGGATCGTACCTCTTCGGCATTGCTACGAAGCGCTACCCCTGCTAGTCTTCGGCGGGAGTGTCTGCAGGTTTATAAAGAGCGGAAAGCAAGAGGTGAAAAAGAAGAGAAGAACACTTTAAAGGATTTTTTTGGGCAACCACCTGAGGGCAAAGATTTTGGACACTTGATTAAAAATTGCCACACCGATAGATTCAAACCACTCCAAAATTTGATCAATGGCAAAACCAAAACATCAGATAGCACCAACGTAGAACTGTTGGCCTGGCTTATTGATTATCCGCACCGGCCTTTTGTTGCCGGCATGGAGCTGGAAGGGAAGGAAGAGAGCAATGGTGGTGTTGCTGGGCAGGTAAAGGAGACGCAAAACCCGGACACGCATAACAAAATTGGACATAGCCAGGAAAAGCAGGGGAAAAACACAGAAGAAGGAGAGGCCTCTTCCAATCCCCAAAAGCTGGTTTCAACACAGAAAAAACCGGTAACCAGGCGAACAGTGACAATGGCCACGCTTCTGGTGACGGCTATTCTTTTAACCGGTTTTATTGCCTGGCAGCAAAATCGCATGCAACAATTGGCATTTTTGAACGCAAGCTATGGCTGTATGTACTGGACGGGAGATCATTACGAAGAAACCCCCTGTCAGGAAGAGCGAAAAGATCGATTGAAGTTTCCAATGGATTTACAAAAAATGAAAAATTTCAAAAGAATACTGCGGGAAGACACAATAACGGAGAGATCAATAGGCAATATCTATTACATCAAAATCAACGGGAATATTGAGTATTACACAAGCGGCGGCAAACACCCGGTGGATGTCACCCGCACATTACATAAGCTTTCAGCTTATATGTTTAATAAATACCTGAGAAGGGAAGAAACGGCTAAAGAATAAGCTGTGGTCTGGCGTAGATGTGGTTGAAAATCTGGAACAGCTGAAGCAGGCGTCCTGATGCCTGGTACGAGAATCGCGGTTTGGAGTATCTGCATCAGGCAACAATAAAATAAAAACCAAGCGCCTCAAAGCATATCGTTCCAATAAAGTTGTTTTTTATTCTACCATACAAATACCATTGACTGCATGAAAAAAATCTTGTTTATTACGTTGCTGGCCACACTGCTCAGCAGTTGTTCAACCACGTACAATTATTACATCACTACAGAACCAACCACCTTGTATGCAGATGAATCATCGGCTTCCGTTCAGGGCACTATTCCCGCACAGGAGATGGTGATCACAAAAGGCAAGAAAGCCAAGCGCAACTACGTACGCTATTTTTCCGATAACTATGCCTGGGTCTCCCTGGAGAACTGCATACACAAAGGCTCAGCACCGCCAACCGCTTTTGATGCAGCAGCAAAGTCCACTTCAGCATCCACCGTTATTGCATCAGGAGGTACAGTGCAGGTAAAAGGTTATTACCGTAAAGATGGAACCTATGTAAAGCCCCACAGCCGCAAAGCACCGAAAAAAGGGAAGTAGATTTAAGTGCTGACAAGGGAGTGGTTAGTAACAAAATAAGATTACTGAACATGGCACAGTCTCACATGGAACGGACTGAAATGACCTGGAACCCCACCACCGGTTGCGATAAAATAACAGTCGGTTGCAAATACTGCTATGCCGAAGTCATGACCCGGCGCCTGCAGGCCATGGGTGTGGAGAAGTACAAGGACGGCTTTACACTCCGTGTCCACGAAGAGGTGCTTACGATTCTTTATACTTGGAAGCAACAAAAGATCGTCTCTGTCAACTCCATGAGCTACGTTTTTCACAAAGACGTACCGCTGGACTTTATCAAAAAAGTATTCCGGGTTTTGAACGATACCCAGCACGTCTACCAGGTGCTCACCAAACGGGCCGATGTGCTGCTGAAATACAACCGTGACCTGCCCTGGGGCCACAACATCTGGATGGGCGTATCGGTAGAAAATGAAAAGGTGGCGCACCGCATTGACTTGCTCATGCAAACCAGTGCAAGGGTAAAGTTCCTTTCCTGTGAGCCGCTGATCGGTCCACTGCCGAACATGAACCTGGATGGCATCGACTGGGTCATCGTAGGAGGTGAAAGCGGCCGCAAGCCAAGGCCCATGAATGTAGATTGGGGACTCGATATCCAGCAGCAATGTGAAGCCGCAAGCGTAAAGTTTTTCTTTAAACAATGGGGCGGTATTAATAATATGAAAACAGGTAGAGAGTTGAATGGAAGAACCTATGATGATATTCCGCCTGTTGAATATGTTGATGAACGACATTATAAATACTATTAAACCATACCTACAGGTTGAATTTACAGACATGAGTATATCGTCAATTACAAACTCCATAGCAAGTCTTGATAGAGAAATTCATTCCTATCAACAACAAATCAATTCGCTGAATAATTCTATCTATAACAAGCAAAAAGATGCGCATCGCATACTGGAGAATATCAATCGTGAAAAAAACCTCACAAGAGTCGTGAGTCTTCAAAAAGACTTAACCAGAAAAAACGAAGAAATATCCAAATTGGAAAAGGATCGCTTTACATAGGAAAAATATCTTGCAGAAAAGCAAAAAAGAAAGCTTGAGTTGCAGCAGCAACTATCAAAAGAAGAAAAGAAGGAACGTGACCAGGCGCTGAGAGAACAAAAAGAGATTCTAAGCATTCAACAACAAATTACAAGAGAAATGGACCGCCAGAAAATGCAAGCAAGGAGTTCTATTCCTTCCTTTAGTGATTTGGCGCCAAATCGTCTTTTATCGCTAAGCAATATGATGTCTTTGTGTCCCATGCTTCTGAAGATAAGGAGTTTATTAGGCCATTTGTTGAAGCATTAATAGCTAAAGGAATCGCAGTCTGGTATGACGATTTTGAATTATCTGTCGGAATGAGTTTAAGACGTTCTATTGATTCTGGATTACGTAACTCAAGATTTGGAATTGTGGTCTTGTCAGATTTTTTTTTCAAAAAGGAGTGGCCACAAAAGGAATTAGACGGCTTATTTGCAAGGGAAACTAACGGTGAAAAGGTCATTCTACCGCTGTGGCACAAGATCAGTAAAAACGAAGTAATGAACTACAGCACAATCATTGGTGATATGGTTGCTTTAAATACATCAAATTTTACGGTTGAAGAGTTAGCAAAAGAGATTTCAAAAGCTATTAACAAGAGAAGCTAACTACTTAAGAGATGCATTTTCCCTGTAAGGACAAATATTGGTCATACTCAAACATGAAGTCCGGGGTTTCATGTGACCGTTTAATGCAGTCTGCCATTATCTTTCCAAGATGATAACTGCTATAGACATCACACCATTCACAGATTACCGCGTTGTCGGAAATAAGAGCGGCAACTTGGACAACCTAACTAAAGTTAATTTGTTTGTCGGTTCAAACAATTCCGGTAAAAGCCGCTTCATGCGGAAGTTACTGTTGAATGAGCTATCTATACAACTCAGCGAGGTTGACACATCCGGATTAGTAACTCTAGTAAAAAAACTAAAGTTCGATCTCCTTACAATACTGAATCCGTATGGGCCCAATAACAGGGAAATACAAAATGCCCGAACCAGGATTGAAAATATTCCAGAACCGGCATTTATATCTGAAAAAGCAATTATTTTTCGTATTCGTGACGAAATCGGCGTTCTCAGCCAGGTAGAATCTAACGTAGTCAGCGACGGATATGGTGTAAACTTACAACAAGTTTTCTCATCTCTAAGAGCAGCCGCGAAACCCTACCTCTTACAAATAGAGAGTTATATTAAAAAGCATGGTGAATCAACGGTAGATTATTCAAAAGTTTATATACCCATTTTACGTGGACTAAGGCCTTTACAGATCGAGGGTGAGCCACCTCGCTTTGATCCAACACATGATAATTACCGTCTTCGTATTGAGCGCGACTATCAGATTGAGAAGAAACATGGTATCGATATTCACACTGGTCTGGACATGTACAGAAATGTTACTGAACTTCTTTTAGGAGATCATGACGATCGCTTAAAAATTCAAGCATTTGAAGAGTACTTAAGCGTTACTTTTTTCCAAGGCCAGTCAGTTCACATTGTACCACGAAGTGGTAGGGATGCTATCTACATAAAAATTGGTGACGATAAACAATACCCGATCTATGAACTCGGAGAAGGTGTTCAAAGTGTCATTTTATTAACTTATTCTCTTTTCTTCAATGAAGGAAAGAGAATGGTCTTTTTCATAGAGGAACCTGAGTTGCATTTGCATCCGGGACTCGAGCGGGTTTTTTTGGAAACCCTGCGTAATGAGCGCTTTGCTAGCTTCCAGTATTTTATTACAACCCACTCAAATCATCTGCTGGACTTTACAATTGAATACGATGATATTGCAGTGTATTCGTTTGAAAAGAAGAAGGCCGACAGTGAGGCAATATTTACCATTGCCAATGTTAATTCCAATCACAAGCAACTCTTGGAGTTGCTGGGAGTTCGCAATTCATCGGTCTTTCTTTCCAACTGCACAATTTGGGTGGAAGGTATAACAGACCGGTTGTACTTACGCCAATTCTTGGCAGTGGTACAACGTGAAAGGAGATTAGTATTCAAAGAAGATTTTCATTATTCCTTTGTAGAATACGCTGGAAATAACATCACTCATTGGTCATTTCTCGAAAGTGATGATGCGCAATTTGCTAACATAAATGTTGAGGCTTTATGCTCCAAGATTTTCCTTATAGCAGACAATGATGGAGTTGCATTACCTTCCAAACGTAGCAAAGAAAAGAAGCTACAACGGCGGCGGCAACTGGAGCAAAAGTTAGGAGACCATTTTTATGTAACACAAGGAATGGAAATGGAGAATATGCTAAGCAAAGATGTTGTGAGAAAAGTCGTTTTAGAGATGGAAGGTCCCAATGATGAATTGGACTTTTCTGCTTTCAATGCCAGAAATTATGAGAAGCATTATCTAGGTGATTTTATCGAGAAATACGTAAAAGGACTTAAACGCAAATATTCATCTGACTATGGCACTGTTTACGATAAATTAAATTTTTGTAAAAAGGCTGCAGGTTACATACAATCGGCAGATGATTTATCAACCGAGGCACAAGAACTTGCGGTTCGGTTGTTGAATTTTATATCTAAGGCAAATCAATAAGCTTTACCCTTTGTATTATAGTATTATACTTTTAATGCGCCTTTTCCTGCTGCCTAAAATCAATTAACTTTATATCTGCAACATGAAAACCTCACTCTCCCATTTACCCGATTACAAACAACAACAAATCCTGCAAATCACCGAAATCATCAGGGACGTTGTTGCCCCTGAAAAGATCATCCTTTTCGGTTCCTATGCCATGGGTACCTGGGTGGAGGATGAGTATTTCGAAAACGGGACTCGATATTCTTATAGCAGTGATTACGATTTTCTGGTCGTCACAAAAAATAGCCAGGAGAAGGAACACATCCTCAATGACAAGATTGTCAACCGCTCACGTCACCTTACCAAAGTGGCGGTCAACTGCATCATTCATGATATTGATTACGTCAACGAAGGCCTCTCGTTCGGCCAGTACTTTTTTGCTGATATTGTAAAGGAAGGGGTAAGCCTGTACGATACAGAAGGAGTAACATTTGCACATCCAAAAGAGCTCACTCCTGAGGAACAGAAATCAGTCGCACAAAGGTATTTTGATCAGTGGTTTGAAAGAGGTTCAGATTTTCTCAAGGGAGCAGAGTTTTATCTTAATGAACGCTCACTTAAACTAGGAGCATTCATGCTTCACCAAGTTACCGAATGTTTTTACAACACGGTCCTTCTCGTCTTCATCGGATACAAGCCCAAAACCCACAGCCTTGAAAAGCTCCGCCAGTACGCCAAGCCCTACTCCAAGGAACTGATGCAAATCTTCCCGGAAATAAAAGAAGATCAGCCAGGCGCCCCTGCAGGGGATGGGGGAACCGAGTCCCACCTTTTCGATCTCCTCAAACGCGGCTACATCGATGCCCGCTACAAGGCCGAGTACACCATCACGGAAGTTGAATTGGCAACCTTGCTTGACAAAGTGCATAAAATGAAGGAAATTGTTGAATCGATCTGCTGCAGAAAGATCGCTTCATTCAGCCATGGCCAAAACGAAACAGCACGTCCGGAAAGCAGCCCTCCGCCCAAAAAAGAATAGCCGCGAATACTTTATCTGGTGCGATGAAAGCGACAGCAAAGGAAAATTTTGCTCTAACTTTTATGGTGGGGTACTGGTCAAAAGCACCGACCTCGCCGAAGTCCAGGCTACACTCCGGCAGGCTTGCCGAAAGCTGCACTTCTTCGACGAAATTAAATGGCACAAAGTCTCACAGCACTATGTTGAGAAGTACAAAAAGGCTATGGATGTATTCTTCCAGCTCGTGGCGGAAGAAAAGATCAAAGTACGGATTATGTTCACCCAGAATGCCTACGTTGCTACCCGGCTAACAGATCGGCATACCACCGAAGAATTCTTTATTCTCTATTACCAGTTTATCAAACATGCTTTTGGGCTACCCTACAGCAACAACACAGAAGACGAAATTTACCTTCGTCTTTACTTCGATTACCTTCCCGATACCCTGGAACGCCGGCAGGTTTTCAAAGAATACATTAGGGGCCTGCAAACAAGCCGCCCGTTTCAGTTGGCAAAGATGAAGATCCGCAAACAGGACATTGCTGAAGTGGATTCGAAAAAGCACCTGGTCCTCCAGCTATTGGATGTAGTACTCGGCGCCATGTGCTTTCGGCTGAACAACAAACACAGGGAAATCCCACCAGGAAAAAAGCGCCGCGGCAAACGAACCGTGGCAAAAGAAAAGCTGTATAAACACATCAACCAAAAGCTCCGGCAGCTAAGGCCTGGCTTTAACGTGGGAGCAAATACCGGAATTGAGAAAAAAGAAGACTACTGGCTGCATCCCTACCGGCACTGGGTATTCCGCCCCTCGGCATTCGAAATAGATACAGCCCTGTTCAAATAAAAAAAGCTCCATTCTCACTACATCAATTTCCTGCGTGGCACGCAGGCGTTCGTGAGCTATAGAGCAGGTCAAAGATAAGAATTTTTTTAAAAGCAAAGAGAGGGCAGGAAATCCTTAGCACTATTCCTCAGGTTTTTCCCCGCTCAGGACACGCATATGCTTTTTCGCCAGGTCATTATATTCGTCAACTTTTCGATAATAACGCTCCCGCCAGTAATCCCGCTGTTCAATCGCCTCCTCGATCGTTTTTGGGGTTTTGTAAATGCCTTCAGGCTCTTCAAGAACAACCGGGCGGATACCCGGCAGTTGCTGCGAAAAATCATAACCGATCGCTTTCCCATATTTCACCAGTTGTTCAAACGGCAGCTCCGGATCAGCAATATGATTGTAATACGTCCCCCGGCTGATGCCCATGCGCTTCACCATCTTTGTAATATTCACATGGCGCTCCGCAACAACAGCCTGTAACAACGCACCCCGGTGTGTATGTTTTGCCTTCGTTTCCAAGAAGGTAAAGAAATAGACACTCCTGTACAAAAAATTGTACTGAAATTGTACAATATTGTTTAATTTGATTATCTTAGCTGTACAAACACAGCACAAAAACGTCTAAATTAGGTCTCATTACTGGCGGCTTGAGAAACTGAACCAGAGCATGAGACAAAATTTGCGATACAGCCTTGGCACAGGTGCTCATTTCTTTATTGGCGGCATCTTCTCAAGCCTCAGTAATGAAAGAATGAGCCCTGTGCTTATTCTCCCCTATTCAGATAGCGGAAAAAACAATTTTTTCCCTGCGCTGATACTTTATGCGTGCAAGCCAAAAAGCCCTGTATAACTTTCTTCCAGTTCGCCGGTTCTGCCCCTCGGCTTATTCGGGTTCAGGTTTTACATTTTTGCTATCTCCCTCCTTGATAAACTTGAAATAAAGAAGACACAACTACCCATTCCGGCCTGCTGAAATACGCAGCCAGTCATAAATAAAACGTTTTACGTTGGAACAAAGCATCTCAAAAGCCCTGCACCTGATCTGTCTGCGATTCGCTCTTGTAAAAAGAAATCCGGAATAACCTTTTGCAGTTCCGCAGCGGGTTCACCGGCCAGCCCCTCATGTGTTCCTTCTAACGATTGCTGGTTATAGCAATGGCTTGGTGAGCCCCGCGGTTCTGCCACTTCCGGTGCTGATTTGCTCATAGCTCGCAGCTTTCCCGGTTTCACGTCTCACGTTTCCCGTTAGACGATTTCCACACCGCTTCTGTTCCCCTTTAGGGAATAGGGGCTAAATCATCAAAAAAATGCGATCCATCATCGTACTGGCCCTCCTATGCCCGGCCCTTTCCTGGGCCCAACCCACAAAGAACAACGGCTCCCACAGGCCCCTAACAGTAGGCGACACCCTGCCTTCAGGCGCACTCAACCCCAAATTCCAAACCCCAAACGCCAAACTGCTCATTCTGGATTTCTGGGCCACCTGGTGCACCGCCTGCCTGAAAGCCTTCCCCCGCCTCGATTCCCTCCGCCGGCAGTATAACGGCGATCTGCAGGTGCTCCTGGTCAACAGCCTTTCCACCGGCGATAAGGGGCAAAAAGCGGCAGCCTATTTTAAAAAATGGAAAGCCCGGCACGGCCGCACCTTTCCCTTTCCTTCGCTGGTCGAAGACACCGTTCTCACCCAGCTTTTCCCCTTTAGCACCATCCCCCATTACGTCTGGCTGGATGAAAAACTCCGGGTGCTGGCCATCACCGGCAGCGAAGAGCTCACAGCCGCAAACATCACCGCCGCCCTGGAAAACCGCCCCCTGCAGGTTCGCACCAAGGCCGATGTGCGGAACTACGATGAAGCCAGGCCCCTGCTGGTAGGAGGCAACGGCGGCGGTGGGGAAGCCCTCCGCTTTCACACCCTCATCTCCGGCTACATCCAGGGACTGCCTACCGGCACCCGCAAACAACAAACCCCCGATGGCCGCTATACAAAACTCACCTACACCAACCGCTCTGTCCTGAATCTTTACCGCATCGCCTACGGCAACAGCTTCCCGGCCAACCGGGTAGTCCTCGAGGTACCCGACACCACCCGGCTTACCAAATCCACCGACTGGGGCCACTGGAAATACAACAACACCTTTTGTTACGAGATCCTCACACCACCCCTCACCCTGGAAAAAGCCCTGGCCCGCATGCAATCCGATCTGGTTAGCTTCTTCGGCTACACCGCAGCGGTAGAAACCCGTGCGCTCGATACCTGGGTGCTGGAAGGCACTGGCAGCCCCTTTAGCCCTTCACCAAAGCCCCGGGGCACAAAAGAAGCCCCACAAAGTACTACCGGCCAGCCGCTGGCGGCGCTTATCAGGGAACTGGATTTCCGGCTACCCTTTCCCGTCAGCAACGAGTGCACCGGTGCTCAGGCAATGACCCTTTCCCTGCCCCCCGACCTTACCGATATCAAAAAAATAAACGATCACCTCCGTCCCTATAACCTCCGGTTCACCCGCCAAAAACGCCCCTGGCCGGTTTTCGTCATCCGGGGTCCCGGCAACCCATCCCAATAGCCTATCCTCCCGTTCGGCAACAGAGAATAAAACCAAATAAAAACAATCCAATCATGAACACATCCGCTCCCATTCTACGAAGCCCTTCCTCCCCCGTTGGGGGGACTGAAAGGGGCCAACCTCAAACCTCGAACCTATTACCCAATAACTCAATCACCTAATAACTCAATAACCAAATCATGTCCTGGCATACAACCGATACAACATCCACAACCCAGCCCACGCACTGGCACCACTACTCCGAACTGGTCGGCCCCATGTTCCTGGTACTCTGTTACCAGATACGAACACTCTACATACTAGACTCTTGCTTTCGTAAAAAACCCAAACATCCTGAGTGAAAAACCACTGCAGTGTTTCGGAGCGGGTTGGGAAAGGGCAAACCCCAGTTCTTTCTCATGTTTAGTTTTGGTGAAACGTTAGATGGGTTTATGTAAGTACGCCTTTCACCCAACCCCTCCGCCACTGCTTTCCTTCCA
>DASYHD010000015.1:0-2105 GCA_035998945.1 Flavisolibacter sp. | reverse complement strand
CGCTTTGCTGCTATCCGGTTTGTCGCACGCCCAGCTGACGAATACGGAAAACTACGTTTATACAAAAACCTATTTAGATTATAACGGAACCACGGCTACCAAAACATCAGAAACCGTTCAGTATTTCGACGGCTTGGGAAGACCCAAGCAAGTAGTGAACATCAAAGCCTCCCCCATGGGCAAAGATGTGGTGACCCCTATTGTCTATGATGGTTTTGGCAGGCAGGTAAGAGATTACCTTCCTGTTCCTCAACAAAGTACACAAAACGGAGGTATTTATACACAGTCTTCATCTATAGTGGATTTTCCTGTTGGTGATCCAACAGGGGTATATCCCAATGAAAAAGCATTTGTTCACAAAAACCTGGAAAATTCGCCATTGGACAGGATGCTTTCGCAGATACAGCCGGGTGCCGCATGGCAGGGAAAACCCGTACAGTTCGGGTACGATGCCAATACCACAGCAGATGCCGTTAAAAAATACACCACGGTAACCACCTGGGAAAACGGGGCTACAAAAAGCGTAATCAGTCAGAGTACCAATTATCCGGCTGCGCAGCTTTATAAAAACACGGTAACGGATGAAGATGGCAACCAGACCATCGAATTCAAAAACGGGGAAGGACAGGTATTGCTGGTTAGAAAAATGAATGTGACACAAAGCGTGGATACTTATTATGTGTACAACGAATTTAATCAATTAGCGTACATCATTCCTCCTTTAGCCTCAAACACTATCACGCTATCGCTCTCCGACTTAGACAACCTCTGCTACCAGTACAAATACGACGGCAGGAACCGCCTGGTTGAAAAGAAGCTTCCGGGCAAAGGCTGGGAATTCATGGTGTATGATAAAGCAGACCGCCTTGTCTTTACCCAGGATGCCATAATGCGTCCTACTTCTAAATGGCTATTTACAAAATATGATCAGTTTGGAAGGGTAATTCTTACAGGTATTGTCCCAGGAAGCGCAGATAGAACCCCTATGCAGGATATGATTGGTAATCTCGTCATTACAGAAACCCGGAATTCGGGTGGATTTATTAAAAATGACCAGTCTATTCAGTATACCAATACTTATTTTCCCTATCTGGAAACGGTTTTATCCGTCAACTATTACGATACGTATCCTTCTTACAGCTTCAATCCAGCTTTCCCGACCAGCATTTTGGGAGAACCCACCCTTACCGAAACACCTACTGCCGAAGGTTTGAGCACCAAAAGCCTTCCGGTGATGAGCCTGGTGAAAAATATTGAGGATGATAACTGGACGAAAAACTACACCTACTACGACAAAAAAGGAAGAGCCATCGGAAGCTATTCCATCAACCATTTGGGCGGCCGTACCCAGACAGAATCCAAGCTTGATTTTGCAGGCGTGGTTAAGCAGAGCATTACCCGTCACAAGAGGCTGAATACCGACACCGATAAAGTCATCACCGAAAACTTTACCTATGATTCCCAGAACAGGCTTCTGACCCATACCCACCAGGTTGATAATAATCCTATGGAATATTTGGCGCAGAATACGTATAATGAACTTTCCCAACTTCAAACCAAAAAAGTTGGTGGAACTTCCTTAGGAAGCGGGCTTCAGACGGTAGATTATCAATACAACATCCGGGGATGGATGACAAAGATCAACGATCCTAAAAATCTTAACGGAAAACTGTTCGGATATGAAATTAAATATAATCAGGTTGAGGGACAACAAACTCCCGATCCGTTTGACAGCAGTTTAAAAGTATTGCCGAAATACAATGGGAATATTGCCGAAGTAGACTGGCGTACCAACACCGCTTCTTCGGATTACCTGAGAAGATACGGCTATGTGTATGATAAGCTCAACAGATTGTCTGCCGGTTTTTATCAAAGAGAAGACCGCCCTGCTGCTCAGGAATATTTTGAGAAAATGAACTATGACTTAAACGGCAATATCACCAACCTGAAAAGAACAGCATCCCTGGATGGGAATACTACGGCAGGATTAATTGATAATCTTAGTTATGTTTATTTCAACAATAACAACAGCAACAGGCTAAAAACCGTTACCGATTCTTCCACCGATTACAGAGGATATCCCGATATTTCAGGAATTGAAATTG
>DASYHD010000026.1:0-5578 GCA_035998945.1 Flavisolibacter sp. | reverse complement strand
AAAAAAAACTGGCGGCGACCTACTCTCCCGCGTTAGCAGTACCATCGGCGCTGGTGGGCTTAACTTCTGTGTTCGGAATGGGAACAGGTGAGCCCCACCGCTAAAACCACCCTAAAGGTTGTATATAGGTTTAAGGTTTTGTGTTGAATGTTCAAAGTTTTTTAACCTTGAATCTTAAACATGGAACCCTGAACCGTTTTTATCGGTAAATTTCATCACAAAGGCAAAACCAGTATTGCACTTATAAGGCTTGTTGTTTGTAACCAATAGGCTATAAATCTACGGGTAATTAGTACTACTCGGCTATGCTGTTACCAACTTTACACCTGTAGCCTATCAACGTGGTCATCTCCCACGACCCTTAAAAGATGTCTCATCTTGAGGCGAGTTTCACACTTATATGCTTTCAGTGTTTATCTCTTCCAAACATAGCTACTCAGCGGTGCACCTGGCGGTACAACTGATACACCAGAGGTTTGTTCAATTCGGTCCTCTCGTACTAGAATCAAGCCCTCTCAAACATCTAACGCCCGCAATAGATAGAGACCGAACTGTCTCACGACGTTCTGAACCCAGCTCGCGTGCCACTTTAATGGGCGAACAGCCCAACCCTTGGGACCTTCTCCAGCCCCAGGATGTGACGAGCCGACATCGAGGTGCCGAACCTCCCCGTCGATGTGAGCTCTTGGGGGAGACTAGCCTGTTATCCCCGGAGTACCTTTTATCCTATGAGCGATGGCCCTTCCATACGGAACCACCGGATCACTATGTCCTGCTTTCGCACCTGATCGACTTGTTGGTCTCACAGTCAAGCACCCTTATGCCATTACACTCTACGCACGGTTACCAAGCGTGCTGAGGGTACCTTTGAAAGCCTCCGTTACTCTTTTGGAGGCGACCACCCCAGTCAAACTACCCACCACGCAATGTCCTTCCATTCAGAAGTTAGGCTCCAAGTAAGTAAAGGGTGGTATTTCAACGGCGGCTCCACAAACACTAGCGTGCCTGCTTCAAAGCCTCCCACCTATCCTACACATTACTTACTCAAAGTCAATACGAAGTTATAGTAAAGGTTCACAGGGTCTTTTCGTCCCATTGCGGGTAATCGGCATCTTCACCGATACTACAATTTCACCGAGCTCGTGGCTGAGACAGTGCCCAGATCGTTACACCATTCGTGCAGGTCGGAACTTACCCGACAAGGAATTTCGCTACCTTAGGACCGTTATAGTTACGGCCGCCGTTTACTGGGGCTTCAGTCAAACGCTTCGCTTACGCTAACGCCCTTCCTTAACCTTCCAGCACCGGGCAGGTGTCAGACCCTATACAGCATCTTTCGATTTAGCAGAGTCCTGTGTTTTTGATAAACAGTCGCCTGGGCCTCTTCACTGCGGCCAACATTGCTGTTGGCGTCTCTTCTTCCGAAGTTACGAGACTATTTTGCCTAGTTCCTTAGCCACGACTCACTCGAGCACCTTAGGATTCTCTCCTCGACCACCTGTGTCGGTTTTGGTACGGGTTGCTTCACTTCGGCTTTTCTTGGATCAGATTACACTACAGCAGCTTCGCCCGAAGGCTAGGCCTTGACACTTCCGTCCGTCTTTAGTAGCTACATCCAACCGTCCCCTTTTTAGTGTGAGCAAGTATGGGAATATTAACCCATTGTCCATCCACTACCCCTTTCGGGTTCGCGTTAGGTCCCGACTAACCCTCAGCTGATTAGCATGGCTGAGGAAACCTTAGTCTTTCGGTGAGGGGGTTTCTCGCCCCCTTTATCGTTACTTATGCCTACATTTTCTTTTCTGTCCGCTCCACAATACCTCACGATACTGCTTCGGCGCAAACAGAATGCTCTCCTACCAGATATAATAAAATTATAAATCCATAGCTTCGGTAATATGTTTATGCCCGATTATTATCCATGCCGGACCGCTCGACTAGTGAGCTGTTACGCACTCTTTAAATGAATGGCTGCTTCCAAGCCAACATCCTAGCTGTCAATGCAGTCCAACCGCGTTGCTTCAACTTAACATATATTTGGGGACCTTAGCTGTTGGTCTGGGTTCTTTCCCTCTCGGACATGGACCTTAGCACCCATGCCCTCACTGCCGTAGAACATTTATTAGCATTCGGAGTTTGTCAGGAATTGGTAGGCGGTGAAACCCCCGCATCCAATCAGTAGCTCTACCTCTAATAAACTTATATACGACGCTGCACCTAAATGCATTTCGGAGAGTACGAGCTATCTCCCAGTTTGATTGGCCTTTCACCCCTACCCACAGGTCATCCGAAGACTTTTCAACGTCAACCGGTTCGGTCCTCCACTTTGTGTTACCAAAGCTTCAACCTGCCCATGGGTAGATCACAAGGTTTCGCGTCTAATCCTACTAACTATGCGCCCTATTCAGACTCGCTTTCGCTCCGGCTCCGGACCTGAAGTCCTTAACCTCGCTAGTAAAATTAACTCGTAGGCTCATTATGCAAAAGGCACGCCGTCACAGAATTAATCTGCTCCGACCGCTTGTAGGCGTACGGTTTCAGGTTCTATTTCACCCTTCTATTCGAAGTGCTTTTCACCTTTCCTTCACAGTACTTGTTCACTATCGGTCTTTCAGGAGTATTTAGCCTTGGAGGATGGTCCCCCCATATTCAGACAGGATTTCACGTGTCCCGCCCTACTCATTTATCACTTATGTATGCCTTTCATATACGGGGCTATCACCCTCTATGGCTGTTCTTTCCAGAACATTCTATTAAACATATAAAAGCTTTTGGGCTAATCCGCTTTCGCTCGCCACTACTTACGGAATCTCTTCGATTTCTTTTCCTCCGGGTACTTAGATGTTTCAGTTCTCCGGGTTTGCTCCCATTGCTGGGTGACATGTCTTCAACATGCCGGGTTGCCCCATTCGGATATCTACGGATCAATTCGTGTGTGCCAATCCCCGTAGCTTTTCGCAGCTTACCACGTCCTTCGTCGCCTCTGAAAGCCTAGGCATCCGCCATACGCCCTTAACGATTTCTTTCCTATTTTTAGGTTACTCAAGCACTTATAAGTGCTCGGTTTTCTCTTTGTGATGTCTTTACCGTTAATGTCAATGATCTTAATGTCTTCTTTTCCGTCTGATGAACAATTGTTGTTTTTGGCTCCAATCGTAACTTTTAAATCAAACTTCCAAAACTGTGGAGAATAAGGGAGTCGAACCCTTGACCTCCTGCGTGCAAGGCAGGCGCTCTAGCCAGCTGAGCTAATTCCCCCTCTAGGTGTTTCCGGTTACGGGTTTTGTGTTTCGGGGTTTAACCCTCAACGCTAAACTCTAAACCTTAAACTTTAATTAGTAGTCTCGGGCAGGCTCGAACTGCCGACCTCTACATTATCAGTGTAGCGCTCTAACCAGCTGAGCTACGAGACTGTCTGTTAGACGTAAAGATGATAGACTGATAGATAATAGACTTAATTACTCTTGTCTTTTATCTCTCCTCTTTTATCTTTCTTCTCTGTCTCAATCCCTTTTACTAATTTCTAGTGGGTTTTGTATTTGTAATATATTTTATAGGTGAAAAGTAGTAAGTAAGAGGTAAGAAGTTTAGCTTAATGCATCATTCTTTTTCCTTTTTACTTTTATCTTTTTACTTATAAACCAACCAATAAAAAAACTAAAGCTTTTACTTTAAGCAAGTACTTGTACCTTGCGGTACTAATTTTGTTTATCGTCTTATAGACGCTCTAAAATGAGATGTTCCAGCCGCACCTTCCGGTACGGCTACCTTGTTACGACTTAGCCCTAGTTACCTGTTTTACCCTAGGCAGCTCCTTTTACGGTCACCGACTTCAGGTACCCCAGACTTCCATGGCTTGACGGGCGGTGTGTACAAGGCCCGGGAACGTATTCACCGCGCCATGGCTGATGCGCGATTACTAGCGATTCCAGCTTCATAGAGTCGAGTTGCAGACTCCAATCCGAACTGAGACCGGCTTTCGAGATTTGCATCACATCGCTGTGTAGCTGCCCTCTGTACCGGCCATTGTATTACGTGTGTGGCCCAAGGCGTAAGGGCCGTGATGATTTGACGTCATCCCCACCTTCCTCTCTACTTGCGTAGGCAGTCTCACTAGAGTCCCCAACTGAATGATGGCAACTAGTGACAGGGGTTGCGCTCGTTGCAGGACTTAACCTAACACCTCACGGCACGAGCTGACGACAACCATGCAGCACCTTGAAAATTGCCCGAAGGAAGGTCTATTTCTAAACCGATCAATTCCCATTTAAGCCTTGGTAAGGTTCCTCGCGTATCATCGAATTAAACCACATAATCCACCGCTTGTGCGGGCCCCCGTCAATTCCTTTGAGTTTCAAACTTGCGTTCGTACTCCCCAGGTGGCTAACTTATCACTTTCGCTTAGTCTCTGAAGATAAATCCCCAAAAACGAGTTAGCATCGTTTACAGCGTGGACTACCAGGGTATCTAATCCTGTTCGCTCCCCACGCTTTCGTCCATCAGCGTCAGTTGAGACTTAGTAACCTGCCTTCGCAATTGGTGTTCTAAGTAATATCTATGCATTTCACCGCTACACTACTTATTCCAGCTACTTCAACCTCACTCAAGACACGCAGTATCAATGGCAGTTTCACAGTTGAGCTGTGAGATTTCACCACTGACTTACGCATCCGCCTACGGACCCTTTAAACCCAATAAATCCGGATAACGCTTGCACCCTCCGTATTACCGCGGCTGCTGGCACGGAGTTAGCCGGTGCTTATTCGTACAGTACCTTCAGCTACCCTCACGAGGGTAGGTTTATCCCTGTACAAAAGAAGTTTACAACCCATAGGGCCGTCGTCCTTCACGCGGGATGGCTGGATCAGGCGCTAACCCATTGTCCAATATTCCTCACTGCTGCCTCCCGTAGGAGTCTGGTCCGTGTCTCAGTACCAGTGTGGGGGATCACCCTCTCAGGCCCCCTAAAGATCATCGACTTGGTGAGCCGTTACCTCACCAACTATCTAATCTTGCGCGTGCCCATCTTTATCCACCTCAGTTTTCAATTTCAAGTGATGCCACTCAAAATATTATGGGGTATTAATCTTCCTTTCGAAAGGCTATCCCCCTGATAAAGGCAGGTTGCACACGTGTTCCGCACCCGTACGCCGCTCTCAAGATCCCGAAAGATCTCTACCGCTCAGCTTGCATGTGTTAGGCCTCCCGCTAGCGTTCATCCTGAGCCAGGATCAAACTCTCCATTGTATGTTTGTCTGACTCACTCAAAGTTTTTTTTAACGCTTTAGTTTTTCCTTACTTGGTTGTTATTTTGTATGTCAATGATCTTTATATCTTCCGCTTTGTAACGAAGCTTCTCTCTGTCAGTTCTGCTCCGTATTTGCGAGTGCAAAAGTAAAAATTATTTTTGATCTGACCAAATGTTTCTGAAGAAAATTTTAAAGTTTTTTCTGTAACCTTAATCCCTCATCTCCCATCCTGTCAACTCCTCTCCTGCGCCCCGTTTTACCGGACTGCAAAGATACAAATCTTTTTATTCCCTACAAGCTTTTTATTAAAAAATTGTAAATCTTTTTTT
>DASYHD010000006.1:0-2805 GCA_035998945.1 Flavisolibacter sp. | reverse complement strand
AGCTGGAATCGCTAGTAATCGTATATCAGCAATGATACGGTGAATACGTTCCCGGACCTTGCACACACCGCCCGTCAAGCCATGGAAGCTGGGTGTACCTAAAGTCGGTAACCGCAAGGAGCCGCCTAGGGTAAAACTAGTGACTGGGGCTAAGTCGTAACAAGGTAGCCGTATCGGAAGGTGCGGCTGGAATACCTCCTTTTTAGAGACTGTTAGATCTTTTTGGTTATTGTTTCCGATTCTTTCAAATATTACTGTTTGCACATAACTGCAAAGTGAGTGCGAAAAACAAAAGTTCTTTTAAGAAAGTAACCCGGGTAACACGGGGGCTACACTAGGTACAGATCCGTAGCTCAGCCTGGTTAGAGCACTACACTGATAATGTAGGGGTCAGCAGTTCAAATCTGCTCGGGTCTACTAATGATCATTTTAAAGAAAAATGCTTTGTATTCTTCTTTAATTAATTTTTTGGGGGGTTAGCTCAGTTGGCTAGAGCATCTGCCTTGCACGCAGAGGGTCATCGGTTCGACTCCGATATCCTCCACTCTTTAAGTTCTTTTTTTCTGGATGTAGACCTTGGGTCAAACGATTCATCATCGTAACATCTGGCAGGTTAATCATCGAAGGATGATAAACAAGTTCTTTGACATATTGGATTGAAAAGTTGTAAAGAAACGAGTAACAAGAATAGTAATAACTCTTTTAAAGCACTTAAGGGCGTATGGTGGATGCCTTGGCTCTTAGAGACGAAGAAGGACGTGGTAAGCTGCGATAAGCTTCGGGGAGCTGCACACGAGCGATATATCCGAAGATTTCCGAATGGGACAACCCGGCATGCTGAAGGCATGTCACGGCGCAAGCCGAGTCAACCCTCTGAACTGAAACATCTAAGTAGGAGGAGGAAAAGAAAACAAACGTGATTCCCTGAGTAGTGGCGAGCGAAAAGGGAACAGCCCAAACCTGTGGGGCGTGCTCCATGGGGGTTGTAGGACCGCATTTAGAAAGCACAATCAAACTGAATTACCTGGAAAGGTAAGCCATAGCGGGTGAAAGCCCTGTAGGTGTAAATTTGTGTGGACGAGCGGTATCCTGAGTAAGGCGGGACCGGAGGAATCCTGCCTGAAACTGCCGGCACCATCCGGTAAGGCTAAATACTCCTAAGAGACCGATAGTGAACCAGTACCGTAAGGGAAAGGTGAAAAGCACCCTGAATAAGGGAGTGAAATAGTACCTGAAACCGTACGCCTACAAGCGGTAGGAGCATCAGTAATGGTGTGACTGCGTGCCTTTTGCATAATGAGCCTACGAGTTACTCCTCACTGGCGAGGTTAAGTACAGAAAATTACGGAGCCGTAGCGAAAGCGAGTCCGAACAGGGCGACTAGTCAGTGGGGGTAGACGCGAAACTTTGTGATCTATCCATGGGCAGGTTGAAGGTGTGGTAACACACACTGGAGGACCGAACTCATTAACGTTGAAAAGTTATGGGATGACCTGTGGATAGGGGTGAAAGGCCAATCAAACTGAGAGATAGCTCGTTCTCCCCGAAATGTTTTTAGGAACAGCGTCGCATATAGAAGTTTATTAGAGGTAGAGCTACTGATTGGGCTAGGGGGCTTCACCGCCTACCAAACCCTGACAAACTCCGAATGCTAATAAATATCTGCGGCAGTGAGGCTGCGGGTGCTAAGATCCGTGGCCGAGAGGGAAATAACCCAGACTAGCAGCTAAGGTCCCTAAGGGTATGTTAAGTTGAACAAACGAGGTGGAGTTTCTATAACAGCCAGGATGTTGGCTTGGAAGCAGCCATTCATTTAAAGAGTGCGTAACAGCTCACTGGTCGAGAGACTCTGCACGGAAAATGATCGGGCATCAAACATACCACCGAAGCTCTAGAATGCACACTTGGTGTGTTATTGGTAGGGGAGCATTCTGAACTGCGTTGAAGGTGACTGGCGATGGTTGCTGGAGCGTTCAGAAACGAAAATGTAGGCATAAGTAGCGATAAAAGTAGTGAAAAACTACTTCACCGTAAGACTAAGGGTTCCTGATCAACGTTAATCGGATCAGGGTTAGTCGGGTCCTTAGGCGAACCCGAAAGGGGCAGCTGATGGAAAACTGGTTAATATTCCAGTACCTGCTTTAGTATCGATGGGGTGACGAGGTAGTGAAAGATCCGCGGGGCAACGGAAGTTCCCGTTAAAGCGTGTAGTTATATCTTTTATAGGTAAATCCGTAAGAGATGGCGAACGTGATAGTACTGCGAGCCTTCGGGCAAGTAGATAGTGATCCTAAAGACCTCCGAGAAAAACCTCTAAGGTTAGGCTAAAGCGGCCCGTACCGCAAACCGACACAGGTAGTCGAGGAGAATATCCTAAGGTGCTCGGGTGAGCCGTGGAGAAGGAACTAGGCAAATTGTGGCTGTAACTTCGGGATAAAGCCAACCGCAGTGATGCGGTCTCAGTAAAATGGTTCAACCAACTGTTTAACAAAAACACAGGGCCCTGCAAAATCGTAAGATGACGTATAGAGCCTGATACCTGCCCGGTGCTGGAAGGTTAAGGAAGGATGTTCGGAGTAATCCAAAGCTTCTGACTGAAGCCCCAGTAAACGGCGGCCGTAACTATAACGGTCCTAAGGTAGCGAAATTCCTTGTCGGGTAAGTTCCGACCTGCACGAATGGTCTAATGAGTTGAACACTGTCTCCTCCACGAGCCCGGTGAAATTGTAGTATCGGTGAAGATGCCGGTTACCCGCCACGGGACGGAAAGACCCCGTGAACCTTCACTACAACTTTGCATTGATT
>DASYHD010000033.1:0-193841 GCA_035998945.1 Flavisolibacter sp. | reverse complement strand
AGGAGTTAGGAGTTAGGAGTTAGGAGTTAGGAGTTAGGAGTTAGGAGTTAGGAGTTAGGAGTTAGGAGTTAGGAGTTAGGATGAACTTTCTAAGGTAGCAATGGATCGTTGTTTTACTCTGTCCAGAAGAGGGTTGGTTTTCAAACCGAAGGAACGCAGCGAAAACGGAGATTGCGCAGAGAAATGCTTTGTTCCTTTGTGTCTTGGTGGTTCAAAACTTGCACAATAGAAATACAGAACGTACAAGGGTGCGACGCAACGGCAGCTTTATAGTAGCACTGTTGCCGGAAACAAATAAATAAAGCATTTTAAAACGCCGTGAATAACTTTTTGCTGAACCTTCTTTTGTTTCCCTACATTTGCGGCTCGCAATGGGTTGGCGCCCTAGGCGCCATTAAAAGGGAAGCCGGTGTAAGTCCGGCGCTATCCCCGTAGCTGTAACATTCGTGAGTGGTTACATTGATTTAAGACCCTCAACCTGTTATTCTTCGCCACTGTGGTGCTGCATCACGGGAAGGCCATAACAGCAGAATGAAGCCAGAAGACCTGCCGGTTGTGTTTTTAATTCATCGTGCTTTCGGAGGAAAAGCAGAGAAGATAAAACCGCGGTTATCTTTCTCTAACTATTTTTCGGAAGCAGTCACAAAAAAGCAACTTCAAAATGAGAAAACTTTTTGTTGTGACTGCACTCATTACAAGCAGTCAGCTACAAGCCCAATCCCTTCCGCAGGAACGGAAAGACACGTTAGAAAATGTAACGCTAACAGCCAGCAAGTTCTCTACCAAAACAACTGAAACCGGTAAAGTGGTTGTCACTATCAATCGCCAGCAGTTGGAAAAGGCCGGCAGCCGCGATCTCTCGCAGGTGATCACAGAATTGGGCGGTGTTTTTATTAATGGCTATACCAACAATGCCGGCAAGGATAAAAGCATTTACCTGCGTGGCGCCAAAGTAGATTACACGCTGATTACGGTCGACGGCATTCCCGTTTATGATGCATCGGGCATCGGTAGTAATTTTGATATTCGTTATATACCGGTAGATGCAGTGGAAAGAGTTGAAATACTAAAAGGCAGTCAGAGTACTTTGTATGGCAGCGACGCCATTGCCGGTGTGGTCAACATCATCACCCGTAAAGGCGGAACGAAGCCAGTTTCAGGAAGTGGTGTTGTCAACTATGGTCATTACAATACCTGGCGGGCCAATGCCGGTTTCAATGGAGCCGTAAAGGCCTTTGATTACAACCTGGCATTTACACACCTGGGCACTGATGGTTTTTCGGAGGCGCAGCAGCCGGCAACCGTTAGCAGGCCCTATGATAAGGACTGGTACAAACAAAACAGTTTGCAGGCAAATTTTGGTGTAAAGGCGGCCAGGACATTTCGTATTCAGCCCTTTATCCGCTACAGCAAAAACAGCGGTGCGCTGGATAATGATGCCTTTATAGATGAACAGGACTTTACCTACAATGCAAAGAACCTGCAGGCTGGCGTGAAGAACACGATCGGCATCGGCAACGCACAGGTGGCTGTGTTGTACCAACTGAATAAAACGGAACGGAACTACCTGGATGACTCCACACTGAGCCGCAATGGGTTTTACAAATTCAATCAGAGTGCCTACAAGGCAATGGAGCATTTTGCCGAAGCGTTTGTGGTTTATCCTTTCCACGCATTCCGTTTAACAGCCGGTGGCGATTACCGGTCTGCCAATACAGATTACAGCGCACATCAGATCAGTGCTTTTGGTGCATCCAAACCCTTACAGAGCGGCGACAGCGTAAAGCAGGCGCAAACCAGTTTGTACGCTGCACTCAATTATACGCAAAATGATTTTTCGCTGGAAGGCGGCGGACGTTTCAACCATCATTCCGTTTACGGAAACAATTTCGCATTCAACTTCAACCCTTCGTACCTGGTAGAGAAGAGAGTGAAAGTTTTTGCCAATGTTTCAACAGGTTATAAAACACCCAGTTTGTATCAGTTGTTTTCCGTTTATGGAAACAAAGACCTGGAACCCGAAACGTCGTTGAATCTGGAAGGTGGTGCACAGGTTTTTTTCAACGGGAACAAAGGGGCTGTAAGAGCTACGTATTTCAACCGGAAAGTCAGCGATGTGATTGCCTTCTTCTATAACCCGGCAACATTCCGATCAAGCTATATCAACCAGGATAAGCAGCATGATCATGGTGTTGAGCTGGACGCGAATTTCAACCTTACAGATAAGATACAGCTTCGTGCCTTTTACAGCTATGTAGATGGAAAAATCACAACCCTGCAGAACGGAAAGGATACGACCTATTTTAACCTGTTGCGCCGTCCGAAGCATACAGTGAATGTTTTTGCAGGCATGCAAATAACATCTGCATTTTACGTTTCGGTAAATGCAAATAGGGTGGGTGAACGGAAAGACATTTATTTCGATCCTGTAACCTTTGCTTCACAACCTGTTACACTGAAGCCGTACACATTGGTAAATATGTATGCTGAATATGGTTTTTTGCAGAACCGTTTCAAGCTGTTTGCCGATTTCCGTAATGTATTGGATGAATCCTATTCGGATATTTACGGGTATAACACTGCCGGCTTTAATGCTTATGGTGGTTTTCGCTTTCGTTTTTAGCAAACGGAAAATAAATTATTGCATGAAAGCATTCATGAACTGGAGCGGAGGTAAAGACTCCGCTCTCTCTTTATATAAATTAAAACAAGAAAGTATACCGGTATCAGCACTGGTAACCACTGTAAACAGTGAAACGGATCGCATCACTATGCATGGTGTGCGGCGCATCCTGCTGAAGCAGCAGGCTATTGCAATGAATTTGCCCCTGCACACTATTGAACTCCCCGGTATACCGGGTATGGAGGCATATGAGAGGACGATGCACACCACCCACCGGGAACTAAAAAGCGAAGGATTTACCCATGGTATCTTTGGTGATATTTTTCTGGAAGATCTGAAGCAGTACCGTGAAAATCTTCTGGCAGAGGATGGCCTGGGCTGTCTTTTCCCTATCTGGAAAAAAGAAAGCAGAGAAGTTGTACAGCTGTTTCTCCAAAGTGGTTTTAAAGCGATAGCGGTTTGCGTAAACAGCTCACATTTGGACCAGAGCTTTTGTGGCCGGCTCCTGGATGAAAGCTTTTTCAATGATCTGCCTCCGGATGTAGATCCCTGTGGTGAGAATGGCGAGTATCACAGTTTTGTTTTTGATGGACCGCTTTTTTCTCGTCCCATAAATTTTTTGATAGGCGAGATGGTATTCCGGGAATACCCCTCGCCGAAAGGCACTGATGATTGTTTCACCAATCCAAAGCCGGCAACTGGTTTTTATTTTTGCGACCTCTTACCACTGTAGAAGATGGCGATCCTATTTTTGCAGAAACCCGAACCATGGATTTCAGGCTCAATGATTTTGTAACGGTAACATTCACCCTTTTTGCCGTGATTGACATTATCGGTACCATCCCGATCCTTATTACAATGAAGAGTAAGATGGGCGGTATTCGTGAGGCAATGGTAACACTGATTTCCGGTGCGTTGATGGTGTTGTTTCTTTACCTCGGCGAACCCTTTCTGAACCTGCTGGGACTGGATGTGGGATCGTTTGCCGTTGGTGGATCGATTGTGATTTTTATACTGGGGTTGGAGATGGTGTTGGGAACGGAGTTTTTCAAAAGCGAAAGTAATATGCGGGCTGCCACTGTGGTGCCCATAGCCTTTCCGCTGATAGCCGGCTCGGGTACGTTAACCACCATTATTTCATTGAAAGCGAACTATTCCCAGTCGGTAATGTTGTTTGCAATCCTGGCGAACCTTATTTTTATTTATGTCGTGTTAAAATCGTTGCGTTTTATTGAGCGGATTTTAGGACCAGCAGGATTAATTGCCGTGCGAAAGTTTTTTGGTGTAATTTTGCTCGCCATTGCAGTTAAGATCTTTGCCACCAATGCCCATGGTTTGATAAAATAGTTCACCGTCCACGGACTTTGAACTATAGACTCAGAACTGCGAACTGACTCTCCGGCCTCGTAGTACAATGGATAGTATAAGAGTTTCCGAAGCTCCAGATACAGGTTCGATTCCTGTCGAGGCTACTGCTGAAAACCCTGAAATCCGCTACTGGTAAGCGTTTCAGGGTTTTTTGTTTTTAGCAAGTTCCCTCTACAGTTCCCCATTTCCTGAAAAAACACACCTTTTGACCCCCAATAAATCAAAGCCATGGAAACAAAAGCACTTAAAGAAACAATTGAACTAACGCTGCATTTCAAGGACTACGTGAAGCTAAATGTGCTGCAGGTAGATAATCCAGGAGAAGAGAATAGCGAAATCGATAGATATGTCGCCCTGATGCACCAGCAGTGCTTTGCTGTAGTCAGCGAGTTTATCATTAACACCATCGAAAATGAAAAACACCAGATTGAATATTTCCATTATGTGAGGCTCATGCTGGATGCCATGTGGTATCATATCAATCCTCCTTTCAAATTCTTCAACGTAACTAAGGGGGACGACAACAAAAAACTCCTGTTTAATGCTTATGTGGGTTCGATAAATCACTTCATCATGACTTTTATCCAGTCAGTAGAACCGTACTATTCAGGCCCAGTGAAGCTGGAAGAGTTAGCTGACTTGATCAGAGAGGAAAAGGAAATAAAGGCATTGCGAGAGGTGTTATCGGAGAAAGAAGCAGAAGAGGTAAACGCCAGACTTCTGTTTGTAGAGGCTGCTGGTATTCGTAAGCACCTGGAAAAAGTGTACAAGGAACAACACGGCAAGATTGTAAACAGGGACATTGGCAGGGCGTTAGCTTTTTTGTTTAACAGCCCTGGTTCTCATGAATACATTGCCGGATTAATGCCAAAGCTGGGAACATTCTATGCTAAATCCAGAAACAACCCCTATTCCTTGTCATCGGTTACAACTGCAATCGAAGCATTAGAGGGTATGAAACTAACTCCGTCCCCAACTCTGTTAAGCGCTCAAGAAAAGCTTGTAGATAAAGATGATGCTGACAAACCGAGAGGGAAAAGCAAAAAGAAATAGGCGACTAAGCTCTCGCCTAAGCTTTTCTTTTGGTTGGTTTACACCATAATTCAATCCTATGGAGCTAATCGAGTTACAGCGCTGGTATGATGAAAAAGAGAAAGAAATCTGTTTTTACATGGAGATCGCTTATTCAACCGGTAGGTTGAAGCAAAGGCACCTGTACATAAAGATTCCTTGGGCAGATCATCTCACATGGAACTATCAGGTGCAATATTTTAATTCTACTGATGATGATCATAAAGATGCCTTTGAAGCGAATTATTATCTCATGTATATGGAAGACTTTATTTATCAGGCTTTCAAGGAAGAGCTTCAGGGTGATATTTATATAGATGATTGTTTCGACATGTTGCTGGACTATTGTCGGAGAAAAAAAGAGATATTTCAGCGTTTCAGAGAGTGTCAATATACCATCTGTTCGGCCCTACTTTTACCGAGGTCTGTGATCAGATAGAAGCGGCTGCAACAAAGCAGGGATAAGGGTTTCAGTAATTCATAGGGGTGGAAAACTTAGATGCGCTGGCCTTTATTCCTGCTTTGTTTATTTTTCTTTCCGTATCCCCAATACCCCCTCCCGGCCGGGGCCACCGGGTACCTGTCAATGTCGTTCCAGAAAACGCGACCTTTTCTATTTTACTGGGGGTCGGTTCAAAAAATTTTTTTGGTAAAATTTGACTCAGCTACTTGGGTAAATATGCAGATGCAAAGATTACATCACCACTTCCTGAATAAATTGACAGAACAATTTTGCTTCTGTCTGTTTCGTACAGTGTTTGAAATTTTACCAATCCCAAGACTATAGCTTCGCCCCATCGGTTAGGATTTGCCTTGTATTGATTGGCCAATTGCGTATTCAGCCAGATGGCGTCCTCCCTTATTTTACTGTATTCCAACATTTTAGTGTTTTGGTAGGTCTGATAATCAGTATAATATTTCTGATATTCATTTATAGTGTATTCTCTGTCATAGAGAACGGCCACACTTACAAGTTTCCCATTCGTAAAGTTGTAGCCAATCACATCGCCAGGCTCTGATTTATTATTATACCATCCATTAAAATAGGAAGGTCCTGTTACTTGGAAAATTGACTGTGTTGCAGTGATGGAAATTGGTGTAGACTTGTTGTTTGCCTCATTGAGTGCGACAGTGAAGCCAGAGTCACCCCAAAGAGCGTTTCGAATATCGCTTTTTATTACATTGACATTAATGCTTTTCTCATCCCGGTTGCCAGATTCATCTGTTGTTCCCAGCTTTACTGTATAAGGCCCTCGATTGGAGGTGGTCCAATTCAAATCTTTCGAACTGGCACCCTTCACCAATGACATGTCAGGAGATGGTGTAATCGTCCATTCATACTGAACGCTTCTTGTAGAGTCGCTTATACTTGAACCAAAAACAAGCAGCTGCCCAACTCCAACCGTGAGTTGATTCGTAGCCAGGTTTTCAGCTTGGAAACTTATCGACGAAATGGTTACGGGCTTAGGAGGGATCGCATCTTTTTTGCTACACGAAAACAAAAAAATAGTAGCCATAAGAATTAGTAAAAATCTCATAGTGACAGCGGCGCCGGTTTTGTTTGGCAAACTGATATTAAATAATAACTTTCAATAATCCAATATCATCTGTCATCAAGCGGACGTAATTAGGTGATCCGCAAAACTTTATTTTTCCCAATTTAGCACATTGTCAAGAGGATGAGACATTCTATGGTGTTTAAGAATAAGGTTCTTGTTGGCCATTTCTCCCTCAGGCTTACCGCTTATTCTCGATATGTATTCATTAAGCCCCTTTATGCCTCTAACCTGGTGCGCTACATCCATGAAATCTGGTAGCTTAATTTCGGATATGTCTTTAAGAGTTAATACAGCAAGTTTAATTTTGTCCTGTGGCTTGTTCTCTTGAATAGAAACATCAACGATCGCTGCATGTCCATAGCCTATTTCAAAGGGTACCCAATGAGATTCAATTGTTTTCTCCGAGACAACAACTAACATATGAGTGCTCTCCCGGATACCCTTTTTTAAGCTTTCAATGATCAGTTCAACATTGCCACTTGATGCAGCTTGTTGAAGCGTTTCATCCAGTTCATCTAAATAATAATCTATTTCTGCTTCCTGGAAATATTCAGCAACCCTTCTGCAGGCCGGCTTGTCCTCTTTTTTGTGGCTAAGAAAAACACAGGGACGATCAGCTATACTCTTTGAATTCATCGCATGCAACAAGTATCTTACATTGTCCCAACCATCTGCTTTATTATACCCTCTGACCATTTATTGCTCTAAATATAGTTTAACAATCTTTTCGATCTGCTCATATATTTTCGCCATAAACTCCCGGTTCCATATCTGGGCTTCTCCAATGACTTTCAGGTCATACCGGCGATGTTTGAGGCCTTTATTGCGGAAGAGCGGCCGGTTAGATTCAATGGTAAGGGTTTTGTTCCTGGCTATCAGTTTGAAGTGCTCCCGGCGCTGATCAATGGGGATGTGCTCAATAGTGTAGCGGTACCGCTTCCGGTCATGTTCTACGGTGATAGTATAGCGCATCTATTATTAAATTTACTATCTATGGCAGATTTCAAAATTCCTTCAATTGATTATATCCACGTAAAATACACCATTGTATCATCACTCGGCATGATGGAAGGAGCACGCTTTGCACAGGAGATTACCGGCAATATAGAGTTAACAGATGAAGAAGGCAAAACGACTACCGATATAGGATTGATTGAAGGTTACAAACTTTTATTTGATGTAGGAGCAGATGCAGGAGCAGACCCGCTTGAAATCATGGACGTAACAGCAAGCACAATGGATGTTGCGGGTGAAGTGTATGACTCTTCTACAAATACATGGAGGGATGAGATTTACAATTTGTTCAAAGGTGAGATTTCAGGCAGCAACCTGTTAATAGGTTGTCGTATTCAGATTCTTCCCGAACACAGAAAAAAAGGTATAGGCAAAAAGGTTATTAAGGATTTTTATAACAATTTTATTCAAGGGTGTGGCCTCTTTGGTATCAAATGCTTCCCTCTTCAACATGAAGCCGGAATGTTAGATGATGATGATATGAATAAGACCCCGCTCAGGGGGGCAATGAATTACCAAAATTTTGAAAAGAATTACGATAAAGCCTGTAAACAACTTTGCTCTTACTATAAGAAATTAGGGTTTACTCCACTCTCTCACAATAAGGAGATAATGGTAATTAACCCGTCTTTAAAAAATAGAAAATTTGATGCAATAAAACTTGAATAAAAAACCACCGTAGAAACGGCGGTCGATACCTTACGTCATGCCTTTTAGACATGAACGGCACAAAGTTAATTAATGAATACCTGATTATAGGAACACTATTTTGTGAAGAAAAGCCTGTAAATCAGCAGTACACGCCGGCACTTTGCTTTTATCCACAAAAGCCCTGCTAACTATTATGATTTTTGCGCCAGGCTTTACAGTTGTGTCTTCATATACTAAACCCAAACTTGCTGTATTTGTTTTTTGTAGTCCGCAGCAAATAACTGATGCAGTGCGATTTGCATCGTTGAAGCCCACGACACTACCCGCAGGAATTATCTGACCTTCATAAAGGCCTAAACTATCCAGATGAAAGGTTCCTGGCAGGACCTCGAATACCTGAAGGAAAACTGTTTGCAGTGTATTTCTGTGATGCACCTGGTTAAAGTCTGTTGAGATCATAAATCCGATTTACCTTGACAGTCTCTTGGCACATAGAAAACATACGGCGGCTCTTTCGGCCTTCGCTCTTTTGGAAACTCTGGTTGCGTTTCCTGCACTTCTGGCTCCTGTTCAGGGAATAAGCATAACTGCACTTCTTTAGGCGGCTCCTTGGGCTTTTTTGGATCCATATAGAAGGTTTGATAAGGTTGAAAGAAAGCGGCATGGTTTCGCAAGCGAAAGCCGCTAAAGAAAACTGCCATAAAAGCGTTGTTTAGTTCCAGATTTGGTTATCTATTATCCGCTTCACAGTCGTACTTACGTATGGGTAATCTTCTGGTTTTAGTTTGAAGTCTCTTTTCTTTGGCTGTACAGGAGCGTAAGGACAAACGTATTTATCTACATTGACATCATACAGCCTCTTAAATGCTTTCATCATGCCGAGTATCTTGCACTCATCTTTAGAAGGGCAATTGTTGCACTGTTTCATAATAGTAATTTTTAGTTCCAGATTTGGTTATTAATAATCTGCTTTACAGTTTGGCTTACATAGGGGAAGGTGACGCCAGAAAGGTCCATACCGGCTGCCAGGTTTACTTTTGGCGTTACTGCAGGAGCCGGCTTGAATATTTTAGAAAACATCTTGTATTTATCGCAGCAGAACTCTTTAACAGAAGGAGAACAGCCCTTGTACTTGCACTCTACATTGTAGGGGCAGAATAAGCAGGTTTGCTTTGCAATTTCTTCGTTATTCATGGTAATTAGTTTTTATATACAGTGAAAAATGCTGCTTTTAGGGTAGGCTCGAATTTGATCTTTTCCTCTTTCGGGATTCGGTAAGCCAGCTCCAATTCTTTGATGGTAGCGAATATCCAGGGGTAGGCTTTTTCCGTTGTTTCGTTAAAAAGGCGCTGTTCTACTATCCTCGTGCACTTTACTTTCCGTTTGCGGGTATCAGGATAGACACTCTCTATCAACTTCATATCATTTAGTACACCCATTCCGGCCACTTGCAGGTTCGTAAGGTTTTGTTTATTACGTTTCATATTATGCAGCTTGAAGGGGTGAAAGAAGATGTGAGATTTGATCTTGGAAGTCCTGAGAGGATAAACGGTCCTCCCTGTACTCCATTAGTTTTGTGGCCATACGGTGCGATAAGCGGAACGTGCAGACAAACAGGTTCCAGCGGTCAAAGCCATAACCGGGAGGCATGGTATAGTCAGAAAAGAGGATTACCGGCTCACCATTGCTATCAATGTCGAAGTCTTCAATCAATCCAGCTTCTTTTAGCAGCTGGCAGGTAGCTTTCGGGCAAAGCTGTAGGTGAGTGGTTTGACGTCTGTAAACGTAAGTAATGTTCAGGCCTTCAATATTGAACATAAAGCGGCCCTTAATTTCGAGGGGTGATGTTCTGTAAGACATGACGTAAGGTTTTGTGAGAACAAAGATAGTAATACAGTCATACAAACATATAGATATATAGACATAGCCTGTTAAGAGATTGTTAATATGTATGTCTATATATCTTTATGCTTTTATTGCTATATGGTTTTTTTACCTTTGGTTCATGGCAAAAGGAGTCAAGGGTAGCACCCCCACCGATTTAAATAGACCAGAACGAACAACTATTATCTCTACACATCTTCGGTTAGAAAAGCTGCGATACATTGCTTTTATGGAGAAAACCGACATGACCTCCATTATGAATGAGCAACTGGATAAAGTGATTGCTAAGTATGAGAAGGAGCATGGTGAAATACCTGTAAAATAACTCAGCATGTCACCTGAATTAGAGCCTGATGCTGGAGATATATATGGTGACACAATAAAATCAATGCTGACTTCTACCTTGATGGGGGCCTTTGCCTTGGCCATAGGAATTCTTGAAGCACATGGTACGCCTGAGAAAATAAAGAAGATGTGTGATGATCTGAATAAAGAGCAGGATGAGTTTATATTTCAATCCAGTGGTTTAGGTATTATGAGACGATACAAAAAAAGCCCAGCTTAGAAAAGTAGGGCTGTAAATCTGAAGGCAAACTGAATAATTATTTTACTACTTTTTGTAGTCTCGCAAAGGCTTTCTGCAGTGCGCTTTCTGCTGTGATGGCGCTTGATGATATTACATCATAGCCTTTCATTTCCACCATCAGAGCATATTCGGCCCCTGCAACACAGATCAGCACCAACCCCTTTGGGTGCCTTTCGGCAACTTTTAGCGCTAATTCCAGGCCTTTCCTTGAACCCTCATCGCCGTCCAATATTTGGACGAATCCACTATTTGTCAGTTGCAGTGAGTCTTTGAGAATAACGTAGCCGATTGAAGAACGGAGCACCCCAGTTTGATCTTTGTAGGTATCAACTCCCCTGGCATCAGCAATAAACTGCTCCCCAATCCGGATCAGGCGATTCAGGGCAGCTCCCTCTACCTGCGCCCGCTTTCGCTCTAGCGTCTGATGTATTTTCTTCATGTCTACCTTAGGAACTATTCTGGAACGCATTAATACTTTTTATAAGAGTTAATAACATTTTCCATGTCTTCAGGTGAAAAATGAGTCTGCGACATTAGAATGAAATCTTTCATAGCCTGTATTTCATGTTGACAATTCTGCTTTACAAAGTCGAACCAATTCACCCCCTGATAGGCTCTTTGAAATTTTAACTGCTCAAGTTTTAATTCGCCTAAAACCTTTAATCGAAGTAAATCATCATCTGCATCAGGTAATTTCTCTTTATACGTTAGGAAATACGTTTTAAAAACTTCTTGCAGAATGATTTCCTCGTCATCCTCGGAAGGCGTATCCTTTTCCATTTTTGCCAGGTAAATAATTGTTCGCTGCAGATGTGTAGGATTTACATTTAATTCATGCGCCTTATTGAATATCATAAGGCCTAATGTTGCGTATGCTTCCATGATTTATCTATTTAATTTGATTCCTTGGATGGTAAACCAGTGCTGCATTTTGTCGGTCTGCTCTTTGATCGCTGTTAGCGTGCTGGCGGTGTTACTTTGAATTGAATTTAGCGTATTGAGTTGCTGCATAGAAACCCGTAAGCTGTCGGCCAGCGTCTGACGTTGTGCTCCTAACTGACCGGCTAATAAATTACCCGTGTCTTCAGTCATTCCCATAAATTGGCCTTTCAGGGTGTTGTTGTTTGCAACGCCATTAAATGAAAGGCTTGATCCCGTCACCTGCTGCAATTGTTTAAACCGGTCCTGTAAGGCATTCATATCGCCTGTGAACTTCTTACGCAGCTCTTCAATCTCTATTGCCGAAAGAACACCATCGCTGGTTGCTGCTTCAGAGAACGCATCGAAAAATCCCTTCATCCGTTCTGCTATCTCTTTGCT
This sequence comes from Flavisolibacter sp., assembly GCA_035998945.1. Classification (GTDB taxonomy): domain Bacteria; phylum Bacteroidota; class Bacteroidia; order Chitinophagales; family Chitinophagaceae; genus Flavisolibacter. The sequence continues at coordinate 181,765 of DASYHD010000033.1, read as the reverse complement.
TTTGAAAATGCTCAGGGCGGCATCTGCCATTGATTTTTCAAAGAAATCAGCAAAGTCACGGGCAGACGTTTTGCCTTGCTCAAACATCTGGGAAATGCTATCGGTCAGAGCATCAACAGTAGTGCCGGTCAACTTCTCATTTAATTCTCGCAAGGCGTCTCTTTCTGCTTTCTCAATATCTACACCCTCCTGCTTTAGCTTCTGCAAAACCTCAAAGAGTTCTTTTGCTTTTCCCTCCAGTTGGCCTTGCATGAAAAGCGCTTCCAATTCTTTGTAAGTCTTGTTTACTAATGGCAGCAGTCCAAAGTATAGCGCCTGGTCAATGTCTTTTTGTGCCGATGGATTACTGAAGTTGGCGTTTACAAAATCATTGATCTGCTGTTGTGTGCCCTTGAACCGCTCTTGTTGTAGCTTAGATAGGACGTCTGTAAATTGCTTGTCAACCTCCGCCTTCTGTTTTTTGAGTAACTCCAACTCTTCTTTCAGTCCTTGTAGGCGCAGATCATTCATTCTTGCTTGTGACAACTCACGCTCACGGTACAAAGCGTTTACTTGTTGCTCACCGGTATAGATGCCGGTCAGGAAGTTCTGGTATTCGATCTGATAACGTCTTCTTTCTTCGGCTGCTTTGGTGAAGAAACCGGTTATGGTTCCCGCTATGCCAATCGCTGCACCGGCAATCCCTAAGCCTGCACTCAGTTGCCCTACAAAGTCCGTTGACTTGGCTTCCTTAAAAGCTTTCAGGCTGGCAGCAGCATCAACCAACCCTGAAACAATACCGCCGATAGAATTCAGTATGTCGGCCAGTTCATCATTCACACCCGAAAGCGAAGCACCCAGGTTATTAAAAGCATCTCCCACCTTTGCCCCTTCCTTCATCAACTTAGTAAGGCTGTCGGTGGCAGTATCGGCATCTTTCAGGATCCCTTTGAGATTCTCAATTCTTGCAGCAATACGAATAACAAGATCGGGTTTCAGGTCCTTGCTGTTTTTCAGATAGCTTCCCAGGTAGGAAATCTCACTTTCTAACTGCTGACGGGTAAAGTTGATGGTATCTCTGCCCAGGCGCTCATAAATAGCACTGGCTTGGGTGGCAGCATCCTCTAACACCCTTAGTTCATCTGCCTTTGCCTTCTTTAATGCCACCAATCCATTTTCGTACTGATCGCTGGGCAGGTTGCCGGCATTGTTATTCAGGTCCTGTTCCAGTTTGTCGTACTTCGCAATAATAGCCTGCCGCTTCTGGTAAAAGGTTGTGGTCAATTCCAGAACAGCGGTAAAGCTCCTGGTTTCTTCTTCAAACCGACGCTGTGCCTGATCGCGGAAAGCCTTTGTCAGTTCTTCATTCAGGAACTGCTTTTTCAACCGGCCACCATCGGAAGTGTCATTGCTTAACCGGTTCAGTTCAGAGGTAAGCATGGCAATGTAAGAGGTAAACCCTTTGGTTTGCTCACCAAACAGTTTTGCAGCGGCATCGGTACCGTATTTCAGCTTGTAATCCTCGAACTTCTCAAAGATTTTGCGCTGCTTTTCAAGCTCCTGCTGATAGGCTTCTGCCGCCTGGCGCTGTACCTCTGCGCTTAGTTCAGCGTTGCGGGAATTACCAATGCTGCTGATCTCTGCCTGTCCTATTTTTTGGACGCCGGCAATCGCTGCCTTCCGGTTGTAGGCATCCACCTTATCAATGATCTCATCATACTTGTGGTTGATTTTATCGATCTCAGAAAGCTCCTTGCTCTGGCCAACCTTGGAAGCGTCATCCTGTAGGCCCTGGATCAGCTTTATCAGGTCAATTCGTTCCTGCAGAATGTTGTTTAATTTGTTTTCTTCTGCCTGTGCTTTATTGGCTGCCGTGGTATTTTGCTTGTCTGTTTTGTTCGGGTCGTATAACTTCAATTTAGCATCAACCTGGTTTATCAGGGCCTGTACTTCCCGGACCTTGGCCTCAGTGTCTTTCAGATTCGGATTGATCGCGTCTTTATCAGCTTCCAATCTTTTTTTAATAGCATCAAGATCAGTTTTGTTTGCGGCCAGGGAAAGCGCCTGTGAGAATACGCTGCCAAAGTTTTTTTCCTTCAGGTAATCCTGTAAGCCCTTTGTTACTTTCTCGACGGTTTTCTTGGCGCCATCTGCATACGTGCCAAAGAAAGCATCTACTTCCTTCAAGCCTTTTTCCAGTGCAACGCGGTTGCTGGCAATCTCAACCAACGGTCCGTAAACGTTGTCAAAAAAGCCCTGCTGAATATTGAACTTTTTATAAAATTCACCGGCGATCCTTTGTGTCTCCCGATCAATACTTGCGGAGGGTTTCCCTTCAGATAGCAACTCGTCACGCTTACGACGCAGTTCAATTAATTTATCAATCACCTTTTCAGATTCTGCCAACGCCTGGCCAGCGGCCGCGGCTCCCTTTTTAGCTCTCACATCATCGATCAAGCCTTGGAAAAGTTCATCGTTTGATTGTGTGAAGTTTTTATTGAGGGATTCAACCGACTGGTTTTTGAACTTCAAGGCTATGTTTTCCTGAATCTTGCCGTTCAGCAGTTCATAGGTTGTAATCAGGTCTTTGTTGGAAGCGTTTTCTTTCAGCAGGTTCGGGAGGTAACCGCCGTAGGCTTTGTTGATGGCTTCAATGGCTTCTTTCCGCTCTGTGGTGCCTTCTGCCAGGGCCTGTGCTTTACCAACCATTTCAGAGAGGTTATCCCGCTCTTTTTTCAATTCTTCGTTATAGCCCTCCATGCTGATGGTGATGGCATCAGTCTCTTTTATCAGCTTGGAAATAGCAAAGGTCAAGGTGCCAATCACACCGGCAACTACCAGCGCAGGATTAGCTTTCATGGTCAGGTTTAAGGCCTGCCAGGCACCGCGGGAAACATTCACCGCACCGGCTTGCAATACCTGGGCGGCTGTAGCACTTCCTGTAGCAACAGCAATACCCTTTTGCGCCAATGCATTTCGGACCGCCTCTGTTGTTGCCAGCTTTTGAACAACCGCAGAAGCCACAATAGCCGCCTTATACGTTCCATAGGTAACTATCAGCGCCTCTAAAATATCCAGAACATCCTGGTAGTTCTCTACCACGTAAGTAGCAGCACCTATCACACCCGAAAAGCTGCTTTCGTTGCTCTTGCCAATATCATTGAGCATCCTTGTCCATGCATCTTCCAAGGCTGAAATCTGACCGGTTAAAGTCTTTGCACTTTCGGCAGACAAGTTGAAAAACTTGCCACCTTCAGAGGTTAGACTTTGAAACGCTCTTTCAATTTCCGGGAAACCAACCTTTCCACTTTCAACCAGGCTTTTCACCTGATCATCAGTAACCTCAAACTGTTTGGCCAGTTCCTGAATAACAGGAATACCCCTTCCTGTTAATTGGTTCATGTCCTCGGCAAATAGGCGACCTTGTACACGGATCTTGCCGTACACCTCAGCTATTTCGTTCAATGGTGCACCAATACCAGCCGAAATATCACTGAGCCTGCGCAACGTATCAGGGACTTCTTCAGCGGCTGTATTGAACGCTAATAGCTGCTTAGCAGCGGTTGCAACTTGTGTGAGGCCAGATGGTGTAGCTGCGGCCAGTTGGGTAACATCGGCCATCAGTTTATCTGCCTTTTCCTTGCTTTGAAGGATCGTCTGAAACGCTACTTCCAGTTCCTGAAACTCACCTCTCACCCTGGCTACATCTTTCAAGAATGAAGAACCGGCGCTGAGGGAGAAATAGGCGCCAATGGCTGTAGCGGCCTTTTGTGCCATGCTTTCCGTCTTCTGGAATTCCTGGTTAATCTTGTGAACCTCCCTGTCAAGACCAACAATGTTTTGAGCCAGTTGTTTGCCGGCTGTACTGCGTCTGTCTACTTCGGACAAAGCTGCATATTCATCCTTCAGTTTCTGAAGAGTGGCAACTTTCTCATTTAGCGAACCGGCTGCATTTTGCTCTACACGCAGGAAGGCCTTGCCGGCGTTTTCCAGTTCTGTTTCCAGTTGCTGGATATTCTGCACCATGCCTTTACCAATGTCACTATTCCGGTCAATCTCTGCCAGGTCAGCATATTGTTTTTTCAGGGCATCTAATTCGGCTGTTTTCTGGCTTAATGAGCCTGTCTTTACCTGGACGGGTATTTCCAAGGGTTTTGCCTGAAGTGCCTCTTTTAGTGCCGCCAAATCAGCCTGGAGCGGTTCCGCATCAAGGCCGGCCGCTTTGATCTGAATGGTTTGCTGTTCGAGAGTGTTAATCTCGGAAAGAAGGCGGTTGTATTTCTCCTGGAACTGTGTGGTGTCCAGATCAACGCTGCCATCCACAGAGAGGGCTTGCAGTTCCTTGAATTGATCCTTGGCCCGTTGGATTGCCTGGGAAAGCGAGTCCAGGTCGATATCACCAACCTTAACGCTCAATTCAGCGCTTTTCAGATTGGCAATTTTCTTCTGCAGGTTATCGAAGGCCTGTATCACAGAAGCCGTATCAACATCTTTAATCCGTAGCTCAATGGTTTGGCCGGAAACTTTGGCAATGCCCTCCTGAATAGAACGAATGGCATCATTGAGTGAGGCAAAATCAACATCACCGGTTTTCAGGTCCATGCTTTTCAGCTTCTCCAACTGCTGCTGCAGGCTGTCCAGAGAAGCCGTAAGAGCGGAGGTATCAGCGCCCTTTACTTTCAGGTCCAGTGAATGGCTGGCCAGTGCTTTGATTTTAGCTTCCAACCCCTCAATGCTATCGCTACCCTGCTCATAGAAAAACTTGTACGCCTGCACAGCTTCAGTGATCACCTGCTTTTGCTGGTTCCAGGCGTCAAGGCTGGCCTGTGAGAAGACAGGTGGCATGGATTTGAAGGCAGAGGTATCAACATCGAGCTTTAGCGGTTTGGAAAGAAGTTTTTCATATTCTGTTTCCACCTGGCCAATGGCAGTAAGGATAGGAGTAACATCCAGCTTTTCAGTTCGCAGTTCGAGCTTGTTATCCTTGAACTCGTCAACCTCTTTTTCAAGGGTTTCAAGGGAAGACAGCAGCGATGCCGTATCAAGGCCCTTGGTATTAAACTCCAAGGTTTCTCCCTTTAGTTCCTGTATGCGTTTTTGCATCGCATCCAATCCGGCCGCTACATCAACACCGGCTTTTTTAACGCTGGTACCATAGCCTGCCAGGTTGAGTATGTAATCGCCAACGGATTTACTATAGGTATTATATGCACCGGCGTTCTTCAGGATGTTTTGCGCAATCTGTTGCTGCTGTGCATCAAACTTGGATTGCTCTTTCACTACATTTTGTAGTGATCCTGCTATTTTGTCCTGGTACTTCTGCAGGTCCGCATCCAATTTGGTAAAGTCAATGCCGGCTTCAAAAAAGAGCCCGCCATCGCCTGTAATATCAACTGCCATAGGGTATAGATTTAAAGTGATTAAGCATTTTTAAAAAAGTCTTCTAGTGCGGACATGTCATCGTATTCCTTTTCAGCCTTCTTTTCCTTTTGAGGTTGGTTCTCTTCCGGTTCAAATACTGGGATTGTAGCCAAGTACATGTTTAGGTTTGTATAATTGATTTTCCATAAGATTTTTTCTTCATCCAAACCGGGGAAGTAATGCATTACGCCGCCGATGGTATGCCAGAGGCTTTGTTTTTCTCCGTCTGGTCTGTTTGAGGATTGGTCTCTATGACGCTTAGTCCGCGCATCGAGATTATACTCGCGGTGAAACTTTCAACATCAATCTGCTGCAGAACGATTGTAAGCACCCGCATAAGGTCCTGAGGCGTCAGGTTATACAAAAAAAACTCAACCGTTTCCCGTGAAGGTGCTGCTTTGGTATTGGTGACAGCAACAGCAATCACTTCCGCTATTTGCCGGCTGTGCTTTTCCATTAGTTCGTAATTGGTATTAAACAGCTTGAATCTATCCTGTATTGAATCTTTGTTTATGGCATCTTTATCAATGGATAGCATCAGCTTAGAGATTCTCACTAAGCTACCTAATACAAGGGGCTTTATTGTAAATGAACGCTTTTTAGGCATCCACCCAATGCGCTGTAAAGCGCTCTCGATTTTATCTACCGGTTTCACATCGACGGTTATTGTCACACCTTCATGCAACAAAGAGTCAGCGGCATGTTCTAGTGTCTGGTTTTCTGTCATTATATTGGGTTTTAGGTTGGACTTGATTATTTGCTGGGTTTGATTTTATGAATAGTTTTCATTCTGCAGGTTTTCCAAGGCCGTCTTCAAAGGATCGCGCCATTCCACCTGGATTTCGCCGCTTTCTATTTGTGCCTGCCTGTCAATGTCATTTCTATTTTCATCCACACAGTTAAAGAATTTCATCATGTCCAGGAAGCTGCTAAGAACTACCTTTTCACCGGTGCTTTCCTTTTTGATTTCCGTTAGCTGCTTGATGTCGCCGCCCTTGATGGCTGCAATCAGCTGTTGTCTTTGCTCTGGGGATAGTTTCATAGAATTTGTGTTTCGTCTACCAAATGCCGGTATTTGTCCAGCTGATCAAGTTGGCCTTCATTCCTAAGAATGAAATAACATTGAAAGATTTGGAGAAAGTGTTTTAGCGCTTTCAGGCTGACACCCTTATAATCGCCTGTCTTAGCAAAAGCCCGTATTCCTTCCAGGATACATTCGATATCCTCTTGGGTAGAGATTATATCTTCGGGGTCAGCATTATAGTAGTCGACGTAACCGGGCAGTTCTCGTGTTATTTCAGGCTCACCATTTTCTAACAGATAATATGCTGTTGGGAGAAAATCATCAGCTGGAATACTATTTCTGTTTGCCTCTTCATGCAAATCTTGCAGGGAACTAATATCCCCGTTGACCATCGCTTGGATGAGTTGTTTTCGTTGATCTTGTTTCATGATTGTTGTTTATGGGTTGAGATAATTTTGCTGGCGAGTAATTCCAGTTCTGCGTCTGATAAGCCTTGAAGCGTTTTTTCAATGTTGGCAGAAATATTTTCTTGTAGCCCCAGGTCTCTGGAGATGATGTTTGCATTTAATAGACCCGCAGCAGCACCTTCGAATTTCTGTACATAAATGATGCGCTCAATGTCGTTTACCACGTCTCGGAATTCCTCTCTTTTCCTGTAGTTATCCCAGGTTGATTCACCGATTCCTAAATAAAAACAAAGACCCTTCATCGTGAAGGGGCGCATCTTTGGAATTTTCACCTTCTTTGCTCGATTGCCTTTGAAATCAATCGTAATAAGCGGGTTTTGTTCACACCATTCGAAATATTCACAGGCTTGGCGCCAGATCTCTTCCGGGTCCTCAAAGGTTTTGTACCGCCCATGCCGTTCTCTAAACTTCCAAAATTTGTTATTCTTAATTGCCATCGTTTTCAATAGGTATAGGATAAGCTCAGGAGGACCGGTTTACAGTTCTTTACCCAGTGCCGGTCCTCGACTGATGCTTAATTGGTATTGATTCGCACAAGTGCATCTGGTTTAAACTCAATCTTATCAGAATACTGAAGGGTGAGTGAATTGCCTTCAAGAACAGGATGCGTGAAAAAGAGACGCATCAGCGGTGCGACCGTTCCAGTGATGCCACCCGGAATAGTGCTTGTCTTTAAAAGTTCTACAACTTCATTATAGACCGACCCAAGTTCAAGAAGCTTGTTGTAAACGTCTGCCTGTGTTTGGGTTTCAATTCTGCGGGTGTAGAACTCTTTTATCTTTTCGCTATCGATTGAAAACTGGCCATCCACGTATGATATTTCGTCGGATGAGAATTTGTAACCCGTTTGGTTGAAAGCATCGTTTATAGCCTTGGAAATGTTTTTAATGCTTTCCCGTAAGGGCTTGATATACTCATCAACCTGGGATAACATCTGATTGACTACAACCGGTGAGCGGAACGTAGCCGTGTCTTTTTCAGCCATTTTTTTAAATTCCTGTATGATTTTTTCTATGCCGCTATGCAGCATTTCATTCAACAGGTCCTGGCTAAACGGGCGGGATAGTCCTAAGCTATTATAAGCCTGCTTTGCTGCTTCATAGGCAGGGATTATTGTTTCCTGGCCTTTGGCCATCGTTTTACTGAATGCGGTGGTGTCTTTTGACAGGATTGTTCCAATTTCTGCTTTTAGTGTATCACTCTTATTCATGGGATTGGGTTTAGGTTACATGATTTGTTTTATGATTTCATTGATTTTCTCCTGTGAAGGTTGGGTTACTGGTGCATCTGAGCGGACCGGCTTATGACTTTCACCGGCAGCTTCTTTTCCTTTATCTGCTTCATGATGCCTTTCTTTCTCAATCACCTTTTTGATGATGTCATTGAAAATTTTTTCGTTTAACATGGTATTGAATTGAGTTATTGATTCATTTATTTATTTCTGGATCTGGGGTGCTGTTACACTTGTTACCTTTGTTCTTGTGCCGGTTTTCTGCCGGTTAAATGACCCCACCAGTTTTAGGATGAACTTTTCAGAAACGATACCGGCTGTGTACCAGATGCGCACCTTGTTATCGATCACATTAGCTTCTATTCCCTTGAATTTGTTTAGGTAGTTACGCAGTAGCGCCGGTTCTGTCCTTGGTGAGATAGTTATATCAAAGTAGTTTTTCATGGGAGGTATTCTCTACTATAAAAAATTGATGGATTTGGGGTTTATTTCAAGGCTGGAGTCTTCGTTTATAAAAAGAAACCCGTTCTTACCTGTGAAAACACAATCTTTTGTGTTGTAACCTTTCTGTTGTACGAAGGCAAGAAGATCATTCCAGCCTTGCTTAACAGCAATCATTTTGTTATACAGTTCGTTTTGATCCTCGGATGCAATTTTGAATTCGTGTCTTTTACGAATCTTTTCTTCTTGCAGGTGTGGTTGTCCATCTATGATAACTACATCACCCCACGGCATCTCAATGTACCGGGCATAGTCGCTTGCTCCGCTTGCGTTGTAGTGGGTATGGAAGAGTTGTTGCAATGCATGCGTCAGTGAGCGCAAATTGTCAACGTTACATCCGGCTAAGGACGATATTCGAATTACCCCGTCTAATCCCTGAAAACCTTTACTAACCATTTCTTCAAATACCGGCTGCGTAAGCTCTCTGGCCGCCAATACACGATATTTTTCTGCCACCCATCTAATCACAGGAAATACACTATTCCTCCATTGGTATACAGTTCTTTGGTAGTTAATTTCATCGTAGAACGTTGTTTTGTTTATGTAGTTCTCCATTTTGAATTATTGCTAATTCAAAAGAAGAAAAGAAGGGAGTTAGTAAAAAGTATAGTCAACTAATTTCTTAGGCAGTTTTATTTATTGGTTTGTTTTTGCCTGCTTCAAAGCAATCAGCAGCGCAACGGCAATACTTATCCTCTTCACCGGAAAAATGTGATGAACTTCTGATAGTATTTTGTATTTCAGCCAAGAGGGTAGGGTCCTGTAGACCGCCGATGGTATAAGCTGCCTGTTGGACGGTTTGCCACCTGGTACCCTTGGAGGCTTCGCGAATCTTGGATAATCCTTTTTGTACTATATGGTTGGAGTGGTGCACAGTAGAGATTGGCGATGAAGATGTGGGAGTGTTTGCAGGCTGTTTCCTCCTAAGGAAGCGATTAATCTTCAGCGGTTCAGGGTTTTCACGGATCAGCATTTCGCAGTCATAGGACAAATAACGAAGGTCGTTCGCTTTGGACCCTTTAGTAGTGTCCAGTGGAATCCCGTATTGTTGAAAGATTGCAAAACAATGCTCTGCATAATCTGCAAGCTTTTCTGGCTCCGCAATGGCTGCCAGTGCGTAAAAGCCGGTGCCTGAACAGGAGAGGCTGCAAAAGGCAACAAAAGGAAGGGAGAACACCGCTGCCATCACTTCTCGCAAATCATATCCTTCCAATGCCTCTTCATCCCAATCAAATTGCATTAATCCAGTGTAGCTGATTACTTCAACTTCCCCTTGCTTCCTTGTTTTTAAAAGGGCCGCTGGGGTAAATCCCTGTAATGTGAGCTTGAGGGTTGTTTTCTCTTTCTTTTCCATTTCCCTGGTGCGTAGGTCGATAATGGTATCAAGATCATTAAAGGTGCCACTGATCCATTTTTCTTTAGGATGATACACTTTAAAATACCACCTGTGTGAGATGGCGAATGCAGTAAAAAGAATCTCGCGAAACGTTACGGTTCTACCGAGGACGTCCGCTGCACATTCATAAAGAGAAACCTGTGTATCTAACCAATTCGGTGCAGGGGTGTTGCACCGGTGCAATAAACTTAAACTTGCACCTCCTTGCACCGGTGTAAGGTGCAGGGGGTGTATAGGGGGAATTGCACTTGCACCGATCATAGCTTCTTTCTCCAATTTTTGTCTGCTCCCTGCTCAATCAACCCCAAAGTTTTTATTTCACTGAATCTCGTTTTTGCTGTCCGTTCTGCTTTATCCAGGTATTTCATAATTTCTGCAATAGCCTCTCCATATTCCAGTGCAAGAGGTGGTGCAAAGATTTTTTCAACCATATTTTGAAGCATACTGTTGTGGCTTTTAGGTTTTGCAGAAGCGTCATTACTACGAATACCACAACTGACATGGTAGCATTTTTCAGGGTCGTAGGTAAATTCAATGATTGGTACTTTACCTCTTCCTGCATTCCGCAGGTATTTTGGTTCCAAGTATGAAATATCGTCTTCACATTTTACTGAAAGTACGCTGGCCGCTTTCCGAATACACTGGCTTCCTAAATTACCTCGCTCTTTGTCACTGTTCGGGTTGGTATGGATTATGACAAGTACAGGACATTCATATTTTATGGCAATCTGTTCAAAAAACTTTACAATACCATTACTCTCGGCTGTATCGTTTGGATCACTAATATAATCTGCGATTCCATCAATAACAGCCAAATGAACCCCTCCAAATTGAGTTGCTGCAGCTTCAAAGATGCCAGTAGTAATAGGCTTATATTCATCCAGGTTAAGCTCACGCAAGTTATAAGACAGAAAATGTTCAGGACACGCTGATTTTTTTGCCCGTCTAAGGATATTCAGAACCTTTTCTTTGTGCTTGCCCTTGCTTTGTTCTGTATCTATATGAATAACAGCTTTTCGCTCTGGATTAGAGAGAACTTCAATATGATCTATAGGATCATTGATTACACCATCTGTTGTAATGGCAGTAGAAATAAGAGGGTCTTGAATAGAGCTTTTTCCCGTCTTGACGCCACCGCTGAAAGCGATCAGATCACCTCCAGTAGCGATTGTATGGCCATCAATGGAAATATAGACCTTTACTGGTGGTATTGCGGTTTGATCTGTTATCCGAAGGTGTTCAAAGGATTTTAGATTTGCTTTCGACTCTGATGCAGGGGGGTCTTCAATGGGTACTTCACCTGTAAACACATTTTTATCAAACGCAGGTACAGGCTTTAGCACCGGGTTCCCGTTTGGGGTTATGGATTGGGCTTTCACTATAGTATATATATTGGATTAGTCGTGAGAGTACCGTTTGATTGACTTCAGTGCACCAATCACTTCGCTGTACTTGTACCAAGTGCGACCGGCTAAATAGTATTTTGTAAAATATCCCTTAGATGCATAAGATTCAAGAGTGGGGCGGGTGATCGCAGGCGTAAACAGTTTACAAGTTTCATCTGCACTTAATAAACGTTCCTGCAACTTCTGTAGCTCATTAGCAATAATCTCCTGACGCACAACATCAGAGAATACTTGCCTTAGTTGGTCCAGGGGGATCGGGGATAATATCTGGGTTTCTTCCATCGCTCTATCTATTTGATAGAGCAAAAGAAGAAATGAGCGACCTTAGTAAAAACCTTAGTTGACTAATTTTTTACCTCTTTTTCTACTTTTAGGTAAAACTCGTAAAGTTCTGTGGTATCAAAACCGTCTTCATTCAGCGCTTCAATAGCTTCAAGGATGTGCTTCGGATTTTTATAAGGGCTGTTGTTACGGTCTTTGATATGGGGTGTCAAAGTTTTAGAAATCATACTGTATATGTTATCAGCGTTTTCATCGCACAGGTGTGCAATGATCCTGCTGATTGTTTTATTATTTTGTATATGCTTGGGGTTATTTCGAATCGCCGTTTCGACAATGTGTGACAGGATGCCAGAAAACTGCAGGTAGATCATTTTTGAAGCTGCTGTTTCAAGTGAGTAAACATTATCAGTAATCCCTTCTTCTGAAATGTAGCTGTTAGAGTTACTGCTTGCATATTCAATCCGCTTGTCAAGGAATGTGGCACAATCCTGTAGAGACTTCAAACGTGTCTTATAGAGGTCGAGTATCTTATTGTTGACTCCCTCATTGATTACCTCAACTTTACCGTCCTGATAGGTTATTTCCATTTCTATAACGAAAGCAGAGGCCTCGGGAAAAATGTCGCGGGATTTGTCGATAATTTCCTTTACACGTTTGATTTTCTTTAATACTTCCAAATGTGCAGCTTTTAATTGCGGCAGCGTCAGGCTATCATCGTCCACAAAATCATTTGCCTCATTAACAAGTTTAAACAAAAAGGCATTGTTTTCCAGCAAGGACTTTTCTCCTTCTTGGCGGAGAAGTTTAAAAATTTCCTGTAGATCGCGACCTTCTTTGCGCCACCGATCAAGCGTTATTTCATCATTTTGTTCACTGCGAACCCCTGATAGGCTTTTAATACTTTTAATGTTGTCTGTAGATACCATGACGTAAGGTTATAATTTGTTAACTGGCTACTTTCAGAAGTTTTTCGCTCCAACGTTTTTTCATATGAGCAGAGAGCTTTTTAGCAGCATCGAGTTTGGTTACGCGAATATATTTCAAAAAGGATTTCTCTGTTTTGTGGCCGGTTATTTTCATGATTTCTAAAGTAGGGTAGCCCTCCAAATACAGGTTTGTGGCAAATGATCTTCTGGCCGTGTGGCTGCTGACGCATTGCCAAAGCTCTTTCTCTGGGTCCGTTAGCAACCGGCCCTTCTCGTTCATCTCAGTGGCCTTTAGTGCGTCTTTGATGTAGTCGTTAAACTTCTGATTGGAAAGAGATTTGGGTAGCTGGTTGGGGTTCCTTTGGTATTTATCGAAAATTTGTAACACAACCGGGTTGCAGGGAATCATAACCTGCTCGCCTGTTTTCTTTGTATTGATACGAATGAACTTCTCGCCATCTATGGTAATGAGGTTTTCCTTCTTCACATTGGAATAGTCCGAAAAGCGCAGACCAACGTAGCAGCCGAAAATAAACAAGTCCCTGACCTGTTCCAGTTTCTTATTCTCAGAAAAGTCATGTTTAAATAGCCTGGTTAGTTCAGCGTCAGTTAGGTAGACGGCATCTGTTTCAATCCATTTTGCTTTGAACTTCTTTTTCTTATGTTGTACGTTGGCGGTATAGCCCCTGTCCAGGGCCTCGTTCATAAAAACCTTGATCACTTGTACATGCTTGGCAATGGTATTCTGTGCCAGCGGTATGCTGTTTAGGTAGGAAATGTATTTGTCGTAAAAGTCAAGCGTGATCGTATCGAATGAAATCGGGTACCTCTTGGCAAGTTCAAATGCCTTTAGGTGCCCAACAACCGTTTGATAGGTTTTTGTGGTGTTCTTGGATTTATTGCGGCCGTCATGCTTGATCTCACCTTTAATGAATCGATCAGCCAGGGCAAAGAAATCAGACTGTTGCTGCTCTTCATCCTGCCGGTTTATATAGTTAATGAGCTTCATTTTTAACAGGGCAGGATCAGGGATGCCGTTCTTTATTTCAGCCTTATAGGCCTTCAGTAGAACTCTTTCCAGAGCATCAAGCAGATCGTTCAGGGAATGTTCGCCATCTGCGGTGGTTTCTTTGTTGCTTTTAACACGCTGCTTTCCTGGGTTCCAGTGGCTTGGAAGGACGGTTTGCCCAAAAGTAAACACTAAGTCATTTTTCCCGTATTTAAAGCGCAGTTTGATTAAAGACCTGCCGGTACTTTCCTCGGCTTTCTTCAGATAAAAGTTGACGTTAGGCATTGACGTAAGATTACCATAAAGATAATTGCTTGTTTTCAGTTCCCCCTACAGTTCCCTATAATTTTTTAAACCATTTTTAAATTGTTTAAAAACAGGTGTGGTTGTAAATCGCTGAAGTACTTACTTTTATAGAGGATTTTAAGTCGGGTTGAAAATGGATTAAAAAAGGTTAGGTTCCTGTCGAGGCTACACCTAAGCCTGGCTGCATAAGTAGCCAGGCTTTTTTGTGTTCTGTACCTGGCTTCCGGCCAGTTTCCACAGCGTTTGTAGGGAGTATGCATGAGGTATTTCCTCTTTAACTCCCCTATAAGTCCAGTATAACTCCGGTATAACTTTACACTAAGGGATATAAATCCCGTAAATCCTAAAACAAAAGGTTCGAGGTTTCGACCCTTGGTCTACAAATGTCCGTTTTGAGCAGAAATGGGAAGGATAGGGACGATAAAGGTCAAAAAAAGGTCAAAATTGCCAATTATGAGGGTTAGAGTTTTATAACCTCCAGTCGCCTGACTTTTAACTCAGCATCCTATATTCATTCGGTGACTGCCCAACCTTTTGTTTGAACAATCGGGTAAAATGTTGCGGATATTTGAAGCCAAGTTCATAGGCTATTTCGCTAACTGATTTGCTCCTTTCAAACACCTTTTCTTTCGCTACGTCAATCACCTTTGCTTGTATATACTCCTGCGCTGTTTTGCCAGTCTCCTTTTTTATCAGGTCACCAAAATAACTTGCAGATAAATTCAGCTCACCTGCACAGTAGGCGACAGAAGGCAAACCCATAGTTTGTGGTTTGTCTGACTGATAATAATCGTTCAGCAACTGTTCAAATCTTTCTACCATGCCTTTATGCACATTCTCACGGGTAATAAACTGGCGGTCGTAAAAACGGATGCAATAATTCAATAGCATTTCAATATTGGAAACGATCAATCGCCTGCTGTGCTTATCTATGGCGTGTTCCAGTTCGTATTCTATCTTAGAAAAGCAATCCAATACAATCTTTTTTTCCCGCTCTGACAAGTGCAGCGCTTCATTGGATTGATAAGAAAAAAAAGTATAATCCTGCATATGCCTATTAAGAGAAGTGCCATGTATAAGATCAGGATGAAAAACCAGTGCATGCCCTTTCGGTTGGTACGTCTCGCCACTGCTATCAACATTAACGACCTGTCCCGGCGCAATAAACACCAGCGTCCCTTCCTGGTAATCATATGTTGCTCTGCCATACCGCAGGTCACCACATTTCACTTCCTTTAAAAAAACAGTGTAAAATCCAAAATACATATTGGAGGCTTGTCTTGGAGCCGCTTTAGACATGTCAATTACACTTACCAGAGGATGCAACGTTTCCTTTTGATTGAAGATGTTGTAATCGTTGATGGTTTCAAACCGTCTTATGTTTTCCATGACACTCTCTTTTCGGAAATCAAAACTACTGTTTTCCTAAGCCCTGCATTGATGCGCATTCGCTAATCAGCAATAATGGTAGGTAAAACCGTAATCTGTATACAAGAAGGCCGGATAATTGTGATGACCTTTGTGCAATTAGAAACAAGCTATTCAAAATGGACAAGACAAATAAAAAAGCAGGGACAGGTTTGGCGCGCCGTGACCTTTTCAAAACAGGCTTAGCACTGGCAGGTGGCGCATTGCTACCAACTGCTTGCTCGTTGCCAGCGGGCTCGCAAGCCAGTACGCATGACAAGCACCCAGCTAAACTTTCTGATAAACGTAAGCTGGGGAAGCTGGAAGTTTCCAGCATTGGAATGGGCGTGCAGAATATGCATCGCCAATACAATACACTGGTACCATATCGGCCCCAAATGATCAAAATACTACAGGCTGCGTACGACCAGGGTATAACGTTTTTTGATTGTGCCGAAGCCTACGGTCCTCACGAAAACGAGCGGATACTGGGTGAGGCGATTCAGTCATTTCGGGACAAAGTGATAATCACCTCCAAGTTTGGCTGGAACATTGACCTTGTGACCGGTGAAAGGCGTCCGGGGCTCAACAGCAAACCTGCTCATATTAAGCTTGCCGTCGAAGGAATGCTGAAGCGGCTCCGTACCGACCGTATCGATTTGCTTTACCAGCACCGGGTCGATCCGGAAGTTCCCATAGAGGACGTTGCCGGTGCGGTAAAAGACCTGATGGATCAGGGGAAGGTGCTGCATTGGGGACTATCGGAACCAGGTCTTCAAACAATCCGCCGGGCTCATGCCGCCTTACCGCTAACTGCCATTCAGAATGAATACTCGATGGTATGGCGTGGTCCGGAGAAGGAAGTTCTACCTCTTTGTGAGGAGGCCGGAATTGGATTTGTTCCCTGGTGGCCACTCGGTTGCCAATTTCTAACAGGATGGATCGATTCAAATACGAGATTCGCTCCTGGTGACATCCGGGCGGGCACATCGAGATACGCACCAGAAAACTTGCCTCAAAATTTAAAGCTGGTTGATTTGATAAAGGCCTGGGCGGTTCGAAAAGGGGCTGCTCCGGCACAGATCGCCATTGCATGGTTAATGGCACAAAAGCCCTGGATTGTACCCATACCTGGAACAACCAATATGGCGCATATGCAGGAGAATAGTAGTGCGCACAATATAAAATTCACAGCCTCTGAGCTCGCAGAGTTGAACGCAGCCGTCGGGTCAATTGAAATCAAGGGGCAGCGCCTACCGGACGCTGTGTTGGCTTTCTCCGGTGTGGAAGCACCACCAAAAAGGTAATTAAAACAAATCTTGTTAAATACCGATAAAAATTAAATACATGAAAGCATTAATATTCGGACTTTTTCTTTTGCTCGTCGGTGTGCAACTGTCCTTTGCACAATCGGTACAGGATAGTATTTCAAAAAGGAAGTACACGAAGGCAGAGCAGGAAATTGTCGACTTGTCAAAAGCCAAGTGGGATTGGATGGCAGATAAGAAGGTAGATCCATTATCAACACTGTTCCATGAAAAATCCATGTTTGTCCATATGGGAGGAAGCTGGGGGAAAGACCAGGAAATTGATGTTATCAAAAGCGGTAGGATTTGGTATAAGAAAGCAGAAGTCTATTCCGCTTCAGTAAATATTATTGGCAATACGGCAATTCTGCTGAATGACATCGACTTAGTGGCAGTAGTGGGCGGAAATGAAGTTGTGAACCCGTTTATGGTGACAGAGGTGTATGTTAAAGAAAAAGGCGGCTGGAAAATGGGCTCACTCACCTTTTCACGGCTGGTACGTCCGCTTAAAATGAATAAAAATCTCGAATTGGTAAGGCTTTGGGAATCCGATTCAACTACACTGCAGGGCCCAGAATCGGTTCTCTACGATTCCGCATCAAACTCACTGTATGTATCGAGCATGAATGCAGGTACAATTGTACGGATGGACACCAGTGGAAAAGTAATCCAGAAGGCCTGGGTAACAGGGCTTACTTCAAACAAAGGCTCGGCTTTGTACAACGGGGCCCTCTATACAGCCGAAACAGCAGCGGTGGCCGTAGTCGATGTTAAAACTGCTTCGGTTGTAAAACGCATTCCGGTTGAAGGTGCTGTCATGCTAAATGATGTAGCTGTAGATTCGAAAGGCATTCTTTATGTTACTGATACCCGTGCCGGAAAAGTTTACAGAATAGAAGGCGACCAACCTGCCGTGTATCTGGAAAACCTGCCTGGTGCCAATGGTTTATTAACTGTAAATGCCGACTTGTATGTGGCTACTTCAACTAACTTTTTGAAAGTAAACGCCAATAAATCTGTTACCACTATTGCAGATGGTTTTGAAAGCGGACTAGACGGTATTGTGATACTTGCAGAAAACGAGTTTATAATTAGTAACTATAAGGGCATCCTTTACCACGTTAAAGGGGATGGAACAAAACAGCTTTTGTTAGATACCCGTGCCAATGGAATAATGTCCAATGATATTAGCTATAACAGCAAAACCAAAACCCTTTATGTCCCTTCATTCAGCACCAATCGTGTCATTGCGTATAAAATAAAATAAGGTCAACATTGTTCAATCGTTTTCAGCCTTTTTAGGTGCGTAAGCACCATTAGGGAACTAAAGGAATAATAAGCATGAGGAACACAATATTTCTCCTGATTATTACTGGCTTGTGGATAGTATCCGGTTGCGCAAATGCTCAATCTATACCATCTAAGAAAGTATTGATTGTGTATTTGTCACGAACGGCAAACACAAAAGTGATTGCGGAAATCATTCATAGAAATGTAGGGGGTACGTTGATAGCACTGGAGTTAGAAAAGTCATATCCCGCGAATTACCAGGCGACAATACAACAGGTAGTGGCTGAACATGAAAGGGGCTACTTACCACCATTAAAAACAAAAATCGACAGCATTGAAAAGTATGATGTTGTATTTGTAGGTTTTCCGACATGGGGCATGAAGTTGCCGCCGCCAATGAAACGGTTTTTTAAAGAGCTATAATTTAGGTGGGAAAACAGTCATTCCTTTCAATACAAATGCAGGTTATGGTATAGGAAGTAGTTTCGATACAGTAGAAGAATTATGTAAAAAATAGTAAAGTGTTGAAAGGCTTTACAACGAAAGGTGGAGTGGAAAGAGACGGCGTATATCTCGCTTTTAAAGAAGAAAAGGCAAAAGAAGCAGAAGTTGAAGTAAAGAGATGGTTGCAAAGCATCAAACTCCTCAATAAATACTGGCTTTAGACTGTAGTAATATAGACTTCCAAAAACTCGAACTTTTTGCTGGTAGTTTTTACCCGGTATTACTCAATAAAGGACATAGATCCCGTAAAACTCGGAGTAAAAGGTTCGAGTTTTCAACCCTTCGATTACCTTCTTGCCTTTTTTACACCGACAAAGCAAAGCCTTAACACCAAAACCAGTGTGCATAGGCTACCTTACAGCTAACGGCTATTTTGCCCCCCACTCACTTTTTTCATGTTCAACGTATGAATTACATTACCCGGAAGGTTGTCTTGGCAACATTAACCAAACATGAAACGCTGACGATTGACGATCTCTCAAAGGAAGAAAACCTGGGGCTTGTGCCTGACCAGCACCAATTGCATTTTCTTTTGCGTCAGCTCGCTATTGGGGGTTACATCCTGTCGTTAGAAGGCGTTACGCCGCTCACCTATACCATTACAAATGCTGGTATTGAGGAAAATGACCGGCTAGTGCACTCATAAGTTCAAAAACGCTAAACAGTTTCAAGATGCTGATCGTTCAAACAGCTATAAAGGCAAACAGCTATTTTCATCCTCCTGATCAGCAGGCTTTGAAACATAGTTTCACCATTCATCACATGACAAAAAGTAAAGACGATGATAGACCCACGCGAAGTAAGACCAGGAAACTGGGTAATAAAAGTAACCGGTATTGATACCAATACGAAACCCTTTTATGCATATAAAGCGGTTTTGGTGGATGAGTATTTCTATTCGTTCGTCAAATTCTGTTTTCCGATACTCTTAACTCCGGTTGTGTTAGGCTACAGCGGCTTTCAACACGAATTTGGCGACTGGTACAAAAACGAAGAATCTGAAGGAATTGATGATGGACTTCCTTTTTTAAGATTTCGCCACAGCGATAAATGCTGGTATTTCAGGAATATCAAAGTGCCTGCTCAGCCAATCTACTTACACCAGTTGCAAAACCTGGTTTATGCATTGACCAACCAGGAACTCACAATTAAACTCGGTCTTTTCAAAAACCTGCCAATGGTTGGGCCAATTAACTTCTTTGTTAAGCCATTACAGAAGAACACCACCAAAGTGCAATTGTTGTGATAATACTGCTTTGGTAAGATCCCTCTCTTTGTGTGAATGGCACAACGAACAATTCTAACTTCAGATCAAGGTTGTTGTACACTTCTTTACTTATTTACCATTTCATATCATTTATTAATTCTACCTTGTATGTATTGGCACCTTGCAAGGTTCCCCTCTCTCTGTGATCTTCTCCAATCATTTTGCATCCTGCTTCTACTCTCATCTTTAAACAACAGATAGAAATATGTTCATGTATCAAAGGTTTCACGTTAGTGAAACCGATCATTTTGAAGAGACGAAGTACCCTCAAATAAACACTGATCTAAAGGCTATTGTCTTGCAACTTGGTGATGCAGGCTCAACTCCAGGAGCAACTATGTTGCTTTCCTTTGTGAAATATCACAGTATCGACTCGAAGTCAGTTGCAGCTTATCCTGCTTTGGCTAGTATGATTAGCACAAAAGAATTACCCTTGAGTGCCTTGGAAGAACTCTTCGAAGCAAGCAAACAGAATCCCACGTTCCAAAAAGAATTGGAAAGCCATATTGAAACCTATTTAAACAGCCACAATAAGGCATTTTCACACACTAAACCATCTTTATGATACCATCGAATGAATTGCGCATCGGTAACTATGTCCTTCGCGAGGGCCGCCTCGAGCGCCTTGTTATGATTAATACTTGTTATGATTAATAATAAAACATCAGCCGTCGACTTAGAAAACACTAAGGATGATCAAAAGGGGGAACTTGGGTTATCCAGCATTCATCCTGTGCCTTTAACGGATGATATCCTCAGGCAATGCGAGTTTGTATACCATGATTATTTTAAGTTTTGGCAATTGGTGAATGGAAAGGATGAACTCCGGAATGAAATGGATATTGATCGGGACTACAATATCATTGAATTTATGAAACGACCTCTGGGTAAGAAAGTCGCCTCACTGCACCAGTTGCAAAATATTTATTTCATGCTGAAAGGGCAGGAATTTCTGTTTCAGGAGACAGCTACAATTCATCATTAAGCCGTTTTTGGTTCATTTTATACTACTATTCAACCATATTTATGAATAAAAAAGGACCCGTTATCGTTATCGAAGATGACGATGATGACAAGGAACTTTTGGACGTAATTTTCAAGAAGCTGGACTATCCCAATGAAGTCATTTTCTTACAAGACGGCGAAAAAGCGCTGGCTTATATTACACGGGAAGACGTGATGCCGTTTCTGATACTCTCTGATATCAATATGCCCAGGATCAGCGGATTGGAACTTAAAAAGAAAATTCACACCGACGAACTGCTGCAAAAAAAGTGTATTCCTTATTTATTCTTCACCACCTCTGCCAGCAAAAATGCGGTCGTAGATGCCTATAGCATGTCAGCGCAGGGTTTTTTTATTAAAGAAACCTCTGAAAAGGAATTGGAGCTCACCATTTCCACCATTATGGAGTATTGGAAGCGGTGTTATTCGCCTAATCGATACGAAGCATAAACGAAGTATTTGGAATTAAGGCTGTAGATAAACCATCCTGCTGCCTAAACAATATAAAAGAAATCATAATGATAACGATACCTCAGATTTTACTTGCTCTCCTCGTACTCGGGTTATTTACTGCCGCCTTTTACGTATGCTTTCGCTCCACCAAAGGACCCTTAAGCATATTCAACCTCAAGGCCAAATTGCAAGTTCTCAAGAGAAAGTTTGAAAATCAGTCAGCGGTTGATCCAGAAGAGGAGAGAAGTATAATGGAAAGGCTCCAGAATAAAACAAAGACTTCTTGCAGTAGAGAAGTCATTTCAAGTAATAAAGATTTAAAAGAATTATTTTCCGTGACTTGTCAGTTTGTTAATGGGACGATAACGTCAGCCGGACCAATCAACAAGTCCTCATGGTTAAGATATGGTGCGTTAATGAACGATTTTAATGAACATTATTTTATTGGGAGGATGAAAGGGAATTAAAGCCTCAATAAGCGTTGATCTTTTGCACAAAGCGGTAGAGGTATTCTTTGATAAAGTCATTAAAATCATGACCAGTTGCCTGGGTTAACCCATTTCTTTTCAGTAGTTCCTGCGCACTAATTTCGAGCTGGCGCTTCAACTCGTTTACATAATCCTTTTTCAGCTGTTGAAATCGAAACTCTTCTTTGTCCCGGTTTACCTTTTCTGAAGCCAGAATAAAGTCTTTCTCAAGCGAAAAGAAGGCGTGGTTCGCTTGATTATGAAAATCTATATAAAGACTGGCGTTGTTGCTGGACATGGCATTTTATTTACTCATCCTTTGAATACCATCCTAATTCTTATTAAATCCAATAGGGTTGAACCGATGGTTTCCAGTCGCAACGGTAGCTCCGACAGGTTTCGTTTCCTCAACATAGATGGTTAACGTTTCCAGCTCTGTTCCGTTGAGATGATTGATTGCTTTTTGCGCTGCTCTCGCGTCTTCTATTTCTACATGACCAAAACCTCTGGATCCACCCAAGATGACATCCATTACAACGTGTGCAGATTTGACTTCTCCAAAAGGGACAAATAATTGCTTCAGCTCCTGATCGCCAACGCCGTCATGTAAATTAAAAACGTAAATATTCATATGAATTTCTGATTAAGTCGCTTGAACGGAGTGGAAACAGCTCTAATGGGAGTAATCGTGAGCTTTAACGGTGCTTCTCCTTACGATTATATGAAAGGTAGTGCAATGTTCGCGAAGGAACTATTTTACTTGTAATCCGCCATGTTAAAGTGAACTACCATTGTTTGTCCTTGTCCTTATCGGTTTAGTTAACGCTAGTCTGTAGGACAACTCATGAGATTCTAAAGCATTCGTT
Source organism: Flavisolibacter sp. (assembly GCA_035998945.1). Classification (GTDB taxonomy): domain Bacteria; phylum Bacteroidota; class Bacteroidia; order Chitinophagales; family Chitinophagaceae; genus Flavisolibacter. The sequence goes on along the minus strand of DASYHD010000033.1, from coordinate 159,251 downwards.
CAGTTCAACTTGATAAAGGCGCTACGCATATTGTATGGCACCATTTAGGTAACTATTAAGCAGGTTAACGAAAATGTAGATGTTATGGTGCTAAAAATGATGTTAGAGGGAAGGTTGATTGGAGCGGCTGACGTAGAACCACAACGAATTAAATCAAAAGGATATTTGCCTGGTCTTTGTGAAACGTTACGGCAAAAATACAAGGAAGCTTTAGCAAAGTGCCTCAAATCTCCGACGTTTCTGCTGGAGGTGCCTACTAACAATGAATAGCAACATCACCACTTCTACTGTTCTTTCTTACCATCGAACAATGTATGCCAGAAACCTTGTAAACGGTAACATTAACACCCACCGGTAATGCGGGGCTCGGTTATTGCCTCTTATAGGAAGACCTTTCCTTTGGCAACTACACTCACACTTTTGCCATCCCGTTTGTTTCCCATGTACAATCACGTTTAAAAGATAAAATGAAAAAGATTATGTTCTCGTTGTTCCTCCTGCTCTTTACAATGGCTGGCTTTTCTGTCTTTTCCCAAAAATATAAGTCTGCGTCCGATACGATAAAGCTGAATAAGGAGCTAGTGAAGCTGAGCAATGATGTGGCGGAGCTCACGTCCAGGCTAACCATTGCACAAAATAATCTGCCTGGATATATTTCAAAAGCGGCGCAAGCGGTGACTGATGCTGAAGGCACCGCACAAAAAAGCAGTGACCAGGCGTATAAAGCTACCAATGGTGATTTAGGTGATGCGAAGAGCGCTAAAAAGAAAGCCAAGAAAGCATTGAACGATGCCGAAGGATGCAGCAGATGCCAAAGACAATGTAAAAAACCAGGAAAAGAAAATTGACAAACTGACAACTGAACTGCAGAAGAAGCAAAAAAATTGAATGAATTAGTACAGATGCGTACAACCATTAAAGCCATGCATCAATAGTTTGAACTAACACTAGTTTTTTGGTACCCTACCCAACGTTTCCGTAACCCTTTTCAGTTCGTTTTTAGAATAAGGCTGGCCACTTTCATGTGGCTGGCCTTTATTTTTTGCGAAGCAGGAAAATGTGCAAAGAGAACTTGAATTGTATATTATCCTTCGAGATGAGTCTGAAAACTGACTATCGCTCACCAATCTTTTAGAAATCGGCTAAAATCTCGTTATACCTCCCCGAGATGAAAAGAATTAAGCTATGTTAGAATAGCAGTAGTGATAATTACATGGGCGAAAGAAGTGCAACCATATAGCATGAAAAACTTGAACTTTTTGCTGGTCAGTTTTACCCGGTAATATTCAATAAGGGACATAAATCCCGTAAATCTTTGCGTACCTCGTTCGCGTTTTCAACCCTTGGGGCTACTACCAGAAAAGCCAAAAACACCCTGTTCCTGGCTTTTTGATTTTGTTCATTTTTCTGTTTAAGATATAATCCAGGCTAAGAAAACCGAAGTTTTACAGAACTGTTGCTTTCCAAACCGGCCGCAATAGAAGAACCAGGTTGAGACGTTGGTGCATGAAGACCAGTCCTGCTTTCATCCAGGAGTCAATGCATCCTATTGGAATATAAGTATCAATGAAATTTACCCTGCTTCTGAATTGAAGTCTCCCTAATCTGCTCTCAGTAAGAAGTTTACCAAATAAACGATTACCCAGGTTGCCAGCAAAGAGGCTAATAAAAAAATGAGCAGGACGCTAATGGCAGATTTATCCTGTTTTGAACCGGCATGATCATGTAACGATTTCATATAGCTTCGTTTTAATGGCATTGACTCCGCTGTTTTTAATCTTTGCACTACGACTCTTGCTTTTTTGGGTATGCCAGTTCTGTGCCAGAACCGGCAGGCAGTGAGGATGGTTTTTCACATTTTGTACGCAAATATCAGCCGCTTATTCACAACTGCTTTTTTCCGGCAATTATTCCTACGCCGGCAAAAATTTAATTTGACAGGTATTTGCGCATGCCGCAGGTTCAAATGGCCGGCAAGGATTATGAAAGATTACTGCCGCAATTTGATAGGCATGCAGTTTGTATACATAAGAGCAATTGGAAGTGAACCAAAGAAACGAGAGTTGCAGGTCACAACTAAAACGTTATCTTTGTTTTTCATTACCCCTAACCCGATCCAAGTTATCCACTGAAAAGTCTTTTAGCTTTCAATATCCAACGGTGAGACCTTATGAAAAAAGCTAAAGACATGAAAAAAACCCTTTTGAAATTTACCAGTTCCATTTACCTGCTTGCTTTCAGAAAATATTCGAAAGCATCTCATTGGGAAGTTAATCTTAATGAACTGACTGTTTTGTGCGACTGTTCGGAAAAAGAAGCCAGGATGGCCTGCAATGATTTTAATGCTATTATTTTAAATGCTGACGAAGCGGTACATTCTTTTGGGTTGGTAAATGACCTGAATGTAGCTAATTTGACTTATCAGCTCTCTTCCTGATTTTTTGCTATCCCTTTGCCTACGCTTAAACGTATTGTTCTATTAGAGAGGATGCATTTATTGAGTACAGGTCTTTTGTATGCTCAATAAATGCATCTTTTTTTACGGGCATTTCTGTCCGGATCAATAGGAAACCAGGATGGATCAAACTGTAGACGATTTATTTTCCTTCCCTCTTTTTGCCGCTAATCCCTGTTGCTTTCATGATCACCCCGCTGCCAAACTGGTCTTTGATTGTATCCACAGCCTTGAACAGTTGCAGTTTCTCCACTGATTTATCAAACAGGTTCATCTGAAACGACATCGGCACAAGGTGACTGAACTTCACACCCAGTAACCGGACTTTTCGCCCCCGTTTGTAGAGCTTTGCAAAAAGGTCCTTTACTTTTTCAGTGAGTACATTATCCAGCGCCGTATAGTCGATCATTTCCTGTTTCGACACCGTGGTGAAGTCTTCGTACCGGATTTTCACCGTTACACAGCCAGCAAGCTTTTCCTCTTTTCGCAGGTCGTAAGCATTTTTTTCGGTAAGCCGCACCAGTTCTTTGTGGAGGAAAGCAATATCATGGCTGTCTTCGTTAAACGTATTTTCATGGGATAGCGATTTCTGTTCACTGTAGGGTTCTACCGGCGAGTCGTAAATACCATGCGCTTTTTCCCAGAGTTTTCTGCCCCATTTGCCAAACACATATTCCAGTTGCTCCACCGGGGTATTGGCCAGTTGTTCGATACGGTGAATCCCAATGGTGTGCAGGCTTTCTTGTGTTTGTTTTCCTACCATCGGTATCTTATCCACCGTTAGGGGCCATAAAAATTCTGTTTCTTTTCCATGTGGTACCTCTTTGTAGCCGTTTGGTTTGGCTTCATTGGTAGCCATCTTGCTCACCAGTTTATTGGCCGAAAGACCATAGGAGATAGGCAGGCCTGTTTCACGAATGATCTTTTCCCGTAGTTCCCTCGTGTATTGGCTTACGCCGAAAAATTTATCCATTCCTGTAAGGTCTATGTAAAACTCATCAATCGATGCTTTCTCGTAAAGAGGCACCGCATTGGCAATGATTTGCGTAACCAGCCGGGAATACCGGCTGTACTCGTGGTAGCTGCCTTTCAGGAAGATGGCATGTGGACAAAGTCGCTTGGCCGTTAGCGAAGGCATGGCGCTTTGAATACCAAACTTCCTTGCCTCGTAGCTACAGGCTGCCACAATGCCTCGTTGGCCGTCGCCACCCACAATAATGGGTTTGCCCCGGAGGGAAGGTTCTTTGAGCAATTCTACCGAAACGAAAAATGCATCCAGATCAAAATGGGCAATAAATCGGGGGAGCGGGTTCACTATTCAAAAGTAAGGGCAAGAAATATTATTTTCGGTCGTTATGGAATAGCTGTAGCTTTTCAAGCTTGCTACTGCTAACCAATTTTATGAAAAACCCCTGGTGTTTATGAGCAGGTTTTTATCGCTTTTTGCCTTTGTTTTTTGTTGTACTCCTTGTTTTAGCCAGCAGCCTGATGCAGTTCAGGTGCCGGTCACCGACAGTATCCTGGTGCAGGCTGTCCCTCCGGATTCCTTTTCACGTATATCACTTGCCACTACCTCACGCATTTCTGCCAGAGAGTTTGTACTCCTGCAGATTGGCAGCCTGAAGGAGGCTTTTACCAAACCGTTTCACATGTCGGGACGCAACTGGGGTGATGTTGGCAAATTTGCCCTGGTGATGGGCGCCCTGTCATTTGCCGACAGGCCTGTACAGCAGTTGGCGTTCGATGTACGAAACAGCAATAAAGAGGTAACCGCTGTTAGTCACCAGGTGACCCGATTTGGCGGACCGTATGTTGTATATGCGCTGGGTGCGTTGGGTAGCTACGGCTTTTTGTTTAAAAACGAAAAGCTGCAGACGACCACGCTTTTGTCAGTACAGGCATTTATAACCAGCGGCATTTTAGAAAGAACAGTAAAGCTGGTGGCAGGGAGGCAACGGCCTTTTATCATTAGCTCTGCGCAAGGAGGTCCTGAGCCGCTTTTCCATGGACCGGTATATATGTTTAGAGAAAGCCGGGAAGACCGGTTTGGCAGTTCCTTTCCTTCCGGGCATACCACGGCGGCCTTTGCAGTGGCAACAGTTTTTGCAGAATCTTATAAAGACAAACCCTGGATACCGGCAGTCGCTTACTCCGCCGCTACGCTCGTTGGCGTTAGCCGGCTGACAGAAAACAAACATTGGATTACTGATGTGGTGGCCGGTGCGGCACTGGGATATATTTCGGGAAAACAAGCAGTGAGAAATTACCGCCGCCATACTGGGTTAAAAACCTCTAAAAGCCAAAAACCAAAGATGAGCTTTACGGTGGCACTCAACCAGGGAGTGGTGACACCAGGATTTGTTTACCATTTTTAGGATGCGAAAGGTGAAACGTAAAACGTGAAGCAGTAGATGCTGATTGGAAGAAAAGTAATTTTGTTTACCATCTCACGTTTGATGTTTCGCATAAAAAAAGTCCCTGCTAAACAGGGACTTTTTTCTTTCGAAGCGGATACGATTAATATCTTTTCTTGAAACCACCGCCGCCGTTGTTGAAGCCTCCGCCATTGCTGCGGAAACCACCACCACCACCGCTGCGGCTAGGTTTGTCTTCTTTGGGTTTTGCTTCCATTACACGGATCGTTCTGTTGTCAACAGAAGCCTGATCCAGTTCTGCAATGGCTTTTTTCGCTGCTTCGTCATCGCTCATTTCTACAAAGCCAAAGCCGCGGCTTTTGCCAGTGAATTTGTCGGTAATAACTTTTGCAGAGGTAACATCACCATACTCGGCGAAAAATTCTCTCAAGTCTTCGTCCTGAATGTTGAAGCTCAAGTTGGAAACGTAAATGTTCATACTTTCTTTTGATAAAATTGATTAATCTGAGTCGAGGCAAGAAAGCAAAGGGTGAAACGTACAGCGGAAAAAACGTAGCAGATGATTTCAACACTTAACCTAATGCGATGCTCATTAACAGAGCAAAAATAGTGGATTCAAACCACCTGCCGAAATCTATCTTGTTAAGGAAAGGTTACCTAAAACGCAGTCTTAACAAGACTCATTGCCTGCGATGGCCTATTTTTGCGGGGTTAATTTCTCTTATCTGCCTCGCACAGGATGGCGCAAGATTTGTAGATGAATGTTAATCGTTAATTCAATTTTTCAGCCGTGATTTTTGTTATTCTCTTTTTTGTACTGCACTGGTACCTGTCTCTTTTTTCGCAAACCTTTTTCCAACACCGTTACGCCGCCCACAAAGCTTTTGACATGAGCAAAGGCTGGGAACGTTTCTTCTTTTTCTTTGCCTGGCTTACCCAAGGTTCATCTTATCTCAGCCCCAGGGCTTATGGTATTATGCACCGTATTCACCATGCTTATACCGACACAGAACTCGATCCGCATTCCCCTTCATACGATAAGAACCTATTCGCCATGATGTGGCGTACAAAAAATATTTACTCCGATATTTTGTACGAACGTACAGAAGTAGAGCCCCGCTTTACCAAGAATGTTCCCAGCTGGAAAAAGTTTGACATGTTTGCCAGCAGCTGGGGCTCCCGTGTTTTCTGGATCGGCGTTTACATTGCCTTGTACCTCTTGTTTGCGCCGTCGGCCTGGTTCCTGCTCCTGGTTCCTATTCATGCCGTAATGGGTCCCCTGCACGGTGTGATCATCAACTGGTATGCACACAAATATGGCGACGTGAACTTTGAAACGGACAACACCTCTAAAAACCTTTTTAAAGTAGACTGGCTGATGTTTGGTGAAGGGTACCACAACAATCACCACGTACATCCAAGCCGCAGCAATTTTGCCGCAAAGAGAGGTGAGTTTGATCCCTGTTACCCGCTGATCCTATTACTCAATAAAGTCGGTGTGATCAAAGTAAACAACAGTCTGCAGGCGGCATAAAATCCGAATCTGTATTCGTTAATACTTCAAAACCTTCATCATTTATCTGGTGAAGGTTTTTCTTTTTTGGTGACCAGCAACAGAATCACTTTTTAGCTGCCGTTGCGTCGCACACTTGTACGTCCGGTAAGTCTGTTGGGCTTTTTAAAACCATCCCTCCTTTGTCAGGATAAACTGCGGCACAAAGGCATGTAGCAGCACAAAATCTCTCTGCGAAACGCTCCGCATCTCCTTTCTCTGCGGTTAAAAAAGAACTATCCCTAATTTTATCTTTTATCAATCAATTCTAAACGATATGCAAACAGCGTGGAAAGATTATCAGAAACAACACGAACAACGATTCCTGGATGAAATGCTGGAGCTTCTCCGCATTCCATCTATCAGTGCCAAAAGCGAACACAAGGACGATATGCGCAAATGTGCCCAGGTGGTGCAGCAACGTTTGCTGGACTCGGGCTGCGACAAGGCAGAAGTAATGGAAACGGCCGGCCACCCTGTTGTGTATGGTGAAAAGATTATTGATCCTTCCAAACCCACAGTTCTTGTTTATGGCCACTATGATGTACAGCCTGCAGATCCGCTGGAACTCTGGCACAGCGGTCCGTTTGAACCTGTGATCAAAGAAGGAAAAGTATATGCCCGCGGCAGCGCCGATGACAAAGGACAATTTTATATGCACGTGAAAGCATTGGAAACAATGGTTAAGACCAATAGCCTTGAGACCAATGTAAAGTTTCTGATTGAAGGCGAAGAAGAAGTAGGCTCGCCCAACCTGGCTGATTTTGTTCGCCAGCACAAGGAGATGCTGAAAGCCGATGTGATTCTTATCAGCGACAGCTCGATGATCAGTATGGAGAATCCTTCACTGGATATCGGCGTTCGCGGTCTTTCCTACATACAGGTAGAAGTTACAGGCGCCAACCGCGATCTGCACAGCGGAACTTATGGCGGTGCGGTTGCCAATCCTATCACCATTCTTTGCCAGATGATCGCCGGCATTCACGATGAAAATAATCATATCACCATTCCCGGGTTTTATGATGACGTTGTAGAGGCAACAGCGGATGAACGCGAACTGATGGCCAAAGCACCATTCGACGAGCAGGAATATAAAGACGAATTAGGCGTAAAAGAATTGTGGGGTGAAAAAGGATTTTCCACGAACGAGCGGACTGGTATTCGTCCCACTGTGGAGGTAAATGGCATCTGGGGGGGATATACCGGCGAAGGCGCCAAAACCGTTCTGCCTTCCAAAGCCTATGCAAAAGTGTCGGCTCGCCTGGTGCCGAACCAGTCATCAGACAAGATCACCAAACTCCTGATTGATTATTTTGAAAAAAATGCGCCGGAGTTTGTTACGGTAAAAGCCGAACTGCATCACGGTGGCGAGCCTTATATGACACCCATTGATAGCAAAGGATACAAGGCTGCAGCCAAGGCCATTCAAACAACGTTCGGCAAAGAGCCGGTGCCGGTGCGTGGTGGTGGTTCCATTCCCATTTGTTCCATTTTAGAAAAAGAACTGGGAATAAAGATTGTCTTCATGGGCTTTGGTCTGGATAACGATAACCTGCATTCGCCCAATGAAAAATATAACCTGGAGAATTATTACAAGGGCATCGAAACCATTCCCTTCTTCCATAAGTTCTTTGCGCAGAGCTAAAAGATAAAGGATGTGAAAAGAAAAAGAGACCTGTCAGCAACAGGTCTCTTTTTTATGATAAGCTATTTTGTATTCTCTTTATCTGGATAGGTAAGGAGCGGTCGTTCGGGCCGGAAGTTAAATGGTTTTGCCCTGTTGGGTATTCTGGGTTGCGTACCTCGAAACGGTACACTCTTTTCACCTTTCCAGGTGTTGGGAATGGCCACCGTTGCATTCATGTCCGGAACAATGCAGGGCATGTTATCCTGTGGCAAACGATGAATGCCGGGTTTGGGATTTATTAAATAATAAGGCTGCACCGGTGGCTTCACGATGCTGGTATCGCTTTGTTTATGTAATGCTTTTAGTTTTTGAATGATTTCACTCTGGTAAGCAGCATCTTGCTGGTATTTTTCTATCTCGCTGGTAAGGTTCTGTGCTTCTGCGAAAGAGGATGCAGCGCAACAACAAATCAGGTAGAGCAGCCGTTTCATAAAAGAGATTTAGAATAAATAAACGTATAGATAAGTATTCCTCAACGCACTAAGCCAGCCTCCTAATTTAAGACCGGTTTGGCACTTGATTCGTTGTACAACGCAACCGGCTTTTTCTTTTTAAAAGGAACCCGCAGCGGACCTTTCCATGCATTGGGCATGGGTGCGATTTTATCAGCATCCGGTACAATACAAGGTGTGCCATCCAAAGGCAAACGGTTCACACCGGGTTGCAGGTTTTTTGGCCGTAACACAGTGTAGTCAGTTTCATCCTGATCCAGTGCTGCTTCTGTTTCGGGTGCGGTTTCTCTGGCATGCGGTTCTGCTGAAACAGAATTTTTATCATTCAATTTAGGTGTTCCGTTGCTTCCTGCTTGTGCCATTAACAGAAAAGGGCACGATGTTATAATAAGGATTGTCAGCAGCCGTTTCATGGAAAAAGTTTTCTCTAATTTAGTAAATTCATCCCGAACGTATGGAACGAAATGAAGGACTGGAAGTATACATCCAGAAACGGTTAAATGAGTTGGAAAAGGAGATGGACATGAAAGAGATAACCACTAAAGGCAAGCTTTCATTCGGTGTTGATTCTACCAGCTATGCGCACCTGCCGGCATGGAAAGAACTTGTTCAACAGAAGAAAAAGCTGGTACGATGGATATGGGTTGATGCATTTTTTCTTTCTCTGACGGTTGTGTTTATTGCCAGCGATTATGCAGATAAATTTGCGGAAAATTGGTTGAAAGCAGCACTGAGCCTTTTATTCATCAGCGGTATGGTGCTCCTGTTTTTTGTGGTGACAGCTTATTATTCCTTGTTTTACAGGTTCCGGAAAACAGAAAGAGAAGTGCGGAAGTTAATTTACCAGGACATTCTCTTTCGATTGAAAAACGAGCAAAAAGAACACGTGTGAAAAAAGAAGAAAAAGAAAAACTCCGCTTAGATAAATACCTCTGGGCTATTCGCCTTTTTAAAACCCGGACGCTGGCTGCGGCCGCCTGCGATACCGGCAAGGTAAAACAGGCTGGTACGTCGGTAAAAGCGGCAAAGAGTGTCAGTGTTGGTGATGAATACGAAGTAAAAACTGAGGCTAAAAAATGGATCATAAAGGTGACGGGTCTGCTGCAAAACCGGGTTGCCTATTCGGAAGCTATCAAATATTATATTGACCTGACACCGGCCGAAGAGATCGACCGTACGCAATTCCAGGCGGCTTCGTTCTATACCGGTAAACGACCCAGCAAAGTGGGAAGGCCTACAAAAAAACAACGACGAGAGATGGATGAGTTCTTTGGTGAAGAGGAGTGATTTCACCGCAGCGAAAGAAGGTCGCAGAGTGTTTCGCAAAGAAAATTTTCACTGCGAAATCCTGCGCTTCTCCTGTTCTCTGCGGTGAAATCATTGTATTAGGCTTTACTTTCTCGAATAGTTCGGTGCTTCTCTTGTGATCTCCACATCGTGTGCATGGCTTTCCCGCATACCGGCATTGGTAATTTTGACAAAGGTGGCTTCCTGCAGTTCGGCAATATTTTTTGCACCACAATAGCCCATACCCGCTCTAAGTCCGCCAACGTATTGGTACACGATCTCCTTCAGCATTCCTTTATAAGCCACACGGCCTTCAATACCTTCCGGAACATATTTTTTTACATCTGCTTCGGGATCCTGGAAGTAGCGGTCGCTACTGCCGGTAGACATGGCACCCAATGAACCCATGCCACGGTATTCCTTGAATTTTCTTCCTTCATAAATAATGGTATCGCCGGGGCTTTCTTCGGTACCGGCAAATACGCTACCCATCATCACGCAACTGGCACCAGCAGCAAGAGCTTTTACCATATCACCGGTGTAGCGGATACCACCGTCGGCAATAATCGGGATGCCTTTTTTCTGCAGAGCGGCACTGGCCTGCATAATGGCCGTGAGTTGCGGTACACCGGCGCCGGCAACAATACGGGTGGTACAAATCGATCCGGGTCCGATGCCTACTTTAATCGCGTCGGCTCCGGCATCCGCCAAGGCTTCGGCGCCTGCCGTTGTGGCAATGTTACCGGCAATAACATTGATGTCCTTAAAGTTCTTCTTTACACTTTTTAATGCATCAATGATGCCTTTGGAGTGGCCATGTGCACTGTCAAGACAAAGCACGTCTACGCCAACATGCTGCAGGGCGGCAACGCGGTCCAGCAGGTCTCTTGTTACACCAATAGCGGCTCCTACCCGAAGGCGGCCAAAAGCATCCTTTCCCGCATTGGGATAAGAAGTCACTTGCAGTATATCCCTGTAGGTGATCAGCCCAATGAGTCTGCCGTTATTATCCACCACAGGTAATTTTTCCACCTTTGTTTTGCGAAGGATTTTTTCGGCGCTTTTCAGGTCTGTGCCTTCCGGTGCGGTAATCAGGCCTTCCTTTGTCATGACTTCACTTACCGGCCTGTGTGGATTCTCCTCAAAACGTAAATCACGGTTGGTAAGAATGCCAGCCAGTTTGCCGCCACCATCTACAATGGGAATGCCGCCGATCCTGTTTTCCCGCATCAGCCGTTGAGCGTCACCGATAGTAGCATCTACGGTAAGGGTAATGGGATCAACGATTAATCCACTTTCACTGCGTTTTACTTTCCGTACCTGGTCGGCCTGCTTTTCAACGGTCATGTTTTTGTGCAGGATGCCAAGCCCGCCTTCCCGTGCCAGGGCAATGGCCAGCGATGCTTCTGTCACGGTATCCATAGCGGCAGACAGCATGGGTATGTTTAGTGAAATATCTTTTGTTAATCGTGTTTTGATGTCAACATCCCGTGGCAGGATTTCAGAGTACGCCGGAACAAGAAGAACATCGTCGAATGTTAAGCCTTCAATGAAGTTTCTGGAAGTGGAGTTTGTTGCCATAGGCAAAGATAGGGGAGGGAGGGAATATCGAACAGGGAGAACAAGGAATCTTGAAGGACGAAGTGTTTGGGTTTAACTTTCTTTCTGACTTACAGCCGGACTGTCAAATAAGAAAGATGTGAACAGAGGACCAGCCTTCTAAATTCGCTGTTCCTTGTTCTTCTGCTCTGCGGTTCTATACCAGCTTATACATTTTCCCCGGCTGGCTTTGCACAATGCCCTGTAATTCCAGGTTCAGGATAGCTGCTGCAACCGTACTGCTGCTTAAACTGGTGATTACATTGATCTCATCGATGTGCGCAGCTTCTTTCGTCTGGAGTAGTTTGAAAACCGTTTCTTCTTCGGGGGATAGCTCAATGAACAATTCCCGCTGTTTTTTGGGTGCTGTCTTTTTTTCTTTCCATCCCATCACCTCCAGCAGTTCAGCCGCATCGGTAAGTAAGATGGCTTTGTTGTACTTGATCAAATGATTACAGCCGGCACTGACCTTGTCGGTTGTTCTGCCAGGCACGGCAAAGACATCGCGGTTGTATCCATCGGCCAGTTTTGCCGTGATCATACTGCCGCCTTTTACCGCTGTTTCTACTAATATCGTTGCATCACTCATACCGGCCACAATGCGGTTACGCAATGGAAAGTTGTGCTTATCCGGTTTTATATCATGAAAGAATTCGGAGAGAAGCCCTCCGCCCGATGCAATCATTTCTTTGGCTAGTGCCGCATGCTGCGAAGGGTAGATCTTGTTCAGGCCATGGCCAACAACGCCTATGGTGGGAACGCTGTTCTTCAACGAAGCTTTGTGCGCAATGGCGTCAATCCCGAAAGCAAGTCCACTTACAATAACTACACCTTCTGCTGCCAGATCCCTGACAAGGCCCTCCGTAAAAGCTTTTCCATAATCTGTATTGCTACGGGTGCCCACAATAGCCACAACCTTCGCGGCATTCAGGTCAGCACTGCCCTTATAAAAAAGCATCGTCGGAGAATCGTAACAATTCAGCAGGCGCTTGGGGTAGGCTTCATCGGTAAGAAAAAGTGGTTTTATTTTGTATTTCTCAATGAACTGCAGTTCCGTTTCGGCTATATGAAATTCATTAAAATGCTTGATAGCTTTTGCTCTTATCTCGCCAATACCTTCGATCTTCTCCAGTAAACTTTGTTTGGCTTTAAAGATGGATGTGGCGTCGCCAAAGTGTTGCACCAGTGTTTTGGCATGTACATCGCCTATGTTGGGAACAAGGGTTAGTGCCAGCTGATAAAATAGTTCGGAATGCATGAAGATTGATAACAGATGGTTGGTGACAGATAACGGTAAGATAGAAAAAAACCGTTATCTGTCATTCGCCACCGGAAATCTATTTCTCCAGAATCCGTAATTCGGTACGGCGATTCTGTGCCCTTCCTTCTTCTGTTTTATTGTCTGCTATAGGCTTGGAAGCGCCAAAACCTTTTGCCACGAGGCGGGTTCCTTTGATTCCTTTCCGTACCAGGTAATTCACGGTGGAATAAGCACGGGCAGTAGATAGCTTTTGGTTGTCAGCTTCCGAACCTACATTATCCGTATGGCCTTCGAGTTGAATTCTTACCGTTGGATTATCCTGCAGGAACTGCACGACTTTATCCAGCTCTACTTCCGACTCAGGTTGGATATCATACTTGGCCGTTTCAAAAAACAGGTTGCGCAGCACAATGCCGGCTTCCACTTCAATCGGCTGTAACGGGATATCTTTTTGATAGATTGAATCAGCCGATTTGTTTCTCAAGGAATAGTTGTCGGAGAAAAACAAATAACCTTTCCGGGCCACGTTAAACGCATAGTCTTTACCCACGGGAAGTGTAATCAGGTAGTTTCCGGTTTCATCGGTTTGCACTTTTGAAATGGTTTGCTTTGACGCCAGGTCGATCAGCTCAACGGAAGAAGGTAAACCGTTGGTGGTTTTGTTGTCGAATACTTTGCCTTTTACCCAAAGGGTTTTTGCAGGACGAACATCTTCCCGCAATTCAAAGGAATAGATATCCAGTCCGCCCTTGCTGTCGCTGCGATCACTGGCGTAATAAGCCGTTTTGCCATCGGCTGCAATAAACAGCGAACCTTCGTGATCGATGGTATTGATCGGGTAACCAAGATTTTCCGGCTTGCCCCACTGACCATCTGCACCTTTTCGTACCACAAAAAGATCTTCGGCGCCATAGCCCGGCAGACCATTGGAGGCAAAAAACAGGGTTTGATTATCAGCATGAATAAAGGGGGTGGACTCATCACCGGGTGTATTGATGCCGGGACCTAAATTTTCAGGTTCACTCCATTTGCCGCTGGGTAACAGGTGCGAAACATAAATATCGCTGCCACCCAAACCGCCAAAGCGGCGACTGGCAAAATAGAGATGGCGTTTGTCGGGTGAAAGACAGGGCTGTGATTCCCACTGGTCGGAGTTAACCTTGCCGCCAAGATTAAATGCCGGTGACCAGCCTTCGGGTGTTTTGTACGAAATGTAAATATCGCAGCTGCCCTGGCCATCGGGTCGGTTACATCCGGTAAACACCAGCCAATTGCCATCCTGCGAAATGTTCTGGGCGCCTTCGTTCTGCGGTGTGTTGATTTGTCCGGGTAAACGAACCGATTTTTCCCAGGAACTGCCGCCTCGCTCCGCCGCAAAAAAGTCTTCGTTGAAGTTGTTCAGCCGCCGGGTAAATACCAGCAGTTTGCCGTCAATGGGCATGGAGGGAAAGTATTCCGATTCGGCTGAGTTTACCGCATCGCCCAGGTTCTGCGGCGAAAAAACATAAGCTGTTTTACCTTTTGTTTTTGCATAGTCCACGGCAAACTGAAAAGTTTTCTGCCGGTATTCGGCGGCCTTTTTCGTGTTGGGATGAAGATTGGGTTTTTGAAGAAGGGCATTTACCACCTGCAAGGCTTTTTCAAACTCACCGCTACCGGCCAGGTTGATGGCATAAGGCAACGTGTATGCAGCCGTATAGGCGGTGTCCAGGGCAATTGCTTTTTCGTAAATAGCAGCACTTTGCCTGTAATCTTTTAACTGGCCATAAATGCCGGCCATGGAAAGGTAAGCATCAATATAGCGGTCGTCGCGGCCAATGGCTTGCTGTAAAATGGTAATGGCTTCTTTGTACTTGCCGGCGTCCGTCAACGCCAGGGCCTGTTCGTAAAGAGCAACGGCTTTTTTATCCACTTTGGTGATATCTTCCTGTGCAGCGGAAGAAAGCGCAAAACAAAGGGTAAAGAAAAACAGGGTGATGCGGTTCTTCATAAAATGAAGATAATTAAGACTTTCCTGTTCTGCTGTTCAGGGAGAAGTTTTAACGTTCTTGGTCCTAAGGAACATTGATGTATTTGTGTACCTGCAGCGAAAGCTGCCATTTAGGGTTGGTCTTAATGTAATCAACAATCATCGGCGTCATCTGTTCCCGTTTCGACCATTCGGGTTGCAAGAAGAGTTTGCAGCCTGGCGAAACTTGTGCGGCCCAGGTCTCGGCCCAGTCAAAATCAGTTTTGTTGAACACCACGATCTTTAATTCACTGGCATAGGGCAGCACTTCCGGCAGGGGTGCTTTGAATTTTTTGGGCGAAAGGGTGATCCAGTCCAGTTCACCCGAAAGGGGAGAAGAACCGGAGGTTTCAATGTGTACCCGCAGGCCTGCCCCATGCAGGGCTTTTGTCAGTGCGGATAAATTATGGAGCAGGGGTTCGCCACCGGTGATCACTACCATCTCCGCCGGTGTGGCTTTAACATTTCTCACCAATTCTTCTACCGTGAAAAAAGGATGTTTGCCCGCATCCCAGCTTTCTTTTACGTCGCACCAAACGCAGCCCACATCGCAACCGCCCAAACGGATAAAATAGGCTGCTTTACCCTGGTACACACCTTCGCCCTGCAGGGTATAAAAATGCTCCATTACCGGGAGAGAAGTGCCGGTCTCATTTTTAGCGAGGGAAATCACGGTATCGTATCCACTGTTTTCTATCACACTATTCATAATGTTTTAATGCGCAAGCGCGGAAGGTATTTTTCATCAGGGCAGCAATAGTCATTGGCCCTACGCCACCCGGTACCGGGGTAATATAGGAACATTTTGGTGCTACGTTCTGATAGTCCACATCGCCACTGATGCGGTAACCGCTTTTTTTGGTCGGATCTTCTATACGGGTAATGCCCACGTCAATTACAACAGCGCCTTCCTTTATCATGTCTTCCGTTACAAAGCCGGGCCGGCCCAGCGCAGCAACAACGATATCTGCCGAACAGCAGATTTCTTTCAGGTTTACCGTGCTGGAATGACAGATGGTTACGGTGCAGTTTCCGGGATAGGAAGCGCCACTTAGTAAAATGCTCATGGGTCTGCCAACAATGTTGCTGCGGCCAATGACCACGGCATGTTTGCCTTTTGTTTCAATTTTATGGTGCTCCAGCATCAGCATAATGCCATAAGGTGTGGCCGGCACAAAGGTGGGTTGCCCCAGCACCATGCGACCCACGTTGTTGGGGTGAAAACCATCTACGTCTTTTAGCGGATCGATAGTGTTGATCACCTCTTCATCCGAAATATGCCTGGGCAGTGGCAACTGCACCAGGATGCCATCCACATCCGGATCAGAATTGAGGCCGCGGATGATCTCCAGCAGTTTCAGTTCCGTGATTTCTTCTTCCAGTCGTATCAGGGTCGACTTAAACCCAACCTCCTGGCAGGCTTTTACTTTAGATGCCACATAGGTTTCGCTTGCGCCATTATTGCCTACCAAAATAGCCACCAGGTGCGGCACCGGGTTGCCTCTCGAGGAGAGTTGTGCCACTTCTATTTTCAATGCATCCTTAATAGCCTGTGCTGTTTCCTTGCCGTTCAAAACTTGCATGCCGCAAAGATAGGTGGATGGTTCCTGTAGTTTTTGCTTGTAACATTCCTTTGATATCCGGAAAAGCATTTTTTATATACGATGAATTATTTATATCTTCAGAAGACTAATTGCTTATGTTCCGCTGCTGTCTCTTTGCATGCTTGCTTTTGCATTCTTTTGCCGATGCGCAAACCCTGCGCATGCCTGTTTCGGCAACCTACGTACGGCTGACGGGCTACAGCAACCAGTTTACAGATGCCTTTTCCTCGAACGGCAATCTGGGTGCACTGGGTGCAAAACAATCTTTCTCCGCAGGACTCTATACAGAAAAGCGATTTCTGCTAAAGGAACTCAGTTCTTTTAGTGCTGCCCTTGTTCTGCCCACGGCCTCGGGAAATTTTGGGTGGAAGGGTGATTATTTCGGTCATACTTCTTACAATGAGTCTTCGGCCGCTCTTGCCTATGGCCGCGAACTGGGGAGCAAAGTGGCAATGGGCGCTCAATTCAATTATTTTTCTCTGAAAGCAGCTGGTTATGGGCAGGCTTCCACTATTGGTTTTGATGCCGGTGTATTGCTACGGTTAACGCCGCAGTTTTCAGCTGGTTTGCAGGCTTGCAACCCAATTGGTGTTTCGTGGGGTAAATATGATGTGGAACGGATTCCGGCTGTTTACACGCTGGGTTTAGGTTATGATGTTTCACCGCAGGTATTTATTGGAGCGGAAGCAGAAAAGGCCGAAGATCAGTCGGTAAGTATCAATGCCGGATTGCATTATGCTGTGACCGAAAAGCTGATCGCAAGAGCCGGCGTTCGTTCGGCCACAGAGCTTTATTACCTGGGACTAGGTTTTCAGTTGAAAGCGTTCCGCATCGATGCAACTGTTTCTGTTCATCCTTACCTGGGCACCACACCCGGTTTGCTGTTACTGTATTCTGCCAAAAAATGAAACGTCTTTTCATTATACCGGCTTTTGTTTGCGGGATAATCGTTTCCGCACAGGAGGTGCCTGTTAATACCGAACAGCAACTGGAAAACCTGGCCGATGAAGTGGTAGAAGATGATGCCCTGTTGCAGCAACTTGCTTTTTACCAGAAGAATCCATTGAACCTGAATGAAGCCAGTGCCGAAGAACTGGCGCTGTTGCGCACCATCAGTGCCTTGCAAATTCAAAATCTGCTGCGCTACCGGAACCTATTTGGCAACCTGTTATCAATTTACGAGTTGCAGGCTGTACCTGGTTTTGACTTGGCAACCATTCAAAAAATACTTCCTTATGTGAAGGTGGGTAACCCGCAACGGGTCGGCGATGCTCTGGCATCCCGCCTCCGGGGTGGTAACCGTTTTGCGCTGTTTCGTATCAGCCGGGTGTTGGAAAAAGCAAAAGGGTATGATGCCAACCGCTCTACACACTACCTCGGTGACCGTAACCACCTGCAGTTCCGGATGAATTACCAGTACAAAAACCTGTTGTATTATGGCCTGGTGGCCGATAAAGACGCCGGCGAACAGTTTTTTAGGGGAGCACAAAAACTGGGTTTTGATTTTTATTCGTTTCATTTTTTTGCTCGCAACCTTGGGCGGATCAAAACATTGGCCCTTGGCGATTATGCTGTTAACCTGGGTCAGGGCCTCATTCACTGGCAATCTATGGCCTTTGGCAAAAGTGCCGAAGTAGTAAACAGCAAGCGACAGTTGCCTGTGTTGCTTCCTTACCGTTCGGCCGGAGAATTTTTTTTCAGCAGGGGAGCCGCTGCTACCCTGCGTTTTGGCAAACTGGAAGGCACTGCTTTCATTTCCCATAAGAAAATAAGCGGCAATCTTACCAATGATTCCGGGGACCGATTTACAGCCTTCGGCACTTCGGGGTATTACCGCACGAAAGCGGAAATAGCGGACCGGTACCGGATCACCCATTTTTCCGCCGGTGGCAACCTGTCGTGGCAACCATCCGGATGGAAAGTTGGGATCAATGCTATTACTCATCGGTTTTCCCTACCACTGCAGAAAAGGGATGAGCCCTACAACCGGTTTGCCCTTTCAGGCAGAAACCTTTTCCTGGGCAGCCTTGACTATAGTTATACCTATAAAAATGTACACCTGTTTGGTGAGTGGGCCGCCGATGCTGCCCAGCACAGGGCAATGGTACAGGGGGCGCTGATCAGCATCGACCCGAAAGTGGATCTTTCATTCTTGTACCGGAATATTTCAAAAGAATACCAGTCGCCGTTTGGCAACGCCTTTACAGAAAGCACATTGCCTACCAATGAGGCGGGTATTTATACAGGGCTCCAAATCCGCCCTGCAAATGGATGGCAGTTATCTGCTTATGCAGATTTTTACCGGTTTCCATTTTTAAAGTTCAGGGTGTCGGCACCAACTAGAGGACGGGATTACCTGGTACAGGTAACCCATACGCCTGAAAAAAGGACTGAAGTTTACCTGCGCTTCCGCACAGAGAACAAGCCGCTGAACGGATCGGGCCAGGTAATCAATTATCCAATCGATCAGGGGCGGACAAGCCTCCGCTTTCATATGGTAACGCAGCTCAATCCAAAACTGTCTTTCAGAGGCCGTATGGAAATGCTTTGGTTTCGAAGCGGTGATGCGCCAACAGAGGAAGGTTTCCTGATCTATGCCGAAACAGCCTGGGAACCCAGGCTGAAACTACGGGTGAATTCCCGCTTGCAGTATTTCGAAACGGGCAGCTACAACAGCCGCATTTACACTTATGAAAGTAATGTTCTTTATAGCTTTTCCACTCCTGCCTTTTTCGACAAAGGATTCCGTTTTTACTGTAACACTTCTTTTAACGCCAATAAAAGACTGACTATTTGGCTACGGTTCTCACAAACTCTCTATAGTAACAAGGAAGTAATTGGCTCAGGCCTAGATGAAATTGATAATGGTCAACGATCTGATTTTAGGGTGCAGGTTCAGTGGGATTTCTGAGAATTTTCCCACTCATCAACTTTTTAAACCAATTGAAACTTTTAGGATTTTTTTCTGATGGTGTTAAAAAAAACATAACTTGACGCAGCAAAATTGAAAAGACTGCTGTCTTTCCCTTCCATCGGGGCCTTATTTCATTTTTTCGCTTAACACTCTAAAACAAAAAAGCACATGAGAAAACTTTCACTCTTGCTTTCTATGCTGGTGCTTTGCATTTTTGCATTTGCACAACCAAGAACAGTTACAGGTCGTGTAACTGATGAGACCGGCAATGCTCTCCCGTTTGCCACTATCACTGTAAAAGGAACAAACACAGGTGCATCTGCTGATCAGGATGGCCGCTTTACGATCAGCGTACCCGCTAATGCTACGCTGGTAGTGTCAAGTCAAGGACGTGTTACAAAGGAAGTTGCTGTAGGAAATCAGACAACTGTTAATGTTACATTGCAAGCTTCCGCCTCTACTACGCTGTCGGAAGTAGTGGTTACGGGTGCTTATAATACCAGACGGACAGCCCGTAGTACCTCCTATAACGCACAGGTTGTAACCGGTGAGCAACTAAATGTAATTCGGCAGACAAACGTAAATAATGCTCTTGCTGGAAAGGTTTCAGGTTTACAGGTTAGGAGCCAATCAGCCGCTGCATTGGGCAGGCAAACTGAAGTGAGGCTTCGCGGTACCGGTGGTTTGGGTGGTGGCGAAGGTGTTATTTATGTTGTAGATGGTACAATTGTTCCTAACTCAGATGATATCAACATTGATGATATTCAAGACGTCACAGTACTTCAAGGACCTGCAGCTTCTGCTCAGTTTGGCTCCCAAGGTGCAAATGGTGCTATCGTCATTACCTTAAAAAAAGGCAGAAGGTCTGCAGGTGTTGGCGTTGATGTAAATATCGGTGCTATGTTCGAGAGTGTTTACATCATGCCTAACTATCAGAATTCCTATGCAGGCGGGTCTACCTCAGATTTGATGAAATATACATGGCGCCCTGGCCATCCCGAAGAGTGGAAAGCTTTAGATGGCAAATATTACCATGACTATTCAGATGATGCAAGTTGGGGACCGCGTATGGTTGGCCAGGAGTATATTCCCTGGTATTCCTGGTACCCAGGGCACAGCCGCACAGGTACTACAGCTTTGCTTACGCCGCAACCTGATAATGCAAAAGATTTCTTTAATACAGCGTTCACAACAAACAATTCTGTTGCATTTAATAAATACACAGATGTTTTAAGCCTGCGTCTATCTTACGGTAATATATATACGCAAGGTTTGATACCTCAATCAAATCTCATTAAAAACACCTTTAACTTGAATACCTCTGTTGATGTTACCAAAAATCTAACGCTGGGAGCAAACATCAATTACATAGCACAGCAGGTAAATGGTGAGATTAACGATGATTATTCAAACCAGTCTTCCGGTTCATTTAACCAATGGTTTCATAGGAATGTTGATATGGACATTATGAAGGAAATGAAGGATTATCGGACTCCTACTGGTATTTATGCCAGTTGGAACCATGCTAATCCTAATGCGTATAATGCCAACAGTCCCCGTGATTTTTACGCCGGTAATTATTGGTACAACTTCTATACATGGTTTGATTTAGCGAGAACTTTTTCTAACCGTGACAGGTTGTTCGGGGATATTTCTCTTTCATACAAAATTCTGGATGGTCTGACGGTAAGGGGCACCTTCCGAAAGAATATGACAACAACTTGGAGTGAACAACGATTCCGGAGCGAATTGCTGGAAAGTGGTTTACAAACCCAGGGTAATGAGCCAAGAGCAAGAGGTTATTATTCCACCAGTGAATCTTTCTCTAACCGGCAGAATATTGAATTCCTTGCTACATATTCAAGAAGGTTTGGAGATGATTTTCAAATTAACCTGAATGCGGGTTCTGACTTCTTTAAATGGCGTTATAAGGATATTGGCGGCAATACCAACCAAGGGTTGAATGTGCCGAATTTGTTTACATTGGCAAACTCCAAAAATCCGGCAAGCACATTTAATTCAAGAATTGAAGAAAGGTATAATGCCGTTTTCACCCGTGGTGATGTAGGCTTCAGAGACTTTTTATTTGCTGAGTTTTCACTCCGAAACGACTGGTATTCAACATTGCCGGCTAACAACAACGATGTATTATCAAAATCATTTGGAGCTTCTTTTGTATTCAGTGATTTGACCAGAAGTGCAACCCCATGGTTAAGCTATGGAAAAATTCGGGCTTCTTGGGGTGAGATTCCAAAGGCGCTGGGCACGTCTACAACAACATTTGGTGCTTACAGATATCCTGGTTTCACCTATGGTTTAAATCAGTTCCAATGGAATGGTAATTTCCTGATGTCTACGCCGGATCAATTAGTGGATTCTGCAATTCGCGGTGCTGTTGTACGTCAAAAAGAAATTGGTCTGGAACTGCGCTTCCTGGGTAACCGTTTAGGCCTTTCTACGACATACTGGGATGGAACAGAAGAAGATTTTCCCTATGCTATTAGTGTCAATGGAGCCAGTGGCTTTACGTCAAAACTGATCAACACAGGTAAGATCACGAAGCAAGGTATTGATCTCCAGTTTATGGCAATCCCCATCAGAACCAACAACCTGCGTTGGGAGATCAATGCTACTTGGGGTCGCATCCTTGAACAAAAAGTAGTTTCCATTGCTCCTGGTGTTTCAAGAATAACTGTACAACAATTGTGGGGTTCAACAGCACCTTATCTGGTGCATCAAGAGGGAAGAGAATGGGGGCAGATCTATGGAAATGGTATCAAGCGGATAGATGGAAAACCTGTGCTGGATGCCAACGGCTTTTATGTGAACGACCCGGATGTGTATTTTGGCAACATACTTCCGGAGTTTACCGGTGGTGTGCAAAACAGCATCCAGTTTCTGAAAAACTTTACAGCTAATTTCAATATCGATTTTCAAAAGGGTGGAAAATTCTTTTCCTTATCTGATATGTGGGGTTCTTATTCAGGTCTCACAGCACGTACTGCTACAGTTAATGACAAGGGCAATCCAGTCAGAGATGCTGTTGCTGATGGCGGTGGTATTCACGTCTTTGGTGTGGACGGCACTGGTAAAGACGTGGATTACTATGTAGAGGCCCAGGACTACTTCCATAACCTTTATAACAATAAAACATTTGATGAGTTTATATATGACCTCACTTTTGTCAAACTTCGGGAAGTGTCTATAGGATATAACATTCCGGTGAACAGGCTTGGTATCGGCCGTTGGATTAATCGGGCGAATTTCAGCCTTGTAGCCAGGAACCCTGTGCTTATTTATGCTAAAACAAAGGACTTGGATCCATCAGAGATCAGTGCTATCTCTGGTGAAAGAGGGCAGTTTCCAGCAACGCGTGGTATTGGTTTTAACCTGCGTGTAGGATTTTAATTCACAACAAATCTTTACGAATGAAAAAGTACTTCTTCATATTCATTTTACCAGCTGTTGTCTTTGCTGTCGGATGTAATAAACTCAAAGACTTCGGTTCTACAAACATCAATCCCAATGCTTCCACAACACCCATAGTGGGAGCCTTGATGACCAATGTACAGGCAGGTATTGGGGGCTATGCTGCTCAAACACGTCCCGGGTTGTATGCGCAATATTTTTCTGAAACGCAGTACACAGATGTCTCTTTATACAGCCTGCCGCAGTTGAATTTTAGTGGTGAATATGCGGGTAGTTTATATGACCTGCAAAACATCATCAATCAGAACGTAAGCAATAATCAGAATGTGGTAGCCAGAATATTAATGCAATATATTTTTTGGACGCTAACCGACAGATGGGGCGATATTCCGTATAGTGAGGCCTTGACAGGGAATGCTACGCCAAAGTATGATAAGCAGGAAGATATTTACAAGGGCATGATTAATACTTTAAAGGCTGCTGTTGACCAGTTTGACCCTTCATCTCCCATAACAGGTGATATTATTTACAACGGTAACATTGCCAACTGGAAAAAACTTGCCAACACACTTCGTATGGCTATGGCCCTTCGCTTATCGAAAGTTTATCCGAGTCCATCTGGTTATGCAGCTACTGAATTCAAAGCAGCGTTACAGCATCCGGCAGGTGTTATCACATCCAATGCTGAAAACTTTACTGTGAATTACCCCGGAGGTAATTTTCAAAATCCTTGGTTTGCTACGTATAATGGTAGAAGAGATTTTGGTGAAAGTGCTACAATGACTACGTTGATGACAAATTTGAATGATCCCCGTCAGCAGGCATTTGGAACATCTACTGTGGGTGTACCCTACGGTGTGACAAGAGCCAAGGCAGAGGCATTTACCGGAGCAAATACAAACTGGTCCCGTATTTTACGGGAGGATTTGCGCCAGGATAACAGCTCTGTTGTTGTATATAGTGCGGCACAGGCCACACTGGCAAGAGCTGAAGCAGCTGATTATGGCTGGACTTCTGAAAACCTTACAAATCTTTATCAGACAGGCATTACACTTTCCTTCCAGCAATGGGGTTTGCCGGCTCCTTCAGCCTCTTATTTTTTACAACCCAATGTTGCTTTAACGGCACCAGCCGGTACTGGTGCTAACTTACAAAAGATTGCTACGCAGCGTTATATTGCCAGCTATCCAAATGGTTTGGAAGGATGGAGTATTTGGCGTAAAACAGGATATCCGGTATTGACACCAGCTCCTGATGCTGTGACAACAACAGGTATTCCAAGAAGGTATACGTATGGACAGAATGAGTATGCAACCAATGATGCTGCAACAAAGGCAGCCGCATCTGCAATCGGAGGGGATGAAGCAAACACGAGAGTGTGGTGGGACAAACAGTAAAATAAATACAAATACACAAAAATGTAAAGCATGAAACTACAGCGATTAAAATATGTTTTTCTGCTTAGCACTGTCACTGCGATATTGCTTAGCGCCTGTATAAAAGATGATGTAAAAGAATTGGGAGATGCCGGTAAAACGTTTTTAAAAATTTTAGAGGCGCCAGAACAACAATTTTTCTTTGAGCCTTTTAGCGAAACAAGAAATGTAACCTTGTTCAGTGTGCGAAGAGATGCAAACAGTAATGCTGCATTGAACCAACCAGTAACCATCAATCTTCGGTTGGATACCGCTGCCATCACAGCCTATAACACAGCTAATCACACAAGTTATGAGCGGCTTCCGGATAGTTTGTTCACATTGGCAGGTTCAGGAGTTACCAAGACAGGTGATTTGACATACCAGATCGCCCTGCAGCCAGGCGAGTTTGCAAAGGATTTTACTATTGCGCTCAATGGTACTAAATGGGATTTGGCGCATGTTTATTCTGCACCTTTTGTGATTACGGATGCTGGTGGCTTGACGCTAAGCTCTGATAAAGATCAAATCAATACGTTTATCAGCATCAAAAATGCATATGATGGTGCCTATTCATTAAAGTTTGCGTTTTATCATCCAACTGCATCATCTGATTACGGTACAGCCACAGAACCTGTCGAATTACATACCTCAGGACCTAACAGCGTCAAAGTCTATATGCCCCGTTTCGGCGGTTTCTATCACCCGATCCTCAGTGGCGGAGCTATTACCGCATTTGGTGCACAGGAACCTGAATTAACCATCGATCCTGTTACCAACAAAGTAACGGTTCAAAACTCCTATGCAGGTGCGGTTACGTTTTATTCCATGGCAAGTGGGTACGATAGTCGTTATGATCCTGCTACAAAAACTTTCTATCTGAAGTTTGGCTATAATTACGCCAATGGTTCATTTGATGCAGCGAATACAAGAGAGTGGACTGATACGTTGACCTATGTTGGTCCAAGATAATTCGTGCAGATTATAGTTTGTATAAAAGGGGTGCTGCTGCATCCCTTTTATTTTTGTACAAGTTTTCGCAATATCTTAGTTTAAATTTTAGTTCATGCAGCAGGATCAACAATCCCAAAATCAAATCAACATAGAAATCACAGAAGAGATAGCAGAAGGCACCTATGCTAATCTTGCTGTAATAACACATTCACATGCAGAATTTGTAATTGACTTTGTTAATGTGATGCCCGGTACACCCAAGAGCAAAGTCAAAAGCCGGATAATCTTTACACCACAGCATGCCAAGCGTTTTATGAAGGCACTGATGGAAAACGTACAACGTTATGAAGCGGCCAATGGTACCATCAAGGATTTGGAAGAAGTTCAGATTCCTTTATCATTTGGCGGACCCACTGCACAGGCGTAAGATGCAGGAATTAGTGTCTGACAAGTTGAAGAGCTCGGAAATAGGATTTACATTGAAACTTGGTTAAATGGGAGATAGCGTATTTTCTATCTCCTTTACTTTTTCTTACAAAATCCCCTCGTCCGCAAAACTATAATACCCATCTTCGCTGACAATGATGTGATCCAGTACTTTAATGTCAAAGTACCTGGAGGCTTCCTTGATTTTCAAGGTTAATTCTTCATCGGCCCTGCTTGGCTTCAGGCTGCCGGAAGGATGATTGTGACATAGGATTAAGCTGACGGCATCTTCTTCCAGCGCTCTTTTTAGAATGATCCGCGGATCGGCTACGGTGCCTGTAATGCCGCCTTCGCTGATGATGCGAAAGTCATTGATCTTGTTGGCCCGGTTCAAAAACAGAACAGCAAAAACTTCGTGTTTGTAGTCACGGAGCTTGGTTTGCAGGTAGGTGGCTACATCCAGGCTGCTTGTCACCACCGGCTTTTCCAACGATGCTGCCGCATACCGGCGGCGGCCCAATTCCAGTGCTGCGGCAATGGTTATGGCCTTGGCTTCGCCAATTCCTTTAATTTTTGTCAGCTCTTTGATCGACAGTTTGCCCAGTTCATTCAGGTTGTCTTTCCCCAGTCGCAATACATCCTGGGCCAGTTCTACGGCGCTCCGGCCCCCACTGCCGTTCAGGATCAGGATGGCCAGCAATTCCGAATTGCTCAAAACCGCAGCGCCTTTTTCAAGTAATTTTTCGCGGGGTCTATCGTCTTTTGCCCATTGCTTAATTGAGTAGTTCTGACCTTGCATCACCCAAGTTTAGTGTTTATTTTTGGCTTTGTCAACAATCCTTTGAATACCTAAACCGAGTCTTATGAACCGCAAATTTTACGCTTCTTTTGGTGCCCTGCATCCCTTCCTTTTCATGGTAATGGTGTACATTATTTCCGTTGTGCTTGCCTTTTTTGTGTGCACCACTATATACAACAGTATTCATGGTACTGAAACACTGGCTGACCAGGAAATGCCAAAAGTGGAAAGCCTGACAGCACTAAAGTAATTTTCTGCAAGGGCTGGAAATCTTTGCCGGGCTTCTGCCTATCTTCGCCGCACATTTTCAGTTATGATAACTCCGAACGCCAAAATTTTTGCGGGCACCGGCTCACAAAACCTGGCAGAGCAAATCTGTAAAAGTTACGGCTGCCAGTTAGGTAAAATCAATATCCAAAAGTTCAGCGACGGCGAGATTCAGCCCATTTTCCTGGAAAGTATTCGCGGCGATTTTGTTTTCCTGGTGCAAAGCACGTATGCTCCGGCCGATAACCTGATGGAATTGCTGCTTATGATCGACGCTGCCCGTCGTGCTTCGGCCGGCAAGATCATCGTGGTCATGCCATATTATGGTTATGCCCGCCAAGACCGCAAAGACCGTCCCCGGGTGGCTATTGGCTCCAAGCTGATTGCCAATATGCTTACCGCTGCCGGTGCCGACCGGATTATTACCATGGACCTGCACGCCCCGCAGATCCAGGCTTATTTCGACATCCCGGTGGATCACCTCGACTCCTCGGCCGTTTTTATACCTTATATAACACAATTACGTCTCGAAAACCTTACTTTTGCGGCCCCTGACGTAGGCGCCACCAACCGGATTCGCGAAATCGCCTCTTATTTCGAAGCTGAAATGGTGATTTGCGACAAGCACCGCAAGCGGGCCAATGAAATTGCCAGCATGGTGGTGATTGGTGACGTTACCGACCGCGATATTGTTATTATTGACGATATCTGCGATACGGCAGGAACGCTGCGGAAAGCAGCCGCTCTTTTAAAAGAAAAAGGTGCCCGCAGTGTGAGGGCAATGATCACCCACCCGGTGCTGAGTGGCAATGCCTACCAGAACATTGAAGAAAGTGTGCTGGAAGAACTGGTGGTGTGTGATACAATCCCCCTGCAACAGGAATCGTCGAAGATTCACTGCATCACAACGGCTGATCTTTTTGCAGTAGCTATCCGTCATGCATACGAGAACAAGAGCATCAACAACCTGTTCTTTCACTCGCAACGGAGGGATAAATAAGCTAATAGCCAATAGCTGTTAGCCACTAGCTTGTTTTAAACAAACACTCATAAAATGAAGACAATTACAATCGAAGGACAACTGAGGACCGAACATGGCAAGTCAGCCACCCGCCAGCTTCGCTCTCAGGAACTGGTGCCTGGTGTAATTTACGGGGGTGCACAGGAAATTAATTTTTCTGCTCCGGCCAAGGCTTTTAAGCCTCTGGTGTATACACCAAATTTCCAATTGGCAGAAGTAACCGTTGACGGTAAAACCTATCGCTGCATTCTGAAAGACCTGCAGTTTGATAAAGTAACCGATCAGCTGATTCACGTAGACCTGCTGGAACTGGTTGAAGACAAAAAAGTAATCGCCCAAATCCCATTGAAGTTCACAGGTGTGGCTTCAGGCGTTCGGGCCGGTGGCCGTTTGGTGCCTAAAATGAAATCACTGAAGGTAAAAACTTATCCAAAGCACTTACGTGAGCAAATCGAAGTGAACGTGGAAGCCCTGGAAATTGGTGAAAACCTGCGTGTAGAAGATGTGAAAGACGAGAACTACGAGATTGTTAACTCTCCTCGTATTCCCATCGTATCGGTAGTTACAACCCGTGCCCTGCGCCAGGAAGAAGCTGCAGCAGCGGCTCCCGCCAAGAAAAAATAACCGCGATTTACGGTATTTCAAACAGGTGAACAGGATTGTTTCGAAAGAAACAATCCTGTTTTGTTTTTACCACTATCGGCTGGATCTTGAATAAGGTGAATTGCCGAAGAAAGTATCACATTGGCCTTCTGCCATTTGCTGTTTGACTATGATAAATGCCTATTCTTAAAGAGAGAAAACTGGCAATAAACAATCCCTCCCCCATTCGAATCAATCTGCGGTTATTTTTGCAGCCATGAAATTTCTGATCGTTGGCCTGGGAAATGTTGGAGCGGAGTATGCACATACGCGTCATAATATTGGCTTTGATGTGGTAATGGCCTTTGTGCAAAAGCATGGTGGCACATTCAAGCAGGATAGGCTGGCTTACGTGGCGGAGATTAAATGGAAGGGTAAGATTTTTGTCTGCATTTGTCCCACCACCTATATGAACCTGAGCGGCAAAGCGGTAAAATATTGGATGGATAAGGAAAAAATTGCCCTCGAAAATATATTGGTGGTAGTGGATGATGTAGCCCTGCCACTTTCCCGCATCCGCATCCGCGCAGGCGGCAGCGACGGAGGTCATAACGGGCTGAAAAGCCTGCAGGAATCATTAGGAACCACTGCTTACCCGAAACTGCGTTTTGGCATCGGGAATCAGTACCCAAAAGGTGCACAGGTAGATTTTGTTCTGGGGAAATGGGTGAAGGAGGAAGAGCCGGTGGTAGCTAAGAAAATAGAAACCAGTGTTGAAGTGATTGAATCCTTTGCAGCCGCTGGTATCAACAACACCATGAATAAATATAATAATATTGAAATAAGTCTATGAGGATAGAAATTTATTTACTTACTTTGGACGTCCAACCATAGCAGGTTGCCTGCAAAAAATCCAATTCTCTTTTGATGAACCCGCGAAATAAAAAGGATTAACTACCCATCCGGTGTCAGTATCCTTTGTTATTCCACTTAAACCATTGAAATATGAAAATTTTTTGCGTAGGCCGGAATTATGCTGACCATGCCAAGGAGCTCCAAAATGAAGTACCTGATGAACCTGTGATTTTTATGAAGCCTAAAAGTGCGTTGCTTCAACCTCACACACCGTTTTATTACCCCGAATTTACCAACGAACTGCATTACGAATGTGAATTGGTGCTGCGGATCGCCAAGAACGGAAAATACATCCAGGAAAAATTTGCCAGCAAATACTACGACGCTGTTTCTGTGGGCATTGACTTTACAGCCCGCGACATTCAAACCGAGTTAAAACAAAAAGGCCTTCCCTGGGAAAGAGCCAAGGCCTGGGATAATTCGGCCGTGGTAGGAAAATGGGTACCCGTTACCGGGTTAAAAAATAAAAACGCCGTCAATTTTGCACTTTATAAAAACAAGGAACTGGTGCAGCAGGGCAATTCGGACGAGATGCTTTTTTCCTTTGATTACATTGTTTCTTATATCTCCAATTTCTTTTCCATTAACATCGGTGACCTGATCTTCACCGGTACACCGGCAGGCGTTGGCGAAGCGGTTGTTGGCGACGAACTGGAAGGATTTATGGAAGACCAGAGCCTGTTTGCGATGGAGGTGAAGTAAGACGCTGTTCCCTGGAGGGGGCAAAGGTTGTAGAGACTTTCTTCATCCTATTTATAGGACAAAAAATTTTGGTGAAAGCAATTCCTTCAGAAGGGATTGCTTTCTTTATTTTGTGCATCATTTTGATTGTTTGCTATAAAAACGTGATTAACGTATGGCTGTGGATAGGAATGAAAACATGGATCAAAGTCTCCCTTTCAGGGGGGCAGGTGGAATCGACCGAAACCTGTTATTAAAAGCCTTTCGGTTGATGCATAGTGCGAAAGTAATGGCGGAAACTTATGAGGCCAATCGCACCATTACAAAATATGTTCACTCTACATCCCGCGGTCACGAGGCCATTCAATTGGCAACAGCATTTCTCCTGCAACCGCAGGACTGGGTAAGCCCTTATTACCGCGATGAAAGTATGTTGCTGGGGATGGGTTGGACGCCATATGAACTTATGCTCCAGCTTCTGACCAAAGCCGAAGATCCGTTCACCGGGGGCAGAAGCTATTATTCGCATCCTGCTTCCCGCAGCGAAGACAAACCAAAGATCATCCACCAGAGCAGCGCTACGGGTATGCAGGCCATTCCCACTACCGGTGTGGCGCAGGGGCTTCAATACATTGCGGAAGTGCAGAGTCGACAGGCTGCAGGCGACAGTAATTTCACCACTGTGGATAGTCGTCTGTTGTCTGCTGACACAAAGCCTGTTGTGATTTGCTCCCTGGGCGATGCATCTGTTACCGAAGGCGAAGTTTCGGAAGCCTTGCAGTTTGCCGCATTAAAGCAGTTGCCAATCATCTACCTGGTACAGGACAATGAATGGGGCATCAGCGTACCGGCAGAAGAGGGCCGCGCAATGGATGCTTATGAATATGCTGCAGGTTTTAAGGGCCTGCACAGAATAAGAGTTGACGGTACCGATTTTTTCGATAGTTACGAGGCCATGGAAAAAGTAATTGCCGATGTGCGGGAACACAGGCGTCCCTGGCTGGTGCATGCAAAAGTTTGCCTGCTCAACCATCACACAAGCGGTGTACGCAAAGAGTTTTACCGCAGCGAGGAAGACCTGGCCAAACATGCCTGCAGCGATCCGTATGTCAAATTCAGGAATTACGTGGTTAGTGATTTTGGAGAAGACTTTATCCGGCAGATGGAAGCTGAAGTGGAGGAAGCTATCAGGGATGCTTTTGAGAAAGCCGTTGCAGCACCAGAGCCGGACCCTGCCACCGTTTCGCACCATGTGTTTGTGCCTACACCCATAATTGAAGAACGTGGCGAACGGTCACCGGCAGGTTGCAACAAAGTAATCATGGTAGATGCGGCCCTTTTTGCCATTCGTGAAATCATGGAAGAGCATCCCGAATGTTTGTTATATGGGCAGGATGTAGGGAAAAGATTAGGCGGTGTGTTTCGCGAAGCCGCCACACTGGGTGAGCAGTTTGGCGATCACCGCGTTTACAATACGGCGATCCAGGAAGCATACATTATTGGTTCTACTGTGGGCATGAGCGCTGTTGGATTAAAGCCAATCGTAGAAGTACAGTTTGCCGATTATATCTATCCAGGGTTCAACCAATTGGTAACGGAAATCTCCAAGTCCTGTTACCTCTCCTGCGGCAAATTTCCTGTATCTACCATCATTCGTGTTCCCATTGGTGCCTATAGTGGGGGTGGACCCTATCATAGCGGCAGTGTTGAAACAACCCTGCTAAGTATCAAGGGTCTCAAGATCGCTTATCCCAGCAATGCAGCCGATATGAAGGGCCTGATGAAAGCAGCTTTTTATGATCCGAACCCGGTGGTGATGCTGGAGCACAAAGGTCTTTACTGGAGCAAGGTGCAGGGCACAGAAGAGGCAAAAACAGTTGAACCTTCCCGTGATTATGTTCTACCGTTTGGCAAGGGCGCTGTTGTACAAAAGGCCAGTGACGACGCCGTGTTTAGCGGCGAATCGGCTTGTGTGATCACCTACGGTATGGGCGTGTACTGGGCCAAAGCCGCAGCAAAAAGCTTTGCAGGGCAAGTTGAAATCATTGATCTGCGTACCTTATTTCCCCTGGATGAAGAACTGGTATTCGCTACGGTGAAAAAGCATGGGAAGTGCCTGGTGCTTACCGAAGAACAGCAGACCAATTCGTTTGCCGAAGCCCTGGCTGGAAGAATTTCGAAGGCCTGCTTTCCCTGGCTGGATATACCCGTTGAAGTGCTGGGTGCATTGGATTTACCCGCCGTTCCGCTGAATACCGGGCTGGAAGCAGCCATGCTGCCCAATGCAGAAAAAGTGCGGCAAATACTGGAAGCGTTGCTAACGCAGTAAATAGTTTGTTGTCCCTTTCTGATTTACTATTATTCAGGCACTTTCAACAACTGAACAAACTTTCGAGGGCCTGCAGCACCCTCTGCTATGTTGTTTATAGTGAAAGCATCTTTCAATGGTTCCGCCTGCAACAGACTTCCTATAACAGGTTTCATATTCGTTTTGTTTCTAATGAGCTTCTAACCTCTTCAGCCCGTTCGGTGGTACAGTATCTGTGAAGCCACTAGTATTGTCTTACAATCTAAAATCAAATACTATGAAAAAGTTAGCACTATTTACAGGTATATTATTTTCCCTATCCCAGGCAACACAGGCACAGGACGTTGGCACCGACCGCGAACTGGACGCCAACATAGAAGCGTATCAAACCTATGACTGGTCGAACAAGATTGACCAGATACCAACTGATGCCGTTTTTATTGGTCCTAATGGCGTAACTGTGTTCAACAATGAAACCGTTCGCAGTAAAATCAAAGCTTCTGTGGAGTACGAGTTGGGAGCGAGGGGTTATAAGCAAACAGAACAAAACCCTGATTTTATTGTTCATTTTGACGTATTGGAGCAGCCAGCCGAGATTATCACCTATAACGGCTACCGCTTGTTGCACAACGGTCTCGACACGGTACGAACAGAAGAAAATGTAGACGAAACAAGTGTAGCGGCAGGTACTGTAATGGTCAGTTTTGTTGACAAAAAATCAGGTGAAATGGTTTGGCGTGGTTATGCATCGGGAATCCTAAAGCCGGATATGATCAATGATGAAACAAAAGTGCGTAGTGCCATTTCCTCTATTTTCAGGGATTATAATTTCAAAGCAAGAGGCATGTAGCAACGGGTAAGCAAATACGTTTTATAGAAGGTAGATGAACCCAGCTTCTCGAACGGAAAGGAAGCTGGGTTTTTTATTGCGGTTACCAGGCTCTTTATCTTTTTACTCTAAAGAATGTCTTCAACTGGCTGGTGTGCCAGGAATCAACACAACTTAGAAAGGATAACCTATTGCCAGGTTGTAGATCACGTTTTCCCTGCGCCATGCCGTGTTACTGAAATCAACATCGTTCAGTACCCAACGTTGCCCGTCGGGTAGCCATGGCTTGCGGATGGGGAAAGCTATATCCAACCGAATGACGAAGATCTGGATGTCCAGGCGAACACCCACACCGGCACCAACCGCCAGTTCTTTTAAAAAGTCTTTGCCAAATGTAGCACCAGGCTTATTGGGATCTGTATTGGCCAGCCAGATATTACCGGCATCCACAAACAAGGCACCATAAAGTGGTCCCGAGATCCTGGGCCGGAACTCCGTATTCAATTCCAGTTTGATATCACCGGTTTGGTCGGGGATAAAACCCTGAACCAATTGCGGAAGATAGGTGCCCGGCCCCACGGTGCGGCTGCGAAAGGCACGGATACTGTTGTTGCCACCGGTAAAAAACTGCTTTATATAAGGTAGCTGACGGGAGTTTCCGTAAGGCAGTCCATAGCCAAGTACAATGCGGTTGGCCCAGGTATTGTTCAGGCCAATGCGGCGGTACCACCGGCCATCGAGTTCCAGTTTTAAGTACTGGGAGAATGGAAGGTCAAACAGGCGCTTTTCGCCGGCGCTGTTTTCGCCAACAAGCAGACCGGCTACGTTGCCCGAAACATCTGCCAGTCCGTTAAAGTAAAACGTATTGCGCCGCTGCAATCCCAGCGCATCCTGGTTAAGCGTGTACTGGTAGGTGGAGCCCAGGATAAACTGCGTATCAATAATATGTTGCAGGGTTGGATTGGTTCGCAATGAGGTGTCGAATTTCCGGGTAACATTTAACGGTTGCACATAGGTGATAGCAATAGGATAAAATTCATGTGCTTTCGCTATGCTTTCTTTCCAGAGGTAACCAAATCCACCACGGAAGGAGTTCAGTGTATACAGGGTTCTCCTGTTCAGCGCTTCATAGCCCAACCGTATATTGGTTCGCGGAATATAACTGCTCTTGGGACTGAACCGGAAGAAAGGCGTAACAAAGCCGGGAATGCTGAAGTTCATTTCTCCCCCTATACGGAATGTACTGGTACCCTGGAAGGATCCGCTGAACTGGGCTTCCGTTCCCACATAGGCACGGATATCCATTTGTTCTGCACCCCGGAAGGTATTGCGATGGGTAAAGCCAATACTGATCTCGCTACCATTGAGGTTATTACTCTTAGTATTGGCACCTAATTCAGCCCGCAGGGCTTTTTCGGGTTGGGGTGTCAGGTAATAATAGGCGTCTAATTTGGGCGTATCCGCTTCAACTGGGTCAAACCTGTTTTTTACAAACTTAAAAACGTTCAGGTCCATCAGCCGCCGCAGGGTCTGATTATGGTCGGTGCGGTTGTACACTTCGCCAGGCTTAAAGAGCATTGTTTTGCTGAAAAGCTTGGGTTTGAATTTGGCCTCTTTGTCTACTACAAAATACCCATCATGAAAAACTGCCTGGGCGCGGTTGGTATCTGCCCGGGCGGTGTTCAGGCTGTAATTGCTGTAGATATACACATCATTGATGTAATAGATTTGCCTTGCCTCTGCCGGCACACCGGGTTTTATAATCACCCGCATATCCACTTCATGCGTACCCACGGTACTGTCTACCTGTACCAGCAGGTGATCCGGATTGAAAAAATAAAACCCTCTTTCTTTCAGCATGGCATCAATCCGTTGCCGTTCGCCTTTAATCAGGTCCAGGTCATACGGCTCGCCGGGCTGAAGCAATGTATTTTGCTTGATATCCTGGATAGCTGCCGTAAGTTGCGAACTGCTGTCTTCTTCAAACACCACCGACCGGATCTTGTACTGATTGCCGGCATTAGCCGTGTAGGTGACACTTGCTTTTTTCCCCTTCCATGTAGAGTCGGCTGTTACACCAGCACTGAAAAAACCTTTGTTCTCCAGGTAGTTTTCCAGCAGTTGCGTGTTTGCATCCAGGTCAACATCGCTGGCCAGTACCGGCGGTTCGCCCAGCTTGTTCTGCAAGCTTTTTTTCAGTCCCTTTTCTTTTTGCGTATAAAAAAGATTCCAGAACATCAGTTTGAAAGGAATACCCAAAAAGCGGGAGTTGGGTTCCGGCCTTGTCATGTTTTCAAGATCGGCTTTCAACACTTTGCCTTGTCCCGATTTTACATTTTCCGCATTCAGTACCACGTCGGCGCCTGTATACAGGGCATCACCCTCTGGAATATGCTTGGTAGGACTGCAGGCCGCCAGCAGAAAACAAATGGTCATGCCTGTTATAATTGCTTTTCTCATCATTGTTTCGATTCGTTTTGCCTGTCTCTGTTCTCTACCCGTAATTGTTTTCTCCGAAACAGGTTCATAAACTTGTCGTAGTCGAGTGTAATAATGAACCGCAAGCCGGTTTCAACAATATATCCGTCTACCACACCAAAGTATTCGTTCCTGCGGTAAGCCCGTAAGAGGTAACGGCCATCGCGGCTCAACTGATAGGTCAGGGCCACATTGCCGGCCAGGTTGCTGCTTTGCTGGTTGCTGCTTTGTGGTCCCTGCAACGCAAAATTGCTACCCACTGAAACAGTCAGGCGGTTGCTGAGCAGCTGTTTGCTGAGTCCTACATTCAGATCGGTGCGATTGCGCCGGGTGCCGGTTGTGTAATCGTCAGTGGAGGTAACGTCAAAGTTCAGGTCTACACCGGCAATAAGGTCGCCGGCGAGATTGTTCAACTGTTCCGTCATCAGCTTACTGACACTTTGCATAGCGTAGGATTTGGCACTGAAGCCCTCGCCACTCGATTCAAATGGATTGTCGCCTACAAAGCGTCCCAGCAACAACAGGGAGAATACCTGTTTGTTCAATTCCGAAGGTTCCTGCCGCAACTGGTTAAGGCGGATATCTACATTCGAAATAATATCCGATGATACGTTGTAGTTCCTGTCGGTTGGCAGCCGAATATCAAAACTGATCTCGGGTTCCATCAGTTCTCCGTCCATATTCAGCACCACCTGGAAAGGCAGCTTCTGCAGGTAGGTATTCCGAATGGTGGAATTGGCTGCTGATATATAATCCGACACAAGATCGAGCGGTGCCGTGTTGGCAATGTAAATGGCGGTCATGTCTACTTCGGCAGATGTGGGTTCGCCAAACCATTCTATACGGCTTCCCTTCTCAATGTCGAAACGGCGTTGAATAAAGTTGTAGCTCAGCTGGTAGGATCCCTGGTCGATTACATAGTTGCCTGTAAGGTTGATCTTGCCGCTAGGGTCAATTCCCGCGGAAAGCGTTGCCTCGCCCTGCAGGTTCACCAGGTCGCCGTTTGCTTCGTCAATAACAATGTTGAAGATGGCATCTTTATCCACTGAAATGTTGGTGGCTACTTCAAACCCGGTCAAAGAAAAACGGTTCAGGGAGTCGTAAGGCGCCATCAGCAACGAATCATTGTTGGATGGATTGCTGAAGTCCACAAATTCCACTACTCCTTCACGGGACACAACACCCGGATCCTGCTGTGGTATCACCACGGTAAAGTTGGTGCCTTCGTTCACAGACAAGTTTCCATCAATCACCGGTGCGGTTTCGTTGCCGCCAATGTGCAGGGTAGTGGAGATGTTCAGCTTCCCGTAAAACAGGTTGTTTTGTTTCTTGGTATTGTTAACGGCCATGAAGTTCCGGCCCCGGATGTTGATGTCGAAGTTGTAATTGGCAAAATTGGTTGTGGTTGCACGGCCGTCAAATGTAAGGGCATTGTTGGCGGAATCCCGGATAGAGAAGCGGTCAACGATAAAACCTTCGTTGTTGACGATAATGAGACTCTCATTGTTGATGCGGAAGGGACCGCCAATGGCAACTGTTGTAATAACGGCATTATCAAAATTGACCTTGCCGTCAATATTCGGATCACTGGTGGAGCCGCTGATGCTGACATTGCCATACAAGTTGCCGCTGGCATCGGTAATAAAATCCTTCATTGCCCCTCTCATTGTATTCAGGGAAAAGCGCCGGATGGCCAGGTCGAGGTTCATGGCCATGTCGTTTGCTCTTGGCGTGATGTTACCTGTCAGGGCTACATCGTTACCCCGGCCGGTGATGGTTACATTTGTCGTATAGGTACTGCCGTTAGAGCTTACCTGTGCGTTGAGGTTACCCACAGTGTCCCGTTGAAAGGCAAGGTCCGCGATGGTAAGGTTACCGGTAAAAAGCGGTTGCTGCATCAGGTTGGTAAACGTAACTGTACCATTGGCCACACCATCCACCAGGTTAGAGTCAGCCTGTAAAAAAGATGTCAGTGTACCGATCTGGAAATTGGCGAGCCGAACTTCCAGTGGTGAATCGGCACCTGCTCCCAGGCTTTGTACGCTTAACTGCTGGCCGGCCTGTGAAAGCGTAAAGTTATTGGCTTGTATTCCTGTACCAAACGTAATGCTGTTGGCAGGATCAATTTGCCAGCGGTCGTAATTCAGCAACAGGCTGTCGGGCCGCAGGTGCAGTGTCATATTGCCATCTGCCGACTGGCGTACCAACCCGCTCAGGTAATACTTGTCTTTATCGCTTTTATCATCAATGTTCAGCGAAAAATCAATGTTGTTTTGCATGGCCGTTGCGTTCAGCGTTGTGGCATATACGTCCAGTCCACCCGCTTTCAGGCGCGACATGGTAGCGTTTACATGCAAGCCGCTGTCGTTGGTATTGATGGTTGCCTGCAGGTTTTGCACCGTATTGGTTTGGTAAACCAGTTCCGACGCAGACAGCCTTGCATCCAGCCCTTCACCGGTGGCCAGTGTACCCTGCAGCCGCACACTGTCGGCTTCTTTCAGGTCGGGCACAAAACCCTGCAGGGCAGGAGAGAGGAAAAGTTCTGCCCGAAAGCGGATGTTGTAAGGATCTACCGGTTTGGGTGCTACGGTTGCTGTTGAAAAATAGGGCGCCAGGTTGTTCTGGATGATATCGCCCATCTGCAGCATATTGTATTCACCACGAATTTCGGCGGATGCAATATCGCTTCGTAGCTCAATGTAATCTTCTGTATCGTGTCCCGCAATCACCTGAAGTGAATCAATCGGCAGGCGGTTGGTGCCCGATACCAGCAGCGCATCGGTCAGTACCAGGTCGGCGGTGAGGTTTTCACCATTTATGTTATCGGCTGTTCCGTTGATCTCACCACGAAAACTCAGATGCTGATCGCTGAAGTTGAGGTTGTGCAGTTTGACGCTATCGATATCGGCATCTACACGGAAGGGACCATATGCGGCGTAATCGCCACTGGCGGACAAGGTTATATCAGCATTGGGGTCATTCACATCGGCATTGATGCGAAAAGCCGATTTGCGCAGCGAACCCGTTGCTTTGATATTACGGTAGTTGTACCGGTTGTAGCCTACGTTAGCGATGGCCGCTTCAAACGTCGTATTGATAGCATCGGGGGTAACACCGCGGCCATTGGCGGAAACCGTGCCGGTAAGCGAACCTACTTGTCCCTGCATGCCAAGGATCTTTCCAAGTTGCAGGCGTGATGCCCGGATGGTGGCATCGTACGACAGGGAGGCCGGGGCTGTAAGATTGGCAAAACTGCCTTGCAGGTCAAGATTGCCATCTGTGGTGTTGATATCCAGCCTCGT
Source organism: Flavisolibacter sp. (assembly GCA_035998945.1). Lineage (GTDB taxonomy): Bacteria > Bacteroidota > Bacteroidia > Chitinophagales > Chitinophagaceae > Flavisolibacter. The sequence continues at coordinate 120,651 of DASYHD010000033.1, read as the reverse complement.
ATTCAGCCGGCCGGTATTGCCGCTGATCAGGCCCGAAACATCCACTGCCTGCGGAAGGTTGATGCCTGTGCCGGCAAGACTGTTGCCCGCCAGCATCTCCATATCAGCCCTGGTTGTATGTAAATTATAGATGGTAAAATTGCCGCCTGCATTTTGCGGGTTCGCAAGTCCTACTAAAGTGCCGGCTGCGTTTACCCTTGTGTCTTGCAATCCGTCGAACTGAAGCCGTGCAATTTGCAGGCGATCCATGGTGCCTTCACCCATCAGTTCCATTGTCCATACATCATTTGGATTGCGGAAGGCCGGCTGGTTGCGGAGCTGCGGCGCAAAGGTGAGGATGTCTTTTACCTGTACATAACTATCCACCACCTCTATGTCCATCACTGTCCTTTCAAAGTTGTTGGTCAGTTCATCCAGCGATGCATACTGCAACACCGCATAACGTTTGATCTCAGAGCCGGGTGTTTTGATCAGCAGGTTTTTTAAATGCGTTTGTTTGGCGCCGTAAAGCAGATCGCCCTGCAGGTTGCTCAGCACAAAACCGCTTTTTTCACGAAAGGACCCGTTCAGTACATTCAGTGCAATGGAGTCGGGTTTGAACACAAAATTGTCGGCGTGCAGTGTAAGATCATCAGCCTTCAGGTGCGCATAATCCATACCGTAAGAAAGCTGTGGCTGATTGTCATCGTCGTAGCGGATGTCATTATCATCGAACCGCACTTTCGCTACCCTGAAGTCCCACCCTGCGGTGCTTTCGGCGGCTACTTCCTGCGCTGCCTGTTCTTTTACCACTTCGGCACCCTGCGACTTGCCCAGGCGGATGGCGGCAGTGGTGTTGGCCAGCGTCAGTTCATCCAGGTATACCCGGTTGTTCACCAGGTCCAGCAACCGGCCATCGGCTTTCAGTTTTCCGATATTGATGTTGGAATAAAGGGCTGAAACGTCATTATCATACCGCACGGCCACCTTGCTGATATCTATCACTCCAAAACTTAGGTTCAGCGGTGCCGGCGCCTGTGCTTCTGCAATGTCCTGCGACATGGGCTTGGGTTGCAGCAGGGGTTTCACCTGTTTCATTTGCAGGCGGCTGTTGCGAAGGATCAGCGTTGGAAAATCAAAGGTCTGGGTGTAGGGGTCCATCTTGTCGATGGTGGTGGTTGCGTAGCCAATGCGGCCGCTCATATCCATACCGGTGATGGCATCGCGGTACAACAGGGAAACGTTGTCCAGCGTAATATCGCTGATGGAAAGTTTCATGGGTGCCGTTTGTGCCGTATCGGGATTTTTGGCCTGATCGGCTACAAAGGCATCGGTAATAAACTGGAAATTAAAAACTGTGTCAGGCAATACCCGTTTTATTTTAGCCGTGATGTTTTGCAACTCGATGTCCTTTACTTCCACTTCATTGGAAAACAGCTTCATGAAATTGACATTGGCCCGGATGGTGCCACCGGATAAGAGGGTGTCCTTTGTTTTGTCTTCCACGTAAACATCGTTCAGGAAAACATTGCCCGAAAGGCCAAAACCAATGCGGCCGATGTCGACCCTTGTTTCCAGCTTTTTTTCCAGGTAATTTTCTACCCTCACCGTCAAAAAACGTTGAACGGGTGGTGTCAGGATGAGCAGAAAAATCAGCAGGATAAAAAGGAGAAGGAAGAGGATCGTTTTGAGAAAAATCCTTGCGATTCGTTGCGGCCAGCCCCTTTTATGTATGACGGTTGTTGTTTCTTCTTGTTTTTGCATGGATGGGTATTAAGGCGTTGGATATAAACATGCTCGCAAAGACTATTCCTCGAATCGGACTGAACGTATTGTTTTATGAATATGAAGCATTTACGGAGGAATTTAGAGCAAATGTTAAGGCTTGTAGAAATACTTCTACAGCAAAAGAAAAAGGCTGCCCGTATAGAGCAGCCTTTTTAGAATCATAAGAAAGGTCGATTAAAAAATATAACGCAGACCCAGTTGAATTCCCCAGGTACTAAATGTAGAAAAATCGGTCTGGTAAGCCTGCGCAGGTCCATTCGGATTGAACGTGAATTTAGGAGCATTCCGGTTGAAGGTTTCGCTTCCCGTATTGTTGCTTGCTGTTGGCAGACCCAGAATTCCCTGATCGCTAAAGGAACCGAAGTTATAAGAATAACGGGTACCCCAACTGTTGTTCAACAGGTTCAGGAAGTTTACCACATCCACGCTGAACTGGAATGTATGCTTGCGGGATAATGCATCAAATGAGAAGTCCTGCAATACACGCAGATCCATGTTGTTTACCCAAGGCAGCAAAGCGCCATATCTTTCAACATACTTACCCTTGTTTTCTCTCAGGTAAGAATTGTTTTCAACAAATTTGAAGAAAGCTTCGCTTTGCTGTTGTGCAGTATAAGTGTTGTTTCCAACCCTGAAGCCTTCCACGAATGTAATTTCAGAAGGGCTGGCGGGGATGTACAACATGTCATTGGTTTGCGCATCACCATTGATATCGCTACCATAACGGAAATGGTAACGCTCCTGTGAAGAACCACTATAATATAAACCAACAGTGGTAGCAAGGTTGTTATTTGCATAACTAAACCGGTAAGAACCGCTTACAACGATACGGTGCGGAACTGCGAAGTTGGAATATCCCAGCTCAGGATTGTTGGGATTTGCTACGATGTTGTTTGTTGACCAGCTGCTGGAGGCACGGTCACTTGTACCAATGTTAACGTCTTTTGAATTGGTATACGTATAGGCTACAAAACCTTCCCAATTGCTGGAGAAAGTTTTTTGTACCTGCGCTGTCAAAGAAGTACTGTAACCTTTATTGGTGTTGTCCATTACTATCAGCGAATTGATATTGCTGTTCAATCTCGCATTATAAAAAGGCCTGTTGTCACCGGGAATTGCTACCGTGCCGTTCTGTGCGCCTAAGTTGGCGTTTCTGAAAAATACGTTATTGATGGTTTTGGTATAAATACCTTCCAGGCTAAACGTATAGTTCTGTGCAAAACGCTTTTCGAAAGCTAAATTCGAACGCCAGATTTGTGGCATTTTAAAGTCAGCATCTGTGGCTGAAAAGGCTGGACTTCCTGACGGAATAGTAGTGCCAGGCTGTGCATTCGGCACTAAGTTGATATGTGCAGTACGGTCAGGGTTGTACCGGATATCTGCCAGTTGTGCGGTGGTTGCCGTATAAATGTTGCGCAATACCCCTGCGTCAGCCACCTGGTTAACTAACCATATGAAAGGAATACGGCCCGTGAAGATGCCGGTTCCGCCACGCACTACAAAATCTTTATCACCCTTAAAGTCGTAATTAAAGCCTACACGGGGAGAGAACAGAAGTTTTGATTCCGGCCACTGGCTTACGTCGAACTGCTCATTGTTACCTTCAGCATCTTTGAACGTGACAGCTTCCAACGCCGGGTTGCGGGGAGCATTGTAAGGGTAAAGTGGTTTGTCAACACGAAGGCCATAGGTTAATCTGAATTTGTTAGATGGAGCCCATGCGTCCTGCAAATACAAACCTAATTGTGCAAATTTTGCAGCTGCAGGCGGAATCTCGCTCTTGTTACTGCCAAAGCCATAAGTTACTGCAAAAACAGTCGGCGCTTTGTCCTCTAAGAAATCCTGCAAAGAGGCAAACCGGTAATATGAAGGACCGCCGAAATCAGAGAAGGCGTTCTCAAAAGACAGACGATCATAACTGATACCAGCTGTTACCACGTGTGTTCCCAGGTTGATCGTAGTGTTGTTGGCAAAATTCAGGGCCCTGTCATCAATCCTGTTGTCGTAGGAGAAAAGATCGGTACCGAATGAAGTATACACATTAGACCCGCTCATGATATCAACAAAAGACGCTGTGCTGTTTGGAACACGTTTGGGCTCAACATGCGTATACGATCCAATTAACTGGTTGGATATTTTGTTGCTGAACGTTGAATTCAACTCACCAACAAACGATTTAACCTTTGTGTTGTTTTGAAAGTTTGCACCGTTGAATGCCAGACCACCTGTTCTGGTACCACGGCGGCTGTTGCTGAAACGAGGGTTCGGACCGCTGTTAGAATTAACCTGGTCGTCATCATCGGTGTTGGAGTAGTTATAGCGTGCTGTAAACCTGTGGTTATTTGTGATGTTCCAGTCTAAGCGGGTAACAAATTTTATGTTATCAGTAATGAAATCGTAACCCTCATAAGCTCCTGGATCATAATTGTATTTTTGTTTCAGGTATGCGGACAAAGCATCGAGGTCAGAGGCTAAAACGCCAGTTGCATTCGGGCTGTTGTCATTGACACCCGGGCGCAGTGCTGTCCAGGTTTGTCCGGGCTGCGTTCTTTTTTCTCTTTCACCATTCACAAAAATAAATAGTTTGTTCTTGATGATTGGGGCTCCTACACTGGCACCATAAATATTGGTAGAACGTTTTGCATTTGCTACTTCAACATCTTTAACCTTCTTACCATTAAAGTCCTGGTTTCTGTAGTATCCATAAACGGTACCCGTCACATTGTTTGTTCCTCTACGGGTTACAGCGTTGATACCGGCACCCACAAAACCAGCCTGGCGCACATCATAAGGAGCAATGTTCACCTGTACCTGATCGAGGGCATCAATAGAAATGGCAGATGTTCCGCCACCAGGAATTTGTCCGTCGCCGGAACGTCCGAAGTTGTTATTGAATAAAGCTCCGTCAATAGTGATGTTGTTATATCGGTAATTCATGCCAGCAAAGGAATTGCCATTGGCCTGTGGCGTAGCACGGGTTACGGAGGTTATGCTCCGGTTGATATTCGGAAGGTTCTGGATCTGGCGGCGGGAAAAGTTGGTGGCAGCACCTGTTCTTTCCGTACCTGCCCTGCGAGCCGAAACAACTACTTCCTGGAGTTGTTGGTTTCCTGAGCTTAGTTCAATTGTGATATCATACCTTTCTCCCAAGGGAATATTGATATCAGAGCGGTTAAATTCACCATATCCTACGAATGTCGTCCGAACGGTGTAAGGACCGCCTGGAGCCATATTTTGGATATCAAAACGTCCGCCGGCGCGGCTAACTGCCGTGTAAACTGTTCCTGTAGGAACGTGTGTAGCCGTTACTGTTGCACCTACCAACGGTTCATTGGTGGCAGATCGCACAATACCAGTCATACTACTGGTGGTCACCTGTGCGTTGGAGTACTGTACAATTAATAAATTAATTGACAGCAGAAATAAGATTCTTCTCAGCATAAAAGTGTAAAATTTGCTGCAAAGGTGAGGATTGACGGGCAAAAAATAACGTTACCATTACATTATTTATTGACATTCCAACGCCTTTGCGGATTTAGAAAATTCAGACGTGGCTTGCGTTTCAGCGGACTGAAGCAGGGAAATCCAAATTACACATCTCTGCCCTTTAGCCAAAAAACAAGCCACCCATTTTCCTGATAGACAATCAGAGTAAAAGAAAAGCTGCCAACAAGGCAGCTTTTCTTTATGTTTTCAGGGATTGAAACACAATAGTTTCAATCCCTGAAAAATACAAATGGAAGAGATTGTATATGTAAAACCTATTTTGGCAGATCACCTACCATCTTCTCCGGAATTACCCACTCATCAAATTGCTCCGGCGTTACATAGCCCAGTTTTACGGCCATCTCTTTTAAGGTTGTTCCCTCTTTATGGGCTTTTTGTGCAATTTCGGCGGCTTTATAATAACCAATCTTTGTATTCAACGAAGTAACCAGCATCAGCGAGTTATCCACATGCTTTTTGATATTGGCTTCAATGGGTTCGATACCCACAGCGCATTTGTCATTGAATGAAATGCAGCCGTCGCCAATCAGCCTTGCGCTGTGCAGGAAGTTGTAGATCATCATGGGTTTGAACACGTTCAGCTCAAAATGCCCCATCGACCCGCCTACGTTGATGGCCACATCGTTGCCCAGTACCTGCGCGGCAATCATGGTCAGGGCTTCGCACTGGGTGGGGTTTACCTTTCCCGGCATAATAGACGATCCGGGCTCGTTATCGGGAATAAAGATCTCGCCAATGCCGCTGCGCGGTCCGGATGACAGCATCCGAATATCATTGGCAATTTTCATCAGGCTGACGGCAACGGTTTTCAGGGCGCCGTGTGCTTCTACGATGGCATCGTGTGCTGCCAGGGCTTCAAATTTGTTTTCAGCCGTGCGGAAGGGAAGACCCGTCAGCGCCGCAATATGGCGGGCTACATTTTCAGAGTAACCCTGTGGCGTGTTGATGCCGGTGCCAACAGCAGTGCCGCCAAGCGCCAGCTCGGAGAGATGGTCCAGTGTATTTTTGATGGCTTTCAGGCCATGGTTTAACTGCGATACATAACCGCTGAATTCCTGTCCGAGGGTAAGCGGCGTGGCATCCATAAAGTGCGTACGGCCAATCTTCACAACGTTCATAAAGGAGCGGCTTTTTTCGGCCAGTGTGTCCCGCAATTTTTCAATGCCAGGAATGGTGACTTCTATCAGAATCTTGTAGGCCGCAATGTGCATGGCAGTAGGGAAGGTGTCGTTCGACGACTGCGACTTGTTGACATCATCATTCGGATGCAGCACTTTTTCTTTATCTGACAGGTTGCCGCCGTTAATTACATGGGCACGGTAAGCAACCACCTCGTTTACATTCATGTTGCTTTGCGTACCGCTACCGGTTTGCCATACCACCAGTGGAAAATAATCATCGAGCTTTCCTTGCAGAATCTCGTCGCAAACCTGGCTGATTAGATCCTTTTTCTCTTCCGGCAGCACACCGGCTTCAAAGTTGGTGATGGCGGCGGCTTTTTTCAGGTAAGCGAAAGCACGGATAATTTCTTTGGGCATCCGGTTGATGTCCTGGGCAATCTTAAAGTTCTCAATGCTGCGCTGGGTTTGTGCACCATACAGGGCATCGGCAGGCACCTGCACTTCTCCCATGGTATCTTTTTCAATGCGGTAATTTGACATAGCAATGGTTTAAAGGACGCAAAGATAACCGCAGATAGAAGCGGATTAAGTGTGTTACGGGAGATTGGGTATTGAATATTTGCGGCGGCTGCTTTTCGGTACCGTTATTCTGTTGTGGCAGAATGGGATGAGGAAATTGTTTTTGGACCTTTTTTTGAACGTCTGCCATATGCTCATGCGAATAATGATCATCGTGGTGGTTTTGTTTGTTGGCTGGCAGGTGGCTAGTTATTTCACAAGCAAGGGTGATGGAGAAAATGCAACCCTGGAAACTACCGACTCGCTGCAGGCCAAACAAACTGCTGACAGCATCAGGGTTGATACCCTAAAAACGGGAGATACGATTGACACTGTTCAACAAAACAGGATGACGCTGCCGGGAGTTATTGATACCAGGGGTGTTTCGCCGGACGAGGTGGTGAATTTTGCCAAAACCCTGATGGGTGTGCCTTACCTCTATGCCTCCGCCGATCCGGCCAAAGGTTTCGACTGTTCTGGTTTTATTACCTACGTATTCAAACATTTTGGGATCGTGGTGCCACGGTCGTCGATTGATTTTACCCATGTGGGAAAAGAAGTGGGAGCAAAGGATGCCAGGCCGGGTGACCTGATTCTTTTTACCGGAACCGACAGCCTGGAAAAATTTGTGGGCCATATGGGCATCGTGGTTTCGAATACCGACTCGCTGCGCTTTATTCATTCCACTTCGGGTAAGGCCAATGGGGTTACCATCACGCCACTGAATACGTATTACCAGGGACGGTATGTGAAAACCATCCGCATCTTCCCCGGATAGCAATTAGTAGAAAAGAGTTTTTGCCGGGAATGCGGTGAGGCGGGAATGCTTTCTTTACTGTCCGGGAACTGGAATAAAGGTGGAGAGAAAAACGTTCCTCTTAATTTGCTGCCTTTTTCTCCGCCTTACCGGAGAATTTATTTTCCCTTGAATGCAGGCTTGCGTTTTTCCAGGAATGCCGCTGTGCCTTCTTTCATGTCTTCAGTGGCAAAGCATTCGCCAAAGGCTTCTACCTCGGTTTGATAACCCTGCAGCGTGAAAGCAGCATTGGCAGCTGTTATGCATTTACTCAAGGCAAGAGGCGCTTTGCTCACGATCACCTCCAGGATCGATCGTGTTTTGTTCAGCAGTTCTTCCTGTGGTACCACGTGATTCACCAATCCGTATTGCAATGCCGTTTGGGCATCGATCATGTTTCCTGATAACAATAACTCCAGTGCCCTTCCCCTGCCTATTAAATGTACCAGCCGTTGCGTACCGCCGTACCCGGGTATCAGCCCCAGGTTCACTTCCGGCTGACCAAACTTTGCATTTTCGCTGGCGATGCGAAAGTGGCAGGCCATGGCCAGTTCGCAGCCCCCGCCAAGCGCAAAACCATTCACGGCAGCGACAATAGGTTTGCGGTTATTTTCGATGCGGAAAAAAATGTCCTGTCCTTTTTTTGCCAATGCTTGTCCTTCTTCTTTACTCAAGCCCAGGAACTCGGTAATATCAGCACCGGCCACAAACCCTTTTTGCCCGGCACCGGTCAGGATCACGGCCTTAATCCCGTTGTTCGATTCCACTTCATCCAACACCGCATCCAGGTCATGCATCACATCGCGGTTGAGTGCATTCAGCTTATCGGGACGATTGATAGTGATGGTCAGAATATTGTTTTCAAGCGTGGTCAAAAGGGTTTGGTACATAGAACAATTTTTCTCAAATGTAAGGGGGATGGGATGGATATCTATTATTGGATATTCGGTAGTAGGATATTGGTTTTGAACTTACCTGTTGTTTGTTGCTCCTATGGTGATAAAAAAAGACAGCGCAGTGGCTGTCTCCTTTTGGTGCTTTTCCCGTTCCCTGATCATGGGATGTTGATAGACCGGATCCGGACGGTATTATCAATAAAGCCATCGCCGTATTTGTCCCAGAACTTTGCCTTCACCGTATAATAATATTCTGCTTCCATGGGCAGGCCGGTGGAGACGGCACAGCGCAGGTACTTTACTTCTTTTTCATTGAAAACGTCGTTGCCCTGGAACAGGTCGGGTTCGTTGAGGATGATGGTTCCGTTTTCATCGGTGATCTGCAGCGAACAGCCAACCGATACCTTGCCTTCTTTGCTCTCCAAACCTTTGATGCCTTCGTTGATGATATAGAACTTTTCTCCCAACGGGATGTCGGCATGGCCCAGCACTTCATCGTTCATCACCAGCTTTACTCTTTCTGCTTCCATGTTGCGGTAAACGGCCCTGAGCCCGGTAGCGGCATTGTTGATGCTGCCCTGTACGGCTGACTTCACCTGTACCCGGCTGCCTGTTTCTATTTCGCAACTGGTGAGGGACAAAAGGAGAATGCCACCACAAAGCATGACAAGTGGCCCCTGCTTCCTGCCCGTTTTTTGCATCAACGATTCGAACAAGGAAAGCGCTGTATTCAAGATGAACAGGGCGCTGCCGAGAACTGTCCCTGCCAGCAGCATAGCGGTCCAGTTTTCTCCCTCTGAAAATGGAACAAAGGGATTTCCGTGGAGAAGAAGACCTATAAAAAGATTCACCAGCAGCACGGTACCATTGCAGATAAAAAGTAAAAGCCAAAAGCGCCGGCGCTGTTTTGACTTTTGAGAGATAGAGGGCAACCTGAACATGGTTACATTTTTTTATGTAATGTAAAGATGTTGCAGTTGCCGTACGTTTTGTGCTGTTGATTAAGTAGAATGCATTTGTTTCCTGATGAAGTGACAAAACAAAGGATTGAATTGAACCCTCTTTATAAGCGATAGCACTGATCTGTCTTTTGTCCTTTGCAGGGCGTGCAGGGGTCAATGGGTAAATACAAGCCGTTTGTTTCTTTTATCCTTTTAGCGAAAGTTGTGGTTTGCGCAATAAAAAAGTTAGTGTCGAACGTACTTAAAAGCTGCGGTTTTCTTTTACCCAGTTCGTGATGTAGCCTGCGATTTCGGAGGTTGCCGTACCCGGCGCAAACAACCGGCCTACGCCCTGCACCTGCAGTTGCTGCATGTCTTCTTCGGGTATGATGCCGCCGCCGGTGAGCAGTACATCGTTCATGCCTTTTTCTTTCATCAGGGCAGCCACCTTTGGAAACACTGTCATGTGAGCGCCGGATAAAATGGAAATGCCGATCGCATCCACGTCTTCCTGCAGGGCCGCAGCCACTACCATTTCCGGTGTTTGCCGCAGGCCGGTGTAGATCACTTCCATGCCCTGGTCACGCAGGGCGGTGGCAATGACCTTGGCGCCGCGATCGTGGCCGTCCAAACCTACTTTGGCTACCAACACTCTTATTGGGCGATTGATTGTATTCATAGCAAGGCTGCGAAAATAGCATAAACTGCGCAAGCACTCAGCGGCTGAACTTTGCTTTTGCTTCCCGTATATCGTGTGCGGCAATCATCCAGGCGCTGTCGGTGGCGTTTTGAAAATGAAAGATCTTCACTCCGAACTGTCTTGAATAAGGGTTGGTGCAGGAGTCTATCACGCTGGCGGAAGCAAACCGTTTTAAAACATTATCATCGGCCTCGGGCATTTCATCATCAATAAAAATGAGGTGCCTGAAGTAAAGCCTCGAGGGTGCCCACAAAAGAAAGGTGCCGTTTTCACTGATGATTTTATCGCGGAAGGATCTGTCTTTTGCATAATATTTTATACCGCCTGCCAGGCCGTAACTGGCGCAATAAATGAGGGTAGATGCTTTCGCCGAATCGGGCTGTTCTTGGTATAAGGCTTCCGCTTTTGCGGCCAGTTCTTTCCATCCCAGCATATCGGCAAAATCCTGTTGCAGGGGATGGTTTTGCCCGTCTTCCCAACGCAGCAGGCCCAGTTTTTCGACACCATATTTTTGGTTGGTAGCGGCCATATCTGCCGGCTGCTGTAACGGTAACAAAACAGGTATGAAAGGGATCGCTAAAACGAGAATAACCACTACAAAGGCTAAACGCAACCATTGTTTTTTCAAGCTTACCCGTTCGGCCCAGACAGCACCGGCTGCCAGCATCATCGGGTAGACTCCCAGGGTATAATAGCCTTTGCCGCTTCCCATCATGATCAGCACGATAATAAAGACAAAACTCCAGGCCAGCAGCCGATACTTTCCCTGTTTGAATAACCCGTACAAACCACCCATCCAGAGAAAGGCCACCGGCAGGAGAAAAAGGATTTGTTCTTTTAGAAAGTCAAACCGGTCCAGGTGCTGCAACTGGGTTTCCTGCAGCTCCTGCATGTGGTGAAGGAGGGGCCAGTTGTGGTTATACTGCCAGATCAGGTTTGGAATAACCAGTACAGCGCCGGTGAACACGGCCAGCCAGAAATTTTTTTCCAGCAGTAAGCGCCGGTGGTGCGTCACTAGGATGCCGATGAAAAGAGCCGCGATAAAAAACAGCACCGAATATTTGCTGTACCAGCCCAGGGACAGTGCAATGGCAAGCAAAAAAAGGTAGCGTTGGTTTTCTGTAGTAAGATAACGTACCAGGAAATAGAAGCCCAGCGTCCAGCAGAAGATCTCGAGGAAATTGGGCTGGAACAGAAAGTGAATGCGCAGGTAGGCTGTAACTATAAGACCCAATGCCGCAAGTACCTGGGCATAAAAGGAGCCGCCCAACTCTTTCACAATTTTCAGGGTAATCCAAAGCGTGGCCACGCCAGACAGCGCCGGCCAGAACTTCACCCAGAAAAAGCCGCCTCCCAGGAGCGAAGAAACAGCAGCCAGTACACCAATCAGTGGTGGGTTTTCGAGGTAGCCAAGTGCCAGGTGTTGGCCTTGTTCGTAATAAAGGTATTCGTCGCGGTGCAATTCATATACAGGGTGCGAAAGCAAAAAGGGAAGTACAAACTTCAACAGAAGGAGGAAGAGAAGAATGCCATTTTCTTTTCTCATAAAATGCAGTTCTTTCACAAGATACTTCTTGTTCGAATAGTGCAGTTAATCCCTCCATCGGTTGTGATGCAATTTATCTTCCGTTTGTATCACCCTATCGTCTATAAATAAAAAGGCCTGTTGTGAACAAGCCTTCTTCTTATTGATTGCAGCCAATGGATCAACGCATTTGTGATAATCCATTTTCAATTCGATTTACTGTCTCTTCCTTACCCAGCACTTCGGCAATTTCAAATACGGGAGGACCAAATTTTCCGCCAACCAGCATCAGCCGCAATGGCAGTTGCAGTTCACCGGCCTTGATGCCTGCGGTTTCGGCCAGTTGCTTGAACAGGGTTTCGAGTGAAGGGGCTTTCCAGTCGCTGATGCTGCGCAGGGATTTGGCAAATCCCTGGAAGAATCCTCTTTTCTCCGGGTTCCATTTTGCGAGAATCGGTGTGAAGTCGATCTCTTGTGGCGCCCTGAAAAAGAAAAAGCTATGCTCCCAGAAATCGGGCAAGAGGGTGCAGCGGTCCTTAACCAGGGCGACGATCTTTTCGAAATAACTGTCGTCGCTAATCTCCACACCTTTTGCTGCAAAAAAGGATTTCACTTCTTCTTTATAGTTGTCGACGGGCAATTTTTTGATCCACTCGTGGTTGAACCATTTTGCTTTTTCAAAATCAAATTTGGCACCGCCGCTGTGCACCCTTTCAATGGAAAATTTTTGGATCAGTTCTTCTTTTGTAAACAGTTCCTGCTCTGTGCCGTCGTTCCATCCCAGCACGGCCAGCATGTTGACAAAGGCCTGGGGCAGAAAACCTCTTTCGCGGAAACCTTCCGTGAGCTCGCCGGTTTTGGGGTCTTTCCAGTTCATAGCAAAAACCGGGAAACCGTATTTGGCACCATCGCGTTTGCTCAGTTTCCCGCTGGGACCGAGAATGAGCGGCAGGTGTGCCCACTGTGGCATTTTGTCTTCGCCAAACAGGTAGCGCCATAACAGGACGTGGACCGGTGCACTGGGCAGCCACTCTTCGCCGCGGAAAGCATGGGTGATTTGCATTGCATAGTCGTCTACTACCACAGCCAGGTGATAGGTAGGCATGCCATCGGCTTTCAATAAAACTTTATCATCGACAACCGATGTATCAAAACTTACTTCACCGCGGATGGCATCGGTGAACGAAACCGTTTCGCCTTCAGGCATTTTGATGCGTATAACGTAAGGCGTATTTTGCTGTATAAGATTCGTTGTTTCTTCCGGGGAAAGCGTTAATGAATTGCGCATCTGGGCCCGAACAGTACGGTCGTATTGCGGGGAAGGATTTTCGGGTGTGCGCAGGCGTGCCCGCATCTGATCCAGTTCTTCCGCTGTATCGAAAGCATAATAGGCATAACCCTGCTCTACTAACTGTTGGGCGTATCCGAAATAGGTTTCTTTGCGTTCGCTCTGGCGGTAAGGGCCAAAGGCGCCGCCGTGCTGTGTGCTTTCGTCGGGTTCGAGCCCGCACCATCTAAGGGTTTCAAAGATGTATTCTTCGGCGCCGGGTACAAAGCGGCTCTGGTCAGTGTCTTCAATGCGGAGGATAAAGTCGCCGCCATGGTGTTTGGCAAATAAATAATTGTACAATACCGTGCGAACACCACCCAGGTGCAACCCCCCGGTGGGGCTGGGTGCAAACCGTACTCTGACTTTTGCATTCATCATGGCGCAAAAATAGGAAGGGGAGGAGAACAGAGGAACAGAAGAACAAGGAACAGAAGATCGGAAGGTGGAGTATAGAATCCAGAATACAGAATACAGAGTATGGGTGTCTGTTGCCGGACCTTTCTTTTCACTATGCAGTCAGTTGTTATGAAAAGAACAGATGAAGAGAAGACATTGCTTCAATATTCCTTGTTCGTTGGTCATCTGTTCCTCTGTTCTGTTTGTCTCCGCTGCTATCTTTACGGAACATGCACAAGCATTTTTTAAAAATCCCCTGGTGGGTGCCGAAAGTTTTTCCCCGGTATACCTGGCGCATGCCCGACCGGGATCAAACGGTTTACCTTACGTTTGATGACGGTCCGCATCCGACGATCACACCCTGGGTGCTGGCGCAGCTTAAAACTTACGGTGCTGCTGCTACGTTTTTTTGTATCGGGAAAAATGTGGAGCGGTATCCCGGTGTTTACCAGCAGATCCTCGCAGCGGGTCACCGCACCGGCAACCATACCTATTCGCATCCGAACGGCTGGAAGACGGCCACCCCTGCCTACCTCCAGGACGTTAGAAAAGCCGGTGATTTGATTGACAGCATGATTTTTCGTCCACCCTACGGACGCATCACCCAAAAGCAGGCAGCCGGCCTGGCAAAGACCCTGCAAAAACCAAATGTTGCTGTTGTTATGTGGGATGTGTTGAGCGCCGATTTTGACCTGTCCATTTCGCCCCAGGCCTGTGCCGGTATTGTGCTGAAGCATGTGCGACCGGGGTCGATCGTGGTGTTTCACGACAGTGAAAAAGCTTTTCGAAACCTGCAAATTGCCCTGCCCCTTGTTCTGGAGGCGCTCTCGCAACGAGGTTATTCTTTTGGAAAAATCTGAGGAGGGCTAAAAAAATTTGGGCCTGGGTAGAAACCCTGGCCCGTTTTTAATCCGTACCCTATGAAAACTGGATTAAAGGTATAAATAAAATTTTAATTATCTCAAAACAATTTGGTAATCATTTCCGTAAAATCTTTTGATTTCGTTGATATGGCAGGTGAAGGAGTCAAAATAAAGGATGATTTCTGCTTGTTGGTTGGCGGACAAACCCGTAGGCGTGGTTTTGATCACCGCTTTTGCCAACAACAACCAATGTGTTTCGGGCCAGTGATTTGATACGTTTTGTAAGCCCCCAGGGTGCCGTTCTGCTTGTTGGTTATTCTGCTGCTGTTGCCGGCAAGGCTTTACAGATCAACCTGCAGGCAACCCGAGAAAACCGATTCCCCTGATTTAAAAATTTTCGGCAGCTTTGGGGCCTATGAACGCACTGATTGATACGCATGCCCATATTTACCTTCCTGAATTTGATGAAGACCGGCAGGCGATGATGGAAAGGGCGGGGGCGGCCGGTGTGGAGGCGATCTATTTGCCGGCCATTGATTCGGCTACCCATGCCGCCATGCTGCAAACGGAGGCGCAGTACCCGCTTTGCAAAAGCATGATGGGGCTGCACCCCTGTTCGGTAAAAGAAGATGTTGAAAAAGAACTGGGGCTAATTGAGAACTACCTGGAAGATCGAACCTTTGTTGCCATTGGTGAGATCGGGCTGGATTTTTACTGGGACAAAACCTATACGGAACAACAATATGCCGCTTTTCACCGGCAGATTGCACTGGCCCTGCAGTATCACCTACCGATTGTGATCCACTCTCGTAATGCGACGGATGCCTGTATCGAGGTGGTGCGGCAGTACCCGGGATTGCGTGGTGTATTTCATTGTTTCTCCGGTAATGCAGAACAGGCCCGCCAGGTGATGGACCTTGGTTTTTACCTTGGAATCGGCGGGGTGGTCACCTTCAAGAACGGAGGTATGGACAAGGTGGTGCAGGCGGTGAGACTGGACCAGGTGATATTAGAAACGGATGCGCCCTACCTGTCGCCGGTACCTTACCGGGGCAAGCGAAATGAACCGGCGTATACACGGCTGGTGGCCGAGAAGATCGCCAACCTGCTGGACATTGACATGGATGAAATTGCAAAAATTACCACGGCCAATGCAAAAAAACTCTTCGGGATAGCTGATAACCCTTAAATTTGCTGCCCTTTCCGAAGGAGACTTGTCCGAGTGGTTGAAGGAGCACGCCTGGAAAGTGTGTATACCTCTAAAGGGTATCGAGGGTTCGAATCCCTCAGTCTCCGCAAAAAGCAAGATCAAAAGAAGTCAAAAGCCCGCAAACGCCCTGTTTGCGGGCTTTTTGTTGTTGGTCACCTGCTCAAAAAACCGCAAAAACGCTCATTCTATTCGTGAGTTAAACGTGAGTTCGGGGAACGGCTGAGCTGAACTCACGTTTCAGGCGCTATCGCATTGGAAATGAACCTGTTTAATATCTGAACACGTCTTGTCAAGGAGTCGCTGGGAGCCTAATTTCATCACCTTTAAATCGTTCAAAATGATTGGAAAAACGCTGAGCCTGCGCCTCTACCTGAAAAAACCCAAAACCTACGAGGCAGGACCGCTGCCCATTTACCTGCGGATCACCATCGACAAAGCCGTCGCAGAGCTGTGTATCTCCCGGAAATGCGAGGCCAGGCTCTGGGACAAAAAAGCAGAAAAAGTCAATGGTAAAAATGAAGAGGCAAAAGAGCTGAATCACCACATCAATGCTTTTCGGATGAAGGTATTCGAGGCTCGGCTCCAGCTGGTCGAGCAGGGCAAACCAATCACCCCCACGGCCATCAAAAACCTGCTCACCGGGAAGGAGGAAAAAACACGAAGTGTGCTGGAGGTTTTCCGGCAACACAACCAGCAAATGGCCGCTTTGGTAGGAAAGGAGTTTTCAGCCGGTACCCTGGAGCGCTACCAAACGTCCATCCGGCATACGGCTGCCTTCATGAAATGGAAATATGGGGCGGAGGACATGCCGATCCAGAAACTGGATTTCGAGTTTGTCTCGGACTACGAGTTCTGGCTGAAAAGTGTACGAGCCTGCGGGCACAATACGACGATCAAGTACATTGCTAATTTCCGGAAGATCGTGAACCGCTGTATCCGGAACGGCTGGCTCCCGAAGGATCCATTTGCGGGTTTTAAAATGACCAAGCGGGAAGTGGACCGGGTGGCGTTGACGGAGGCAGAGATGCAAAAGATCATGGACAAGGAGTTCGGGATTGAAAGGCTGTCCATGGTACGGGACATTTTTATTTTCTGCTGCTTTACGGGACTGGCGTATGCGGATATTAAAAAGCTGAAGCGGAATGAGATACAAATTGGTATTGATGGCGGCAAATGGATCTTCACCAGTCGGCAGAAGACGGAAGCCCCTTCTCGAATACCCCTGCTGCCGACCACCCTGGAACTGCTTGACCGGTATAGGGACCATCCACAGTGTGAAAAAGGAGAGAAGTTGTTGCCGGTGTTAAGTAACCAAAAGATGAATTCATATCTGAAAGAAATTGCCGATGCTTGTGGGATTGCGAAGAGCTTTACGTTTCATATTGCCCGCCACACCTTTGCCACCACCGTAACGCTGGCCAACGGCGTGCCGATTGAAACGGTTTCCAAGATGCTGGGGCATCGAAACCTTCGTACCACGCAGCACTACGCAAAAATTCTGGACAAGAAGGTGAGTGATGACATGGCGGTGCTTCGGAAAAAGCTCCTAAAAGTGCGTTAACGTGTTCGATTCAGTTAATTAACCTCAACAGATGTCGTCATGCAGTATCCGCAAGGTTTTGCGTTAAATAACCTTAGATTCAATTTTGAAGTAAGCTGCTGCAAAATTTGCCTTAATTTTTATCTTTACTGATACAGTTTAGAGCAAGAAAACTAAAAAGTATATCCAGATTGTTTTGATTTTTGTTGCTTCTGTTGTATTTGATTTAGCTGCAAGCACTCGCCTTTAGATTGATAATCATGTAAGAACAGATACACTTACCCAGGGCTATGTTTTGACTCTTCTTCGAACAGTGTTATAATATAAATTGGTTCAAAGCCTCTCATTACCCTAAATTTTACCGAATAACTTTATTATTATATATATTGTTTATATATTACCTGACCATTTATTATAACATTTAAATCAACTCTCTTACATCAGCATTGTTATCTAAATATCAGTGTATGAAATCTTTAAGATCAACATGGAGTAAGCTAATACAGTTAATTTTTGGGGTCGACATTTTCATTTCCTATTCCAGAAAGGATGCTTTGATATACGCCGAAAGGTTGGCGAACCTTTTGCAAAACGAAGGTTACAGGTGTTACCTAGATAAATGGATCACCCAGCCCGGAAGTACTAATTCCAAGACAATTGAAAAAACTTTACCACGTTCCTCTATGTTCGTCCTGTTGGCAACAAAAAATGCAGTAAGGTCGACATCAGTAAGCGATGAAGTAAAAAGTTTTTTAAGAACAGGACGGGTACTTACACCCATAAACTTTGGGTTTAGTGATGACCCAATCGATTGTGATAAAGTGACCGTCTACGATAAGTCGCATGATGAAGAGGAGATGGACTTCGAACGAAGAGTAATCCGCCGTGCAGAATGGTATGAGAAAATCGATGGATTACCTATCACTGATGAGCATTTAGATTTCTTGAAACGTAATCAGCCATCACAAATCGTTCTGCAGCGGATCATTAACTCATTTATTTATCAAAAGCAATCAAAAAGACTTTTTGGACTAACCATTGCTGCACTCGTTATACTTTCAATTTTAGCAGCTTCTATCGTTTATTCAACTGTCAGCCTAGGCAGAACCGTTAAATTGAATGCTGCATTACAATCATCAAGCGACTCATTGAAAGCCACTAATCAAAAGCTAACAAGTGAGACAGATGAGTTGTCTGAAGCGCAAAGAAATTTGAAGCGAGATCTTTCACAATTATCTAAAGATCGGGATGAGTTGAAAACGTCAAACACGCTGTTGGATGAACGCAATAAAGGCCTGAGCTCATTGAACCAGCAACTATTATCGATTCAGGCTTCATTAAACGCGAGTGTTTCAGCGCTAAAAAAGGAAAAAAATGAGTTAGCATATGGCCTCCAAGACGTCAATGGACAACAGATTCTTGCACTGGCCGAGAAATATACTGATGCTGATCCAAAGCAAAGTTTGGCACTTCTAAAATATGCAGCCAACAACCACCTGATCAGCGATTTTGAGAAGGCAAACAAAATTTATACAGAAGCAACAAAGAAGGAATTAAGTATTGCAGATGGAGTCAACTCGGACCCAAACTGGTGGAATGACATTCAAGCATATAAAATGAGATCAAGACCCGTATTTGCAGCTGATCCGACTATCGGTTATGTCATTTATCAGAAAAGCCTTAGCCAAAGAGAGTTGCTGATGGAAGATTTACGCGATGGAAAAATAGTAGCGAGGTATCAACTCGAGCCTTTCGAAGAGTTCATTCCAATCCAACCCTTCGTTACGTCTCACATCGTCGTAGGGTCGTACTACGGTGATGCACGAATCACAAAGATCTTTAGTTTGGAAAAGGGACTTGCCAAACCGGTATTTGTTACCGGCGAAACACGGGATATAAAGTTTACGAATGGAAACTTGCCCTGCTATGCACTTTATGCTGATGGAAGCCTGAAGAGATTCGATGAAACTGCAGCGGGTAAAATCGATTCGATAGACATAGCGAAAGATGTAAACGGTTACAGGCTTGACGTTCATCCATCTGCCATGTCCTTGTGCGTCTACAACAATGATTCAACCATTACTTGGTGGGGGTGGAACCGACCGTCCCGGTCTTGGGTTAAGAAAAAGTTGCCATTTTCCGCTCATTCTTACCCAGAACACGGATATCCTAAGGACAGGCAGTACCCCGTCATCAAATGGGGGAAAAGGCCATCAGAGATCCTTGCCATGGAGTGTTTTCCCGCCGAAGTTGGAAGTGAACCGCGAGCCACATCCAATGATAGGTATTTAGCCGTAAAGATATCTGCATTGAACGCTGAATCGTTGATACAGAAAGTCCTGGTCAACCGGCTTGTCGGCAGGAATGAGCTGTTTTATCCAACCATGGAGACGGATGACAGCTGCGCGAATGTATTGTATGCATTTAGAACGCAGCGATCGGGAACCAACGTTTTCTACTTTAAGGTAAACTGGTTAGAAGACAGTGTTGCAAAGGTTTCAAATGAGACTCTCCTGCAAGACTCATATTCTTGTGCTGAAACTGGAGCGACGGTAAGGATCGCGATTGCACCAAATGGAGAAAGTTTATTCATTTCCAATGAATGGAAAGGAACATCCATATCGGAAGGGAGAAAAAATACGCTTCGGTCGTGGGTAACGTCTACTGTCATTAATGAAGGTCAAAGCCGACCCGTCGCTCTCGAATTTGGTGTAAAAGACAAGTTTAGAATTTTGGGTATTGGGATAAGCCGAGATTCCAAGAAGATGATCTGTTACGATGAACAAAACAATTTTTATGTTTTCAACAACAAACAAGAAAGCAAACAACAAACTATTAGGCCCAATGCTAGACCTCCTCAGATCTTAGGCTTTGCTTCCAAATTGTGGAGAGTGAACTATCCCAATGGACAGGTCAGCTTGTTCGATATTAGTACCGGCAAAGAGCAGGCACTGAATGAAGTCTTGAAGAACGAGAAGATTTTGGACGTTTCTTCTTATGACTCTATTACGATCATCGTATCACAATTCCATTTAATTGAATTGTCAAACGGAAAAATCAGTAAAAACGTTCGGTTGTCTGACAGTTGTCAATCGGCAACAATCGGCTACAATACCGTTGCAGTAAAAGGAAAATTAACTTTGGCATTGTACGACAAAAAAACGTTGCGTTACCTAGGCGCCACGAGAATCGGGGAGGAAGAGATATTTAAAGACATCAAGTTTAATGGTGATTGGTATTACGAGGACAATTCCTATTACAACTATGTAGTTGACAAGCAAAACGATAACGGCATTATATCAGCGTTCGGTTTCAACCAATCCGATAGCACATTTAAAATAGACCGTTGGGATCTGACGCCTAAAATCGATCATTCGTTGGCTATAACGAAAAGGTGGTCGTTTGTAGCACCGGACCGCGGAAACAGTTTCTTTTCACTTCGAAGGTCACCAAACGCAGATGTACTGTTGGCAATCACAGGGAATTATAATTCAATTATCCAAGGATTAAAATTGCCCGACCTGTACCAAATTGATTTGGAGACGGGGAAAAGAATAGTAAAATACAAACGGCCAAAGATTGATTTTCCGAATGTAATCTTTGAAATTTCCGATTTTTTCTCTGTTGACCGATCCAAAGTTTGTATCGTCTTTCGGTACGTAAAACACAACCGATACGAACAGGGTGACTATTTTGCCTACGGCATTTGGAACATTAAAACGGGAGCGTTGCTGAAGTGGTTTGACTTTGGGAAGGCCGAGCAGTTTATTAGACGATCAAAGGACGAATTCGAAAATGTGCGGTTTATTAAGTTTAAATTGGAGCAACCTAATATCGTTAAGGTAGTTGATGTGCTAACGGGTAAAACAAAATTTGAAGACTCCAATCCCAACATTCAACCCACTCTTGAAAATAACCTTGAAAATAGAAAACAAACAAATTATGTTCCTGCTTACTATATCTATTACGATAACATAAGTGTAAAGAAATCACCTAACACTATTATTAGGAAAATCAACACACGGCTAAATTTTGGAGAAATTGATTGGACAAAACTGCCGAAGCTAAAACCTTTACCTAAAGAGTTTACAGACGGAATTGAGAGAATTAAGACTGAAAATCAATAAAGAGCGGCAATAAAGCGGATAAAAAATTGTTTTGTGATACATGGTGTATAAAATTTGCTCTAAGTGAGAGGAAATTGGTCATACATCTGTTAAAAAACTTCAACAACTGTTACCTACACAGGATTTTTGGGTCTTTTATATAGTTATGACAGCACTGTTTATTCGCCAGTTTTTACACCTTATACCGCGACTTACTGAGTTAAGTGCGGAGTATCTGTTTTCATTGCCTACTACTTGAAGGGCAGAATAGTTGGCTTATTTTAGATTATCCATTTGTTAATGTGGATCGCAAAAAGAAAAAGAACCAAAAAAAATAATAATAGCGACATCTCAAAGAACTATCTGAATACAAACCTAAAGGCACTCTTGTACTTAGAGATGTGAACTCAACATGAACAATATTTCTACAACTAAGTGAGCAGATCTTGTACATTTAGTATAGAAGTTTTAATACTAAAAATGAACAACTATGGCTGACAAAAAAGTAGTGTTCATAGCTTTTGCTATTGAAGACGAAAGGCAAAGAGATTTTCTTAGGGGGCAATCTCTACTAACAAAATCGCCATTTGAATACATAGACATGTCTGTAAAAGAGGCATATGACGAAGATTGGAAAACTAAGGTAAGAACAAGAATTAAAAGGTCTAATGGAGTCTTAGTGCTAGTAAGTAAAAACTCACTAAAGTCCTCTGGGCAGAAATGGGAAATCCAATGCGCTAAAGAAGAAAAAAAGAAAATTCTTGGAATTTGGGCATACAGCGAAGATAGAACAGAAATTACAGGTGTAACTACACAGGTATGGACTTGGGACAATATTAAAAATTTTATTAACTCCCTATAATTATGAAAATAGCTTTGATTGTAGGAATTAATCACTATCTTAATGGTACTGGCTTGTATGGTTGTGTTAATGATGCATATGAGGTAAAAAGCATATTAGAGAGAAATGCCGACGGTTCCGTCAATTTTGACTGCAGATTATTAACTGCACTTTCTGAAAAGGACAAAATAGAAAGAGGTGGATTAAAAGATGCTGTAGAAAAGCTCTTTTCCACGAAAGCCGAAATTGCCTTATTTTATTTTGCTGGGCATGGACATATAGAAGCGACAGGAGGATATCTTTTAGCATCAGACGCTAAAAGAGGCGACGATGGACTTTCCCTGAATGATGTTTTATTGTTTGCAAATCAATCTCCTGCTACAAATAAGGTTATAATCCTGGACAGTTGCCACTCCGGAATAGCGGGTAATCCACCCAATGTGAAAGACTCAGCCTTACTTGTGGAGGGAATAACTGTTCTAACTGCATCAACCGCAGAGCAGTATGCATCGGAGGAAGATGCAAGTGGAGTCTTCACAAGTTTGCTTGTTGATGCTTTAAGTGGGAGCGCCGCAAATATTTTAGGTGAAATAACTCCTGGAAGCGTTTATGCTCATATTGATCAATCGTTAGGAGCTTGGGAGCAAAGACCTATATTCAAAACAAACGTTCGAAATTTTGTATCCCTCCGTGAAGTGGCGCCTGCTATTCCTCTGCAAGACATAAGAAGAATTGTCGAATTCTTTCCCCGTGCAGGGTTTGAATTCAAATTAGATCCAACATTTGAACCAGAGTTAAAGGGACGAGACCAAGGTATGCCCGCTCCAATTGAACAACACACGAAGATCTTTGCTTTACTGCAAAAGTACAACCGGCTGAATCTACTTGTGCCAGTTGGCGCACCTCACATGTGGCATGCAGCTATGGAGTCTAAATCTTGTAAGCTGACCGCACTAGGGGAACATTATCGACGGTTAGTTCACAAAAATAGAATTTAGTAGGAGATTATTGCGAAAGATGAATTCACTACTAGTAATCCATTGACATTGATTGTTAAATAAACTGTTGAAGTGGTGAAAAAAAAACTCATAAGCATTGGTATTAATAATGCAAAAGGAATGACAGGACTGCAAGCTGCAGCATCTGGTGCGGAACAGTTTGCTAAATGGGCATCGAGCCAAGGGTATGAAATAGACGTTTTTACCGATAATAATGGAAAAGCTGTTAGAACTTATCAAATATTCGATGCTGTTAATTCTTGTATTCAATCGAAAACGTACGAACAGCTTATTATCTTCTTCTCCGGACACGGCGTACTAAAAGGACCTAATCAAGAAGTATGGATATTATCAGAAGCAATCAACAATCCGAATGAATCAATCAATCTTACAGGTTCTATTGATAATGCGAGGACATGCGGAATTCCTTACATTGTTTTTATATCTGATGCATGCAGAGTACTACCGACAGAAATTCAACTAACAGGAAGCGGCTCTGTAATATTTCCAATTTGCGATGATAATAATGTCGACTGTGCTGTAGATATCTACTATGCTACACGGCCGGGTAGCCCAGCAAACGAAATTGCCGAAAAAGAAAGTTCGAAAAAGTTTGGCATTTTCACAGAATGCTTAATCGAAGGGCTAAGCGGAAAACGTTTAGAAGTGTTGGAAGCTGAGACAGATGGATCACTGTTTGCTCAATTCTTAAAGAAAACTATCCCACTTTTATCGCCAACTCCGGCTTTTCTGATAAGATCCGCTCGCCTTAGAAATCTTTTACGAAACACTGTCCCAGAAAAAGCACAATCGAAAAGCATCTTTTTGAATCAATATCCAGAGATAAGAATTGAAGTAGCAGAAAAAAATTATTTGGCGAAATATGAATTCCAATTTATCGAAAATAGTACTTCTTCAGATTATCCTATGGAAACTGCTGAATCAATAGATACTCCTTTTGTAGAAAAATTCCATGAAGTTACAAGTAGCAGAGCATGGCAACCTAATAAACCAATTAAGTTACCTTTCCCGACAGAAAATGGAGCGATCATATATGCTGCGCAAGGACGAGAAAGTTTTGAAACGAGAACAGGTTTTACAATTGTAGGTGGTGAAATCAAGGATGTAATTGTGTATAAAAGCAAAAGAGAAATATTTTCGGAGAAGGGTATGCAACAGGTCAGAATTCACGACGATGATAATATCTACTCAGCCATAATAGTGTTGCGAAACGGAGAGTCAGTGCCGGTTGCTGTGATAAAGGGATATATTGGTACAATGGTATTTAATGACCAAGTTCTCCTTACTGTAAATTACACACCGAGTAGAAACACTAATAAATATGGTGAATATGAAAGTAAGAAAGATAAAGTCAATTTTGCTCGTGGATATGTTGCAAGTGCGGCTGCGGAAGGATTAGATTATCGTAAAGTTTTTGAAAAGGAATTCACGAGTGACGGGAACATTAATTATAATGATATTGGAGGTTTTTTGCGAATGGAAAAATCTTTAGATCCATCTCTTGGATTGTATGCTGCTTATGCATACCGTCAAGCAGGTAAACAGAAAGAAATTCAATCTGTACAGGAATATATGGCTAGAGAAGGTCATAATATCTTTGATGTTATCATGCTAGCTGATCGTCTGTTGGAATACAAAGAGAAAGTGATGCCTTTTTGTCCAATGTTATCCTTAGGATGGGCTTACAGCAATAGGTTTGAGAAACTTCTTCATCCTGAAGTAAGACGCGCAGCATTACATCTAGCCCCGAACTTATGGACCACTTTTGATGAAAAAGGTACTGAAATACTTGAACATTTAGTAAACCAAAATGTCTTAAGATGAAAATACTATTTGTTCATGGTCGTGCACAAGAGATGTTTGAAGAAGCAGCACTAAAAAAAATCTGGATGGATACTTTCAAAAATGGATTAGAAGCTGCAGGAATAAATCAAACTTTCAATGAAAATGACATCATTTTTCCTTACTACGGGAAAAAGCTGGAGCAGTTAGTTGCAGATTATAAAATTCCTGTTGAGGACATTGTGATGAAGGGCGGTCCTGTTCCTGAGAAAGATGCTAAATTCTTTCATGAATTTTTAGCAGAAGTCGCGCAAAATGCTATGGTTAGTCCTGCAGAAATAAATGAACAACTTGATGCAGAAGTAACAGAAAAGGGACCTTTAAATTGGGGATGGGTACAGGCTATACTACGGGCGGTCGATAAAAAAGGGAAGTGGGGGGTACAAGCTATTAAACGGTTTACATATGACGTTTTTCTCTACCTAACTGTTCCAGCGATACGACAATTGATAGATGCAGAAGTCGCAGCAAAAATGAACAATGAACCGACAGTTGTTGTAGGCCATTCTTTAGGAACAATAATATGTTACAATGTTCTTTCAAACAATCCTAACTGGAATGTAAGCAAGTTAATTACCCTTGGTTCACCACTTGGCTTGCACGCAGTAAGAAAATATTTGAAGAGCCCTTTGCAAATGCCTGCTTGTGTGAAAAATGGTTGGTACAATGCGTACGATGACAGAGATGTCGTCGCTTTGAATCCATTGGACAAGAAATATTTCGACATTACCCCATCCATCGTAAATAAATCAACTGTAAACAACCATACTGAAAATCGTCATGGGATTGTTGGTTATTTGAACGACGGTGATGTTGCAGGAGAGATATGGGAAGCAATATATCTTTAAATTAACTGGGCTAAGTATATAGTATCGGTTTTCTTCAATTTGTCACTTTATCTCTTGGAACTGCCTTTGCACCAAAGGCAGAACCGAGCGCTTCGACCTTCGATAAACAGAAGTCAAGGAGAACAGTAGGATAGGTGACCGGGCAATTATCGAACACAAATTTGTAAAATAGCTCAAGAAGTAAATGGTACAAAATCAACGCTTTAATTGACAAGATATGGTTGGTTTTTCCACCACATTTCTCATTTACCCAATTGTATTCAGCAATATTTCAAGTTCTGTTTCAATGAGTTTTTCAATATCCTTTTTTATAAGGAAGTAATTTGCTGTCAGCTCGGTGTTTGCAACAGTTTTAATCGTCGGTATCTCCTTAAGGGTTGCCTGCTCCTTCTTCAATTGAATGTGGTCATTGATAATAGCGGCATGGAAGGTTTTCAGCTTAATCGGCTGATCCGGATCGTCGGCCACCATACCCACAAATTCACCCGATGAAAGCCCTGCAATTTTGGAAGCAGGTACCGCAAAGTCAAGCTGGCTGGACTTGCTGATGGAGGTGTCGGTTCGGTTGATGGAGACACTTTCTTTCACCTGCACAATCTTGCCAAACCGTTCTGAAAGCTGCTTTGCTGTGTCACCCATCACTTGTCCAGAGATGATGTTTCCGGCAATGTTCATAATAACGGTTGCCTCCTCTGCGCCATAATCTTTCCGGAGTTGACTGAAGTCCTGCAGCCCTAAACAGGTCGCCACTTTGTTGGACCGGGCAGTGGCAATCAGGCTGTCAATCCCGTTGATGAAAATGGTTGGAAATTCATCAAACACCAGGCTGCATTTGAGCTGCCCTTTTTTGTTCACCAGCTTAATGATCCGGTTCACGTAAAGCGACAGAACAGCCCCAAATACCTGCTGTTTCTGTGGGTTATTAGCCAGACAAAGGATTTTTGGCGCTGTAGGATTGTTGATGTCGAGTGTAAAGTCACCAGCACTCATGACCCAGTAAAGCTGTGGGGAGGAGAGGCGAGCCATGCCAATTTTGGCAGAAGCAATCTGGCCCTCCAGTTGCTCCATGGCCTTGTTCTGGTAAGCCGAGATAAAAGGGTTAATGAGCACCTCAATTTCTTTTTCTGTTCGCAGCACCGGAAAGAGCTTTTCGTATGCTACCTGCATCAGTTCAATGACATGCGGCAGGGTGCAATACCTGCCCTCTTTGTACTTTTTGAGGAACCAGATAATGGCCGTTAAAAAGTTGATCGGCGACTCTACAAAAAAGTCCCCTTGCTTGGTGATCCAATCTTTGTTCAGCCCCAGAAGAATAGAACGGGAAGATTCCATAGCATCGGTGATATCATACATTGTTGAGGGATGGAGCGGATTGCAGCGGTGGGAGCGGGAAAGGTCATCAAAATTGATTATGTAAAAGGCCGGCGCCACTTTGTAAGCTTTCAGATTTTTCTTCAAAGTGTTGTAGACGATCCTGGACAGGTCATCATATTTAAAGTCGTACACCAGCATGGCGAATCCTTTTTGAATGTGCTGCCGGATCACATGCTGAATGACAAAGTAAGACTTACCGGAGCCGGGTGTGCCGGTCACCAGCAACCCCCGAAACGGATTGATCACATTGATCCAACTCCGTCGCATTTTTCCCTTCCGGTTGTACTGCGCCGGAAGGTTGATGGAGTACTCGTTTTGGAGCAAGCGTTCTTCCTGTGGAAAGTACACGGAACTAAGGATTGAGCGGTGAATCGATACACATGGGAGGGCACCGGGTGCCGGCTTCAATTATCATATCCTCTTCGTCATCCTCTTCCGGGTCTGTTGTCTCGTCAGTACTGGTGGCGGTTGCTGCATCTGTGATGGTGGCTCTTGCTGAATCCGTGGGTAAGATGTCCCTGTCTTCTGCATTCACTCCCACAATTATCGCATGAATTTTCAACGCCGCATCCATTCCCAGATAGATCCGCAATTTTTGGCAATCGGGACTGGAAAGAATCTTATCAAAAGCTGCCCGGTCAAAGGTTTCTGCCAAGGGCAAAATGTCCACACCCTTAAATTGTTCCAGGAGAATGGCATCCCTGTTTTCCCGGAAGCGGGTTGTCATTTCAATAGCTTGCTCAAGTGAAATAAAATGCTCCATACTATACATTTTGAAAGGTGAATAAGTTGCAAAGTGTACCGAAGTCAGCAATAAATCATCCGTACTAATACGGATAATCTGGCCTGTAGCGAACTTTTTTATGCTAAAATGGGTAAGCGTCTCTGCGCAACCGCTATGCGTTAAAGGTTAGCTTTAAAAAAAGCCTATGCAAAGGTTAGGTTTGCATAGGCGGTTAAAAAAACTTACTTGGTTCGATGGTGATTCTTCAGCAGTTAGCAGCAGTCACGCCCTTCAAAACCCGGTATAAGCCGTAAGGGGCTGGTAAGACTTATTTGCATTCAGCTACCGGTGTAAAGATGCACCGGCTTTTAGCAGGCGACATCCGTATAAATACGGAAAATTTTTCCTGCTCAATTGGGCCCTTTCCCACACCGGGAACCGCAAATGAACAGGCGTGGGAATTAGCGAAGAAAACAATGAGCCTGATCTTCTGGTGTCATGCCGTTGTTGATCCCTGGATGGACTGCTGGAATACAGGTAAAAAAGTTTCCCTCCGGGAATGGCTACCGGTTCCGTCTGGATCTACAAAGGGTGGCAAACCTCCTTCATTTTTTTATGGGATTTCCAGACAAGTCTTTTTGTAGGGACCAGGGCTCATCTGGAACCCGTATTTTTTCGGCGCATGTTGGATCTGCCTGTTGCTTTTTTGTACAATTTCCTTTTCCATTATCCATCATAGAATGACTACCTGTTGTCGCACATCAGGGAAACAGCATTCAAACGGGCGCTCCATAGTAAGGGTGTGATCAAACAACTAGACCAGGGTCCTGACCTTTGTGGAAACGCTATCAGAGAATGGATAAAACACTGCTTAAATCCTTTACCTGCTTTTTAACATCATCGACATCAACCAGGGAAACGAATTTCGATGACCAGGTGTCAAGTTGTTTTAGGAGGGATGCAACTTTTTTGTCCACTTTGTCTTTGTCAGCGCCGGGTAAGCTCTTACTGTATTCCAAAACGGCAATAATGGACTGCAAATAATTTTTGTTGGCGTTAATGTACTGGTTGGTTAAGGCTTCCAGGTCATCCTGCACAAAACGGGCTTGTGTGACGACTGTCATCGATAATGCCAGTCTTGGATCCGCCAGTGTCCGGACTAAACTCTGTTCGTTTTCTTTTTTGATTAGGCTGGTTTGTGCTACAATTTGATCGCGGGAAAAATAGACATTGTAAAGCTGATCCATCTCATAGGGCTTTTGCATTTTGGCTTTTTCCCTATAAAGATCCGTGATTCTGTCTACCAGGTAGTTTTCCAGAATCATTTCCAACGCGCCTGTTCTGATCTTGATTTGTTCAATAGACGCTTGAAACTCGTTGGTGGCTTGTGCCAGGCCTTCGTAATATTTAACATACGCCTGTAACTCTTTTACAAATAAATGAAAGTCTTCTTCCTTGATTTTTTTGCTGCCGAACGAGATATTGCTTATGAAACTAACAACATTGTTGATAGCGGGGACTGCGCTTTTTACAAGGTCTGTGATAGGATTGTTCAACAGGCCATTGACAAAATTTACCAGCTTCCCTGATTTGTCCAGGGATTTATCTTTTGACGTGATGTGTTTTTCTATAAGTTGATTAATGACCTCTTTCAGAGAAAAGCCAAGCTCATTGTTGGTCGGGTTATTCAGGCTGGTAATGTCCTGGAGCAGGGTAGCTTGGGTGAGCGATACATCAATTGATTTAAAGCTTTTCTTGGCGGATTTCACAAATTCGGAGGAGAACTTATAGGTTTCAGTACAGCGTTGAAACCGCGCCTCATCTGTTTCCAATTTGTGTTTGCTCATCTTTTCAACTTCTGCGGTATACTTTTTAACCAGGGTATTGTTATCCGTTAACTCCTGGCGTGTATTTGACATTTCTCGTTTGTATTCATCTTCGATCTTTTTGGTTCTTTCTTCTATACTTTTTACTCTTGGTTCTAATCCATGGTTGTCCTGGCTGTAAGCATTTAGGGCAGAGAATATTGTAAGAAGGCTAATAAGAATGGACAGTTTCATATGCGTTTTTTTAAATTTTTTAAGGTGAATGCATTTTTTCTGAGGTAATTTCTTTGGGGATAAATCAGATTGAAGCGTAACAAGGGGCGCAGGTCACAATCTGCTCACCGGATGTATATCGGACATCTTCCGAGAAAGGTGTATGTTTTCGTTGGTAATCCAACCAACTGGAGTCGGCCTTGGTTTGATCACTTGATAATGTCCAATGCGACGGTTATACCATGCCAATATTTACCCTGATAAACCCATGTTTTTTTGTTTTCGGAAAGCAGGTGGTCCCCACCAATAGAATACCCAATGTTGATGTTGTTGAAGCCAATCATAAAAAACAAACCATAACTGAGTACCGGTTCTTTGCGTTCAACCGTAATCGTGTAATTGGTTGTAAGCTTTTTTACATCCGCAGCACCCAGATTTACAAAAACACCCGGTGTGAGTGAAAGTTTGGTAGTGTTGGAGCCAAGGGCGTTCAGTTCCGGTTTGAAAATGCTCCAGGTTCTTTTAACACCAAGGGCAAATCCGGCGTTAAAACCTGTCTCTACCTGGCTGGGCAGGGAGTCTTTGTATTTTGCTGACCCTATGGCGGGTCTGATTTTCAGTGGAATGGTCATGCTCTGCAGCACCAGCCTGTTTTCGCTATAGGTAAGCCGGTTGGGTGTAACATAGGTATTGTTTAATGGGGCCACACCTTCTTTCGGATAAGATGTTTCCGGAAAATAATACCGTTCGGATAACTGTAACTCGGCATGAGTGCCGGTAGCGTCAAAGGGGCCTGCTACATCTTTGGGATCCGAGAAATTCTTATCTGTGTCTGCATCTTTTATGGTCAGCACCCCATTGGCTTCGGTAACGGTGACTTGAAGTCGATCTTTATTGGTGTAAGCAGTGATCTTGTTACTGGCGGCCATCTTTTCGACTCTATAGACGGTTTGGTTGGGCACCAGGTATTTTCGGTTCAGGCAACTGCAAAGAAGGGGTAGCAACAAAAGAAGGAGGCAATATGTTCGCATGGTAAAATTTTTTTACGCTCCTGGTGGCACAGTGGCCAGTCCGGGTGTGGTGAAAACTTTGTTTACGCCATCATAATACACTTCAGGTTGTGATAAGACAACAGCGCAGGAGGCAAGGAAGGCCGCTGGAACATGCACAACATCCGTTGTGTTATCTTCAAACCGCAAACCGATTACGCCATTTCCACCCAGGACGAGTTTAAATTCAAAACGAACAATCCGTTTCATGATAAATGTTTTTTGCAAAAAAAAGGTAGTAGGGTGGATTCAAACGTTTTTCCGAGGGGAGCGGTCTTGATATGAGGACACAAACATTATATTTTTTTGGAAGAAATGCAACCGTATTTATACGGATTGCCTGTATATGTACACGTTAACATAAAAGGATCATCTCAGATTTCCGATTCGGGGCATTCTTACAGATACGTACTGTCTTACCTTGTGGTATGCCAAACGCTTCGATAAATCTAGGCTAATGGGGAAAGGGTGAAATCGAGCGCTGTTACTTTCGATTCTATTTTGCCCGGTGGAGAAATCCAGGCAACTAGGCAACAGTGAATTTGTAATTTATTATATTCATTTACGGTTTTCTGCAAACAGTGAGGAAAGTCTATGCTTTGCAAAAATGTGTTTTCATTCTGATTACAAATGAGAGATAAAAATAACGTACAGGAAAACGAAAGTTCGGAAAAGCTGGAAACAGAAAAACTTCGTAATGAGATTTTACTGCTAAAGCTTGATATAGGGTTAAAAGAAAAGGAACTTAAGCGAAAAACGGTTTTGCAACCGACAGTAGTGACTGTTTTAGTTGCCATTCTCGGGCTTATTGGAGCAGCCATTACAAATTTTTTGCAACGAAGTAACCAGTTGGAAATTGAAGAGAAAAAGTTTCAATACTCGGTTTATCAAAAAGCATTGGAGGCGAAAGACAATGTGACTGCAGCAAAAATTTTAGACTTCTATATCAAAGCTCGTTTATTACCGGGTGAGGACGGTAAATATTCCAAATTGCTAGAAGAGGGTAATGTTGATGCCGTACCTACTTACGGTGGAATGTATGAAAATATTGCAGTGCCCGAAATTAATCATTCTGGAAAATTGTCGTTAGTAAATGATTTCATCACGGGGAAAGGAACAGAATATATGTTGTCGTATAATGCCAAGGAAAGACTTGAACAAGATGCATTAACAACAATCGTACTGCATTGTTCATTTTCTCCGAGTCTCAAGGGAACGGCAACATTTCTTTCGGATACTATTAGGGGGCGTTCGTCAGCTCATTTGCTGATTGATAGAAATGGTAAGGTGATTCAGCAGGTGCCTTTTACTTTCATCAGTTATCATTCAAATAAACACTATAATAAATCGTCGATTGGAATAGAGCTTATTAATTATGGGGAATTAAAAAGAACGGATACAGGATATGTGAGTGTGTTTCGGCGCAAGGTTACCAATACAAAAGTTGTATGTAACAATGAGGGTATTTGTTGGGAGGAATACTCGCCTGCCCAAATTGAAACTGCCTATAAAATTTGCAAACTTTTAGTGTCAAAGTATAGCATAGGCAATATTGTTGGCCATTCCGAAATCGATAAAGGAAAACCTGATCCAGGTCCCTTTTTCCCCCTAGCTAAATTCAAATCACTTGTAAGAAAGTAGACGTCATGCTATTTCACTCATTTAATGACAAGCAGGCGTAGTGCGGTATATAATGTTTGGTCTTTTAGCTTCAGTTACATCTATTCTGTCTGTAAATATCTAAGGAAAGGTTGTTTCAACGACTGGTTTGATAAGGTGCTGATTTGATTGTTGTACATAGCTGCTTGATCAATCCAGATTTCTGCGAATGAAAGGCGGGGATTACCGGCATTGTGTAGGATATGTTGCAGTTGTGTACCATTAAATGATATGATTACCTCATGGCTGAACTAAAGCCGCCATCAACTATCATAGAATGTCCGGTAACATAGGATGCCTGTTCTGATAGTAGCCATAAGATAGCTTCAGCTGCTTCTGAAGGCTCTCCTATACGATTCATAGGAATAAAGGATTTGTACATTTCTTCCACTGCTGAAGGGTTTTCCGCGTTGGCCTTTCTAAATACCCTTTCCAGCATCGGCGTTCTGAAAGCACCGGCGCAAACAGCATTGAGGCGGATGCCAACAGTTGCATACTCCTGGGCTGCTGATTTGGTCAAGGCCAGTATTCCACTTTTTGCAGCAGCATACAGAGAAGCGCCTCTGGCGCCACCAAAGCCATTGATGGAGGACACATTCACAATCTGTAATCATTGTAATAATGCTTACAATATAAGTAAGTAGGTTTCGGTTCATCAAATCAGTTGTCTATTCGTTACAATTTAAGAACTGTTTTGGTGCGTTGCAATGGGTTGCCTTTTTGCGAATGAAACAGTGGCAGTTTGTCCAACTTCAAAATTCAGGTAGGATCCAAGTTAGTGAAACAAGCTTTTTTGTTTTTTCTTAATTCGGTAGCTGTTGGCGCAGCTTTTATCCTTTTTTTATTGTGTTTTTACATTGTATAAGCTTCATTGTAACCTCAGTAGCCTACAAACTTTCTTTGCATTTTTGCCTTATCTTATAGCTTGTAATTGGTTGCTCTTAACCAATCCATGAATAAGGCTTCATTCACTATGATTTCTTTGATTGCTTTTGCCTGACTTGCCTTTTGCAGATCCTGGTAAATGGCAGCAATCGGAAAGACTTCCTTTTGCTGCAATTCATTAATCTTGATTCTACAATAGGCTCGGTTGAATTCATATAGCAGCCATTTGCCTTGTTTGCCTGTTCTGTCTCTTATCTCTATAGCCTTCGTAAATTCAGTTTCGGCATCTGGATAATCCGGGTTGGTTTTATCTTTTAAAGCATAGCCCAATTGTCCATGATTACGGTGATACTTATTTTCAACGTCACAAGCGATCAAAGCCCTGAAAATAGGCACGACACGGGAAAGTTTGTCAAAGCTTCCATCACTCCAGCGTTCCTGCCTGAATCGTTGTGCATGATCAAAAATGGTAACCTTCACCACCGGCGATGCATTCGAAACAATCGTATTCAGCGCTTCCTGCGAAATGTTTACTGCGCCAGCATCTGCATTCAATATTTGATTTACGATTGATAATGCTTTAGCATCATACTGTTCCTTTTCATCAACTTTATTCTGAACTTCCTTTACAATCTGCTCCTTCAGGACATCTGCCTCAGCTTTCATGATAGCACCTGCCATATACAAACGACTCCAAAGAAATCCTAAAATAAATCCACATACTGAAAAGTAAATTATGATAGAAGCAACAAAGGCGGGATTGTTGCCAAGAAACGGCGTAAAAAAATTGAGAAGCCTGCGAAACCATTGCGTGATTTCATGAATTTGGGTCAGCCCTACGCCCACTAAAATTTTAGTCAGCCAATCTGATATCTGTTCGAGATTGGTATTCGGCTTATACAACCTGTTTACACTTTGTTTGCCGGGATCTGCAGTTTCAACATGTACTTCTTCAACTTCAACCTGGTTCGTTCTTGGTATGCCAAACAGAAAACCCAGAAAACCCCCTGAAATGCAGGAAGCCCCGGCCAGCAGAAGTGCGGTACTTGCAATTTGCATAAATGCAAGTTTTGAAAATGCGGCAGCAAAGATGATAATGGCAAGTAAACCAAGTGAAATCGTATTGATTAGCCGTTTTAATGTTTCGTCTCCACCCCATCCTGATTTTGCTTGTCCAAAAAGACGGTACCCTTTCAGTTTAGAAAAAATCCTGTTCATCCTTTTTTACAACAATTTGCGTAAAATGATTAATACGGTTGCTTAAGGTTGCTCCTGACAGTGAATTGCTCCAGGCGGAAATGCCGCTTCTTGTTCCTGTGCTTCCATTCTTTACCAAAGCCTATTAAAGATAGTGACGCGTTTTGAATAAACTTATCTTAAGCTGAAACAAAAGGAAGCAATTGCTTGTCAAACTCAGAAGAAACAGGAATGATGTGGCAGCGCTGCTCCACGTTATTTCCCTGGTGTTTTGTATGACCTGCTACTTCGTTTAAGGCTAAAAGAAAACACGCAACTTCAATCAAAAATGAACATAATAATTGGATGATTACCTGGTAAGCCTGGGTGGTATGGAGGTCCTTCTGCGGAGCGGCTTCTAAGCGCTACCTTCTCTGATTCCTCAATGCATTTGGCAGGAAGGATTTTTACAACAGATAGCAGGAATACTATTTGATTCCCGCAAAAAAGCTGCCGAAGACCATTATTGAGCGCCACCAATAATCAGGATATCCTGGCTTTTGTATACATGCCCGGGTACGAACTGGTCAAGCACAGTTAGCACTTGCGTCCGGATGCTTTCATTGAAAACTTGTGGTGATTCCGCAAAAGGCGCGTCAAAACCTGAGCCCAACGCCTGACCATTTTCCCACGCTATTTGTACCTGGACATTAAGTAGGTCGCCGCCTGCAAAATTGACGGCTTCGACTCTCGCATAAACTTTTTTTGCTCTTCCCATTTCGTAAATTTTAGTACGCTAGCTAAAATAGTTGTAAAGAAGGAATGGCCTTTTTTCTATGCCTTACTTTTTCATAAAATACCCAATTTTGGGTATGGCTAACATCCTGCAAGTAAGGATTGATACCATTTTTCTATTCTGAATCAAGAAATAAAAGGAGAAACATGATTGGTGCTACAACAATAGTAGCTATCTAAACTTTGTGAAAGTATGCAACTATTCATTAGGTTCTGAATGCATCGCCTACACCGGACCGGGCTTATTGCTGTAAAGGCATGTTTTATTCGGCCAGCCGGAACAGAAGCTGGTTGAAGAACTAAAGTAAATATATCAGCAGGGTAAGTACTGTGGAACCTTGGGTCAAAAGGAAGGTGTTTATACTGTAGTCTTTATATATGGGCGTATGTGGCCGAAAGTGACGTAATAACAAAATTTGCAGTCAGGGTCGTTGCTTTGGTTTAGGTATAAACTCAAATAATTAAATTTGGCTTTATCTGAAGCTGAAATCAACTTGCGGAGATAATTATTTTGGATAATCTCAGCATGCAATTTTCAGTCTCCTATTGTGCAGCAACAAGAGCAATAATAAACCAAAACTAATATGAGTCGGGTACAAACAATCTATTCGTTACGAGGTGTTTTTAATCAATTATTAGAGGATGCAGAAATGGAAAAATTTATGATTCCTGCTTACCAGCGGGGTTATAAATGGTCCTCGTTTGGAGACAATAGCCAGGTAGAAGTTCTCATGAAGGACTTATTCGCAGCATTTGAAATAAGCGCTCCCAGATATTATTTGCAATTTATAACACTAAAGGAGCACGGGAAAGAATTTGAAGTCATAGATGGGCAACAGCGGCTTACTACACTAACCATATTATTTAGTGTGCTGTTGGAATTTGAAGACGTAGCTCAAGGCGAAAATTTTGTTGCAGGCAAACTGAATTATCAGGTAAGGGAAAACTTCATTAAAGAGTATGTCTACGAGAATATTCAAAGTATCCTTAATTCGGAAGATTGGGATTCTTTTTTGGAAAAGGAAAAAAAATCAGCAGTAGACATAAACAATCAAGATGTCTATTTTATCTATCATGCAACAAAGGCAATTTCTGCCTTCATAGTAAATTCAATCGCCCCTGCGAGGAGAAAGCCGTTCTTTGATTACATAGCTGAAAATGTTCTCTTGATTGTAAACCCTTTAGAAAGTAATGTGAGTAGTGAAAAAATATTCATTAATGTAAATAAAGGGGTTAAGTTAAAAGATGAAGATTTGGTTAAAGGTTTATTGATCACAAGGGTCCCCCTGGAAAACCTTGCTACCAGAAATATTTCTGAAACAGAGATCAATGAAATACGAACAAATCTGGGCCGGCAATGGGACGAATTAGCTAAATGGGCTTCAAGGGAGGACATCCGTTCATTTTTTAAAATCATAGATTCTACTTCAAGTTTAGGGTGGATTATTCATTTGGTCTATCCAGAAGCAAAGGGTTCTAATCAATTGAATCCGCTATTCACATATATAGATACGCAGTATCAACATAAAAAGTTAACTGCAAGTCAGGTCTTCAAAAGTCTGCGTGAGATGATGCTTCGGCTTAACGATCTATTTACTGAACCTGAACTATCGAATTTACTGGGCTATATATTGCACACCAGTAAGAACAACACTATTTTCAAACTCTGGAGTTCAATTGCACTTCTTACAAAGAGGAGTGAAATTCTTGCTGCGTTGAAGAAACAGGCTCTCCAACTTCTGCCGATCAATGTCACAAACAACAAACTTGATGAACTAAGCTATGAGGACTCGAAAGACAAAATATTTAATCTTTTTCTCATGGTTGATGTCGCAAAATTTCTTCCTATAAACAATAGCAGAAACGCAGCACCGTATAATTTCAAAAGGATTTTCAAAGAAGATTGGAGCATTGAACATATATTTCCACAGAATCCAGAGGAATTTGATTTCACCTGCATAGGCACAAGCGATCTAACGTTGATCAAACAGCTTATTCCTCAACAAGCTTCTGACCTGTTAATTGACATACCTGATTTCCAAGAAGCAATCATTCGGGTATATGAAAAAATCAAAGGCAGCGAAACAAGTTGCGAAATTACCGGTGAAGAAGTTGTGTACGTAAAGCATCTGATTTCCAGAAATGCAAAAGACCTCCATCGATTGGGAAATCTGGCCTTGTTGGATCATAGCCTCAACGCCGGGCTATCAAACCATTTCTTTGAATCAAAAAGAAAAATCATCGTACAAAAGGTGAGTGCCGGAAGATTTGTACCATTCCACACTTATGATGTTTTTAGTAAACTGATTTTAGACGGAGAAACAAGCCTTCATGTCTGGACCAAAGATGACATAAACAATCATGAAAGATACTTGACCAATCAAGTGGCAGAAATAGCGAATTACTTAAAAGAAACGGATTAAATGAAAACAGGAAATTATCAAATATCGGAAATACTTCTTTTTCAGAACCTGGAGCAACTCATAATTCCGGAAATACAACGAGAGTATGTCTGGAAAGAAGAAGATGTCACTGATTTGTTGAAGACGCTGGCTGAAGGGCTGCAGAATAAGGATGTCCCTTATCTGGGATTTATATATGCCTATTCCCACCGGGACTTTCTTTATAAATACTTCCTGATCGATGGGCAGCAGAGAATGACAACGATATTTCTTATTCTACTTGCTTGTCATAGAAAATTGGAGAAAAAATTGCCAGCCTATTTGACAAGGAACAACAAGGTAAAACTGGATTACAAAGTTCGGCAGGCGACCCATGATTTTTTGCGTGATTTGGTTAACAACATTTTTGTTATTGATGACAAGAATAGAATCGAAGATCAATTGTGGTATCATGAAAGTTATAGAAATGATGTAACGATTCGGAACCTTATTGGAAATTATTATGTCATCATCGATTGGTTGGAGAATTATGGTGCGGAAGAAATCTCCGCCTTTTTAAAACTTGTTGAAAGCAAAGTAGGCCTGTCCTACTTCAATGTCGAGGATGGTCGTCAGGGCGAAGAGCTTTATATTTATATGAACTCGAGAGGTCGCCAGTTAGAACCAAATGAAACGCTAAAAGCAAAATTTTTATCCAGGCTAAATACTACGGAAGAAAAATTTGAATGGGGTAGGAGATGGGAGAATTGGCAGGACTTCTTTTGGAAACATCGGGGTGGCCATCCTGATGCTGACTCAGGGTTTAATGAGTTTTTGCGAAAACTCCAGGTCATTAACATGAGTGCCATGAACACGAATTCTGATCAAATTAGCCGTTTCATAACGGGTCGTAGCGAACAGCAATTAGATATCAATTTATTGCCTTCCGACTTAACTGAAATCGACGATTATTTCGAAGCTTACAAATTCTTGGTAGAGTCTAAAGTTTTTGTAGAATTCTTACAAAAACAAAACGAGACCTCTACTTATTTTCTATCTACTCCCTCTCCGGAAAGAAGACAGGCGTTTTACCTGCGCGTTTTACCGGTTCTTGCTTTTTTAGCCAGAACGAAACTCAGGGAAGATCAGACCATCATCCGTTTTTTCAGATTTTTTTATAATGTTGCCAGGAAGGTAAATGTTGGTAAAGATATCTCAACCCAACTGCCGATAGCAATTCGACTTGTTCTTGCATACACAAACGCTGTAAAAGAACATTTCGATGTTGTCCACTTTGCGGATTACCAAAAAGGAAGGACCATATTAATTGACAATGAGGAAATTTCAAAGCTTAGTATCTATGAAACGCCTCCTGAAGATCGTTCCCGAGGTCAGATTGAAACCCTTTTCTGGAAGGCTGAAGATCATTTTATTTGTAGAGGGACAATTGGGTTTTTATTAGACCATTCAATGCAATCCGATGTTTTTAGCTTCGCTTTGTTTGAAAAAAACTGGCATACATTTTCAACCCTGTTTCCGAAAGCCGGCATGTATGATGCACAAATAGTAAAAGCGTTGCTTTTCTATGGTAACACCTGGATCAAACACACGCCGAATTATTATGACAATTATGAATGCAATAACTGGCAAGAACTCGTCCAATTGGAGAAGGGTAAATTTTTACTACAGTTGATTACAGATATGCACGATAAAGAAATAGCCTATTTGGATGAAATTTTTGAATCTAAAGCCAAAGCTTTTTTCGTGGATGCTGGTCTGACATCTGTTGAATCCATAAAATCTCAAACAGGATTATTCAATCAGGTCACCATCCTTGCTATCATTGATCACAATTCAGGAAAAAAATTATGGAAGAATGTGTATCATATCGCTCAGGATCCCAGATGGACCTTTAAGACGTACAAAGATGAACCATTCTTCACAGAAGAAAGACTATTGTACAATGTGGCAAAATACATTAACGATGGATGGCAAGGGAGAATTATCCCAATGATGGGCAATGTGCTAAATGACAGGGATAAATTGGAGACAATTATTAAAAATGTAATTTCAGACTAATGGATGGCAATGGGTGGGGCATTCCGGCTCGTTCAAGAGGAAAGAAATGGAACCTTTAGAAAAGGAGATGCGCAGGTTAAAACTGTTTAATAGAAGCGCACATAAGAGAATGTGTCATGGAGGAAGCTGCCAGGGTGCCTGGTAGATTCATCATAACTGAAATTTAGGTCGGGACTTGTTAAAACTTTTCCCTGGATAAAACCGCATTGAATGCTCGTAGACTTCACAAAAAGTAGAAGATCTCAACGCCTGTACTTATTAATTTACCCGGATAGCCATGAAAGATTAGGAGAGTTGAATTGATATTCGGGTAACGCAAAGGAAGTCTCTGCACTGTGATGTTCACAGACATGGTCCGAGCATGTAAGCTTCCCCGGAATTGTATCCTTCCCAATACTCAGGTAATTGGGTAGGTTTCCAGCCCTTTCCGTGCCTAAGTCCAGAATGTTGCCTTTTTAGAACATGTGTGATTGGGTAGAATTTCAGTCATGTACAAGGTTTTATCCCGTATCGGCAGTGCCAAACATTTGCAGTTGGGGTAGAAGGGCGCTCCCGTCTGAAAGGCTACGTGCAGTTGTGTAGATTTTGTGTCTTAATCCAGTTGAAGTGGGGTAGGAATTCTCCGTGAAGTTGGGCAGACAAACCTATTTACCATAAAGAACTTATATAGCGAAGAAGCCTGTTTTTCATAAGGAATAAAGCTTCCTTTTCTGGAAATATTTAAGCTATTTTCCAGCTAATATTTACTGATGAAAAGAAAAGGAACGATGGTATGCTTCCAGCAAAAAACGGTTCATATCTCTATGCCTGCCAAAATTTAGGTAGTATCTATGTAGGAAAGCTTACAACAACGCTATTCTATTTTTTTACCGAAAGACGGTGTTAGCCCGACAAAGCA
The DNA here is from genome assembly GCA_035998945.1 of Flavisolibacter sp. Classification (GTDB taxonomy): domain Bacteria; phylum Bacteroidota; class Bacteroidia; order Chitinophagales; family Chitinophagaceae; genus Flavisolibacter. The sequence continues at coordinate 79,786 of DASYHD010000033.1, read as the reverse complement.
TGCTTTATGCTTACGGTATAATTCATCCATAACAAGTAAGTCTAATGGAGTTATTATAACAAATCTTGTATAAGGAGTAATGAACGGTAAATGCAATCCCTGATATTCAAAGTCAAATTTTCCATAAAATAAGTTTTCGGGGTTTATCAGTGGATTGAGAGTATTTACATACAGGACTTGAAATCTAATTTCATAAAGAAGTCTTTCGTCTTTTATTATATAAAAAAAAGGACTTTGAGCTTCTAAATTAAAGTTCACCTGAATACCAGCAATTTCACCTGGCATATAAAGCTTATTTTCTTGCCATTTGTTTAAAGCTAAGCTGGGAATTACAAAACAGGGTTGAATATATTCTTCGTGTTCTTCACTAAAACTCAATGAATACTCCCCGTTTCTGTTTTGTTCAGGTACCATCTGGAACACTGGATAAAATGCCATTATAAAATCCTGTTTAAAGGGGAATTATTTAATAATGATTCTGCAACAGAACTCTCAAACTTGTATTGTGCTCCAAAAGTGATTGTTGCAAAAGGGCCAAATACAACATCGGAGCCGAATAGAATCCGTTTCTTTAATAGTTTATATTGTGTCCATGTTTGTAAAACAGCGTATGCACTTAACCGACGAAAGGAAAGTGAAGCATATTGTCCATTATCTATGTCAAACTCAAGAACGGCTGGATTATTCTTGAACCTCCCCTTTGCCCATGAAATTGCTAAGGTCATATTATCACCGATATAGAAGCCCTGCCCCATTTCCCCATTTCCAAAGCTTACGTTGACATTGGAAGGCAGTCCAATACCCTGAATTGCACTCGCACTGGTAGCATTACAACCGTGGTAGAAATTCATTTAAAATATTTTGCTCATAAATGTATCGTATTGCATCAAAAAAGACAATTATCCGGTTAATTTATCATCTTCGTCTCAGTTTAATCTACCCGAAGAAGCGTATTTTAGAGGGTTAATTATTAGGCTATGAGGAGCAAATATTTAGTAGTGTCGGCCTTACAAGAAGAACTCGATGCATTTTTGAAAAGAGTAAGTCCAAACTTTAGACGCTTAGAATTAGATGTAGCATTAGTTACTTATAAAGATCAGGGTAATTCGATAGAGATATTGACCTTCTCTGCAGATAAGATGGGAATGCCCTATAATGCTGCGAAACTGATGCAGATCATTACAACTTTTCATCCTAAATATGTTCTTTTCATTGGAATATGCGCGGGTTTGAAAGGGCACAAACTGGGATCTGTTTTAATCCCGAAGAGAGTATTTTCATATGAAAGCGGCAAATTGGAAAAGGGTGAATTTTTGCCCGATTACACCTCTTATGAAACGAGTGACTTTTTAAGGAAAAGAGCAGAAAGTTTGAGAAATAAGGAATTTAACTCATTTGGCTATGATGTAACCACAGACGAAGATTTCTGTTCCGGTTCTGCAGTTATAAACGATGAAGGAAAAGTTCAGGAAATCAAAGATAATGGTGCACGAAAATTATCTGGTCTCGAAATGGAGGCATTTTCGGTTGCTTGCATTAATGATATTATGAGTCCTCATTGTGAGCTATTGGTAATAAAGGGAATTTCGGATAAGGCAATTAATAAAGATGCAAGCGAGACTGACGGATCAAGAGACTTGGCAAAAAAAAATGCAGCTGATTTTGCCTTACGGCTTATAAGTTACATTGAGTCTAACGAGAGAAGTATTTTGAATTCAAATGAATTAGCGATTCAACCGGAAGTTATTTCTGAACTTAATGCAACATTTAAGCTAAAATTGAAATTTCACATAACCAATATCTCACAAGCCCCGATTGCAATCGAATCATTGGGTTTTGAATTTGAGGATGTGAATAATCTCGATCCTATTACCCGGATAAAACATCGAAAACCCCTATTCTTAATAGGAAAAGGCTTAAACAATGAAGACATTTATAAAGAATTTTGTGTGCTCAAACCTGGAGAGACACCTGTATCCTGTTGGTTACCTCTTAACCCTTCCATTGGAAAAGCGAAAGCTGACGAATTAGCTGCAAAAAAGAAAATTGGAAAATGGAGTTTCAAATTTCACTCCTTAGGAAATTCAACATATTCTTATATGGGTAGTTTTTCCGTTTGATACCAAAAAGGTCATATACTTTTAAGTCATAATTTACAGTAAACGCCTCAACGCTTCATCAGCGGGGCTAGTTGCATAATAGCGCAGCCGAAGTACCGTGCTTACTTTTCTCTCATCACCTGCATCAAGGGTAGAATCGAGCACTTCGACCTACGATACACCGAAGGCGAGGAAAGCAGTCGGAAAGCTGCCCGGACAATTATCAAACTCATGTGCGGAAAGTTCACTTTTAGTATGACTCGAATAATTATCGGTTTAGCTGACAAAATAGCATCAATTCTTCCATTAACGTGTCTGAAAACTGTTCGTTCACCTTCACGTTGGTTGCGTATGAAGGTAACCAGGCATGGTTGTCTTCATACGCAACCTTATGGATTGCGCCAAGTCCCTTTCAAAAGCAAACGTTGAAAGGAGTTCTTCGTTACACGAAGGTCCAATGGTTCGATTCTACAAATGAATTTCAATAGGAGGATAAAGGGACGCAAAATTAGATAATCAACAAATTCCGGGCAATTAATTCCGGAGCAGTTTTATTGAACGTTCGGCTATTACCATTTTGTATTTTCTCATTGTGAATAATCTGAATTTTCCAGTCTACCGAGTACTTTGCTTCATACATCTTCATAAACCCCATGAAATCCTGTAGCTGCTCTTTCCCAGTTAAAGGATCGATGTAGGAAATCTTTGTTTTGGAGCCATCCTTCTTCCCGTAAATACCTGTCACTAAAATGGCATGAATGGTGCCACCATAAGGAGGCCGGGCATCAATGGTGACAGAAAGCGGCCCATATTCTTCCAGGTAGTATGCCCAACCGTCTATTGAAGGATTCAGCTGGCGCATAATACCCAAGCCGGCCTGTTCGTAAAGTGCTATTTCATCATCTATTGCAATCCCTTTCGTTTCGGAGTCTTTGTAAAGTTGTTCGTATTTGCCGCCAAACCGCTTGACCACTTCTTCTATTGTTAATTCCTTTGCTTCCTTCCAGGAAAGCAGCATGGTAAGTACAGTGGCCCAACAGGAGTTTCGCGTTGGTTGCTTCAGAGGAAAAAGAGAGTCCTTCACCCGGTAGTAAACACATTCATTTTCTCTGCAATCAAATGAGTCTTTTGGCGGTGGCGTTAGTACGCTTTTGACTGCAGGAGAAGGTTGGTGAAGCAGATAAACAGCAACAGCCGAAACTAACATAACTGCAAGTAGCAGACTCCGTTTCATTGGCTAAATGTGTAGTGGGCTAGAAATTTAGTAACCGAAGAATGTATTTGACTGGTATCTTTTGTAATGACAAGTTGTATTTCATCTCCGCCTTTACTAGCCGGCAACGTCAATTCGGCTCGCAAACGTTCCAGATCTGCATTTTTCACGGCCATGAGCTTCAACAGATCAAAGTACTGCTTACTAACTTGTTCATCACAAGGCCTGGAGTTATAAGCCATAAAGTTGCTCTTCATAATCATTTCCATCCGTGCGCTTTCCTGGTTTAGTTTTTCTCTTAGCTCTGTTAATTTACTGGAAAGCTCAATATTCCCTGATCCCCTGATATTCGGTCGAAGGTTGATGGAGTCAACCATTTCCAGATTGGTATTCAATTTCGAAGTGAAATCTTTTGCAAACGTTGGAAAAGCCTTTGTGGGACTTTTAAAAACCTTTACCGGTAAAGAATTATTAGGCCCGCAATAGATGGTTTCCGTTTCATCATCCTCTTTGATGATTGGGCGCAAAAAGTAAAAGGTTGCCGAGGCAAGTAAAAGTAGGAAAATCAATAGTAACGGTACATTGGCAGACGAAGCAGTTTTACGAGGCATTGATTTGATTTATGATATGAAAAGATAGGTAATCGGATGCTTATTAACAATCATTCTTTTCGGGTTTGTAAAACTCAGTTTTCACCAGAAAGAAGTTGTTTATGGAAAGGACTTGCTTTACATAAAGCATGTTTATACCTGACAGAAGGCGTGAAAATACTGTCTCTTATTTCTGTACCAGTAGAATGCAGGAGCGCCTCTGATGTATTCAGATTAATTTTCAAAAAAAGCGAAAGGAAACAATCCGTTACAGGAACTATAATCGGACGCTTTGCGAACAAAAGAATTGCTATTACTACTTTAAAGCATTTTATACCCGTACATGCATTTGTTCCACTCTTAAGATGAGATGTTTTATCAAATCCAATGTATGTTCACTCTGGAATGATATAAAATCTTTATGGTTATTATCAATCAAAGAGATATCGTAACCATTTTGTTCATTTGGTTTGAATGTATACGTGCAAAGTGAAGTAACGATAGTAACTATGTCAGTCTTACTGAACGGAGCATACCGTTTTTCTACATCTACAATCATCTCCTGTAAAAATTTGTCCAGTTGAAGCGGTAACCGTTTTTCGAACAGGCAATCAATCAGTTTCGAAAAGTTCAACAAGCCTCCTGCCAGGTAAACATTCAAAAGAAAGAGGAAAACTGTATAACTCATTGTGCGTCTTGAGCCACTAAAAAGAGTTTGATACAATGAACTGTATTGCCGCTCTAAATTCATTGTTTTCACTTTTAGCAGGCTTCGCAGTGGTAACATGCCGGTAAGAACAGCATAGACAATGCTTTGTTGTAAAAGTTCTTCAGAACGCATCCCAAAGTTATACAGTGTGTCTCTGTTGTTACTGACAAAGCTATCTTTGCTTTCAAGCAAAATATCTCTGATGTAATTGCTAACCTCTTCTTTAATATCAAAGTCAAAAACCGCACTACTGTAGAACTTATCCATATAGCCTGCAAAATCAGCTTCAGTTCCATACCGGTTGTGGAACAAGGATTGAATATTCTGGTAATCACAAACAATAATGACTTTTTCGAAACCAAATTTATTTCTTAGCCCTCTTTTGTAATACAATTCGTTATCGAAATGAGCAGAAAAGATATTTAAGATACGAAATGTATGGTCTGGATCTAAGCGGTCAAAATCATCAATCACTAACACCGGGACTTTGTCCTGGCCGGAAAGCCGGCCTAAAACGTTTTCAATTGTTTTCGTGACAATGTCTCTCTCAAAAACACCGCTTTCATTTTCTACGGCATCCAGAAAATTGATAAATGTATCGCCTTCATCTAATCTTTGCTTTCTTTCATCTAATCGCTTTTTCAGCTCCTTAAGTCCCTGTAATACCCTTGATAAATCAATTCCCTTTACATTAATCAACGACAGCAACGATTTAAATATGGTGGTAATATCTTTATCTGAAACAAAAAGGTAAGAGGGGATATCAGCAGTTAAAATGTCAATGCCTTTCAATAAGAATTCTGTAATGATGTCATACTTAATCAATTCTATAATGTCACTGTTACCTGCGACGGAATAATTAACAGGAGAAATTCTAAACAGCTCGTATGGGTGTTGTTTCAATCCAATTTCTGTTGGCGCATCGAAATATGATTTTAAAAACGTCGTTTTACCGCTGCCATAGCGGCCTGAAAAGATGATTTTATCATTTCCGTGTTTAGAAAAATAGTGATCAAAGTTTTGTCCAATCTGACGGAAAAGTTCTGTTCTAATTTCAGTATTCATTTTTATTGTAGTTGATAAGGCGCTGTTTACAACAAATAAGCTATTGCAAGCATTGTCTCACAAAGGAAAAACAAGTTATTTTACCTGGTGCTTTTGACTGTTATGAAAATAGTGCAAAAGTAGAAATATGGTATATCTGTGCAGGCTCTTGTTTCGTGCAATTTCGCCTAAGCTTCCATTAGCTTTATTCTTGCGCCCAATGATGAAAATTCCCTGTTTCATCTGCACGAAAACAAGCAACAGGAACGCCAACAGGTTGCCCAACTAATTGTAGATATGGTTGCGAATGTAAAGATCGTTCTCTTTGGCTCCTATGCCACGTGCGGCTGGTTTGAAGATCGTTAAAACAAAGGCCACCTCACTTGCAAATACATCAGTGCGGCAGCTTTCGAGATGAATGCCTGAATGCGCCCTGGTTCTTGTCTCTGGAAGATGCGTACAAGAATATCAACAGGTGGGTAGATGAATCTGGGATGGGTTGGTAGCAAAGTATTGACTTTCCTCTTTGTAGTACTATGCAAGACGGTGTTTTGCAATTTTGTCTTCGGTACACCGAAGGACTTATTGCTCGATTTTGCCATTCAAGTTAAAAAGTAGTGTATAGGGGCTGAAAGGTCAATATTCAACAACTTGCCGGGCGGGATCGAACCGGCGACAAAAGGATTTTCATTCCTTAGTTCCAAAACTGGCTATAGTAAATGAATAGATAGTTCGAATCTTGTTAGAGCTTGAACTTAGTTGAATAATTGCCAGAGATCCAAAGCAATATTTGTTTTACTGGGTCAGCAGATGACAAATCAGTGAAATTTTTACAACATTCTCCAGAGTATAATTTGCTTACATCATTTAGGCCCTTCCATTTGCGCAATGATGTTGGCCACTTCTTCTTCGGAGGCTCTCAGCTTTTGCTGGCAATACTCAATCAGAAAAGAGGCGCGTTTCACCTTTTCGGCCAGCACATCGACGGACACGGCTTCGGATTCGATTTCAGCGGATATTTTCTTTAGCTCGGAAAAGGCTTCTTCATAGCTCAAAGCTGTCTGCATGGTAGTCTTTTTTGTTGTTGATGGAGGCATTTAGTTCGGTGTCCTGCAGGCGAACGGTAATCTCTTCACCCTGCTTCAAGTCTTTACCCGATGTGATGACTTTGCCCTGGTGGTAGACCAGCGCAAATCCTTTTTTGAGCAGGTTGATGGGGCTCATTAGCCGGCACACGGTTTCCATCCGCTCAATGGTGTGTCGCTGCAGCCCGTATAAGCCCTTTACACCTGCTTTCAGGCCCTCGGTTGCACTCCGGAGCTCACTCTTCTTTTTTTGGAGCAGGAGTGTGGCCTTGCCCGTCGTTTTACTTCCTGATTCTGCGAGGAGGAGCTTTTGCCTATTGATCATTTCTTTGGCAGCAGATAAGATTTGTTCCCTTAGGCTTTCCTGCCGCTGCCTTTGCCGGGTGAGAAGGGCTCTTGCCCTGCTGCTGATCCCGGAACGAAGAGAAAGCAACCGTTCACTATGCCGGCTAATGATTTGTTGGGAGCGGATAATCACCCGCTTTTGCTCAGAAAGCAAAAGGGTCTCAAAGGCAAGGTTATGCGCCAGGATAAACTCCGCAGCTTTGGTGGGTGTGTTGGTGGAGGTATGGGCCAGCAGATCTACCAGGGACTGGTTCTTTAGGTGGCCAATCCCGGTAATCACCGGTATATGCAGCCTGGCCACGGCACTACAAAGTTGGAACTGGTCAAAGAGCAGGAAATCCGTGTCAGCGCCACCACCCCGGATGATCACCACGGCGTCATAGGGTACTTTGGAGGCACAGATCTCCTCAATCTTTTCCACGGCCGCTTCTGCGTTGGCTTCTCCTTGTACGGCGGTATAGAAGTAGTTGAGGGTAAAGGTGTAACCCTGCTTATTGGTTAGCAGGGCATGGCGAAAGTCCTGCAGGCCTGCTGAAGAAGAGGAGGAGAGCACCGCAATGCGCTGAATGACGGTAGCGTGGCTCAGGCCGTGATTGGCGGAGCGGAACCGTTCTCCTTCCAGGCGGATAAACGAAGCACATTCTCTGAGCAGCCGCTGGATGGTGGCCTGCCGGCGCAGCTCCAGTTGTCCAATGGTAAAGGAAGGATCAATATCACTGATCACCAGTTTTAATCCATAGGAAGGGTGAAAGTCAACCTGTACCCGTACACAGACCTTGATCCCGGTCTTGAACTTTTGTCCCGTCACTTTTTCAAAGTGCTGAATGCGGACAGCACCACTGCTCCAGGCCACGGCGGATACTTTGGCAAGGATGTTTTTGCCCTCTTCATCTTTCTGGACCAGGTCCAGGAAATGCCGGCTGTAGCCGGGCTGAAAGGTATGATTAGACACGTCCGCTATGACCCAGTAGCTGCCTTTGCCAAAGGCATCTGCTATGGCTACACTGATTTGCTCGGTAAGCTCAGTGAGTTGGAGGGGCTTTATGCCGGTGAGTGTTGTCACGTGTTGGTAATAACTAACGAATTTAGCAAAAGGATGGCTGATAAATTCATGTGATCCTTTTGCATTGCAGGTAAATTCCCGGTTTTATTAGGTAAACGAAAGGTTAGCTGGAAATTTTTAATAACAATGATCCCTTCATTCCACCAAGAGCTGACCAGGAGAATTGCGCATATTGAACGAACTTGTTGCTAGGCCATCAGCGAAATAAGAGGATCAAGCCGGATAGAATTTTCAGTTATGCTTTTGCATCAGATGGTCAAATAAATACGTACCATGGTACTATCTTCCCATATTTAATCTATTTCTCCCGGAAAACACTTGATCTGCTTTCGTTTTTTACAGATAATCTGATTGGTGATGATGAGAACCAAAAACATAAGCAGGAGCAGGACAAGCTCGGGATCGACCGCATTTATGTGCAGACAAATAAGTGAGTAATACCAAGGTGCAATCCAAGAAGATCCGGGATTTTATTGGCTCGCTGAGCCTAAGGGTCACCAACAAGGGCGTGTTTATCTCTACCTCCCGGTTTACTGAAGATGCCCTACGCACCGCAGCCATGAACCCGCAGAATACGATCATTCTTATTAACGGGAAAAAGCTGGCGGATTTTGCCATCCAGTTTAACGTGGGGTAGAGGTGAAAAGCCGGTACGAACTAAAGACAGTGGACTTTGACTTTTTCGATGAGCTTTGATGTTTTTGACGGTATTGCGTCTTCATCACAACACGTTGAAGAATGTGGCGCATCAACTTTTTTACGACTGTTGTTGCGAATGACAATCACCGCTTGACGATTGATAAGTAAGCTTCAGAACCCTTACGACAGCAGGGAGTGAAGTAATGACTTCCGCCGCATTTTTTACAGCCTTTCATACTCAGCATAACTCCAGCTTAAAGGAGACGGGTGTGATCGTGCGGCTTAGATGACGAAACGGCCAGGTGAAAGTATTTCAAATGTTTATTGAGAAAGGATCATGTTTGATAGAAAGTGGAATCAGGATACAAGAGTCCATATAAATACGGATTATAGTTACCCACTTTTTTCTCATCTTGCCGGCCCCGGCATTTTTTATGTTACAGCAATCAGCTAAGTTTTAGAGGCTAGTATTAGGCTTTACCAATCACCAGCTGGCAAAAGATAGGAGCGGACAGTGTTTGTGCACCGATAAAGATTTTCAAACTGCCTATCAACAGAAATGGGTTAACAACATTGTTGGATTTAGCTAAAAGAACCTAGTAGAAACAAAGAAGTAATTATAGGATGACATGAAGAAAACCAAGGCTGTTCTGCTAGTCAAAAGAATTGAAGTCATTATAGAGCATGCGATTGGTGAAAGGTAGATGGGAAAGCTAATCGTTGTAAAGTGTTAATGTGTAGGACACAATGCAAGCCAATGAAGGACAAATAAGAATGTAATGAACTATTAAAATGCTTTGAAATGAACTTACAAATTGATCGTATTGTTGAACATGGGAAGAAAGAGGAGCGTGTAGAAATTTCTGTTCTTGAAGATTGTAATCTAAGATATTTTATGATTGCCGATACTACGTACAAGGGCGAGCATACGATTTCAAACAAAGTCCGGCATACACATTGGTTTTCAAAGAAGGAAGTAAAAAAGGGAGATAAAATATTTTTGTTTACAGCTAAAGGCACCAATTCTTCAGAAAGAATTGGTTTATCGAATACTAAATATAATATCTACTGGGGACTCGATATCTGCGTTTGGAACGATGAAGGAGACGGGGCTATCTTATTTCATATAAATTCCTGGAAAACTACTAAATCAAAATAGTTGATGCAACATTATTCAAAGTTGAATGGTAAATCAGGTGTTCGTGCTAAGGAAATTGATTCTAACTTCATCGATGTTCAATTTTCTGATTGGTCGGTTCAAAGGTATACGTACAGCAACACTGGCTATATAGAGGAAATGAAGCGTTTGGCAGTTGCGGGGCGAGGGCAGTCGGTATGTAAGCTTCCCTGCTATTAGGATGGTTGAGGAATAGACTTTCTGTTTAATTTCAAACCATCTACAATGAAAAGACAAAAGTTCACAGAGACACAGATTCTTCAGGTTTTAAAGCAGTACGAAGGCGGTAGAGAAGCACTGGACGTATGTAGGGAGTACGGCATTTCCAAAGCAACGCTGTTCAACTGGCGCAAAAAGTACAGCGGTATGGAAGCCTCCCATTTGAAAGAACTCAAAGCGCTTCAGGACGAGAACCGCAGGCTAAAGCAGATGTACGCGGAATTGATGCTGGACCACCAACTCGCGAAAGCAGTTATCGAAAAAAAGTTATAACGCCTGCTCAGAAAAAGCAGTTGGCAGAAAGTTGTATTGGGGAGGAAGCTGCCACTGTGAGCAGAGCGTGCCGGGTGATTGGACTACACAAGTCTTTATGGTACTACCAAAGCCGCAAAGACGATACGGAAATCATTGAGAAGTTGAGAGAACTGGCTGAACGCTATCCAACCAGAGGCTTTGACGATTACTATGGCAAGATCAGAAACGAAGGGCTGAAGTGGAACCGCAAACGTGTTTTGCGGGTATACAGATGCCTGAAACTAGGCCTCAGAAGAAAGCACAAACGAAGGTTGCCGGCACGCATAAAACAGCCATTGCAGCGGGCGCAGAAGCCCAACGAAAGCTACAGCATGGATTTTCTCAGCGATGCTTTATCCACGAAAAGAAAAGTGCGTGTGTTGAATATTATGGATGATTGTACCAGGGAATCCTTGGCCGTTTATGCTGATTTCAGCATACCAGGTGAAAGAGTGGTTGATGTACTCAAGTCTATTGTACAGCAAAGAGGGAAACCTCAGCAGATCAGGGTGGATAATGGTCCTGAGTTCTTAAGCAAAGCCTTCGTGGAGTGGTGTAGCAAGCAACGCATTGCAATCAACTACATTCAACCTGGTAAGCCCATGCAAAACGGTTACGTTGAACGCCTGAACAGAACCTTTCGAGAAGATGTCTTGGATGCTTATGAATTTGACAACCTGGAACAACTCCGAATCCTCTGTGATGAATGGCAGCACCAGTACAATAACTTTCATCCGCACCAATCGCTGAATGGAAAAACACCAGCAATGACAGTAAATAATTACCAAAAACAAAATCAACAAAGTCTAAATTAGCACCATCCTAAAAAGGGTAAGGCTTCAGGTATGTAAAGAAAAGCTATGCGGCTAAGTTACAATGAGTTGTAGATCAGGCTTTGCGCTTACAAGTAGAATAGGCTTTGTTAAGAAGATAACCACAAGTTCTCAAGATTACAATCGAATACAATCAAATCTTTAAATAGTAAAGTATAAGATTTATTGAATCCCAAATTATAAATTGAGTGATATGGCACAAGTAAAAATGGAAGACATCATTGATCATTTAAGCTTTGAGATGAAACGCGCATTGAATGAAACGCTTGAAGAACACTTTCCCAACCAAAGATTTGATATAAACGAAGTGTTTAGAACCTTTAAACGAAAAGTTTATAATAAGACCAGCATATGGGAATCTGTGCCAGATAGTTTTGTGAAAACGAATCATTGAAAATTATGAAATTGATTGTTTTCTATGGAGGAAAGTGCAAAAATTGAAAAACCAGTCAGTGCTGAACTCTCAGCTTATCGGACACATTTACGAGAGCTTGTAAATAAAAGCCAAGAATCATTTGAAAAACAGCTTTCATATATCAGCGCTGGTTCATTGTCGATATCTATTGGTTTTATTAAGAATGTGGTTGGTGATTTAAAGCAAGCATCCAATGAAGGATTTTTAATACTGGCCTGGGGGTTAATGGGTGTTACGCTTTTGATCAATCTAATGTCACATATATTTACTTCTAACTGTCACAACAAGACAATTGGCGAAATTGATGATGAATGCTATGATTATACACAAGCCTTGTGCAGGCATAATAATATCAAAAAGCTTAACTATATTTCAGTAGCTACTCTTATTCTGGGAATTACTTTTCTTTTAGTTTTTATCAGCTTAAATATTTAATATGTCAGAAAAAAATCAGCCCAAACCAGAAAAACCAAGTCAAGGCAATATTCCTCAAAAAGGGCAAGGGGATCGGATAGAAAAAGGCCAACAAGGAATCACCCCACCAAAACCACGGCCACAAGGTCCACGGGAAGGGGATTTGAGCGAAGGAGCACCTGGCTGGACCCCTCCTAAAAACAGAGAATAAGGTGTAAATAATCTTTTATTCTCTTACCCGGGCATAAAGTTGATAGTAGATCTGACCGTGCAGGAATATGTCGTATTTGTTAACAAATTCGCAGGACAAGACCTGCCCAGTAATATTCTGACGCAACTTTGATCGGGTATGATTTAATCATCATTTGGTAATTGTATGTGTCGATAGCGTTCGTAAACCAAGGCCAATAGATTTTGATTGGGTGTTGGATGTTTAGGAACAATGTGAAGCAGCAGGTGTAAAATCTCTTTTTTAAGCAGTGTTGGTGGTAAGAATAAGAATACAGGTGGAGAGTTGAATGGAAGACTTTTTTGGCTTGCTTAGCCCGAAGGTCACGAATAAGGGATTATTTATTATCACTCGTTAATTATAGAATTTTGCACAGCATACATAAATTATGATTCCGCAGAATACCACCATACTTATTGGTGGGAAATAGCTCAAAGACTTTTCCATCCAGTTTAACATGTGTGTACAGGTGAAAAGCCGGTACAAACCTGAAGAAGGTTGACTTTGGCTTTTTCGATGAGCTCTGATTTTTTGGTGCTAAGAATAATGGACTTAGTAGCTCATTTTAAGGAGCATCTAATATCTATAGGCTGAAGTTGCAAACTTCAGCCAACTCTTGACAATTTATGGCCATATTTAGATAGAAAGACTCGCGGCAGCAGTGTTTCTATCCGCTTTTTGGTGCTCCAAAATCGGAACAATCTAGGTCTAGATAAATCGTGACTGTTTGATGATGACAGTTTTCGAATTTAAGTAGAAAACTCCAGTTATAAACTGATTGGCTTTGTAGGGTACATACAGTTTTCTTTCAAAAGAGTTATGCTTTTCAATCAATTTTCGTAAGGCCCTAATTGAAAGCATATTTTATATTTTTATACAATTATGGGTATTACGCAAACAGTTGAAAAATGGAACAATAAGATAGGCCCCTATCAAACTCTAATAGGAATGTTGATTTTTTTCATTGGTGGAGCTTTCGGTATTTACGAATTTATAATACGACCAAGCGACCTTTCAGTGTCAATTGATAAAAAGGAAATAAACTATCCAAGTACTGCAAATAACAAATTCAATAATGTTTATAGGTACTTGGTCGATTCAGTTAGAAATAAGGGTATACAGCAGGATGCAGCTGTTGTCTACGAATATCTCATAAATACACAGGACTTTTGGACTGTTATATTAAAAAATGAGAGCGATAAAACAGTTAAGAGTATAAAGTTAAGAATCACAAATGTTACATCAGTGAACAACTTCGGCATTTCGTCTCCTTATTTACTGGATAACGAATCGAATGAGATATTAAGTAAAATAGCATTTCATGATAAAAGTGGAATAATATATTTAGATAACATTGCTGAACTTCCTTCGCAAGCATCTGTTTCACTTTATATATGGGGAAAGATGCCTAAATTACAACTAGATGAAAATGTATTTATTACTTATGATGGAGGAGAAGCAAAACCAGCAATTGAAACAACAGTAACAGGTTTTCAATCTTACCTTGCTACATATATATATGAAATACTACTAATCACACTACTGATTTTTATAGCAGTATATATCCATGCAGTAAATCGGAAGACTAATGCTACTCCTTAAACGTCTTGCATCATTCGTAATCGATACATTACTCTTTATTCTAAGCTCAATAGTTGTCGATTTTATATTTATAAGAGCTGAATTACCACCCCCTGCTCAGTTGATAGTTGCAATTGCATATTTTTCATCTTTGATCTTACCCATTGTTGTATTAAGGAGACCAATATCTTACATAATATTAAGGCTTTATTTAGATTGTGATAATGAGAGGGTCTGCCAACTTAAATTGTTATTTAAGTATATCATATACTACTTATTTATTTCATCCGAATTATTAGTTATTGTTTCACTTTTCACAAGTTTTCTGAATTACTATACACATTTGAAGGCTGGTATGGCTTTCAACTTTAAGTTTGCCGGAACAGTGATTTTATTGAACATGCTTTGTTTTATAGCTACGTTCGGACAGAAAAACCTAATCGATCTATTTATAAAAATTCAATATAAGTTATTAAGTACTAAGAAAAAGTTTACTCTTGGGATAACCACTTTCACATATTTATTGTCAATTAGCATTATTGTGACAACATTAATTGAATTCAAAATAAATCAGCATTTCAGTATTGCCACATTTAATGAAGAAATCAAAAATATAGGAAAAGGCTATTTTCCTATAGAGGTTTTTGGCAATTATCTTGACATTAATGTTACGTCTGTAAAAGTTGAGAATACTAATCGAATTGTTACTCCTTCGGAACCTAGTTCATTTATTATGAACATGCAACTTCCACAAAGGCAAATTGTTGCTTTCATAAATGAAAAAGTAAAAAAAGATCATAATGAACGTAAAAAGCTATGTTCTCTATTATTAAACTATAGTTATTCAAATCCTTGGACTTATTCAGACGCTATGCAAACCAAATTCGTCTTAGTCAATGTAAAACGAGTGAATCTATTTGCCAGCATACAAACAATATATACTTACTACTATGACGATAAAACTCCCATTCATAGCTTTTATGGTGGTTATAATCCGGATTCTCTATCCAAATATTACGAGAAAATCCAAAGAGATTATTTTGATTCCTACATATCAATATTGAGCAAAGAATTAGAGCTTCCTCAAGATACTGTGTTGAAGTACATGAATGAAAATGGATCCTTAGTACTCCCTGAAGGAATAAAAGTTAAAGTCACTAACAAAAAGATTCCATTGTCATTTAAGGCAGAAATTGGAGGGACTGCATTTACCACTGTTCTGTTTGAGAATGTTGAACCGATTCAATTCGTTCAACTTAATTTTCCTCCAGGACATATTAATTATTCTTTCAGTTATTCATCACTGGAAGCTCTGCGGTCAACAGAGGCTGAAGATCGAATGTTCAATATAAAAATGAATTATGTATTCTCGAGATAGGTTGATTTTTTAATCACAATGGCTATGAACTCGCTGAGACTTGAACCCTTAGCTATTTGAATTGATTTTGTTATAGAGATTACATGATTCAAACCTTAAATACTTTCGTGAAAAGAAGTTGTCGTACTACTTAATCGTAAGGCCATCCTTTCAAAATAAAGGAGGTAATTTTGTTTTTTATGAAGACCTCCCTTTCCCATCTGCCAGAAAGCAAACAACAAGAACTCAAGCGAGTAACCCAACTAATTGTAGAAACAATTTCACCCGAAAAAATCATCCTATTCGGCTCCTATGCCACCGACACCTGGGTAGAAGATCGTTACACTGAGGGGCACATAACTTACGAATACATCAGTGATTACGACCTGTTAGTAGTAACAAAAGCCGGCGAAAGAAGAAAAGACCACGAAATAACCGACCAAATTAAAAGCCGCCTGCGCTTTCGTGTGCCGGTAAATGTTATTACACATGACATTGAATATGTCAACAGAACGCTAAACGAAGGGCAGTATTTCTTTATCGACATTGTGAAGGAAGGTATTTTGCTTTATGACACCGGGAACATCGCATTTAATGAGCCAAAGGATTTGAGTCCAGAAGAAAGGAAAGAAATTGCTCAAAGAGATTTTGAGAATTGGTTTAGCAGTGCAAAAGAATTTTTGATTGATGCCAAAAACGCATTTGAAAGAAAAAGTCTTAAGAATAGTATTTTTTATTTGCACCAAGCTGCTGAACGGATTTACAATACTGTCCTTTTGGTTTTTACCGGATACAAACCCAAAACGCACAATTTGGATAAACTACGTAGTCTTTCAAAAGCTTACTCTTCTGATTTGTATTTGATATTCCCATGTAATACAAAAGAAGAAGAGTATTTATTCTCACTTTTACAGAAAGGATATATTGATGCTCGCTACAATAATGACTTTAATGTTTCAGCAGAAGAATTAGCAATTTTAATCGAAAGAGTAGATGGGCTTTTATTTGCAGCTGAGAAAATATGCAAACAGCAATTAGAAGACTTTTAATTCATTTGCTGGTCAACTGATTTTCTTATTCAGCAGTTCCATTAATTGTAGATTTTGTTGACGCAGGTAATCATTTTCTTTTTGCAAGTTCTCGATCAACAGCTTGAAGGCAGCTAATTCACTTTCTTCATCATTACCGTTTTTCTTACCAGCATAATAATTAAACCCAGACTGACTAAACCCGACTTGAGAATTTACAATTGAATGAACATTAAACTGTTCCGGAATATTCAAAATATCCTGCACACTTACTTCCAGCACTTCGGCAATTTCTTCCAAGCGGTCAAATGTCAGGCTGCTTTCGTTGCGTTCAATATTGCCGTAAGCTGTTACACTCAAGCCTAATTTGCCGGCCACGTATTCCTGCTTGTAGCCTTTCAGTTCCCGCACTTTCCGTATTTTATCGCCAATGTTCATAACTGTGGTTTATCGTGGTTTAAAGTTAACGCAATACTTTTTACTTCAATTATGGAGGTGCGAGTTTTTTACTTAGGCGAAGAAGGTATTTTGAAACTTTGATATCCGTTCATTCGCTAGTGCGAAGTACCAATGCTTTTAGCCAGATTTCCGGTGACTGTAAAAAATTGATGGGTTTATTGTAAATCTCATGCCCCTGGCGGATCATATAGTTTGGGTGAACCTGCTCACACATTTTCTCTCCTTTTCTGTGAAGAAAAAACTTGTTGCCTAACGCAGGTGCTTTTTATAATACGCATCCACCCAATCCAGCACCTTGTCCTTGTCGCGAAAATCCAGTAGCCATGGATTTTGTACTTCTGTGAGTGCCCCTTTTGTAAAATAAGACGTGGTGACCAGGATACCACGGTTCGCCTGTTCTTTGAGCAGTACATGGTGAAAACTGCGTACAACGTTTACGCCAACCCCGCCCGTATACCGTTTACATTCAACCAGGAACTTTAAGGGCGGGTGATCCCCGATTTTCTGAATGGCCCGAATATCATAGCCGTTATCGCGTGTTTGTTGTGTTAACTCTACCGAGAAGCCCTGTTTGGCCAGAATTTCTGCAATGACTTCTTCAAATAGTCGGGGATCTACTTTTAGTAGGGAAGCATGATCGGCATAGATATCGGCAATGACACGTTGAATCCGGGAAGTCGTGTCCAGTACAACCGAAGGCTCCTCGCCATCTTGCTCAGGAACGGACCATTCGTAGGCCATAATATCTTTAAGCCGCATTTGCCGAAAAGCTTCACGAAGCTCCCCTTTCGGAAGGTTTTGGGATAGCTCGATTATTTTGGAAAGCAAGCTATCATAATCGGTGGTAGCGAACCTGAACTGTTGCTGCATCGTAGAAATTTCTCTATGGATTTTTAGAATCGGCGCTACCTTTTCATAGGTCTTCATGACTTCGTGCAATTCTTTCGGAATCATTGATTCTTTAGCAGTACCGATGAATAGTAGTGTTTTGTTAAGCGACATGGGGGTTTCTTCTGGCCTGCAATATAGTGGCAGCCTTTTCGTGACAAAATTTAATTACACAAAGCTGTAGAAACTGTACAACAGTGAAACTTTCAAGGTAAATAATCTTGGTGATAAGTATGGGTGATTTCTGCTGATTGAGGATGTAAAATGGAGTTGTGGTTTTCCTGCTTTTGACCAGTTTGTAATGTACCGGAAAATTATACTTCTTCGGCTTAACATGTTCGCTGATGCAGAGTGTGTTTTGTTTGATACCGTACAAATACGGTTGTCAACATCTTACTTCTCACCGAACTTCAACCGCCGTAAACAATTTTTATGCGAGTTCTCCTGGATACCAATATTGTCATTCACCGGGAAACAGCCAAAGTGGTGCTCCCATCCATTGGCCAGTTGTTCCGCTGGCTCGATCATTTGATATACACTAAATGCATACACCCTCTGACAGCAGCGGAAATTGCTAAACATCATGATACACAGGTTGTCCGGACCATGCAAGTGAAGCTGGAAGCTTACCACCTGCTGAAAACAGAAGCGCCACGACACACCTCCATCGAAGCGATAATTGCAAGCATGGATAAAGACGACAATGACAGGAACGACTCCCGCCTGTTGAATGAACTGGTGCAGGACAGGGTGGATCTTTTTATTACCGAAGACCGGAAGCTTCATCGCAAAGCCAAGAGTTTAGGACTAGGAGATAAAGTGTTCACCGTTTCACATTTTGTGGAAAAATGCATGGCCGAACACCCGGAGCTTGTGAACTACAAAGTACTCTCAGTGCAGAAAACATACTTTGGCAGCCTGGATGTCAGTCTTCCGTTTTTCGATTCGTTCCGGGAAGATTACCAAGGCTTCGATAAATGGTTTCACCGGAAGTCGGATGAAATTGCCTACGTCTGTTACCGCAAGAATCAACTGGTAGGCTTCCTGTATATAAAAACAGAAGGAGCCGGTGAGAACTACCGTGATATACAGCTCCTCTTCACGCCAAAAAAACGCTTGAAAATTGGTACGTTAAAGGTGGAGTTGAGTGGATACCGAATAGGAGAGCGGTTCCTGAAAATCGTGTTTGACAATGCGCTTGTGAATAAGGTGGAGGAGATTTATGTCACCATCTTTGACAAATCGCCGGAGCAAGTCCGCCTCATTGAACTGTTGGAGGAATGGGGTTTTGTGCTTCACGGGGAGAAGGCAACACCAACCGGTAATGAAAAGGTATATGTCCGTGACTTTAGCCGGAGTGCCAACCTCATTGCACCCCGGCTCACCTTTCCCTTTGTTTCAAAAAAGGCCACTCCCTTTTTTGTTCCCATCTGGCCAGCCTACCATACGGAGTTGCTGCCCGATTCCATTCTGAACACCGAGTCGCCTGCCAACTTCAAAGAAAACGAGCCGCACCGCAACACCTTAAGCAAGGTTTATATTTCTCATTCCTACGAACGAAACCTAAAGCCCGGCGATGCTATTCTTTTTTACCGTACCGGTGGTAAGCATGCCGGTGTGGCCACCACCATCGGCATCGTGGAGAAAGTATACAACAATATCCAGAGCCCAAAAGAACTCCACGACATCTGCCGCAAAAAGACATTTTTTACTGATGATGCGCTAATGGAATTCTGGACGCGTTATAAAGGGATTAAGCCTTTTGTGGTGGAATTCTTATATGCTTATTCCTTACGAAAAAGACCTAATTTGGCCCGGTTAGTGGAACTGGGAATCATCAAAGACATCATGTCGGTACCAAGAGGGTTTTCAGCCATTAGCATGGATCAGTTACAGCTTGTGCTTAAAGATTCTCAAAGTAATGAAAGTCTTATTGTCGATTAAACCCGTGTTCGCAGAAAAAATTTTTAGTGGTGAAAAAAAATATGAGTTCCGACGGGTGATGTTTAAAAACAGACAGGTGTCAACGGTAGTGGTGTATGCTTCATCACCCGTTCAAAAAGTGGTGGGTGAGTTCGAGATCGAGGCCATTTTGACAGATGACATTGAAGCCTTGTGGCAACGGACAAAGGAGTATTCCGGCATTAGCGAGGAATTTTTCTTTCGTTATTTCGCGGATAAGTCCAGGGGACATGCCATTCAGATAAAAAAAGTAAAAAGATACAGGAAGCCCTTGTGTCTCAATGCAGATTTCGCGGTAGCGCCACCACAGTCTTTTTTATACCTCCTGTGAGGTATACCTGTAAAGAACAAAAGAACCCTGCATAATCCTTCCAGGCACGACAAATGAACATGCTGAAAATAGCAGGTATAAACCCGGCCGATCCGAGCAGTACTGTGCATTCTTCTTCAAATCGATGGGAGCTTATGCTTCCCACGCTGCTTTCCAATTTTGGTATTGCTTCGGCGTCACCAGGTACCGGGCAAAGTTTCCTTCGTGCAGACTCATTAGCTCTGTCTCAACCGCTTCTGTAAATCGTTGCTGCTCCGGTTCCGGCAGGAACGAAGCCGCGTGTTTTATTTGCCCCGGCGCATCCGCTCTCGAAAGGGCGCCCATGATGATTTCACGGATAACGGCACGAATCTGCTCACGATACTTCAACCGGAAGGGATCGGGCTCTCCCAGGGTCTGGCGCAAGGCCGCATAGCGTGCCGCTGAACGCTCATAAGCCCATAGGAAAACATCCTTTAACAAGCTCACGTCGTTTTGTTCATATACAGCCAGGAGGCCGGATACATAAACATCCTGTGGCACCTCGGTAAAGGACAAGGGTGCAAGGTTATGGCGGTTCAGCGGGATGTTGGCTGCCAGCCGCGAAACCCGCTTATTTACATCATCAAAGGGTTGCAGATAGGGCAGGTGAACCATCACAAAGAAGGCCTGTTCAAAAGGGTCATTGATGGCTGAGGCTTTCTCCAGGATAAGGTCAAACATTTCTGCGATTTGTTGCGGAATGCCTAGTGGTGTATACACCGAACTGGTAATGCCCACACCAAAACTCCGCAGCCGGCCCGAAGCACCGGGATCTCCCAAAAGGTTGTTCGATAACAAGGCATGCAGGCTTTGAATCGTATAGCGGTTAAAGCCAATGGAGTCATCGGCATTTTGCACCAAAAATTCAATGGCTTCTTTGTGGTTCAGGATCATTTGTGTTTCCCGGGCCGATTTTTCCGGAGTGGCCGTTCCCTCGAGCAGCAGGCGTTGCGTGTCCAGCAAGGAGTACGTATTGCCTTCCAGCCGGCTGGAGTTCCAGGAAAGATCAATCAGGAGCCGGTTCAGGATCTGGCGGGCATACGTGCCGGCCGGCTGGTCACCGGTAGTGGTCCTGCCGGTTTCGGCGAGTTTCTTTTTTTCCCGTAAGGTTAGATAGCTTGTAATGTTTGGCGCATACCTATCCAAAAACCCACGGTTGTAGCCAACCGGTTTTCGGGCTTCCAACGGTTGGCGGATAACCTTCATAAGCGCTTGACTTTGTTCAGAAAGATTTAGCCCACTTGTTCTTAGGGTTGCGGCCTTATCTGTTAGGCTTTGTACCGGCTGTGCAAGGTGGTAACGGATGGCTTTGTTTCTTCCGGTTGTATACACCTTTCCCTCCCGGATCAAGTCTCCAAGCCAACGCTGAAGCGTACGGTTGGAACCGGTAAAGCTTATTGCCCCTTTCAGGGTTTCTATATTTACGCCATCTGAAAAGGCTTCCAGGGCAGGAAGCAGAGAGCTTGCTTGCATGTTGACTGCTGGTATTTTCTCCTTTGCCATTTGATACAAAGTAAGCGCTTTTGGTGAATCGCGACAAAATGCGCGACATTCTCAATCATTCGCGACATTTGCGCGACATTTGCGCGACATTTTTAACTAATTGCGACACTTGCGCGACAGGAAGCATGTGCTCGCGACAGAACAACTGCAACAGGCAAGAACAAAACGCACCGGTGATATAATCTCAAGCCCCGGTTGAACTGAAGTGAAGTCAAATTTTTTCTTCTCTCAACCCTTTTTCCAACCTTTACAATTCAAAGTTGATGTCACCGGAACCTGAGAAATTCCCCAAAGACATTTCTTTCAAACGAATACAACCGCTCCGCGCAGGAGCCACTCATTTACGAAGTCAGGCATTTCTCAGGGCCACGGTGACGGTAAGTGAGCCTGCGCTTTTTGCCCTGTTTGCTTACCTCGGGTTTGTACTTCTTCACCCCATAATGTAAGCAACCATGTACCTGCTCAACGCTGCCCATTTTTGTACAACTATACCCATAAAGCTTGCTGCCGGCCTTAGTGCCGCAACAATTCTCTTTGCCAAAAAGCCCAAAAAACCCGTGTGAAACCGGCATAGCCGCAGTGGGTTGGGAGGGAAGGGCACCGGCAGTTCTTTCTCCTGTTTTGGCTAACGTTTGGTGTATAGTAAGTGCGCCCAACCTCTCAACCCCTCGGCTATGCGCTGCCCTTTTTCTTCACTCCATTGTTCATTCTAATTGTTCAAAATGAGAAAACTGCTCATACTGGCTCTGCTATGCCCCATCTTTTCCATGTGTCAACCCCTTTCCGTCAACGGGAAAGTGGTCAACGAAAACGGGGAACCCCTCACCGGTGCCACAGTCGCCATTCAACGGGCCACCGCAATGGGCCCCCGGGCCACAACTGATCAAAACGGCAATTTTACCCTTACCAACCTACAGCTACACGATACCCTGCTGGTTTCCGCTGTTGGCTATGAGACCTTCCGCGAAGCTATCGATTTCCATTTCCGCAGCCCGGTAACGGTGCAACTCATCCGAAAAATCTCTTCCCTCGACGATGTGGTGGTCATCGCCTATGGCACCACTACCCGCCGCTTCAATACCGGCAATGTGGGCCGGATTTCAGCCGAAGACATCAGCCGCCAACCCGTGCAAAATCCTCTGTCCGCCCTGGAAGGCCGCATACCGGGGCTCACCGTTGTGCAATCTGGCGGCCTGCCCGGTGCGTCCATCAGCGTGCAGCTTCGCGGCCAGGCCTCGCTGACCCAGGGCAGCGAACCGCTCTTTATCATCGACGGGGTGCCCTTTGCGCCCAACAACAATTCCGTCAACCGCCTCTCGTCCTCCCTTTCTGCCGGCGGTGCGGGGCTAAGCCCCTTCAGTACTATCAACCCTGCCGATATTGAAAGCATCGAAGTACTCAAGGATGCCGATGCTACCGCCATCTATGGCAGCCGCGGTGCCAATGGCGTCATCCTGATCACCACCAAACGGGGGCGGGAAGGAAAAACGCAGTTTTCTCTCAACTATGCGGCCGGCTTCAGCAAGGCCACCCGTCCGGTGCCTATGCTCAACACAGAACAATACCTCCGGATGCGCCGGGAGGCGTTTGCAGGGGATGGCGTGGTGCCAACAGTACAGAATGCACCCGATCTTTTTCTCTGGGATACAACCCGCTATACCGATTTCCGGAAACTGCTCCTGGGCGGCACGGCGTACACCCATACAGCCCAGGCTTCGCTTTCCGGTGGCAGTGCGGGCACCACGTTTTTGCTTAGCGGGGGCTACCACCGCGAAACCACCGTACTGCCCGGCCCCCTGTCTGATGTGCGGGGTTCCCTCAGCCTGCACCTGGCCCATGCCCCGGCTCATAAGCGGTTTTCAGCCGAGCTCTCGGCCTCCTATGCGGCCGACCGCAATACCCTGGTCAATGCCGGCCTTTCAAACCTGCTCACCGTGCCGCCCCACGCACCTGCGCTGTATACGCCAGAGGGAGAACTTAACTGGGAAGAAGGGGGACTCACATTCAATAACCCCCTGGCTTACCTGGAGCGGTCTTACCGGGCGCTTTCACACAACCTGACCAGCCGCCTGCAGGCTTCCTACCGGGTCCTGCCGGGACTGCAGCTGATCTCTTCGTTTGGCTACAACGTGTTCCGCGTGGATGAAGCAGCCAGGATACCCATCCATGCCCAGAACCCGGCCCAATCGCCACGGGGTTCGGCGCAGTGGGGAGGGAGCCACCTGCAAAGCTGGATAGCCGAGCCGCGGCTGCAATATCAGTACCGGGGCGGCAAACACAACCTGGAACTGCTGGCAGGATCTACCTTTCAGCAAAACTCCAACCGGGGCCTCTCCATCGGTGCCGCGGGTTACGACAGTGATGCCCTACTGGGATCTCTGGCCGCAGCACCGGGCATTTCGTTTCGCAGCAACACGGAAACACAGTACCACTACACCGCTGCGTTTGGCCGCATCCGCTATATCCGGGATGGAAAATATATCCTGAATCTTTCGGGGCGAAGGGACGGCAGCAGCCGTTTCGGACCCGGCCGGCAGTTTGCCCTCTTTGGAGCCCTCGGCGCCGCCTGGGTTTTCTCTGAAGAGCGCTTTGTCCGCGAGCAGCTGCCCTTTCTATCCTACGGCAAGCTGCGGGGGAGCTATGGCACCACCGGCAATGACCAGATCGGCGACTATCGCTACCTGGATGCCTGGTCGGTAGGGCAGCCCTACGGGGGCACTACCACGCTTTACCCTTCCAATCTTTACAACCCCCAATACAGTTGGGAAGTCAACAAAAAGCTGGAAGGGGCCCTGGAGCTGGGGTTCTTCCAAAGCCGGGTTCTGCTCACTGCTTCCTGGTTCCGCAACCGCTCGTCCAGCCAACTGGTGGAGTATACTCTGCCCTCCCAGACCGGCTTTTTCAGTATAACGGATAATTTCCCGGCCCTGATCGAAAACAGGGGATGGGAGTTTGAGCTCAATACCACCAATGTGGCCACCGGGGTTTTTCAGTGGACCACCCGGGCCAACCTGACGGTGCCCCGCAATGAACTGCTTTCCTTTCCGGGAATTGAGACCTCGCCCTATGCTGCCACCTATGTGGTGGGGCAGCCGCTGTCGGTCCTCTACCGGTTACGGGTAAGTGGTGTTGATCCGGCCACCGGGGTTTTCCTTTTTGAAGACGCCAATAAAAACGGAACTATCCAGGCGCCCGGTGATTACCAGGTCTCGGGTTTTGCAGGCCCGCGGTTGTTTGGCGGGGTGGGCAACACCATCCGCTTCCGCAACTGGGATGCGCATTTTTTTGTGGTGTTTAAAAAGCAAACCGGTGCCACCTACCTGAATACCCTGTATACCGAAAGCCTGGTGCCGGGCGCCATGCTCAACCAACCGGTGTATGTGCTCGACCGCTGGCAGCGTCCCGGAGACCAGACGGGTGTACAGCGGTATACAACCACGCCTTCGAGCGATGCCTATGCAGCCGTGTCCCATTTCCGGCGTTCGGACGGTGGGTATGGAGATGCCTCCTTTGCCCGCCTGCGGACGGTGTCCGTCTCCTATCACTTTTCACCCCATTTTTTGCGTAAGGCAAAACTGCAGGCAGCCCGGCTGTACGTGCAGGGGCAAAATCTTCTGACCCTTACCGGTTACAAGGGAGCCGACCCCGAAAACCAGTTGCTCTATGCCATGCCACCCCTGCGGACCCTCACCGCCGGACTGCAAATCACCTTTTAAACAAATAACCATGAAACATGCTGTGACCTATATGACCAATCTCCTGTGCTTTTGTTTTCTCCTGATCCTATTTACCCTCCTGTCCTGTAAAAAATTTGTGGCCCTGGAGCCGCCGGCCGACCGGGTGGTTTCGGCTACGGTGTTTCAAAGCAATGAAACGGCAACGGCAGCGGTAGCGGGCATTTATACGCAGATGATGGCCACCTCGCCTTTCTTTTCTTCCGGGGGCATGTCCATCTATGCGGGATTGTCCGCCGATGAACTCCTGCCCAACCTGCCCACGCTTGCCGAAACCGAGTTTTACACCAACCGGTTGCAACCCGGCAATGGCGTGGTGCGCCTGGACTTCTGGCTGCGCCTGTACAAACATATCTACCAGGCCAACAGCTGCCTTGAAAACCTGGCGGCAGCAAGGACCCTGTCACCCGGTGTAAAAGAGGCGCTGACAGGCGAGGCCTTGTTTCTCCGGGCGTTCTGTTATTTCTACTTGGTGAATCTATTTGGCGATGTTCCGCTGGTAACAGGCACAGATTACCGGGTCAATGCAACGCTGCCCCGCACACCGGCACAGCAGGTTTGGGCGCAGATTACCGAAGACCTGAAAGCCGCAAAGGAGGTCCTGCCACAGACCGCTCCTTCGGGCAAGCGGGTTCGGGCGGACAAGTGGGCGGCAGCAGCCCTGCTGGCACGCACCTACCTGTACCGGCAACTGTGGGCCGAAGCCGAAGCTGAAGCCAGGGCCGTGATCGGGTCAGGCAAGTTTTCACTTGTGCCGGATGTAAATGCCGTCTTTCTTGCGAATAGCCCAGAAGCCATCTGGCAACTGGCGCCGGTGGAGGAGGGCTTCAACACAACAGAAGCCATTTACCTGATCCCGAATACAACGATTACCGCCCGGCCCCTTTATGGCATCACCCCGCAGCTGAAAGCGGCTTTTGCTGCCGGTGACCTGCGGGCTTCGGCCTGGATGGCCACCAAAACAGCACTGGGGCGGTCCTATACCTATCCTTTTAAGTACAAGGTCAAATACTCAACACCGTCTGTTGAATACTACACGGTGCTGCGGTATGCAGAGCAGCTCCTGATCCGGGCGGAAGCAAGGGCCCGCCAGAACAAGCTGGAGGAAGCCCGGGCAGACCTGGACAGCATCCGGGTCCGTGCAGGATTGGCGCCTACCCCTGTTCAGGACCAGGCTTCTTTACTGGCAGCCATCGAACAGGAACGTCGCCTTGAACTGTTTGCCGAATGGGGGCACCGCTGGCTGGACCTCAAACGGACCGGCCGCCTCGATGCCGTTTTGGGTGCACAGAAGCCCACCTGGCAGCCCTATGCCGCCCTGTTTCCGGTTCCGCAAAGCGAGATCCTGCTGAATCCCGCCTTAACACAAAATGGAGGTTACCAATGAAAATAGTAGCTGTATTCGCCTGCCTGCTGGGGATGGCAGCACAGGCCAAATCGCAAACAGTCGGCATTGGCGATCCTTGTCCAAAAGCGTTGTTTAGCAATGTCACTGGTTTGCCTTCTTTAAAGAAAATAAAAGCACCCGCCAAAGGAAAATACTGGTTGCTTGGTCTTTGGAATACCCACTGCGATGTAGGGAGAAAACTGCTGCCGGAACTGTCCGCCCTGCGCAAACAGTTTCAAAAGGATCTGGAAGTCTTACTCATCACGCCCGAAGGGGAGGGAGAGGTGCGCAAGGTCCTGTCCGGGGTGCCTTACCTTCAGGATGTGCGCATCCCCATTGCAACCGGCGATACAGTTTTCCGCAGGCATTTTCCGCACCGGACAGAGCCCCATTTTATTTGGGTCAATCCACAGGGAAAGGTTATTGAGATTACCGGCCATGAGGAACTGACCGCTGAAAACCTGGCCGCTTTTTGCAGCGGCAGGCCGCACTCGCTGGCGGTGAAAAAAGAACATTCCGATCCCAATATTTACCACTCCCTGACACCTCTGATGATCAATGAATACCCCGAGCATAAAAACAGCCTGGTGCAATACAGTTACCTGGGTGGATTCCGTTCAGGGATTGGTACATTAACGAACATGGCCAGATTCGACATGCGAGACAGTACGGTCCGGATTGTAGCCGTGAATCAACCTGTTGGTCGCTTATACAGGCTTGCTTTTCAGCAAATGCGGAATTTTCACGCATCGCAACTCGTTTTTGAAGGTCGCAGTGCTGGGACAGCGAAAGATGATGAACAATCGCGCTTTTGTTATGACCTCGTGCTGAAAGATACATCTGTTGGCAAGGCACATCGCTGGATGAAAACGGACCTGGACAGGGCCTTTGGGGTAAAGAGCAGGATGGAACGTCAGAAACGAAAGGTGTATGTCCTAAAGCGGATCAACTCCCTTGAAAAATTCAAAGCGAAGCCAGACCGGGCCCCGGATGTATATGAAGATGAGGAGAAGTTCAGTGTACAGAATATTTCGCTTCGAACCCTGGTGGAAAACAATTTGAATAATCGATCCCTGCTTCCCTATCCGGTCGTCAATGAGACAGGATATAATGGTATGGTTGATCTAACCATCTGCCATCGGGTGGAGGATTTTGGTTGTGTGCGTGCTTCCTTTCAGGCATACGGATTAGACCTGGTAGAGGAAGAGCGGGAACTGCCGGTAATTGTCCTGGTAAAAGACTAAAAAGGAACCGCTTGGCGGCGGTTCCTTTTTGGGGCTACTGGGGAGACCGCTCTACTGTTCGGATGTAATCCCCATCCGGCTGATTGTTGACGGTTTTGGCGGTAAAGCCATCTGCACAATCGCTGCCGGAACCGGGACACAGGTTGTCTTGTTCGATTGCAGTCCGGAAACCCAGGTAGGCACCGGTGCGGGAATCAAACCAGTGTAGTTGAGGATCATTGGTTGTGGAGCTGTCTTGGCTGGGCGCTGTAAAAGCACTGGCTGCAAGAGCAAGTACTACCGCCAGCATGCCGGGAAAGAACTTTTTCATGTTAGAATGTATTTCGTGAATGATACTGCCTACTCTGTTCTGCAGGTTTTCGGCTACCCCTGATTGCGCAATATGTTTGCTGGTGTGCAGTACCGTTGGAGTGGTTCTGCACACCAGGTCTGTTGGCTATGCTGCAGCCTTTTCAGGTGACCGTTTATACGTTCGAATGCTGGACCCTGCGGCAACAAGTAAAAAGAGATTAACCAGCAGGTGTGTTTTCCAGTCCAGCGTACTGATGATGCCTCCGCACTGGCAGGGCAGGTGTGGTGAAAAAAGTAACATATACAACAGGTAACCTGTAAACAGCAGGAGCAATGCTGTTGCTGTATATAAACCGGTTAGCCGGGTAGAGGGAATAAGGAGCAGACCGACGATCACCAGCTCCGTTAGTGGTACCAGCCAGGAAAAAAAGTTTGCTGCTTTACCAAGCAATGGGGCCTGCCAGAGCACATCTTTGAATTGGTCAATGGCCATCAGTTTACTTGTGGCTGTGTAAGCAAACAGGAAAACCAGTGTGGTGTAGGTCCAGGTGACCAGGGATTTTAACTGCATAAAACTTTTTTTGGTTAAGAGCTTGTTGTTCTCCTCCGGTACGTGCAGGATTTCACTACAAAAGTTGACAACTTCTCTGAAGGGGAAAAACGGGAGTTCTGCTAAAAAAGAAGTTTGTTATGCTAAAACCGTATGCGGTGTTATTCAACCGGAAAGGAGCGAAGGGAATGGGGGGAACAATGTTTATGTTTTTGAAACAAGGCGTAAAAGTTCCGTTCACTATAACCCACGAGGGAAGCAATTTCTTTCATGGGTTTGTTCGTGGACTGCAGGAGTTCTGTTGCTTTTTGGAGCCGTTGCTGAATAATGTATTGGTGGATGGTTTGTCCGGCAAAATGTGAAAAGGCTGCTTTCAATTTCGAAGGATTCAGCCCTGTTTGTTTGGTCAGGCTCTCAATCGTCAGTGTTTTATCTAGGTTATGCAGAATATACGTCTGAAGTGCCTGCAGGGTATCTTTTGTTTCCGGAGTTAACAGTGTATTCCTGTTGGTCATGGTGTAGTGATTTGCAGTGGAAGGTTGCTTTTCGGCTATCGGACAGTACGACGGGTTCATTCCGTGGTATGCAGTGTCATGATCCCTTTTCGGAAAGCAGTGTTGTTGAAATCTTGCAGATGCGGAGGAATACTAAAATAGGTGGTACGGAGATATTTAATGAATGGGAAACTACAGCATCACGGTGAATTTTTACTTTGTGATGGTTCCTTTCTGGCTGGAAGGTTGCCCGCAGGAACCGGTTATGGATGTGCAGGTAACCCACAATGAATAGTTCCGTTTGTACAGAAAAAAGAGTAAAAGCAGGGTAGAAAGATAGAACCTTGCCTCCTTGTTTTACAATGGGTGGTAGAGCCTGTGCTTAATCGCATACAGAACAATCCCAATCATATTCCGGGCACCGATTTTACGCTGGATCTTTTCCCGATAGCTTTCCACAGCGCGCCTTTTCAGGTTCAGCCGTTCAGCAATTTCTTTACTGGATAATTGCTCGCAGACGAGTTGAATGATTTCAGTTTCCAGGGGTGTGAATTCGATTTGCTCGGAAGGTTTTAGTCGGAACCTGGTCTTGGCCGCAAGGGCTATCAGCTTATCCGAGATATCACGGGTGTAGAAGGTGCCGCCATCATGTACCACTTCAATGGCCTCAAAGAGTTCCTGTTGACTGGCATGTTTGAGTAAGTAACCGCGGGCGCCAGCATTGACAATATCCATGAGCAGATGTGTTTCATCATACATGGTTAAAGCAATCACCCCTGTAGACGGAAATTCAGTGATGATTTTCCGGGTGGCTTCTATCCCGTTTACAAGCGGCATGGCAATATCAGTAATGACGATATGCGGTTTATGCTGGCGCACCCGGTCTAATAACTCCTTTCCATTACTGGTGCTTTCCAAAACATGAAAATTCTTTTGTTTCTGCAGGAGATCGTGTAAGGCTTCTCGGACGATGGTATGGTCTTCTGCCAGTAAGATCGATATGGTTTCATCCGCACAATTCATAGCGTAGGGTCCTTCAAAACTTTTTGTTTGGTTGCTAATTGCGCTAAAGTATCGTCTTTGTATTTTATCCTGTCTATCCAGGATAAAATACTGTATAAATTCTGTGGATTTCCGTATAAATACTGGTGTTATTTGGTGACATCCAAGAATCAATTTTATCAGGTAACGTTTTTCTTTGCGTGACAATCCGAATCCTATCCGCAGATGATAAATAGATGCGAAAGAGATAGTAAAGGTGGAGTAAAGGTGAATACGTAAAAAGTACGCAATGGTGATGCCTGTTTATCCACGAACAGAGGAAGAGAACGTGCCCGTTTAATACAGAAAATACTTGCCCCAGAGCTTGCGGTCTCAATGCTAACAGGTAAGTGATTGCTGGCGATTTCTTATCCATTTTTAATTCTGATCACTTTTAGACCCAACTACTTTTATAACTGAAACCAATCACCATGAAGCAGTTTTTTACACTCAGCGCACTTTGCTTTTTACTTTTTTTGTCGTGTAAAAAGGAGCAGGAGCGCCAGCCGAATTCATACCTGGAAAGGGTTAAGGCTGGACTCAAAGACAGTATGGTTTTACTTGATTATCAGGAACTGGATTTTAGGCGGGCAATCTTTTCCGGTGTGGATAGTATACAGCTTTATTTTCTACGGGTACCTTTCCGGGGCAAGGCTGTTGAAAACGATTTTGTGATTGTAGAAACTACCAGGCAAGGTCTGATCAAAAGAGGAAAGGTCATACGCCTGGAAGGTGGCGTCGTGGAAGAAGGCAGTGGGCCTTCCAGGAAAAGTGCCTTTCAAGGTAATATTTCAATTTTTTCCTTAAATCGGCGACCCATATTGAATTCGCCAATCCGGAATGGCTATATTGAATCTTTCCATAACCGGAGGGCACATCGCACTGCCGTCCATGAGCCTGAAAACATACTGCCTGAAGTGATCATCGTTTACACAAAGCCGGGTGACTATACCTATAGTTATTCCACCTGGTACATGTTAAACTCCTTCGCCAGTGCTATTGATGGGAATTCCGGTGGATATTATGGATCATCCGGTGGCGGAAATTATGGATCAGATGGCTACTTCGGAGGTGGCGGTGGTACAGGTGGTTCTTATGGAGGCGGTGGGAACATGATCCAGGTCGATGTTGAGACGCAGGGTGAACTTGATCCGATTGATGTCGAAAAATTCATCAAATGCTTTGATGGTATACCCGATGCAGGATCTACTTGTTCCATTGAGATCATGACGGATATACCCATCGATAGTGATCCGAGCAAATTATTGGATTACAATTCAGGTTCTCCGGGACATGTGTTTATTAATATTCGTAAATCAAACAGCACCCAAACTGTCTCTCAAAACATTGGTTTTTATCCAAAGTCCGGTTGGAAAACAGCACTTACCAATGCGCCCATCGAAGGCAAGTTTGTTGACAACAGCAACCATGAGTTTAATGCATCCCTAAAGATGAATTTAAGCCCAGAGAATTTCAGAAGCACCCTTATGGAAGTTCTTTACCTGGCACGGTCAATAAAATACGACATCGACGAGTACAATTGTACGGATTTTGCATTGGATGTTTTCAATAAAACCCGAAGCTATAAATTGCAGATACCTTTATACCAGATACCTGGTGGTATGACTGCCGCTGGTACACGTACCCCACAGGGCTTGTATAATAAACTGAAACAAATGAAGGTATCCGGTGATCCCGAAGCAAGCAATATCACGATTGGTGTTGTAAAAGCCTGGGCAGGTAATTCGACAGGTCCTTGTAATTAACAAAAAAATTTTATCATGAAACTGCTCCACATCTTAGGCCACCCGGTAGTGGTTATCACGTTGTTTTGCCTCTTGTTGGTGAGTGGTGAACATTTTGGTGGCGTATACCTGCTATATATTTTGCTGGCATTACCCCATGGGGCCCTCCATGCGCTTTTGGCAATTGGTGGTGTATTACTCGTGTTATCCGGGTATCAACTCCGGTCTGGTAAAAGGAGGGTGTTATCGTTTGTTGTCAGTGTGATGGGCCTTTTGCTGATGCTGAGTTCTTTGGTTGTGTTTTTCGGCAATGACAAGGAGGGCTATAACAGAGCTACTTTCAGCCAGGGAATTCCACTGGTCTCTTACATTCTCTTCGGCATTAGTATGCTTTGTTATGTGGTAATCCTTTTTCTTTCCATTTCTGGGGGTAAGCAAAGACGCGGAACCTTGCAGGCCATAACCTAGCAGATGGTATGAATAGCGTGACGATTAGGGGACTATTTGTTTTCTTACTCCCTTATGATTTCTTCTTTCAAGGCATATCGCAGCAACTGCATTGAATTTTTCACACCTGTCTTTTTCATAATTTTTTCGCGAAAGCTGTCAATGGTTCGCTTGCTTACAAAGAGCACCTGCGCTATTTCTTTACTGCTCTGCCCCTGGCAGATCATTTGGAGAATCTTTTTTTCTCGCGGGGTCAATGCGAGTTTCATTTGTACATTTCTTTCTTCTTTTATCCGCGCCTTTAAAAAGGTACTGACAGCTGGTGTATAATAGCAGTAGCCGCTGTGCACTAGTTTAATGGCATGCACTAATTCTGTTGCCTGCGTGTCTTTCAATAAGTAGCCATCTGCACCGGCATGTACCATCGCCAGCACATCGCCGCTGTGATCAGAAAAGGAGAGTCCGATCACCCCGATGTGGGCATACCGTTGCTTTAATATTGCAGTGGCTTCAATCCCGCTGAGCCCCGGCATACCAATATCCATCAAAACAACATGAGGCTCCATCCTTGTTAATGCATCAATGAGCGCAGTGCCATCAGCAGCTTCACCGATAACAGTAAGTCCTTCTGCCTGCAAGCTATCAATTACCGAACGGACACCGCGGCGGAAAAGACAATGATCATCAGCAAGAAAGACCTTGATAAAGTTTTGTGTTGCCATAAGGAGTTGTTTTGGTAGATGTTCTTTCAATGATAGGAAAAAATTTCAGGTTCTGTATCCGTACAAATACGGATATCATTTTCAGTACTCGAACGGATTGTGCAGCGGCAACAGTCTTTCTACTTTGTGTGTACTTGTATTGCTGCCATGCACATATTTATAAGAATTCCCCTGATTGCCTTTTGCCTTGTGCTTTTCACACCTCTGCTCAGAGGGCAGGAAAGGCCCCAGTCGGCGGAGCCAATCCCATTTGCAGCGAAGGCTTTCAGAGAAATGGAGGAGCGTTCAGCCAACGTTTTACAAAAGATCGATAAACATACCGAAAGGTATCTTTCCAAACTCCTGCACCAGGAGCGAAAGCTGAAGGCAAAGCTCTTCAGAAAAGACTCTACACTGGCCAATCAATTGTTTGATGGGGTGGAAGAGAAGTACCAGGCCCTCAAACAGGCACCAAAGAATCTATCAAAGTTTAGCCAGATCTATTCTCCACGTCTGGACAGTCTTGCCACAGCCCTAAACTTTCTAAAAGGCGGAAAATTAGAAAGTCCCGAACTTGCCAGTGCTCTTTCCCAACTTTCTTCGCTTCAAGATCAACTGAACCAAACTGAAAAAATCCGCAGCTTTCTTTCAGAGCGGAGGCACTTTTTGCAGGAAAACCTCGGCAGGCTTGGCATGCTCAAAAATCTAAAAGGTTTTCAAAAACAGGCCTATTATTATTCGCAACAAATAAAGGAATACCGCGCACTTTGGGAAGACCCCTCCAAACTGGAACAAAAGCTCCTGGAGATATTATCCCAAACAGAAGCTTATAAGGACTTCTTTCATAAGCACTCGCAGTTAGGTTCACTTTTTTCTCTTCCCGGTAGTAGCACTGTGGCAGCGGCCTCGCTGGCAGGCCTGCAAACGAGGGCTTCGGTGCAGCAGGGCCTCCAGGGCCGCTTTGGTTCCGGGGCAGGGGTGCAACAAATACTGCAACAAAATATGCAGGGGGCACAGGGACAATTATCATCATTAAAGGACAAGCTATCGCACTACAGCAGCGGCGCCTACGGCAACAGCAGCAGTGACATCGACATGCTTGAAGGGTTCAAACCCAATGCGCAGAAGACCAAAACATTTTTGCATCGGCTGGAATACGGTGCCAACATCCAGAGCCAAAAGGCGAGGAGCTATTTTCCCGCCACCTCTGACTTGGGACTTTCCCTGGGCTATAAATTTACCGATAACAGCTCCATTGGAATAGGTGCATCTTACAAGATCGGCTGGGGCAGGGGCTGGGATCATATCCGCATTACACATGAAGGGTTGGGGCTCCGTAGCTATATAGACATGAAGCTCAAAGGAAGCTTCTACTTATCAGGAGGCTATGAACAGAATTACCGCAACGCCTTTCAAACCGTACAGCAACTCCATGGCCTCCAAGGCTGGCAAACCAGTGGGCTACTTGGCTTGAGTAGAAAGTATAGAATTTCCAAAAAGCTAAAAGGAGATATCAAACTGCTTTGGGATTTCCTCAGCTACCAACAAGTACCCAGAACACAGGCAGTGCTGTTCAGGGTAGGATATAACATTAAATAGCTTTTGCATATATAATTTAACTATGAAGCATATATTTCTTTTTATTCTTCTTGCTATAAGTATAGAACTGTTCGCACAGTCTCAGAATAATATTGGCCTGCCTTCTGTCAATAATAGCTTTCTTACCACTGGAGGAGGTAGTTCAACTGGAGTAGATTTATATACCGGTACGGCTCAGATTAGTGTTCCAATCTGCAATCTGGGAGCAAAAGATTTTTCAATTCCCATTGCAATTAATTACATGAGCGGAAGGGGAATAAAAGTTCAGGATTATGCATCGAACATCGGATTGGGATGGCAATTGAATGCTGGCGGTGGTGTTTCTCGGGTTGTAAGAGGCTTTCCTGATGAATTACCCAATGGTTATTTAGGTACAGGACAATGGGGGCAACAGGTAGCTAATCACATGGTTAATGGTGCGCCCTTGTCCTCACAAGTAACTGGAGATAACGGCAGCTCTTATATTACTCCAACAGCGGATGGTGAACCTGATTTATTCTTCATAAAAACCCCATTTTTTACGGCGCAATTTGTTTTTGATGAAGGTGGGCAGCCAGTATTCTCAAATAATACTGGTTTGAAGGTGTAAGTACCCCTTTTCACAGACAGTTTTAGGTCAGAGTAGTTTCATTATCAACTATGTTGTTTTTCCATTCTTCAGGGGTAAGATTATTTAGTGCTTCATGTGGTCTTCTGAGGTTGTATTCCTCCATCCATTCTGCTGTTAGTTGTTTTACCTGGTAAAGGTCAAAGAACAGGTAAGCATCCAGAACAGCTTCCCTATACACTCTGTTGAAACGTTCGATGTAGCCGTTCTGCATGGGTTTTCCAGGTTGGATATACTGAACGGCGATTTCTTTTTCTTTTGCCCACAGTTCGAATTCGTTTGAGGTAAACTCTGGTCCGTTATCCACTCTTACGGCTGCAGGTTTGCCGTGCATGTCAATGGCTCTGTTCAAAGTTCTGATGATGCGCTTGGAGGACAGAGACGTATCCACTTCAATGGCCAGTGCTTCTCTTGTACAATCATCCATGACGTTGAAGGTTCTGAACTTTCTGCCGCCCACCATGCTGTCGCTCATAAAATCCATAGACCAACTCCTATTAACGGCTGTTTGTTGCTGCAAGGGCTGTTTCACCCGTGCCGGCAGTCTTCGCTTGCCTTTCCGCTTTTTGTTTAGCTTCAGTAGTTTGTAAACCCTATACACTTTCTTGTGGTTCCAGGTCTTGCCAGATCTTCTGATGTAGGCAAACAACTTCCGAAAGCCATACGTCGGATGCTGGAAAGCCAGGTCCTGCAAAACCTCGATGACTTCGTGATCATCCTTTGTAGTGTGATAATAAAACTGGCTGCGTGGCAGCGATACAATCTTACAGGCCCTGCTCACAGGGATTCCATGCTCACGGATAATCTCTTCACTCAGCTGCCTTTTGGTGGCAGGGCCCAGCCTTTTTTTGTGAACAGATCTTTTAAGATCTCGTTGTCCATGGCAAGGTTGGCGTACATGCGTTTGAGCCTGGCATTTTCTTCTTCCAGTTCTTTGAGTCGTTTGACATCACTGGCTTCCATGCCTCCGTACTTGCTTTTCCAATTGTAAAAAGTTGCTTCGGAAATCGAGTGCTCCCGGCAGATCTCCTTGGTAGTGCGGCCGGCTTCCTGTTGCTTTAAAATGGCAACAATCTGGGTTTCGGTAAATCGTGTTTGCTTCATGATAACAGTTTTGAATTTAAGTAGAAAACTCTAATTCTAAACTGTCCGGTTTTTAGGGGCACTTACAAAGGTTATTGCAAATAATTTCATTAACCAATATAACTACAACTGGAATAATGCGGATTTTACAGTCATTGATGATCAAGGAAATCAATATTACTTCGGGACTTCGGTAGTAGAGAAAACACAAACTGATCTCTTCGGTGCTTCCTACACTTTTCCGACAACGTGGTATTTAGAAAAAATTACCACCTTTAATGGGAAAGACAATATATACTTTTATTATACCAATGCAAGTGCGAATTCGGTCTATAATCATTATCAGGTTACGAAAACCTATCCCACTACATGCACACCACAAAATAGCACACCAACTGCAAGCACTACACTTCAACCTAAATTTATTTCCAGTATTGAAACATCTTCAGGCATTGTTCAATTCAGCTATGTCTATGATCGGAAAGATGTCGTCAGTGCTGCAAGGCTTACAAATATCCAGTTATTTGCAAGAAATGGAAATGGATATTCATTAAACTTGTTAAAGAATTTCGGCTTTATTCAAAGCTATTTCGGTGATCCATCTACTGATCCAAATTTATTGCGGTTAAGACTGGACAAAATAACAATGTCGGGTAACACACCTGTTACAAATGTTCCTGTCGATTATCAGGCCTTTAGTTATAATTCTGATGTAGCTCTGCCTCTTCGCTATTTAGATGTATCTGATTTCTGGGGATATTATACATTGTTTTCCACTGTAAATGGATCAACAGATCCAATGCTGTATCCACAAATACGTGAACCTAATCTTTCCCGAACAAAAGCTGGAATACTCTACAAAATAAAGGATGCGATCGGTGGATCAATTGAATTAGAATATGAATTAAATACATTTTATAATACCAGTACAGTGAACAACAGAAATGTTGGTGGCTTGCGTGTAAAGAAAATCGCCCATACCTTGCAAAGTGGAGATAATATTTCAACAAGCTATGTTTATGATGATGCTTCTGGAAAATCAACCGGACAGCTTCTTTCGTCATCTTACGCAAACCTTACGTATGCATTTCCTGCAGGTTCAGGTGTAAAAACTGTATTTTCTGAAACGCCATCAAATGCATTCGACATTAATGGCAATTACATAGGTTATTCAGCTGTCAAAGTGATTGAGCCAAATGGCGGTTATACAGTGTCTGAATTCACAAACTTTAGTGACTTTCCAGATTTGGTAAATTATGAACATTACGGGTATACTGAAATACCAAATATTCACTCATCAACAAGTCGGGGATATAAACGCGGATTGCCTAAAAAGGTAGCCATCTTTAAGGCAAATGGAGATAAAGTATCAGAGGATATATATACCAATTACTCCTCACTTACCAGTCCAACTGTTCGTAAAGCATGGGCTTACCGTCCATATTATGCTGCCTATTCCTGCAATAATACCACATATCAATCCTGGCTTGGAACTACTTACAGTACTGATATTGAAAACTACAGGTTAATACAGGTGGTTCACAGAGATTATGATCAGCTTAGTCAGAACAGATATGTGGAAACTACAACGAGTTATACTTATGCCGCTGACAAACGACAGGTTAAAACAATTAGTTCGACAAACTCAAAGGGCATTGGCGTGACAAAAACAATCTATTATCCCTTAGATATGGATCTTTCAGGTAACGGTATACCAATGCTTACAGGTGGCGAACAACAGGCGATTTCAAACTTGGTTAATAAAAACAAGGTTGGAGTGGTTATTCATGAAACCAACAGCAGTGGCGTAACGACGCAAATACACAATAATTATACAGTATATAGTTTAGGCAGCCAAAACAGTGTGTATCTAACAGGTACCTCGGTTTATAATGAAGCAACACTGGTTGGACAGCAGAACTTTGACTATGATTTGGCCAATTCTAACCTTCTGTCAACAAGTGAAATAGGAGGTAAGAAGACTTCATTCCTTTATGGCTATAACGCCACATATCCTATTGCCAAGGTGAGTAATGCATCCTTTACCTCTTCAGTTATTCTACAGCCTTCCTTGACTTATGGAGGATACGTTACGTCTGGTAATACAGGTACTTTTACTACGAATGTAACCGGAAATATTGTTTTACAAATTGGGTTTGGCAGTTATCCTGGTTCTACTAATTTAACCAATGCTTATTACACTGTGAATGGTCCTGCATATAGAAGTGGCCAATTGTGTTTTTCAATGACTGGCAGTGGCTGTAATGGTTACAGTTCCAGTGTGACGCTAACGAATATGCCTCCGGGTACATATAACGTATCAGCCTCTACATCCACAAACTTTTCAAACAGCAATCCAAATATTAGCTACAGTTATACTACGCAAACGCCTTCTTATAATTATGCAAAGGAGTTCTTCTATGAAGGTTTTGAGCAAGGTGGTGCAAACACATCAGGTGTAGGCCATACAGGTAAAGGATATTATTCAGGAACGTACAATGTCTCTTTTACTCCACCGGCGGGCCGGGCTTATATAATGCAATGGTGGAGTTTAGCTGCAGGCAAATGGGTTTTCAATGAGCAACCCTATACCGGTCCTGCTACTCTAACAGGCACAATAGATGACATCAGAATATTTCCGACAGATGCTCAGATGACCAGCTTTGCTTATGATCCACTTGTAGGAGTAACGGGTGAAACGGATGTTAGTGGCAGAACTGTCCGCCGTGAATATGATGGGTTGCAAAGAGAAAACATCATCAGGGATGATGATGATAATATTCTTAAAAAAGTATGTTATAGTTATAATGGACAGCTGGCTGGCTGTAGCTTATTCACCAATGCGCAGCAGAGTGGGAACTTCACCAGAAATAACTGCAGCTCAGGAACGGGAACAACAGTTGCTTATACAGTACCTGCTGGAAAGTATTTTTCAGAAGTAAGTCAAGGTGATGCTGATCAACAAGCACTGAATGATGTGAGTACAAATGGGCAAAACTACGCCAATACCTATGGATCATGTAACTCTTCTGTGAATTTGGTAGGCAATAATTCGCAATCTGCTGCCTTTTCAATTACATTAACTAATTCATATAATCCATCACAGGTTTATAGTTTTAGTATAGGTCCTTACCAATCCAATGTACAAATTGGGACTATTCCATTTGGTACATACAATGTTACCATTTACCCTTTCTACAATACCTCCTATTACTATAATTACTCAGTCAATTCTTATTATCAATCCGGCTATGGATCCAAAAGTTGGTATTATTTACCATTCAACTGTTCTACCTGTGGAAATATTCAAATTTATTAGTAATCGATAGCTTATGAATAAGATTATTGTAGTTCTTTTCCTTTTAACAGTTTCGCAAGTTTCTGCACAAGAAAGCGAAGTCTTTTGGAAAACAAAGTTTTATACACTAGATAGTTTTCAGGTAAGTATGAATTCCTTTAAGGGAAAGCCACTAGTACTGATTTTGATAAACAGCAGCAATCCTGACATGAAACTACTTTCATTTATGGATTCGATTTATCGGGTTTCGGCTGATAAATTCGGTATGATAGGTATTCT
Source organism: Flavisolibacter sp. (assembly GCA_035998945.1). Taxonomy (GTDB): domain Bacteria; phylum Bacteroidota; class Bacteroidia; order Chitinophagales; family Chitinophagaceae; genus Flavisolibacter. The sequence goes on along the minus strand of DASYHD010000033.1, from coordinate 39,788 downwards.
TACCCACAAGAAGGAAAATTCATTGTCTCGAAATAATCTTCTAAGTCTTTTCCGGTCAAATAAAGGTATCAGTTTTCCAATTGCCAGTATTTCGTCAGCAAAAAATGAGCATTCAAAAGATGAAAGGAATTTTATATTCGAATGGCTTTCCGAGAATTTAATAAATAAGCATTTTAAACTTGACTTCAACGAGAGTTCTGTGTTGATCCTAAACAATAGATCGGCACTGTATGCAGTTTTATCGGCTGATGCATTGCCCACTGCTGCGCATTTAGATATCATCATAGATAATGGGGTGGAGAATTAAATTTAATATTCAAATTGTTTTACCTAAAACTTTTCGTATGCCCTTGTTAAGAAGAGCTCTTATTTGCTTGGGAACACTACTGTTGAACTATTACTTATGTGCCCAAAACTATTTAAACTATTCAAGAGTTTGGATTGCTAAACATCCTATTCAAAGTGAAGCGGAAATTATTGCGAGCGGAAGAACTAATCAAGAGGTAATTCGGACTACTGAATACTTCGATGGATTCGGACGTTCTGTACAATCAATTATCAAACAAGGTAGTCCCTTGCAGAAGGATGTGGTAGATTTGCATATTTATGATAGTTGGGGCAGGGAAGTTCAAAAAAAGCTACCCTTTGTATCCAGCATCCAACAGGCGGGAGACATAACTAATGATGGTAATTATAAAGTCTCCGCGATCGCACAACAATCAAGTTTCAATTTGACGCTTTATCCAGGCGAAAATAACTACTATTATTCCCAGACTTCTTATGAGAACTCGCCGCTTAACCGCGTCATAAATGTGTTTGCTCCGGGGAACAGTTGGGTAGGATCATCAAGATCATCTTCAGTTCAATACTTGGTAAATACGATTGATGACAACGTTCGGATATGGACTACACATAATCTAATGCAGGGAGTGATTCCAACTGGTAGCAGTTCCTATCCTGCTGGGGCATTATATAAGACTATAAACACTGATGAACATGGCGTGCAGCAAATCGAATTCAAGGACAAGAATGGACAGTTAATTTTAAAGAAGTTACAACTTACGTCTGCTGCCGACCTAGGAGCCGGAAACGGACATGCAGGTTGGTTGTGCACGTACTATGTGTATGATGATTATGGTAACATGCGTTTTGTAATTACACCCAAAGCGGTTACACTCACTGATGGCTCCTGGACAATATCAACAACAATTGCTGATGAGCTGTGTATCCGGAAAGAATACGATGTGCACGGCCGAATTATTATCAAGAAAGACCCGGGCTCTCAGGAACAATGGTTTATTTATGACAAAAGAGGACGTTTGGTGATGAGTCAGGACGGCTTTTTGCGAAGCCAGCAAAAGTGGCAGTACTTTAAGTACGACTTGCAAGACCGTCCAACGGCCACAGGCTTGGTTTGGGATCCGGCAAATTTCATGAATCCAATATACCACAGAGAATCTGCTTCAAATAGTACCTCCTATCCTGATCCTACAAGTTATTCATATGAGTTGCTTTCCGAAACGTATTATGACAATTATAATTGGATTAGCGGAACAGGGTTGGGAAGCTCGTTAGATGCATCTAATACATCAAACACGAATATTTTTATGGAGTCGTCTAATACTATTTTTCCTTACCCAGAAATCATAGCTCAATCTCCAATGAACAGAGGGCTAATAACTGGGGCAAAAACCGAAGTCCTAGGCAGCAACGGTGCCCAATACCTGTATAGGGCGAGCTTTTACGATAATAAGGGAAGAGTTGTACAAACACAAAGTACAAATCTTACAAATCAAGTCGATAAAGTAACCACGCAGTATAGCTGGACAGGTTCGCCCCTGCGTAGATATGTGCAACATAGCAAAGGAACTCCAAATCCTCAATCACACAATATCGTAACAAAGCTTACTTATGACGATGGTTTCCGTTTGCTCAATGTAAAAAAGGCTATCATTAGTACTATTGGCAATTCAGCAGCAGTAAGTAGTGGTGACAAACTTATCACTGCTTATAGTTATGATGAGAATGGTCAGCTAAAATCAAAATCGTTTGGCAGTTCCCTCGAGTCTCTGACTTATGACTACAATATTCGTGGATGGCTCACAGGAATTAATAAAAACTATACGATTGCGGGTAGTTCTTCCAACTATTTTGGAATGGAACTGGCCTATGATAAGACAACTACAACTAGCGGCACAACTAGTTTTCAATATCCAGTTTACAATGGAAATATGGCTGGACAAATCTGGAAGCAAAGAGGGGATGGGATTGCTCGCAAGTACGATTTCACATATGATAAAGCCAGCCGTCTTACTGTCGGCAGCTTTTTACAGAATACCACTTCTTCAACCTGGGATAAGTCCTATATAGATTACTCTTTAAACAGTATGGCTTACGACAACAATGGCAACATAACACACTTGCACCAGAATGGTTTCGTCCTGGGAGGAAATCCAAACATAGACAACCTGACCTATAATTATGAAAATACAGGCACAAGTAATAAAATTCAAAATGTAGTTGATGTTGCTAACAACGCACAATCCAAACTGGGTGATTTCCATTACTCCGGGACCAAATCGTCCGCTGCTATTGACTATAGTTATAATGCTAACGGTAGCCAAACAAGCGATGTAAATAGGAATATCAGTTCTATTTCTTATAATGCGTTGAATCTTCCAGCTACTATAGCGGTTACAGGCAAGGGGACAATCACCTACACGTATGATGCAGCTGGTAACAAGTTGAGAAAAACTGTACAGGAAAATGGTGCCGTTGTTCCTTTCCAGGGGACCAACTATACAACCGATATTACTACTGTTACAATCTACATTGGGGAGTTTATATATCAGTCCAAAACGTTCACCAATTCTGTTTTAGCTGCCAATTTAAATCAAGGTGAATTGTTGCACTTTGCTGCCAATGAAGAAGGCAGGGTTAGGTTTGTTACCCCTCCATCTGGAACAGCTTACCATGCATTTGATTACTTCCTTCGTGACCATTTGGGAAATATTCGTACTACTTTAACCGATGAACAACCAGCACCTGATACCTATCCTGCGGCTACTTTGGAGGCGGCAGGTATTGTCTCCGAACAAAAGTACTATGATATCAAAAATGACCCGGCACATATCATTCCGACAAATACCTTGACATGGTATAATGGTGTCACCAACAGCAGCTATCCAAATAGCAATGGTTTGCCTGTTTCAGCTGATCCGACTGTTAATCCAACTGGCTCAAGTGCAACATTATACAAGTTAAATGGTGCAACTGGGGACCGTTACGGAATAGGGATAGCGTTGAAGGTAATGGCCGGCGATGTACTGAAAGTTTATGGAAGGAGTGTATGGCATCAAAACGGAACAACGAACAACATCAACTATCCTTTGAATTCCGTTCTGTCTTCTTTTGTCAATGCTTTTGCCGGAACAAGCACAGTAGTGGGAGGAAGTAAAGGAGTGGCAAGTGGAAGCATCTTAAATGGCAACTCCTCTACCACGGGTCCATTGTCCTCTTGGTTGACCACCGGTGTACCCACGCCAAGTGGCTCAACTCCCAAGGCTTACATCAACTGGATATTCTTTGATGAGCAGTTTAAGCCTGTGGCAAATGGCAATGGTTATGATCCGGTCTGGGCCTTTCCGGACCATGTCAAGCCCCATAGTATAACCGGAATTTCAGTACCCAAGAGCGGCTACGTCTATATTTATTGCAGCAATGAAAGTAATCAGGACGTCTATTTCGACAATCTGCAGGTGGTACATGCCAGAGGACCAATCCTGGAAGAGCAGAATTTTTATCCGCAGGGATTAGCCATGTTTGCAATCAATGGCCGCGCTCATGGGAAGCTGCAAACTAACTTTGGTTATCAGGGTAAAGAAATGCAACGGGGTGAATTCTTTGACGGGACTGGCTTGGAAGAGTATGATTTTATGGCTCGGTATTATGATCCACAACTTGGCCGGTGGTGGGCACAAGATCCGGCGGGCCAGTTTGCCACACCTTATGGAGCCATGGGAGGCAATTGGCCAGTGATGGCCGATCCGGATGGAAAATTCGCTTGGGCGTTAGTGGCGGCCGGAGCATTGATCGGAGGAGTCACTAAAGGGATAAGTACTGAAAGTTCAGGTGGTAAATTTTGGGATGGGTTTTGGCGAGGAGCTATTGTAGGAGCTGTATCCGGCACTTTAGGTCAGTATGGAGGTGGTACGTTTTTAAGTCAAGTTGCCTGGGGGGCAGGAGAAGGGGCAATAACAGGTGCTATTAGCGCTGGATTAAACCAAAAAAACTTTTGGGAGTCTATAAAAACTGGAGCTGCTTGGGGTGCAGCTTTTGCCACTGTTACTAGTACAATTGAGTCATATAAAAATTACAAAGACGGATATGGTTTTGGAACTAACGATGGAAGGCTAAATAATATGGTGAAAAATTATAACAAGGCACTCGGTCCTAAGGGCAGAACAGCTTTTGCAAATAGAGCCATAGATTTTGCACAAAAGCGTTATGGGTTTAATTCTAAAATATTATATACATATGATGATGATTTGGAAAGTGTTTACGGCATTGCGAATCCTATTTATGGTGAAATAACGTTGAGCTCGATAGCCTTTCGCAATAGTTCAACTCTTAAAGCAACAATGGCTCATGAACTTGGACATATCAACTTTGCCGATTTAGGATTAGATGCAGAATTGAACGGAGGATTTCCATTTGGAGATCCTGATCTAAGGATAGATGGACCACATGGATATGCATCAGAAATATATAATGCAGGTAAGTTACATTTAATTCCCAGCCATATTAAATCTGCAAATCCATTATTTGGAGTCTGGCAGCTTTATAAAGGTCCTATATGGCCACATTTCCTACCTCAACGTTTTAGATCACCACTGGTTTTCAAACCTTTTTAATGAAGAAGATCGTAATTTTTTTTATATCGTTATTTGCATATTGTATAATAAACAGCCAACAACTGAGTTCACAATCCACTTATCATCAAGAGACATGTAGCAAGTATTTAGGAGTAATATTGTTGGAGTTTGACTCTTCAGCCTTACAAAAAGGAGAGAATGTGGAGATAAAATTTCAAATTCGGAATGCAACAAATTCTAAGATATTCATAAGTGATCCATTCGGTTGGGTCAACGTGGGCGTATTGCTTTATGAAGATGAAAAGCTGGTGCGTCCTTCGATCCGTGTAAGAGCTGATATTTCGTGGAGGGAAAAAAAAATTTCAATTGAGCCTTTTGAGATCCGCTCATTCAAATTTTCGATCAGTCTAAACAGAATATATACAAATCTCTTTTTTCTCCAAGGTAAATTGCAAGTAAAAATTTTTTATAGAGGATATATTTTTGATCACGAAATGAAACCTTTATTAAAAGGTTGTCACGTGAATAGTAATCTTGTGAACATCGTACAATAAATTTTAACTTTTCGGAAAAGTATCTTAAGTAGTAAATCGCCTTAGCAGTATTAGCTTTATCCGGTGATAAGAACATATATTAATGCAGGAAATAACAATTTAATATCAATGGTAGCTATATGTGAGTTGCGACAAGTGTGAAGGGAGGCCTTAGTTCTTTAATTTTTTTCTGAATGGTCTAACAAACACCATCGTAAAAACAACTGAACCCACAATGGAAATTATCAGCGCATCAATGATCACTGCTGCTGTTATGGAGCCCTTTATTAAAAGAGTTGACAGTACTGATAAAAGAAAATATGAAACAGCTTGGATAAGAGTGCCTTTTATCTGCAGAGGCCTTTTGATTGTTTCCATATGACAATATTAAACTAAGAAAGTGCCCTGCAAACTGAGTGTATATATTAATCCTTCTTAGATTCTTCTTTCTTTTTCTGCTTTGGTTTCATAGCCACGCCGATCACATTGGCGAAAGAGCCGGTGATCTTTAGGTGATGATTTAATTAACTTAGAATCTAGTGTTTATCCAAGGTTAGAGATTCGGATATAATTTTTTGAGTTTTGTTCTTGCGTCTTTTGTTCTGAACTGCCAGTTGACAGGTGTTGCGGCTTTGTTCTTTTCTTTCAGGTAAGCGTTGATTTGTTTTTGAAGTATAGCCTTGCTTCCGATTCTTTTTTTCAGCGCCACCCGATTTAAGACACTGCGTTCGATTTCTGCTATGTTGAGCCATGAGCCGTGCTTTGGCGTTTGAACAAAGAGAATGCGCCGAAGAATGCTTCTGGCCCTTTCCGCATCAAAGACTTCATAGAGCGCCGCTTTTCTGTGTGTCGTCAGGTTGTCCTGCAAAACGGTTAAGCAACCGGCATTGGGATAGAGCTTTTCGGCAATATAGGCCACCGCATCTGCCCACTGGTGCGAATCATGCGTGTCTTTGAGCTCAACAAAGCGTTTGCCTTCTTTGGGTTCACAGATCATATAAATATCCACTACGCCTTCTCTTCTATATTCATAATCCACATGCGCAATGCCTTTGCTGTCCACAAAGCCACTCCTTGTTTCGCTGATGAGTTGGTGAGGCGACTCGTCCAGACACACCACCGGATGCGTGCTGTCATAGCATTGTTCATACACGTCCAGCACTTCCTCCATAGCACAGACAAATTCAGCAGAGGCCGTGGGAATCACCCACTCTTTTTACCGCCAGGGCTTCAGCTGATTTTTTTTCAATAGCTGCCTCACCGATTCATGTGAGATGCTTTTCACATAGCCCAACCGAACAATTAGACCCGCTAGCAGGTGCAGCGTCCGGGCGCTGTGCCCTTCGGGTGGGTCACTGCAACGAAGGGCGATCAGGTGGGCTTCCACCCGGCCGTCAAAAAACTTCTCTTTGAAGACGGTGCGTTTCTTTCCATACACCACTTGCTCAAATCCTTCTTCCACGAAGCGCTTACGCAGTCCTTCTATGCAGCGGATTGTGACTTTGCACCTTTTGGCAATTTCACTGTCCGGCAGACTGTCCCCGTTTTCATCTGCCGCCAGCAAGACTTAGGCTCTTTTCACCGCCTGTGCTTTTGCATTGCGCAGGCGTATCAGGTCCTGCAACTCCTGTTGCCCGGCTGCTGTCAAAGAAACAATGTAGCGCTTCACCATAACCATACCTTTTCCTGAAGTTACAACTACGCCTAAACCCGAAAACTGATCCTTGAAAGAAATACTAGGAACAGATTTCTAAAAGCAAACAATAAAAAGATTAAGCCGGGAAGATAGTCAGCGATGTTGTTTCATAGTTTGAACATGAAAGGCTACCATGTTACATAAAGCAATAACATTCAGATTCATATTTGAATTTCAATCACGGAATCAATACTTCTTTGCTGCTTCAACGTTGCCTGGACATGGCTCTATTAAATATGCATGAGAAATTGATAATGTAAGCCAATTGCATATATGACCTCCATAAAAATGGAGCAAATCTCTGGAATAGCAGTTTTCTTATCCATTTTTAACTTGCATCCCTTCTCTGTCTATTTATTTTTACATCAGTAACCAATGCAGGAATCCTGGTTGTGTCGTTTGAAAATCGTGCGTTATGTTCAACACTATTAGCTGGCAGGGGTACTGGGTCAGTATCGCCTTTCTCACAGCAGGTTATTACCTTATTATTTACCTGCTCTACTTCCGCAAAGATTTCAGCTTCCAGTGGGGCAGAAGTGTAAGTAAAGATTACAACACTTCATTCCCTTTGTCTCCTATGGCGCCGGATGCACCACAGGAAACAGAGGCCTACCGGCAACCAATGCTGTTTGACGGGAATGAGGCCTTTCAACTGCCAGAAAAGGACAGCCTGGAAAGCATGGTCTATACCTGCACCGATGAAATCAATGCCTATCTCGAGGAGGCTAAAAAGAGCAAGTGCGTAAAGGAAGAACTGCTCTATGCCTTACACGCTATCCTCCGAAAATATCCTGCCATCTCCACTTCTGAATACAAGGCTTCTTTAACGGCCGTCATTGTCAGTCAGTGCGAATACCACTGCTCCGTTCACCTCGGTGCTGAAGATGTCGTGAAGGTGTGGGTTGGCGGGTGAGCAGGAGCAACTCCCAGGCCCTGCCCCGTAAGGCGGGGCCCATCGGGAGAAATCATTTCCATGTGTTATATCAAAAATCGAGTGTATATGAAACATGTGCAAAGGGGCAGGGTATGCCTGCGCAAAATGGGTAAGCGTGTTATTGCAACAGGCACGTTCTTCCTGGTGATAATAGCGCTGCAGGCGCAGGACGGCAATGCCGGTATCAACGAGGCGAATACCAGGGTACGTTCTTATTTTGATTCAGGCACAAACCTGATGTACGGAGTGGGTGCAATCGTAGGCCTGATCGGTGCCATCAAGGTCTACCAGAAATGGAACAGCGGTGATCATGATACCGGCAAAGTTGCAGCCGCCTGGTTTGGCAGCTGTGTATTTCTCGTAGTCGTTGCCACCGTGATCCGAAGCTTTTTCGGCATTTAAAACCATTTCGTTATGGCCGCAGTATACACCATCAATAAGAACATCAACAAGCCCATTGAATTTAAGGGCCTGAAAGCACAGTATATCTGGTACCTGGGAGGTGGTCTGCTTGTCTTGCTCGTTCTTTTTGCCCTGCTGTACATCTGTGGCGTCAATCCCTTTGTTTGTCTGGGCCTGATCGTGATCCTCGGTGCAGGTCTGTTTCTCTACGTGTATCGCCTGAGCCACCGGTATGGAGAGTATGGCATGATGAAAAAGCTTGCCAGACGCTCCTTGCCCATATCAGTCAAAGCCTACAGCCGGCAACTGTTCAAACAATGCAAACCCTAAAAAGCGAAGCGCATGGAAAACCTGTTGGACGATATTTTTCCTATCCTGGAAGTTGCGCATGACGCCATTTTATCTAAAGCGGGTGATATCACTATCGGCTTTACCGTAGAACTGCCGGAACTGTTTACACTTTCCGAAAGGGATTACGAGGCGCTTCACCAGGCATGGACCAAAGCAATCAAGGTGCTGCCCAACCACAGTGTTTTTCACAAACAGGACTGGTTTGTGAAAAGTGCCTATAATCCCGATTTTCCGAAAGCAGCGGATAGCATGCTTTCCCTGAGCAGTGAACGCTTTTTTGGGGAGCGGCCTTTCCTTGCGCACTATTGTTACCTATTTCTGACAAAGAAACCTACTGGCAGAAAAGTCTCTAATTCGCTTTTCTCAAATCTGGTGCGAAAGAGCATAGTCCCGGCCCAGGCGGTACAGCCAAATGCCTTGCAGGATTTTTCAGATACCTGTGGCCAGTTCCGACAGGTAGTGGAAGACAGTGGTTTCGTTAGGCTGCAGCGCCTCACGACACATCAACTCTTGAGCAGCCAGCGGAGGGCCGGTATCATCGAACGGTACTGCTTTTTACTCGAAGCAGAAGAAAACTTGCGCATAAAGGATATCCGGTTTCGGGATGGTTTGCAAATCGGCGACCAGCACCTGCGGCTATTTACCCTTTCAGACGCACAGGACCTGCCTCCCTTTTGTGGTCCCCGCATTAACTATGAGCGGTATTCCACTGACAGGACAAAATTCTCGGTGGGTTTTGCGTCACCGCTGGGGCAACTGCTTTCCTGTAACCATATTTATCACCAGTACATTTTTGTGGAGGATGCGGCCAAAACGGTCCAACAACTGGAAAGCAAACGCTTGCGCTTGCAGTCGCTGGCAGCATATTCCCGTGAAAACGCCATTGTAAAGGAAGCTACCAATGCATTTTTAAACGAAGCCCTTTCCGAGCAACGGTTGCCGGTGAAAGCTCATTTTAATGTGACGGTGTGGACAGAGAACCGGGAGGAACTCAAAGAGCTGAAAAACCAGGTGGGAAGTGCCATGGCCGGGATGGATGCAGTTTCAAAAGAGGAGGTGATGGGGGCCGCGCAGATCCACTGGGCCGGCCTGCCAGGCAATGAAGCAGACTTCCCCATGAATGACACCTTTGATACGTTCGTGGAACAAGCCTGTTGCTTCCTGAATATGGAAACAGGGTATCAATCCTCACTTTCACCCATTGGATTGCGCCTTGGGGATCGCCTCAGTGGCAAACCCGTGCATGTGGATATTTCGGATGAACCAATGAAAAAGGGAATTTGTACAAATCGGAACAAGTTTATCCTGGGGCCAAGCGGCAGCGGCAAATCCTTTTTCACCAATCACATGGTTCGTTCCTATTACGAGCAGGGCACACATGTGGTGCTGGTGGATGTCGGCCACTCCTATAAAGGTTTGTGTGACCTGGTAGAAGGTTACTATTTCACCTACAATGAAAAGGCCCCCATTCAATTCAATCCTTTTTATATCGGGGAAGGCGATGTGCTGGATACCGAAAAAAAAGAAAGCATCAAAACACTCTTGCTGGCCCTTTGGAAAAAGGACACGGAAACCTTCCGGCGGAGTGAATACGTGGCGCTTTCCAATGCCCTCCAGCTTTATTATGAGCACCTGGAGGGTGACAAGAACATCTTTCCGGGCTTCAACAGTTTTTACGAGTTTTTACAGACCCGGTTTGTCTCCGTACTCCAGGAAGAAGGGGTCAAGGAAAAGGACTTTGATGTTTCCAACTTCTTATATGTGCTGCGACCTTATTACCGGGGCGGTGAATTTGATTACCTGCTGAACGCCTCCGAAAACCTGGACCTGCTGCAACAGCCCTTTATTGTTTTTGAACTGGACAACATAAAAGACCACCCCATTCTTTTCCCGGTGGTGACCATCATCATCATGGAGGTGTTTATTTCCAAAATGCGCAAGCTAAAGGGGGTGCGGAAGATGATCCTGATTGAAGAAGCCTGGAAAGCCATTGCCCGGGAAGGTATGGCGGAATACATCAAGTACCTCTTTAAGACCGTGCGCAAGTTTTTTGGCGAAGCGATTGTGGTAACCCAGGAAGTGGAGGACATTATTTCTTCCCCGGTGGTCAAACAGGCCATCATCAACAATGCCGATTGTAAGATCCTCCTGGACCAATCGAAGTACCAGAACAAGTTTGACCAAATCCAGGAACTCCTGGGGCTGACGGAAAAAGAAAAAGCACTGGTGCTCTCGCTCAACAAAGCCAACGATCCCACCAAACGGTATAAAGAAGTTTTTATATCGCTGGGTGGAACCCTGTCCCGGGTCTATCGCACCGAAGTGTCCCTGGAGGAATACCTGACCTATACCACCGAAGAAAAAGAAAAAGTTGCGGTGGCGGAATATGCCGCCAGGTGGGGCGGTATGAAAAAAGGGATCACGATGCTGGCAGCAGACATGCGCAAACAAAAAACGTAATAATTGGATCACTTTAAATCGAGGTGTATGCAGGCAAAAACCTTCCTGTTTGGTGTAACATCCCTCTTGCTCATTTGCTGTAACGTGCCGGGTGAAGAAAGAGCACCTTCCCTGCATCCGGAAGGAGCCTACACCCGGCACGTAAAGGGAGAGTTTAGCGTAGCCGATGATACCCTTTACATCTATCCCGTGAACGGTCAGAAAAATCTTTTTTCCATTGAGCGGCGTACCGGCTTTCAGCGGATAACCAATGCTGTAGCAGGACCCAGGGAATGGAAACGGCAACGGTCATTTGGGATCTGGGTGGAAGAAGAAGGGCTCCTCCGGGAGCAGAAGTTGGGAAAGTTTTATGCGCTGGCGGAGGGTGGCAAAAGTATAACGACCGGTTCTTCCCGCTACCGGCGAATCCATGACTAAACAAAAAAGAACAAGGGTATGAAGACGTGCAGAGGATTGTTGTGTGGGCTGTTGCTGCTGCTGGCGCCGGCTGTGTTGGTAAAAGCCCAGGACCCCATTACTGTGATCATTCAGCAGGGGATCAAAAAAGTCATTGTTGCGGTGGATCTGAAAATCCAGCGGATGCAAAACGAAGTTATCTGGCTGCAGAATGCACAAAAAGTGGTCGAGAATACACTGTCCCAATTACGGCTCGATGAAATCAGCGACTGGGTGCAAAAACAGCGGGATCTCTACGGGTCCTATTTTGATGAACTCTGGCGGGTTAAAGACCTCATTGGTTCCTATCATAAAGTAAGGGAAATCATCGACCGGCAGCTTTTGATGGTCAAGGAGTACAAAAGTGCCTGGCAGGGAATCCTGCAGGACCGGCATTTCTCGGCAGAGGAAAGATCCTACATGGAAAAGGTATATGCCGGCATCCTCCAAAAAAGCCTGGCGAATCTGGACCTCCTGTTAGAGGTAATGGCTGCTTATTCGGTGCAAATGACAGATGCCAAACGGCTGGAAATCATCGATGCGGCAGCACGTGCCGTGCAACAAACCCATACGGACCTCAAACAGTTCAACGGGCAAAACATGCAGCTTTCGCTGCAACGGGCAAAGGATGCGTATGACGTAAGCATCACCAAAAGACTTTACGGCATTCAATAAATCATCACAATCCTTTTGAAATGAAAACGATAACAATAGCCTTTCTTCTGCTGCTGTCTGGAGAGCGCACCCGTGCACAGACCTGGGACGAGTGGTTCCGTCAAAAGGAAACCCAGATCCGGTATCTCACAGAACAACTCGCGGCGTTGAAGATGTATGGCAGTACTGTAACCAAAGGCTATACCATCCTGAAGGAAGGCCTGCACACGATCTCTGGTTACAAAGAGGCGGATGTGGCCCAACACCGGGAACGTTTTCAGTCGCTAGGCGTCGTCAATGAAACGGTAAAAAATGGAGGCTTTATGAAAGAGATCACAGCACTTCGGGGACGGATGGTAACGATATATGAAAAAAACCGGCGGTTTGTTCAAACCTGCAGGCAATACACACCGGATGAGATCCGGTACGTTCGTAGTGTTTTGGAAGGTGTTGTAAAACGCGCAAATGGTGCGTGGGATGATGCCGCTTTGGTTGTATCAGATGAAGGAATCCAACTTACAGATGATGAACGCATCCGGCGTTTACAGAAGCTTGGGCGAAGGATGCTGGACTTATATGCATTTGCCGCTTCCTTCGACAGGGAAATCGCTACACTGGCTGTTGCAAGGGAAGGTTTGAAAAGAGAGGGGCAACGAATCCGGTCATTTTATTAATGCAGCGTATGAAAGGACGTGTGATGTTTGGTTTACTCCTGGGGCTCCTGTTTGCGGGCCAGCAATCCAGGGGACAGGTGCAGGAAGTGCAGCAACTTCTGCTGAACGTGGAAAAGCTGGCGCAGCTAAAAAGTATCCTGGAAGACCTCAGGAAGGGCTACCAGATCGTTTCAAAAGGGTATACGACCATCAGGGACTTGTCGCAAGGCAATTTCAACCTGCACCAGGTTTTTCTGGATGGTCTCCTGGAGGTCAGTCCTGTTGTAAAAAACTACCGCCGTATTGGTGAAATCATTCAAACACAAATCCGCCTGGTACAGGAATACAAAAGAGCTTACCGGCAGTTTGCGGAAAGCGGCTGGCTCACGGGGCAGGAAGTAGAATATTTGAAAACAGTCTACGGGAATCTGCTCCAAAAATCCATCCAAAACCTGGAGTCCCTGGCGATGGTGATAACAGCCGGCGCCCTGCGCATGAGCGACGATGAGCGGCTTTCGGCCATTGACGCTACCTGGCAAGAAATAACAGACATCCTGAACTTCTTACGGCACTTCCACCAGGAAACAAAACTGCTCCTGCTCCAACGACAAAAAGAAGGCAAGGGGCTGGAGCACCAACGAAAACTTTTCTCTCTCAACAAATAAGTCATTCCGTATGAAACAATGTGTACAAGCCGTTTTTTCCCTGGCTGCAGGGATCATCCTGCCCCGGGTAGCCATGGCACAGGATGTTGCCGGTGAGATTGGCGGATTGCAGAAGGTTCTGGACCAGTTGTATGCAGAGATGTTGCCCCTCTGTAGTCAACTGATGGGTGTGGGACGGGGGATCGCCGGTTTTGCGGCCACCTGGTATATAGCTTCCCGCGTCTGGGGCCATATTGCACGGGCAGAGCCGGTTGATTTTTATCCCTTGTTCCGCCCTTTTGTGATCGGCTTTGCTGTTATCATCTTTCCTTCTGTGATAGCCCTGATCAATGGTGTCATGCAGCCAACGGTGATGGCTACCCAATCAATGGTCACCCACTCAGACCGGTCCATTGCCGTCCTGCTCAAACAACGCGAAGAAGCCATCAGGCATACAACTGTCTGGCAGATGTATGTAGGTGAAAGGGGTAGCGGGGACCGCGATAAATGGTATGCCTATACACACCCGGATGATCCTACAGGCAGCGATGAGGGGTGGCTCGAATCTATCGGCAACGACATCAAGTTTGCCATGGCCAAAGCGTCCTACAACCTGCGCAATTCAATCAAGGAATGGATGAGCGAAGTTTTGCATGTACTTTACCTGGCAGCCGCCCTTTGCATCAATACCATCCGCACCTTTTACCTGATTGTCCTCGCCATTTTGGGTCCGCTTGTTTTTGGCATTGCCGTTTTTGAAGGCTTTGGGCATACACTAACGGTTTGGGTGGCGCGGTACATCAATATTTTTCTCTGGTTGCCGGTCGCCAATATTTTTGGTTCCATCATCGGTAAGGTGCAGGAAAAAATGATCGCGATGGATATCGCGGAGATCACCTCGGCCGGTGATACCTTTTTTTCACCAACCGATACGGCCTATCTCATTTTTTTAATAATTGGCATTATCGGCTATTTCACGGTGCCCTCCGTTGCCAATTACATTGTTCATGCGGGCGGCGGCAATGCCCTGCTGCACAAAGTAAGTGCTGTATTCAGTTCATCAGCATCTACGGCCACACAAACTGTGGTCCGCGGCGGCACCTCGATGGTCAAAGATGTGTACGGAAATGTGCCGGCTGTTATTCAATCCGGCATGGCAGTCGGCAGTGCAGCGAGCCAGTATTTCAAGGATAAAATCAGTGGAGGAAAAGAGTGATGTTTCAAAAGGCAAAAAACATGGATACGGCCTTTCGGCAGGTGCGCCTGTTTGCGCTGGTGGTCGTTATCGGCAGTCTTGGCTTTGCGGCCCTGGTGACCTGTAAAAGTTACCAGCTTGCCCGGCGGTTGCAGTCCCATATTTATGTGCTGGCCAATGGAAAAGCCCTGGAGGCATTTGCCAGCGACCGCGGTGAGAATCTTCCCGTTGAAGCCAGGGATCACGTGCGCACCTTTCACCAGTACTTTTTTACACTTGCGCCCGATAACAAAGCTATTGAAGCCTCCGTCACCAAAGCTCTTTACCTGGCGGATGCCACGGCCCGGCAGGTCTATGAAAGCCTGAAGGAAAATAACTACTATACAAGCATCATAACAGGCAATGTGGATCAGAAGATTCAGGTGGACAGTGTGACGGTGGATCTCTCGGTGACGCCGTTGTACTTTCGTTGTGCTGCCACACAGACACTGACCCGTCCCAGTGCTGTGACAACCCGGTCACTGGTGACAGAAGGGTACCTGCGGCAGGTATCCCGCTCTGACAACAACCCGCATGGGTTCCTCATTGAAAAGTGGCGTATCCTGCAAAATCGCGATCTGAAAACCGAAAAACGTTAGCGATGTGGGGCTGGGGCAAAAAGAGGGAAAGGCAGATAGGAGCGGAGCGCCAGCGTGATCGCTTGTTCCGACGCGTGGACAAGCGTCTGCAACGCTGGGCGGGTATCCTGCAACAAAAAACGCTCACCTGGTCTCCCAAAAAACAAAAGGCTGTGTTAGCACTTTTCTGCTTCCTGTTTATCAGTGCCGGAACGTATACCATTTGGCGTGCCCTTCATCATAACGATTACCTGCTCAAAATTGATCCGATCCGTCCCTTTCCACTCCAGCAGTTAACTAATCGGAGACCACCGCTCAGTGAAGCAGAACATGCCCGGCTTCACCAACTGAGGCGTACCCTCGATAGTCTTGCTGTAACGAAGGAAGGAAGACAAACATTGGACAGTATCCTGCACGACTATCCGGACCTGCGATCAACAGTACTTGAATTAGACAATCTCTATCATCAACAAATAAAAAAATAGCGTATATGAGAAATCAACCTGCAGCACTTGTGCGGAAACGAAAAGCGCTCCTGCTCCTGCCGCTCCTGGTCATTCCATTTTTGACCATTGGTTTTTGGGCAATGGGTGGGGGTAAGAGCGAAAGGGAAGAAGCGGCTCTTGATGAAGCAGGGCTCAATCTCACCTTACCCGACGCGCAGTTAGCGGATGACGGGGAGAAAACGAAACTCCAGTTCTATGAAGCGGAAAAGAGGTTGCAGAAGCCGGGTGCAGATACCGTGCTTCCCCTGCCCGGTGGATCCTTGTTGGACGAGCGGCTGGACCTGTCGTTTCATACGGGGAAAGGTGATGAAGGTGGGTATGAAGGGGCACCGTTCACCGGTGAAGGGTTGGACCGGAGTGAAGAAAGGGTCTATCAAAAGATTGCCGATCTCAATCGGGCGCTGGCAGGCCCCGGAAGTCTTCCTTCCTCTGCAGCACCGCAGCAGCATGCCGTGCGAAGCCAGCCTTCGCTTTCTACCCGTGATGTGGACCGGCTGGAGGAGATGATACAATCTGTAGGATCAAGGCAGGCCCCTGATCCGGAATGGGACCAGATGCATACGGTGATGGAAAAGATCCTGGATATCCAGCATCCCGAACGGGTAAAGGAACGACAAGGTGAAACGGCTGCTGTGGATACACCTGCGCATTACACGATGATGAAAACAGCGTCGTTGTTGACCACCAGTTGCCTGGATACGACAAGGCTTCCGGGTGTCTCTTCCGACAAACCTGCTTTTTTCAGCCTAAGTGTTTCAGAAAAGCAGCCCCTTTCCAATGCCATAGAAGCTTCTGTTCACCGGACACAAACACTTGCCAGTGGCGCGGTGGTCCGTTTTCGCCTCCTCGCGGATGCCACAGTCGGTAGTCACCCCCTTCCCAAAGGCAGCCTGCTTTCCGGCACCTGCCAGCTGGCAGGTGAACGGCTGCAGGTACAGTTCCGATCTGTTGTTGTAAACGGCTCCCTTTACCCGGTAAAACTGAACGCCTATGACCTGGATGGCATTCAGGGCTTGTATGTACCCGATGCCATCACACGGGACGTCGCCAAGCAGTCAGTAGATAACTCAGCGCAGATGCTGGAAATCAGCACCCTGGATCCAAGCCTGAAAGGCAGGGTAACCACGGCTGGTGTAGGCGCTCTGAAAAACCTGCTTTCCAAAAAAGTAAAACAGGTAAAGGTCACCTTAAAAGCCGGGTACAAGGTGTGGCTGAAAGAAGAAGGCATGTAAAAATTTTTATTCAACAAAACGATTTATTATGAAATGGTTTGTGTGTTTGGTCTGTGCGGTTAGTTTATCACTGTCCCTTTTTGCCCAGGAGGCAACGCTTTCACTTACCACTGCAAAAACGACCGCTGTTGTTTTTCCTCATCCTGTAAAACATGTCGATAGGGGCAGTAGCGCTATCCTGGCTGATCTGGCAAGCGGGGAGGGAAACATTCTGCTGCTCAGAGCAGCGGTGGAGAATTTTGAAGAAACCAACCTGAATGTGATCACAGCTAACGGTATATTGTATACGTTTTTGGTTTGTTATGAAGCGGCTCCAAAAACACTTACCGTTCATGCACCCTTGCAAAAATCGGCGCCACTCTCGACGTATGCCATGATGGTGCTCGACAACCCACCCCTCTATCGCAGACTGTGGAAGGAGAGCTGGGGCATCCGGGCATTGGTGGATGGTGTCTATGTCCGCAACAATGCATTGCTTTTGCAGCTGCGTATAACCAATGGAAGCTCCCTGGATTATGAAATCGACTACCTGCGCTTTGTTATCTGTGACCGGAAGCAAGGAAAACGAACGGCGATGCAGGAGCAACCGTTACAACCGCTCTTCATCCAGGGCGCTTATAAGGGTGTGAAGGCGGGAGGCAGCTCCCGGCTGGTGGTGGTTCTGCCCCAAATGACCCTGCCCGATAAGAAATACATGGCTGTAGAAATCGGGGAGAAGGGCGGGGGACGCCACCTGCGGCTCCTGCTCCGTAACCACCACCTTGTTTATGCCCAGCCCCTGCCGGACCTGCCATGATCAAGCATGAACTCTCCTATGGACTGATCAACGACATCTACTTGGCCTTTTCGAAAAATGAGCACTGGCTTGCCTACGACACCTCGCTCTACTACATGGAGCGGGGGCATGTGCTCACCTTTCGCGACTATGAAAAGGCCAAAGCGTTCGTTGAAGCCAAAATCAGCAGAGACGAGGCCTTTACGCTTATCCGGCCACAAAGTATTGCTGATGTTTTCAAGCAGATTCCTTATGAGAAAAATCTTTTTCACCTTTTAAATCAACATGCCATGAATGAAAAGAACCTGGAGTACTTAAAAGACAATTTGCGTTATATGGGTTTTGGCGACAAGCTGTTTCCTCAGCTTCAGAAAGAACTGGAGAAGGGCGCTCCTGATTTTCAGCTCCGTATGGAAACGGAGATGAATAAAAAACCCTTTGCGGCCGTGCTGAACTTTCGGAAGTCGGACAACTCGGAGCTTTATTTTTTCAACTCCTATCATGCCAGTCTGCAGCGATCCAACGGGAAAGTGGCGGACCAGGCCTTTTACCTGAACAAGGGCAAGGGGGTGACGGCCAAAGAGGCCTATAACCTGTTGGAAGGAAGGGCTGTTTACAAAGAACTTGAGAACAAGGAAGGACAAAAATATGGTGCCTGGCTGCAGCTTGATTTCAGCAAGCGGGATAAGCACAACAACCACGAGGTGAAACAATACCATAATGCCTATGGTTTTAAATTGGAGGATGCCCTGCAACGGTTTCCCATTCGCGAACTGAAGGAACCTGATCTAAAGGATATACTCCTGCAATCACTGCAAAAAGGCAATCTTCAAGCCGTGGGTTTTGAACGGGAGGGTAATATCCAGCGCATGTTTGTCGAAGCCGATCCAAAGTTTAAATCCGTAAACATCTATGACAGTAACCTGAAGCGGGTACCGGGAAGAGACTTGGAATTGTATCATGTAAAAGGCCATGGGGAAGGAATAGGTCAGGATGCGGGAAAGGAGATTAGCCAAAAAAAGGAGGTGGTAAAATCCACACCGGATGAACCTGGACCGGCGCAAAATCGTGCAAAAACGGGAAAGGAAAAGGGTCCAAAAGATTTGCTCCCGCAGAAGGAGGGTCAGGGTAATCAGAAGAGTATAAAAGTAAAGTAAGCAACAAACTGTTTGTAGCATGCATCTGGAGGTATTGACAAAAGAGGATCTGGAAGCGTTTCGACTGCAATTATTAAGTGACCTGAAACAACTGTTCAGCTCACCGCGACAGGCACAGGAAAAGACCTGGTTGAAAAGCAGTGAAGTGAGGAAACTGCTGAAGATTTCTGCCAACACACTGCAGAATCTGCGGTTTACAGGAAAACTGCATCCTGCTAAAGTAGGCGGTATTTTTTACTACAGCATGGAAGAAATCTATGCATTGCTGGGGCAACACCCCGCTAAAAAATTCGATGGATGAATCCGAGGGCTGTTTTATCTTATTTCTATGCCTACATTGTTCCGGATGTGACAATTGGTAGTAGTCACATCAGTCTTTTTATGGCGCTTTACCAGTTATGGAGCGAGAACGATTGGCAAACACCGGTTCTGGTAAAACGAAAAGAGGTGATGCAAAGGTCAAAGATTGGCAGCAGTGCAACGTATCACAAAAGCCTAAGACAGCTGGTGCAGGTGGGATGCATTCATTACGAACCGTGCTCCAACCCTGCTTTGAAAAGTAAAGTGTATTTTGTGACAGGGAATGTATGCTAAGTATCAGTGTCCTGGCCGTTGCTGACAAAAAGAAGCAAGGCGGGATGAGGAAGATGCCATCTGTGCTGTTTCAGTAACTTCCATGTGCCTGGCCTTTCCGCCCACCTGACAGGCAACGAAAAAACAATCTGGTTGCCTGTCAGTGAGGCAACCAGATTCATGTGGTATGCTGTTAACTCTGGTGATTTTGCAATGCGACCGTTAAGATCAGGTGATTGGGCAGTCGTTTAATAGAACCGTTGTTTATTTCCAGGCGATTATCACGATACAAGAGATTATCAAAGCTTACTTCTTCTTTTTTGCTGTTCACTCGTTGGAAAATAATGTAGATCCCACTCCGTAAGAAGGCACCTCCAATGGTAGGTGTAATTTCAAGAATCGGAATTTCACCCCAAAGCCGGTCATCCGCATTTTTGCCAAAGGTTTTGATGATACCTTCAAACAGTTTGGTTGCCAGGTTCAGGTATGGTATTCCTTTAAGGACATCCAGATTTTTCATTTCAGGGACGCTGTCAATCACTGATTTTACTTTGTCAAAATAAACATCAGCATCGGTATCCAGTTCATATAGGTCAAACTTCAGGTTGATCCATTCACTGAAGATCACATTCCTGTAGATGCCCTTGTGTAAAAAACCAGGAGCATACTGTCCATCTTTGACTTTGAAGTCAATGGCAAGGGTAACATCATTTTCAGAGTGGGTTAAATTCTGCGGATCGCGTGTGTTGATGGAGATTTTAAAAAGCCCTTCCTTCTTGCCACCCAGGAAGTCGGGCATGTTGTCATTGTAAAAGCTCAGCAAGTCAAGGTGGAGACGCTTAAAGTTGGTGGTTGGGATCGGCTTTTGTTCCAAAGCCGCATGGCTGGCTGAAAGAAGGGGGTAGGGTTTTTTGCTCTCTGGCCGGGAGTCACTCCCCAGGTCAACAAACCCGAGTTGCAATGCATTTTCAGGAGAGCCGGAAACGTCTAATGGAGAAAATTCAACCTTGGTGGTTTCTGCCATCGTGCGTGAGGAGCGTGTTTGGTTACGTTTAGCTGTTGTTGGTTTCCTTGTCATGGTTTTGTGTTTATGTTCTTGAATCGGTACAAGTATCATATGCCTTTGGGTTTTCGAGGGACAGTTGTTTCATGAAGGAAGGAAAACGTCGTTAGTTCTGGTTGTGCCCACTTGCCATTCAGAGGGACTTGCTTATCCATGCGCCGCATAGGGATAGTCCGCTTTTGTCCACAGGAAAGCACGCAGGCCACGCAACCACAGATCCGTTCGTCAACTGTAGTTGTGACGTGGAAGCAAATGAAGGGTGTTCCGTAACAACGCTGAAAAGAAAGATAAACAATTTTATCGTTTATCTGTACCCGTAAATAAAAACAGCCAGGAGTTCTCAGAAACTGGATGTAATGCATAGCTGCTCGTTTGCGTTTTCACCCTACCTCCTTTGGAGTATTTTTTGAAATTGACTTCTCAGATGTTTGGAAAAATCATGAAATGATTGCAAATTCGTTGTCATTGCTTCTCTATCTGAAGACTACGCTACGAAAACGGAGCCATTTGATCCAGCCCTTCCTGGTTACTACAATCCTATTGGAAAAAAGAATGCGCTTCTGTCATATGGGTTGTATCAGGAGCTGACAGCAGACTCGGATCGTCGATCCTGATAGGTACTAAAACAAACAGTTACAATGGCTATCAAAGATTTTTCGCTGATTAAAAACTACCTGATGCAGTTTCGTCATGTTGAAGATGTCGGCATTGGTTTTAAAGAAGTGGATGGCGTAGTCACCAACGAACTTTCGATTGTGGTGAATGTGACGGAAAAGGTGAGCCCCGAACACCTACCTCCGGTGGAGAACATCCCTGCTGCTATCGATGGAATTCCGGTTGACGTGGTTTCGTACCGGCTTATTGTGGACGAGCCGGTTGAAAGGGTTGCTGTAAAAGATGAAAGTCGCTACAGCCGGATGGATCCGCTTGTTGGCGGAATCAATATCAAAAACAAAAAGAAGAATGCTGGGTTAGGCGGTACTTTGGGTGCCTTTGTGACGTTCAGCCCGACCGATAAAGTATATGCTATCACCAATTGGCATGTTGTGAAACGGCCCTTCTGGAGTGCGAAAAACGACCCCGTCGTACAGCCGCACAAGCTCGATTTGGACGATGGGCTGATAGGATATGTTCGAATGCTGAACGAGAAGCTGGATATTGCGTTTATTGAACTGTCAGGCAGGGCTGCCGCTACAGCCAATAAGATCTATGGCATCCAGGGGAATATTGTTGGTACAACCTCGCCGGAAGTTGGTATGCGCGTCTTCAAGAGCGGTACCCGGACGGGTGTAACGTATGGGATCATAACCAAAGTCATGTCAAACTATGCAAGGGTGGAACCCGACCCGGATGTTTATGGTACTGCGGATGTGGAAATCTCCAGCGGAGGCGATTCCGGATCCGTGTGGCTTTATCAGGCGCAAGAGGGCGAACTAATGGCTGTTTTGTTGCACAATTTGGGGGAGAAAAATAAGCTTACCGGGGTAGAGTGGGCATCGGGAATTCGCATGGATGTCATTCAAAAGGTGTATGCGTTCCGTTTTCTTTGAGCAGTAGCCACCCATCTAAGCATTATTGTTACCTATCCTACAAAAGAAAAACCTACAATGGAATTGAATCTCAGATGTATGAATTGCTTGTTCCGTAGGTTGTGTGATAGAGCGAAGGTGATGTAGGACCCTCGTAATTAGGAACAGTTCAACAGGTGAAGATCGGCATCCGGTTAGTAACCAATTTTAGGATGACCTTCTTTTTTCTTTGCTGTACAATATTCAACGAGGCGAAGACAGGCTGCAGCTTTTTACGCGGACATCATCCGGTTGCTGCTTGGGAAGTGGACAATGAGTTGTTTGCTGAAATTAATGTAGGTCTTTCAAAAAATAGATACTAACCTTCAACCATTGAACCAACTAACGCTTATGATTTCTCCTGCAAGGCGCCGACGATCGTCTATCCCAGTTCGGAAAAAGATTGTTCACTATACGATTGACAGAACAAAGTTTCCTTTGGTGCGGGTAGGTAAAAGTAATTGTTGTATAAATCCGAAGATTGGAATGGGTGTTGATAGCAAGGGTATTTATGAACATACCATTGGAAATGATATCCTGAACCTTTCTGTCAGGTTTATATCCAATACGGATCCTTCTGATGTAAAAACGGGCCTTTTGGTTGTAAAGCTCCGAGTGTATTACGCCGACAGCTGTATTACGCATTGTGGTAAACGTGTGCATTACCTGAAGCTTGCCAACAGTGCAGATTGGCAGGCCCTTCAGCCGTGGCATTGTACAGGGTTTTTCGAAATAGCCAGTCCAGAAGCAAAGCCGGTTTTGGATGCAAAATCAGACAGACGGTCATTCTTTATGTTGGTAGAAAATACCAGCCAATTTCAATCGCGATCGGGCAGGTGCGTCTTGCACAGAAGCAGGTATCTGCATATGTAAAAAAAATGCACAAACATTCTTCACATTTAAACAATACGTAAGATGGCAACACGATGGCTCCCCATTGACGAGCAATTGGAAAAAACGCTGCAACATTCGGATGTTGCACTGCTAACCAGGGTTAAGGAACTCAAAGAAGAAAAGCTGGCAGCAACTGAAGTGGAAAAAATTTCAGAATTTAAAGTTTACCAGCGACAACGATCCAAAAAGGTGAGCACCTCTATCAGTGTTTCTCCCTTTTTTAAAGGAGACGGCAGTTATGATGACTTTACCTATGTTTATTTTGCGGGTGCATTTTCTGACAAATATCGCATTACACAGGGTAGCGGCTCCAGTATTATTGCCGAACGGTTTGGCCTGGGTATCGAAATCGAATTAAAAATTTCCAATATCAAAACCGCATTGAAAGGTGGTTTTGCTTCGATCGGTGCAGCTATTGATATGGGCCTGGCTACAGCCGAATACTCCTACCATATTCTTTCACTGCCCCCCGGGGAATTTCAGAGCCTGCTGCCGCCTGTGGGTCAATTCGACGGGAATGCCATTGACAACTTCCGTAAACTGGTAGAAAAGCTAAAAGAGCTCTACCAATCATCCATTCATACGATGGACCTGGTCGCCATTGAGGTGTTGATGGCAGATGCCATGGCAGAAGAAGGAACAGAGAATGCGCGATCCTACTATTTTGCTGCACGGCGAATCATAGAAGGAAAATCATTGAAAGATGCGGTCTCCAATGCACGTACCGCCAGCCGCCAGTATAACGAGGATGCAATTCAATACATGTATAGTCGTGCCGGTCTTACATCCATTGAGGAAAAGCCCTCTTTGCAGAGCATAAGTTTAGCGAAAAATTTTATTAATGAGTAATTCCAACGTTTATGGCAACGTACAGAAAAGTAATACCCGTCAATCCCCTGTTGAATGAAAAGGGTGAGTTTGTTTCCCTGAAGCACTATATCGATAAACCCATCAAACCAAATTCTTTTGCGCATGCAGATCCTGGTAGAAGTGATTATGGAAAAGAGTACAAGTTGAGTTATTCCGTGTCTACCAAACTTGAACTGGCAGCAATTGGCGGCGTCGAAACCAACATGGGTAGCACAACGTTTATTCATGACTCTATTATTTATCGTTTGTCAAGGCATCCAATAGAGAATGGCAGCGATATCATTAAGGGAACCTGGTGGGGCTATGGCATGCGCTTAAAGGTCACTGTCAAGAATGCACAGTTTGGTGTACAGGCAAAATGGCTCTCCGTCGCTGCCGCAGCTCAATTGGGTTACCTGGATGCTGAATTTGAGATAGAAAGTATAGGCTTGGCAGACACCGAACTGTTTTCCTTGCTTCCCGCTCCGACAGACCTGAACTTATCTACCTATAAAGAGATTCTGGCAGCAGGCGACAAGATTCGAGCATACGCCCATGGCTCCGACCCTGCTGGTGTGATTTACAAACCCCTCCGGATTATTGTGGATTTACCTGACGAGGAAAGTTTTGACCCGCTGGCTGATGACAAAGCGCTGATCTTTGTTTACCAGCAGGTCAGTGACCGGAAAAAACTGCGCGATGCACGGCAAAAGGCGCTAAAAAGCAACATCAATCCTGAACTGGTTTCCCGGTTTTACAAAGAGGTCTTCACAATTGTTTCCGATGATGAAAAGCCCTCCCGTGCCCAGCGGGATGAGGCGCAAGACTGGCTGGAAGCGTAAGCATGACCGGAAGGGGGCATTGCCTCACTGGCGATGAATACATCGCATAATTCAGGAGCCGTCTTCTGCAAGATCCGGCGCAGGGATCGCAGAGGCGACAAGGAATGAGTGAAGCAAGGGGCATCCTATGTTTTTTCCCGCAGGGTGAAGAGAACAGGGTAAAACTTCGGGATGCATCCATGCGGGCAGACAGTTAAACGCATGGGAAAGTAACAGGTGATGGCAGGAATGTTGGCTGTACTAATTGGCAATGTACCGGAGTAGGCTTGCCGGCTGCTGCGCAGACCATTTGTCAAGGAATGTTTCTGCCAACTTTCCTTGACAGCAAAAATGCGCTGTTTACAGGTTTTCTATTCTCTGCTTTTAATGCGATCACCTTCCCCTTCCGGAATGCATATTCACTTTACGCTCTTAGATTCCAGCAACGGCTTACGGTGACAAGGTGGGTAAATTGACATGGCAACCTGGATTGTGCCAAGAGCCGTTCTAATTATTTTTTTCTCACGTTACCGGCTGATGGATGCAATCACGCCAGTGGGAAGTCAACGCCTTTTTGTATTGCTCTAGCGCTCACGGCCAAACCGGTGAAACTGCGGGTTAGTAGATGCGGTAGGCAGAAGCATAGGGGTGAGAAGCGGAATCAGTACCAATCATGCATTGCAGATCGGGGGCTGCTTACCGGCCGGGCGCTTACCTTGTGGAAGCGGCAGGGTACAGAACTGGTGACGCTGAAACAGATCCAACAATCAGAACAAACAGCAGGTTATAAGTTTGCGGTTCTTTTTCGTTATATCATAATGGCATCCGGACGGCTGTTAGCAAGGAAACACATTTTTTACCAAGGATTAGAAAAGATAGGTTTTGCATTTGCACTTAAGCAGTGATACCATAGTCAATTCCGTTGTCTGCTTGTTTTCTGGAACAGGGGCAGCCTGTCCGCTTTGTTGCTATGCAATCCGTTTTGAAACACTATACTTTACGAAAATATGGATCGCCTATCACAGCCCGTGGCAGTAATATACTGTGACTGCTGCTTGGACAGCGCTGCAATCTAACTCCTAAGGGTAACCGTAAGCGTATCCTTTCTGAACCAATGTTTAGTACTCGAAGAATTTTTTTCCAGCACGGTGAGTGAAAAATTTTGCCTTGCTGAAACTTTCATCTATACATCCAGTCCAATCTGCGCCGTGAATTTGTTCGCAAAACTACCCTGGCCATAGTCCTTGTAAAGTTCCTTGAACGCCTGGAATTTTGGGTAGATTGTTTGTACGACTTCCGGCGTTAGTACCTGATTGAAACGTTGCCCCCAGTGCGGTCTGCCGTCAGCCTGTGTAATCAGTAATTCTAAAAATGCAGATATCGTTTCCAGGGCAAAATCGGTATTCTTAATGAGCGGCAATTCAATCATGCAGGAAGCTCTTCCAAATTGCGGAGAGAGAAATCCCTCCGAAGGCGCGGTAAAGCGAAAACCTATGGGGCAGGTGATATAGGCGCCCTTTTCATAACGCTGGTCTGCCAGCTGAAAAAGCATGTCTGCTACGGCTATTGCTTTGTCAGCAGGAATGCTGCAGTTTGTCGCATGTACCGGAACTAGGTTGGGCGTGCCGAAGTTCAAGGCTTCATAGCAGGGCATAATCACAGGTGCGTGATTCACGGTTGCCTTCAATGAACTGTTGAGGAGAGCAGGAAGTTGACGCGGAAAGTTTTCCATGCACCAGAGCAGGAGAGCGCCAAGTTTGGGAATTAATCCAAAGGTGACACCAAAGCCCCGTACACCCTGTCGCCGGTTTCCCTTTCGTCGGTATTCTGTGAGCACACAGGAATGAGTACCCCGCACGGAATAAGGGTTAAACCAAATATGAATGCTGTGGATGGAAGGGTCATTCAACTTTGCCGTAATCTGTGTGCGCAGCACCGCCCAGTTTTCCAGCGTACGCCGTTCCTCCAGGTAAAAACTGGACTGGGTTTCGATGATCAGTGAATAGACAACTCCCAGGCAGCCCACAGCTACCTTGCAGGCATTGAAAGCGGCATCATCTTGTACCAGCTCAATGGTGGGAAATTGCTGTTGGTGCTGTGTTGGATCAGTAATGCCGTTGCGGGGCTCCAACCGCTTCATCACCAAATGTCCGTCCTGATGAAAGCAAAGCAGCAGTACCGAACGGATGGCATCACACAGCGGCGCCAGCTGAATGCCAGAGCCATGACCACCCACGCTGGCGGCCCCGAAAAAACTCAGGCCTTCATAACCGGGTTGGTTTAACAAGGCTCTCCCTTGTTGCCACAAGTACGTTGTTAGTTTTTCCACTGTCGCTCCTGCCTCAAATTCAACGTGTTGATGTGCAACAGCGGGATTGCGGAAAAGGCCTGGGGCAGGATTCCAGACAGCATTGAGCAAGTCAAGACGAATGGCCATGCCGGGTGTTTCCGTAATCTGATCAAAAGCAAAGCCAGCGCCAACGGCTTTCATCTTTTGTCCATTGACCCGGGCCGTTTGCATGAGCCTTTTGAGTTCCTCCAGATTGCGCGGCTTTTCTGTAGGCGGGGTAACAGCAGGTGCAGCCAGCAGATCCATCATGCGCAATCTCGCCTGCTGCAGAGGAACTGGTTCCTGGTCGTTAAGTACCATTTCTACCAGCTTGTCCGCTATTGCTTCCTCATCGCCCGCGGCCGAAAACTGCATAAGCAGGTCAGTTCCATTCAGCGCCTGCAGGGCAGCAGGCTCCGGAGGAGGAAGGGATGGCAGCAGGAGAGAGGCACGGCTTACCCCGTGATCCCTGATCAGTCGGCGGTGTTGGTGGTCACTAAAGTCCATTGGATTAAGGGGGTATTCTACGGAAGGTTGGATAAGCGTCACTGACGCCGAAGGAGCAACGGTGCGAAGCAGTTCTTTTCCCCGGGCAATATCGTTCTGTGCCATTTCGACGATCATGATGCGAATGGTGCGCATTAGAATTTCAATACCACTATCCAGGGCATCATTTGCCTGGGGTGGTACTTCATGGGTGTAGTTGTCCACTACCACGAATTCGGCACCTGTGTATAAGCCGGTTGCGTTGGCCAGCTGGTAAGCTTTAACAGCCAGCTCCAGTGGTGTGCAGTCTTTGATGCCGCCCTCCACAAAGCGTTTTCCCTGGATATCCACCGGGGGGAGCAGGAAGGGGACACAACCACCGGCCGTAACCAGATCATGGAAGTGCTTGCCGATATATAAGTCATCTGCTGCGTTGAGGGAAAACCGAACGCTTCGCAATGGATTCTGATCAGCATGGAACAGGTCATGGTTGTTGGTGATGGTATATAACTGCCCGTCGTTGAGGCAGGTGAGTTCAATAGCCCAATTGGTTTTATTTTCCAGTTGTCGCCAGTCAATCAGCTCCTGGGCCACCTTCTTTAATCGTCTATGACCGTACAGGCTGTCCTTTGCCCAGCTTTGATTGGAGATCACTGCTGCAAGGGCCGCAGGCGGAAGTCCTAAAAAAGGAACATCAAAGAGGTCTTTGGTATCGTTGAAATTGTCCCAGCATTGTCGAAGGACCTTGTATCCCTCCGGCAGGCTATCATATTGTGCCAACAGACTGCTGTTGAGTGAGCCTGCTCCAATGCCCACATACAAGTCAAAATTTTCATAACGCTCTGCAATCACCTGCAAAGCACCGATCTGGAACTCTGCGATGGATCCACCACCGCCAAGAATCAAAGCTTTCCATTTCATAACGTCATGTTTTTGTGTGTTAATTTTTATCAGGAGTTACGGCGATTTGCTCCCGGAGAAAGTCTTCAATCTGTTTACAGGAAACGATCAATGGTTTCTTTTGAACAAAAACTGTGAGTTGCTGTCCAATGATGGTATACATCGCTTCTATGGTGAAAAGGGACATGGTAAGGACAATATTTCCGGCGGTGGTATCGCCTTCAAACCGACCGCCGGCTTCCTCTACTTGCGGGCGAATGGTATCCACCAGTTCATGGGTGGACGTTGTGAAGGCGGTAGAGATGGTACATTTTGGCATATGGTGTTTTTTTGATGAAGAACAGGAAGGTTACCGGGATGCAGGAAATGCGCTGACGGCATCTGCCCATGACCTTTGGGGTGGGAAAGGGGCAGGGCTGGGAACCTGGATACTACCCGTTGGTTGTCCGGTATGAATATTGGCTTCCCACCGTTCCGTGAGAAGGTGCCGTTGATGATCATGGTAAGCGATAGACAACGTGTTGCCCTGTAGCGAGAGTACAGCATAGCCGTTGAACCCCAAATCAGTATTCCTTATTTTCTTTTGAAAACGCTCATCGACGGCCACCAGATGGGCAAACCCTTTTTTCCGTGCAGAACGGTTGAATTTTTTGTTATACAGCGCTACCGGGGTTCCGCCATGACCAATGCAACGTCCGTAAACCGTCAGATCCTGGTTGACGGAGCAGGCAGAAAAAAAACTGAGTTTGTGTTCATGGCCCCACAACCAAAGTGCCTGACGAGGGTTGTGTTCAAAAAGAGAGGCCAGTTGTGTTGCTGGTTGATTGTATTCTCCTTCGCCTTTGAAGGCGGTAATGAACTGGTGATGGGTCAGGAAAACAAGGCCGCGTTTGTCTGCTGGATCACCCAGTCTCACCGTGTTGGCAAGCCAGGCCAGTTGCCGGTCATCCAGTTGCGCCTTTGGCGCGCAAAAGGGGAGGAATTCTACAATAGGTTTACCAACAGAATGGTAACCCGTGTCAAGTCCCAGGATACGCCAGTACTGGTTTTGGAGGCAGAAATACCCTGCTTTTTGCCCTGTATAGCCCCCTTCCTCGTTTCGTAGACCAAGCGTGGGCAAGAGGCATTTAAAAAAGGCCGTTCCCCGTGCATACATCTCGTGGTTGCCAAGTACCGCAAAACTTCCTTTTTTGCCTCTGCACCAGGGCGCACCTTTTTTTACAAAATTGCTGTGAATCTCCGGTGGAGCCCCCACATAATACGTGTCACCTACATGGATGGTGAAATCAGGATCATGGCTTTCCATGGCCGCAGCGATCGCGTAGGCGTCTGCAGTATCTGTTGCCCAGTCGCTTGTAATTGCTATTGTGTTTACTTCTTCATCCGGTAAGGTGTAGATGCCGGTATCCGGAAACTGGTAGTTGGGGTAAGGATGCTTTTTCCCAAACCGACTTTTGAAATAATGATAGATCCAGCCCCACATGGACGTTGTCAGGAAATCACTGATATCATGACCGGGAACTTTTTTGACCTCTGTTTTCAGGTGGTTGACAAGTTCTGAGCGGGAAGACTTTAGGTAATCCTTGCTGGAGCGTTGGGGTGTCGGTGTCACATCTTTCTCAGGAAAATATGCCATACGGAGCCGGTTAGTAATGGTGAAACAAATGTTCGGGTGGGCAGCGGCTGTTGTATTTACACAGGCAGGATAGGTGCTGTTCTGGATTTCAAAGAGAACGAATGTTTTTGTACATGTCTACCGTAATAATACGGAAATCTTCAGGAAGGGCGGAATACAATCAATTCTTCCAGTAAGTAAAGTCAAAACCACAAGAGCGGTCCGAAGAGGATTACAGCATCCGTCACCACCGCACATAGAACATAACAAAGGAGCAGTCGCCAGCCCAGTCGCTTCACGCCATCCATTCTAAAAAAATCATAGAGCAACCACAAGCCATACAAACGATAAAAAGCAGCGTAAAAGCCAACTGACCAAGAATTAATATTGATATGGAGGAGCAGTCCAAGTAAAACTGTTGACAGGAACAGCTGAAGAAAATAGATCATGCCCACATCATACATTGTTAATACCAGCATTTCAAAAAATGTATAGCGGGGTCGTCCAAGTGTCAGGTGAATAATTCCTGCAATCAACGGTGTGAGTACAAACAAAAACAGGGTAGCATGTTCATCAAAAAACAATTTTGCTTCGTTAAAGCGCGGTGATTGGAACGAAGAAGGAATATAGGGATAATCAAAGGCCTGAATAATGGATCTCCGCACCAGCCATTCCAGTCCCATCCAGATTATAAAAAAGCTAAACGGTGCATGCAGCACTTTGCGCCGCCCACTCAGGTAAGCGTGCAGACACTGGCCAGGTCGCAGAAGGAGGTCCCGGATCGTGCGTAAAAATCTGTGCTGGTCAATGTGTGTCAACACATGGGTTGCTTCTTCCAACAGATTTTTGCCGGTAATGCGTTGCACACTTGCTTTTTGTCCACAGGCAAAGCAGTAGGCTCCTTGTAAAATGGCACCACAATTCAAGCAATAAGGAGTCACCATGACCGCTAATTTCTTTTTGGGTCGGGTGCTAATTTTTTTCCATTTTACTGGTAAAAAAAGACGCCATTCCATAACAATCGCAGTTAATGAGTGGAGGCTTCGAATGGGAAGCAGAAGATTAAGATAACTAATTATATAAAGTAATGCAAATTCAATACTTGTGTGCAACAGATGAAACCCAAACTACTTTTTTCACGAGCCGTTTCAGACTACCTGTTTTACCCATAGTGTTTTTTGTCCTGCACATCCTTGGTAAAAGGTCAATCAAGTTGAACGCCCTTTTTTCGTCAGGAGATTTTTTTCTGTTCGCAACGGAACAGTTATCCAGGGTGGAGAGAAAAATAAAAAAAGAATATAATTTCCGTATTAATACGTATGATTTTAATTTAAACTTTATTAGTTTAGTAAAGGATTCATGTCTGCCTTTTGAAACTACTTTAGGCTGCTGCTACAGAGCGATGGTCAATTCTGCAGGAACAGCTACAATCGATCCTTTCCCGGCAATGAAAAAGCATAATGTTGTTTAATCCAAAAAACTGCTGTTTTATCCAAATGAAACATGGGCGAGATTAAGTCTGGTAACCCACATCAGCAGAAAAACTACGATGGGGGTTGACACAGTTGTGTGGGCACGTCCTTTCAGTATGCGCGGCTTCTGCGAAAATGCAAATGGAGTAACGGTCCAGGATATCCTTACCGTGGAAGTCCGTTAAGCTGCTGTATAGGATATAGAAAGAATGCATCTATTCACTCTTCTAAATCTATCGTCATGTCTGAAATCAGGAGATCTCCGGAAACGCAAGAAAGCGCAACGCCTTCACTTCGTTCATCCCCGGCAACTGTCCTCAACCAAGAACAATGGTGTTTTGCCTGGCCGGCTGCTGCACCACCGACGCCTCCGGGAACGGCTGAAAAGGCCGTGTTGATCAAGGAAGTGAAGTGGCCACAAGGCAGCAAAATCACCATTTCTTTTCTCGGTGGTGATCCCACGATCCAGGAAAGGGTTAGAGAAGCTGCAATGGGATGGGTGTCCTCCGGTTTGGCGAACCTGACCTTTGAGTTTTTAGACGATACCAACAAAACGGACATTCGCATTTCTTTTGAGCCGGGGGGGTCCTGGTCGGTTCTGGGTACCACCTGCCGTCGCATTACCAATACAAAGAAAGCCACAATGAACTTTGGATGGCTTAACCACCAAACGTCAGAGGAGGAGCTTCGCAGAGTGGTACTGCATGAGTTTGGCCATGCCCTGGGTCTCACGCACGAACACATGCATCCGGAGGGCGGTATTCCCTGGAATACGGAAGCGGTCTATCAGGAGTTAATGGGACCTCCCAACAATTGGTCAAAAGATACCGTTGACAATAACATGTTCCGCACTTTTGAGGTCGGAGAAACCAATTTCACCGCCCTGGACAAAGATTCCATCATGATGTATCCCATTCCGGCGAAGTGGACAACCAATGGCTTCAGTGTTGGTCTTAACTCAGAACTCTCCGAAACTGACAAGCGATTTATAAGGAATGAATATCCTTGATTAAAATAGGGTCGAAAACGATTGTTGTTGTTAAAATCAATGCGGTATGGTGAATGACTACGCCATTGTTGTCGGTTTAAAAAAATACCCCGGACTTGACAAAAGCCAAAAGCCATTGGAAGGCCCGGAAAATGATGCAATGGATTTTTATAATTGGGTTCTTTCGAGTAAAGGGGGCCAAGTGCCTAAAGACCAAATACAGTTAATATTATCCTCTCACTTTCCGTCGGTCAATAGCGACGATTTTATGGACGCGAAGCCAGCTGAAATTGAAATCGGAAAAGCCTTTCAACGATTGTGGGATCTTGCGAAGGCGAACCAAAAAAACAGAAAGCCGGCAAAAGTAGGACGGCGTCTGTACATCTTTATGTCCGGCCATGGGATTGCGCCCCAGCACTTTGGCAACAAGATAGAAAAAGAGTCTGCCCTGCTTATGTCGAATGTGGACCCGGATAATATGGCCGCCCCGCGTTATCATATTCCTGGTACCTACGTAGCCAATTGGTTTTGCGAAAATGATTTGTTTGACGAAATTTTTCTTTTTATGGATTGCTGCCGTGACAAGGTTACGGCAGCGTCCATCAATACTTTCCTCCCGGCGAAAGGTGACTCCGATAAGGCTAAGCGCTTTTATGCCTTCGCTTCCCGTTGGTCTCGTAAAACACGGGAACGGCCCATGCCCGATGAGAATAACAAAGTGAGGGGTGTATTCACCAAGACCCTGCTGAAAGCTTTGGAGGGAGCTGCCGCCATGGCCGAGAAAAACAATAAACTTTTTGGGCACATCACGTTTGAGTCGCTACAAAGCTATTTGATCAATAACATGAAGCACTTTATGGACACGCCTTCCCCCACCGATAGTGAACCTGTTGAACCTGATGTGGATTATTTTCCGAAATCGGCCAGGGATACCGTTGTTGTTGGTACCTCTGTGCCAGACTTCGAGGTGACCATCAAAGCGCCGGCCGGAGCCAGCGGGGAAGTCGGTGTTTATTCGTCAGTGCTCAAAGCTTATGTCAAACGTTTTCAGGCAGCAGAATTGCCCAAACAAATCGCATTGCCCAGAGAAGAATATATATTGGTAGCTACCGTCAATGGACAACTGTATTCTGAGCCCATTAAAGTCGAAGGTGTTTAATTATTAGTTTGAAAAGGAGAAGGCTATGGCAACACTCGCGTCATTTGAACGATTAATGAAACAAAAAACGTTGCATACCCTGCGCGTACAATTGGAAGATGAAGGAGCGGAGATTTTTATTCTGGACCATCGTTTTATCAGGATTGAGGCCACCGCAGGTCGTCACGCTTCTTTTTCATTGGCCCCGGGTGTCTACATTGTAAAGGTGCGGGTCGGTACCATTTGCAGGGAAGAATCGGTAGTGCTGGCCAAAGACGAAACAGTTGTTTTCGGACCCATTGGTATTCCATCGGCGGCACCGTTGGAAGGAACGACGAAAACACACGAATACCAGATGGACAATGCAGAATCCCATAGTAAGAGGGTACACGTGCGGAAAGGAAAAGGCAGCCACTTGTTTTTATTCGTACGCTATTGGACAAGCGAGCCTGTTAGACGAAAAACAAAAGCAAAACAAGCACACCCTGCTACCGGATTGTGGGTAAAAGATTTCAGCGGAAAGATCAATATCAATCTCGAAGAGAAGGCTTTTTATGACAAACAGGCTGACCCCTGGGCAGCCTGTAACATCGAACTGGATCCTGGCGTTTACCGGCTCTGTTTGGAAACAGCTGAAGGTAAAATCCTGGAGCAATCAGTCGTAACCTGCCGTGACTGGCAAACACAACTGTTCTTGCTGCAGCACAATTATGGCATCCAAAGGAACGATCCAAGGGCCGACCTTGATAACATGTCTGTCTTTATGGCGAAAGGAAAAGAAGGATTCAAATCCAGGAAGTTTACATCCAATTTAAAATTAGCTGAACAGGCAAGGCTTGCCTTGATTGATGGACGTACGCGGCTTTCCAAAGAACTGCTTCGCCATGCCTTATCGGAAAAATTTACCAACCCTATGTTGGGGATTTTTGGTGCCCATCTGCTATTAAAAGATCGCGTTCATGAAGATAACGAGGGCAAACACCGGATGCTGACGTTGGTGGTGAAAAATCTGCGAAAACTACTGGGTGCCCATCCTGACGTAGAAGCTATCGCACTAAAAGCCGGTTTGCCGGTCAACTTTATTTTCAATGAACCGCCTATGCTAAGAAGCAGTTGGACCTACATACTCGAAGCTACCGTGAAGAAACCCTTACTGATGCCAGCAGGTTCTTATGCAGCAGGCATCGCCGGACTTTTGTGGGGCCAAGGCGCTTGGCTGATTTGGATGAAAACGACCCAGTTGGATCAGTTCCATGATATGTTGGTAAAACAAGTTGAAAAAATGGCTCAAATGGTCAGCACGCAGTCCGACCAAATGGTCCTTCCTCCTTTAGGAAGCATGCGCTTGGATCTTCCCATGTCAGCTTCCGTTCCAGCCCATTCAGCTTCCTCGCGGGTTACCAGTAAGAAGGGGAAAGTCAAAGACGAAAGCCTGAGTGAAAGTGACAACAAAAATATGTTGTATATGGTTCAGGCTTTGGGTTTACCCAGAGCAAGTCTTGAGTCCATCTTACAAAGTCCGGATCACTATAAATCAGAATCCAGTGTTATGGTCCGGCAGCCAGCTGGTGAAAACAAAGCAGAGAAAAAAGAAAAAAACACAGGAAAGTAGGTGAACTGGCTAACTCCGATGATTGCAACGGGAAAATGTAACCATGGTCTGCATAGTCATGTCAGGATGTAAACGATTCCATCAGAAAAACACGATCCTTATGGCTTCCATTAACAGGAAAGGTGATGTTCAGAAAAATGACTGTTTGATCTTTTTAACCGAACGTGGTTAAAGCTGTTGGTTATGGTAAAAGGTTCTGTCATGGGAGGGGTTCCCGTTACTGTGTACAGCCTTGGTCAGGGTAATAGGCATTTTGAGAATGCCATCAATTTAGCTCTGTTCCTGCATGAAGGAAATGGGTTATATAGTTTGAAACCATCGATCTCTGTGAAATACGCTTTTTAGCATCTTTTTGAGAAATCAATCTTTTATTTAATAACAACAAAACCTTCGGCATGGAACCGAGTACTTATCTAAATCAACAAGCCCTGCAACAAGAAATCAAAGGAAAGATCGAAGAATTAAAACAACAATCGCCTGAACTGACGCGTGATAAACTTTCCAAGCGAGTTGAACACATGGTAAGTAGCGGAGGTGGATTTAGTTTATTCGATCTGGAGCGGTTAATTGGAGCCAATGATCTGGTCAAGAGAAATTATTTGGAAAGAGGATTGCTGGCGTCAAACGCCGTATGTCGCATATATGCACCTGACGCGCTTGGCTTTCACGCAGCCTGGGGAACAGGCTTCTTGATTTCCCCCCAGTTATTGATCACCAACAACCATGTCATTGAAACGATGGAATCAGCTGCAGTTTCGTTTGCTGAATTTGAATATGAAACTGATCTTAATGGGGTGCTGAAGCAAGGCAAACGGTTTCGGTTACGTCCGGATCTTTCTTTTATCACCAGTGAGAAAGAACTGCTGGATTTTACCATTGTGGCTATTGATCCTATAAGTGAAGACGGTACTACGGCGCTTGATAAATATGGTTTCTTGCGTTTAATTGGTGAAAGAAACAAGGTGCTTGAATCGGAGTTTGTGACCATTATTCAACATCCGAATGGCGATCAGAAATACATTGCCTTACGCGAAAACAAAGTTGTGAAAATTGGAGACGATCAACCGGCCACATTTAAAGACAATTTTATCTGGTATGCCAGTGATACGGCAAAAGGTTCGTCGGGCAGTCCCACATTTAATGATAATTGGCAAGTTGTTGCCATGCACCACAAAGGTGTGCGGAGTACGCGTCTGAATGAGTCAACAGGATTGATTGAAGTCGAATTAATGAACGGTACCTGGATTACAGAAGAAGAAGCAAAGTTAGTCGAGGAAGAAAAGCTTCGCTATATCGCCAATGAAGGTATTCGGATCAGTTCTGTTGTCCGGGAAACGGTGAAAAAATTCAACGATCTTGCTCCGGAAGGAAAGATCCGCTATGCTGCATTGAAAGAATTTATAGATGATGCCACGGGTGTGAGACCATTCCCGGGAACGGCTGTAAAAGAGAGTATCAATGTGCCTGCACGTGTGTTTGAAAAAGAGGTGATTGACGGTTTTGAGGCCCGGCGGGTCAGCAGAAATATCCGCCCCGTAAGTTACTATGCAGGGCGAAAAGGCTACGATGCCAGTTTTCTAACCACTGACATCCCGTTGCCTGAACTGACCCAAAAAGCCCTCCGCTTTGGTCAACCTGTGCAAACCAGTACCGGTGATGATGTATTGCATTATACACATTTTTCAGTTTGTTTCAATGGGGAGCGCAAACTTGCATTTTATACAGCTGTAAATATTGATGGAAGGAAATGGCGGAACATTAAGCGGGGAGATGACAAATGGTTTTATGATCCGCGTATACCTATTGAACTGCAGGTGGATGATGAACTGTATGGAAGGGAACCAAAGGATTTCGGAAAGAAAGGCTATTTTGATCGGGGTCACTTGGTCAGGCGTCAAGATCCCGATTGGGGCAATATGGAAACTGCTGCACTGGCAGATGAAGACACGTTTCACTGGACCAACTGCTCGCCACAATACTGGGGATTTAACCAAGGGCAGGATCTCTGGCAGGGTCTTGAAAATTACATCTTGTATAATACGGATCAAGAGAATGTCAAGGCTACCGTTTTTACAGGTCCCGTTTTTTCGACAGATGATGAAGTTCATCGTGGTGTACACATACCTGCCTATTTCTGGAAAATTGTTGTGGTAAATGATTCAGCCGGGCAGATGTATTCAGCCGGATATGTCGTGAGCCAGAAAGAGTTTGCAAGGGAAATTCCTTTTGAAGAGATACCAGTAGGTAATTTCAATCAATTTCAGGTGAAAATCGCAAAGATTGAAAGTTTAACCGGATTACGATTTGATCGCGCATTAACAAATGTCGATGTGCTGCTCCATTACCAACGCGATATGGAAGGCATGCGGTCACTCGCTGACATTAAGTTTGGGAGAAGAAAATAAATTGTATGACGGACGTATTGATGCCGATATCAGCAATGTCCATAAAGCTGATGAACTCTTGCAGTTATTTATCTTATTCAACTAATTGAAAAAGAGGGCTAACATACCTCGATCAGAAATACCTTGAAGAAGGTACAACAAAACTATAGGAGGTATTTTTCTTGTGTATTTGAGTTGCTCTAGCTGTCATGAAGATACCGTTAGACTTAAGTTGAATCCATGAGGATAAAGTGATTTTGCTATTATATAAGGGTATAGTCTTTATTCATTTTGCAAAAACACTTTCATGTTGAGTACGACTAAATAAGTATAAGACATATGGAAAAGTATTTGAAAATGTTAAATGTATTTGCAGAGGAATCAGATGCTGTAACCAAATTAGCGTTGAGTGTTTTGGGTGCATCAATTCTTGCAATGATTAGCACATCATACTTAAAGCCTTCCTCTAGAAAATGGAGATGGATATACCTGTTGTTTATCCCTGGTTGGGTTTTAACAGTTATATCTGTGTATTTTGGTGCATTGGTTAAACAACTCAAGATTACGGG
Organism: Flavisolibacter sp.; assembly: GCA_035998945.1. GTDB lineage: Bacteria > Bacteroidota > Bacteroidia > Chitinophagales > Chitinophagaceae > Flavisolibacter. The sequence continues at coordinate 1,409 of DASYHD010000033.1, read as the reverse complement.
AAATTTGTATCCATCTCCAACTAGTAATAATGAAGAAATTTTAAGGAATGCTGTTGCACATTCTGCAGATTACTTTGTATACCAATCGAGAACATTTAGTATGAGCATTCTCTTTTATACGCTATGGATAGTTCTATTTGCTATCTGGTGGATTATCAACAAAGAAAGCAATGAGAAAAAAATCTATTAGACAAATTTTGTATGTCATTTTTTGGGGCTGTTCTTTGCAGGCATTTGCTCAAAAGGATTGTGATTGCTCTCTTCCAATAACACAACTTTCTGATTCCTGTAGAAAAGATTGTCTTAAAAAGATTGGTGCCGTAGGTGGTCATCTTGGAGCAGGTTTTGATCTGGCAGATTCCACTGTAGTTCCCACCCGAAGAATGCCCCAGCAAACAGAGTTTATGCAAGGCACTTATAATTACCCTGCAAAGCCCCGCAGCATGTGGGAGTTGGGTTTGAAGGTAGGCTCGTTTATGGTTAGAGGTGATGTTCCTGCAAAGTTCTTATCTCCTGGTTTTGGTGTTCATATCAGAAAGGCTTTGGGTTATTTGTTCTCTCTGCGCCTTAATTATATGTATGGTATCGGTAAAGGCCTTGACTGGAAAGCTGCTGGTAATTATGTAAACAATACAGCTTGGACAAATAACGGTTACACACAAGCAACGGATCCTAGAGTGTTTTACAATTACAAAACAAATGTTCAGGACCTGTCTTTAGAGGGTATCTTCTCGCTGAACAACATTCAGTTTCATAAATCACGTACAAACGTAAACATTTATGCGCTGGTTGGTATCGGTGCTGCTACGTATGATACAAAAATAAATGCACTGAACGGAAATGCGAAGTACACTCAGTTTGCAACTGTTACTGGCTATAATGATTACAAAAACAGGAAAAATGTAAAAGATCAGCTAGAAAGTTTTATGGATGATTCTTACGAAACACCAGCTCAAACATATGGCGAAGAGCGTGCAAAACTAGGTGGCAATACATTGATTCCTGTTGCGCACTTGGGTGCCGGTCTTGCTTTCCGTTTGAGCCCCCGTTTGAACCTTGCCATTGAAGACCGTTTCACAATGACAAGAAGCGACCTTATCGATGGTCAACAATGGGCAGAGCAAGTAAATGGAAACCCGGTTCTGACCCCTTCTTATGATGCTTATAACCACCTGACAATTGGATTGAACATAAACCTGGGCGCACGTTCTGTTGAGCCGCTGTGGTGGTTGAACCCGCTGGATTATGCTTACCAGGAAATTCGCAAACCTCGCCTGATGATCCTTCCCAAACCAGTACTGCCTGATACTGATGGTGATGGTGTTACTGATCAGTTTGACCAGGAAGTTACACCTGCCGGTTGCCCAGTTGACTCTCACGGTGTGAGCCTGGATACAGATGGTGACGGG
>DASYHD010000039.1:0-117178 GCA_035998945.1 Flavisolibacter sp. | reverse complement strand
GGGTATCCTGGAGATTGGTGCTGCCCTGTGCACCAAACTACATCCTTCGGGTGAAAGGACACACCACCGGCATACAGTAGGTGCGCACTAATTTTTTCTTGGTTCAAGTATGTGAATATAGCCCGGTAATTCTGCCGGGCTATATTCTTTTATTAAATTTTATTCTGTAACACTCCTGAATCATGCCTTGCAATTAGGTACTAACAAAATTTACAACCAGAAGTGATTTCTTACGCGAATTATACAATTCATTTTAATACCAAAGCAATACCTTCTGCAATGGCCTGGAGCAGGTCTAAAGGCAACTGTTTCTCTGTATTTTCCGGATCAATCAGGGCCCTGTAGGATCTTTCTTCATCCGGCTCGAAAAAAACTTCTGTACCATACACATCCACCACAAAGCGGTGCGTATACCCCGACTGTTGCAGCTGGGCAGGAAAGTGCACTTCTTCACCTTTGTAAAGCACAGGTAGTTCAAATTGTTCGTCCATTCGTTTCTATTGTATGCGTGAAGATAAGCATGCATAGAAAATATCAGTTTGTGATTACAGCCTGGCTTTAGTAGTTTCCGGAATAAATTATTGGGTTTCGAAAAGATTACCCCCGTTTATTGCTACCGCAGTTTTACATCTACTCAGGTTCTACTTTTGCACTTTCAATGTGTGGCATGGCAAAACCTATTCAAGAAACAGTGTTAGAGTTACCGAAAACGGCTATGGAAGGAACGGTGTATTCCGTGCTGCTTTCCATTAGCTTTTCCCATCTCCTCAACGATACAATACAATCGCTGATACCATCGATCTATCCCTTGGTGAAAGATTCTTTTCAGCTTTCCTTTGCGCAAATTGGTTTGATCACACTGGTATTCCAGTTAGCGGCTTCGTTGTTACAGCCTTTTGTTGGATATTATACTGATAAAAAACCCCAGCCTTTTTCCCTTGCTGCCGGCATGGGTTTCACGCTGATGGGCCTCCTGTTCATGGCCTTTGCTTCCAGCTTTGGCTGGATCCTGGTTTCAGTAGGCCTTATTGGTATAGGCTCATCCGTATTTCATCCGGAAGCTTCCAAAGTAGCGTACATGGCTTCTGGTGGCCGGCGCGGACTGGCGCAATCTATTTTCCAGGTAGGAGGCAATGCAGGGAGTGCCATTGGGCCGCTATTGGCTGCGTTGATCATTGTTCCTTTCGGGCAGTCGAGTGTTGCCTGGTTTTCTGGCCTGGCCGTTTTGGCAATTGTCATCCTTTTTCGGATTGGTCAGTGGTATCAAGGCAACATGCACAGGATACGTCCTAAAAAATCGTCACTTCAGGGAAATGAAATGGCAGTTCTTTCCCGCAGTAAGATCGGGATTTCTATCGCCATTTTGCTGGTGCTGATTTTTTCCAAATATTTCTACCTGGCCAGTATGAGCTCTTATTTTACATTTTACCTGATCAATAAGTTCCAGGTCTCTGTTCAAAGCTCGCAGCTGCATCTTTTTATTTTCCTGTTGGCAACGGCTTTGGGCACATTCATGGGTGGTCCGCTTGGCGATCGTTTTGGTCGCAAATATGTTATTTGGTTTTCCATCCTGGGTGCTGCGCCTTTTACCTTGTTATTGCCACATGCCAACCTTTTTTGGACAACGGTTCTGAGTGTTTTTATCGGCTTTATCCTGGCTTCTGCATTTTCAGCGATATTGGTGTATGCGCAGGAGTTGATGCCCGGCAAAGTGGGAATGGTATCAGGTCTGTTTTTTGGTTTTGCCTTTGGTATGGGTGGATTGGGGTCAGCACTGTTGGGTGCTCTGGCCGATAGCACTAGCATCAGCTATGTTTACCAGGTTTGTGCTTATCTGCCCCTTATTGGATTATTGACAGCTTTTTTACCCAATCTAGGTGCTAAAGAAGTAAAAAAATCATAATAGTGCAGCAGCCATTAATCTGAAATAAAGGGAAATACGTAAAAGTTTTGCACACTGCCATCTTTTATAAAGCAGATGAATAGTGGAAATTCATTGCTCACGTTAATGTGCATGTGTATAATGATTTAATTGTGCAGTAGATCACTTTAATAATTGCATAGTTTTTGTAGAACTAATAGCCTTATACACATATGATAGATTAGACAGTATTGGCATAATAGTTATATCAAAGTTGCGAATGCATGAGCAGACTTCGGAAATTTGAACGGTTTTTATTTAAATACAGTTTAATTCCACCGCACAAATGGCGAAGGGCAGCAATCGTTGCCGTAGCAGCCTTTATTGGTCTGGGCTTATATGTTCTCCGTGTAAGTAATGCCGCATCCTACCTTTCCGATGATCCGCAAGCCTGCGTGAACTGTCACCTGATGACCCCACAATACATTACCTGGACACATAGTTCGCATCGCGAAGTGGCACATTGCAACGATTGTCATGTACCGCACAACAATGTTGTCAACAAATATTTTTTTAAGGCGAAAGATGGTTTGTACCATGCTTCCATATTTACCCTTCGTGCCGAGCCACAGGTGATTCAGGCCAAAAGTGCTTCTGTTGAGGTGATTCATAACAATTGTATTCGTTGCCATGAAGACCAGGTAACGGATACCAAAACAGCTGCCCTGGTGGAAAATCATCATGCGAAAAGAACCGATCGCCTTTGCTGGGATTGTCACCGCGAAGTACCACATGGACGGGTGAAAGGCCTCTCATCGGTAGGGCTGCAACTGGAGCCTATTCGGCTTTACGATCCGGACAGAAAGGTTGTACCCGCATGGCTTCAGAAAACCATGGAAGAAAAAAATAAAAAGACCCAAGCAAAGTAATCATCCGAAACCAAATGCAATCAAATGAAGAATTGGCTACTTTTTTTAGGAACAATCGTCATCGTTTTTTTGCTGGCAATGTTGGTGTACTCCATTATGGACAGGAGAACCGAGGGAAGATTTGCATACAAGGCTCAGGTGGCCATTGAAGGCATTGAACCGCGTGACTCTTTGTGGGGGCTGAATTATCCCCGCCAGTACCAGTCCTACCAAAAAACGCAGGACACCAGCTTTAAAAGCCGGTACAATACCAGTGGCTTTCGCGATGCCCTGGAAGAAGACCCCGAAACCATTATTCTTTGGGCAGGTTATTCGTTCAGCAAAGGTTACAACCAGCCCCGTGGTCATAACCATGCCGTACGTGATGTGCTGGCATCGGTGCGAATTGGTGCACCGGTAGACACGGCCAATACGGCCATTCCCAGTACCTGCTGGACCTGTAAGAGTCCCGATGTGCCACGACTGATGAGTGAACTGGGCGTAAAAGAATTTTACAGCAAAAAAATTCCGGAGTTTGGCAGCCAGGTCATCAATCCTATTGGTTGTGCCGATTGTCATGATCCGAAAACAATGAACCTGACCATAACCAGGCCTGCACTGATTGAAGCCTTCAAAGCCAATGGCAGGGATATCAATAATGCTTCGCACCAGGAAATGCGCTCTCTTGTATGTGCCCAATGCCATGTGGAATATTATTTCGACAAAACAAGTCCTGATAAAAAAGGATCCAATTACCTCACTTTCCCCTGGAAGAATGGTTACGGCGTTGAATCCATGATTGCTTATTACGACAGCATTGGTTTTGCCGACTGGGTTCACCCCCTGAGCAAAGCCCCCATGCTAAAAGCCCAACACCCCGACCATGAAATTTATTCATTTGGTGTGCACGCCAAAAGAGGTGTTTCCTGCGCCGATTGTCACATGCCCTATGGCACAGAAGGCGGACAGAAATTTACCGATCACCACATTGGTTCGCCCTTGGCAAATGTTGAAAATTCCTGTTTTGTTTGTCACAGGGAAAGAGTAGAAGACCTTGTTTCTGATGTATATGAACGCCAGGGGAAAGTAAAAGGAACTTCTGAAGTGGTGCAACGGAATATTGCCATGGCACACCTGGAAGCGGAACAGGCGTGGAAACTGGGTGCAACCGAAGCGCAGATGAAAAACATTTTAAAAAACATTCGGCATGCACAGTTTCGTTGGGATTATATAGCTGCATCGCATGGTGCAGGCTTTCATGCACCATTGGAAGCCACCCGTGTTCTGGCTTCGGCTTCTGCCATTATCCAGGAAGCTCGTGTAGAACTCGTAAGAGTTTTGGCTTCATTGGGACAATCGCAGCCGGTAAAGATGCCTGATCTCTCCAGCAAGTCTGCCCTGCAGGCGTATATTGGCGTAGACCTTGAGAAAGAAAAAATGCAGAAAGCAGAGTTCCTGGAGCAGGTGGTGCCCAAATGGCTGGCCGAAGGCAAAGCCCGTGAGGCACGCAAAAAAGTAACCATGCTCCAATAAGTTTTCACACCCCGAACCCAAACTATGCGAAAGATTTTGCTGCTGGCGGGATGCCTGTTTGGAGTCCTCCCCTTTACTTCTACGTATGCCCAGTTCAATTTAGACGGGCAATTGGTTCAGCGAACAGAACTAAGAAACGGCTATGGCCGGTTAATCAGGGAAAATGCCGACCCGGCAGCCTTTGTTGCCCATCGTGCCCGCCTGCAGGCAAGTTATGTAAAAGAAAGTTTTACGTTTTTGGCCAGTGTACAGGATGTACGCACCTGGGGAAACACACCACAGACAAAACTCACCGATGATTACCTTTCTTTGCATGAGGCCTGGCTGGAAATGGCACTATCTGAAAACTGGAAGTTAAAGCTGGGACGCCAGGAACTGAATTATGACAATGCCCGTTTCTTAGGCAATCTTGATTGGGCCTTACAGGGAAGAGCACACGATTTTGGATTGGTGAAATTTGAAAAAGCTGCGGCAAAATTGCATTTTGGTGGTGGCTATAACCAGAACGCTCAACAATTATCCGGCAACGTGTTTACCATTCCCAATCAATACAAAACAGCACAGATGGCCCGCTATGAAAACACCTGGGGCAAGCTGCAGCTCTCGTTATTGTTCTGGAATGATGGACGACAATTTACGCAAACTGACAGTACAGGTGCCATAGCCAATAAAGGAGTCCGTTACCGGCAAACGATTGCTCTGCCTACGCTGAAGTTCCAGTTGGAAAATACTATTGTTTCTGGCTTTTATTATCATCAATTAGGAAAAGATGTTGCAGGCCGCACTATAAATGGTTTTGACGCCAGTGCGCAGATTTTACATCAAATAAATTTTGATACAGCAGCCTCCAGAAAGCTGCGCATGGTTGTCGGCGCAGAAATTGTCAGTGGTACACCCACCAATCTTGCTACACGCAATAGGTCTTTTTCGCCGCTCTACGGTACCAATCATTTACACAATGGCTACATGGATCTTTTTTTTGTAGGCGGCGCACACGAGAACAGCGTTGGCTTACAGGATTTTTTTCTCCGTACCCGGTTGGACTTTAGCCCGAAATTTTTCACGCAGATTGATGGTCATTATTTTACGTCACATGCTGCCGTGTACAGGTCTTCCGGTGAAAAAAGGAATAAGTACCTTGGAACAGAGCTTGACCTTTCGCTGGGTTATCTTATCAACAGTGCCATTTCATTGCAGGGCGGCTACAGCCAGTTTTTTTTCTCCGATACCTTTGAACAGGTGCAGAACAATGGTGTTTTGAAAAATGTTCAGAACTGGGCTTACCTGATGCTCATCTTTCGACCCACCATGAGGAATAAGTTTATTGGAATTTTATTGTAACAGCGCATGAATTATTTGAAATATTTGCTTTCCACCCGTGTTACGCTTGTTTTGCTTATTTTGTTTGCCGTTGCAATGGCGGCTGCCACGTTTATCGAAAACGATCATGGCACTGCTGTAGCCCGCAGCCAGGTGTATGAAGCCTGGTGGTTTGAGATGATCATGGTCTGGCTGGCCATTAATTTTCTTGCACATATAAGGCAGTATAAGCTTTTTCACAAAACTCGCTGGCCAATAGGCCTGTTTCACCTTGCTTTCGTCATTATTATTATCGGTGCCGGTGTTACCCGTTATTTTGGACATGAAGGCATCATTCATATCCGCGAGGGCAGTGCCGAAAACACCTATTTCTCGGCAGAGCGTTACCTGCAGGTAAAGCAGGCACATGGCGGCAAACGTTTCGAAAAACCACTATCCCTCACGGGGCACAATTTCAAACCTCAAACAACGCAAGTTGTATTGGGAGAGCCCCGGTTCAACATCACGGTAAAAGAATACATTACCGGTGCAAAAGAAGAGGTCACCAAAGGGACGAAAACCTATCTTGATTTTGCCGTGGCGGTAGGTGAGGGCCGGCAGGATTTTATGATTGAAGAAGGCAATATGCTGGATATGGGTAATGTTGTGTTGGGAACGGGCACCCACGCAACCACCCCGGTAAAGATCTTCCGGAAGGACAGTGGTTGGATAATCCAATCCGGCGTGCACCTTCAGGTGATGGAGATGGCTTCGCAACAGATAGGCGCTCTTCATGCCGGTGAAACGAAACCGTTGCAATTGCGATCGCTTTACCAGTGGGACAGTGGTGCATTTATGCTAAAAGCGATTCATGAAAATGCAGCCCTGGTGTACACACCAGAAAAAGATAAAAAGGAAGCCAAGAACTTCCCGGATTATGTAAAGCTGCAAATTAGTGATGCCACTGGCAAACCTGTAACGGAAAGTTATATCAAATTGGTTTCGTTCAATCCCGGATGGCACTCATTTGTGCACGGCAACCAATCGTATGCTGTTACCTATGGCCCGAAAGCAGAAGTGCTTCCATTCAGGCTTCACCTGCGAAAATTTGAACTGGAACGATATCCCGGCAGCCAAAGCCCGGCAAGCTATGCCAGTGAACTGCAGGTTATGGATGCTGAAAAAACGTTTCCTTACCGGGTGTTCATGAACAATGTACTTGATTATAAAGGGTATCGTTTTTACCAGTCTTCCTTTGATAACGACGAAAAAGGAACGATTCTCTCTGTCAACCAGGATCGTCCCGGAACGTATATAACTTACCTCGGTTATTTTTTACTGTGCCTGGGAATGCTGCTGACCCTTTTTGCCCGGGGTAGCCGCTTTCGAATGTTGAACAAAAGATTGGGCTCGATTCATAAAAATGTGCCGGCTACCGCTACTTTAGGCTTGTTGTTGATGAGTGTTACCTCGCATGCCGAAACACCGGCTATGCCTTTGATTGTTCCGGAAGAAAAAGCAGCCGCCTACGGAAAATTGGTGGTGCAGGACCTGGATGGCCGTATGAAGCCGCTGAATACGTTGGCCAATGAGATTGTTCGCAAGTTGAACGGAAGATCAACCATTCGAATTCCAACACCTACCGGAGAAATCAAACTCACGTCAGAGCAGTTCCTGCTGGCAGTGCAGATGGACCCGGAAACCTTTAGCAAACTGTCACTGATAAAGATCGACAGAAAAAAATCACACAAGGCTTTCCAGGCCCTGGGAATTGAACCTACAGATCGCATCAGCTTTCAGCAATTTCTAAACAAAGAAGGTGATTACCTCCTGCGGGAACTGGTGGAAGAAGCCAACCGGCTAAAGCCGGCCGAACGCAATGAGGCACATAAAGAAATATTGAAAACAGACGAGCGGTTCAATATCTTTTATGCCCTGCTCACCGGTGATTTCCTGCGGATCTTTCCCAACAAAAAAGACCAGAACAATACCTGGTTTACCAGCCAGCAGTCGGGGCAGGGGTTTGATGAAGAAGATGCTCGGTTTGTGGCCAACATCACGGCCGTTTATTTAACTGGATTGCGAAAAGGTGTACAGGAAGGAGAGTGGAAGGGTGCGGATGATGCGCTGGAGTACATGCATCTTTTTCAGCAACATGCCGGTCAAAAAGTTTATCCTGAAGAAAATTTGCTCGAAGCCGAATTGCTTTACAACCGGCTGAATCTCGGCACCCGGCTTTTTGGTCCGTTTTGGCTGCTCGGAGCATTCATGCTTGCGCTTGGAATTGTTACCTTATTCAAAGATTCCAAGGCTATCCGCATTGCCTGGACTACCGGCAGGGTGTTGACATGGCTTGGCTTTGCCCTTTTTACCGGACATCTGGCCCTGCGTTGGTACATTGCACAGCGGCCACCCTGGACGGATGGATTTGAAATGCTGGTGTTTGTTGCATGGGGCATCCTGCTCTTTGGGCTTTTCTTTTCGGGTAAATCCCGGTTCACCATCCCGCTCAGCTTGTTGTTCTCCGGCACATTGCTGTTTGTTGGCTTCCTGGACTGGCTGAATCCCGAAATCACCAACCTGATGCCGGTGCTTCATTCTTACTGGCTAAAAATACATGTAGCCATCATCGTTAGCTCCTATGCGCCACTTGCACTTGCAGCAATTCTTGCTCTATTGAGTTTGTTTTTTATCATCTTTAAACCTGCCTCTCCAAAGCCGGTTTGGTGGGTAAGCATGCAGGAATTATCTATCGTAAACGAACTGGCGGTCACTATCGGGCTCTTCCTGCTTGCCATTGGCACCTTCCTGGGTGGCGTTTGGGCCAACGAAAGCTGGGGTCGGTATTGGGCTTGGGATCCGAAAGAAACATGGGCGCTGATCTCTGTAATTGTTTATGCATTTGTACTCCACCTGCGGCTGATCCCTTCCCTTAAAAATGCATTAGTATACAACCTCGCCAGTTTGTGGGCATTTTCATCTATTATCATGACTTCATTTGGTGTGAACTATTATCTATCGGGACTGCATTCCTATGCTGCAGGCGACCCGGTACCTATTCCGCAATGGGTATATTGGGCTGTAGGCATTTTGCTCCTGATCTCCGTTCTGGCAATCCTGAAGTATCGCAATCTCAACGAAGGTGAAAAAAAAGAACTGCGGGTCTAAAGATTCTGAAATGCTGTCAACACAATACATTATGCTGCTGTTCATCTAACAGGGAGAGAAGTAGAACTTGTACATACTACTTTCCGTTTCAGCAGTACTCTATTAGCTTTCATTCCTGAAAGTGAAGGATAACTTTTGCTATTCATCAATGCCAATTTTTGCCCATTTTTCAAATAGGGATAACTGGTGTAGAAAATGTCTTTAAACACATTTTTATTTGTTTGAATTTATCCGTACTCTTGTTATAACCATCTGAAACCAACTTTTTGCTTCGTGTACAAAATGCTAAACACTACCTGCAGCTGCATCTGATATATTTTTCCGCCCTACCGTAAGACTGCTATACCGTGCTTTTGACTCTTTGTCAACCCTCAAAAGACACTGTATGCAAAAGAACATTTCAGTCCATATCACTTTGTCAAATTTTCAACTGAAATCATTCTGGGAACGAACCGTTTTTGGAATCGTCTTAGCAGTCTTTTTCCTGCTAATGGTATACAGCATTGACGTGATCACCATGCATGTAAAGTCACCGTCTCATCAGGCAAGCAATATGGTACATAAAGCTGATGTGCTTCATTCAACGGCCCTGGTGGCTGGGATTCGAAATAAATCACTACCACTGGCAACCATCACCACTTCCGTGTATGAAGCAAATATTCACTGGGCGATTCCTTATATACCAATGTCACCCGATGAACTTTTGGTGAAGGCAAAACCCGGTTACCGTTTCATCGTGCTGGACATGTCATATCAAAATATTTCACCTAACCAGGAAGTGGATATGGGAATAGTGACACTTACAACCATAATACAGGATGAATGCGGCAGGGAGTATTATTCTGAACCACTTGCGATAGCTTCTCTTCAACGTGAATATTCTTTTCCGCATCACGAAGAGCATTACCAGCGAATGCGGGGCCTGCTGAAACCTGGGGACGTATTCCGCACAACCATTATTGGCTTTGAGGCACCGGTGGCTGTAAACAATTTTGTGATAACCATGGAAGATGGTGGGGCCAATTCACACAAACTGCACAAAGCAATTTTTTCGGTTAAATGAATAAAAGCAATCAACAAAAACGTGGATGAACAACGGAATAGCGGTATCAGTTGCGGGAAAATACGTATGTCTATCGTAGATTCTGCAGAAAAATTTCGGAAAACACTTGCATTAACTAAAACGGATGATTATGTTTGCGCCTGTTAGCAATGCTAACGTTTTCCAGTACCTCTGCAAAAGCCTTCAGTAAATCCGTACCAGATACCAATCCTTTCTTAACAGATTCCCTGTCTTTTACGGTGCTTATTGAACATACGATCCTGTATCATATGTAAAACTTCCGCATCAATTGCCTGAAGGCTATTGATGACCTGTCCAAACCTAACAAAAAACCCTCTTTCGTATTCAATATCTATGTAGGCCTTGAATCCTTGAAAACCAATTTTTGACTCAATTCAATCCCTACGAAATGAAACGAATCGTAAACCTATTCGCACCGGAAGAATATTATTCTTCCCATGAAACAACGCGGCACAAGCAAAAGATTTCTTCAAAAAGGGCAACCTCCTTTGTTGCTAGGCTATTCCAGCATCTTGCCGGTACCTACTCCGTCCTTTCCCAAATCAGCAACGAGACGGAAAAGTTCCTCCAGGCGGAAGAACGAAAAAAACGGGTAAGGCAAAAAGAAAAAAAGGAAACAATTTTCTTTCAGGAAAACCGGATTTCCATTCTGGAGTATGAAATAAAAGTTCCGGAGCACATTCTTGTGAAACCGTTCCTGAACCTGAAGCCATAGCTAGTAAATTCATTAGCCTGTTCTCATATTTTTTCATCCGTTTTCAATATTCAACTCTTGAAAAAGAGTGCCAGTCATGTACCCTTTAATCACGTAAAATGAAAAAACTATACGCTGTACTTTTTACTCTATCCATTTCACTTGCTTTGCCGGCGCAAGTTGTGCTCAACGAGATCTATGCAGATCCAAGCCCTAGTAATAGCGAGTTTTTTGAACTGTACAACACCAGTTTTAATGGTAACCCTACATCGATGGATAACTACACAGTCATCAGTTATTTTGAGGATGGAAACAAAAAGGGATTCAATGTGATTGATCTCCCGAATATTTCTATTCCCGCACATGGCTATCTGGTAGGATCTTCGTCCATACCGTTTAATTACCAGGGTAACATGGGTTCTTCCGCTTCTGATTTCAACTGGAATTCGCCTACCCTACCAGCCAATTACGGGTACCTGAAAAGATTTGTTGCTACCGGCAATACGGCACCGGATGGAGCTGGCAATTATCTAGAAGAAGCTTTGCCCTCTACAGGCATCACCGATTTTTTTCGCCGGCAGGTAGGGAATGGGGCAAGCTACAATGCATTTGTATTTAAAAACGGGGTTCTGATTAATAGTTTTATTGGTGGCACAGGCGGGGTTACAAAAATGCCGAACTATATCACTGCAATGGCAAACTTCCAGCTGGAAAATGTTACCAGCAACGGCAACAATACTTATAATGTTGAATGGAAAACATTTGATCTTGTAAAACCCGAATTTGTTACCCAGGATATTGGAACAGATAATGGTTTTATACGGAAAAGAGATGGTATGTGCGGTACATGGGTAAAGTCAAGTTCTACCGTGCAGCATACGCCAAAAACCACCAACGGCGGATCGCAAATGGATGTTGACGGCGAACTGACGATCGATACACACATCTATTCTGTTACTGATCCTGTAGATAAACCTTTTGTTGTTTATAACATCACCAATGGTCCCTCCAATCTCTTCCCCGTAGAACTACACGTTTATGCCGATAACGGATCGGTTGCAGGTGAACTGGATGCCAATGACACCTTTGTTGCAGCCAACACCGAAAATCAACTTTCGGATGGTCCCTTCACAACCTATATCGAGGTGAACGTAGAGAATGTATTGATCGTTGCGAAAACGGCAGCAGGTTGTTTTGACCAGATCATCACGGTGCGAAACCCACATGTACAAATGAGCGTTTTACCTGTCAAACTGAAACTGTTCACAGGAAAAGGTGAGCAATCTTCTAACAGGCTGGAATGGGTGGTTGCTTCCAACGAAGCCGTTCATTCGTTTGAAGTTTTGAAAAGCCTGGATGGAAAGGTGTACAAGCCAGTGGATATTGTTTCTGCAAGTGCAAAAGCTGGAGAGGCCTATTATGTATATAACGAGACCACGACAGCAAAAGCTTATTATAAAATAAAAGTTTCAGGCAAAGATCAGAACGTGTTTTTTTCACCTGTTGTTCTGGTAGAACACCCTGGGTATGAAACTGAAAACAAGTTAAACATTCTTCAAAATCCTGTGCAGGCAACCTTATCAATCATGTATTATGCAACGGAAACAGCAGTGCAGACTTTGACGATCTACAATGCCTCAGGCATGCGGGTTCACTCAGAACAAATTGCTGTACAAAAGGGACAAAATAAAAGAAACCTTGTGCTTGGGCAGAAGCTACCCAGCGGAATGTTTATTCTGGAGATAACCGGCAACGGGGCAAGAGCAACCGAACGATTTGTGAAGCAATAGCCGCTCCTGGGCTTCTTAATAAAGAAAAATTCTTACACCAATTCTTCGTGTCTTGTGTCATTTCAATGCACACAGGCATGAAGAATTTACATTAGAAAAAGTCAGAGACAGTAACGCTATTACTGGTAGTAAAGGCCGGTTCTCATAAAACGTCTTTCATCACCTGCCATACATTGTCAGCCACCACCTGGTGTCCCTCCGCTGTCGGGTGATTGCCATCTTCCAAATTTAAACGTGGTACATCAGCCACACCTTGCAGCAGAAAAGGAATGAGTGCCATATTGTTCTTCTTCGCTAGTTCCGGGTACATGTTTCTGAACTCAGTCGTGTACGCCTGTCCCATGTTTGGCGGCATTTGCATACCGGCCATTACCAATTTGGCATCAGGATATTTTGCCTTTACCTTATCGATAATCGATTGGAGGTTTTTCCGGGTCTCTGCCAAGGGAATGCCACGTAAGCCATCATTCGCACCCAGCTCCAAAACAAAAACATCAACCGGTTGTTGTTTCAATACAAAATCAATTCGCTGGTTGCCGCCGGCAGACGTTTCGCCGCTAACACCACCATTGATCACACGATAGGGCAGACCCAATGAATCGATTTTTTGTTGAATCAGGGCAGGAAAAGCCAGGGTCGGCTCGAGGCCGTACCCAGCCGTTAAACTGTTTCCAAAAAAAAGGACTGTTTGTCTCTTTGTCGTAGGTGGTGCGGTTTGGGTGCTGTCAGTAGGGCTTTCGCCGGCAGCGGTATTGGCCGTTTCATTTCCACAACCGGTGAAAAGAACAAAAGAAAACAGGACAAACAGGGGCAGGAACATACGCATAGAAAAAGTTTTAAGCTGTTCTAACAAATCCTTCTGGCTGATTCAAGTACATTTAACGTGAAACGGAATTGCTCACAGCAAATTAATACATAGAGGAATGGCAAGTATACTTTCGGTGCAAAACGTACGAAAAACCTATCAAAGCGGCGACCGCACCCTACCTGTTCTGGACAACATCAATTTGTCGGTGGAACCTGGTTCTACGCTGGCAATTGTTGGACCTTCGGGAAGTGGCAAAACAACTTTGCTGGGATTATGTGCCGGGCTGGACCGGGCTACAAGCGGAACAATAGCATTGCACAATATTGTTCTTGACAATCTCAACGAAAATCAACGGGCACAGGTACGTAACGAACATGTGGGATTTATCTTTCAAAACTTCCAGCTGATTCCAACATTAACGGCACTTGAAAATGTAATGGTACCCCTGGAACTCAGAGGCGAAAAGAACATAAAGCCCATTGCCATGGAACTTCTGGACAAAGTTGGCCTTGCTGAAAGAGGCCACCACTATCCAACACAATTAAGCGGTGGCGAACAGCAACGTGTATCTCTTGCAAGGGCTTTCTCCAATAAC
This sequence comes from Flavisolibacter sp., assembly GCA_035998945.1. Lineage (GTDB taxonomy): Bacteria > Bacteroidota > Bacteroidia > Chitinophagales > Chitinophagaceae > Flavisolibacter. Next base: position 103,438 of record DASYHD010000039.1, on the reverse strand, counting down.
CCAAAAATTTTATTTGCCGATGAACCTACCGGCAATTTGGATGCGGAGACCAGTGATAAGATTGTAGCCATGCTCTTTGAGTTGAATCGCGAAAGAGGTACAACGCTGGTATTAGTGACTCACGATATGGAACTGGCTTCCAAAACCGGACGGATTGTTCGCATCAAAGGAGGAAAAATCATTTCTGACGAACCTGTAATGACCCCGATACCCTAACATCCAAAGCAGAATACCGCATGCAAAAAAGAGGATTGAACCCGTCATGGCTGGTCCGTATGGCCTGGAGGGACAGCCGGAAGAACCGCTCACGATTATTCCTGTTTATCGCTTCAATCGTGGTAGGGATTGCTGCCCTTGTTGCTATCGATTCGCTTTCCCATAACCTGAGAAGAGAGATCGACCTGCAGGCAGCCGAACTGCTGGGTGCCGATCTGGAGATCAGTAACAGGAGGCCCTACACAGAAGAGCAGATACAACTGATCGATTCATTGGGCGGCAGGCGTTCAGAAGAGCGACGCTTTACGTCCATGATCTTCTTTCCGAAAAACAGTGGTACCCGCATCATTGAAGTGCGGGCACTGGGCGGCGAGTTTCCTTATTACGGAGAACTCAATACGGAACCGGCAACCGCAGGCAAAAGCTTTCGAAATGGGAGGCAGGCCCTGGTGGATCAAACCCTGATGCTGCAGTTTGGCGCAAGGGTAGGCGACTCTGTTCGCATTGGCAGAACAACATTTTTAATAGCCGGCGTATTAAAAGGAGCGCCGGGACAAAGCGGTGTATCGGCTTCTGTGGCACCGGTGGTCTATATTCCTTTGGCAACCTTACCCCAAACAGGATTGGAGCAGAAGGGTAGTCGCATTAACTACCGGTACTACATAAAGTGGGACCAGCCCGTTGATATGCAGGCGGTAGAGAAACGTATTGAGGAACCTTTTGAACTGGAAGGTATCAACTGGGATACCGTGGAGTCGCAAAAAGAAGATACGTCCCGGTCCTTTCGTGATGTAATTCGTTTTCTTTCCCTTGTGGCGTTTATTGCTTTGCTCCTTGGCTGCATTGGTGTGGCGAGTGCCATTCAGATTTATATCCGCGAAAAGATCAGCACAATTGCAGTTTTGCGCTGTCTTGGTGCTACAGCCACACAGGCTTTTTTCATTTACCTGATACAGATAATTGCCATTGGTTTTATTGGTTCGCTGATTGGCGCCATATTGGGAACCCTTGTGCAGCAGGCATTGCCGGTTGTTTTGAAGGATCTGCTGCCGGTGGCTGTTTCCGCAACCATCTCTTGGCCCTCCATATTACAGGGCATTGTGATGGGTGTTGTCATTGCCGTTCTTTTTGCACTGCTGCCGTTGGTTTCTATCCGAAAGATATCACCCCTGAATACACTGCGCATATCCTTCCAGCAAAGCAGCACGCTGAAGGATCCCTTGAAATGGCTGGTATACATGCTCCTGTTTCTTTTTGTGGTTGTATTTGCTTACCTGCAGGTTGAGGGCTTGCGGCAGGCAATTGTTTTTACCACCGGAGTGGTGGTCTCCTTTCTTGTTCTCTCCGGAATAGCAGCCCTGCTGATGTGGGTGGTACGAAAGTTTTTTCCCGTTTCCTGGAGCTTTCTTTTCAGGCAGGGGGTGGCTAATCTTTACCGGCCCAACAACCAAACACGCATTTTAATTGTATCCATCGGCCTGGGAACAGCCCTGATCTGCACGTTGTTTTTTATCCAGGGAATCCTGCTGAACCGTGTTTCGCTGGCGGCTACCGACCAGCAGCCGAATATGGTTTTGTTCGATATCCAGTCGGCACAAAGAGATAGCCTGGTATCACTGGCGCGGCAGCAGGGATTGCCTGCAGATGGAACTGTTCCAATTGTTACCATGCGTCTTGAAGCCATCAATCAAATTACACCGGCAACCCTGCGACAAGACAGCACACTAAAAATGCAACGCTGGGTTTTTAGCCGTGAATACCGGGTAACGTTTCGGGATTCGCTGATCTCCTCAGAAAAACTGAAAAAGGGAAAATGGACAGGTCATGTGCAAGAAGGTGATCCCATTTTTGTCTCCCTGGAAGAGGGTTTTGCGGAACGCAACAGTATCGCCATCGGTGATACCATGCATTTTAATGTGCAGGGAGTGGTGATGCCCACCATTGTTGGAAGTTTGCGCAGCGTTGACTGGAACCGGATGCAAACCAATTTCCTTGTTGTTTTCCCCAGTGGCGTTTTAGAAGAAGCACCGCAGTTTCATGTCTTACTGACACGTGTTCCCTCTGTTGAAGCGTCGGCTCGTTTTCAACAGGCTGTGGTGAGGCAGTTTCCCAATATCTCTATCATTGACCTTGGACTGGTCTTATCGATCCTGAACGATATCATGGATAAGATTGGCTTTGTTATTCGTTTTATGGCCGCATTCAGCATATTGACAGGATTGATCGTATTGATTGCCTCGGTATTGATCAGCAAGTATCAACGTATGCAGGAGAATGTATTGCTGCGAACACTCGGTGCGCAAAGCAGGCAGGTATTCATCATCACTGCGTTGGAATATTTTATCCTCGGTGCCATGGCTGCTGCCACTGGTATTTTCTTGGCAGTTATCAGCAGCTGGGCACTTGCTGAGTACATGTTTGAAACCACCTTTACGCCACAGATTCTACCGGTTGTAATCGTCTTCTTTACCATTTGTTTTGTAACAGTCGCCATCGGTTTGTTCAACAGTCGATCTGCATTAAGCAGGCCTCCCCTGGAGATCCTACGGCAGGAGGTATAGATGAAATTGCAACGATCACCAGCTGGAAATTTAATACCGGCTGGTGATCGTTGCCAAATGTGTCGAACATCCAGGAAGAAAGTGGCGCAGGAACCAGATTCATTGCATGGTGCACGGTATCTTTCATCATTGCTGCCGGCTGCAGGTGATAAAAACGCTGCATTTTCATCACCTGCAGAAAAAACTCACACTGGTAAACCCTTGCCCACAATCAGCACGCCAGCAACAATCAACTCAACTAAAGACCAGGGAATCTCATCTGAAAAATACAGGTTAAACAACGGCAGTGCAATAGAAGATTTGCTATAAGCAGATTACTTATCCATCCAAAGTTTGATAATAACATATGGTATGTTTTTGAATGCTTCTGTTTGAATCAATTATTATCACAGATCATTCAGCATCAGGTCAATTTTATCAAACAATTCGGCTACACCCAATGCTGACCAGAGGATAAAAAGGGCCAGGATGATTTTTGCAATTAAAGGAATAGTGAAACCAAATCTGTTTTTGATCCTTCGTGCTATTGGCGGGAAAAAAACAAAAGAAAGCAATACGACAAAGATGCCATAACCCGAGTCGTTGCCCCAGAACGTATTGATCAGCCCTATAACCAAAAAGAGAATACCGAAGAACCAGCTGATGATATCTCCTAAAACGGACCTGTTATTCATTGTTATTTCTGTTTTGTTCGTCATGATAAAAAGTATTAAAAATATTTTTTAAAGTAATTATCTGCGCCAGCATTTTTGCTGTAATTATCTTTTTGAAGTGGTGGCTTGTTTGAAATGGTTGCAGTTGAACGTTTTTAGTTGCGCCTGTTTTATTTAACCCGAGTAAACTTGATGTTGCGGACAACAGGGTTGCTGTAGTTGTACCCGACAACCTTACCATTCTTGTCGCGCAGGAATCGAACCGTCATCATACCTAGCATAAATGTGTCGGCATCAACGGGGCTTAGTTTGATAACTTTCGCTGGATTGCGGTAAAAACGCATAAGCAGACCACCTTTTTCCGGCACTATCTCCAAAACTGATCCCATCTCATTGCTTTCGTACTGCCCGGAAAATTCATTCAGCTCGTTTGCAGTTGGTGCAAATCCTTTTGCCCGGCTGTACCGTATAGTTTCACCTTCTTTTGTGCGGATCTCGAACTGATTGGCTGACAGGAAATGCATTTCGAATTCAGCATTTGACAAGAAACTCATGGTGCTATTTCTGTTTTTAAACTTATCGCTGCTCAAGGCAATAAGCTGACCTGAACCGGCAATCGTTAGCGTGTTGTTATTGACAACCAGCCGCAGAGGCTGACCGGTCTTTTCATGAAAGAATAAACCTGCCTTGTCTTTAACGTCCACTGCAGTATTTGCAGCAGGCGCAGTTGCTTCTGATGCATTTTCCTTGCTAGCAGTAGGAAGAAACAGGTCGAAGATGCGGCCGCCCAATGCAGATCTTGCACCACCATCAACATTGCACATAATGGCAAGAGAAAGTTTCTGCTCCGGTAAGTTTGCCAGGAGTGTGCTATAACCGGCCGCGCCACCACTATGCCATACCAACTGGCCTCCGCGACGGAAGTCATCCAGCATCAGGCCACGGGCATAACCCAGCTTCCGGCCATTGTTCAGTGTTGCCGGTTGGTGAAGCTTTTCTGTAACAAAGGCACCAAGACGTCTATTTGTCAATGCATCGTTCCAGAGCAGAAGATCACTTGGTGTACTGAGCAGGGCACCGCCGCCACCACGATCATTGCCGACTTCTACATCCAGTTTCCAGTTATCATTTTCCTTTTTATAGGCAAGTGCTCGGTTCTTTATCACGTTCGTTAAATCGAAGTGGTAGGCTGTCGATGTCATCTTCAGGGGCTCAAATAAACGCTTGCGGGTAAAGTCTGAAAAAGACATACCACTTGTACGGGCTACGATTTCCTTTAGCAGCACATAGCCGCTATTCGAATAGGACCACTCATCGCCAGGTTTGAAATTGAGACCACGCTGGCGCAAGGTTAACGTCAGTGCATCTGGATCTCCTTCGGCCAAAGGCCTGATACCTGTCCAGTCGCGAATGCCGCTGGTATGGGTCAACAGATGGTCGAGTGTAATTTTATGGCCATAATCGGGTAATTCCGGGATGTACTTTCGAATATCCTCTGTTAGCGAAAGGCGGCCATCTTCAACAAGCAGGAGGACAGAAGCTGCAACAAACTGCTTTACGACTGAACCGGCATCCAATACAGAATTTGTTGTTAAGGGCACATTTCTTTCCAGGTCAGCAGAGCCATAAGCACGATTTGCCACAATGTTGCCGTTCTGTGATACGGCGCAAACACAGCCTGGTGTTGTTGGTGTAACCCAACTAAAGATCTTGTCGATCTCTCCTAATTTGTCCTGCGCAGAAACGGCAGTACAACATAAGAAGGCCACTATTGATGTCAAAAGTGTTTTTCGATTCAGGTTAGCGACATAATCATTAGTTTGGAATGTTTTGTCCACTTTGTTTATTGTTTTATTTTTTCTCATAATGATTATAATTTTTTATTAACTGATTGTTTTTGTGATTTCGTTTCTATTTAATTTTTATTGACTGATGTCTGATTTTTTTCTCATAGGTTGTAGCAACGCTATGCAGGAGTTATCTTTTCCAGGGAATGGCTTCTGTTCTTTCTGCCCAGCGGTTGAACCAACCTGCCCAAATCGTTTCGCCTGCTCATATCAATCGGGAAATTTTTTCGTACCCGCTTGTAGGAGTAAAAGCTGTTCATGAAGAAGGATAGGAGGAAAGCACCCATTCGTAAGGTGAATAGTCCGCGTAAAATTCTTTTGCATGCATAGAGAGGAGAGAAGGACTTTTTCCAAAGTGCCCGGTGTGCCTTCAACAATTCTGTCTCATTTATCTTTTTTGGTGTAAAGGCAACATTGTAGCCGTTGTAAAAATTCCAGCCTCTTTCTTCGAGAATCCTTCCTTCCACCTTAAGTTTAGTATAAATAGCAGTGCCTCTGAAAGGCGTCATTATACTTAAAAACGGAACATCAATCCCGATCTCCATCAACTGGTCCGCCATGTTGATGATGCTTTGTTCATCATCATGATCGAAACCGGCAATGAATCCAGCCATAACAGCAATGCCCCGTTTACGAATGGCAGCAACCGCTTCTTTATAGTGGGTTATCTTGTTCTGCCGTTTGTTTGCTTCCACAAGAGATTCGACTCCGAAGGATTCAATTCCTAAAAAAACACCAATGCAACCGGAGGCTTTCATCAGGTCCAGTAGATCCGGATCTTTGGCAATGTCCATACTGGCTTGGGTAAGCCACCATTTTTTCAGGGGAATCATCTCATTAAGTAATTGCCGGATATAAGGTCGCCTGATAGTAAGGTTATCATCCCAGAACCAAACGATCTTCCGTTGCCACCAATGCCTGAAACCATCATAGGAGGCATCTCGGATCACATCTTCAACTGGCCGTAGCCGAAAGCCGGGATTCAGGGAAGGAACCGTACAAAAGGAACAGGAGAACGGGCAACCCCTTGTTGCCTGTACTACCTTTTTTATAAAAAAACGATTCGGGAGTAAGTCGTAGCGGGGCGTGGGAAGTCCCTTCATGTTGCAGGGGGTTCCGGCATATAAACGTTTTAATTGTCCCTTTCCCATGTCATGTAACAGGTTTGACCATACGTTTTCTGCTTCACCGGTTACAATGGCATCAAAATAGGTCAGGGCTTCTTCCTGGCAGTAGGTTACATGAGGGCCTCCGGCTACAACCGTTTTGCCCTTCTTTTTAAATTCCACCGCCAGCGAATACGCTGCCAGTGCAAAGCCGCTAAAAAAGGAGATGGCTATCAGGTCTGCATCGGAATCAAAATTTATCCTGTCAACCTGCTGGTGAAAAACGTTCACCGTATGTTCTGCAGGGGTTATGGCAGCCAGATGAATCCCTGTAATGGGCGGCACAAAATCTCTTTCATGGCCAAATTCATATCGCTGCACATAGGCGATTATGATGTCTATTTTCATCCTTTGATTTGTTTTTATGATCTGAAAGAACTTTGCAATTCAAAGCTTTTGGACAAAAAATATGCATACGTTCAGCTCCATTGGCATAGACGATGAACAGGAAAAGAATACTATCAATCGCCTATGCCCTGGCTGATCCTGTTATTCAATACCAAAAAGGAAGGGGAAGAGGAAGGTTACAATGGTTACCCATACAAAATAAAACGGCAGGAAAAAGGCAATCGATCTTCCCACCCCGCTGCTATCGGCATGTTTGAAAAGTACCCTGAACAGTTGCACCGTTACCAGCACAAGATTGACAAGAATAAGGACATTGCCTCCCAGCACTGCAGCCCTGTTTGGCGTCATGCCCCATTCGGAAATACGGAACAGGATAGCGGACAATGCAATGCCGTTGACAACAATAGTTATTGCCGACAGCAGGAAAAGGACCCATATTTCGGCAGTGCTTTTTGTTGTTGCGGCGGTTTCGGCTACAGAAAAGAAAATAAGGGCCATTACACCAATCAGCAATGCATTAAATATCAGTAAAAATTCCCGGTTATTATATGGATCCTTGCCTGAATACAGCATGGCTCCCAGGTAGACAACCAGCATCACCAATACAAGCGGACTGAAAATTTTGGCAATAACCGGAGAAACTTTACCTACCAGTTGCGGATTGGTTTGGGTAAGATAGGTCCCGGCAATGGGGACAGCAGCCAAACCGAAGACGGCAATGTTTTCCATATAAAACTCCTCAATCCGAAAACCAATAAGAGAGAACAGGCCGATTGTGATGCCGGTAAGAATGCCCCCTGCAATAACAATCAGGGCACACATCACAACCAGGTCACCATTGTACTTCAAAAAGCCTAACCGCTTTTCAGGGTTGTTCCTGGCTTCACCCACAAAGGCAAATCCCAATACCGACCAAAGAACCAACAGCAAATGAACACAGGATAAAACCAGGGTATCACTTTCTTTTACGTTTGGAAGAGTGTTGATGAAAATGAGACCGGCAAGGGTAGCACCTGCGATAAACAAAATTTTACCGGCAGACAATCGATTCTTCCAGGCGAAATAAACCATCAGTACCGGGAAAACGATAAAGCCAATGTTCCTGGGATAGAAAAATTCGGGATCCAATCCAAGGATATTTGGAAGCTTGGCGATGATACCGGCTATCAGTGCACCGATAATCACAAAATTCAATTCAGTTCGCGAACCCCAGTTGATCTCGTCACCGTCATAACGCAGTCTTTCCTGCCAGAATTCCGCAATCGTGTTGCCTTCAAGCTCCGGGTAAAGTTTGCTGAACTCTCTTTTAAATATAACCTTGTTTGCCCGGTACATTTTTTCGAGTTGCCCTGGATTGTTAAGATGGGAGAGAATCTCGTTTTTCATTGCGTATAATTTTAAAATCTTTTGTCAGAATTTCAGTTGGTTCAAAGTTTGACGACTAGTCCCACATGGTACCATTAAGGCCTAGAACAGTACCTAGCCACAAGGCAATGAGGTAACCGAATAAACTTAACAAGATTGCCAGTACTTTGATCCAGCCTCCCTGGTAACGCAGGTGATCCATAAAATAATAAAACACTCCCCCTAGTGCCCCGGCGATCGGGACAATCAACAATGGTTTTATCATCCAAAACTTTGGCCATTCGGGGTTGGGTTCCCCTGTACCATACAGAAAAATTGATATGAGTACCAGAGCGATTCCTGCGCCCTGCAACATTCGCTTGCCCAATGGAGCAGTATGAACCTGTGCTGTTGTGATGTCGTTTTTGTTTGTCATGATATCTTGTATGAATTGTTTAAATGTTTGTTTCTTTAAAAGAACTTTGAAACTCAAAGTTTAAGGTCAAAAAAATAGGATTTATTTATGTGATTGAATGATTTTTTCCAGTGCTTTCAGATGATCATCAAACGCTTTTTTGCCCTCTTTGGTAATGAAATACTTTGTATTGGGTTTCCTGCCAACAAAGGATTTTTCCACTCCGATAAATTCTTCCTTTTCCAATCCTTTCAGGTGGCTTGCCAGGTTGCCGTCGGTCACATCAAGGTATTCCTTTAAGGAATTAAAATCGAGCCGGTCATTTACCGCCAAAGCCGACATAATCCCAATCCGGATACGGCTTTCAAATGCTTTATGTAAACCATTGATCGACAACATCACCGCTCGTACTTAAAATGTATATAAATGCCGTAAATGATATGAACAATTCCAAAACCCAGGGCCCAAAGCAGCAAGCTCCATTCAATAAAATAAGCGCTGATCAGTCCCAGTGCCACCTGGATCAAACCCAGATACTTTACATCTTCATACGTAAACTTACTGGCGCTAAACAGTGCAAGTCCGTAAAAGATGAGTGTTGCCGGGGCTACTAATCCTGTCAGGTCCTTTGCTATAAAAATGAGTGATAACAATCCGCCTGCCACCAGTGGAACAGCCATACTGCCCAGGAGGCGTCTTGAAGTTGCATTCCAAACTTTCTCCCCTTTCTTGTTTGCATTTTTTGAAGAAAGGGAAATCGCCGTTCCGATTGCCAGCAGGAGTATGGAAACGGCCAGGATAATAACGTTCAGCAAATTTGAACTATCGCTGCCCGAAGGTACCGCATGGTAGTTGATGGAATCGGGATTAAAATCAAAAACCTCATAAGCAATGTAAGCACCAGCCAGGGCATAAATTCCTGCCATAATGCCGGCCCAACCGGAAAGCGACAGAAATTTGGTGGAACGCTCCATCATGGAACGGATTTCTGCAATATCCCGAATATACTCCTGCTCTTCTTTCATTTGAAAGTACTTTGTAGTTCAAAGCTAACAGTCAAAATCCATATCACCAAGTAAATTTTGAAAAATTTCATGGATCCCTTCATTCTTAGCTTTCTGAGATTCAATAAAAATTCTCGATAGCATATGTGTATTCTGTTTAAGACTAAATAAAAAATCAAAGGTGAGGGAAAAGCATTCCGACCAGAAAAGCATCATCTTTTCAATGTGTCTGATAAAGAAGTATGGGAGAAGGAACAAAATGTCGGTGAATCCTCTCAAAAACCACGAAATTGTAAACGAGAGGAAAAAAAATATGTATAACAAACTAACACACGAATTCAATAGAAAAAGGACGCCTATCAAAAGACAAAGAATCTTTTCATAGGCGGAACGGTTTGTACAACAAACGTTTAATCGAGGTCCAGACTTCCTAATAGACCGCTTCCTTTGATAAGCCAGATGATAACGGCAATAACCACAACCACGTTCAGGATCATTTTGATTTTATAATCCATTGGAATAAAACGGTTGATGAGCCAAAGCAATACACCAACAATGATCAGGATTAAAACAATGTTTACGAGTGACATATGATTTTTTTCTTGTTTTTAATGAAGACTACAGATGAAAAGGGAATGATGTATTCATCCACAAATTCATCCTTTCATTTTCATTGGGTATCCACAATAAATGTTATGCCACAGTTCAGAAACAAGTTTATAGGGTGGGTTGTGCTGACAGGCTTTCAAAAGCAACTACAGCATTCTTACTCCGGAGCTTTTGTCTATTCAATCCGAAGTCATAACTGGTTAGAGAATTGTTTCTCCTGTTGAAAATCACTTACGTTTTATATGCTACGTCTCTTACATACCTTGCTCTCTTTCACTTTTGGATGGCAACTTTGTATGATTATCAGAAAGCTGATTTTCAGGTAAGCGTTGTTTTTTATTACCGGATAAATAAAACAAACTGACAAGCATCCAGCCAATCCAAAAAAGATACCCTCCCAAATGGAACCTTTCGCCCAACCAGCGGTGCGACAGGGACTGACGAAAATCCTGGTAAGTAAGATAGAGCCCGATAAGGGCCACTACAATGGCGCCTAAGTGCAGCAACCGGGAAGCCGCTGGTGACAGTTTTCGTTGTGCCCATCCCTGTAAGGCAAACAGTACCAACCAAACGATGAAAATGAGCAAGCCTCCCTGCCACCACATTTTCAGAAAAGCATACTGCTTGTAAAAAAGACTTATGCCCATTCGACCCACCAGCGATGCTTTCGATAACAGGTAACCGGCAATACCCGAGAGTACCAACAATACTAGTATTAATAAAGACGTGCGTTTCATTCCCAATTTTTCAAACTGCATCAAAATACAACATGCTGGGTTAATTCCAGCATAACAACTTTATCACTCTTTTTTCTATGTGGATAACCGGCCCGTTGATGGTAGTAGGGTTGTCTAAGACACTGTTTCATACTATTGATGACCATAGCACAATGATGTATCTGTTGCTGCTCATTGAAAAATTCTCTTTATAAAAGAATGAAAACTGCCTACGCAACATTGCATTTAACTATTATATACTGTGTCAAACTGGATCAATTCTTCCATTATTCCATTGTCAGCTATTCAGTTGGTTCTGCAAGCCGTAGAATTTTGTTTCGAAACCGATAAATGTGAGCAGCGGTAACGATGACTTGATAAGGGATTGATAATTTGGCGATACCATGCGATTCCGATGCTACATCCACGGCTTGTTTTTGGCTGCGTTATTCGCATGCTTTGGACAAATGGAAGCAAAGGAAATTGTATGGAGCACCGGTAAAAAGAAAATAGCCATCACTGTACTGGCAAGTGATTCCTCCTCCTGTATTATACCTTTTAACCGGGTAGACAACCTAATGGTGGTACAGGCAAGGGTGGATACGACGGAGGGTAATTTTATCCTGGATACCGGTGCGCCTCACCTTGTGCTTAATTTCACCTATTTCCGCGATTATCCCATTGACATGCACCAGGATGGTGAACAAACCAGCATAGCCGGCCCTGGTGATCCTATCTACAAAACAAGGATCAGGGAACTGGCATTCGGCTCTATGAATTATTTCCAGCTTGATGCGGATGTTACCAATCTTGGAAATATTGAAAACGCAAAAGGTTTGAAAGTGCTTGGATTACTGGGACTGGACCTCTTTCGTCAATGCGAAATGATTGTTGATTTTGAAAAGAGCCAAATCTACCTGCACCGTATTGGGAAGAAAGAATCGTCTACCTATAAACATCAAATGCTGAACGACACGTCACAATACCGGGTTTTCCCGATTGATTTTGCCAACAATCGGATAACAACCACCACAGAAGTGGCAGGAAAAAAGCTAAAGTTGGTGATTGATTGTGCGGCCGAATCCAATATTCTTGACAGCCGGTTACCCGATAAGATCCTGTCGCTGATAACCATCAACCGCCGGGTGAAATTAACCGGGCCAGGTGATAGAAAGGTAGATGCCTTGTATGGCAGCCTTTCAAGCATGAAAATGGGCACACAGCAGATTGAGAACCTCCCGGTTATCATCTTAAACCTGGAGTACACGTGTTTCAACGACGGGTCCTGTGTTAACGGTGTCTTGGGGTTTGACTTCTTGTCGCAGCATAAAATCGGGTTTAACTTTGTGCAACGCAAAATGTACATATGGAAATGAGGCGTACCGGCTACATACGTTTATTGGCTTTTGTTGTTTGTGTGCTGCTGCTGTTCGTAGCGGCAGGCACAAAAGCACAATCGCTAAATACATACACCATCAAAAATGGCCGCATGTACGTTCAGCTTTCAAAACCTATTACAGAAGCCACGCTGGATAGTTTCGTCGTTCAATTTGACCTGGCTGACCTGGACCTGAAATCTTTTTTGAAATCCAACAACCCTGCATCCCTTTCACAGCTTGGCTGGAAGGTCGAAATCAACAATGAAGTAGGACTGGTTATCAGCAAGGCTTTTGAACCATTTGGAGGGTTAAGCAAACTGGATGAACGCCTGTTTTTAAAGGACAGGCCAAACCCGTTGTTCCCCGCTGTTAACAATGGTCTCACATATGGCGTCAACTATTTCCGGAACAAGCAACCGTTTACCATTCAGAATTCCAGCGTACGTTTCTTCCTACGGAACCACCACCAGGCAGACCGTGTGATGCTGGCCGGCAGTTTCAATAACTGGGTACCCGACCAACTTGCCATGCAGAAAACCGACAGTGGCTGGATCTACGATGTGACACTGGGTCCAGGCAAATACTGGTATAAATTCATTGTAGACGGCAACTGGATAGTGGACCGCGATAATCTTCTTGCAGAAAATGACGGCAGGGGAAATGTCAATTCCGTTTTCTTTCGTCCGAATACAATTTTTTCACTTCCCGGATTTACTGAAGCTGGAAAGGTTTTCCTGGCAGGCAGTTTTAACGGCTGGAAAAGGGATGGCCTGCGGATGAAAAATACAGCATCGGGCTGGGAGTTACCGCTGTACCTCGCCGAAGGCACACATGCATACAAGTTTGTTGTTGATGGCAAGTGGATTGCCGATCCCAAAAATCCTGAAACTGTACCGGATGGAATTGGTGCGGTGAATTCAGTTATTCGACACGGCAAACCACACCTGTTCCAATTGAAAGGATACACCGATGCAAAAGAAGTTTTCCTTGTAGGTTCATTTAACCAATGGCGTGATTTTGAGTGGCGAATGGAAAAAACTGCCACTGGCTGGCAACTTCCCTATACACTTGGTCCCGGCAATCATGAGTATAAGTTTAAAGTTGATGGTCGGTTTATCCCTGATCCTGCTAACCCGATCACTTCTCCAAGTACCGGAAGTTCTTACCTTATTCTGCATCCCAATTATACATTTCGTTTGCATGGCATCAAGAATGCGAAAGAGGTTTACCTGGCAGGTGATTTTAATAACTGGAATCCTGCTTCGTTTGCAATGGTGAAAAAAGGAGAGGAGTGGGTTTTTCCCGTGCATCTTTCCGTTGGCAAACACCTTTACAAGTTTATTGTTGATGGGAAATGGATCATTGATCCAAACAATAAACTATGGGAACAAAACGAGCATGGAACGGGCAATTCTGTAATCTGGATTGAGAAATAAAAGATTCACGTATGGCCTTAACCAAGCAGTTTTTGATACACACTAAGTATAATGAAGAGGTAAATTCTTTTTTACATAAATAAGTAAATGCCGAATCCTCTGTTGCGTTCTTACGGCAGGTTAAATTAATTTCATGAAACCATAAACTACCGGCATGGCTGAGGCTAACCTGGTGTTCATCTACGTTGTGCCGCATCTATTGTAGCCTTCTTAATAACCTCCTCGTATACGGTACGGGCTTTATGATAAGCTTCCGCTGCAGCGGCACGTTCCTTTGGATCAATATTAGTTTCTTTCATTTTCCAGCATTGATCTACTACTTGCCGGCACCATTCTGCACTTTTTCGAACAGCAATCGGTTTGTTATTCAGGATAACGAAGACAGGATTGGAATGTGCACTTGGATACACCCGCAACGCCACCCAGCTGGAGCCTTTTAGGGGATATTGAAATTGCACATTCTTCCAGCCGCCATCTGCTACTATCTCCGTTGTATCAACTGCCTCTCCATTTACAATTAATTCAACCCTGACCTTCCTCGATTTTCCAATACGTGATCTTTCAATATTCCAGAATGGATGCCGGTCCAGTGGCCGTTGTGCAATGGTGGCGCCATATTCATCCTGCTGCTCCGGCAGCAACGCAGCAACCCTGGCAGAAACGGTTACCGGTTGCGCTTTCGTAAGCCTCAACTCACTATTCTGCGTACCGGCTTCCAGTCCATTTACAGAAAAGTCAATGATGTGTACATTTCCTTCCGACACATACGTTCTGCCGCTCTTAAGGGCGGTTATGTAAGAATCATAATCCAGCTTTTTATCCGACTTAAAATAGGTCCGGGCTATACCCACACGTTCATCATAAATGCAGGGAAAATCAGTTTCTCCGCTTAATCGTGGACGGAAACCGGCATTCAACGTATGGTACCACATGTTTAACTCCCAGGGAGCCGGTGTATCGCCTGCACTATAAAAATCTACCACGTTTAGCGTGACCGTAACGATGTATTCATTGGCACCAATACCATCCATTTTAGGCATTATATAATTGGGAAGCTTGGTTTCTTTTTCATTCAGGGGCTGCAGTCCCCAGCCTGAATGAGCATAACCGGTTACGGCATCCTGGCCCTTCGCCCATTGCAAAACCGGCAGCGTCCAGCTTGGCCAGTCTTCAATTGCAGCAGTTCCGGGATAATCATCTTCTTTGAGACGCAACAGTACCAAATGGCCTGCATGGGAGGACGGAAATCCCGAGACCTCCACATCATAGCGCATCATATTTTTTTGAGTGGTCAGGTCACTGGTTTTGCCAGTGAAGAACTGCTTTTGATGATACCATCCCGGACCCCATGACAATACAGAGGCCAGGTTTAAATCTTCACCCACTACCTGGCGCCACATATCTTCCGGCCGCACACCTTCTTCAGGGCTTTCATAATGGCTGCAACCCGCTGCATGCAGGTGATGGTCGGCGCTGAACCAGCCCAGCTTCGCCATATTGATCCAGCGCTTCAACTGGAAAGTCGCTTCTATTGAATCAACACCATTAGGAACCACCAGTTCTTTTGTCTGTACCAAATACTCCGGACCTCGTGTAAAGCTTACTTTGTATTTTCCCGGTGGTAATAACACCTGTTCATTATCAGCACGGTACACCTGGGGTTGAAAGAAAAAATCGGGATATTGGTCGTGCGCAGCCACCCTGCGGGAAGGCAAAGGATAGAGGCCGGTTAGCCTTGCTGGTATCTTATACCCAATAGCAGGTCTTGAACCTTCCCAGTATTCCAGTAGCGCTGTGGTATGGCGGTAGTCAATAGGCGCTTTGTTGAAGGCTTGTACGCTATCCGGAATGACCCTCTCGATACCGTCGGAGATGGTAAAAGAAGCCATTGTTGGCGATCCATCTTCGTCTTTTACCCGCAAATGAACTTTCACCGATGGAAGTATATCAAATAAGATACTGATGGTGTTGCGGAAGCCAATGTCTTGGGTGCCCTGGCCGATATTAAATCCAATCTCCGCTTCCCGCTTGCCTGCATCCTTGCTATAAACCTGCACCACGGCATATTCCAATTGGAGCCCCGATAAATTAGCAGACAAAGGCCTACTCTGGTACATCTGGATTTCTAAAAAACGATTTGCGAGCTGACCCGGCGTGAGAAGATTTTTTTTCATAGCCCGGTGCTGAAAGGTTGACATATGCAGTACCGGAGCTGCATTCGGGCTTTCGGCTTTGAGTTGTGCCGTAACCCCAGCCTGGTTGTTTACTTTGACCAAAAAGCTGGTCCAACCATTTTGCATGAGCTTTGCTGTTGCCTGGCCTCTGGTTACTTTTACCCTGGCTTCAGGATTGATCTCCACCATGGCAAGACAATAGGGGTCAAGTATTTCCTGTATAGCTCTTACTGTTTCAGGCGTAAAAGCCTTCTCCTGCAATTGCTGCAACCGCTTTTCGTCTTCTTTGGACAAGGAGCTGCCTAAAAACGTCAGGGCTTCTTTAAGCCGGATCGCCTGCGCCAGCAAGGGCTGCGGTTCTACTCCATTTATGATAGCCAGACTTCCTGATCGTTGTGCATGCGGATTTTGTGCAGGGAGTTCTGCTTTAAAAAAGGAAATGAACAGAAACAGGAGTAAAACTTTTTTTTTCAACAGTATCAATTTTTGAATTGTAACAAATCCATCAATCTTTGCTTGCTAATTACGGCATACTTTCTCAAAGCAGATTGCCGGAAAATACCAGATACATACATCGTTGAGATTGCAGGTAGTTAGTCAATAATTAAAATTCCATTGTATCGCAAGCAAAACATAAATGACCGTTTAAGCTGTGCTTACATGGTTGAAAGTAAAAATTTATTTTTTTGCGGATTTATAGAAATCTGTAAATTTTCGGTGTAATTTACCTATCAGGTGCTTTAAAACCTAACTGATTGCCTACTTATCCTGATAACGAACTTGTCTTACGCCTTTTAGCAGATGATGTTGAAGCATTCGATGCTTTGTACAATCGGCACAGCCAGGCTTTATATGCCAATATTCTCAAACTTACAAGGGATACTGAAATTGCGCAGGATATCTTGCAGGACGTTTTTGTTGTGTTATGGGAGAAGCGATCAACAATTGATGTTAACCAGCCAGTATCGAACTGGCTTTTCGCAATCAGCTATTACAAGTCATTAAAGTATCTTAAGACAACTTTGAAGGATCAGCTGTTGAGAAAAACCATTAAGAATAATGGCTTTGTGCCTGATAATCAGAATGACGAACCTGAAGAACATAATATGGAGGTCATCAGGAAGGCCATTCAGCAACTATCACCGCAAAAACAAAAAGTTCTTATCCGGTGCAAACTCGCAGGCAAGAGTTATAAGGAGGTTGCAAACGAATTAAATATATCAAAGCATACTGTCAAAGAATACCTGTCTCTTGCCATCACTTCTTTACGAGCCATATTGAAATAGATTTACGTGTGAATCCACAGTACTTGTTCTTGCTATTTTTCTTACATGTTAATAATTGGATCAAAAGTGCTACCCCTGTCAAACTTTTATCCAAAAAAAATTATTTTTTACCCCCCCATATTCATCATCTGAACTATTTATAGCAGAGCGAGCTGTCTCAAAATCATTTTACAAATTCAAACTGTGGGTCATCTTTCGTTAGTACGATAGCATCGTTCATTTTTTAAAATGGAAAATACAAGAGATCAGTTACTAAGGCTGTTGAATAAATCTGAATGGACAAATGAAGAAAAGCAGTGGCTATTGCACTACCTGGAAGAGACCGAGGGAGAGGAGTTGAATGATCTTATGCAAATGCAGTTTCAACGGGATCAAAGCGGAATGAATGCTGAATTGGACCTACCGAAAGATGTATTAGAACAGATTCATGAAAGAATTGGCGTTCAAAAAAGAACAGGAGCCATTGTAGGCAGGATAAGAGCTTACAGGATTTTATCTGCCGCTGCTGTTATCGGGCTGCTGCTTTTTGCATCTTACCTCCTGTTTACGAAAGGTACCAAGCAGGAGTTTGCACAGCAAAGAAGTAAGAAAGAAGTAACCAAAAATGATGTGCTACCGGGTGGCAATAACGCCGTACTAACATTGGCTGATGGCTCCCATATTGTTCTGAACAGCGAGCAAAATGGTGAGTTGGTACAGCAAGGAGGCACAAAAGTGCTCAAATTAGATGGCACACTAACGTATGCGCCATCAGATAGCGGGATAAGCACTGTAGTATACAATACCATATCAACGCCACGTGGTGGCCAGTACCAGATTGTTCTGGCAGATGGCAGCTCAGTTTGGCTGAATGCAGCATCATCACTCCGCTTTCCTACAAGTTTCACCGGTAGGGAAAGGAGAGTGGAAATAACCGGTGAGGCCTATTTTGAAGTGGCAAAGAAAAAGGACAAGCCATTTGTTGTTTCCGTAAATGGTTCAGAAGTACAGGTGCTGGGTACACATTTCAATATCATGGCTTATGAAGATGAAACAACGTTGAAGACCACATTATTGGAAGGTGCAGTCAAATTTTCAAAGGGTACACAGGCAGTGGTTTTGAAACCTGGCCAGCAATCACAACTCAAAGAGAATGGCGACATCAATGTACAGAGTGGAGTTGATGTTGAAAGAGTAGTTTCCTGGAAGAACGGGTACTTTGATTTTGATGGAACAGATATTCAAACAGTCACCAAACAACTGGCACGTTGGTATGATATTGAGGTCGTTGTTACCCGGCGTATTGAAGACAGGTTCTATGCAGAGATACCAAGAAATACGAAGCTCTCAGATGCCCTGCGTGCCCTGGAGCTAACCGGTAAAGTCCAATTCAAGTTAGAGGGTAGAAAAGTGACAGTGAAACCATAACGAAAAAATAGTTGCTGCATCCAAAGGAGCAGCAACAAAAAATACAGGATTGCTGAAAAATAAAACCGGAAGTACTGCGAATACTTCCGGCTAGTAATTCAGGTTATTCTTTTCAGTTGTAGCGTTCAAGAATTAGTTAACCCAAACAAATCAAATCTATGCAATTTATTGCTTGCTACGATCTCCTTTTGCGAAAAGGGAGTGTAGGAAAAACCTTCTTGCTTATGAAAGTTACTGCCTTTCTTCTGCTTGCGATTTGCCTGAATGCCAGTGCTACCGGGAATGCGCAAAAAGTGAGTTTGGATGAAAACAATGTTGCACTGGATAAGGTGTTCCGGGAAATTAAAAAACAAACGGCCTACACCTTTGTTTACACCGATGCATTGCTCAAAAAAGCAAATAAAGTGAGCATTCATATCAGCAATGCCGCACTGAAAGATGTGCTGGACCTTTGCTTCAAAAACCAGCCGCTGACCTATACCATCCTCAATACCATGGTGGTCATCAAAGAAAAGGAGGTGGTGGCCAATACGGAACCTGCTTTTGCAGAACCGCCACCGGTGGAAATAAGGGGTAAAGTTGTTGATAAGGAAAACAATCCTTTGCAAGGCGTCACGGTACTTGTTGCAGGCAGTAAAAACGGGACATCTACCAAAAGCGACGGCACGTTTACATTAACGGTTCCGGATAACAACTCCATCGTTCTGGAGTTTTCCAGCGTTGGTTTCCAAACCAAACGTGTGAGTGTAAGCAACGGTTCACAGGTTCTTGTCACATTGGAAGAAGATGTGGCAGGCCTGAATAACGTTGTCGTAATTGGTTACGGCACCGTCAGGAAAAGTGATGTGACAGGTTCTGTAGGATCGGTTTCAAGAAAAGAGTTGAACGCTTACCCGGTGACCGACGCTGTTATGGGGATACAGGGAAAAACAACCGGTGTAAGGGTTATCCAGAACTCGGGTGCGCCAGGGGCACCGGTAACCGTAAGGATCAGGGGTGGCAACTCCTTGCTGGGTAGCAACGAACCGCTTTATGTGGTGGATGGTTTTGCCCTCACCAGCAGTCCAAACCTGATCAATCCTAATGACATTGAGTCCATAGAAGTGTTGAAGGATGCATCGGCTACAGCCATCTACGGATCAAGGGGAGCCAACGGTGTTGTAATGATCACCACCAAAAAAGGACGTGCAGGCCGGGCTGAAGTGACCTTTGATAGCTATTATGCGGTACAGCAAGTAGGAAAAACCATTGAACTGATGAATCCCCGTGAATTTGCCGAACTGGCAAACGAGCGAGCTGCCAATGACGGCTTCCCAGCCTATTTTACACCAGAGCAAGTAGCCTCGTTTGGTGATGGCACAAACTGGCAGGATGAATTGTTCCGGAGGGCACCTATGCAGAATCATTCGGTAACGGCAACCGGTGGAAATGAATCAACTCAATATTCCATAGGCGGAAATTACCTGAACCAGGTTGGTGTTATCGATGGTTCAGGTGTGAAGCGCCAGTCGCTCAGGGCCAATATCAATCAGCGGATCAGCAGCAAAATTGGCCTTACATTCAATGCAACATTTACCAATTCAGACCTGTCACAAATTGATGTGAACGGACAAAAGGGTGGAACGGTTTTATCGGCTGTGCTGGTAGCGCCACCTACCGTGAGCCCTTATAATGCAAGCGGTGGATTCAGTCCCGTAAGGATTTACCCGTTTAGCCCCAACGAACTGCGTAACCCCCTGGCAATGGCCCGGGAGAAAAAGCAAAAAGCAAACACAAAGTATGTGCTTGCCGGAACAGCTGTTACGTACGAGCCTGTAAAAAGCCTCTTCTTGCGATCCTCGTTTGGTGTGGAATCGAATGCCTCAAGAGAGGATATTTATTCTTCCCGCTTGCTGGACAATACACCAACCGGACAGGCAAACATTTCTCAGCTTGACTGGACGAATATCCTGAATGAGAATACAGTGACCTACTCAAAACAAGTCAACCAGATACACAACTTCACGGTGCTGGGTGGCTTTACCTACCAGCAATTCTCCGCCAGAAATTTCGGAACAGGCAATGTTACCGGCTTTCCTGTAGATCAATTGCAGACAAACAACCTGGCATCGGGAAGTGTACCGGGTACGCCCCTGAGCGGATCTTCAAAATGGGCACTGGTGTCTTACCTGGGACGGGTAAATTATTCGTTGAAGAATACATATTTACTTACGGCCAGCGTTCGGGCCGATGGTTCATCGCGTTTTGCAGAAGGAAACAAATGGGGTTACTTCCCCTCAGCCGCCTTTGCCTGGAGAGCCATCAACGAAGACTTCATGAAAAACTTACGCTCCATCTCGGATCTGAAGTTCAGGGTATCATGGGGCCTTACTGGCAGCACCGCTGTTGATCCATACCAGACCTTAAATAGCCTGGCTTCGTACAGAGCCGCTTTCAATGACCAGTTGTACATTGGTTACGCACCCAATGCATCAAACCTGGCGAACCCGGATCTGAAGTGGGAAACCACCTCGCAATTTGATGTAGGTGTCGACCTGGGTATAATTGGAAACCGCGTATACCTCACCTTTGATTATTATCACAAGAAAACCAGTGACCTGCTGGCAAACTCTCCGCTACCAACATCATCCGGATTTACCACAGTAGTGAAGAACATTGGAAAAATTCAAAACAAAGGCATTGAACTGGGGCTAAATGCAAAAGTGCTTGACAAGGCTTTGCGCTGGGATGTAAACCTGAATTTTTCGAGGAACAGGAGCAAGGTGCTGCAGTTAAGCGGTGGTAGTGATGTTTTTGGTTCGGCCATTCCCCAACCTCTTGCAGTACCCGTTAATCTTGTCCGTGTTGGCCAGCCGGTGGGTGTGTTTTACGGTTACCTCGAGGATGGTTTGGATGCAAACGGTGCCATTAAGTACAAAGACCTGGATGGTGATGGAAGAATAACATCAACCGACCGAACGATTATCGGCGATCCAAATCCGGACTTCTTTTACAATCTTGGATCAAGCTTAGGGTTTAAAAACTTTGAACTGAACGTGCTTTTCCAGGGTGTAGAAGGTGCTGATATCTTCAATGTAAATGCAACGGCTGTAGGAAACAGCTTCTACTTTGGC
This sequence comes from Flavisolibacter sp., assembly GCA_035998945.1. Lineage (GTDB taxonomy): Bacteria > Bacteroidota > Bacteroidia > Chitinophagales > Chitinophagaceae > Flavisolibacter. The sequence goes on along the minus strand of DASYHD010000039.1, from coordinate 81,764 downwards.
GAAAACCAGTTGAAAGAAGTGTACTACAATCATTGGTCGCCTGCCAAGCCAGATCCCAATGCAAAATATCCAAAGATCAGCGCCAAGACCGTCTTTCGTGAGTCTGACCGCTTTGTTGAAGATGGATCTTTTGTGCGGTTGAAGAATATACAGCTTGCTTATAACCTTCCGGTTCGGAATTTTAAAACCAAATGGATAAAAGGGGTGCAGGTTTATGTCAGCGGACAAAACTTGTGGACATCGACCAAATATTCCTGGTATGATCCGGAAGTTAATACAAGAGGCACCGCTATCGCCAACCAGGGCAATACGAACTCACAAACGGTTCTGCCAACAGGTAGCTCTATCTCAAATGGCATCGACAATGCCGGTTACCCGAATACAAAAATGTACACGTTTGGTGCCCGTTTGGCCCTTTAAACATTGCTGTCATTTAAATTTTTCTGACATGAAGAAGTTCACAAGCAAACCTTTCAATAGCTACACCTTACTCATTATAGCCATCATTGGTATTTCCGCAACATCCTGTAAGAAAGTCTTGGAAGAAAATCCTTCTGACCGGTTGGCTACGACTAATTTTTACAAAACAGAATCGGATGCAAATGTTGCCATCAATGCTATTTACAACCCGATAAGAGGACAATATGGCTCCACAGCCTGGGGCGGTCAGTTTACACCGATGGAAGACTATTCATACGGTACGGGTATCTACGCAAACATTTCGCTGTATGGAATGAACAGTGGAGATATTTCAAGAACAGATGACTCCTGGCGTTCCTTTTTCCGGGCTATCAACAGCGCCAATATGGCGTTGAAATACATACCACAGATTCCGATGGCGGATGCCAACAAAAATGCTTTACTGGCAGAGGCACGTTTTCTCAGGGCCTGGTGTTACCGCAACCTGGTGTGGAGTTGGGGTGGTGTTCCCATTCGCAAGGAACCTACAGAAAAGCTGGATCAAATCGGTGGAAAAAGAGCTCCGGTGGCAGAAGTCTACAATTTTATTATTGAAGATCTGAAATTCGCAGAAACGAACCTGCCGTCAAAACCTGCATTGGCGGGTAAGCCTACAAAATGGGCTGCAATGACCATGCTGGCTGATATCTATCTTTTTTCGGAGAAATGGGCAGAAGCAAGAGACAAAGCCAATGAGGTGATCACGTCTTCAGATTATGCTTTAGTTCCGGTGAAAACAGCATCTGATTTTGATTTGCTTTTCGGACCAACTGCCATCACTTCCAAGGAAGATATTTTTTCCATTAAATATGCCAGAACGGTTGGTTCTGAAATCGCACAACAATACGCCCAGCCAAATAGTGCTTATTCTTCAGGAGGCTACGGGTCATTTTATGGCTTGCCTACTTTTCCCTTGTTGAGAGACTGGGACAAACAGGACCTTAGATACCAGTATGATATTTATACATCATACCCCAACAAGCAGGGCGTGATTGTTCAGGCGCCTCCATCTGCACCCATACTGTTCGGGAAGTTTAAGGATCCCGGTTTTGCACCCAGTCATGGTAATGATTTCCCGATATACCGGTTTGCCGATGCGTTGCTGATCTACGCTGAAGCGGCAGGCCAGGCGGCTGGTGGCCCAACGGCGTTAGCTTTAGAGCGTTTGAACATGATACGCAGGAGAGCCTATGGGCATGATCCTGCCGCACCTTCAGCGGTTGATTATACCATGGCTGACGCACCCACGCAGCAAGCCTTCCGTGACCTGGTGCTGAAAGAACGGGCATACGAATTTTTATGCGAAGGCAAACGTTGGTTTGACCTTGTCAGGACAAATACCCTGAAGCAAGTGGTGAAAGCATCGAAGGGGCTGGATGTGCCTGATTTTATCACGCTGTTTGCAATTCCGAAAAACGAAATTGACAACAACCCCGATATCAATCCGGAAGATCAGAATCCGGGGTATTGACAGGCGGTGGTGGGTAGTTTTTATTCTATGATACCAGAGCATGGCAAACTATATAGAACCAGCTGCCAACGGCCGCCTCTCTTGTCATGACTGATATCTTTTCAAACCAGCGAACACTTTAATAAATCGTCGTATTTCCACAGTAGCAAGATGCCTGTCCAGTTGGCCGGCTTGCATCCCCAGCTATTACATGTAGTGCTACTTTTCAGATATGAGTCTGTATCGGAATCAGCGAAGCAGTGAAATAAACAAATCAAAACAGTAAACGGAAATTGCTTGCAAGCTGCTAAATTTTTAGGAATTGAGATCGGGGGAACAAAACTTCAGATGGTTACTGGCAATGCCGACGGCAGTTTGCTGTCGTCCCACCGCTTTAACGTAAACAAGGAAGATGGCGCCGAAGGTATACGCAACAATATTACAACTGTTCTTGCTGAATACAAAACAGAAACAATTGCTGCCATTGGTGTGGGCTTTGGCGGCCCAGTCAACAGGCAAAAGGGCCGTGTGGAAACCTCTTTCCATATAGAAGGTTGGTCGGGATTTGCCATTGCAGACTGGTTGGGCACCTTAATGAGAGTTCCGGTTTTTATCGACAATGATGCAAATGTTGCCGCACTGGGAGAAGCGACATACGGTGCAGGGAGGGACTACCGGCATGTGTTGTATATAACACTGGGAAGCGGGGTGGGAGGAGGACTGGTGGTCAACCGGCAGATCTACTATGGCGCCATTCCGGGAGAAGTTGAAATTGGTCATATCCGGATGGACCGAAAGGGCACCACATTGGAGTCACTTTGTTCGGGGTGGGCTGTCGATAATAAAATAAGAGGTGCTGTTGCAGCGAACCCGCAGGGAATATTGGCGCAACGGGTAAAAGGGATAAAGCAACCCGAGGCTGTATTCCTGAAGGAAGCCATAGAGGCTGGTGACGACACAGCCAGGCAAATTTTTGAGCAAACAACAGAAGATTTTGCCTTTGGCCTCTCGCATGCCATTCACCTGTTGCATCCGGAGGTGGTGGTGCTGGGCGGTGGCCTATCCCTGATGGGAGACATGCTGCAACAAAGCGTTGAAAAAAAACTGCCCAACTACCTGATGAAGGCTTTTGCACCTGGGCCGCCGGTAAAGCTTGCAGAATTGAGGGAAAAAGCGGTTCCGCTGGGATGTTTGGCTTTATGCAATCAACAACTTATTAAATGAATACATCATGACATCTTATTTAACGCAGTACATCAAAGCACATAAAGAAGCCCTGGATGCCATCCCCCTGGAGCAGGTTGCAACATTGATTGATATTTTCGGGCAGGCATGGCAGGAAGACAGAAAGATTTTTGTTTTTGGCAATGGCGGCAGTGCTGCCAACGCATCCCATTTTGTTACCGATCTTGGAAAAGGCGCTTCGGATACCCTTGAAAAGCCATTTCACTGTTTGTCATTCAATGACAACATGCCCTGGGTTACAGCCATCGGCAATGATTATTCCTTTGAAGACGTTTTTTTAAGGCAGTTAAAAACACTGGCAAGTCCCGGTGATCTGCTTTTTACCATGAGCGTTAGCGGCAACTCGCCTAATCTGGTTGCTGCGGTTAAATGGGCAAAAGAGCAGGGGATTTACGTGATTTCATTGGTAGGCGCAAACCGGGGGCAACTGGCGGAGTTATCCGATTTCGTGATTGCTATTGACTCGACGCATTACGGCCGTGTTGAAGATGCGCATATGGGCATCTGCCATATGATCTGTTATGCATTTATCGAACAGAAAGTAAAGCTGCAGGCAAACGAACAGGTCCTGAGTAACCAGTAATCAACATTTGCTTATGGGAAATTTTGAGATCAAAAAATCATCCAAAGTGTATGATGCCGTGATCGTTGGATCGGGCGCCGGCGGCGGTATGGCAGCCTATGTATTGGCCCATGCAGGTTTGAAGGTATTGATGCTGGAAGCCGGTCCTTATTTTGACCCGGCAAAACATTCGGCGCAGCTAAAGTATACCTATGAATCGCCGCGCAGGGGAGCCGCCACAAAAGAGCGGGCAGGGGGCGATTTTGATGCTGCCTATGGCGGGTGGGAAATTGACGGTGAACCCTATACCCGGAAAGACAATACTGAATTTGAATGGTTCCGCTCCCGTATGCTGGGTGGCCGTACCAATCACTGGGGACGAATATCGCTCCGCTTTGGGCCAAAAGACTTTCAGCCTGATGACGGCGTCAGTGAAAGATGGCCGATCACGTACGAAGAAGTAAAACCTTACTACGATAAAGTCGACAGGCTGATTGGCATCTATGGTACCGTGGAAGGGCTGGAAAATGATCCTGACGGCATCTTTCTTCCTCCGCCCAAACCGCGGCTGCCGGAACTTTTTATTATGAAGGGCGCTGCTGCGGCAGGTGTTAAAGTTATCCCGGGAAGAGGATCGGTGTTGACAAAGCCTTTGCCTGGAAATAAAGACCGTGGATCCTGTTTTTATTGCAACCAGTGCGGCCGAAGCTGCAAGGTATACGCTGATTTTTCTGCGTCATCCTGCCTGGTGATACCGGCATTGAAAACAGGTAACCTGGAGCTCATTTCCAATGCGATGGTAAGAGAGGTGCTGACCGATCGCAATGGCCTGGCCACAGGCGTTTCTTACGTAAACCGGGAAGATTTGCAGGAATACCAGGTCAGCGGCAAGGCCGTTGTGCTGGGTGCCAGTTCCTGTGAAACGGCACGGATCATGCTTAATTCCAAATCACAGGTGTATCCAAACGGCCTGGCAAACAGTAGTGGATTGGTTGGCCGGTACCTGCAGGATTCAACAGGCGCTTCCCAAGCAGGTATGTTGCCGCAATTGATGGACCGGAAGCGATTCAATGAAGATGCGGCAGGAAGCATCAATGTTTACGGCCCCTGGGTTCTGGATAACAAAAAGCTTGATTTTCCGAGAGGCTATCACATTGAGTTTGGTGGCGGCATGGGCATGCCGGGTTATGGCTTCGGCGGGATTGTTCCCCGCTTCAATGGCACTGTTCCCGGGCGGGATGGCAAGATGAAAAAAGGCGGTGGCTATGGTGCGGGCCTAAAGGATGATTACCGGCGTTTTTACGGAACCACTTTTAACATGAATGGGCGAGGGGTTGGTATGGCCCGGATAGATAATTACTGTGAGATCGACCCGAATGTGGTGGATAAATACGGGATTCCGGTGCTACGTTTTCATTACAAATGGACAAGCGATGAAATTAACCAGGCAAAGCACATGCAGGAAACGTTTAGCCGGATCATTCATGCCATGGGGGCGATCCCAACCTCTCCCGAACACGGGCCCGAAGATAAATGGGGGTTAGAGGCACCAGGGCGGATCATTCATGAAGTTGGCACCACCAGAATGGGTAACGACAAGCGAAAATCGGTGCTCAACAAATGGTGCCAGGCGCACGACTGCAAAAACCTTTTTGTTGTGGATGGTGCACCCACCGTGCAGCAGTCGGATAAAAACGCTACCTGGACGATCCTGACTTTATCGATGCGAACAGCAGAATATATCCTGGATCAACGACAAAAGCTAAACATTTAATCAACTTACAAATTGCTGTTTACATGAACAGACGCGAAACGTTAAAGGTTATCGGACTCAGTACACTATCAGCAGGCCTATTGCTGGATGCATGCAAAGTCAAGCCGGCAGAAGAGAGCAAGGCGATCGTCGCCGGTCCGGAAGACAATGCACACCGGATACCGGCAGAAGTAGAGAGAGACCAAAAGTTGAATGAGGAGACTTTTTTTACACCGCATGAGATGGCAACGATAACAGTGCTGGGCGATATTATTATTCCTAAGGATGAAAAATCAGGAAGTGCTTCTGATGCCGGTGTGCCGGCATTTATCGAGTTTATGGCAAAAGACCGACCGGAGCATCAGGTTCCGCTGCGGGGAGGTGTTCGCTGGCTGGACATGCAGTGCCTGAAGCGGTATAACAATGCTTTCAAAGACTGTACGGAAAAACAGCAACTGGAGATGGTGGATGAAATTGCCTACCCGGCGGAAGCCAAGCCCGAAATGAGGCAGGGTGTTGCCTTTTTTGACAGGTTGCGGGGACTGGTGGCAACCGGTTTCTTTACCAGTAAAATGGGCGTAGAGGACCTGGGTTATGTCGGCAACCGGCCAAACCAGTGGGAAGGTGTTCCGGAAGATGTTATTAAACAATATGGATTGGAAAATGTATCATTCGATATGTTCCGAACGCCGGAATGGTCTGTGCCATCCGCATAAAATAAACTGAAACGAATTGCCACAGCAAGTAAAAATTAGAATTGCCTGTACATCAAGCAGGTGCCATGATTGATACAAGAGAAAACATTTTTTGGTTTTACGTTTGAAATTTAAACAACACGATTACGACTTATGAAACAGTTCCTATTGGTTAGTCTGCTTGCTCTCTTTCTTTCCTGTTCGGTTACAAAAAAGAACAACATCGACGAAGGCTGGATTCCGCTTTTCGACGGGAAATCACTTGCCAACTGGAAGGTGGGTGAGAACCCCTCAACCTTCAGGGTGGAAGATGGTGCCATTGTTGTGCATGGACCCAGGGCCCACCTGTTTTACGAAGGACCTGTTGAGAACCACAACTTCAAAAACTTTGAATTTAAAGTGCAGGTAATGACAACACCCGGTTCCAACTCCGGTATCTTTTTCCATACTGCTTACCAGGAAAACGGCTGGCCTGCAAAAGGCTACGAGGTACAGGTAAATAATTCGCAATCGGACTGGCGCAGAACAGGAAGCTTATATGCCGTGCAGGATGTAAGAGAAGTCCACGTCAAAGACAATGAGTGGTATACCGAGTATATCAGAGTGGAAGGCAAAAGGGTAACGGTGAAGATCAACAACATTACCGTTGTTGATTATACAGAACCGGAGGGAATAGAAAAAGAAGCGGGTAGAGAGCTAAAGCGACTTTCCAGCGGAACATTTGCCCTGCAGGGGCATGATCCTGACAGCAAGGTTTTCTTCAAAAACGTAATGGTAAGGCCTTTACCCTAACGGAGGAGGGCAATCATGCCTGCCATTTTAATTTATGAAGACAATGAAACAATTCTATTCTATTCTCTTTTCCTTCCTGTTTTTCTTACCATCACTGCACAGCCAGACAGTAGAGAAAATGGCACCAGGCATCTGGAAAGTGGTTTATGGAACGCCGGAAAAATATTTGCCCTCAGAACTAAAAGAAAAGCCGATGGCTGAAGCCTTATCAAGGCTAAAATTAGTGGATTCTCCACCCTTCGATTTCAATCGCATTCAGTTCCGGAAAGCAAACGGCGGTATACTGGCGGAAATGGATGTAGACAGCACCGAACGGTTTTATGGCTTTGGCATGCAAACAAATACATTTGAACAAAGAGGCATGCGGAGAGAGATACGTCTCAACAGTAAGGTAACCGGTAATCTTGGACTGGGACATGCTTCGATGCCATTTTATATATCATCCAAAGGTTATGGTGTACTGGTTAATACGTCCCGCTATACCACCTTTTACATGGCTTCAAAAGGCAAGCTGGATGAAAGAGTTTCAAAAGGTATGGCAAGCCAGGACGGGCAAAAAATTGCATTGAGCACGGTAGAACTTTATGGGAAAAAATACACGCCGTCCAATGAAGTCAGTATCCTGGTTAGCGGTACCGAAGGGGTGGAGCTCTATGTTTTTGCCGGGCCGCAGATGAAGGATGTTGTGCAGCGTTATAACCTTTTTTCGGGTGGTGGTGCTTTGCCGCCGCTTTGGGGACTGGGTTTTAAATACAGGGCAAAAGCAACATTCAACGAAGAGCAGGTGGGAGAGATTACCCGGTACTTCCGGGAAAAAAACATCCCCTGTGATATGTTGGGACTTGAACCCGGCTGGCAGACCACATCTTATCCATGCTCCTTTGTCTGGAATAAAAAAAACTTTCCGGATGCTGATGCCTTTATCAACAGGATCAATGCACAGGGCTACAAACTAAATCTTTGGGAACATGCCTATACCCATCCCAGTTCGCCCATCTTCGACAGCATTGCCAGGCACGCCGCCGATTATACCGTATGGTCGGGTGCTGTTCCTGATTTTTTAACGCAGGAAGGGCAGCGAATTTTCGGAGACTATCATGAAGCTAACTTTGTAAAAAAAGGTGTTGCCGCCTTTAAACTGGATGAATCGGACGGCGCCAATTACGAACTGGCGCACCGGGAATGGAGTTTTCCTGATATAGCGCAATTTCCTTCCGGAATTGACGGTGTGCAGATGCGGCAGGTTTACGGTCACTTGTACAATAAAACTTTGCTTGACCTGTACCGGAAGCATAACAAGCGAACCATCTTTGATGTTCGTGCTTCTTATCTTTTCGCTTCGCCTTATGCTACGGCTTTGTATTCGGATATGTATGGTCATGGCGACTTTGTTCGCATGATTGCCAATTCCGGTTTTTCAGGTGTAAACTGGTCGCCGGAGCTAAGAGAGACCTCCAATGAAGCCGACCTGATTCGCCGGTTGCAAACCATTACAATGTCCGCACATATGGTGGTTAACGGCTGGTACCTGGATCTTCCTCCCTGGCTGCAGTTCAATATTCAGAAAAATGCGGAGCGTAAGTTGTTGCCGAATCATGTACAACTAGAAGACAAAGCCAGGGCACTGGTAAACCTCCGCATGAGTCTTTTGCCTTACCTCTATTCGGCTTTTGCAAAATATCATTTCGAAGGGCTTCCGCCCTTCCGACCCTTGGTAATGGATTATCCTGCTGATAAAAATGTGTGGAGGATAGACGACCAGTATATGATGGGGGAAAGTATCTTATGTGCACCTTTTATCGACAGTGCTTCCACCCGAACGATTTATTTCCCTGAAGGGACGTGGTATGATTTCAATACTCACAAAAAATATGAAGGCGGGAAGGCTTATACTGTTTCCATGTCGCTGGATGAAGTGCCTATGTTTATAAAAGCCAACACGATTCTGCCACTAGCAAAGCCTGAAGCATATATTACACCGGAAACCGTTCTTTCCGTAACCTGTCATGTGTATGGAAAGCCAACTGAAACGATACGGCTTTTTGAGGACGACAGCTTTACGCATGATTATACCAGGGGTGCATTTAACTGGATAAATCTTACCTGGAATGGGAAAAAAGGCAAAGCAGAACGTAACGGAAACTATAGAGGTAAAATTTATGAAATAAAGGAATGGAAAGTGGTTGCAGATTGATTGCAATAGTTATTTTGCTGATTAGTAAAATTTGGAAGCATTACATTGCCTCTATCAACTGGCAGCAATGCTTGTCTGCTGCAAACTTATTTGACCTTGCTTTACAAGGCAACGAGCGGAAACCAGCACCTTTTCTTTCGAATCGAAGAAATGTACAAGTAGCATCGCTATGATCGTGCATGTGTATTTAATCAGGAACGACTACCGCACCGCCACGAAAGCAAATTTTATCAAAGCAGATCCCATTTTTTCCGGTACTCCCGGTGCAGCAATCCGTTCGCTTCTTTATCATCCACAAATTTCTCCTTATTGCTGTCCCAGTTTAATTTCCGTCCAAGACGGTAAGAGATGAGCCCCAGGTGCATGGGAATAGTCATGCGACGGGCATACTCCAGGTTGGATTCAGGTTGGGTGCGGGCTTTAATGGCATTGACAAAGTTTTGCTGATGCCCGGGTGAACGCTCCAAAGTAACCGGCAGATTGGGCAGGTCCTGTACTGTTTCTCCATTGATGGTAATAAGCCTGGAATTATAATCGCAGAGAAGGGTGCCATTTTCACCTTCAAAGTAGGCGCCGATCCCACGGCCTGCCGCACCGGGTACAGCCGGAGCTTCATGCGTCCAATACAGTTTCAGATCATCAAATTCATAATCAACATCCATCCATTGGGGTGCATCGTTTATGCCCTGTGACGCCTGACCACGGGCTTCAATTGTTTTTAGTCCTTTCGGATCGAGCGACCAGTACACCACATCGGCAATATGGCACCAGAAATCAGCAAACACACCACCGGAATAATCAAGAAAGTAGCGGTAGGTAACGTGGCAACGTTGGGGTGTATATTCCGTGTATGGGGCAGGACCCAGCCACATGTCCCAGTTTAGAGACGGGGGTGGAGCCTGAATTTGTGCCGGTCCCAAATCAGGCGGTGCACCGGTTTTCCAAAGGCGAACGGTATGAACTTTACCAAGGGCACCGGATTGGATAATTTCCACTACCCGGTGAAAGTTGTCGCCGGCATGGATCTGGTTACCCATCTGGAAGACCCTTTTGTGTCGGTTCAGGGCTTTCAACATTCGTTGTCCTTCTCCTATATCGTAAGACAGCGGCTTTTCACCATAAACATCTTTTCCGGCCTCAAACGCAAGTGTTGCAATCTGTGCATGCCAGTGATCGGGAGTTGCACAACTTACAGCATCAATGTCTTTACGGTCGAGCACATGGCGGAAATCGCCGTAGCCCACTGCTTTACTTTGCGGCTGTAAAGAAGAAAGCGTTTTGAGCGACCTGTCCATGTGGTCTTTATCTACATCGCACAGGGCTACTATTTCTACTTCAGGCAGGGCTGCAAACCATTTCAGGTGTTGGTTACCCATACCGCCTACACCTATAATGGCCAGACGGATGCGATCGCTGGCAACCACTTTGCGTGCAAACCCGGGCAAAAAAAGGAGGCCCAACGTTGTTGCGCCGCCCTGTTTGATAAACTGTCTTCTTTGCATAATTGACTGCTTGGCGCTATGTTTTTTAGGCGGGGGAAAAAATCATTGAATTACAGCTAGATGTGCTGTCTCCTTATCCGGATGCAACAGCCCGCTTACAGCTCTTGTATTTCAAGATCCTTCCAGCGCACTTTGATGCCGCCGCCGTCATGGATCTGCAGGGCGATAAAGCCCCTTCCTGCACCAATCTTTTCATCTTTTAATTGCACCATCTGGTGGCCATTAAGCCAGGAAGTCAGTTCATCGCCAACCACTCTGATCTTCATTTCGTTCCATTCTCCTGTTTTCAGGTGTTGCTCATCCTCCGGTTTAGGTTGAATCAGCCAACCCCGGCCATAGGATTCATATACGCCGCCTGTATGTTTCCCCTGCGGCGCTACCTCAACCTGCCAGCCGCTGATCTTGGTGCCTTCTATGCCTGACCGGATAAACACGCCACTGTTGCCGTTAGCTTCCTGTTTGAATTTCAATGTAAGAATAAAATCTTTGTACGGTTTGTTAGTAGACAGGTAACCATATTCTTTATCGGGTCCGCTTTCGCAAACCAGGTTGCCGTCTTCCACATACCATTTTTCTGTCCCGTGGACGGCCCAGCCATTCAGGTCTTTACCATTGAATAATTTCTTGGCCGATTGTGCATTTGATGCAATTGCCAGTAGGCAAAAAAGAAAAAAACTGAGAAATTGTTTCATAAAGCAATGTTGTTCCTGAAGATAAGGTTTTCTGCTACTTGGCGATCAACCTGCTATCAAGTTTGTGGAATTACTGATGATGATTAAAATTTCAGTATTCTTATTTATCCGCTGCAATGGTCCGTAGGTGAGAAAAGTATCCATTTGCTTGATTGTACACCGGTGCTCCCCTTTGGTTTGATTTTTCCAAAAAGTTTTCATGTGTGAAACCACTAACATCATTCATATCGAAACATAATGCAATAAGATGAGTGATAAAAATGAATGAACAGCAGATTGCTCAAAGACCGTTCACAGTAAATTTTACTGACTTGCAAAAGTCAGCCTCATCTTTAATTATCCAACGAGTTCTCTTTACAACACATGAAAAATTACTGTTCTGCATTATAGAGTATGGAATGGTTTTTAGGCCATTTCCCAAAAAACAATATGAAAAAGATAGTCTCAGTTTTGGCCTTATTCTACGCCCTGACAGCCTGTAACCAGGGAGAACAGCAAAGTGCAAACAACAATATTTCAGACACGTCTGCACACAGTGCCCGTGGTGACAACGCATCCAACGCTGCCACGGCAGATGGTGGAAATGTTGGTGAGTCTGGCGAAAAAACCCTTATGGCCATCATGGAAAATAACCTTGAGCAGGTGAAAAATCTCCGTTCGCTGGGCAGCAATGATCATGATTTTGCTGCTATGATGAAAATCCACCACATGGGTGCAATTGAAATGGCAGAGCTGCAAATGGCAAGGGGTACCGATCCGCAGCTTAAGCAGATGGCGCAAGGAATGATCAGTCAAAAACAAGCGCAACTAAGAGAGCTAGATGCTTTCATCAATAACAACAATCAAAACACGCAGACGCAAGGGAACAGCAGTGCTTTTTATAACGAGGTCAAGAAAGAAATAGAAGAAATCAATACGAATATAGAAGAATCGGGAACCATGGATCAGCAATTTGCACAAATGATGATTCCCCACCACAGAGGCGGCATTGCTTTGGCCAACCTTTACCTGAAAACCGGTGCGCAGGAGAAAAATCTAAAAACGTTAGCCAATAATATCAGCTCCAACCAGCAAAAGGAAATTCAACAGTTGCAGTCCTGGGTGTCCAAAAATAAGAGCACTGGTGGATGAGGTGTTTTCAAAAGGTTCTTCGCTTTGAATGAAAACATCTGTGCTGGTATTTGTTATCCTGAAAAACAGGAGTATCAACCCGCTTGCTTTTCTGGCAGGCAAAAATCTCAAAAGCTCTTCCAATCAGGGAAGAGCTTTTGTGTGTAATAAACCATTTGCAGTTTAAAAGATTTCTGCTCTTATTCAGAGCGGTAAGCGTTTGAATTCATAGTCAAATAATACGAGCTATTGCCAGCGATCAACAAAACATCAATAATTTGCGGCAGTTTAAAATGCTGTTTGAAAGCACACGAGTTACCCTGGTAATTTATTGGCTCCTCAAATACGGAAAAAATTAAAAGATGAATACAATTGAAAACAAGAGATTATTTATTAAAGACGATGTGGTGGATTGGGAAGAAACCGCACCAGGACTTAAGCGCAAGATCATGGCCTGGGACGATAGAATAATGCTGGTCAAAGTTGCGTTTGAAAAAGGGGCTGTGGGTACCCTGCACAGCCACCCACATACACAGATTTCATACGTGGAGAGCGGCGTTTTCGAGATTGAAATCAGCGGAGAGAAAAGCGTACTAAAGACCGGTGAAGTCTTCTATGTACCACCACATGCCGTACATGGTGCTGTTTGCCTTGAAGCCGGTTTACTTATCGATACATTCAGCCCGATGCGGGAAGATTTTGTAAAGCAACAGCATATTGATAGTACGGTGTTGTAATCATGGAAACAGCAGTTAAATCAACAGCAATACGCTTTTTAAAACCTCCACTAAACTGTAAGAATCGAAACCACGGATATCCATCCGCTGCAAAATTGTAGAGCGCTTGGTAAACGATCACTTTCTTTTATAGTTTAAATTTTAATCTGTTTCATCTACGTCGTTTTTACATCAGCCTAGTATTCACCATTCTGGTATTATTGCGCATGTGTTGAAGAGAACAACATGGGTTAATCCTTTATATAACTATTAAATCTATTAAATATTTGAATTTGAATTGTTTGCTAACTAGCAGGTTGGAAACTATCAATTCGTGTCAGTTTTCTATTCTTCGTTCAGTCAAAAGCTGGAATAATGATACAATGATTGAACATGTTCAGTACTGATAAAAATTGAAATAGTAAATAAGTTATTTTTATTCCTTCCTTTATGAATTCTAACCCCTTAACTTTTACCACGCAGGAAATCATGGATTTTCGAGCATTTGAAGCAACTCCCGGTATCAGCGTAATTATGCTGCCGGATGCACCCCTATACACACATATTGCTGTAAGCAATGACTTTATCCGTACTTCAGGAATGAAGCGGGAAGATGTTATCGGTAAAGGGCATTTTGAAGTCTTTCCCAAAAGTCCTGATGATCCCAATTTCACAGGTGAACAGAACCTGAGAGCTTCTTTCGAATATATACTTCAGTACAAAGAACCGCATGAAATATCCATTCAACGCTATGACATACCTAGTGGTGACGGCACCTTCCGTCAGAAATACTGGAAAATAAACAATGCGCCTATCCTAAGCGATACTGGCGAAGTGCTGTACATCATTCACTCCGCTATCGATATTACGAATCAGGTGGTGGCAGAGCAAACAATTAAATCCATACAGGGATTTGAGAAAGCCTACCAGTTTTTTATGACAGCGCCAGTAATTGTTGGCTTTGTAAGGGGCAAAGACTATATAATTGAACTGGCGAATGAAGGACTTCTGGAAGTGTGGGGAAGAGGTCCCGAGGTAATCGGGCTACCGCTGACAAAAGCAATTCCTGAGTTGGAGCAACAAGGATTCACGCAATTGTTGGATGAAGTATGCAAAACAGGGGTTCCTTTTCATGCCCGGGAATATCCCATCACGCTAAATCGCAATGGCAAAGACGAAGTGCTGTATTTTGACTTTGTCTACAAACCATTTTATGAAAATGGAACAGATAAAAATGCCTCTGGTGTGATCAGTGTTGGACATGATGTAACAGATAAAGTACTGGCAAAAAAAAGAGTAGAAGAAGCTAAGGCAGAAGCCGAAAAGCAAAAGCGGCTTTATGAAACCATCAACGGAAGTACACCCGACCTGATTTATGTTTTTGATCTGGCTTACCGTTTCACCTACGCCAACCCTGCCTTGCTTACCATGTGGGGAAAATCATGGGATGAAGCCATTGGGAAAGGACTCCGTGAAAACGGCTACGAAGAGTGGCACGCCCAAATGCATGAACGGGAGATCGACCAGGTAGTGGCGACAAAACAGTCCATACGTGGTGAAGTTTCCTTTCCGCATGCTACCTTGGGTAAAAGAGTCTATGACTACATTTTTGCTCCCGTCATCAATGAAAACGGGGAAGTAGAAGCCATAGCGGGTACCACCCGCGACATAACCGAAATTAAGCTGGCAGAACAAACGGTAAGGGAAAGCGAAGCCCGTACCCGTCTGGCAGTGGAAGCCGCACACCTGGGCACGTATGAAGTGAATGTTGCCCAGCAAACCATTGTTCATTCTCCAAGGGCTGCCGAAATTATCGGCCATGAACCTACTAAAAAGCTGTCGTATCAAACGTTCACCAACACATTGCATCCCGAGGACAGAGCGATTAGGCAAAAAGCACATGAAAAAGCAAAACGTACAGGAGAATTGTTTTACGAGGCCCGCATTATTCTTCCTGATCAAAGCCTGCGGTGGTTACGGTTAAACGGTTTGCTGCTCCAACAAAACGATTCTCCCGTAATCATCGGAACAATGATGGACATTACAGATGAAAAAAGAACAGCCGAGCTGCTGGAACAAAAGATTGAAGAACGCACAAGAGAACTTCAGCAGGTTAATATTCAGTTGAAAGAATTTACCTATGCTGCTTCACATGACTTGCAGGAGCCGCTACGTAAGATCAGTTATTTTGTTGATCGTTTGGTGCTCAACCTGGGGCAATCACTTAGTGAAGAAAACAAGATGATTACGCAGCGTATTCAGCTCACTACAGGCAGAATGCGCAACCTGATTGATGATCTTTTGGCCTACTCCAGCACCTCTATGGGCGTCACGGGTTTTGTTGATGTTGATCTCAACAGCCTTATTGGCGAAGTGCTAGACGATATGGAGGCCACTGTCAAAGAAAAAAATGCTGTTGTGCAGGTTCTGGATTTGCCTGTTGTGAAGGGTGACCAGCGGCAACTGCGGCAACTGTTTCAAAACTTGATCAGCAATGCCCTCAAGTACCACAGGAAGGGCTCTGCACCACATGTGCAGATCGTCTCGCAGCTGGTGAAGGGAGAAGCAATTGAAGCAGAAATTCCGCCCTCATTCAAGGAGCATACGTTCCACCAGGTACAAGTAAAGGATAATGGGATTGGTTTTGATCCCGATGATGCCGAACGCATTTTCAGGCTCTTTCAACGGCTGCACGGTAAAGCCGAATACGAAGGAACAGGGGTGGGATTGGCTATCGTACAGAAAGTAGTGGAAAACCACCATGGACTTATATGGGCAGATAGTCAACCAAATAAAGGATCCATCTTCAGTATCTTGTTACCCCAGTAAGGGATTGGCTATTCTCTGGACTTAAAAATTGCGATGGTTATCATGACAAGAAAGCTAATTTTTTCCGAATAATAAAGATGGAACTGATAATAGCAGACACATACGAATCCATGTCGAAACGAGCTGCGGAAGCTTTGTTTCATCTATTGAAGACTTTTGATAAACCGCTTATCTGTACTGCCTCCGGTGCTTCACCAGCAGGATTATACAAAGAGTTGATTCACCTGGTAAACACATCCGCGATAAACAGTTCAAGCTGGTATTTTGTAGGACTTGATGAATGGCAGGACATGAACGGCAACGATGAAGGCAGTAGCAGGCACCAATTAAACCAGCAATTGTTCCATCCTTTAAACGTACCGGAACAGCAAATTTGTTTTTTTGATGGAAAAGCAACTGACCTTGAAAAAGAATGCCGGAGGGCAGAAGATTTTATTGCGCAGCATGGCCCCATTGCCATTGCAATACTTGGTATTGGTGTGAATGGACATATTGGAATGAACGAGCCGGGAACTCCCGCTTCTATTCGTTCTCACGTAGCAGCTATACATCCGGGTACACAGCAAATAGGGCAAAAGTATTTCAAGGAACCCAAGCAACTTGACACCGGGATAACGTTGGGCCTGGCCACATTGCTGGAAGCAAAACATCTGCTGCTCTTGGCAAGTGGAACAAACAAAGCGGAAAGCATTTTCCGGATGTTACATGCTCCTATAACCGAGGATCTTCCTGCATCCTTGCTAAGAGACCACCCAAGCTTGCATATTTATCTTGACAAAGAAGCCGCCGGGCTCTTGAAATAATGTCATGGAAGATTTACTGAGAGCTGTTCAGACAGTTTATTCTGCTCCTTTCGTAGTTATGCGAGCCGGTGTAGCCTCAGTACACAGATAATTTAATTATTTTCAACTCCAATGCTTCCGGTCTCTATTATTTTAGCGTGTAAGCAGCAATTTTACTATGTTGAGATTATTACCGAAAAGAGTGGTTTGTTCCTACTTTCTTTTACAAAGCCTGGGATTCTCCATTGTATGCTTTGGTTCTCCGGTCATCACGATTACCGGGCTACAATGTGAGCATTTAATCAACCCTTTAGGAATTGACGCACAAAATCCGCGTTTTACATGGAAGCTAACAACTACAGAACAGGGAATAAACCAAGGTGCCTATCGCTTGTACGTAGGACCGGATTCAATGGGTGTAGCCACCGGCAAATCTGTACAATGGGAAAGCGGTAAAATAAATGCAACCTATAACCTCGCAACATATAGTGGAAAAAGCCTGAGCCCCTATACAAAATATTATTGGCGAGTGGAATTGTGGGACCAAAACAAGAAGGCCTTAGGTTCGTCAGGCATTGCAAGTTTTGAAACGGGATTGTTGGAAAAGAAGAATTGGAAAGGTTCCTGGATAAGTGATGATCATTCCATCCGTGTAAAGCCGGCGCCATATTTCCGAAAAATATTTGAAACCGGGAAAAAGATAAAATCTGCAAGGGCTTATATAGTGGCTGCTGGTTTGTATGAATTATACATCAATGGCCGCAAAGTAGGCAATCACCGGCTCGATCCCATGTATACCAGATTTGACCGACGGAATTTATATGTTACGTATGATGTGACCGATGCCCTGCAGGCAGGAAAAAATGCGATTGGTGTTTTGTTAGGGAACGGCTGGTATAATCACCAATCAACAGCCGTCTGGAACTTTCATAATGCACCCTGGCGAAACCGTCCTGCCTTTTGTCTGGACTTACGTATCCTTTACGACGATGGTAGTGTTGAAACCATCTCCACCGGAAAAGGGTGGAAAACAGCACTAAGTCCAATCCTGTTTAACAGCATCTATACTGCCGAACATTTTGATGCAAGGCTGCAACAGGAAGGCTGGAACACTACCGCGTATAATGATTCATCCTGGAAAGATGTGATCTATCGTACTGCGCCATCCACCAACATTGTAGCGCAGGCCATGCACCCGGTTAGAAACGTGGAGGAAATACCTGCAGTCGGTGTTCAAAAGTTCCATGATACGGTTTACGTTTTTGATTTGGGCAGAAACATTTCCGGTGTAAGCAGACTAAAAGTTAGTGGCGAAAGGGGAACCACTGTTCGCCTGAAGCATGGCGAACGCTTGTATAAAAACGGCAGGGTAGATCAATCTAATATTGACGTACACTACCGGCCTACCGATAGCCTGGATCCATTTCAAACAGACATTTTCATTTTAAGTGGAAAAGGTGAAGAATCTTTTATGCCCCTTTTCAATTACAAAGGGTTTCAATATGTAGAAGTTGTTAGCAGTAAACCAATAAACTTAAACAAAGAAAGCCTGGCCGGTTATTTTATGCACAGTGATGTGCCACCCGTTGGACAAATTTCATCTTCCAATCCTACGCTGAATAAAATATGGTGGGCAACAAATAATTCTTATTTGTCAAATTTATTTGGCTATCCAACAGATTGTCCGCAGCGGGAAAAGAACGGGTGGACCGGAGACGCACACCTGGCCATGGAAACAGGGTTATATAATTTTGATGCATTTACGATCTATGAAAAATGGATGGCTGATCACAGAGATGAACAGCAACCCAATGGCGTGCTGCCATCGATTATTCCGACAGGTGGGTGGGGCTACGAATGGGGCAATGGCCCCGATTGGACCAGCACCATTGCTGTGATTCCCTGGAACCTTTACCTTTTTTATGGTGATCAGAAGCCGCTCAGGGACAATTACGAAAACATAAAAAGGTATGTGGATCATATCAACGAAAGCTATCCTTCCGGCCTTACATCCTGGGGATTGGGCGATTGGATCCCGATTAAATCCAAAGCCGAGGTGGAACTGACATCAACTGCCTATTATTATACGGATGTTACCATACTGGCCAAAGCTGCCAAACTCCTTGGCAAAACAGAAGATGCGACAAAGTATTCGCAACTGGCAGAAAAGATCAGGGCCGTATTCAACAAAAAATATTTCGATCCTGCAAGCGGGTTATACGGTAAGGGTATACAAACCGAATTGAGTGTCCCTTTACACCTTGGACTTGTGCCAAAACAATACGAAGCCATCGTTGCAGCAAATCTTGCCAAACGTATACAGGCTGATGGCAACCAACTGGATGTAGGTTTGCTGGGTACAAAATCGATCCTCAATGCGTTGAGTGACCATGGATATGGAGATGTTGCCTACAAACTAGCTGTACGGGAAGAATATCCCTCCTGGGGCTGGTGGATCAAAAACGGCGCAACCACCTTGTACGAGAATTGGCCTATCGATGCAAAGTCAGACATTTCGATGAACCATATTATGTTTGGTGAAATAGGCGCCTGGTTTTATAAAGGATTGGGGGGCATCAAACCGGATGAACAATCACCTGGGTTCAAGCATGTGATCCTGGAGCCGAATTTTCCTGGTGAACTGAACCAGTTTGAAGCGGTACACGAAGGCCCTTATGGCAGGATCGTTTCCGCATGGTCAAAAAAAGAAGAAGGTATAAGCTGGCAGGTGCGTATACCGCCAAATTCAACGGCAACCATCAGGCTTCCCAAAAAGACTATTCTTTTAAATGGAAAAAGAATACAGAATAATCATGCGTTTAAGCTGGAATCCGGACAGTACCTGTTTACTATTCTGCATAAGTAATCATGACTCTTGCTGGCAATCTTCCGCTACAATCATGAACTGGGAATCTTGTGAGCGACAGGCAGGCCCTATGTAAAGCCATACCTGGTTTTTGAATTCTGTAGACCACCAGGCCTGGTTTTGGATAATCGGTAAACAGGACAATAAAATTTATCCGACAAGACATGCAAACGTTGTTTTCACTTGAACCTGCTTTTCCAGCAGGGTTTCAGTATATAGAAGATTTTCTCTCCAAAGTGGAAGAAGACGCCTTGCTGCAGTTTGCAAAAACAACTGCACTTCACAGCTTCCGCTTCCAGGGTTATGAAGCCAATCGGCGGGTAGCGAGCTTTGGCTGGGACTGGAGCTTTGAAAGCAGGGAACTTTCCAAAGGAAAAGACATCCCACCTGTTTTTGATGGGTTGATAAAAAGGGTAGTGCAGCTGTTGTCATTTCCCCCTGATGCTTTTGCCGAACTGCTGGTGACCGAATACCCGGTAGGTTCTGTGATCAACTGGCACCACGATGCACCTCCCTTTGCCCTGATTGCAGGCGTCTCTTTACAAGCTGACTGCATGTTTAAATTGCGGCCTTTTGCCAAAGAAGCGCAGACGCGGAAGGCGACAATTTCATTCCCGGTGAAAAGGCGGTCGCTATATATCATGCAGGGAGAAGCCAGAGAGGAATGGCAGCACAGCACTGCACCTGTGAGGGAAGTGCGATATTCCATTACGCTTCGAACATTAAAATGGAAGCCTGCGAATGCAGGTTGATACGTGCCTTGTTATCCGTGAACTTCGCCAGACGCTATTCTTCCCATCCGCCGATTGGAACAATCACAGGAGAAGGGAAAAGAAAAATGTCAGCTTCCTTGTAGCAGACCTTACAAGCTTTCTTTTTGTATTGATCTGTCGCCTCCTCCAGGCTCACCTCCACTACATCCTGCGAGCAGGTTTTGATGTTCCGGCATTCTTTTTTAGCATGATAGGTTACACTGGTGCTGTTCTTGCAGAAGAACACATTTTCTTTATCAGAGGAAAAAAGAGTAGTTAAAAGCAAAGCAATTAAAATCTTCATAAGCAGTTCAATTCGGGGAGAAAGATAAAGAACTTAACGACAGTTTCCATCAAAAACTAATTACATTTTTTCTTGTTTTGTTGTGAAACAGGCTATCTATTTGCCGCCCCGCTTACTCTTTCAAATTGTTTGAAGAAGGTGCTGAAAGATATTGCCGCACTTTCTCTATGGTAGCCAGGAATTCCGCAGGATCGATTGGTTTTGATAGGGAAGAGGTGACCATCCCATTCGTTGTTTTCATTGTTTCTGTGGTATATCCAGTGGTGAAAACAAGATAAAAGGAGCGGTAGGAAAGCCTTTCGATGACTTCATAGCCGTTGATCAGGGGCATGTCGAGGTCCATAAACACCAGGTCGGGCTTCAGGGCTGTTATTTGCTCAATGGCTTCCGATCCATCTTTTGCAACGCCCACTACCGTTACACCGGTAGTAAGCTGCGCAATCAACTCCTTGATCACTTCTCTTGCTATGGTCTCATCGTCAATGATCAATACACGGATCTCTTTCATATACTTTTTTTATAGGGATGCTAAATTTCACGGTGGTACCTTTTGCTTCACCCTGTTCATTCTCTTTATCAATAACCTCGTAAAAAAAAGCGGTGTTTTGTTCCTGGTGAAGCAGCCGTAAACGGTTAATGGTGATCTCAATTCCGGAGGATTGGTGCCCTACCGGCTTTGCTTTATTGATCTTTTCAGAAGCCTTCCTTCCAATCCCATTATCATCAACCTTACACAATAAAGCTTCCTTGTTTTGCTCAAACGAAATGTGAATTTGTCCCTTTCTGCCGGAAAGATGCATCACGCCGTGTTTGATAGCATTTTCGACAAATGGTTGTATCAGCATAGAAGGAATCATGGTTTTTGCAGGATGCACCGAAGGCCCTGCTTCTATCCTGTACTGAAAACTTCCGGGTGAACGGACTTCTTCCAGTTCAAAATATTTGTTCAGGAGGTCAATTTCTTTTTCAAGGCTTACCCATTTATCCATACTTAATTCCATGGAGAGCCGCATAAGTTTAGCCAGTCTGGCAATCAATGATGCGGCCACAATCTTTTCCTCTTTGAGTACAGCACCCTGGATAGTATTCATCAGGTTAAAAACAAAGTGCGGGTGGATCAACTGTACAAGAACTTTTTGCCGGTTTTCTGCCAGTTCCAACAAAAGGGTATTTTTTTTCTTTATAGCGTTTAACCGCATTTGAAAAAGAGCAAGGAAAATGATACTTAGAATAGTGAATGCTAAAATCGGAAACCACCATTGTTGCCAAAAGGCAGGGCTGATCAGGAAGGAGTACGTGGATAGCGTTGAAACTGTATTGTCTTTTAAATTGATGGCTTTGACATGAAATTTATAATTGCCAGGCGGCAAGTTGGTGTATTTCACGTTACGTTCCATTGTCCGGTGCCAGGTTTGATCAAATCCATCCAGTTTATAAACAAATTCCTGTTGGGAAGCAGACGATAAATTGACACAGGTGAATTGAAAAGCCAAAGCATTTCTATTGTGTGTAAAACTACCGGCAGCCGAAGGGGAAACCACCCTGTCGTTGACGAACACGGATGTAATTTTGGTTTTTGTGGTTTTATCGGTACGGAGTAAATCAGTCAGGGGCAATGTCACCAGTTTGTTTACCCACTTTAGGTAAAGCCATCCGTTGGAAACAGAAAACTGCTGTACATCCAGTGACGGAAGACCGGATTCAAGTCCTAAATGAATTGTCCGAAAGCTATCCCTTTCGAATGTTGCCATTATCAACCCCTTGTTACTACCCACCCAGATGCTGTCGTTGTGTACCAGCATCGAATTGATGATAGGACTTCGAAGGCCGTTGTTGACCGTCAAGGGAAAAATCTTATTGTTTTTATAGATGGCAATTCCATGGCTCAAACTTGCCACAACAAGTGAATTGTCGGAGAGGCTGTTGATACTTACGATACGATCATTGAAAACCGGACTTATCCCACTCATATCAGTAAGCTGACCGTTCTCATATTTCAACAAGCCTTCCCAGGTTCCAAGCCAAACCTGACCCGGTGCGTTGGAAAACATGGAGATGATCCGTTTTGAAAGCTGCAGTTTCCGCAGCAAGGGTTTTCCTAGTCCCTGATAAACATGAAGTTCGGCGGTTGAAGCCGATGCGCCGTAAAGCGTTTCTTCATCCGTAGATAGCAAGAGAATATCTTTTCCCGGCAGTAGCTTCCAGGTGCCGTTTTTCTTTGCAAAATAGCCTTTGTCGGTAATTGCAATAATCGAATCATTGTGATCTGTGGCGAACCGTAACAAATATCCACCGGGGTTTAAAGGAAGCTGTTCCTCTTCAACAAGTTTATTGTTTTTGAATGTTTGGATCAATCCAGAGTAAAAGCCTACAAATACACGTCCCTTTCCCTTTTCAATAGAAACAATTTTACTGCTGTTGTCCCATAAATGTGGTTGTGAAGGGTTGAGATAGTATATCCCGTTTTCCAAAGTTGAAAACCAAAGACCTCCCTGATTGTCTTTTAAAACGCAGGTGACGGAAAAGCCGTTCAAGTGATTATCGATGGGCCCCTGAACGGTTCCATTTTCCAGCCGGTAAAGGCTTGCGCCAATGTTTTCCATGCCAACGTAAAATTCCTTTTCATTCAGCATGGTTATCGAAAGCACATGTTCCGGAAACCGGTAACTACTGATTTTGGTTCTATTTTTATAGATATTCAACAGGCGTCCTACACTGAACAGGTCATAGTCCCCGTTTTTGATGTGAAAAAGCCGGCGAATATAACTTCCCCTCCAGTTCAGTTCAACCTCATCGCTGGTGACGAACCCATTTTCCCATAAAATATGCAACGGTTGTTTTAATGCACGGTTGCTCGCGGGACTCGATTGGCGGTAATGAAAATTGCGCTGCAGGTCAAAATACAAACCATCGTTTTTCCCTGTTTTTTCAACGATGCCATCAGGAGTGACATAACAACTACCGATCTTATAGTTATAGTTGTAGTCATTGTTATAGCTAATCCAGGTGGTGTCACGATGGGTGGAAATTGTATTCGCAATCAAAATACCCGGGTGCTGAAAAAGCTTTGTTATCCTGTCGTTGAAGGGAAAATTATAAAGGGTGTCATTTCGATACTGGTAGATGATTCCCTGCAGGCTACTGAGGTAAGTCAAACTCTCAGGGGATTGATAAATGTAGTAAACGGGTTTACTTGTCCAGTTGCTTTTTAATGGAATGGTATGAAATGCATAACCATCATATTGCACTGCCCCTCTGTCGGTAGCAATGAGTAATTTTCCTGTTGAATCCTGGACGATCTGGTAAACCTCGTTGCTTGGAAGCCCGTCATCCACAGTGAATTGCTTTAAATACAGCTGCTGGCAGATTGCGTTAAAAGACTGAATAAAAAGGAAAGCTGACAGGAGAACGGCTCGAAGATAATTCGCCTTCAACGTTGGTTTTGGAGAAAAAAGACATATCAAGGGCGAATAAATCCGTGTATTCACATCATATGCTAATTCAAGCAATTCCTATCATTTATATGAGTAAACAATACGTTCTGAAGTAATTTCCGGCTGAAAGAAATCACTCATCCATGCTTAAACCCAAATCACAAGGTTTCTTCGCTAAAATGGGTGATTTATCAAACGTAATACTAGGTACCAAATGTATGAAACTCGTGATTATATTACGTGAAGCATGATTTTTAAGAAATAAAGCATGAAAACAACCAGTTAAAATAAAAAATGGACCAAAAGAGCAGTTTCATTTTGTTCCCTATTCCCGCTGAATAGTTGCCAATAGGAGGAAAGAATTGAGCAGTAGACACCACCCGTTGTTACCCTTTTGATTTACGAGAATTGTTAATTTCGAAAGTTGAGCACAAGGTTTCGAATGTGTTTCGTATGTATCAGGCAAAATGTTTATGAAGCCAACTTTTCCCTGTTTGAAGTAAGGATGAACTAGCCTCAAGTGGCAATAATTTGCTGTTAGTATAACCAGGTGTTTTCATATTTGGTGTTGTTGACCAAAAGCTAATTGCGATTTGCTTTTCACCAGTTTTGTGTACATGACTAGTACAGAAGACATTCTTATTTATTATTTATACACAATCAGCCTAACGGCAGCATTCCTTTACTTCTCTTGTAAAACCTCAGCATTGCTGTACTTCTTGTATTATGCATTCTGTTTTGCCCCTTCTGAGTCCAGCGTATACAGCCAACAATTTTCCCTTTCCCGGCTGCACAAACTTTGCCCGAATAGGTGTTGTTACGCTCTATTTTCATTATGTTTTGCAGGCATACCTAAGAGGAAAGGATGCCTGTTACTGATCGTAGATCTACGTTTTTTATACACTCGCTATGCTTTCACTATGCTTTTGCCTGGCCTCTGTTATGCTGTAGATTATATTGCCGGGTGCAGTGGCATAGGTAGACTTTGGGAGCAGGATTGCCTGGCAGGGTAAATTATAGGGAATAGCTATAGGGTATGCAGGGAGCAGGTGTTTGGAAGTCCCACTATAAGTCCGGTATAAGTCTGCTGTAAGTCCGCGATGACTTTGCTGGTTGTTTTAAAAGGATCAAGACAGTTATTGAGTTGTTAGGATATTCGGTTGTTAGATTGTAGAAATTGGATGTTGGATAATATGTTTGGTTTATCCATCAGGTCTCAACTTGAATGGCGTGTGGTCTGTCGTTCATTCGTATTTCTTCTTGCGCATTACCAGCTATTTACATAAGCATTTGTCAGTTTGTTTTAGCAAAAGGCGGATAGTTATGGAACAGAAGTAGTCCGTATAAGATTTCCTAAGTCTCCATTCTTATGCCTCTTGAAAAATGTCAGCAATTCTCCTTTCGATTTTATCCACTTAAAGTGGTGTTTCAGTGCCTACTTTTCATTTTTCAAGTAAAAGTTATCATTTTTTAAAAAAAGTTTTTAAAAAAATTAAAATGTTTTAACCAAAAATCTATATTCGCATAACATTCCCTTAACATTTGCAGAAAACGGAACAACAAAAGCGTGATATAATAAAACAGCTCTACTTCGGTGGAACAAGTTCCTGCGCAGAAATCAGTGAAGGCATAGACAGAAGTATTACCCTAACTGCCAGGTTGCTGAATGAGCTAATTGATGCTGGTTTTGTTTCGGAAAAAGGACTTGCACCTTCGACCGGTGGTCGCAGACCTGTCACGTATTCTTTGAATGCTGAAGTTCTGTATATCCTTTCTGTTGCAATGGACCAGTATGTAACACGACTGGTGATATTGGACGCTCATAACAGGTTTATAACCGAAGTAAAAAAACTGGTCCTCCCATTAAGAAACAATCCGCAAGCACTTCAGGTACTCATTGATGAAATTCAGCTGTTCATCATTGAATCAGGTTTTCCAAAGGAGATAATTGCAGGTATAGGTATCGGAATGCCAGGTTTTGTGGATGTGAACAAAGGCGTTAATTATACTTTTCTGATGGCTGGCGGAAAGAATATCAAGTCTTTAATTTCTCAGCAGGTAGGAATTCCTGTTTTTATCGATAATGATTCCAGTTTGATTGCCTTGGCCGAACAAAAGTTTGGTGCTGCCCGCAACAAAACAAATGCAATGATTATCAACTTTAGCTGGGGCGTAGGGCTTGGACTCATCTTACACAAACAAATCTTCAGGGGCTACAATGGCTTTGCCGGTGAATTCAGCCATATTTCCCTGTTTCAAAATGGTAAACTGTGCAGTTGCGGTAAAATCGGTTGTCTGGAAACAGAAACATCACTACTGGTAATAATTGAAAAAGCAAAAGAAGGACTGCGCAAAGGGAGAGCGTCCACCTTGCAGCTTGATAAACTGGAGAATGTAGAGCAGGAAAATGAATGGTTAAGCCAGGCTGCTCAAGATGGTGACCTGTTTGCCGTTGAACTCTTTTCTGAAACCGCGTATAATATTGGACGAGGTGTTGCCATTTTGATTCACTTACTTAATCCTGAAATCATCGTAATAAGCGGTAGGGGATCAACGGCTGGCTTTGTTCTGCAGGCTCCCATTCAGCGTGCAATAAACGAACATTGCATACCCCGGCTTGCTGCCAATACAACAATTGAAATCTCGAATCTTAGACATGATGCTGAAATAATTGGTGCAGCCTGCCTGGTGATGGAAAATTTTGATAAAGTATTGCTTCGAAGTAATGCGAAGCCGAGTTTAGAAACTGTCAACAGAAAATAATACTTAATCCTCCTAGCTTTTCATTGCCCTGTAAGAAGTGGCCTGGAAACGCTTGCCCTACTTAGATTGTTTATACCAAAGTTTTTAATAACCAAAAACGACAAACATGCGTATGCGATTATTTCTGCTAGCGATGTTCTCTTTCCTGTTTGCAACGAACGTAGTTCATGCACAGGCAAAAAGGACAGTTACCGGCGTGGTGAGAAACGCTGAAGGCACAGCTCTCACCGGCGCTACCGTTAATGAAAAAGGAACCAGCAACAATGTGATGACAGATGAAAACGGAGCTTTTTCAATTAACGTATCACCAAATGCAACACTTGTTGTTTCTTATGCGGGTTTTACGTTGCAGGAAGTATCCGCTGCTGGCACGGAGCCTATCGCGGTGGTTCTGCAGCCCAACAGTTCAACTATGAATGAGGTGGTTGTGACAGGGTTTGGTATCCGCAGAGAAACCCGTAAACTTTCCTATTCTGTACAGGAAGTGAAAGGAGAGGAGTTGGCAAGGGCCAATACTCCCAACATTGTGAACGCCCTGCAAGGTAAAGTGGCGGGTGTATTTATCAACCAGGGAAACGGTGGTCCGATGTCCTCTTCGCGTATCCGCATCAGAGGAAACAGCTCGCTGCGGCCAAACACCCAGCCGTTGGTAGTAATCGACGGTGTTATCATTGAACCGAGTACTACGGGTAGTGATAGCTGGGGTAGCAACAGTGATTTTGGGAACCAGATGAAAAACCTGAACCCGGACGATTACGAGAGCCTTACGGTTTTGAAAGGCTCCGCAGCCAGTGCTTTGTATGGCTCGCAGGCGCAGAACGGGGTATTGGTTATTACCACAAAAAAAGGCCGTGCCCGTAAAGGAGTTGGTGTGAATTTCTCACAAACCTTTACGATAGATAAGGTTTACAAATCCATCGATGTTCAGAATGAATTTGGTGCTGGTATCAGCCCTAACTTCACCAAAGTACCGGTCACACCCGGCAGCACGGATAGTGTATTTGCCGTGGACGCTCCAAATCGTAGCTGGAGCTTCGGCCCGCGCTTTCAAGGGCAGCTGGTACGTGACGCTGATGGCCGTATGATCACCTGGGAGCCTAAACCCAATAACCTGATTGATGCCTTCCAGGATGCCCATTTCAGAAATACCTATGTTTCCTTAGATGGCGCAAGTGATAAAGGCAGTTACCGCTTTTCGTATACCAATACAGCCAATACCTATGTTACGCCAAATACAGATTTAAAGCGTGACAACTTTGGTTTACGGATAAACCAACGGATTCACCGCTTACTGAATGTGGATGCCAGCGTGAATTATTCGGTTACCAAGAGCAAGAACCCCCTGTACCAGGGTGGTAATAACAGCCCTCTGTTTCAGATGGTTTATTTCACCCCCCGCAATTTTGATGCAAAGTATTGGATGGAAAATTACCTCGATTCTGCCGGTGGGGTGAACAGGAATAACCCCTATGGATTGGCTAATCTTTTTTTCAACCAGCACTACCGCAATGATCTGCAAACGGAGAAAACCCTCCTGGCAAACGTTGATTTGACATCCAACATTACTTCATGGCTGAACTTGCTGGTTCGTGCCAACCTGAATGATCGTACAACAGACTTTGAATCGAAAATGTGGGGTTCAGGTGTTGGTTTTGCAGGAGGTAGCTATAGCATCAGCAATTCCGTTGGAAGAAATTCACGCTTGCAGGTTCTGCTAAACGGGAATAGAAATTTCGGAGAAGATTTTGCCTTCAACTTTGGCGCCGGCGGTGAAACGCAACGGTATCAACCTACAAAATTTACTAGAATAAGTACAGTGGGTGGTCTAAAAGTACCGGGTCAATTTACATTAGGTAATTCAGTTGACCCTGTGTTGAACTATGACGGTGGTGTAGCGGCAAGGAGTTCGAAAAGACTTGATGCCGTTTACGCGTACGGCGATCTAACCTTCCGTGACATGCTTACGCTGAACTTCAGTGTCCGTAACGACTGGTCTTCTACCTTGTTGTATCCAAGAGACGGTCATGGTGATCACAGCTATTTCTACCCATCGGTAGGCCTAGCTTTTGTTTTTACTGAACTGACAAGAAAGAGCGAGAAACTTGACTTTTTATCCTTCGGTAAGGTGAGAGCCAGTTTAGCCTATACCGGTTTGGGTGTTGATCCTTGGGAAACAAGTATGGGAAACTATGCTTTCCTGGGTAATTATAACTTAGGTAATAGAACGGTTCCCCGTTATGGATTTGATGGCAATACATTAGGTAGTCTTGATATCAGAAATGAGTCCACCAAAGAAATCGAATTTGGTGTGGATCTGCGTTTCTTTGGCAACCGTCTTGGAATCGATGCTTCGTACTATAAGAAGAATACAACTAACCAGCTTTTGTTCTTACAAGTACCTATCGAAAGTGGCGTAGACAGAAAAGCCATTAATGCCGGTAATATCCAGAATAAGGGTATCGAAATTATGTTGACAGCTACACCAATTCGTACAAGGAACCTGGAATGGACAACTTCTTTCAATTTTGCCCGCAACAGGAACAAAATCATTGAACTGGCTGAAGGTGTTCCCTCTTATGACCTTGATTTAGCTTTTGGAAATGACATGGCTTCTGTGGCAAGAGCTGGAAAAGATTATGGGACTATTATTACACGTTATGCATACGCCAGTTATCAAAAGCTGGATGCCAGCGGAAAGCCTGTAGATCATCCAAGTAATGGTCAAAAGCTGTTGAAGTCGAATGGTAGCTTCTATCGTACATCAGAAGTTGGCCAGCCTGAAAAGGAATTGGGCACCATGATGGAGAAGTTTACGTTGAGCAATATTCAGAATTTCCGCTACAAGAATTTCAATTTCGGTTTCCAGGTCGACAGTAAGATTGGTGGTTTGATCGCTTCTGCCACACACCAATACGGTTCTAACGGTGGTAACCTAAAAAGTACACTCTTTGGTCGTTCAGCTGAGTTTGGAGGCTTGCCCAGAAGGACTTATAACGCCAGTGGTGCCGTTACCGGTACATTTGATGATGGCATTATTCCCGAAGGCGTATTTGCTGATGGCATCAGCCTCCGGGCTCCAAATGGCCAAACCTATGATGTAGGTGGCATGTCTTATCAAGAAGCTGTTAGTAAAGGGATAGTTGAACCCGTTTCGGCTCGTCTTTATTATGCTCGTCTGACACAATGGGCTACAGGTATACGCGAATATTCCACATTTGAAAATAGCTGGGTAGCTTTACGTGAAGTTTCGGTTGGTTATACCTTACCACAAGCGGTTGCGACGAAGCTGCATCTGCAAAACCTGCGTTTGAACCTTGTAGGCAGGAACCTGTTATATTTTTATACAACTACAAAAGACAGTATTCATCCTGAAGGTGGTATCCTGAGTAACAGGGCCGGAACGTTTGCTGAATATGGTGGTGTGCCTTACATCAGAAGTTTGGGTGTAACACTGAATGCCGGCTTTTAATTTCATCATCTATCAAGAAAAAAAAATGAAAACAAAATATTTGAAAATATCACTGGTGATGGCAATACTTTTTGCTGGCATGTCATCGTGCAAAAAAGAGGCGTTTATCGAAGCCAATACAGATCCTGGAAAGGTTTATAATTTAACGCCAGAGCAGCAATTCACTAACGCCAGCATAGCGATGTTTGATGCAGATTTCGAATACTATTATGACTACTACCGCATCATGATGCCCTGGTTACAATACCATACAGCAAGTTTAGGAAATGCCAAAACCTTTATGAGTGAAGTGGGGAATTTTAACCAACGTTATAATTATTTCTATACCCGGGTTGGAAATGTGCTTACTGATGTAATACAACTGATTGAGCGCATGCCTGAGGAAGAAAAAGCACTGCGGCAGCATCAAAAAGCCATCGCTCAAATCTTAAAGATTTACTATGCTTTTTATACGTCCGAAATCAACGGTAGCTTACCCTATACGGAAGCATTTCAGGCCCGATATAGCGGCACTTTGACTCCGAAGTATGATACACAGGAAGAGTTGTTTGCCATATTTGAAAGTGAGTTAAAACAAATTGTTGCTACATTATCCACTGGTGCCGGAACACAAATTTCTTTCGGTGATGCAGATCTTTATTACAAAGGAGATGCAAGCAAATGGAGAAAGGCAGCAAATGTATTACGCTTGCGAATTGCCATGCGTTTGATGAAACGGAAACCGGATGTATTAAGAACTATAGCAAATGACGTTCTTTCCAGTCCTGATAATGTGTTTACCAGCAATGCCGATAATCTGGTTTTGGTAACCGGAGCCGCACATACGAACGGGGGCAACTGGGACCCCACAAATAACGGTTTATTCCCACGTGCTACGAAATCGATGGTTGATTTCATGTGGGAAACCGGCGATCCAAGAATTCGGATCTTCTACCAAAAAAACGGCTACTCACAGGAAAATGTCGACTCGGCGGTAAGGCAAGGGTTGTTACCGGCAGGCACTACCTGGAACCCCCGGCAGTATGTAGGAGGGTTTGCCAGCCCCGATGCGGCGGTTGATCCAGCCAATTCCCGCTTTTATGCCACCCGAACAATCCGTCGGCCCAACAGTGCCGGTACAGTGATAAATCATGCATTGGACACCGTGTCTCGCATTCAATACCGCTTGTTTTCACCCGCTCTGCCAGAATTTTCGGCTAGTATGCCGTATACAAGTCCGCAGGTGGGAACAGGAAATTCGATCTTTCCTTTATTGACCTATGCGGAGCTTTGTTTCTACCGTGCAGAGTTAGCCGCCAAAGGAATAACGAATGAAGATGCAGCCGTTCAGTACGAGAATGGAGTAAAGGCATCCATGAAAATGTACGATCAGTTTGGAAGCCTTGCAAAGGTTTTCGATTATCAACCTATCACAGATGCTGAAATCAATGCAGCTTACAACCATCCAAAAGTGAAATACAATCCGGCTATTGGCCTGGAGCAGATCTATGCGCAATCGTATATTCACTTCTTCAAGCAGGCAAATGAAGGTTGGTCATTATACAAGAGAACAGGTATGCCGAATTCTACATCAGTGCTTCCCCTGGAACGTATCTTGGCTGATGGTGTTGAACAGCGTATGCCCCGTAGGGCACTTTTAAATGTTCCGCGTACAACTGATCTGAACTATAACAATGCAATGAGTGCATTGAATCAAATGGCAACTGACCCAGGTTTTGGTCAAGGACCTAGTGATATATTTGGACGCGTTTGGTGGGATCAGCAATAATTGTTTTTTCGGTGTAAAGACTCCTGGCTTGAAAAAGCCCGGAGTCTTTACTTTTCATTGTAAAATTGTTTTCTGATCTACTGGTATTATGAGGAGTTTGCAAATTGTTTTATACGTTCTGCTAATTTGGATGCATACAGCTTGTGCTTCCCGATACAAGCAAAAAGAAGCAACGTGGCAGACTTCACAAATAGTACAATTACAAGATGTTGCACTGCAGAATAAAGGCAAAAATGCATATATTCAGGTTGCTGAAACACCGTTGACCGCTTTAGTTTTTTTGTCACCGGAGTGCCCGCTTTGCAAAAATTATAGTCTTGTATTAAATACGTTGCAGGAAAAGTTCAGCAACAAAGTTCGGTTTTATGGAATAGTACCCGGCAGGACATACTCGGCGGAAGACGTTCAACAATATGTTGATGATTACAAAATGCAGTTTCCGGTTTGGATTGATTTACAAAAGCAGCTTAGCACACAACTACAGGCATCCGTTACACCAGAAGTTGTATTAATTAGCAAGTCCGGTAGTTTGGTTTATCGTGGTGCTATTGATGATTGGGTGCAGGCATTGGGCCAGAAAAAAGCGAAACCGCAACAGCATTATCTGGAAGAAGCAATTACCAACTATCTTCAGAATAAGCAGGTGTTGGTAAAACAAACCACACCCATCGGCTGTCTGATAAATGAGTTTTGACATGATGAAAACGAAATTCCTGATTACATTTTCTGTGCTGCTTGCTTTGTGTACAACTTCCTCTGCACAAAAACCAACGTTTGTAAAAAATGTTGCAACCATCATTCATTCCAAATGCACACCTTGTCACCAGCCTAATGAAGCGGCGCCGTTTTCACTCATCACATATGAAGATGTGGCCAAGCGGGCAACTTTTATCAAACAAGTGGTGCAAAGCGGCTATATGCCGCCCTGGAAGGCTGATCCGCATTATGTTGCATACGATAACGACCGCACCTTGACCCAAAAAGAAAAAGACATCATTCTTGATTGGGTCGACAACAAAGCCCCTCGCGGCGAAGGAGAAGAGCCGAAAATAGACCTGCAGGCCTTCAAACAAAAAGGAACGGCAGCCGGCCAAAAGCCAGATCTTTCCCTGAAAACAAAAACTTCTTATACACTCCCCGGCGATAATTATGAACGTTTTTTGGTGTACAGAATTCCATTCGAACTGGAAGACTCGGCCAATGTGGCCGCAATCGAATTTGTTTCCAACAACAAAAAACTGGTACACCACGCCAATTATAGTATTCACGAAGTTCCGGAAGGCATTGATATTAACAGCGGCCCGGATATGATCAACTTGTCTGAAGAGGATCGCACCAAATACGATGCTTACCTTCCGTTTAAAAAAACAATAACCTATTATGGCGGGTGGATCCCGGGAGCTTCCGGGGAAACATACCCGAAAGGCATTGGCTGGGTGATGCCAAAACGGGGCGTTATTCTGCTGACCATTCACTATGCACCTTCCGCCAAAGAGGAGGAGAGCATCTCTGGCGTCAATCTGTATTTTACCAAGGAGCCTGTTGCCCGAAAGGTGAAAGTCATCAGTTTTGGATCCGGTGGTATCGGCGAAGAACAGATTACGCCTCCCCTGATGATTACACCGAATCGTGTTAAAACGTTCAAACTGGCCCTCTCCAATCCCGGGGAAGACTTTTCGGTTTTGTATGTATGGCCGCACATGCACTTGCTGGGCAAAATCTTCAAAGCCTACGGTATATCACCGGCAGGCGATACCATTCGGCTGGCACATATTCCGCAATGGGACTTCCGCTGGCAGGAAAATTACCGGTTTAAGAACCTGGTTCGCATACCCAAAGGAACAAGACTTTATATCGAAGGCACATACGATAATACCAGCAATAATCCGTTCAACCCGAACAATCCGCCGCGACTGGTGATGTCCTCCGGCGATATGCGGGCAACAGATGAAATGCTCACGCTGATGATGATCTTTTTACCCTACAAAGAAGGAGACGAAAATCTTTCAATTGAGCAATAAAGCATGCGGAGTCTGACTTACATTTTGTGCTTATTAAGTGGTTTGCTATTCGGTTTTTTTGCCCAGGGGCAATTAAACCAACCTTTGCTTACGCTGCTGAAGGAATCGCAGACGGGTATTCGTTTTACCAATACGATAACGGAAGATGATTCGCTGCATGTGATGAAGTATGAATATCTCTATAACGGGCATGGCATTGGCGTGGCAGATTTTGATGGTGACGGCTGGCTTGACCTGTTCTTCTCCGGTAACAATGTACCTAACAAATTATTTTTAAATACGAAAGGGTTTACATTTAAAGACATTACTTCCGAAGCGGGTGTGAAAGGCAACGACACCTGGCGCACAGGCGTTAGCATAGCCGATGTAAATGGCGACGGCATGCAGGATATTTATGTCTGCCATTCCGGAAAGTACAGCAACGAAAAGGACCTGGCAAATGAGCTGTACATAAATAAAGGATTGAAGAATGGCATTCCCTATTTTGAAGAAGCTGCAAAGCAGTATGGCCTCGATGCGCCGGGTACACAATCTACACAGGCAGCTTTTTTCGACTACGACCGTGATGGTGATCTGGACATGTTTCTTTTGAACCACTCCAATCATACGTATAATCCTTACCTGAATACCCGTAAAGTAAGAGCGACGCCACACCACGGTTTTGGCAATCGTTTGTTTCGTAACGACAGACGAGCCGATGGAAGCAGCTTTTTCACGGATGTTACGTTGGCAGCAGGCATCATCAACAACGCACTTAATTTTGGTTTGAGTGTCACCATCAGTGATATGAATGGCGATGGCTGGCCGGACATCTACACCACATCCGATTATACGGAGCAGGATTGTTATTACGTCAACAAGGGCGACGGCACATTCCGCCAGGCCTTGCAACAATCCTTTACTCACATTTCAAAATATTCCATGGGTGCCGACATTGCCGATTACAACAATGACGGCAGGCCCGATGTGATTACACTGGACATGCTACCGGAGGACAACTACAGGCAAAAATTATTAAAGGGTCCCGATGAATACGATGCCTATCATTTGTTGCTTGACAGTGGCTATTATCACCAGCAAATGCGCAACATGCTGCACCTGAACAGCGGCATCGACGCTGCCGGAAATGTGCGCTTTCGTGAGATTGGTCAATTGGCCGGAATCTCCAATACCGACTGGAGTTGGGCACCCCTGTTAGCCGACATGGATAATGATGGATGGAAGGACCTGGTGGTGACCAATGGTTATTTACGTGACTTTACAGACCTGGACTTTTTAAAGTATACCGTAGCCAATACCCAGTTGGAGGAAGCGTCCAAGGGAAACATAAATTTCAGAACGTTTGACCTGGTAAAGAAAATGCCTTCGAACAAACTGACAAACTATGTCTTTCGGAATAATGGCGACCTGACCTTTTCTGATAAGAGCCGCGAATGGGGCTTTACTCAGCCTTCCGTCTCCGGGGCAGCCGTGTATGCTGATCTTGATAATGACAGTGATCTGGACCTGGTGATCGGGAACAACAATGAACCGGTCATGCTCTACCGCAACAATGCAAATGAACAATTGAAAAACCAGTTTATAAAAGTTGAATTTAAAGGCAAGGATGCGAATACCGCGGCGCTGGGTGCAAAGGTTTGGCTGTTCGTAGATGATAAAGTTCAGTATGCAGAGCAATACCCGGTTCGTGGTTACCAGTCTTCTGTAGCACCCATGCTCATCTTTGGTTTGGGCACTTTACAGCAAGCCGACTCTCTTGTTGTGCAGTGGCCAGATGGCAGTTTCACCTCAAAAGCAGTTATTCCAGCGGGGGCAGCGGTTGTTCTAACCCAGAACGGTGCGAACAGGAAGCCCGTGGTGAAAAAGAACTCTGCTTCCATTTTCAGTGACGTTACGGCAACTTCCGGGCTGCATTTCAGGCACCAGGAAAATGAATTTATTGATTTTAAAGATGAAGTCTTGTTGCCTTACCAGCTCTCTAAAATGGGACCGGCCATGGCAAAGGCGGACGTCAACGGTGATGGTTTGGAAGATGTGTTTATTGGTGGCGCTATAGGGCAACCCGGTAAGTTGTTCCTGCAACAGCCTTCGGGTTCCTTCACTGAAAGCGGATCGCAACCCTGGGAAATTGATCGCGAAAGCGAGGACGTGAAAGCACTCTTCTTCGATGCCGATAAAGACGGCAATGCCGATTTATACGTCGTAAGCGGGGGCAATGAATATGGCGATGGCTCCCCGGAGTTTGCTGACCGCTTTTATCGCAATGATGGAAAGGGAAATTTCATGAAAATCACCGATGCGTTGCCCGCAATGATCAGCAGTAAACAAACAGTTGCTGCCGGTGATATGGATGGTGATGGCGACCTGGACCTGTTCATTGGCGGATCCGCCATTCCAGGCTCCTTTCCCTTGGCGGCCCGCAGTTACCTGTTGCGCAACGATTCAAAAAACGGGGATGTACGATTTACGGATGTTACCGAGGCATGGAGCAAAGATTTGCTGCAACCCGGCATTGTCACCACGGCTGTGTGGCAGGATCTCGACAAGGATGGTTTACCGGAACTATTAATCAGTGGCGAGTGGATGCCGCTGCAACTTTTCAAAAACAATAAGGAAAAACTACTGAATATTTCAGATGGAGCTGGTCTCACCAATACAAACGGGTTATGGTCCTCGCTGCTGGCCGGGGATGTAGACGGAGATGGAGACATCGATTTCGTTGCCGGAAACAGCGGGTTGAACAACCAGTTCCGGGCATCACTGAAAGAGCCAATGACCTTGCATACGGCCGACTTTGATGATAACGGCACTTTGGATGCGATCACCTGTTACTATATCCAGGGTAAAAGTTATCCTATGGCTTCACGGGATGAACTGCTGGACCAGATCGTACCGCTCCGGAAAAAATTTGTCAAATACAAAGATTATGCAGGTGCTTCGCTCCAAGAGATTTTCCCAAAGAACAAGTTGGCCGCAGCAGATGTCAAAAGCGTATATCAGCTTGCATCCTGCCTCCTGATCAATGATGGAAAAAACAGGTTTACACTGCAGCCTTTACCAACCGAGGCTCAGTTTTCTAAGGTATTTGGGATGATAGCCGGAGATATGGATAAGGATGGAAAGAAAGATTTATTGCTGGCCGGTAATTTTTTTCCTTACAGAGTACAACTGGGCCGGAATGATGCGGGATTGGGTGTGTGGCTCAAAGGGGATGGTGCCGGCAATTACAAAACAGCATCCAACGAAGAAGCCGGATTGTTTATTGGTGGCGATGTCCGCAACCTGATTTCTGTTGTCACCAAAAATGGTGAAACACTGCTCATTATTGGTAAGAACAACGATGCCGTGCAGGTTTTGAAGCTAGCAAGATGAAACAATGGATACACATAGGAATCTTTCTGCTCTGTAGCATCGGTGCCGGTGCGCAGAAGAAGCAGCTGAATGCATCATTCCTGCACAGGGCGCAACATGCATTAACCAATGTGATCGTACACGATATTTTTGCACCGCCGGTTGCAAGTCGCATTTACCTGTATGCAAACATGGCGGCTTACGAAGCGGCTTTACCGGCTCAAACAAACTATTCCAGTTTGACCCTTTCGCTTCCTTCGTTTCCGGTTATACGGCAGCCGGTCAACAAAAGCGGCCTGAATTATGAACTGGCTTCTCTTTATGCGTTTGTGCAAACAGCCAAACGATTTGTTTTTTCCGAAGCCATGCTGAACGATTCGCTGCAACGGTTTTTAAAGGCATTCGAAAAAATCAATCCAATTGTCTACCAGGCATCCATCAGTTTCGGCCAGTCGGTTGCCGACAGTGTTATCGCCTGGGCTGATAAAGACGGATACAAGGAAACCCGAAAGCTTCGCCGGTACAACCTGCTGAAAGGCGAAGGGAAATGGCTGCCAACAGCACCCGGGTACATGGCGGCAGTGGAACCGCACTGGAGCCGTATGCGGCCGGTGGCGCTGGATTCGGCTGCAGAATGCAAGCCGGTGCCACCGCCCGGCTTTTCGGTGCAGAAAGAAAGTGAATTCTACCAACAGGCACTGGAGGTGTATTCCATTCATAAAAATATGTCTGCAGAGCAGAGAGCCATTGCTCTTTTCTGGGACTGCAATCCTTTCTTCTTGAACGTGCAGGGTCACCTGAATTTTGCCACAAAAAAACTTTCACCCGGTGGGCACTGGATGTCGATCGTAGGAATTGCAGCCCGAAAAAAGGGCGCCGATCTCATGACAGCCGCGGCCGCTTATGTACATACAGCCATTGCTTTGTATGATGGATTTATCAGTTGCTGGGATGAAAAATACCGGAGCCATTTGGTACGACCCGAAACCTACATCAATGCCTACATTGATGAACAGTGGCGGCCGCTTTTGCAAACACCGCCTTTTCCGGAATACACCAGTGGACACAGTGTTATTTCGACTGCCGCAGCGGTGGTGCTTACTGATTTCTTCGGTGATGATTTCAATTTTGATGATAACACAGAAACGCCCTACGGGCTTCCGGTAAGAACGTTTACATCATTTCACCATGCAGCCAATGAAGCAGCCATCAGCCGGCTTTATGGCGGCATTCATTATAAAGCTGCCATTGAAAATGGCCAGGTGCAGGGAAAGAAAATCGGAGAAAAAGTGTTGAAAAAAATTCGATTGACGCAGCAGAACACATATGCAACACAGTAGCTGTGTTCTTTATACCATATTCATGACTAAAATAAATACGAACCAGGTATGATCATGTACATCACGAAAGGAAAGGGAAGAAAAATGAGAAGTTTTACTGCCCTTTTTATTTGTCTTTTTGCGGTAAGTTCTTATTCCCAGGAGGTGTACCACTTCAAGCAAGGGCTTGTTGCTTCAGTGCCCAGCCGGTATGGAAGGGAAGCCCTGTATACGGACATGCTAGCCTACCAGCTTTATTCCAAAACGCTGAAAACACCAACAGAGGGTGCCGTATGGGGGAAGAATGCAGATGGTGAAGACATCGTGTGGCAGGCTGTTGTTGCCGATAGTGCTAACCGGTTGTTCCGCAGAGGCGGTAGAGGAGGATTTGGCTTTGGAAGAGGAGGGTATATGTACCTTACCTATAATTCCGACCGGGAAAGAACGGCCTTACTAAATGTAAGGGGCAACAGTGGCCTGTACTTCAATGGCGTGTCGCATGCCGGCGACCCCTATAATTCCGGGTGGTT
Organism: Flavisolibacter sp.; assembly: GCA_035998945.1. GTDB lineage: Bacteria > Bacteroidota > Bacteroidia > Chitinophagales > Chitinophagaceae > Flavisolibacter. The sequence goes on along the minus strand of DASYHD010000039.1, from coordinate 42,406 downwards.
GTATCTGCCGGTCAGGCTCAAAAAAGGGTTGAACGAATTGTACGTGAGAGGTACGTTTGCCATCGCCAGTCTGACATTTCCAACAAAACCTGTCTTGCTCAATACGGAGGATCCTACTTTGCCCAGCATCATTGTAAATGGACAGAATAATGCCCTGCAAGGTGCCGTTGTCGTGATCAATACTTCTTCCAATGACCTGAAAGGACTCCAGATAAGGAGCACGGTTATGGGGCAACAAGTCACTACGGAACTACCTGCCGTGCCCGCCCTTTCTACACGGAAAGTACCTTTTCGTTTTGACGGCAGTGCCGTTACCACTTCAGGAAAGCAGGATTGCCGCATCACGTTACTGGAAAAAGGAAAAGCACTGGACGAAGCTGTTGTACAAATAGAAGCCGTACCTGCAGCGGATAAATACAGCACTACTTTTATCAGTAACATTGACGGGAGCCTGCAGTACTATGCAGTAGCACCGCAGGCATCTGCAAACGCATCCAACAGTGCCTTGTTCTTATCAGTTCATGGCGCCGGTGTTGAAGCCATTGGCCAGGCCCGGGCCTACCAGTCAAAAGACTGGGGCAACCTTGTTGCCGCCACCAATCGCAGACCGCGTGGGTTCAACTGGGAAGACTGGGGGCGACTGGACGCACTGGAAGTACTTCAACTTGCAAAGGACAGGTTTAAACCCGATCCGCAACAGGTTTATCTGACCGGCCACTCGATGGGTGGACATGGTACCTGGTTTTTGGGAGCAACCTACCCGGATAAATGGGCCGCGATTGCACCTTGTGCCGGTTATCCCACCTTAAAAGGTTACGGGTCTGCCGATGGTTTGATCCCCGACAGCAGCAATAATCCCATGGAACAAATGCTGCTTCGTTCCGGAAATCAAAGCGATGTTATCAAACTGGTGTCAAACTACAAACCCTTAGGCTTATACGTTTTTCATGGAGATGCCGACAGAACCGTATCGGTTAACTATGCAAGACAGATGCGTGGCATTCTGGGCGATTTTCATCCGGACATGAGTTACTATGAATACCCCGGCGGCAGCCATTGGTTTGGCGATCACAGCGTGGATTGGAAACCAATATTCGATTTTTTTAAATGGCACAAACGGCCGGTGGATACGGCAGTGAATACGATCGATTTCATGACAGCCAGTCCGGGCATCTCCTCTTCTTATTACTGGGCGGCCATTCAGCAACAGCAACATCCCTTGCAATACAGCCGGATAAAACTAAACAGAAACAGGGCTGCCAACAGCATAGAAGGCACAACGGAAAATGTCCGGTTGCTGAAGTTTGACCTGAGCAACTTCGGATCCGGTGCGCAACTCAAGATTGTGCTGGACAGCACAGCGCCGGTGCAGTATACCACCAAAGGTGAAGCAGATAGCCTGTTCCTGTTGAAAGAAGGTGGAAAATGGACGGTGAGTGCCAGTCCTGATTTGTACCAGAAAGGCCCGCACCGTTACGGAACGTTAAAGGATGCGTTTAATCACAACATGATCTTTGTGTACGGTACTGCCGGTACAAAAGAAGAAAATGAATGGGCATTGGCGAAGGCCCGTTATGATGCTGAAACCTGGTACTATCGCGGAAACGGCGCTGTTGACATCATCGCCGATAAAGATTTTTCATTGGCCAGATACAAAGACAGGGGCGTTATTTTATACGGAAATAAAACTACCAACAAAGCATGGAACATCCTGTTGAGTGATAGCCCGATTCAGGTGGAACGAAACAAAATAACAGCCGGTGGCAAGGTATGGCAAGGCGATGACCTGAGTGCTTATTTTGTTTGGCCCATCCGCAGTTCAGCGGTTGCTTCGGTGGGCGTCATCAGTGGCAGCGGGGTAAAAGGGATGCAGGCGGCGAACGCCAACCAATACTTCGCCGGCGCCAGTGGCTTCCCTGATTTTATGATCTACAGTCTCGAAATGCTGCAGGCTGGTCCAAGCCAGGTAAAAATGGCTGGTTTTTATGATCACAACTGGAGCCTGGTACCCGAACAATTCACACAAACAAGCGGAGGCAACCATGCGACCGATTAGCAGGATCATTGGAAGTATAACGTTTCTATTCTTTTGCCTGGCTTCACAGGCACAACCCATCACCCAACTAAAAAGCTGGTTGGCGCAGACAGCGGATTCCCGTTCATCCATCAGTATAGAGCCATTTTCAAAAAAGGCGCTGAATAAAAAAGAAGCGGCAGAAGCTGCCACCTTATTACTGGCCGATGAATACAAACAACAACGAGCAGCTTTGCGTTCTGAATGGGATAATAAATTACTAATCCTGGACGATGATTCGTTGAAGTTTGAATACAGGATTTTCGGTGAAGCACCGGATGAGGGACGAAGCCTTTTTATCTCCATGCACGGCGGTGGCAATACGGCACCCAGGGTAAATGATCAGCAATGGCAGAACCAGATCAAACTATATTCACCGGCCGAAGGGGTTTACGTCGCTCCCCGTGCGCCAACCAACACCTGGAATCTTTGGCATGAATCGCATATCGATTCCCTGTTTGATCGCCTGATTCTTGCTGCCGTTCTGTTCGAAAATGTGAATCCGAATAAGGTTTACCTCATGGGATATTCAGCCGGAGGCGATGGTGTTTACCAGTTGGCGCCGCGCATGGCTGATCGCTTTGCGGCCGCAGCCATGATGGCAGGTCATCCCAATGAAACCTCGCCGCTTGGATTACGAAATATTGGATTCGCCCTGCACATGGGAGCACTGGACGCAGCGTACAACAGAAACGAAATTGCGAGGCGATGGGGTGTGATGCTGGATAGCCTTCAGCAACAAGATACCGGCGGTTATAAGCATGTCGTGCAATTACACGAAGGCCGCCCCCACTGGATGAACCGTGAAGATTCGGTAGTTGTACCCTGGATGGCCAGGTTTCGGCGCAACCCCATTCCGGATAAGGTAGTTTGGAAGCAGGATGATGTACATCATCGTAGCTTTTATTGGCTTGCCATTCCGAAAGGTGTTGCGCAAACAGGTGGTGAAATTATTGTCACCTACAAGGGTAACGTAGTGACAATTGAATCATCTTATACGGATACCTTGCTGATACGGCTGAACGACAGCATGATGGACTTGGATAAGCCAGTTGTTGTACGGTTTAAGGGTAAAGAAATTTTCAGGGGAAAAGTAAATCGGAGCCTGAATACAATTTATAACACGATTAAGGAAAGAAAGGATCCGGGGCTGATTTTCTCTTCAGAACTGGCAATAACGGATGGAAAGATCAATCGAAACAGCCAATAGGTTATTTGCAAGTTTTGACTAAGCAGCATGGTTGTATTACAGCTTGTGTGCAACTGCATAAAATGATTTTACAATGAAGCGAAAAAATTTATTCGTATACCTGTTGGTTTTCTTTTTTTTACTGGAAGGAAATGCAGTAACCGCACAGGAAAACGTACATCCTCAGTCTGCTAAATACGAATGGCCGACTGATGTGCAGGTACGGGAAAAGCTGGACAAATGGCAGGACCATAAATTCGGGATGATCATTCACTGGGGGTTGTATGCGGTTCCGGGAATGATTGAATCATGGGCCTTGTGTTCGGAAGACTGGATCGAACGGGACAGCACCATCGCTTACAATGATTTCAAAAACTGGTACTGGGGATTGAAAAAGGATTTTAACCCGGTCAACTTTGATCCGGATCGCTGGGCCAAAGCAGGAAAAGATGCCGGTATGCGTTATGTTGTTTTTACGACCAAGCATCATGATGGCTTCAACATGTTTGACACCAAACAGACGGATTTTAAAATAACAGATGGTCCATTCAAGAGCCACCCAAAAGCTGATATTGCCAAACATGTTTTTGATGCATTCCGAAAGCAGAACTTTATGATCGGAGCCTATTTCTCCAAGCCCGACTGGCATACAGAATACTATTGGTGGCCCAAGTACGCAACGGCTGATCGGAATAACAATTACGATATTCGCAAGTTTCCCTGGCGATGGAATCAATACAAGCAGTTTACGTATAACCAGATTAGTGAGTTGATGAACAACTATGGCAGCATGGATATTCTGTGGCTGGATGGCGGTTGGGTGCGGCCGAAGGAAACTGTTAATGAAGAAGTGCTCTCATGGGGTGCCCGCATCCCTGAATGGAGCCAGGATATTGATATGCCCAAAATTGCAGCCATGGCCCGCAAAGCACAACCCGGCCTGCTGATTGTGGACCGCACTGTTCATGGTCCATTCGAAAATTACCAGACACCTGAACAACGGGTTCCGGCAGAAAAACTGGATCACCCCTGGGAGAGTTGCATGACCCTGGGCAATGCTTGGGGATATGTTGCCGGTGACAAGCCAAAGTCAACGGCAAAAGTGGTTCACACCCTGATTGAGATTGTAGCCAAGGGCGGCAGTTTATTGCTGGGCGTGGGACCGAAGCCCGATGGGACGCTGCCGGATGAAGTGGTACAGCGGCTGCAGGAAATTGGTAAATGGATGGATAAAAACGGTAATGCCATCTATAACACCCGCACGACAGCTATTTACAAAGAAGACAGCACCTTTTTCACCAGGAGCAAAACCGGAGATCTGCGTTATGCACTGGTTTGTCTACCGGAAGAAAAGTCCCTGCCTTCAGTAGTTACTTGGAAAAGCAATCAGCCCCAAAAAGGCACCACCATGCAGTTGCTGCAAACAGGAGAAAAAGTAAAATGGACGCAGGAAGGAAATACGGTCAAAGTATACCTGCCTGCTTCGTTGAAGAAATCGAAAGAAAAATTGCCGGCGCTGGCTTTTTCCTTTATCGCTGCTGATTAGTACCGCATCATATTTCATTCTCTTATCTTCTTTTATTCAATGAGAAAAAATAAACGACGGCATTTTTTTTTATCGCTCCTCTTTTTAGCAGCGGTACCGCACTTGGGCGTTCAGGCGCAGAACAATGTGCCGCTTTTCCGCAACGCGGATGCACCCATTGAAAAACGCGTTGCTGATTTGCTGAACCGATTAACACTCGAAGAAAAAGTTTCCTTACTCGGTTATAACAGCAAAGGCGTTGCACGGTTAGGCATCCCTGCCTACAACTGGTGGAACGAAGCGCTACACGGCGTAGCAAGAGCAGGAATGGCAACGGTCTTTCCGCAGGCTATTGCCATGGCGGCTACTTTTAACGATAGCCTTGTAAAGCAAATCGGCGATGCCATTGCGACGGAAGCCCGGGCAAAGTACAATCTGTCAACGGCTAAAGGGCGCCACCTGCAGTACATGGGACTCACTTTCTGGTCGCCCAACATCAACATCTTTCGTGATCCGCGATGGGGCCGGGGACAAGAAACATATGGTGAGGATCCTTATCTCACTGCAAGCATGGGATTAGCATTTGTGAAAGGCCTGCAAGGCTCACACCCGCAACAACTGAAAACGGCGGCTGCTGCCAAGCACTTCGCAGTGCACAGCGGCCCAGAGAAAGGACGTCATTCGTTCAATGCCATTGTAGATGAAAAAGACCTAAGGGAGACCTACCTGTATGCCTTCAGGAAATTGGTTGACGGAGGTGTGGAATCGGTGATGTGTGCGTATAACCGGGTAAATGACCAGCCTTGTTGCACCGGCGATGCGCTGCTGAAAGATATTCTCCGAAAAGAGTGGGGTTTCAAAGGACACGTCGTAACAGATTGCTGGGCCCTCGATGATATCTGGAAGTTTCACAAAGTGATGAACAACCGCGTGGAAGTGGCAGCCGCAGCACTAAAAGCAGGCGTCAACCTCGATTGTTCGGATCTGCTTCAACGTGACCTGATCAAAGCCTATCAGCAAAACCTTGTCACAAAGGCGGAAATTGATTCTGCCCTGAGTGGTATTTTACGGACACAGTTTAAATTAGGATTCTTTAATACGGCCGCAAAACGGCCTTTCCGTACACTGGGCGAGAAGGACGTTCACACCGAAAAACATATTTCGCTTGCCCGTAAAGCGGCGCAGCAAAGCATGGTGCTGCTCAAGAACAATAACAACCTGCTGCCGCTGGACAAAAAGAAATACGGTTCGGTTATGGTGCTGGGCCCCAATGCCGGTGCCTTGGATCCGATGGTAGCCAATTACCACGGCATGTCAGGCAATATCGTGACATTTGCAGAGGGCATCACGGCGGCTGCCGGACCTGCCGTTGCCGTACAATACGACCAGGGAAGTGACTATACAGACACCACCCGTTTCGGCGGCATATGGGCTGCCGGAGAAAGCGATATCACTATTGCCGTTGTTGGCCTAACACCTGTGCTGGAAGGAGAAGAGGGGGATGCTTTCCTGGCGGCTAATGGCGGCGATAAATTAAGCCTCAGCATACCGCAGGCACATATCAACCTGCTGCGTGAACTGCGCAAGCAAAATAAGCCGGTGGTGGTTGTAGTAACGTCCGGAAGTGCCGTTGATATTGCGGCACTGGAACCTTATGCCGATGCAATTATCCTTGCCTGGTATCCCGGGGAGCAGGGCGGCCATGCACTGGCAGACCTGCTTTTTGGCAAGGTGTCGCCATCGGGTCGTTTGCCTGTTACGTTCTACAAATCGTTGGATGATCTTCCACCGTACGATAGTTATGCCATGCAGGGAAGAACATACCGGTACTTCCAGGGGCCTGTACAATATCCTTTCGGCTTTGGTTTAAGCTACACAACGTTCGCTTATAGATGGCTGAAACAGCCGGCCGATATTTCTTCTTCCAATGGTATGCTTTCTTTTTCTTTTGAAGTAAAAAATACAGGAGCAATGGATGGCGATGAAGTGGTGCAGGCCTACCTGCAATATCCTGCCATGGAAAGGATGCCGGTCAGAGAACTGAAAGCTTTTAAACGGGTTTCCGTTGCAAAGGGTAATACTCGTACGGTGAATATCTCAATACCGGTCACTGAACTTCAGAAATGGGATAGGAACCAGAACAAATGGGTGCTTTACCCGGGTGAGTATACAGTTGTATTGGGAGGAAACTCGCAAGATGAAAAGCTGAAAGCAACCATAAAGGTGAAGGAGGGGATTTGATGAACAGAAAAGTAGAACGGATTTCTTATGTGAAGAATGTTTTGTTTTGGATTTTGTTCATTTCCGCACAGCAGGCATTTTCTCAAAACAGTTTTGCTGGCTTTGAGCACCTGTTTACTACACCTAAAAGTTACCTAATAAACTACACGGCAGATAAGCTTACGGTGGATGGTGATTTAGGTGATAAAGCCTGGCAGTCTGCATCCTGGACAGATGATTTTGAAGACATTGAAGGAGAGAAAAAGCCAAAGCCTCACTACAGAACAAGAGCTAAAATGCTATGGAGCGATAGCTGTCTCTATATAGCTGCGGAACTGGAGGAACCGCATGTTTGGGCGAGTTTAAAGCAGCATGATGCTATCATCTATTACGACAATGACTTTGAAGTTTTTATTGATCCCAGTAACGACACCCACCAGTACTTTGAAATTGAAGTGAATGCATTTAACACGATAATGGATTTGTTCATGTCAAAGCCATACCGAAATGGCGGAGCGGCCATGCTCTCTTACAATACCACGGGCCTGCAATCAGCGGTAAAAATAAACGGAACCATCAACAAGCCTGGCGATAAGGATAAATGCTGGACCGTGGAAATGGCGATTCCCTTTTGGGCAATCTATATTGGTAACCATTGGCGTCCGCCGCATGATGGTGCCTTGTGGCGGGTTAATTTTTCAAGGGTGCAGTGGGAGACAGCGGTGGTGAACGGAAGTTACATCAAGAAGAAGGATAAAAATGGAAAACCGCTGCCCGAGCACAACTGGGTATGGTCGCCGCAGGGTGTTATCAATATGCATTACCCGGAGCGCTGGGGCTATCTTTTGTTCACCAAGGAGGCAAACAGCCCATCCGAATTTGTTCTGCCCAGGGACGAAAAACGAAGGCAGTATTTGTGGCTGTTATATTACAAGCAAAAAGCCTTTTTTAGTAAGCACAGAAAATATGCAACGTCCTTAAAAGACCTGGAATTAAATGACCAGGTGCGGATCGATAACACCAATAACAAACTAAGTATGGAAGCTACCACGCGACAATTCAGTGGCTATATCACAGACGAGGAAACTATTTTATCCATCAACCACGAAGGTTTCGTGCAGACCATCAAAAAAGCATTATGAACAACCGTAGAAAATTTCTGAAAGCAGGTGTGTTCACCGGTCTTTCTGCAGCGTTACAACCCGCAACCGCCATCCGGGCAGCGGTTGTTGAAAACGGCCCAAATCAGGTGCAGCATTGGGTTTGGACAAGACCGAAAGAAACGGATAAAGATGCTGACCTGCAAAAGCAGTATAAACGTTTTTACGAAGCCGGCGTGCGGGGGATTTTCTTTGAAGCCGATAGCGAAAGGCATTACCGCCTAGCAAAGGCACAAAAGCTGGAAGCGCATCGCTGGATGTGGACCCTGAACCGTGGTGAGAAAACCTTGCTGCAGTCGCACCCCGAGTGGTACAGCATCAACCGTAAAGGCGAATCCTGCGCCGACAAACCGCCCTATGTCGGGTATTACCGCTGGTTGTGTCCATCCCGTGAAGAAGTGGCCCGGTACCTGGAAACTGATGTGAAGCAAATTTTAAGCAAGGATTACATAGACGGTATTCATCTGGACTATGTCCGGTTTTGCGATGTCATCCTTCCTGTAAACCTGTGGGATACCTATAAAATTGAACAGACAAAAGAGCTGCCGGAATATGACTACTGTTATTGCGAGGTTTGCCGCCAGAAATTTAAGGAGTGGAAGGGGAAAGAGGTAAGCAGCATCCAATACCCGGAGGAAAGTTTAAGCTGGCGGCTGTACCGGTACAATGCTGTCACCAATATTGTCAACCGGCTGGCCCGTGTGGCACATACACATAAAAAACCTATCACAGCGGCGGTATTTCCCACACCCGAAGTGGCGAAAAGAAATGTACGGCAGGATTGGGTTTCATGGAACCTGGATTGGATCTGCCCAATGATTTATCATGGTTTTTACAAAGAGGATGTTGCCTGGATCGGCAGTGCTGTGGATGAAGGTGTCAAAGCACTCAACGGCAAGTTTCCACTCTATGCCGGCTTATACCTGCCGGACTTCAAAAACACGACGGAGGTAAAAGAAGGAATCGTGCATGCGCTGAAAAATGGTGCAGCTGGCGTTTCTTTGTTTGGTAATGTAACAGAAGACGTGTTGCAGGCTTTGGAGCAGGCAACGGCTTCTGCAAAAAAATGATGCAAGTGATAAAGACGATTTCTCTATTAAGCAGAAAGTTTTTCCTGGTGTGGAGCGGCTGTGTATCTGTTGCTGCATTCGGACAACAGGCTTCCGTGACAGCACAGAATACGGCAATGAATCTGACAAAATTTGTTGATCCGTATATCGGGAGCAGTTTTCATGGACATGTGTTTGTTGGCGCTAATGTGCCTTTTGGTGCCGTACAATTGGGGCCGGTCAACCGTTCGGAAGGCTGGGACTGGTGCTCTGGCTATCACTATTCTGATTCGACCATCATTGGCTTTTCGCATACGCATCTCAGTGGTACCGGCATCGGCGACCTGGGAGATATCCTGCTAATGCCGGCCACCGGTACGGTAAAGCCACGGAAAGGCAATGTTCCAAACTACAGCAGTGGTTATTATTCACTCTTCTCGCACCAAAATGAGACCGTTCGTCCCGGCTATTACAGCGTTCTGCTTGACCGCTACAACATCAAGGCCGAGATGACAACTACAGAACGGGTGGGTTTTCATAAGTACACCTTTCCTGCATCGGACAGCGCTCAGATCATCATTGACCTTCGCGAGGGGATCGGCTGGGATCTGGCTACAAAAACATTCCTGCAGAAAGTAAACGACACCACGCTTGTCGGGTACCGGTACTCTAAAGGATGGGCGCCGGATCAGCGTATTTATTTCACGGCGGTGTTTTCAAAACCGATCAAAAACCTCTTACTGTACAAGGATAGCGTTCTGCAACAGGGGATTGCCCTGGAAGACAGGTTTGTAAAAGGCATTGCTTTTTTTGATGTACAGGATGGCGAGCCTGTTATGGTGAAGGTAGGCATCTCACCGGTCAGCATCGAAAACGCTGCGCAGAATATAAGAGCAGAACTGCCGCATTGGAGCTTTGATGGGGTGGTGGCTGCAGCCGATATTTCATGGAACAGGGAACTCAATAAAATACAGATTTCGGCACCTGATGAAGCCCGGAAGCGTACCTTTTATACAGCCTTGTACCATACCATGATTGCGCCTTCTATCTATAACGACAGCAATGGCGATTATCTTGGCACAGACAAGAAGGTCTATAAAAACGCACCGTTCACCAACCTGACAACCTTTTCCCTGTGGGATACCTATCGTGCGGCCCATCCGCTCTTTACCATCACGCAAACAGAGAGGGTGAATGACATGATCAATTCCATGCTGGCCATTTACCAGCAGCAGGGAAAACTTCCGGTATGGCACCTGATGGGCAATGAAACCAATACGATGCCGGGCTACAGCAGTGTACAGGTGGTGGCCGATGCCTATCTCAAAGGTTTCCGCGGCTTTGATACAGCTCTTGCCTTTGAAGCCGTAAAAGCAACTGCCATGCAGGATGAACGCGGTTTGAAATGGGTGAAAAAGCAAGGCTTTATACCGGCCGACAGCATGGTGGAATCCGTAGCCATGGGACTGGAGTATTCTATTGCCGACTGGAGCATTGCCCAGATGGCAAAACGGATGGGCAAGAAAGAAGACTATGCTTACTTCAGTAAACGTGGGAAGAACTACCGGAACTATTACGACAGGACAGCAGGCTTTGTTCGTGGCCGGCTTTCGCAAAACCAATGGCGAACCCCGTTCAGTCCTTTTATTTCCCGCCACATGAAAGATGATTTTTCGGAAGGTAATGCCTGGCAGTACACCTGGCTGGTGCCGCAGGATGTGGAAGGTTTGATAACCCTGTTAGGTGGGGAGAAGAAGTTTATCGGGAAGCTGGATTCACTTTTCACACTGCAGGTTGATATGGGAGAAGAAGCTTCCAATGATATTACCGGTTTGATCGGGCAGTATGCGCATGGCAACGAACCCAGTCATCATGTTACCTATTTGTATGCCTATGCCGGTCAGCCCTGGAAAACGGCGGGTAAGGTCCGTTTTATTCTGGATAGTCTTTATTCCGACAAACCGGATGGATTAAGTGGCAATGAAGATGTGGGCCAGATGTCAGCCTGGTATATTTTTTCTGCCCTGGGCATTTATCCTGTAAACCCTGCAAATGGCTTATATGTTTTTGGAAGCCCTGTAATTGATAATGCTACACTGCATATCGGGGAAAGGAAAACGTTTTCCATCCAGGTAAAAAACAACAGCGCCGCGAACAAATACATTCAGAAAATTACGCTAAATGGCAAGCCATACAGCAAGTCGTATCTCCTGCACAAGGACATCATGCGGGGCGGAAATTTAGTGATGGAAATGGGCAGCACTCCTTCATCAACCTGGGGTGTACGACCTGCTGACAGGCCATACTCAACGATAAAGTAAAAGCTCAAGATGCGTTACAATCATTGTAACTGTGCTTTCAAATTATAAACCTATTAGGATAATATTCAAAAGCGTTTAACCGAATGAAAAGAAGTGAATTCATCCGCAATACCGGGATTCTTGGTGGAGGACTTATACTGGGAAAATTTTCTTTTGCCACACCTGCAGAAGACTTCCCGGTAGTTCGCACACCGTACGAGAAAAGAAATTTTCACAGCAAGGCGGTGGAAACAGCCATCACAGCATTCAAATCAGGCGTAAAAAACAAAGAGCTTGGCTGGTTGTTTGAAAACTGCTTTCCCAATACGCTGGATACGACTGTTGATTTTGAAATGCGTAACGGTAAACCAGACACCTATGTCATCACCGGTGATATTGATGCCATGTGGCTGCGCGACAGTACGGCACAAGTATGGCCTTACCTGTCGCTGGTGAAGGATGACAAGCCGCTGCAGCAACTGATAGCCGGCGTTATCAACCGGCAGACGTATTATGTTCTGAAAGATCCTTATGCCAATGCTTTTTTCAAGGACGAAGCCAAAGTCAGTGAGTGGAAGGAAACGGATATTACTGAAATGAAGCCCGGTATACACGAACGCAAATGGGAGATTGATTCACTTTGTTATCCCATCCGGTTGGCCTATCATTACTGGAAGCAGACCGGCGATACCAGTCCTTTTGATGCTACCTGGGTAAGAAGTATCGAAACCATCCTGCGAACGTTTATCGAGCAACAACGAAAAGAAAATCCCGGCCCTTATAGTTTTCAGCGCAAAACGGCCTGGGCAACCGATGGCGTTCCGCTAGCAGGCTATGGTTATCCTGTAAAACCGGTAGGCCTGATTTGTTCGATGTTTCGTCCAAGCGATGATGCCACGATCTTCCCGTTCCTGATTCCATCGAACTTTTTCGCGGTGGTCAGCCTGCAGCAGGCTGAGCAAATGGTAAAGGCAATCAATAACAACACAAAACTGGCCACGTCCTTACAACAACTGGCAGATGAAGTTTCGGCGGCCTTGCAGCAGTATGCTGTGACCACCCATCCACGATTTGGAAAAGTTTATGCGTATGAGGTCAATGGCTTTGGCAGCTACAATCTCATGGACGACGCCAATGTACCCAGTCTTTTATCACTGCCATACCTGGGTGCTGTTCGTCCGGGTGATACCATTTACCAAAACACGAGAAAGCTTATATTATCCGATAGCAATCCATTTTATTTCGCTGGTAAAGCCGGTGCCGGTATCGGCAGCCCGCATACCGGTATGGACATGATCTGGCCGATCGGCATTACCATGCGTGGTCTTACCGCCACAACCGATAGTGAAAAAAGAGCTGCCATCAAACTGTTGCAAGCCACGCATGGCGGCACCGGTTTTATGCACGAATCTTTTCACAAGGATGATCCAAAGAAGTTTACCCGCAAATGGTTTGCCTGGGCCAATACCCTGTTCGGAGAATTTTTATGGCAGGTATTTCAAAAGAAACCGGCCTTATTAGCCTGAAACAAAAAAGCCTTGAAAGTTGTCCCTTTCAAGGCTTTTTAAATTTTAAGTGATCCAGTCAGGATTCGAACCTGAGACCTACTGCTTAGAAGGCAGTTGCTCTATCCAGCTGAGCTACTGGACCGGCATTAAAAACGCCGTTCTTCCAATAAAGAACGGCGCAAAGATAAGAGAATCAGTTATTCAAATCGCTCATGTTCCCGAAAAACGGAAACCGTTCAGGAAGGCGTCGTGATTGTTAACCGTTGTATCGCCAATGTTCTTAACATATAAAACTGCAATGATCTTCCCATTGGTATAGCCTTTTACTTTCCAGTCTGAACCGGCACTATCCTGCCAGTAATCGGTGATGCTGAGGTGCCTGCCTTCCTCTTTGCTTTCCATCGATACGTTGCATGTAATATGCATTGGCTTGCGTACCCGATTCATATAATTTACCAGGATGTTTTCGGCCTGTGCCAGCGTATATTCTTCCCGCATCTGTACGCATATGGTTCCGTAGGTAACGTCATCTTCCACATACTCGTTGAACAGTACCTTATCACCATCCTTTGTATAACGGACATGCAATGTGCGGGCACTGGAATGAAGAAAGGTGGAACAGCCGGGACGAATGAGGTATCGCTTGAAACGGGGACCGGTGGCACGGAGCACTAAACTGGTCGCCAAAAAAACAAAGAGGTTTTCCATAGTGTTTGAAATCTGGTGACTTGTTGAAGATAAAAGATATTTTTACTCCTGTATGATTGCAGCGGAATTTTTCTACGGACAAGACCATCTTACCGTTCAACAGGCGATTGCTTTAGCCCAAAAAAAGTCCCAAGGAAGCATCAGTGAAACCACAAAAGAGCGTATCCGGCAGAATCAGCGCTTTGTACAAGCCATGGCCGATACCGGCAAAACGGTGTACGGCATTACAACAGGCTTTGGCATCCTGGCCAATACACGCATCAGCGAAGAAGACACCGCCACACTTCAATACAAAATCCTGCAAAGCCACAGCGTTGGGGTTGGAGAGTCCGTAACCGAAGACATTGCACGCCTGATGATGATCACCAAAGTGCATTCGCTGGCGCAGGCCTATTCCGGGGTGCAGTTGTCAACGCTGGAGCGTATTCTCTGGCACCTCGAAGAAGATGTCATTCCCGTCGTACCGGTAAAAGGCAGCGTAGGTGCTTCCGGCGACCTGGCACCGCTGGCGCACCTTTTTCTTCCACTCATTGGCTTGGGCGAAGTAGTTTACAAAGGTACCCGTCAACAAACGGGGGCAGTGTTGCAGCAATTGGGTATGGAGCCGGTACAACTCGGACCCAAAGAAGGCCTGGCCCTGATCAACGGAACGCAATTCATCTTGGCCTATGCTATCAAGGCTGTACAGCGAATGCATTACTGTCTCGAAGCTGCCGATATTGTTGGTGCCATGAGCCTGGAAGCACTTACCGGTACCAAGGCACCGTTTGACGAGCGGCTGCATCAACTTCGTCCCTTCAAGGGTAATCTATTAGTGGCGCAGCGGCTGCGCAAACTGCTGGATCATTCCCAGATCATGCAAAGTCATATCGACTGTGGTCGGGTGCAGGATCCGTATTCACTGCGCTGTATGCCACAGGTACATGGCGCATCCCGCAATGCCTGGCTGCACCTGAAAGAGGCGACGGAAATAGAATTGGCATCGGTAACGGATAACCCGATCGTGCTGGGCGAAGATGACACCATCAGCGGTGGAAATTTTCATGGACAACCCATGGCACTGCCACTTGACTATGCCTGCCTGGCAGCAGCGGAGATCGGCAATATTTCAGACCGGCGTTGTTACCTCCTGCTCGAAGGCAAGTGGGGACTACCCATGTTACTGATGAAAGATGTTGGGTTGAACAGCGGATTTATGATCCCGCAGTATACAACGGCCGCACTGGTGTCGGAAAATAAAACACTCTGCTTCCCGGCCAGCGCTGACAGTATTCCAACATCACTAGGGCAAGAAGACCATGTGAGTATGGGTAGTATCAGTGGACGAAAACTTTATACTGTGTTGCAAAACCTCGAATATATATTGGCCATAGAGCTCCTTTGTGCTTGCCAGGCCATTGAGTTCAGGCATCCGCTAAAGAGTAGTGCAATATTGGAAGAGGCCCATCATTTTGTGCGAAGGTTTGTTGGCTTTGCCGAAGAGGACCGGGTTTTTGCCAATGACATCAACAGCATCAAAACCATTATTGAAGAATATTCCTTTGTGCAGCATGTGCAACAATTTGCTGCAGAACAGAACATTTTACTTAACGAAGGCTTTCCCGAGTTTTCCTTATAAGCACTATTCCTGCTGTTTGTGTGGCATAAATTTTTTGTTCGTTTGTACAAACAGCAAACATGAAAAAACGCAATCTATGTATTTTCAGTATGGCGGTAACAGTGGCGGTTGTGGCCTGTAATAATGGTCCCAATACC
The DNA here is from genome assembly GCA_035998945.1 of Flavisolibacter sp. Taxonomy (GTDB): domain Bacteria; phylum Bacteroidota; class Bacteroidia; order Chitinophagales; family Chitinophagaceae; genus Flavisolibacter. Next base: position 26,918 of record DASYHD010000039.1, on the reverse strand, counting down.
TCGGCAGCCACCAGCACATCAGACCAAACGGGAAATACCATAACCAATCCAACCGGAAGGGTCAGCGATACAACCTTATTGACAGGTGGCAGTAACACACCATTGAATGCACAGGATTCAACATTTGCTATGAAAGCGGCCGCAGGTGGAATGATGGAAGTAGAGGCCGGCAATGCAGCGCAACAAAAAGCACAAAATGAAAGGGTAAAAGCCTTTGGTGCTATGATGGTCAGGGACCATTCAAGGTCCAACAAAGAATTGACCACCGTTCTTTCCAGCCGTGGTATGACTCCTCCAACGGCACTCCCCCGGGAACACCAGGAACATTTGGATGCTTTGAACCGAACGGCAGGAAACACATTTGACAAACAATACATGAACATGATGGTTGCCGATCATGAAAAAACCATTGCCGATTTTGAAAGGCAGGCCAGTACCGGCACCGATGCAGCCCTGAAGGCATTTGCCGCCAAAAACTTACCTATCCTGCGTATTCACCGCGATTCGGCGGTAGTTATCAACAATGCCATCAAGTAAGGATCAATAGACAACAAACAATAAGCAATGGGAAATAGAGAAGAAGGTTAGTTATTAAATTTGAAAAGATATAAAATAGCAAAGGCACGTAAATCGTGCCTTTTAGTATAATTGATAGTGGAGGCTAATGGTAATTTTTTATTTTTAGTTGAACGTTGTATCTAACACCAACTGCATATTGCATATTACCTACTGCTTACTCAAATTCCTTCCTGTATAAAGACTCACCGGTATTCACCAAACACGTCCCGCAATACATCTGCAATCTCACCCAATGTACAATACGATTCCACGGCTGCCACCACGGCAGGCATCAGGTTGGTTCCATCGGTTGCAGCTGCGCGGACAGCCTTCAAGGCCTGGTTTACTTCCTCATTGTTACGAGAAGCCTTCAATGCCGATAAGTTTTGAATTTGATTTTCCCGGATACTATCATCTACCCGGAACACAGGAATGCTGCCTTCTTCTTTCTGGAAGAATTTATTCACGCCAACAATTATCTTTTCGCCGCTTTCGATGCCCCGCTGGTACTGGTAGGCACTGCGGGCAATTTCATCCTGCATAAAACCGCTTTCAATGGCCGACACACTGCCGCCCATGGCATCGATCTTTTCAATCAACGTCCAGGCATGTTGTTCAATTTCCGCCGTCAGCGCCTCTACATAATAGGATCCGGCCAGAGGATCTACCGTATCAGGGGCACCACTTTCAAACGCCACGATCTGCTGGGTGCGCAGCGCAATTCGTGCGGCTTCTTCTGTCGGCAGGCTCAAGGCCTCGTCATAACCATTGGTATGTAGGGATTGCGTGCCACCCAGAACTGCCGCCAGGGTTTGCACCGTCACACGGGCAATGTTATTGAGTGGTTGTTGTGCAGTGAGTGTGCTGCCACCGGTCTGCGTGTGAAAGCGCAGCATCATTGCCTTGGGATCAGTTGCACCCAGGTCTTTCATCATCCGGGCCCACATGCGGCGGGCGGCCCTGAACTTGGCCACTTCTTCAAACAAATTATTGTGCGCATTGAAGAAGAATGAAAGCCGTTTTCCAAACACATTAATGTCTAGACCCTTTTGAAGTGCTGCCTGCACATATGCTTTCCCGTTACTTAAGGTAAATGCAATTTCCTGCACGGCTGTGCTGCCGGCTTCACGGATGTGATAACCTGAAATGGATATGGTATTCCACTTTGGCACCTCTTTGCTGCACCATTCAAAAATGTCCGTGATGATACGCATGGAAGGTTTGGGCGGATAGATATAGGTTCCCCGCGCCGCGTATTCTTTCAGGATATCATTTTGAATGGTGCCTGAGATTTTCTGCAGGTCTGCGCCCTGCTTTTTTGCCAGGGCAACATAAAATGAAAGAAGAATATATGCCGTTGCATTGATGGTCATGGATGTTGAGATATCCTGGAGCCGGATGCCATCAAACAAGGTTTCCATGTCCTGGAGCGAATCAATGGCAACACCCACTTTTCCCACTTCGCCTTCAGCCAGCGCATGGTCACTGTCGTAACCAATCTGCGTGGGAAGGTCAAATGCAACGCTTAATCCCATAACCCCTTGGGAAAGCAGGTAGTGGTACCGCTTGTTACTTTCCTGCGCTGTAGAAAAGCCGGCGTACTGACGCATGGTCCATAACTTGCCACGGTACATATCAGGCTGGATGCCGCGGGTAAAGGGAGCTTCGCCGGGCATACCAAGAATAGCAGGAGAGAGGTTGGCAACATCATCCTGCGTGTACACCGTTTTTATTTCTATTCCGGAATCGGTAAGTTTTTTATCGCTCATAAATTTTCAGATTGCTTTCGGGCATCTGTATTATTGAATGGAATTCAATATGAATGTCGCTGATGGTATCGTGATCCTCACATGATCTTTTTAGCTTCCTCGTTTAACGTATCCAGTGTGTAGGTATGCAATGCTGCATTCTCCTGGTTCAGGATCGCTTCCAGCAAACCTTTGTTCAGATCATGGGCAGAAGCTTCGGCCGAAAGCGTACGGGCAATAGAATTAATGATCAGGAGGGTTTGATCGCGAAGGTTACGCACTGCTTCCCATGCGGCCTGGCTTACATAGATTTGTTGCGAAGCATTGTACTCAAATTCCTGCTTGATATTTTCAATAAGCATCAGCTGCATGTCTCTTGCAGAAAGCTGCGGCTGGTTAACGCGGCTGATAAGGTTGGGCAGCGAAATGCGTTCACACAGGATCACAAGTCTTTCGTAAGCCTGCAGCTGCAATGGCTTTGTTGTAAAGTTCTGAACAGGGGCCGTCTCTTTTTCCCGGTAGGTACGTAAAAAAGCAAGAAAACCAACTGCAAGGGCTAAAGCAGATATCAGAAGACTAAGCGTGGTTGCTTCCATGAAATTTTATTAAGGGACAAAAATACTGTGAAACTCCTTCTGTATCACCTTCCTATATTGAAGTTGCCGGCGATAGCAGTAAATTTGCAACATGAATACAACAACAGCGGCACCGGTTAAATTTACAGACGGTGCAGTAACAGAAATAAAGCGACTGATGCAGGAACCAGGGTTTGATGCCAGTAAGGTTCTGCGGGTTGGTGTGAAGGGTGGTGGCTGCTCCGGCCTTTCGTACGTGCTTGGGTTTGATGAAAGAGGTGAGAACGACAATGCATACGAACTGGATGGCATTCATTTTGTAATGGACCGTTCGCATGAATTGTACCTTGCAGGGATGGAAATTGACTGGGAAAATGGCTTAAACAACCGCGGCTTTACGTTCAACAATCCGAATGCATCTTCTACCTGCGGGTGCGGCTCTTCATTTGGTGTGTAAATATTCCCGAAGTTATTCTTCACGCATTGCTTATTACCAAAAACGCAAACCACCTGTTTGCATTTTTTTCGTAAAATTTATGGCAGCAATTACGTGGCTACAAATACTAAATTCAATAACTGCACAAGAAAGTAGTCGTTTAAAGGCACCACTTGGTACACTAACGCAGATGGTTACCTGCCTGCAACACGTTTACAGTAACCAGCAACTGTCCTGTATGACGCATGGTGTGTTCAGCTGCGTGAAAAACCAGTCCCAAAACGGTAGATGGAAGTTTAGCCCGGCCTACTTCCCTGGCTTCTGTAAGCTTTTTCTCATCCATAAATTGTAAGGCTTCTACAAACGCATCTACCTGTTGATTTACATAATTGAGAAGTACGGATGTTGTTTCACCCCCTGGAGTCCCTTCTTTTTTGAGGTAAGCAAATTGTTCCGCCGAAAGTTGTTCGCCATGGGCATAGGTCAGCAATCGGTCCAGTACACCGGGAATATGTTGCAGGTGAAAACCGGCAGAAGCCATGCCGGATGGTTTTTCCCATAAAAGGCTATCAGGAAAATTTTCCACCAGTGCGTTGATCTCTTCCTTAGCCTGCAAAAGCGCATGGGCAGCAGGTTGTAAATACGGCGAAACGTTGGGCAGTGCTCCCCGTAACCAAACTTCGGGTTGTGTGGCTTTGGACATGGCGTAAAGATACATGCTTTGACCTGGTGGTCATGAGCTACTGGTAATACCAAAGATGCATACACTATGAATCTGCGCAGCGCAGCACAAATAATCTATCAGCATACTCACAACCAAAGGAAAGTTCAACAGATCAGCATGGCCTTATTTCGCCATTAATACTCTCGCTTGTGTGCCGATGGGAATGTCTACTGAAGATTTTTCGTATGTAACAAACGAAACATCCTTTTCCGTTTGCCAGGTGAGTATTTTTTGTCGAAGGTTGGGATAGCGATTTACTTCTTCAACTTTCACAAGTGTGGCGTACACCATCTCGGCCTGAACTTCCCGGGCGGGAAAACATGCGTAGCACATGGCACAAATTGCAATGGATAAAATGGTTTTCATCTTAAGTGTTTTTTGTTAGCTCAAAATCCAGTCTTCACTACAGAACAGCCATCAACTTTATCAAAGCAAAACATGTGTCTAAATCAAAAGAACAAAGTATGTTCCAACTTAATGCCCGGAATGGCAGAAAATTACCAGGAGGATATCATCAAGGATTTTTGGAACCGACAATAAAAATCTATGTGCCTGTAATAGAAGCAATAATAGAAACCGAAGAGATGAAAAAAAATTTCAGTGTTGAGACATCTGGCCTTTTCTCAATGCACCATTTTTTCCATAATCATGAATTCAAGCCGCCGCCTGGGAATCCCAAAAGATGGATCTTCCGGAAAAGGGGCTCTTTCTCCCGTATCACGAAAGCCCTTGCGCTGGTAATATTGTATCAGGCTTTCCCTTTCGGTGATCACTGTCATTTGAATGCGGTTACAGTCGCGCTGCCGTGCATTTTCTTCGGCAGCCTGCATCAACAAACCACCAATCCCCTTTGCCTGCAGGGTAGGTTTCACCGTTAACATGCCCAGGTAGAGCACCCTGTTTTTTTTCTCCAGGTAAACACAACCAACAATTTCGCTTTCATCTTCCGCCAACAAAATTTGTGCAGCCGGGTTTTCCACCATAGCCTTCAATGACGCTTCGCTGGTGCGGATACCGTCCAACAGGTCGGCTTCTGTTGTCCAGCCTACTTTGGAACTTTCGCCTCTATAGGCGCTGTTGACCAGGACGTTTAGCGAGGGCACATCCGGCAGTGTTGCTATTCTGATCTTCATGCCGTGAATTTGCATTTGCGATAGTGCAGATAAAGTAACTATTTTTTACCCGTTGCCGCCCACCGGATTCCGGCCAGCAAGTGCGCCTGGAAAGCCGGATCATCAAAGGTTTGCGGAACATGACCCAATGCAGTGTAAAATGACCGGCCACCATCATATTGCTGGTACCAAGCAATGGGATGCATCTTACCCATGCCCTCCGTTTTTTTGGCCCCCCACTGCACTTTTGGATTAAACGTCGATTCGTCAACAGATAAAATGTAGTGAAGGTTTGCAGATTTTTCAGGGCCGAATTCATACCATTCATCTGTCCACAAACGTCCATTGGCGAAACCTTCCAAACCCGGAAAGTTGCTGTCCAGCACTTGCAGTTTGGCGGTTTGTATAGCCGGGTGAATGCGGAACATACGGCCCACTAATTTTGTGTACCATTCCCAATCATACTCCGTATCTGAAGCACTGTGTATGCCGACATAACCCTTACCAGACTGAATAAAGCGTTCCATTACTTTTTGCTGCGTCGAATCGAAAATATTACCTGTTGTGTGCAGGAAGATCACCACCTGGAACTGCGAAAGATATTGATCTGTAAACCCACCAGGATTTTCCCAAAGAACCACATCAAAAAAATGACGTTCACCCAGCTTTTTTAAAGCAATTACACCACTGTGCAAAGCCTCATGGTGCCAGCCGTTTGTAGTGGTCACCAACAGAGCTTTGAATTGTTTTTGCGCCAGGGCAGGAGCAACAGAAATCTGAAAGAAAATAATAATAAACAGGAGTTTCCTTCTCATTGAGGAAAGATACTGGGTTCTGCTTTTATAAAGAACAATGCCTTCACGATTTTGTAAATGCTACCGCGAATGAATAGAACATGTAAAGATATCAACTCCCTTTTAGGGTAACCAGAGCGATTGGGATGCTTACCATGATACCTGTAAAAAGTTTACTTCTTATCGAACCAGTTTTGCCACACGACCATTGCTTCCAGCAAGGTAGACTGTTTTCCCGTCTTTTGCTTTCATACAAACATGGTAGGGCACTTTACTGATTTGTGTCCAGGTTTTTCCGCCGTCGGAAGAATAATCAACGCCGGAGGTGCCACAGGCAATCACCTCTTTTTCCGTAATGTATTCAACGCAGCTTTTATAGCCTGTAGGTGACTTGATGGCAGCCTCCCAGGTTTGTCCCCGGTTGTTTGTATAAAAACAGTTTGCTGTAGAAAGAGAATCAGCAGCGTAATCACCACCAACGATGATCATTTTATTACCACCATTCCGTTTTTTATGATCCCATACTGCAATGGAGAATGCACCGGTGGAGCTTTTTCCTTGCAGGATAGGGAGATTTATTTTCTGATCGCGAATGAAAACATTAGACGTTGTGCCGCCGGTTACAAATACGGCTTCATCACGATCAAGTGCACGAATGGAGGTGCCACTGGCGGCAAAAATGGCTTCACCATCGGCAGCCTTTGGCCGGTATTGTTCCGGTATAGCCCGCCAGGAGTGGCCGCCGTCAAACGTGCGGGCAATAAAAAGTTTCCCGTCGATGGGATCCCCAATCACAATCCCGGATTCACTGTTCCAGAATTCCATTCCATCGAGAAACATGCCTTTGGTTTTGTTTTCATACACTACTTTCCAGTTTTCGCCACCATCGGTCGTACGCAATATGTAAGCGGGTTCGCCCACCACCATCACAATGGCTGTAGTGGCATCAAAGGCTTCAATATCCCTGAAATCGGCAGTATCAAATTTTGCTACCTGGTACCATTTCCAATCCTTACCGCCATTGACTGATTTGCCAACCGTACCATTAGAACCGCTCACCCAAATCACTTTGTCATTCACGACGCTCATACCACGCAGAGAGGTCTTTTTCCCGGATGTCAAAGTATCAATCCTGGGGAGGGAACCCTGTGCGAATAGAATAGTTTGAAAGCAAACGCAAATAAGAAGGAACAATATTTTTTTCATAGTATGTGATGATTAACCGATAGGTATTTGATTCTAAAATTAAAGTTGCTGATTTTTCGCATTCAGGCTCAAAGAAAATTCCCAACCTTTTGTTCGGTTGGGAATTTCGCCATAATGATTGCAAAGCATGATACGTATGCTAATATTGTAATAGCTTTGATAAACTACAGATTGGCCAGGCTTTCTTCAATAGCCCTGATTTTTTCTTCGGCATCCTGTTTTTTCCTGCGTTCGGCTTCCACCACTTCAGGCTTTGCATTTTGCACAAAGCGTTCGTTGCTTAATTTCTTTTCAACAGAAAGCAAAAACCCACGCTGGTATTCCAGGTCTTTCTGCAGCTTTTCTTTTTGTGCTTCTATGTCAATTTCCTGTTCTGTTTCAATATAAAACTTGTTGGTACCCACAACCACCGTCATCGCATTGGGAACACTATCAGCTACATATTGAATAGTACCGGCAGCCACCTGTTTTGCCAGCAGGCTCTCGATGTTGGTAAATAATTCCGGCGCTGTGGTTTGTATATGCAGCGAAATGTTCTCTTTGGGTTTGAGGCCAGCCTTGCTGCGGGTATCGCGGATGGCGGTAATCATTTCCTGCAGGCTTCTACCCAGTGCCAGTGCATCCTCATCCTTTATCGCAGAAATGGAAAAATGGTTCTTACCCAAATCGCCTTGCTGGCGAATAGTAAGGTCATCGCCTTCTTCCCGGCTGCGCAAATGGTGATAAATTTCTTCGGTAACAAACGGCATGAAGGGGTGCAGCAGTTGCATCAACTCTTCGAAAAAATCAAGTGTGCACGTCAACAGGTGATTGTCAATTTTTTCACCGAAAGGTGGCTTCACCCATTCGAGGTACCAGCTACAGAAATCATCCCAAATGAGGGAATAAACAGTTTTCAGTGCCTCGCTCAGGCGGAAGTCTGTATAAAGTTCTTCTAGTTCTGCTTTCACCTTTTTCAGCCTGGCTTCAAACCAGGTAGCGGCAAACGTTGCTTTTTCAAAATCCTCCCCGCTGCGATCATAAGCAATGGCACCATTGGCTTCCCACATCTTAACCAGCTTCAGTGCATTCCAAATCTTGTTATTGAAATTGCGGCCCTGGTCACAACTGCTGTCATCAAACAGGAGGTCGTTACCGGCAGGAGCGGAGATCAAAATACCAAAGCGAACAGCATCGGCACCAAAGCGTTCAATCAGTTCGAGCAGATCAGGCGAATTACCCAGCTGCTTACTCATTTTCCGGCCCTGCTTGTCGCGTACCATCCCGGTGAAATACACATGTTCAAATGGTCTTTCGTTCATGTACTCCTCACCGGCCATCACCATACGAGCCACCCAAAAGAATATAATATCTTGGCCTGTTACCAACACGGAAGTAGGGTAGTAGTAGTCTATCTCGGGGTTGCCCGGGTCCGTAATGCCATTAAATACTTCAATGGGCCATAACCAGGAGGAGAACCAGGTATCGAGTACGTCCGCGTCCTGCACCAGAGATGCCGGCTGGCGGTTGAATGCTTTTTGAAAAGCTTCTTTCGCCTCGGTTTCTGTTTCGGCCACCACAAACAACCCTTCTTCATCATACCAGGCCGGAATGCGTTGTCCCCACCAAAGCTGGCGGCTGATACACCAGTCTTTCACATTCTCCAGCCAGTATTTATAAGTAGCCAGGAAACGCTCCTCAGGGTGTATTTTGATGTCACCACTTGTCACGGCTTCCAGTGCCTTACCTGCCAATTCTTTCATTTTGACAAACCACTGGGTGGAGATGCGGGGTTCTACCACGCAATTCGTCCGTTGCGAAAAGCCTAGACGGGTGCTGTACTCTTCTTCTTTTACCAGCAGACCATCTTCTTTCAGTTGATCAATGGCCGCTTTGCGGGCATCGAAGCGGTCCATACCTACGAAAACCTGTGCCGCTTCGCTCAACGTGCCATCCGGATTCAGTGTATCAATAATGGGAAGGTTATGTTTCAGGCCCAGGTTGTAATCGTTGATATCGTGCGCCGGTGTGATCTTCAGTGCACCCGTACCAAATGTCGGATCAACGTATTCATCTGCAATCACCGGCACTTCGTGGTTTACAAGCGGAACAATCACTTTACGGCCAATCAGGTGTTTATACCGCTCATCCTGCGGATGCACGCAAACGGCAACATCTCCCATGATTGTTTCGGGTCGTTGTGTGGCGATGAGGATGAACTCATCGCCAATTGTCAATGGCGAATTGTCAATCGAAGCCTCTTCATTCACATTTGCCGTTTCAACTTTCACGACCTTGTATTTCACATAATACAGCTTTCCCTGTATATCCTTGTATTCCACTTCCTCATCGCTCAATGCGGTTTGCGCCTGCGGATCCCAATTGATGATGCGGGCACCACGATAAATCAGCCCTTTGTTGAAGAGGTCAATAAAGACCTTAATGACCGCTTTGTAGTAGTGGTCGTCCATGGTAAAGGTGGTACGGTTCCAATCCACACTGCAGCCCAGCTTTTTTATCTGGTGGTAGATGATGCCGCCATATTTATCTTTCCATTCAAAGGCATGTTTCAGGAATGCTTCGCGGGTAAGGTCATGCTTGTGAATGCCTTTTTCCTTTTCCAGCATTTGCACCACCTTGGCCTCGGTGGCAATGGAGGCATGATCACTGCCGGGTACCCAACAGGCATTATAGCCGCTCATACGGGCTTTGCGAATCAGTACATCCTGCACCGTTTCGTTCAGGGTATGGCCCAGGTGCAGCACACCGGTTACATTCGGCGGGGGAATAACGATGGTATAAGGTTTCCGGTCGTCGGGACGGCTGGAAAAATAGTCTTTGTCTAACCAATGGCTGTACCACTTTTCCTCAATTGCCTGCGGTTCAAAATTTTTGGAAAGCTCTATACTCATGAAATAAAAATTGGTGTGCAAAGATAAGCTGCACACCAATCTATCTTTCGAAAAGAGGCTTCTCAGCTGTTGTCTTCCGGAAATTTGTCTTTGACCTCGCGGCAGATGTAAATACCGCCATCGCTAACGGTCTTGATCGCATCCAGCAATTCTTCAGAGGGAGAATTCTTGGTTACATAACCTTTTGCACCCAGTTGCAACATGTTTTTTGCATATGCCGGCTGGTTGTTGATGGAAAGACCAATGATTCTGATGGAGGGATGGGCCTTGGTGATTTTGCGGGTAGCTTCAAACCCATTGACGGGGCTCATATTGATATCCATGAGCATGATGTCGGGCTTTTCTGATTCGGCACAACGGATTGCTTCTTCACCTGAAGCACATTCAGCGATGACCTGAATGCGGGGATCACGCTGCAAAACCATCTTCCATGTTTCACGCATCAAAGTATGATCATCTACAATAACCAAACGAATTACCTGGTCCATAAATTAGACTGCAATTGAATCAACTGTTTGTTCAGATTGCAATTGACCTCCATTGCCAGGCAGGATTCCGGGAATACTGTAGCCCGGTGGTTATTGGTATCAGTTAGTTATGGGTCGAGAAAAACTTATGCCAAAAATTATTCAAACTCCAGCTGGCTGTTGTTGATATAATTTACTAATGCGGCAGAGTTTTTAAGATTGAGTTTCTTTAGAATATTGTAGCGGTGAACTTCGACAGTTTTAACCGAAATATCAAGGCTTTCAGCGATCTCTTTCGACGAAAAACCTTTTTTGATAAAATTTATGATCTCGATTTCCCGCTGCGAAAGCGCATTTAATCCGCTTTGTTGGTCTTCTCCGTTGATTACCTGTTCGGAAAGAATGTTTTTAATTTCTTCACAAATATAGCGACGGCCAGCTTGTATTTCTGTGATCGCTTTAAACATTTCTTCACGGGAGGAATTTTTGGTTACGTAACCCATGGCGCCTTTCTGGATCATTTTGCGGGCATAGGTAGGTTGCGTGTGTAGCGACACTCCCAGAATGCGGGAGGCCGGTGAGAATTTCCGGATGAGTTGTGTGGCTTCTATGCCATTCATGCCGGGAAGGTTAATGTCCATAATCACAATGTTGGGCCGGAGTTGCTTTGCCAGTTCTACGGCTTCCTCGCCGCTTCCACATTCGGCAACAACGCTAAAACGCTCATCCGTATTCAAAATAAAGCTCCACGTTTCCCTGACCAATGTATGGTCGTCTGCAATGAGGATGGTGATTTTTTCCATTATGTTCTTCAAGTTTTAGCTGGTTAGTGCAATAGGAAATTGTAATCTTATGCTGCATCCCTTACCAGGGCTGCTTTCCAGCTGCAAAGTACCGTTTATCAGGTAAATTCTGTTCTGAATATTTTTCAACCCTGCGCCCTTCCGGGTGATTTCCGGCAAGAAACCCACACCGTTATCACTGATCACCAGTTTTACCTGGTCCGACGAAATGGTGATTTCCATTCGAACAGAGGTGGCACTGGAATGGCGGAGTACATTGTTCAGAGATTCCTGTATTATACGAAAGAGCGTAAGCTTTTGCTGGCTGTTCAAAACAGTTTCAATGGCTTCGTCTGCACAAAATTCGATCTTTATCTTCTGTATCAGATGAATGTTTTCGATGAGGTCCCGAATCGTATCGCCCAATCCAAGGTCGCCAATACTTGGATCCATCAAGGAGCGGGAAAGTAGCCGTATTTCCTGGATAATGCTATTGATATTGGTAAGGCTCTTGGCAATCAGTTCTTCTTTTAATTCATTGTTGGTGCGGGCAAGGTCCAGGTAAAGCTTTGTAGTTGTTAATACCTGATTAATGTTATCGTGCAACTCTTTTCCAATCTCTGCCCGCTCTTTTTCCTGCGACTCCACGGTAGCCTGGTGAAGAAGGCGTTGGTACTCTAATTCATTGTTCAGCAGTTCCTTTTCCAGCCGCTTACGTTCCGATATATTCTGGACCGAACCAATCACCCTAACGGGGTTGTTGTTTTCATCCCTTAATAAAATTGCCCGGTCGTATACATACGCATATTCTCCGTTGCGGCGCCGAAAACGATATTCCAGCTCGAAGGTGTGGCCATGCGGCGCTTTTAAAACTGCATTCAATACCTCATGTACACTTTCCATATCGTCGGGATGAACACGCTGCAGTAGCTGTTCCATTTTTTCAACAGGGCCGCCTTCGGCCAGTTCCAGTTCATTCCGGACACCGTCTTTAGACCGGAAGATCTTGTTATTGACAATGTCCCATTCCCACAGCAATTCATGGGTTGCCCGCATCATACAGTTGAAGCGTTCGTTGATCTGTTTCAATTCCAATTCCCGGCTTACAGCATTAGTAATGTCTGTGTGTGTGCCAATCATGCGCAGAGGATTCCCGGCCTCATCAAACGAAACCAAACGGCCCTTTGCCATAATCCAGCGGTAGCGTCCCTCACCATCGCGAATGCGGTACTGGCTGTCATGATCAAGATTCCTGGATTGAATGTGCTCTGTTACCAGTTCTTGCATTTTCTTTCTGTCGTCAGGATGGATACGGGAGACCCATTCTGAAAAATCATTTTTCAACTCGTTTTCGGCAAACCCATAAAGTTTTTTATATGATCCGGAATAAATGACTTCATTGGTCTGGAGGTTCCAGTCCCATGCGACCTGGTTGGCTGCTTCAAGGGCAAACTGAAGACGTTCCTCAGATTCCTGGATAGCCTGCTCTGATAGTTTTTTATCCGTAATGTTCCTGGAGGTAATGATAGCACCTACCACTTCATTTTTCTCGTTATAGGCGGGCTGAAATGTATTTTCAAAAAAGATCTTTGTTCCGTTTGAAGCAACATGTTCGTTTTCTGAAACAAACCGTTTGCCATGCAGCACCTCTTTATAGACTTTGCTCAGCAATGCCTTTCGACTTTCATGTACCAGTTCGATAATTGGCAAACCAATATAAAGTTCCCATCCGAGATAGGCACAGGCTTGTTCCTGGGCCCTCGCGTTGAAGTAAACAATTTTCAGTTCTGTGTTCAGAAATACATAGGATTCCCTGATATTGTTTAGTATCAGTTTACTGGCTTCCATTTCGGAATGGAGTATTGGATCAGTGATGGTGTGTAACATAAAATCCGTTATCATAAGCAGGTCGTCTCAGAAAATGAAAATACAGTATTGCTTCCTGCAGGCTAAAATTATTATGTGAATTTTTTTGCAAGTAAGTGTTTTTCCCAACTTCCCCTGCGAATAGATTTTGTATCTACCTTTAAATGAAAATCATTTAAGAGAGTTTTAACCGATCATATGGAAAAAATTACCACATCATGGTACAGCAGCCGGGTGAATAAAGATATGCCGGTAGCTGTTTATGGTCATTATGGTTTTGTTTTACTCCTGGTGCCTACCGCCGCCGCCGATTTCCTGGAATACGAACGTTTTGGCCTGATCGATGCCATCAGCCCATTTATCGAAGGCGGAAAATTGAAAGTTTATTCTGTCAATAGTATCAATAACGACAGCTGGCTGAATAACAATGTTCATCCCAAACACAAGACCTGGATCCATAACCAGTTCAACTATTACATCTACGACGAAGTGATTCCTTATATAAAAGCCACATCGGGCCATGACACACCCATCATCATCAGCGGTGCCTCCTTTGGTGCATTGCATAGCATGAATCTCTTTCTGAAGCGGCCGGACCTGCTCAACGGGGTAATTGCCATGAGCGGCGTGTACGACCTGACGGAATACACCAAAGGACATTATGACGATGATGTGTACTTCAACAGTCCCCAACACTACATGCCCAATCTTACCGACCATCATGTGCTTGAACAAATTCGACGCAGTCAGCACATACATCTTTTCAGTGGAAGCGGGCCGTATGAAGAGCCCAATGCCGCCCGGAGCTTTGCATCAATTTTATACAGCAAAGGCATCAATTATGAATTGGACATTTGGGGCAGCGAATGGCCACATGACTGGAACACCTGGAAAGCCATGCTGCCGCATTACCTGGAAACCCGGTTTTAAGAGGAGGCAGAAGCAAAGGAGAATTTATTAGCCTTTTGTTTCAACAGTGCTGGCGGAGAAGTTCTATAAAATTTTGACGAGGAATCAGCCGTGCGCCAAGACTTTCCACATGGGGGGTGTACACCTGGCAATCAACAAGCGCTACACCTTCACCTTTCAGTTGCTGTACATATCGGATAAAAGCAAATTTGGATGCATTGGTGACTTTGCTGAACATACTTTCCCCGAAAAAGACTTTACCTAAGCGGATACCATACATGCCGCCCACCATTTTGTCTTCCAGCCAGGTTTCGGCGCTGTGGGCAAATCCACGCTGGTGCAGTTCAATGTAAACTTCTTTCATTTCGGTTGTTATCCAGGTACCATCCTGTCCGTTGCGGGGAACAGTGGCACAAGCAGTGATCACTTCCTCAAATGCTGTATTGGTGCGAAAATCAAATTTCTCATTGTTCAACTCTTTTTTCATGCTGCGGCTGATGTGCAGTTCAGCCGGAAAAAGCACAAACCGGGGATCAGGACTCCACCACAAAGGAATATCGTCGCTGTACCAGGGGAAAATACCGTTGGGATAGGCTTGCAGAACACGTTCCGGCGTAACGGTGCCGCCGATCACCAGCAGCCCTTCTTCATCGGCCTGGTGCAGGGGAGGAAATCGGAACTGCGCCTCGGAAAAACATACTATGGGCATGCGGAAAAATAAAATAGAGAGCCAGGAAGCGAATAGCTTTAAATAAAGAATTGTGGGTTCAGACGATCACTTCAATCGTCGCACTGATTCCCCTGTCGAGTATGGCATCACATTTCGGACGAAGGTCCTCATATTCACCTTCCTTCACAGCGTATTTACCATTGAAATGAATAATATAGGCACATTGCTCCGCCTGTTCGTATGTGTGGCCACAAACCTCCACGAGGGTTTCAATCACCCATTCAAACGTGTTAACATCGTCATTCCAAACGATCAGTTGGTAAGGATTGGCTGTTTTGGTGTCAACAGCGGTCACTTCCATTACATCGGTATCTGTTGCAGGATTGATCACGGGGCAAAGATAAAAAAGATCAATAAACCCTTCTTCAGCCTGTACCGCTTTGAGTAAAAATTTCCGGATCAAAATGATTCAAATCAGAATTCCTCATTATCAAGGTCATCAGAACTGCGTAAGACGGGGAATAGTTTTGCCGGAATACCATATAAAAACGGCCTGGCTATTTATGTAATTGGATATAGCTAATTCATAATAGATTAGGACCGGTAACGATTGTTCATTCAAAATGTTAAACGATGTTTCTCCACATTGTAGACTCCATGACGGTTGAAGAAGTACAAGACAGGTTCAATGAATGTTTTCCTTTTTTGACCATTGCGTTTTTTTCTGTGCCCCACAAGCGTTTCCAGCCAACAGGCGACCAATACCGTTACGGGCCAAAAGAATTGATCGGTAACATTCGAACCAATCATGTCAAAGGTGCTATGGAGATCAAATCCTGGTTTACAGTGGCCCGGGTAGAAAAAGAATTATGGGAGCGATACGGGCTGCATGCACAAATCTACCGGTTAGGGGCAG
Organism: Flavisolibacter sp.; assembly: GCA_035998945.1. Taxonomy (GTDB): domain Bacteria; phylum Bacteroidota; class Bacteroidia; order Chitinophagales; family Chitinophagaceae; genus Flavisolibacter. The sequence continues at coordinate 11,264 of DASYHD010000039.1, read as the reverse complement.
ACGGAGAAGCTGTTCAAACCACCGCAAGCGACGAATTCACCCTACAGGAACAGAGCCAGATGGTGCTGGAAGCCCAACGGTTTGCCGTCTGATGACTCTTTCTCATTTCTTACGCTACACCGTTTTGCTAAGTTGACCGTACCTGCTTTTCTTCTCTGGAATACAGCAACGGAGCAGCAATGCTTCTTGCCTGTATGGAAATTTAGGAAAACTAACTTCCTCAATCTGCACCAATGCCCGTAATGGTATGTGACAACCTGCTTAGCTTTGCCTGCAACCCTGAGGCATGCCTCTTGCAATGAATACTGGTCTGCTCACGTACCCGCATATTCTGAAACTACTAAATGGGAGTAATGAACTGGCACACACTGGACACCGACGAAGTTCTACAAAAAACAGGCTCTTCGCCTAATGGCCTTACGCAGGAAACGGTAAAGCAAAAGCTGCAGGAGTTTGGCCCAAATAAGCTAGCTGAAAAAAAGAAAAAACCTGTCTGGTTGCTTTTCGTGAGCCAGTTCACAGACTTCATGATCCTGGTGCTGATTGCCGCTGCCATTATTTCGGGCATTGCCGGCGATAGCGTTGATACCATCATCATCCTTGTGATTGTTCTGCTGAATGCAATCATTGGATTTGTACAGGAATACAGAGCTGAAAAAGCCATGGAAGCATTGAAGAAGATGGCTACACCGCAAAGTACTGTTTTGCGGGATGGACATGTTTCCACTATCATTTCCACTGACCTGGTGCCGGGCGACATTGTGTTGCTGGAAGCCGGCAATACGGTTCCTGCCGACATGCGCCTGCTGGATATACACAGTCTTAAGATCATGGAAGCTTCGCTCACCGGCGAATCGGTGGCCGTAGACAAAAACGCTGCTAAGCTTGCAGAGGCAAACCTCCCGCTTGGCGACCGGATAAACATGGCTTATAAAAGTACGTTGGTCACCAATGGAAGGGGGCGAGGGGTGGTTATTGGCACAGGCATGCAAACAGAGATCGGTCATATTGCCAAACTGCTGCAGGAAGAAAAAACAATTACCCCGCTGCAACAACGCATGGCCGATTTTGGCAAAAAGCTTTCTTACCTCATCCTGCTGATTTGTATTGTACTGTTTGGAGTAGGTTTATTGCGCGGCGAGGAACCGGTGCAGATGCTGCTTGTTGCTATATCGCTGGCCGTTGCCGCTATTCCCGAAGCCCTTCCGGCACTGATCACCATTGCACTTTCAAGGGGTGCCGCACGGCTGGTAAAACAAAATGTGCTGATCCGGAAACTGACAGCTGTAGAAACTCTTGGTTCCGTTACCTATATCTGTACTGATAAAACAGGAACCCTTACACAAAACAAAATGCGGCTCACCAGTTCCGAGCCGGCACCGGATGCGCCCTCTCCGGTTGATGGCATGTCGTTGTTGGAATTGTCCATGGCACTGAACCATACGGTGATTTATGAAAAAGAGCAATTGCTGGGCGATCCCACCGAACTGGCCATGGTTGAGTACATACAGAACAAATTTTCGCCAGATAAATACCAGCAGTTACAGGATAATTATGTCCGCCTGGGGGAGATACCGTTTGACTCAGACCGAAAATGCATGACTACCCTGCACCGGTACAACGGGCAGGTTCTGGTCATCACAAAAGGTGCTGTTGAAAGTATAGTGGACAGGTTGGCAGGAACTACGGATGACACGATCCAGGTAAGAGCGACCGCCATGGCTTCAGAAGGATTGCGGGTGCTGGCTTTTGGCTACCGCGTACTGGATTCAATGCCTGAAAGGTTACAGGAAGATGAAATTGAAAAAGGCCTGCGCTTCGCCGGACTTGCTGGAATGATAGACCCACCCAGGGAGGAAATCAAAGAAGCCATAGCGCTTTGCAAAACAGCGGGCATAAAGCCGGTAATGATCACCGGCGACCACAAAGAAACAGCTGCAGCAATTGGCCGGCAGATTGGGCTGCTTACAGAAGGAGAGATGGTCGTGACCGGAACTGAACTGGCGAAAATGGAGAAGAAAGGGCTGGAAGAAAAAGTAGAACAGATCAGGGTATATGCAAGGGTGTCGCCGGACCAGAAACTCGCCATTGTAAAAGCACTTCAGGAAAAAGCGCATTTTGTAGCCATGACAGGAGATGGTGTAAACGATGCTCCCTCCCTGAAGAAATCCAACATAGGCATTGCCATGGGCATCACCGGTACTGATGTGACGAAAGAGGTTTCGGACATGATCCTGCTCGATGACAATTTTGCTACAATCGTAAAAGCTATCAAGGAAGGCCGGCGGATCTATGACAATATCCGGCGTTTTGTAAAGTATATCATGACCTGTAACAGCGCAGAAATTTGGACGATCTTTTTAGCGCCCCTGTTAGGGTTGCCCATACCGCTTTTACCCATTCATATCCTCTGGATTAATCTTGTTACCGACAGTTTACCGGGTCTGGCTCTTTCTACCGAAAAGGCTGAGAAAAATATAATGCAGCGGCCACCCCGAAAAACAAACGAAAGCCTTTTTGCGGAAGGCATCGGTTTTCACATTATCTGGGTAGGGTTGCTGATGGCATTTTTAACCCTGGGCATGCAGGCATGGTCGATACGCACCGGGGATATGCACTGGCAAACAATGGTATTTACCACGCTGACATTTGCCCAACTGGCACACGTTTTTGCTATCCGCAGCGACACGGAATACATCTATAAAAAAGGACTTTTCAGCAATATGCCATTGGTCGGAGCAGTAATCTTCACCTTCCTGCTCCAGTTGGGCGTCATTTACCTGCCATTTGCCAATCCGGTATTCCGCACACAACCGCTATCGTTCCAGGAGTTGCTGATCTGTATGGGAGTCGCCGTGATTCTTTTTCATGCCGTAGAACTGGAAAAATGGATTCGCAGGAGGCGTGCAAATAAAATAGAAAACACCGGTATAAACGAACAGGTTAAAAAGCTTTAGGTATTGCAGCACCAGCTAGTTTTATCTGCAGATTTTTTGCGATTGAATTTCCTGCAACAATGACAATTCATTTTACTAATCAACCCGATCATTTACCTACTTAAAGTCCCACCACCGGTAGGTAAGCGGTTGGTCGCCGATTGAATAGGGTTCGCCAATATATGGTACAGAAACGGCCTGGCCTGTACTGTCTGCACTCTTCATCAGGCGGTTGACGGGATCATTCCAGGCATGTGTTGACTCTGCAAATTTTCCCCAGTGAATCGGTATCACCGTTTGTGCCCGAAGATCCTGCGCCGCTCTAACCGTCTGCCAGGGAAACATATGGCTCCTTGTCCAACGCTCGTTGTATTGTCCACATTCCAGTAATGCCAGGTCTATGGGACCATACTGATCTCCGATTAACTTGAAATGCCTGCTGTAACCGGTATCGCCACTGAAGTAAATCTTATGTTCACCATCGTCTACAATATAAGAGGACCATAACGTTTTCCGCTGCGCAAACGTGCGGTTGGAACGGTGATGTGCCGGGGTGGAAATAATGCGAAGGCTGTCGTTGATTGTGACCACATCATGCCAGTTTACCTCCGAAATTTTATCTGCCGGGATACCCCACCTGCGCAGGTGCGATCCCACACCCATCGGTACCACAAATCGTTTGGTTTTTTTCCGCAATTGCCGGATGGTGGTGTAATCCAGGTGATCGTAATGATCATGGGAGATCACAACTGCATCCAGGGACGGAAAGTCTTTTGAAACATAATAATTCGTACCGCTGAATGCATTTACAAGGCCACGAAAAGGCCCTGCAAAACCGCTGAAACTGGGATCGAAAAGTATATTGGCGCCTTTGGTTTTCACCAAAGCCGAAGAATGCCCAAACCAGATAACAGTTGGTTTTTCAAAACGGGTATGTAGATCCGTTACCATAATTGGGATTGGAGTAGTAGGGTGCGTGGAAGTTTTGTCGCGGAAAAAATATTTGAATAATCCGGTCCAGCGGTTTCGTCTTCGTGTAGTTGGAGCGGCAGATGCTGGATTGCCAGCAGTTGTATGGCTATCGGAACGAGTGATTGTATCTTCAATATTTCGGAATTGACCGTTCTGGTAATTGGGAAGAGATTCAATCTTTGCCAGGTCTTCGTTTTTTGGATTTCTCCCCAGGGAAACGATAGGTTTACAACTCGGCAAAACCAGGAAAATGCAAAACAGGAATAAGATTTTTACGTAAATAGCCGATCGGTTCAATAAAGAGTGCTGGGTGATCATGCGCATGTTCGACTGGTTAATGATTATGGCAAAAGGTACAATGTGCATGAAATTACTTGAGGAACAGGAAATATTTTTATCTGTACGGCAATGACAATTTTTCCTCAAATCCTGTCCTGTTATTTTTTCCGATAAACCGGTATATTACCATTCGAATTTTTATGTTATGCAACGCATTGCTTTCTCTTTGCTTTTTTTGTTTCTAATGATCGCTGCAAATTCCCAGGTAAAGATTAGTTCCGATAAACGGTTTTTGGTAACCAAAGATAACCGGCCATTTTTCTGGCTGGGTGATACAGCATGGGAACTGTTTCACCGGCTCAGCCGCGAAGAGGCTGACCTTTACCTGCAGGACAGGGCGAAGAAAGGGTTTACCGTTATTCAGGCAGTAGTTTTAGCCGAACTGGATGGATTAAATACACCCAATCCTTACGGCGACAAACCGCTTCTGAATAATGATCCCACAAAACCAAATGAAGCTTATTTCAGGCATGTGGATTATATTGTTAACAAGGCTGAAAAATTAGGGCTGATGATTGGCATGCTGCCATCGTGGGGTGATAAATGGAACAAAAAATGGGGCGTAGGCCCTGAGATTTTTACGCCTGAAAATGCAAGGGTGTTTGGTGAATTCTTAGGCCGGCGGTACAAAACAAAACCTATTGTTTGGATCCTTGGCGGTGACCGGGATATTGATAACGAAGAAGACAGGACAATCATCCAAGCCATGGCAGAAGGGTTGAAAAAGGGAGATGGCGGTGCCCACCTGATGACGTTCCATCCGCAGGGTGGCAAAAGCTCTTCCGATTTTTTTCGGGAGGATAGCTGGATTGATTTTCACATGTCGCAAACCGGTCATTCTAGTGATTCAAAAAACTATCACTACAATCAAAAACATAGAAATCTGCAACCTGTTCGTCCGCACCTGGATGGCGAACCGCGGTATGAGGATCACCCCAACAAGTTTAATCCTTCTGAACACGGCTGGATGGATGATTTTGATGCAAGGCAAATGGCGTATTGGAGCCTGCTTTCCGGTGCATTTGGACACACCTACGGGAATCACAACATCTGGCAGTTTTATATAGAAGAAAGAAACCCGGTATCCTGGGCACGCACTCACTGGAAAACCGCCCTGGGACATGCAGGGTCTTACCAGGTAGGGCTGACCCGAAAGGTGCTGGAAAAACGCAACTGGCAACGACTGGTACCCGATCAATCCCTTATTTTGAGCGAGAATAAAGAAGATGCGGCTTATAATGTAGCAGCCGTTTCGCAGGATGGCGACTTTATGATGGCTTACCTGCCTTACGGACGCAAGATCACCCTCAGTACAACTAAGTTGAAGGGCAGTCAGCTAAAGGCCTGGTGGTTCAACCCACGGGATGGCCGAACGCTTCCCATCGCTGCATTTGCGAATTCCGGGTCACGGGAATTTACCCCGCATTCGGTCGGTCGCGGCAGCGATTGGTTACTGATCATAGATGATGCAGCCAAAAATTATCCTGATCCCAAAGTGGAGGAGTAACGATTTTATTGGCATTTCCTAAGTAAAGAACCGTTTTCCCGTTCCTCTAATACTGTTCAGGTTCAGAAACTTCAGACCAGGGGTTTGTTTAAACCATTTTCGGCCATAATTTTGCAGGAATGCTGTAATATCCTTATTTTCAGCCTTGTTTGCACCAAGAACGGAGTCAGAATCCGGAATAATTTAGCCTGGTCGGAAGTATTTCAAAACAGACAGGTTTTCTTTCTCTGCAACGAGCATCCCATGAAAAATCAACTTCCCGTACGGAAGAAATTTTAAATCGGTCCGCTACCCATTAAAGGGCTATGTTGAATAAATATAACCGTTTATGAAAAAAAACACCTGGCTTCTCCTGGCACTCTGCCTTCCTTTAATCGGCCTTTCGCAAGGTGTAAAAACCAATCATTTTGATAAGTTCCTGAAGAAACAACGTATCGAAATGGAGCCGATCGTAATCACGGGCCTGCCGGGAAAAGACCGCTTGTCGATAACCTTCACCGCGGTATCCTCTGATCTTTTCCTCAGCCTTACTGGCGCAGGCTGGGGTGCCTCTACGGTTGACAGGGAAAACGAACTTGTATTGCATTTTGCCAATGATAGCACAGTTTCTATAAAAGCAAGTGCATTACAAAGTTTTGAGCCCGGACTTTCTGAACATAGTTACCGTCACCACTATATCCTGAATTTTCAGCAACTGGATGCACTCAGCAGGTTTGACCTAGCCGGCCTTCGCAAATACAGTTTTAATACCTTTAGCGACCTGACAATTCCTGATGAAAACAGGGATGTCATCAAAAAAATGAGTGGTTCTTTTCTGGAAGCACTAAAGAGGGCAAACATCAATCATGCAGTTAGACAAATAAGTGTAAAAGAAATACGCAATTATATAGGCGACAGCGTTTCGTTTTGCAGCAAAGTTTTCCGGACGCGCTATTTCAAAGATTCTGAAGAGGGCCCAACGCTTTTAGATGTGCAGGCTGATTTTTCAGATCCTTTTGTAAACGTGGTCATCCTGGAAAAAGACAGGGCAAAATTTAGCGGCGCTCCAGAAGAAAGTTTTTTGAACAAGGATGTTTGCATCAGTGGGGTCGTGCGTCTTCGCAATAACATTCCATACCTGGCCGTACAAAGCCCTGCACAAATCCGCATCCATACCAATCCGGCAGAGACAATCGAGAAAACGCCAGCCACATCTTCTGTTTCGGCAACGGCTGATAAGGAAAGCCGTACGAATGAGGCCCTGGCTGAATTTCCCGGTGGTCCCGGTGCTTTTCTTTCTTTCCTGGAGAAGAACCTGGCAGATGCCGGTCGCAGTAAAACCAGCAGGCAAGTGATCGCTACTTTTATCATTGATGCACAGGGAAATTGCGGTGGTATAAAAATTTTAGAATCGCCGGACAATCTGTTGAATGAGCAGGTAAAAAAAATATTGTTGAAAATGCCGAAATGGAAACCGGCTTTCAGCAACGGGCGGTTTGTGGCTACCCGCATTACACAACCCATCACTATCAAAGGTGTGTAGCACTGGAAAAGCCAAAAAATTATTTGCACTTTTACCGGCAGATATAGTTTGATCAGAAAAACATGAAACAGGAATCGATCGCCATCGATAAAAAAACAACGTTTGAACTGAAGACAGCTTCGGAAAGGATGACTGTTGCCGGTACGCTTGTTATAATCGGGGCCGCATTTGCCGTAAGCATTTGCCTTTTCCTTTTCTGGCCGCATCCGCTGTCTCCGTTTGTACAGGTGTTTGCGTTTTTATTGGCTGGCATTGTGCATGTGGCTACCATCCGTAAAGGTTTACATTCTCTTTCACCAACCGGTGAGTGGATTTATACATTGGTTACAACAGGCGTGATCCTGTTATTACTGGGCAGTTCGCAATTCTGGGGACCTGATTTTCCACTTTATCTTGTTTTGGGTTCTTCCTGTGCCTTTTTATTTCCTTTCACGGTAACTGAAATGTGGCATGCGCATTTGCAGCTTGCATTGGATGGAGCCAGGATTTGGCAACCGACACACGAAATGCAAGTGAATTATCCTTCATTTTATTTCAACAGTACACCCATGCGATTTAAGGTATTGCAGGGAAGAGGGCTGCCGCGGGTAAGCTTGAAATTTAAAGTATCAAATGAATTGCCACTGGGAAAGATCTATTATGATTTAATTGAAAACAAGAGCAATAAAACAGGAAAGAAAATATTCCTGGCTGATACAGACAAACATACGTATCAGTGGGTGTTCTTTACTTCTGAAAGCATGGTATTGCCTCGGCCCCTTGATCCTGAAAAAACTTTAGCCGAAAACGGCCTGCATGAAAACAAAATTATTTATGTGCAGAAAGTTTCGCCTGCAGACATTAGCAGGCTGAATGAACAAAATTAATATAAACCGAAATGATTATACCTGTTTACAGCAACCGAAAAAAAGCAAAAGTCCGTTTCTTTACGGCTTATGCAGTTAGCGTTTTGCTGCTACTGGTGCTGTTCTCTTCTTTTTTGAAGCCTACAGCACGGATCGTGGAAAAGTTTGAACCGCTGGTTGCCGGAAAAGCAGACCACCACAGCGCCATCTACCAGGCACTTCACCAGCGTATGGAGAATCTGGATAAAGTTTGCGTGAATGTGGCAAGCAATCGATCAACGGAAAATCTGGCCCTGTTGTTAGCCGAAGAAAATGCTTTTTATGCAAGCATTGATAGCATACGAAAAACATTTGTTTCGTTTTCATCTCCACAAAAAGAAAAAGAATTAGTTGCACTTTTGGAAGCTTTTACCCGTGCTGCTGAAAAACAAACCAGTCTTGCCAGGGGTGTTGCACCTTCAGGTGAAGGAAACGGTGCATATTCGGCACTGAATGAACAATTACTGGAAAAAGAACAGCGCATTGCAGAACTGGAGAGCCAAAACAGGCTTCTTTCGCAGGAAGTTGAGGCTGCAAAAATGGACATGCAAAACAGGCCGACGATTTCTTCTCCGGTAACACAACAAACAGCAAATAATAACGGAGCCGAATGGAAAGCTCGATATGAAACTATGAAAGCTGCCCATGACCAATTAAAGGAAAGCAATAATGAATACGCAACACAGGTTAACGATCTAAAAAAATCGTACAAAGACGTAGTAGATGATAACAGAAGGCTGCTGGCGCAATTGCAGGCAGCACGTGCAGGCAGAAATTAATTTACTACCCCAACCATATGACCAAGCATTTAACCATATTCTTTTTATACCTGGCTGCAGGTACTGTCTTTAGTACCCAGGCATTTTCACAAACGAAAAATAATGGCGGTATAGCCACAGTGAAATCGCCATCTGCGATTCCTGCGGGTAAAGCAGTCTCCCCACAAAAAAGCAGTTCGGAAAATGACTTGTTACAAGATATCCTTTTTGCTACCAATGCAGATTGCCGGATCTATATCAATGAAGAAGCGAAAGGAGTGGTAGCAAAGGACCGTTTCTTTTATCTTAAGCTCCCACCTGGAACCTATTATTATATAGCGAAAAATGATAAAACCGGTGATGAATGGCGGGACAGTTTTACAATCGTAAAAGGCAAGGCAACGGAAGTGTTTATTGATATGCTCTATACGATTGATGCAGGCAATGAATTGCGATCTGAAATGAACCGGTTGGCGGCAACTACTGGGAACAATAAGTCCACGAACCAGGGTTCAGCCATCACAGATGAAGCAAACCAAAAAGCCATCATTCAACGGATTGTAGCCGACATGATTCCGATAGAAGGAGGAACTTTTGTAATGGGGAATAACAAATCGCCTTCGAAAGACGAGGCTGAACATCCTGTTATGGTGAGTCCTTTTTTCATGAACAAATATGAAGTAACCCAGGAACAGTGGGAGGGGATCATGGGCTCCAACCCTAGTTTGCACAAAGGCTGCCCCGATTGCCCGGTTGAAAATGTAAGCTGGGAAGAGGTTTTGATTTTCTTACGTAAGATCAATAGTGTCAGTAACCGCCAATTCCGGTTACCAACCGAGGCCGAATGGGAATATGTTGCCCGGATGGGCGGAAGGGAAGAGATCGAAAGCGCTGGTGGAACCGAAGCGTATATACGAAAGTCGGCTTGGGCTTTTATTAATTCCGACAACAAATCGCATCCCGTTGGTAAAAAGCAACCCAATGTTGCCGGCATTTATGACCTGTTTGGAAATGTTTCAGAATGGTGTATGGATTGGTATGGTGCTTTTTACTTCAAAGAGGATTTTACAGAAAAAGATCCCGAAGGTCCACCGCTGGGAAAGGATAAAATCATTCGTGGCGGCAATTACAAAGACCATGTCGGTGACCGTTTTCGGCCTTCATTCCGGAATAAAATGAATCCAAAAATAAAAACGAGTGAAATTGGTTTTCGTCTTGTTATGGAACGAAAAGAATGAACAGAAATGAATGCAACAAGAAGAGAGTGGAAATTTTTTTTTCAACAGAAGATGGTTTTCATTAAACTTTTGCCGTCATTGCATAGTCGTTAGATATAACCTACACTGTCCCCTATAAAGAGTTGAATGAATGGTGATGCCTGCGCATGAACTTGAAAGGTTTCTATTTCAGGTTCATACTTGCAACCCTACAAATTTGCTTTGAGACTTCGCAGTTTATCAGTACCCCTTGAGTAAACATGACCCTGTCATAATCCATACGTCGTGCCCTTTGTGAAGCGATGAATGAAAACAATTTCTAACTGAAGAGCACTGAAACCATGCATATGTTGCCAAGCGGCGAGTCTCGAACGTCATCTGTTTTCTATGTAAAGAAATGCGGATTTGTTATACTTATTTGGCTGCTGTTTTCTAATTTCTCTGCACAGGCACAGGGGCAGCCCTGTCGTAATCGCATTGAAAACAATACCTTTTCCATTGAACCACCTGTTTGTGAAAATACAGTAGCCATTCTTCGGGGATCAGTACCAACCGGTGGTAATCGCAATTATATATATCAATGGGAATTTGCCACTGGCAATTGTGGTGAGAATAGTTTTTTACCAATATCTGGAGCAAATGGTAAAGATTATGTTGTTCCTGCCAACGCCGATCCAAATACTTGTTACCGCAGGGTTGTTATATCAGGTCTGTGTGTTGATCGTTCTGAAAGGTCTAAAGTTCAAGGCAGCGATAGAAAAACACCGGCTCCACCTGTTACTACATTGGTTCAACCTGATTGTCAAACTGCAACCGGTTCCATCAAAGTAGTAAGTCCGGCTCCAGCTACTGGATTAACATACAGCATCAATGGAAATGATTATTCCAATACAAGCGGGGAGTTTACCAATTTGGCTCCGGGTATTTATCGTGTTTCTGTAAAACATTCCTCCGGATGTATTTCACCTGTCAATATTGATACCATCAAAGCTGCCGGCACCGCCCCCACGGGCAGTATCACCCCGGCGGCGGCCACGCTTTGCCCCGGCAGCACGGTGACCCTCACCGTGGGTGGGGGAACCGCCTACCAGTGGTACCGCAACGGCCAAAAGATCGAAGGGGCCACCGC
>DASYHD010000025.1:0-97957 GCA_035998945.1 Flavisolibacter sp. | reverse complement strand
AGGAGTTAGGAGTTAGGAGTTAGGAGTTAGGAGTTAGGAGTTAGGAGTTAGGAGTTAGGAGTTAGGAGTTAGGAGTTAGGATGAACTTTCTAAGGTAGCAATGGATCGTTGTTTTACTCTGTCCAGAAGAGGGTTGGTTTTGAAACCGAAGGAACGCAGCGAAAACGGAGATTGCGCAGAGAAATGCTTTGTTCCTTTGTGTCTTTGTGTCTTGGTGGTTCAAAACTTGCACAATAGAAATACAGAACGTACAAGGGTGCGACGCAACGGCAGCTTACTAGTACCACTGCTGCCGGGAACATAAAAAATTATCAACATTACCCGATTCTGCAATTTATCAGTTGAAAACCAGCCGCTTCGGGAAGAAGCAAAGCAGCAGAACAATGGAAAACCGCTGAAAAGCCCATTCTGTTATCCATTTCATATAGCCAAAAAAATCCCAGCTTTTTTGCACACAAAAACTTGTGCACAACCGGCCGCCGGATGCTAAAAAAATTGGAATTTTGTGCATTGCATTGACACCAATGTGAATGGAGGCGGCAATCCTGTTAATAACCTGTGCAAAGTGCTGTGGATTAATTTAATTGTTACTAAATCGTTACGCAGGAATTTGAACCGCTTACATTCGTTGACTGACTTTAGGAAACGTACGGAGATACTCCACCACCATAAATTACAAGGCTGTACAAATCCACGGGTCGTTGATGAACTATCAATGCTAAACAAACTTGTATGGATTTAACTAACCTCAACCGCGATAAGAAAAGAGGCCGCAAAACACCACTTGACCTGAGCACCATGGTGTATGGCAAAGTGCCACCGCAGGCCCGGGACCTGGAAGAAGCTGTGCTGGGTGCGATCATGCTGGAGAAAGGGGCTTTCGATACGGTAGCCGAGATCTTAAAATCAGAATGCTTTTACGTGGATGCGCACCAGCGCATCTTCCGGGCCATGAAAAGCCTGTCCAACAAAAGCCAGCCGATCGACATGCTGACGGTGGTGGAAGAACTGCGCTCCAACGAAGAACTGGACATTGTTGGCGGCCCTTATTACGTAACCAAACTGACCAACGCCGTTACTTCCTCCGCTCATATTGAGGCCCACTCACGGATCATCCTGCAAAAATTTATTCAACGGGAGCTGATCCGCATCAGTGGTGAAATTATTTCGGATGCATACGAAGACAGCACCGATGTATTCGACCTGCTGGATGATGCGGAGAGCAAAATTTACCAGGTAACATCGGAGCACCTGCGCAACAGCGTGGAAACAATTGATTCGGTACTGGTAAAAACCATCCAGCGGATTGAGGACATGCGTAACCGCAACGAAGAAATTACGGGTGTGCCCAGTGGCTTTGCGCATCTAGATAAAATTACCTATGGCTGGCAGAACACGGACCTGATCATCCTGGCGGCTCGTCCATCAGTGGGTAAAACGGCATTCGCACTGAACCTGGCCCGCAATGCGGCGCTGCATCCCACCAAGCCTACACCGGTAGCGGTGTTTTCGCTGGAGATGAGTGCGGCGCAGCTGGTGCAACGGATACTTTCGGCGGAAAGCGAAATCATGCTGGAAAAAATTGCCCGCGGAAAGATGGAAGAATACGAAATGGAGCAGTTGTACAAACGCGGTATCCAGCGACTGGCCGACGCCAAACTGTTTATTGACGATACGGCTGCCCTGAACATTTTTGAACTGCGGGCCAAATGCCGCCGCCTGAAAAATGCACACAACATTGGCCTGATCATTATCGACTACCTGCAGTTGATGAGCGGTACCGGCGAAGGAAGAAATACCAACCGTGAACAGGAAATCTCCAACATCTCCCGGTCACTGAAAGCACTGGCGAAAGAACTGCAGGTGCCGGTGATTGCCCTTTCGCAGTTAAGCCGTGAAGTAGAAAAGCGGAAAGACGGTAACAAGATGCCGCAGCTTTCGGATCTTCGCGAATCGGGTGCCATCGAACAAGATGCGGACATGGTATGCTTTATCTACCGTCCCGAGTACCACGAGATCAACCAGAATGAAATGGGTGAAAGCGTCAAAGGAGAAACCCACCTGCGTATTGCCAAGCACCGGAACGGTTCGCTGGAAAACCTGAAGTTCCGGGCACGACTGGAGATCCAGAAATTTTTTGAAGACAACGGCGACGAATTTGGCGGCGGCTTTACCATGCCACCCAACTGGAAGCCGGTAACCGATACGGATGGTCCTAAACTGTACATCCAAACCGGCAGCAAGATGAATGATATGGATGACGACGATCCGTTTTAAGGCCAAGAGAAAAAGATTTGAAAAGAGAGAAAGAGAAGTTGTTGATGACTCTTTCTCTCTTTTCTTTTTACTGGCATTCCCTTCGTTCATACTTCACGGAAAACTATCAAAAAGCAAAGATGTATATCCTGAACTCTTTTTCACTTTTCCAATCAAAAACGCACTTTCTCAAAATAATTTCTCTTTGTCTCTTAGCTTAGCTTCGCACCATGGCACTCCCGTATTTTTTTGTTGAAGGTGTAGATGAAAAAAAACTTCAGTTGGATGAGGATACGTCCAAGCACATGATTGGTGTACTGCGCATGCAAAAGGGAGAGGAGGTGTTGCTAACGGATGGCAAAGGGAGCAAAGCCAAGGCCGTGATCATTGATGACAACCGCAAACGCTGCGTAGTGGAAATTGTGACGATTGAAAAAGAAGAAGCGCGGCACCCCCATGTCACCATTGCCATATCAATTGTAAAAAACGCTTCCCGCTTTGAGTGGTTTTTGGAAAAAGCAACCGAGATTGGAGTGACTGAGATCATCCCGCTGCTGTGCGAACGGACCGAAAAAGAAAAGTTTCGTTATGATAGAATGCGGGGTATTATGATCAGTGCCATGTTACAGTCACAGCAAACCTGGCTGCCCCTGTTGCACCAGCCAACAGCCTTTAGGGATGTGATACAACAAACAACAAGTGATCAAAAATTGATTGCGCATTGTTTGCCCGAAAAAAAACAACAACTGTCATCCATCATCCGTCATCTGTCATCAACTATCCTCATTGGCCCGGAAGGTGATTTTACACCTGCAGAAATTGCAGCAGCGCTGAAGCAGCAATTCGCACCGGTGGCGTTGGGCAATACAAGGCTGCGTACCGAAACGGCCGGCATTGTAGCGGCCACACTCCTGCTAAATTCTTTTCCGGAAGAGTAGTCAGGAAAGGCCTCTGCTGCTATTTTTTACAATAAAAGGTCCTTCGTAAATAAAGCCTGTCCATACTTCAATGAGGGAGGCGCCGGCTGTAATTTTCGCGGCAGCATCTTCGGCTGTAAAAATGCCGCCCGAACCAATCAGTGGAATGGTGCCGCCGGTGTTTTGATGAATGTATTGTAAGACTTCCGTGCTTCGCTGTGTAACCGGTTTTCCACTTAGGCCACCGGCACCGATGGTTTGGAGTTTGGCGTTTGGTGTTTGGAGACCTTCGCGGCTGATAGTGGTGTTGGTGGCTACCAGTCCATCGAGGTTGATTTCCTTTGCCAAGTCAATGACATCATTGATTTGTTCCCGTGTTAAATCGGGAGCAATCTTGAGCAGGACAGGACGTTGCACGGCAAATGTTTTGTTCATCGCCTGCAGGTGTGTCAGGATTTTTTTCAGGGCATCTTTTTCCTGCAATTCCCGCAAGCCGGGTGTGTTTGGCGAACTTACATTCACCACGAAAAAATCTACATAGGGGTGCAGGGCACGGAAACAAATCTCGTAATCTTTCCATGCTTCTTCATTGGGCGTGACCTTGTTCTTACCAATATTACCGCCGATGATAAGGTTTGGGGTTTGGCCTTCCGCAACGCCAGACTCCACACCCCAAGTCCCAGACTTTTTCCGCCATTGCTTTAACCGTTTTGCAACAGCTTCCACGCCTTCATTATTAAAGCCCATGCGATTGATGAGGGCCTTGTCTTTGGGTAAACGAAAGAGGCGTGGTTTTTCATTGCCTTCCTGTGGTCGCGGAGTTACCGTACCAATTTCAATAAAACCAAAGCCCAGTGTTTCCAGCTCACGCAGGTATTTTGCATTTTTGTCAAAGCCGGCACCCAGCCCAATACGGTTGGGGAACAGGAGACCGAAAGCACTGAACGGACCCGTTTTTACCGGGGCAAACAACTTTTTCAGCCAACGGCGCAGCGGTGCAACGGAGCAAAGCAGGCGCAGGCCGTTCATGGAAAAATGGTGTGCGGTTTCAGCCGGCAGCAGGAACAAAAGGCGGCGTAAAATGTGGTACATCGGCCGCGAAGATAAATTCAAAAAGAGTTCTGGTATTTCTGAAATGAAAACCCTAAACTTGCTCAAAGACTATACATGAAAAAGCTAACCTTCCTGCTGCTTCCTTTTTTGTTTTTTGCCGCTTCGGCACAAACCTCCACCGATGCCCAATTGAACAAGCGCCTGAAAACCTATATGGCGCTAAGCAAGGAACTTGATTTTGCCGGGGTGATGAACTACATGCATCCCAGGATCTTTACCATTGTCCCCAAAGAGCAACTGGTGCAAACCATGGAAACGGCGTTCAATACACCGGGGATGAAAATCACATTTGACAGCATGGCCGTTGTTGCTATCAGTCCGATTTACAAAACAGGCAGTGCAAACTATCGCAAGGTAGATTATTACATGTCGATGAACATAGCCCTGAATGATTCCATGGATCTTGCCGATAAACAAATAGCGGATGTTATGCTGGCGTCGTTCAGGCAGGGTTTTCCCGGTAAAAAGATTACTGTGCAAACCGCCACCAACAGCATTCAGGTGTCCGGAAAAGAGCTGATGTTTGCCATCAAAGATGCGCAGGCACCGGAGTGGCTGTTTCTTGGCTACGACCGGTCTAATCCCAAACTGGCGCAGCAGTTGTACCCAAAACAGGTACGACAGCATTTTAAGCTTTTATAGGAAGGTTGTTGATGCAACTATTTATATTTTCCCGTATCTTTCCCATATAATTTTTCCTATGCAAGAAGCGTATATCGTAGCCGGTTACAGAACGGCTGTTGGAAAAGCAAAACGAGGCGGGTTCCGGTTTTACCGGCCCGATGACCTGGCCATTGATGTAATCAAAGGTCTGCTGGCCTCTGTGCCGCAACTGGATAAGAATAGAGTGGATGATGTGATTGTAGGAAATGCCGTACCGGAGGCGGAACAGGGCCTGCAGGTGGGACGTATCATTGCCGCAAGAGCTTTGGGTTTTGAGGTTCCGGGTATGACGGTAAATCGTTATTGTGCTTCCGGCCTGGAAACCATCGCCATTGCAACAGCCAAGATCCGTATGGGCATGGCCGATTGCATTGTGGCCGGTGGCACCGAAAGCATGAGCCTTGTGCCTACGGCTGGCTGGAAAACGGTTCCGGCTTATTCGATTGCCAAAGACGAACCGGATTATTACCTGAGTATGGGCCTTACTGCCGAAGCAGTGGCAAAAGAATACAACGTTAGTCGTGATGAGCAGGACAGCTTTGCTTATCATTCGCACCAAAAAGCGCTGAAGGCAATTGAGGCCGGCTATTTTAAGGAAGGCATTCTGCCCATTGAAATTGAGCAGGTGTATGTGGACGAAAGAGGTAAAAAGGCTACCCGGAAATATACCGTGGACACGGATGAAGGCCCTCGAGCCGACACGTCGCCGGAAGCCCTGGCCAAACTGAAACCGGTATTTGCTGCAGGCGGAACGGTTACAGCCGGCAACTCGTCGCAAACCTCCGATGGTGCCGCCTTTGTGCTGGTGATGAGCGAACGGCTGGTGAAAGAATTGAACATTCAACCCATAGGCCGTCTGGTAGCCTGTACCTCGGCTGGTGTGCATCCCCGCATTATGGGTATTGGGCCGGTAGCGGCCATCCCCAAGGTATTGAAACAGTCAGGGATGAACCTGGGCCAGATCGACCTTGTTGAACTCAATGAAGCTTTCGCTTCGCAATCAATTGCTGTGATCCGCGAAGCCGGGTTGAATCCTGATACAGTGAATATCAACGGCGGCGCCATTGCTTTGGGTCACCCTTTGGGATGTACCGGAGCTAAGCTGACCATCCAGAACCTGAATGACCTGAAACGTGCCGGTAAAAGATATGGAATGGTAACGGCCTGCGTAGGTGGCGGACAAGGGATCGCTGGCATCCTGGAGCGGTTATAAACAACAGGAGTGGCGTGGTATTTCCACTTGAGCCATTTTGGTTGGTGGAAAAATGAATAGTAATAATTTAACATGAGTTAGGATTAATTTAACTAAATTCGTTCTGCCACCAACCACAACTATTATGAACACCACCATAACTGCGGATGCTACAATCCTCTACATTGATGATGATAGTGACGACTGCCTTTTTTTACAATCTTCGCTGGAAGATGCTGGCAATACCGCAAAACTGATTTGCGCAAGCAGCGGGGAGGAAGCGGTTGCTTATCTCAATTCGATAGCGCCTACTCTGCTTCCCCATTTGATTGTAATGGACCTGAACATGCCACGTTGGGATGGGCGTCGAACCTTACATTATATAAAGTCGCAACCACACCTGGCAGCCATTCCCGTGATTGTATTGTCTACCTCGGAAAGCAAGCAGGATAAAGAAGCCTGTGCACAGCTAGGTGCTGCCTCGTATTTGAAAAAGCCCTTCCATTACGATGGTTATAAAAACATCATTGCCAATTTTAACCGGTACCTGAAGGCTTCGTAAATAAACCCGGTTTAGCTTCTTTTTCATTGCCGAACCCAAAGGAGTTTCTCTTTCCTTTTGTTAAGACCATTCGCTCAAAACGTTCCGTTCCCTTATTTCACTTTATTTTTGCAACAACCGTTCATTTTTAATGGGCTGGACCAAACATTTGTGTTGCAAAAAAAGAGTATCATACAAAAAGCTATTGCCGCATTGCTGCTGGTGGTGTTTACCATCAGTGTCACTCCCGGCCACCTTTTTCATGATGCCCTGACTTCGCATACCGATGAACAGGTTTGCCGCGACCAGGACCAGTCTGCGCCACACTTTCACAACCCCACATTTCATTGCTCGTTTGATGAACTGGTGATTACGGCCCCTTACGTGGGTGACGCTGCTCAACCTGTTATTGAACAACCTTCGTTTGTTGATGCGCAATCCGTGTATGTTCCCGGCTTCCTTCTTCCCACCACCTTCCTGCAAACCGAAAGCAGGGGACCACCATTGATCTGATTTTCGTTTTTGCCTCCATCTTCTCACATTTTTACTGACGATTAAATCATTGGATCAATGAATAAATTCTTGATTGCTATTCCATTATTGTTAAGTGCTGCCATTGGTTTTGCGCAGCCAGCAAACCGCATCAATTTAACCGGTAAAATTACCGATGCCCAAACCGGTGAGCCGCTGCCCGGCGCCTCTGTTTTTATGGCAGATATCCGTATTGGTGCCACAGCCGATTCAGTAGGTAATTACAGCTTCAACAACCTTCCTTCAGGTCACCACACCATAGAAGTTTCATACGCCGGTTTCAATACACAGGTTGTCCATATCGATGTTTATTCCAGTATGGTAAAGAACTTTGCCATTGCACCTTCGGTAACAGAGCAGGAAGGCGTTACCATCACCGGGGTAGCACATGCCACCACACTTCGCGACGCTCCCATACCAGTTTCGCTGATGCGCCGCCAAGAAATGCTGCAGACGCCTGCCACTAATATCATTGACCTGATTTCCCGCCAGCCGGGAGTGGCACAGGTTAGTACCGGTCCTGCCGTGTCCAAGCCGGTCATCCGGGGATTGGGCTTTAACCGCGTTGTTGTTGTCAATGACGGCGTTCGCCAGGAGGGGCAGCAATGGGGGGCCGAACACGGCGTTGAGATTGACGAGCTGAGTGTGCAACGGGCAGAAGTGCTGAAAGGCCCTTCGTCGCTGATGTACGGCAGCGATGCCCTGGCCGGCGTCATAAACTTTATTACCAATGTGCCCGTGCCCGAAGGAACTGTAAGGGGAAATATCCTGGCCAACTATCAAAGCAACAACTCGCTGGCAGGCCTGAATGGCAATATTGCCGGCCACCTGAATGGCTTTAACTGGAATGCCTATGTCACCAACCGTTCGGCAAGAGATTACCAGAACAGGTATGATGGCCGTGTGTTGAACTCGCGGTTTAAGGAAACCAATTTTGGTGGGTATGTCGGGTTGAACAAAAGCTGGGGATTCAGTCACCTGATATTTAGTTCGCTGAACCAGGACCTGGGAATGGTGGAAGGTGACCGTGATGATGCCACCGGGCAATTCCTGGTTTATCCTGAATCAGCGTTGGAAAGAGTTGCCACCAAGGATGATTTTGACAGTCGCACACCGCTGGTGCCTTTTCAGAATGTTCGGCATTACAAACTGGTTAGCGATAACAACTTCAATATCGGCCGCAGCCGGTTGAAGCTGAACCTGTCTTACCAGAATAATTTGCGCAAAGAACTGGGCGAAGTGGAGCATCCCGACGAGGCGCACTTGTTTTTTGATCTGAAAACACTTGGGTATAACCTGCAATGGACCCTTCCGCAAACGCGGGACTGGCAAACCACTTTAGGTATCAGCGGCATGCAGCAGGCCAATACCAACAAAGGTGAAGAAGCCATTATTCCCGACTACAACCTCTTTGATGCCGGTGCGTTTGTATTCATGCAGCGGTTCTTTGAAAAAACAACACTGACCGGTGGACTCCGATTCGATAGCCGCTCCATCACTTCGAAAGAGACATGGGAGGGCAGCGACAGAAAGTTTGAACCGTTCTCCCGCAACTTTTCCAATTTTTCCGGTAGTGCAGGCATCAGCTATCATCCCGTGGAAAAGCTGACACTGAAGGCTAACCTGGCAAGAGGTTTCAGGGCGCCCACACTTTCTGAACTGGCCTCCAACGGCGGACACGAAGGCACCAACCGGTTCGAATACGGGCAGCGTGACCTGACCTCTGAAAAAAGCCTGCAGGCCGATGCCGGCGTGGTAGTAGATGCGGTGCATTTCAGTTTAACGGTGAATGCGTTTTACAACCGTATCAATGATTTTATTTTCTACCAGCGCCTGCAAAGCCAGTTGGGTGGCGATTCGCTGGTTATGGATCACGGCGAAACACTGGAAGCGTTCAGCTTTAACCAGCGGGACGCCAAACTGGCTGGTGTGGAACTGCAACTGGACCTGCATCCGCACCCCCTGGACTGGCTGCATTTTGAAAATACGTTTTCGTTTGTCCGTGGCCGTTTCGACGAAGCCCTGGATGGCAGCAATAACTTGCCCCTGATTCCGGCGGCACGCCTGAACAGTGAATTGCGCTTCGATCTGAAAAAGGCGGGAAAAAGCCTGCGCAATCTTTATTTCCTGGTGGAAGCCAATTCTGTGTTTACACAAAACAAGGCCTTTACCGGTTACAATACCGAAACAAGCACGCCGGGTTATGTATTGCTGAACAGCGGCCTGGGAACAGATATTGTTTCCCGAAAAGGAATAACGCTGGCCAGTCTTCATTTTGCGGTGACCAACCTTACCGACAAAGCATACCAGGAGCACCTGAGCCGGTTAAAGTACACAGCCGTTAACCAGGTTACGGGACGGCAGGGTGTGTTCAACATGGGCCGTAATTTCTCGGTGAAATTGAATGTGCCGATCAGCTTTTTGTAAGAAATAAGGGCCTCCCCCGGCCCCTCCAATGGAGGGGAGATCCAGGCACAGTGCCTTGCTTTTGCACAATCCATTTTTAGCCTCTGTCAAACTTTTGACAGGGGCTTTTTTGTATTTGTAATTACTTGCTGCTTTCTTCTCACCCCAAGCCCGAAGGGCTTCAATATGAATAGCGCCGGGTGAAACCCGGTGAAAGAAGAGGTGAACTAAAAAAGAACCCTGAAGGGGTTCAATGTTTATGATGTTACGATCGACAGAATAACTATGCTGCTTCTGTTGCGACGCTCCGTTCATCGTTCAGAACAGATATCTACAAAAAGAAGCCATCTTATTAAAGTGAAACCGGTGCGGCAGCCACTCCTCCTTTAGGAGGCAGGGGGGCTGTTTTTCGCTCCCCGATCTGTTGCCGCCACATGGCATAATATAGGCCTTTTTCTTCCAGCAAACTTTCATGTGTACCGGTTTCAATCACCACACCTCTTTCCAGTACATAAATTCTGTCGGCATGCATGATGGTGGAAAGGCGATGCGCAATGAGGATAGTGATTTGATTCTGCAGCGAAGACACATTGCGGATGGTTTTCCCGATCTCTTCTTCCGTAAGGGAATCCAGTGCGGATGTAGCCTCATCAAAAATGAGCAGGGCCGGTTTACGGATAAGGGCCCGGGCAATGGAAAGGCGTTGCTTTTCACCACCGGAAAGTTTCAGGCCGCCTTCACCAATCATGGTGTCAATGCCTTTTTCAGCCCGTTGGATAAGGTTCTGGCAGGATGCTTTATATAAGGCATCCATCAGTTCATCCTCGGTGGCGTTCGGATTTACAAACAACAGGTTTTCCCGGATGGTGCCACTGAACAATTGCGTGTCCTGCGTTACAAATCCAATCTGCCTGCGCAGGTCATCAAACTGGATATTGTTCTCGTCCAGACCATTGTAAAAAATATTGCCTTCGGCTGGCCGGTATAAACCCACCAATAATTTCATCAGGGTGGTCTTACCGGAACCGGAAGGCCCGACAAAAGCAATGGTTTCCCCTTTTTGCGTGGTAAAGCTGATGTTGTCGATAGCCTTGTGTTGGGCTGATTGGTGCTTGAAAGAAACGTTTCTGAATTCCAGCGTCTGCACAGGCCCTAAATGTTTGGGGTGAACCGGCTCGGTTTCCGGCGCCTTCTGCATCAGGTTTTCAAAATTGTTCAATGAGGCTTCCGCTTCGCGGTAGTTCAACAAAATATTGCCAATGTCCTGTAGCGGTCCAAAAACAAAAAAGGAAAAAATCTGCATCGTGGCCAGTTGGCCTGCGGTCAGTTCGCCCTGGTACACTACCCAAAGCAGCATAAAAAGTATAACCTGCCGCAGCGTGTTTACAAACGTTCCCTGTATAAACGAAATAGAACGAATGCGTTTAACCTTGGTGAGTTCCAGTCCCAGGATTTTGTACGTGTTCTTGTTCAACCGATCCACTTCCTGCCCGGTAAGTCCCAAGCTTTTTACCAGTTCAATGTTGCGAAGCGATTCGGTGGTGGTGCCGGCAAGCGAAGTAGTTTGCGAAACAATTGTTTTTTGAATGGTCTTGACTTTTTTGCTAAGAAGATTGGAGATGACCACCAGCATAGCGATCCCTCCAAAATAAATAAAAGGCAGCGACCAGTGAATACGGGCCGCAAAGATGGCCACGAACACAATGCCAACGATCACGGTGAACAGGATATTCACAAAGGAGTTCATGAACTTTTCCGTATCGGTACGCACCTTTTGCAAAATGCTGAGGGTTTCGCCGCTGCGCTGGTCTTCAAACTCCTGGTAGGGTAAGCGCATGGCGTGTTTCAGTCCATCGGTAAAAACCTTGGCGCCAAACTTTTGCTGAATCACGTTCAGAAAATAATCCTGGAAGTTTTTCGCTATCCGGCTGATCATGGCCACGCCAATGGATGCGCCTAAGAGCGTCAGTACCGGACCTGCAAAACTCCAGAAAAAGGAAGGGTAGGCCCCTTTGTTTTGGGTATATTGGGTTGCCAGGTCAATCAGTCGGCCAAAGATGATGGGATCAACCAGCGAAAACCCAATGTTCATGGCAGCCAGGAACAGCACCAAAAACACCAGTCCTTTATGTGGCTTCAGATACGTATACAGGATCTTCATTCTGTAAAGCTAAGGCCTAGAGCCGTTTTTCATACTGCGCTATTTTCCAGCCTTTGCCCCTTATAGTGTTAAATAATCGCTGCAAAAAGGGAAGGTCTTCGTAGGTATTTTTTTCCTGCTGAATGGCCATTGCGTCCATGGCATGCAGCTTTTTGATCAGGTTGGGAATGCTTTCTTCAGCGTTCAGCGTAAAAAATAACTTCAGCAACTGGCGAAACTCTTTCAGGTTCCAGTAATGCGCCACCAGGTGGTCAGCGGTTTTGAGGGTGCCACTTTTTTGCAGGCAATAGCTAAAGGCAAACTGTTCGGCAATGTGTTTGGGAAACTTTGCATAAACGGCATCTGTCAGGGCCAGTACATCCTGCAGGAGCCCTTTCTGCCGGCTGTTCAGTCCTACCACGCCGGCATTGTACATCTGCAGGCTTTTGTCAAACTGTACCTGCTGGTTATTGTAGGCGACAGGTGTAGTAGACAGGAACCGTTCCCATTTATGAAAAGCAGGATTTTGCCCTTTGTCAATGGTGCCTTCATATTGGTGCATATAAAAGCTGCCCGCTTCAAGCTCATTGAATAGGGGATGAATGGCAGCGGTGAGGTAGGTGTCGGTATCGCAGTACAGTAGATTGCCTTCAAAGCGATGCAGAAAGTCGATCAGCATTTCAATCTTCAGGCGATGCACAAAGTTGTTGGCACCCCGCCAGCGCTGCGCGGTTTCTTTTGTCAGCGGCAGCGTACGGAGATGGTGAAAGAATGGGGTGAAGTCGGAAAACACATCCGGCGTATCAGTGTAAATAACAATGGCTGTATCGGCAGGCGGCGTAAGGTTGTACACCTGGAGATACTTTAAGAGCGAGTACCTGCACTCATTGGTATAATCGGTTCCGCCATAGGCCTGGTAAAGAATTGCGTTCTGCATGTGCTGGGCTTCCGTTATTGGTTAATATAGGATACAGAAGTAGTGCCAACCTGGTACTGCTGGTTGATGATTTTTGGCTGAATAATGTAAGCTTTTACCAACTCGTTGGTGGCGGCATGTGCCAGGAGGTTGTCAGGAAAAAAGCTTATCGGTGTTTGTAACCGTAGCAGCTTTTCGGCACCGGAACGGGTGAGGCCGTAAGCATGCGTACAGTCGTGGTAACCGGCTTTCGATACATACCTGCCGATTTTTTTGGGGTAAAGATTACGGATGGTGGTATGGGAATAGTTCAGGCCACCAAAAAGGTGCTGCAGGTGATACACGGCCTTTTTCAACAATGCCATCGGCGGAACCGTTTCTTTCTCCGCAAAACCAAGGTAAAGCAGTTCCCAGCCTGCAGGAAGTTCGGTAAGGGCATCTCCCCAAACGGCAACCGCGTTCTTATCGATCACCACATCGTCTTCCAGGATCAGCACTTTTTGATGTCCTTCGTTAAGAATGGTTTTGTAAACTTCCGCATGGCTCCACGAACAACCGATCATGCCGGGGGGCATGGCTTTGCCGTAACGGTGATGCTTACGGGCCAAAGCTTCGTTGTAAATGCCTTCTCTTTCTAATTGTTCAACAGTGAAGTCTTGCTTGTCCCTGCCAAAAAACAATTCATAATGCAAGCCGTCCAGTTCGCGTTGAATATGTGCATGCCGGTCGGTAGCACGCCGGAGTGTGATGACAAACACCTTGTCAAAAAACTGGTTCATCTGCCCGAAGAACTCCTTCATGCCATCTTTTCGGCTGCTGTTGTGTTCATTCATTCCCTGCAAAGGAAATAAAGGGCAAATATTTTTTAAATTTTCTTTTTTGTTGT
Organism: Flavisolibacter sp.; assembly: GCA_035998945.1. GTDB lineage: Bacteria > Bacteroidota > Bacteroidia > Chitinophagales > Chitinophagaceae > Flavisolibacter. Next base: position 84,396 of record DASYHD010000025.1, on the reverse strand, counting down.
GATGTGAAGAGAACGTATCATCATACAAACGGTGCCAGAATCAGAAGATAGGTTTCCTTGCGATAGTTCCTTTGCAGACAGATGGCCAATCAAACGGGAAATACGAATTTTGCCCGGTTTTATGCGCTGGCCTTGTGCATTCATGCCAGGCTGCATACTTTTAATGATTTACTGATATGACGCAACATTCTCCTTTGGTATCCATCTGTATTCCTACATACAATGCCGGTGATTATTTTGAAAAATGTCTGCAATCGGCGGTAAATCAAACCTATCAAAATATTGAAATCCTGATTTCCGATGATGGCTCTACCGATGCTACCCTTTCGGTAGTGGAAACCTATCAACAACAATATCCTCATATCCGTCTGGTGAAAAACAACAATCCCGGTTTGGTAACCAATTGGAATCATTGCATTGAACAAGCCGGTGGTGAGTGGATTAAATTTTTGTTTCAGGATGATCTGCTGCTGCCGGCCTGTGTTGAAAAAATGCTGGCGGCCTGTATGGCGTACAACCTGGAACTGGGACTATGCCGGAGACGCTTTATTATTCACGACGATGTTTCACCACATACCCGCTATCAAACTAAATATAAACGCGTAGTACCTGAGCGTTTCCTCGATGATGAGGTTTTTATCACCCCCGAAAGGCTGGCTGCGGATATGGCTGAATTGTTACCCGAAAATGCCTTGGGTGAGCCTACCTGCTTTTTCTTCAGAAAAACCCTTTTGGAAAAGACAGGTATGTTCGATACTGATTTTCGCAACGCGGTTGACCTTGAATTTATCTTACGGCTTGGGTTGTACAAAGGCCTTGCATTTGTATCGGAGCCGCTTGCATTTTTCAGGGTACATGGCCGCTCAGAAACGAGTGCCAATCTTGTAAGCAGCAAGGATGCGCTGCTTCGTCATATTGCGGCTATTGATGGCGACAACATTTTGTTGTTTTACAAAATTTTGCACGATCCTGCTTTTCGTCTTTTGAAAGAGGCCGTTGGTGAAGATGTACTGCAGCTTCACATCAACTATTACTACCAGTCAGGATGCAAGCACAAAGGGCAGCGCATTTTCAATAAGGCATTGGAACCCATCCGGCAAAAATATAAGGGACTACGTGAACTGAACTATAGTATTTTCCGGTATATGTATTATAGGAAAAAGTACAAACAATGGATTCGGCAAAACCGCTGATGAAATATTCTTTCCTGCCGGTAGCATAATAAACCGGTGTAGCAGGAACAGTAGAACATTGAATGGAAAATTTTATTGTACGGCCTCACCGTAACGTTTGCCAACCGGCTCTTTTTTCAACTGCTGCAGAAAAAACGCTTCGGGTACAGCCGGAAATTTTTCCTGAAACAACCGGAAGGAATGGTTACCCATTTCATCCCATTGGGCCCGGTTCTGCCAGCATCGTTCCAGCGCCAATGAAATTTCATCTACCGAAGCATTTTTACTAACCCAACCGTTGTAACCATCTGTCACCCATTTGGGCATATCGCCTACATCACTAACGGCAACTGGTCTTGTCATGGCCATGGCTTCAATCACCGCCAGGGGCATGGCATCAATATGGGTCAACTGCAACAGCACATGGGCTTCGTTCAACGCTTTTTTTACATCAGATGTGTGGCCTTTCAGGAGAACACGGTCTTGCAGTCCCTGTTCGCGGATCAAAGATTTCAGCATAGTTTCCGACTGGCCCTGGCCATACAGGTATACTTTCCAGTTTCTGGCTTTCCATTTTTCAGCAGCCAGCGCTTTTATCAGATTGTCCTGTGCCTTTCTGCGTGCATCCAGCGCCGCCAGCATCACAAAAATGTAATTGTTTTCCTGCAGTGGCGGCGGAGGGGTGCTTTCCTGCGGGGCCGGAAAGGTGAGGGGATTGAGCAGCGTATCTGCATGTGGCAGGGTAATGGCTAACTCTCTCTCGAGAAAGGTTTTGGTGCGTTCGGATGCAAACAGGTTTTGCCGGGCATGCAGCACCCATCGCTTTAGCAGTGGTTTGTATTTGGGCTTGATGCGGTCGTTTTCATTAAACCCGTGGTAAAGCAGCACATAATTGTCGACGTACCGGTGCAGCCCTTTCCAGTAGTGCGAGATGACCTCCAGGTAGCCTTGGTTAATAACGGTAAGATCGTATTCGCCGAACGGCAACGCGTTCGCATAGCGTCTTACTTTTCGCTTGGTAATCTTGTACTGTAACCGTTCGAGGAAAGTTCGTTTTTCACGGCCTTTGTTGGAAAAAAGGTAAAGCTCGCAGCCCGCCGCTCGTAAGCAGGCAATGCGTTCCTGTTTTTGTGGCCAGTCATAAAATGCACAACCCACGCGGTAGCCATTCCGGGCTGCATACAGTGCCGACTGGTACCAAAGTTCTTCGCTGCCTCCCCAGGCATCACCGTTCATAAGTGAAATGAACAAAATAGATTTCATGCTGTTGATAAATTCGGGTTCCGGATGAATCGGGTAGGTGGATTCCAATCCGTTACATCACAAAATGGCCAGAGGCCAAAACTACCATATTTAGCCGCGTGAAATACAGCAAGTAAAAGATAGGAATGTAACACTGTACGAGAAATAAAAGCTTTAGTAAGGCTTGTTGATGTATGCAGCTTCTTCCCGAGGGAGGCAAACCTTACCCTGCTGTTGGCCTGCTGCTTCAAAGGACGGATCTTATCATCCTGGTAATTAGAACTTGCCTTTTTCGGTACCCATAAGAAAACAAAATGGAACAACACTAAACGTGAACAGGTAGAATATTTTTACTACCGATAACCAAAAACATTGATCGCCATGTCCATGTTTTCGCAGGCACTGTCCAAATCAACAAAAGGATGATTTCGGCTAAAGGATTGCCGCAAGTGGTAGCGAAACCCGTTTTGTTTTAGTATGCTGAGAATCTCCTCCAGTTTTTGTTCTTTATTCAGAAAGCTGTGGTACTCTACAAAAAGATGGGCCACATTTTTCAGGTAAGGCGCACAGTCTTTTAGTACCACGTATTCGGCACCTTCAATATCCAGTTTCAGAAAATCTACCTGTTGCTGCAGGAAATCAGCCAGTCGCACCGTTTTGATCTCTGTTGGCACCTGGTCTTTGTAGGTATTCACCACGCTGCCGCCCATACCCCGATCTGTATAGAACTGCAAAGTTGTTTCCTCTTCCCACACGGCTTTCTGGTAAATTTCAATCTGCTTTCCCTGGCCAAATTGCTGCACATTCTTTTGAAGCACTTCAAAAATGGGAGGCTCCGGCTCAAAGGCTACGATACGTGCCCCGGGATAAAGCTGTGAAAAATAAAAAACGGACAAGCCCATATTGGCGCCGCAGTCGATAATGTAGGGCGAGGGGGAAGAAGAGCGGAATTTGTAAATTTCATTGAGGATCACCTCTTCATATGTGACAAAAAAATCCAGCGGGGCGTGGTAGTGAAATGGCCGCCCATCCATTGTGATCGTACCCGGTGTTTTTTCTTCCGTTCTGCGCAGTTTTTTTAACTCTTTCTCACTAACGCCGTGTGGTAAAGGTTTTTCTTTTGTAAAGAGAAATTTCATTGGATGGTAATTTATGGCAGCAAGCAGTAATCTTCATGCGTAGCCGGTGCTCCCGGGTAAAACTATCAAAAACTCTGATTCATTTCCTGATAAGGTAACCCGGTCTCTTTAAATAATTTGTTGGCATTGAATTATTCGTTTTGTTTTGCCCGGGCAATTTCAATCTTTCGAACTGTTATGATATCGGTCATCATTGCATCCGCCAACCCGGCACTGCTGGAGCAGGTCAAGGCGAATATTGAAGAAACAATAGGTGTTTCTTTTGAAATTCTTTCCTTTGAGAATGCAGGCGGGGCAAAAGGTATCTGCGAAATTTATAACGAAGGCATAGCTAAAGCAAACTATCCAATCCTTTGCTTTATGCACGAAGATATCTCTATGCTGACCAGCAACTGGGGACAAAGGGTAGAAGATTGCTTTCAACAAAATCCCAGTTTGGGCGTGCTGGGTGTTGCCGGATCTACATTCAAGTCGGCCGTGCCAATTGGCTGGCCCAGCCAGGGTTTACCGGTCTCCGAGCGGATCAACCTGGTACAGTCTTTTTCATACACGGCAAAAGAAACAGGACCTGTCTGCGTAAACCCCCACAATGAGCAATTGGCAAAAGTGGCAGTGGTGGATGGTGTATGGATGTGTGTGCGAAAAGAAGTAACGGAGCACATTCGTTTCGACAAGGATACATTTAAGCACTTTCACTGCTACGATATTGATTTTTGCCTGGCGGCCGGTAGGTGCAATGAGATTGCGGTAACCTATGATATTTTGCTGCACCATTTTTCAGAGGGCCGGTTCGATCGCCGCTGGATGGAAGAATCGCTTCTGCTTTACAAAAAATGGGAGGGTGCATTGCCGCGAGCTGTTTCTCCCTTAACTGCGGGGCAAATACGTAAAATCGAAAAACAAAATTTCCGTTACTGGTTAAAAACAATACACCACCTGGGTTTTGATAAACGTTTGGCCTTTTGGCTGCTGCACCGGCCAAAGATCCGGCAGGTTTTGGGATGGAAGTATTATCTCAAATTTCATTACAGCATCATCAACGAATATTATTTTAGGAAGCGTTCTGGCTCTTGAAAGGTGAAGGGTCAATTGTCAATGGTGAATAGTGATTTTTATTCTTTACCTGTTGTTTCACTGCCAATTGTCTATTGTCCATTGCTTATTGAATCATCCCGCCCAACCTTCTCTGTCCAGGCTCCGGTACTGAATGGCCTCCGCCAGGTGTTCAATTTTGATCTCGCTGCTTTCCGCCAGATCAGCAATGGTTCGGGAAACTTTTAAAATGCGGTCGTAAGCCCTTGCAGATAGGTTGAGCCGTTCCATTGCCGTTTTTAATAAATTTTGTCCCGGCGTGGAGATGACGCAGATCTCTTTCAGCATTTTGCTGCTGATCTGTGCATTGCAATAAATGCCCGCAGCATCCTTGTAACGATCTTCCTGGATGTTTCTGGCTTTGATTACTTTTTCACGAATGGTGGCCGATGTTTCCTGTTGTTTCAGCGTTGACAACTCACTAAATGGCACCGGGGTCACTTCCACATGCAGGTCAATCCGGTCCAGTAAAGGGCCCGAAATCTTGTTTAAATATTTCTGCACGGCGCCGGGCGGACAGGTGCACTGCTTTTCCGGGTGATTATAATACCCGCAGGGGCAGGGGTTCATGGAGGCAATCAGCATAAACGAAGCCGGGAAATCTACGGCTACCTTTGCCCGTGAGATGGTGATGCGCCGCTCTTCCATTGGTTGCCGCATTACTTCCAGTACGGTGCGTTTGAATTCGGGCAATTCGTCCAGGAACAAAACACCGTTGTGCGCCAGGGAAATTTCACCGGGTTGGGGCACACCGCCGCCACCCACCAAACCTGCGTCCGAGATCGTGTGGTGCGGACTACGAAACGGCCGTTTGGCAATCAGTGTGGTATTTTCCGGCAGTTTACCGGCTACTGAATGGATCTTCGTCGTCTCCAGCGCTTCGTGCAGGGAAAGCGGCGGCAAGATCGTTGGCAGGCGTTTGGCCAGCATGGTTTTTCCTGCTCCGGGCGGACCAATCAGGATGGCATTGTGCCCGCCGGCTGCGGCAATCTCCAGGGCCCGTTTGATATTTTCCTGCCCCTTTACGTCGGCAAAATCAATTTCAAAGTCATACTGGCTTTCAAAAAACTCTTCTCTTGTATTCACCTTTACCGGCTGCAGGCTTTGGCCCTCGCTTTCGAAAAACTGGATCACTTCGCGAATGTGTTTTACGCCGTACACATCCAGGTTGTTCACCATACCGGCTTCCCTTGCGTTGGCGGTAGGAACGATCAATCCTTTGAAGCCTTCTTTTCTTGCCTGTATGGCAATCGGAAGGGCACCTTTGATGGGCCGCACTTCGCCATCCAGGCTTAGTTCGCCCATAATAATATAGCGATCAATACCTTCGCCGTTTTTTACCTGCTTGGTAGCGGCAAGTATGCCCACGGCAATGGGCAGGTCAAAAGCGGTTCCGCTCTTTTTGATGTCGGCAGGTGCCAGGTTCACCACGATCCGGGTGCGGGCCATCTCTTTGCCGATGCATTTAAAGGTGCTTTCAATGCGCTGCATGCTTTCCTTCACGGCATTGTCAGCAAGGCCTACAATGGTGTAACCGGTGTTGGAGCCCATCCAGTTTACTTCAACCGTGATTGTGATGGCCTCTACGCCATAAACGGCACTGCCAAAGGTTTTTACCAGCATAGCTGCGCAGGGATTTTATGTAAAGAAAAATGAAACTGTTGAATTTATCTGTCCCGTTCAACCGGATTTGAAAAAGATATTTCATCACCTGCGGGTGCTTCTATTGAAAACTTCTTTTTATGTGAGCCCTGTGGATTTATCCAATTTTCTACCATGCCAAAAAAATGTTTTTGCACAACAAATGCACAGAATTGAGCGCCGGACTGCGTTGCAAATTTTTTCACAGCAGTTATCCACCAATGTGCATATCTCTGGCCTTTTTTTTTCGGCGGGGAAAGATACTTTCGTCTTGCCCAAAAATATGTGGAAATCCTTACTGGGTGTAGATTCTGGTGAATTGAGTAGATACTCTGTGCGGTTGAAAAATACTCCAGCCTTGATTAATCAATTTATCTTATCTACTTGAATAAAGTGCTATGTTCAATAGCATCAGTTCAGCGCAAGTCGTTGTATGTAAGTGGCCACTATGAAGTGCCTATTACTAAGTTAAATCTAAACCTATGGCAATGACCATCTGTAGCAAGTGCGGTAAAACTGTGCCTGCAGGTTTCTTTAGATTTATCAAAAAGAAAGACGGAACAATTGTCCGTCCTTCCACTGGTAAACGCTGTTTGGTTGTACCTATGTGTGCTTGTTGGATGAAGTAATCACTTCAACCTCATCACACAAATAAAGCCTTCGAAGCTAGCACCTTCGGGGGCTTTTTCTTGCCACAAGAATAACTAACAAATCAATCCGTATACATCAAAAGATGAAATAAATTTCTATTTCTCATCTTTCTCTTAGGAATCAATATATTATGAATGAAAAGTTTCTTTTCATAATAAGAGTGTATCATAAGCAACTAAGTTTAAGCTTCTTAGTTGGGTATGTGTTTGTTGAATATTTTTTTATGCGGGATTTAGGAGCAATAGGTTATTCTTTCTCATGACATGTTGAAAGTGGGAGTCAAAAGTTTAAGAAATACCAGTGCTTTTTTATTATAAGATTTTTTAAAAAACTCACCAAGCGTATGTGATTGAAAGTTGTAAAAGTTGTGCATAAATCATGTAGTTCACGTCAGGCTTGCGTTTCAAGGAATTTATGGTTAATACTTCAATTTGTTAGGCTTCTAATGGCCTGTTTTTTCGGACAAGGATAAATACATTCGTTTCCCCGCTCAACTTTTTGAACAATAGTATAAGTTTTAAAGTTGATAACAGAAACGAAAACCTACTACAATCAATATAAAATATTAGGACATGGCCAGTGCAAAAAAAACCACAACGAAAGGACTCCGGTTCACCCGGAAGTACACACGTGACGACATCAACGTGTTTGACCAGTTTGCGTACGATTACCGTACATCCGTGATCCGTAACCCTAGCGGCGAAGTGGTATTTGAAATGAACAACGTGGAAGTTCCCAGGCAGTGGAGCCAGATCGCCACCGATATTCTTGCACAAAAATATTTCCGCAAGGCCGGCGTGCCGCAGCCCGATGGCTCACTAGGCCGCGAGACTTCGGTAAAGCAGGTGGCACACCGTATGGCCAACTGCTGGCGGGTATGGGGCGAACGGTATGGCTACTTCGCTTCCGAAAAAGACGCCCAGGTTTTTTACGAAGAACTGGTGTATTCCATCCTGAACCAGATGTGTGTGCCCAACAGCCCCCAGTGGTTCAACACGGGCCTTCACGAAAGCTATGGCATCACAGGCAAACCCCAGGGCCATTACTATGTCGACCAGGCCGATGGCCAGTTGAAAAAATCAACTTCGGCGTATGAGCGTCCGCAACCCCACGCCTGCTTTATCCTGAGCGTGGAAGACGACCTGGTAGGCGATGGCGGTATCATGGACCTTTGGGTTCGGGAAGCCAGGATTTTCAAATACGGTTCCGGTGTCGGTACCAATTATAGCAACATCCGCGGCGAAGGCGAAAAGCTGAGTGGCGGAGGTACTTCCTCCGGTTTAATGTCTTTCCTGAAAATTGGCGATCGTGCAGCCGGTGCCATTAAAAGCGGCGGTACCACCCGTCGTGCAGCCAAAATGGTTTGCCTGGACATCGATCACCCTGAGATTGTGGAATTTGTGAACTGGAAAGTCGAAGAAGAGAAAAAGGTGCAGGCACTTATCGATGCGGGTTATGCTTCCGACTACGAAGGCGAGGCCTATCGCACCGTAAGCGGACAAAACTCCAATAACTCGGTTCGTATTCCCAATTCTTTCTTTGAGAAACTGGAGAAGGGCGAAGACTGGGAACTGACGGCCCGTACCGACGGCCGCGTGATGAAACGCATTCCCGCCAAAGAGTTGTGGAATCAAATCAACTATGCTGCCTGGCGTTGTGCCGACCCCGGAACACAATACAATACCACCATCAACGAGTGGCATACCTGCCCCGAAGGTGGCGAGATCAGGGCTTCCAACCCCTGCTCGGAGTACATGTTCATCGACAACACGGCTTGTAACCTGGCATCTGCCAACCTCATTAAGTTCTTCAACTTTGAGAACAATACACTGGATGTAGAAGGTTTTGAATACGTGTGCCGCCTGTGGACAACCGTACTCGAAATCTCTGTACTGATGGCGCAGTTCCCCTCCAAAGAAGTGGCACAACTGAGCTACGAATACCGTACGCTGGGTTTGGGTTATGCCAACCTCGGTACCGTATTGATGGTAAGCGGTATTCCGTACGACAGCGAAAAAGCAAGAGCGATTGCCGGTTCCATCACCGCCATCATGACGGGTATTGCCTACAAGACCTCCGCTGAAATGGCCGAAGTGCTGGGTGCTTTCCCCCGTTACGAAGAAAACAAAACGCATATGCTACGGGTGATGCGCAACCACCGCCTTGCAGCGTATGATGCCGACAGTTATGAAGGCCTGGGTATAAAACCCCAGGGTCTGAAAGCGCAGTATTGCCCCGACTACCTGCTGAAGGCAGCCTGCAAAGCCTGGGATGATGCGGTGGAACTGGGTGAGAAATTTGGGTACAGAAATGCCCAGGCAACCGTGATTGCCCCAACGGGTACCATCGGCCTGGTGATGGATTGCGATACCACCGGTGTAGAACCTGATTTCGCCCTGGTGAAATTCAAGAAATTATCCGGTGGCGGTTACTTCAAGATCATCAACCAGTCGGTACCCGTAGCCCTGAAGAACCTGGGTTATGATGAAAAACAAACCGACGCGATTATCAAATACGCTGTAGGTGCCGGAACCTTTGCCGGTGCGCCGCACATCAACCACCAGACGCTGAGCGAAAAAGGCTTTATTGCGTCTGAAATTGCCAAGCTGGATAAAGCCGTTGGCAGTGCCTTCGAGATCGGCTTTGTATTTAACGTGTATACATTGGGTGAAGAATGCCTCAAGCGGCTTGGCTTTACCCCCGAACAATATTTCAACTTCGAATGGAGCCTGCTGGAAGCGCTGGGCTTTACCGACAGCCAGATTGAAGCCGCTAACGACTACGTATGCGGTACCATGACAATCGAAGGCGCACCCTACCTGAAGGCCGAACACTATCCGGTGTTTGATTGCGCCAACAAGTGTGGTAAAAAAGGAACCCGTTACATTCATGCGCATGGTCACATTCGCATGATGGGTGCGGCGCAGCCCTTTATTTCCGGTGCCATTTCAAAAACCATCAACCTGCCACACGAAGCAACAGTAGAAGAAATTGCCGATTCGTATTACCTGAGCTGGCAGCTGGGTCTGAAAGCGTGTGCCCTGTACCGTGATGGTTCGAAATTATCGCAGCCGCTTAGCAATAAGAGTGATAAGAAGAAGAAAGAAACTGAGGCTGAGGCGAAGGTGGAGGAATTCCAAACCCCGGACGCCAAACCGCAAACCGAATCCGCGATAGTGGATCTGGGCAAACTCACCATCCAGGAGTTGCTGGAAGAAGTACAAAAACGTGTTCAGGCTTCACCCGATACGCAACTCAAGCGCCAGTTGGCGAAGATTGTAGAGCGCCGTGCCCTGCCGGCCAAACGCCGCGGCTTTACACAAAAGGCAAAGATCAACGGGCAGGCCATGTTTGTGCGGACAGGCGAATACGGCGATGGAACACTGGGTGAGATCTTCATTGACATGGCGAAAGAAGGTGCTACCATGCGCAGCATGCTGAACTGTTTTGCCATTGCCGTTTCAGTTGGTTTGCAATACGGCGTGCCACTGGAAGAATACGTGGAGAAATTCGTATTCACCAAGTTTGACCCGGCTGGATTTGTAGAGCATCCGAACATCAAGTCGGCCACTTCAATTGTTGACTTTATCTTCCGCCTGCTCGGTTACGAATACCTGAACCGCACAGACCTGGTGCACGTGCTGGACAAACCGGAAGTAAGCAACACCGGTGAGGAAGACTGGGATGAGCCGGTGAAACAGCCTGAGTTGTCAAGTGTACGGGTTGTAGCCAGTACGCCACAAAGCATCAAGGCCCAGGCGGCAACCTTGCCCAAAAACGGTACATCCATGGATGCCGTAAACGTTGCAGCCAAGAGCATGCAGAGCGATGCCCCGGCCTGTAACACCTGCGGACACATTACCGTAAGAAGCGGAACCTGTTACAAATGCCTCAACTGCGGTAACAGCATGGGTTGCAGTTAAGATCATAACAAGGTGCTGACAAGTGAAGGCTTGTTAGCACCTTCAACATACTATGGACGGTAAAACCAGCCTATGTAACCGAAACAAAAGAGAATCCCGTCGAAAGGCGGGATTTCTCTTTTTCAGAAAGACGAATATGCCACTGAATGTTACTTTAACCTTTTGCTTTCAATCCAAGCCTTAGCTTCAAAGCATGAAACCACTGCTCCTGGTTTGTTTGTTGTTTTTTGTGCAAACAATATTTGGGCAAAGCCTCGACTACATCAGCGTTCGCAAGCAAAACGGGCGGGTGCTGAAAAACATTTATACCGGTTCCGTCGTACTTATGCAACTGACTGATGGCAGTTACCTGCAGGGACCTGTACAGGCGGTTCGAAATGACAGTGTTTTTGTTATCTGGTATGATATCCGTTATTACCCTACAAATTTCGGTACGTATGTGAGGGATACTATCACGACAACGGTGACCGGTACGCGTTTCCAGGATATCAAACGCATACACCTGGAGCAGCGCAGAAGCTTTTTAAAACAGGCCGCCGGGCCCTTGCTGATGATCGGCGGTGGCGGTTACCTGGCACTGAATGTATTGAACGGTGCATTATATGAACTGCCCCTTACCGACAGCCGCAACCTGCGCAGGATAGGAACGGCAGCTGGCGCATTCGGGTTGGGCTTCCTGTTTCGGAAACTGTTTGCGTCGGATGGGTTCAGCAAGCGAAAACACAGCATTGTGTACATCGATTTATAATAGCGACAGGCCGGCATATACAACGGAACGACCTCAAAAAAGCAATATCTCCTCACAATTGCTGGCCGGCAAAGGGCAAGGCTGCTAATTGACCTCACCATGCATTCTGATAGAAATAGATTATATTAGGGTTACGCCTGGTTACTACCAGACAGCCTAACCGCGTACTTCTTCGAAGATGACAATCCTCCCTTGCTGAGATGTTATTATTTCATCACAAAAAAGGAAATCATGAAAGTCTTCATCAGTCACTCCTGGAACGACAAATCACTGGCAACACAAATCTGCGAAACGCTAAAAAAAGATGGTCATGAAGTATGGTATGATATTCACCAACTGCTGCCGGGTGATACTATTCAGGCGGAGATCGATGCCTGCCTAGCAAAGTGCGATGTCATGGTACTGGTATGGACGGCCTTTGCATCTTCATCGGCCGGTGTGAATGCGGAGATACAAACGGCAAAGGGGTTGGGAAAACGAATTATTCCACTCCAGGTTGATACAACAAGTATTAATCTGCACCCCCAGCTGAATGGACTTTTAGGAATTCCTTTTGATGATGTGCCTACAGGATTGCTGCTGCTGCAGCGATGCCTCTTGATGCTGATGGCAGCTGATTACAAGGAAACGCCCTGGTTCAGGGAAGCGTTTGACAACGTGGTAGACCTGGGTGGTTACCTGTATTACACCAATACCTACCGGCTGAAGAACAATAAAAACGAAGACGGCGCAAAAGAGCAATGGGCGGCGCGGCTGGAAGAGCTGCGCAAAAAGAACGAAGACATACGGCGCCACGTAATGTCCGATGCACAGGATAAAATGCTCATGCTGCAAAATATTATGCAGCGACTGGAACAGGGCAATGTACCCCTGAAAGACCTGGAGCAGTGGCAGCAATGGTGTAGTGCAAACGCAACTTTTCATCCGGAGCTGATGGGCAAGCTCAAAACCTTTATTGAAAATGATATAAGGCGTTTACAGGAAGGAGGGGCTCCTGTCAGTGTTTTGAATCTGGCAGATGCAGAAAAAACAGTGCATCGCCTGGAGGCAGCCATTGAACAGAAAAAGGGAGCTGCACACCAGGACCTGGTTCAGAAGTTAAAAGGGTTTGCAGTTTTTATTTTGGGTGATCGGATAATTCAATCCATTGTGGGTGGCTATCTCAATTATATCACCGGAAGCCCGGCGCTGTTGAAAGCGTTGATAACAGAAGCCAATACATCCGGTTCTGTGGCCGTAAAGGAGGCAGTTATTCGCTTGCTGAATTACCTGGACAGCCAGGACCATGAAGCAGAACGAAGAAAGGAAAACCTGGAAGGTTATTTTGATGATGCCTACCTGATCAACAACAGTGCGAAGCTCCTGGTGGAATCGGCACTGGTGGCAAAAGAAAAACTCTCGCTTGATTTTGTAGCCATCAACATCGTGGACAAATATGTTTCTTTCATTTTAGATGCAGGGGCCAAAACAAAGCTTGACCATATCTTACAGGACATCCGTGCCCTGATTGGGTTGAAGAAGAACGAAATCAACTGGGGGCAGGTGGCCGTTGCTGCACTTGCACTAGCAGCTGTGGGAGCAATGCAAACTGACACCTCAGGTGGTGGCGGCAGCAGGTCATCTACATTTGAAGACCAGGTAGGCGATTTCAATGCACGCTATGGCACTTCTTTTAATGTATAGTTCTTTGCTGCTGATCACAATCCCACGCAATGGCTTTGGCTTTCAGGTATCCATTCCTGTTAGCATACATTTCAGCAATTTAAATAAACGGTTGATCCAATCTTTTGCGCGGTTGATGAAGTTTGGCAGGAGTGGTTTCTGTGCGTAAGCTGACATTTGCGCTATGTCACTGCCAATGAAGTAGCGATAAAACGAAGATCTCAGTGCTTTTGCAGAATGACATTGTCATCTTTTACTGTAGTGAAGCGCAGGGAGAAGCGGGACATTTCTAATTTATTTATGCAGTAAGTTTTTGTAAAGAAAAATCCCGCGGAAAGGCGGGATTTTTCATGTGGTTAAAAGCCAAGCTTTCCACCAATATCACCCATAAAATTACTGCCGCCGCCGGCACCGGCATCATTGCCGCCCTGCTTACCACTGGTGCCAAGCATATTATCAATTTGTCCGCCAACCATGGGATATTTTTGTTTGACAAAATTGGCCACCACTCCCAGTACCTGTTGGGCCTTGTCGGCCGGAATTCCTGTTTTTTCTACAATTTGATTAACTAATTCCTGTACCATAAGATTTCATTTGTTCTAAGATACAAAAGAAACGTTCCGTGTTGGATTTCCTGCAACCCTTACCGGGCCCGGCCGGACGGCTGTTCTTTCTTTACATAATCACGCAGGTAACTGCAACGGTTATACGTATACTGGTAAAACTTCGTGGTGCCGAAGCTTTTTTTGAACTGTGCAAACAAAGCATTGTTTTGAAACCGGTGTTGGGCCGCTGCTTCTGCTTTTTCATAGGCTTCATAGGTGGGATAATCGCCATAGTCGGGGAAAACAACCTGGCGTTGTGCACATTTGGCCACCATAAACAGGCAGGCCGCTTTGAACTCTTTGTTGGTGGCTGTTTCGTACGCTTTCTGGTAATACTGCTTTGCGGTGTGTACGCCGTAGTATTCTTTCTCCCAGGGAAGCTTGTAATTGCCATGGTTCCAGTTGCCGCCACTGCGGTAATAGGCGAGGGCCTGCCAGCTGTTGCCGTAATAGCTCATGTTGTATAACGCCGATGCATATTGGTAATAAAGCCGGGAAGGGTCGGTACCCCTGGTAACTGATTTGATTTTCGTTTCCAGTTCCTGCAGCTTTTTTGCCAGTGTAAGTTTTGTATACGGCACCGGTACTGCTTTATTGAACCGCTGCCAGTCGTTCAGGTAGTCGAAAAAAGGATCCACATTGATGGTGGTGGATTCGTCGGTTTTGTAATCATACCGTTCCTCTACCAGGGGCTGTGGTTTGCCGGCCTTGTTCAACCATTCAATGGCCTTTGCATAATCCCGGTCCCGCAGGTGCGAAGTGCCAATCACATCAATCACATCATCCCGCCGGATAGAAGCATACTGCACCAGGAATTTTTCAGTTGCCGTAGTGGGTGCAGTCATCAGGTTGTACAATTGCAGCAGGCTTTCTGTGCTCATTTCATCCCGTGCATACCAGATGGCAGTGGGGGAGGAGTAGTTGTAATCATTGTTTCTCCTGTTGACAAGGAAGGTCAGGTCCGACAAGCCATAGGCCAGGGCGGCTCTCGCCGAGTCACCCTGTTGCTCGTAACGCTGCGCCAGTATCTGCGAAAAAAAGTTGCGGCAAAAGATCTCGAAATCGTTGTTCTCCCTTGCTTTTTGTACCAGCCATTGCAGGGAGGGCAACAGTTTTGCCTCACGTTCTCTGGTAAGCGTTTTGTCTTCGTTGGCAGCAACCAGCAGGTTGATCAGCTGCATCTGTGTTTTGATCTTTTCATCGCTGTCAGACGCTTTTGCAAGAACTGCTTTGGCGCCGGCATAATCCTTTGCCATAAAACGCAGGTAAGCAGCGCCGGCCGCGTACAAGCCTGGTTGTTGTACACGTTTATCCTGCATCAATTTCTCAAAGAAGGCTGCTGTTTTTTGCACCTGCGCCAGGCCATCTGCGTGGCCTCGCAGTGCCGTACTGTCGTTATGCCAGGTGTAGGAAACGTACAGGGACTTGCCGCCTTTTTCGTGGGACAGGAGCGGTGTAAAATACTGTTCTTCCAGTTTATGAATCTCCCGGGTGGCCAGCAAGGGGAGAAGGGGCGAAGAAGGCTGGAGGGAATAAACGGTTTGCAGAATGGGCAGCCGGTAATCGGTGCCGTACATGCCAAACATCGCCGTCATGGTGGCCTTCTCTTCCTCATTTTTGCAGTGCGACGTATAAGCTGCGATCAGGTCCTGGTTACAAAAATCACTGGCCCATAAAAAGCCGGTGTAGTTGCTTTTTTTGTACCGGTCGGAAAGCTGAAAGGCCTTGCTGTAGTGATAAGCCGCTTTATCCGGTTGGTGGGTGCGAAACAGGCTTCCTGCTTTGTAGGAAAGTGCAAGGTTGGCAACGGCAGATGAATGATTGCCGGTAAAGTGCTCGTCGTACCAGCGAATGCAATCTGTATGACGGTTGTTGTAAAAAGAAAGCTTGCAGCGCTGGAAGGCCCATTTATCTTTTAAGAAGGCATCCGGTGCTTTTGCATAGGCTTCATTCGCTTCCCCTATAAAACGGTTGATCTGCAAACTATCTTTTACCTGTGCTTCCCATTCCGGCGGATTGCTGACAGGTGCTGTTTTTTTGACAAAGAGCAGGTACCGTATGGCATCGTTCATTTTCGTGTTACGAAAGTGCTGCGCCAGGGAATTTTTCTGCCAGCGTTGCGGCAAAGCCTTTCCTGTTTGTATGCTTTCGGCCAGTGCCTGCAGGTCTTCTGTTTTGGAGAAGTATACCAGTTGAATGGCATCTTCCCGTGAGGAAGACTTGCCATACGCCTGCCACTCTCTGGCAATTGCGGGATCGACAACCGCCAGTGAGTCATCAGGCTTTTCCCACCACGTATCCTCGTCGTAAAACTTCAGCAGCGATGTGTAATAAAACGGCCGGTATTCAGGACCGTTAGCAACCGCGTTGCTGAAGAACGAAGTGAAATAATCGTGTGGGTCTTCGCTGCCGCCACAGGTAATGCCGTTCCCGGGAAAGAGTGTTGCGGCGGCGCTAGTGCAGGCTATCAAAAATGCTTTCCAGTTCATGCAGTGTATAATTGGCGATGGTGTTTTGGTCGAGGTGATATAAAATTACGGATCGTTTCTCCGGTTTCAGTTTTTCAGCAACCAGTTCACCGCATTTTTTTACAACGGCCGTGTTACTCGTTTCATGCCGGAGCCATTGTCCTTTTTTGAAACGGTAACCATGCATGATGGTGTCAGAAGTAAAATGGATGCGCTCTCTTTTGGCCAGTTCTGCCGGCGGCGAAAAATCTCTTACCAAACCCTTGTACTGCTCTCCTTCAAAGAGAACATACCAGTCGAAGATGGGCAGGGCAATATCCAGCGGTAACGGATACGTGTTGAGATGATTGCTGTATTTCTTTAGTTCGCCTGCTTCAATAATCGAATTTTTTGTTTCGGGATGACGCAGGTTACCCATGTTATAACACATCAGGAGCCCACGGTCCACCGGCGGCACACCGTTCCGGCCCCGGAACTTTACCTGGTGCAGGCGGATTGTGGCAGAAAGAATTTTGTTTTGAAAGAAGGGTTGTTTTTTCAGTGCCTGCAGCAGTGCAAAATATTGTTCTTTGGTGCAGGCGGTCCAGTCGCAATCCACCTGTACTTCGTTGGAGAGGGACAGCTTGTTGGTAGCAGCATGAGTGGAGAGAAGACTGGCAATATTTACTGCCAGTTGTTCCAGTTGGGCAAGGCTGGATTTCTGCAGCGGCTCCTGCGTAAGAAAAACAACAGGCGTGATGCGAATGCCACCCGGCGGGGCCTGCCGGAAAATGCTTTTAGCCACCGGTTGCGGCGCAGCCCTTTCGCTATTCCATTCCACATCAAAAAACTTTACATAGAGCTGCTGAACGGAAAGCCGCTGTAGGGTTTCTTTTTCTTCGGGTGAAAGATGAAATGCCGTTTTCCAATAATAAAAAGAACGCTGCACCATCGCCTTTTCTTTTTTGCTGCAGGCGCAGAACAAAAAAAGAAAAAAGAAAACAGTGCAGCGTTTGAAAAATGGAAATGCCGGTAACAACAGGGGTTATTTACCGCCAAACATACTGTCTACGGCGCCAGACAGCATCGGATATTTTTCCACTACAAAATTCTTTAAGGTTACCAGTACCTGTTGCGCCTGTTCTTCGCTCAGGTTTGCATCGGCTTTCAGCCTTTCGGTCAGTTCATTCACCTGTCCTTGTACATTGTCTTTGTTCAGTCCAAACATGGGGTTAATTTGAAAATGTGATAATGTGATAATGTGATAATGTGATAATTGGCTAACGTTGCTGATAAGGAAATGGCCGGCTTTGCGTGCTGGCCATTATCACATTATCAAATTGGCTAATTATCCCATTCGTTTATGCAACTTTCAGAAGGCTCATCTTGCTCTTGTCGAATTTGCGCTGGGCGTATTCGAGGTCAAGCGTAAAGTATTTTTCTTTGGAAGAAGGCAATTCAAACATGGCATCGGTCAGGATGCTTTCGCAGATGCTGCGCAATCCTCTTGCACCCAGTTTGTACTCCACGGCTTTTTCCACCATAAAGTCCAGCACATCGTCTTCGATATGCAGTTGAATGCCCTCCAGTTCAAACAGGCGCATGTATTGTTTGATCAGGGCATTCTTGGGTTCTGTAAGGATAGCTCTGAGCGTTGATGCATCCAGCGGATCGAGGTGCGTAACCACCGGCAGGCGACCCAGCAATTCCGGAATAAGACCAAAGGCTTTCAGGTCCTGTGCATTGACGTAACGCAGCAGGTTTTTCTTCATGCTTTCCTGTTGCAACTTGTCTACGTTAAAGCCAATGGTATTGGTTTGCACACGGCGGGCAATAATGCGATCGATACCGTCAAAGGCGCCACCGCAGATGAAAAGAATATTCTGCGTGTTGATCTTGATGAGTTTTTGTTCGGGGTGCTTGCGGCCACCTTGTGGCGGAACCAGTACATCGGTTCCTTCCAGCAGTTTCAGCATTCCCTGTTGCACACCTTCACCACTCACATCGCGGGTGATGGAAGGATTATCGCTTTTGCGGGCAATCTTGTCAATTTCGTCGATATACACAATGCCACGTTCGGCAGCGGCGACATCGTAATTACAAACCTGTAATAAACGTGTCAGGATGCTTTCCACATCTTCGCCTACATAACCGGCTTCGGTAAATACGGTAGCATCCACAATCGCAAACGGTACATTCAGCAGCTTGGCGATGGTTTTGGCCAGCAGGGTTTTACCCGTACCGGTTTCACCTACCATCACGATATTGCTTTTTTCAATTTCGATCTCGTCTTTGGGAACGTCGGTAGCCTTGTACTGGAGGCGTTTGTAGTGGTTGTAAACGGCAACGGCCATTACTTTTTTTGCCTCGTCCTGGCCAATGATGTATTCGTCAAGAAATTTTTTAACCTCAACCGGTTTTTTCACGGTCAGCTTAAAAGCAGAGGGGGCGGCGTTTTTTTCATCCCGTACCATCAGTTCCTGTTCAATGATCTCGCGGGCATGATCCACACAATTCTCGCAGATATGTCCTTCCTGTCCTGCAATCAGGATGCGTACTTCATCCCGGCTGCGGCCACAGAACGAACAGTGTAAAATATTTTTCGCCATGTTGGTTGTTATCAAGTGTTAGAATCCAAAAACAGCCCAAAAGCTGCATTCAGCCGACAAAAATAGAAAATTCAATTTGTCTGACCCCTGATTTATAGGAATCTTAGGATTATACCTCTCCTGTGCTTTAGGATTGGCGTTCCAGCCATTCGTGTTTAACAGGATAGTTTAGATTTTTGATTTCACGCAGAGGCACAGCGAACACAGAGGAGGTTACCCGGCGTCCTCCGCGGCTCTGCGTGCAACATGTTGCGCATTGTTGTTCTGTCGCTGGTTATTTCATAAACATTGAACCCCTGCGGGTTTTTTATTTCACCTCTTCTTTCACCGGGTTTTCATCCGGCGCTATTCACATGGAAGCCCTCCGGGCTTTGGGTGCGGGAAGAATGCCGAATCATTTACTAACACAAAGAAAAGCCTCTGTCAGTAAATTGACAGAGGCTTTACATGTATCGTGCAAAAGCAAGGGTCTGTGCGTTGGAAAGCCCCTCCACCGGAGGGGTTTGGGGAGGCCTCTTACACCATCTTGTCCAGTATCTTGTCAACGATACCGTACTCAATGCTTTTTTCAGCATCCATCCAGTAATCGCGTTCAAAATCCCTGCGAATGCGCTCAATGGTCTGACCGGTGTTCTCGGCAAGAATGCGGGCACCCATTTCTTTGGTGCGCAGGATCTGTTCGGCATGGATCTCCATATCGGCACTCACTGCCTGGATATGTCCACCCAGTGAAGGCTGGTGAATCATCACTTCGCCATGCGGGAAAATATAGCGCTTGCCTTTTTCGCCGCCACTCAGTAAGATGCTGCCCATGGAGGCGGCAAGTCCCATACAGATAGTGCTTACCGGTGATTTGATCAGCTTCATGGTATCATAGATTACCATACCGCTGGTTACAGAGCCACCGGGACTGCTGATATAGAACTTGATCTCTTTACCGGGTGCATCAGCCTCCAGCAGGAGGAGCTTGGTCACCACGTCTTTGGCTGATTTATCATCCACCACACCCCAGAGATAGATGGCGCGGGTTTCAAAAAAATATTTTTCGAGGCGTTTGTACAGCATGCGGGTATCCACTTCGGCCCGCTCTTCTTTTTCTTCTTCGCCGGGTTCGGGTTCGCCGGGTACACCGGGTTCGGGTGAAGGCTGCATGGTATGGAGGTAACGGTTCGTCAATAATTCTGAAAAACTCATCGTATAACTTCTTTTGGGTTTATGATTCTTGTTGCGTCAACAGTCAGAATTCAGGCTCCTGAATTTTGATTTTTGTCTCCTTCTTATTTGTCTTTTTTCTCTTTGCGCGGGTTGATCAGCAGCACTTCATCTACCAGACCGTAATCTTTTGCCTCCGGTGCTGTCATCCAGTAGTCGCGGTCGAAATCCCTTTCCACTTCTTCAGCGGATTTATTGGAGTGGTAACAAACAATATCGTACAACTCCCGCTTGATCTTGCGGATTTCTTTTACCGTGATTTCAATATCGGTAGCCTGTCCGCCAATGGCGCCGCTGGGCTGGTGCATCATAATGCGGGCATGCTTCAGGGCGGCCCGTTTACCGTTGGTGCCGGCTGCCAGCAACACACTTCCCATGGAGGCAGCCATGCCAATGCAGATGGTCGCCACATCCGGCGTTACATACTGCATGGTATCGTAGATGCCCAGGCCGGCATACACGCTGCCGCCGGGAGAGTTGATGTACATATTGATATCGCGGGTACGGTCGGTACTGTCCAGGAAAAGCAATTGTGCCGTGATGATGTTGGCCACTTCATCGTTGATGGGATACCCCAAAAAAATGATGCGGTCCATCATCAGGCGGCTGTACACATCCATAACGGCCACGTTCATCGGACGCTCTTCAATGATGTTAGGCGTCAGTGCCGTAACAAGATATTTGTTATAACTGTCTAATGTGTTACTCGAAATTCCCTTGTGCTTAACGGCATATTTTTCAAATTCTGATGGAAAACTCATGTTCGTCTTTATTAGATTTTAGGCAATTTAATGGAAGGTAGGCTTACAAATACCAGGCCCGGCGCAAAAACCGGACATTTTGGCTGCGAACCGCAGAGTACAGGAGAGGCAGAGGGTTTCGCAGAGATATTTTTATATTTAAGTATGACCACTACTAACTTGAATTCACTTGGGGAATCATTCTGGATGCTTCTATAACAGTTCATCGTGAGTTGGTACCCGGGCTTTTGGAATCTGCATATGAATTGGCACTGATGCAGGAGTTGATAGGGAAAGGCTTATTGGTGAGAAGGCAAGTCCCAGTGCAACTATCCTACAAAGCTGTAAACCTAGGCAAGGCTTACGAAAGCGATCTTCTTGTGGAAGATGAAATAATTGTAGAAATCCAAGCTGTTTTGGAGATGCATCCAATCTATATGGCTCAGATCATCACCTATTTAAAACTGTATAAAAAGAAATTAAGTTACCTGATTAACTTCAATGAGACATTGTTGAAAAAACGGCTTCAAAAGAGTTGTCAATAACATATAACCTCTGCGAAACCCTCTGCTCCTCTTTTCTCTGCGGTAAACCCTCGGAACAGCATTTGCAACACTCTCCGCAAATTCAGTTTATGTTCATTCCGGTAGGTGATGATAACAGGGACAGGCGAACAACTCCGTATATAAACTACCTCTTTATTGCCATCAATATCCTGGTGTTTATTTTTTTGCAGAAAATGGGCAACGATTACAATTTCACGTTTGCCTATGCCACGGTACCGGGCGAGATTCTCACAGGAAATGATTTCGTTTCCGATTCAAAAGTTTTCAGGGATCCTATCACCAATGAACGCATTACCATGCCCGGGCTGCAGCCGACCGGTATCCCGGTTTACCTTACCCTGATTACATCGATGTTCATGCATGGGGGTTGGGCGCACCTTTTCGGGAACATGTTATTCCTGATGGTGTTTGGCGACAACATTGAAGACGCCATGGGACACCGTCGCTATTTTTATTTTTATCTCCTGTGCGGGGTGCTGGCAGGTCTTAGTCATGTATTTACATCAGCCTTTACCGAACAAAGCATTTACATTCCCAGTTTGGGTGCATCGGGGGCTGTTTCCGGTATCATGGGCGGCTATATGATGTTGTTCCCAACACGGGCTGTGCACATGTGGATCTTCTTTTTTATTACGTCGGTGCCCGCTTTTTTGGCAGTGGGAATCTGGTTTGTGTTCCAGGTCATCAACGGCATGGGCATGCTGGGTGGGGAAGAGTCGGCAGGCGGAGTGGCGTATGCAGCGCACATCGGCGGGTTTATTGTTGGCTTCCTGCTCATCAGGCTTTTTGTTAAAAGGCGGCGGGTAGGTTTAATACAGGAAGAAGAAACGACCTGGTAAACATTCGATATTAAATTCCGTAGCCGAAAACCCTTCGCCATCGGCATGCGCAGGAACCTCCTGCAGGGCTTTCACCACCACCATCGATGATTTGACATAGGTGATAAAAGGCAGGTCCAGGTGTTTTCCCTTTTGGATCAGCGGCAGGTATTGCAATCGCCGGAGGGGGTGGAGCCTTCCAACAATATTGGTGTCCAGCAGGCCGTCGTTGAACAGGCTTTGCGGACTCACCCGGAAGCCGCCGCCATAGCGTTTGCCATTGGCCACGGAGATCATAAAACATTTTTTGCCCCAGTGAAAATCGGTCGTGTTTACGGTGCAGAGAAAGGATTTGTACTGAAAAATGTTTTTCAGCACCGTCAGCAGGTAAGAAGCGTTGCCAGCCCTTTTTTCTTTTCCCGCCAGGTCCCCGACCACTTTGCCGTCGAAACCAATGCCCACACCATTGATGAACAGCCTGCGGTTGCACAGGCCTGCATCTACCGGTTGCGGGGCGGCCGATAATACTTTTTGAAATTGTTGTGCAGTCGTGAGGCTGCCGTACAGCAGCCAGTGAAAATCGTTGCCGGTGCCGCCCTTGAAAATAACCATCGGTAAATCAAACTGCGGGTAGCGGTTGATAAAAAAGTTGAGTGTGCCATCGCCACCAACAATCCATGCCTCGGTAAAATCAACCCAGGTCGTGGGCCAGCTGTCTGTAAACACCGTGTGTTCGATGCTGCTATGCTGCAAAAGTGTCACCAGTTCACGGGCAACTCCCTTTGCCTTCTGGTGAAAAGGATTAACGACAAGTGCAATGTTTTTTTCGATGGAATGCATAAAAAATGACGCTGCAAAGCGTCATACAAATTTGCTTTTTATTCTTCAGAAGCTGTGACGAAAGCATAGCACTGCTTCTTCATCGGGCCTTACAGCTTTTTTACACTGCTGGCGCCGGAGCTGTTCTGGCTGATGCTCGGGTTGCCCCGGTATTCTACATTGCTGGCGCCGGAGGCTTCAATGTTCAGTTGCTTGTTGGCCGTGATGGCTGCTTCCGTAGCGCCGGAAATATCCAGCGAGGTTTCGTCGGTAACAAGATTGATGCAGTTAATGTTGCTGGAGCCGCTGGCTTCTGCGTCAAATTTGGCGGCGTTGCCTCTTAGCTGCAGGGCGCTGGAACCCGAGAGATCGGCCTTTAATTCCGAAAGGGCCAGTTCCATCTGGATTTCACTGGCACCACTGGCGCCGAGTTCCATTGTATTGCCGTTGATCCTGTTTTCGCCGATCACCCGCGACGCTCCCGACACTTCAATGGTGCGGAATTCGGGTGCCGACACATGCACCACTACCTCACCGGTAGGCTGCAGGTTGTATCCTTTTTTGGGCTGAATCACCAGCGTATTGCCATCTTTAAAAACCTCCAGGTACTCCAGCAGGTTTTCATCGGTCTGGATCCGAACGGTGTGCGTCGCGTCCTGCCGTACCCGTACTTCCACCGCACCACCGGCATCAATGCTGTTGAAGGTACCGAGGTTCCGTTCTGCAGTTATAATGTTTCCGTTGCCACGAACCCTTTCGCCACCCAGAAAGCGGCAGGAGGTAAGCAGGGTTGCGGCCAGTAAAAGGAGAAGAAAGCCTTTCATGTCATCTGTGGTTTTGGTATAAGACCACCAAGGTAAGGAAAAGGTTACAATAGCCCTTGACCAATGCAAGGGGTGAGCGGAGCACGAACGTTGTACAAGTTGGTTTCACGCAGCGGTGCGGAGAACGCAGTGGATACTCCGCAGCGCTCCCAGCGCCTCTGCGAGAAACCTGTTGCGAATGTTGTGCTGAAAATTGAAGGTTCTGTGTTGGTAATAGGAAAAGAAAAGCCTCCTTTTGGATAAGATTGTTTGCGGCTTTTCAACAGCGTGCCAAAGCAAGGGGCTGTGTGCTGGCGGTATCTCCCCTGTCGGGGGAAGTTAGTGGAGGGCTTTAGGCGCTAGGAGGCTTCTCCTTATCTTCGCACCGCATGACAGAAAAAATTATCATCCTTGATTTTGGCTCGCAATATACCCAGCTGATTGCCCGTGCGGTTCGCGAAGCCAATGTGTACTGCGAGATTGTACCGTTCTCCAAAAAAATACCGGCCGATCCTTCCATCAAAGGCGTTATTCTTTCGGGTTCGCCTTTTTCGGTCAACGACCCGGCTGCACCGGAGGTGAATATTTTTGAATACATGCAGCAATCCCCGGTGTTGGGCATCTGCTACGGTGCGCAACTTACCGCCAAGCAGTTTGGCGGCAAAGTGGAGCGGAGCAGCAAGCGGGAATACGGCCGTGCCATTCTCCATCCCAACCAGGACGATACCCTGTTAAAAGGACTGATGCCGGCCTCGCAGGTGTGGATGAGTCATGGTGATTCGATTCTTGAAATCCCGCCGCAGTTTGACGTGCTGGCCACCACAGACAGTATTCCCATTGCGGCATTTAAGCATAAAGACGACCCTTCGCACAAACCTTTATACGGGCTGCAGTTTCACCCCGAGGTCTATCATTCCATTGAAGGCAAAAAGATCCTTCGGAACTTCCTGGTAAACATCTGCGGCTGCAGCCAGGACTGGACGCCGGCGCACTTCATCACCGATACCGTCGATTCCCTGAAAGAGCAGATCGGCGGTGAAAAAGTTGTGATGGCCATCAGCGGCGGGGTAGATTCCACTGTAGCGGCTACCCTTATCAGCCGTGCCATTGGCGATAACCTGCACTGCATTTTTGTTGACAACGGCGTGCTGCGTAAAGATGAATTTGAAACCGTGCTGGCCACCTACAAAGAGCTTGGCCTGAACGTAAAAGGCATCGATGCCAAAAAAGAATTTTACAAGAAGCTGAAAGGCAAAACCGATCCCGAGAAAAAACGCAAGGCCATCGGCAAACTTTTTATCGACATTTTCCAGGAAGAAGCCAAAAAGATCAAAGGCGTGACCTTGCTCGGACAAGGCACCATCTATCCCGATGTGATCGAAAGCGTGTCGGTGCATGGTCCTTCGGTCACCATCAAGTCGCACCACAACGTAGGCGGGCTTCCCAAAAAGATGCATTTGGGCCTGATAGAACCGCTCCGCTCACTTTTTAAAGATGAAGTAAGAAAAGTTGGCCTGGAATTGGGTATTCCCGAAGAGCTGATTTCACGCCATCCCTTCCCCGGACCCGGACTGGCCATTCGCATCTTGGGCGAAGTGACCGAAGAAAAGGTAGACCTGCTGCAGCGGGCCGACGACATTTATGTTAAAGCCCTCAAGGCCCACAACCTGTATGCAACGGTTTGGCAGGCCGGTGCCATCTTACTGCCGGTACGCAGTGTGGGTGTCATGGGTGATGAGCGGACCTACGAGTTTACGGTAGCCCTGCGGGCCGTAACCAGTGTAGATGGCATGACCGCCGACTGGGCGCACCTGCCCTACGATTTCCTGGCCCATGTCTCCAACGACATTATCAACTCGGTAAGGGGCATCAACAGGGTGGTGTACGACATCAGCAGCAAGCCGCCGGCAACCATTGAATGGGAATAGCCGGGAACACCATAAACGGACCTAAATGTATCGGATGAAAAAACTTTTTTCGCTTCTGTCTGCTTTTTGTTTGACGATCGCTTCTTTTGATGCTGCTGCCCAGCGGCAAAAGATCGCCATCTTTGCCCCGCTTTACCTCGATTCGGCGTTCAACTATGCCGGCAACTATCGTTTCAACAATAGCTTTCCCAAGTTTTTAAACCCCGGGGTTGAATTCTACCAGGGGGTACAGCAGGCCCTCGATTCCCTGCAGCGCATTGGCGCTCCGCTGGAGGTTTTTGTGTATGATACCAAGTCGAGAGCCACCTCGGTGGACCAGAAGATCCACAGTGCCGAACTGGCCGCTGTGAACCTGGTGATCGCCCAATCGAACCCCTACGAAACCCGCCAGCTGGCCACGTTTGCGCAAAGCAAAAAGATTCCCTTTGTTTCGGCTACGCTGCCCAACGATGCGGGTGTGAGCAACAATCCCTACTTCGTGGTGCTGAACACCACCCTGCAGGGACACATCGAAGGCATCTACCGCATGCTGCAAAAAAACCACAGCCTCGATAACGTTATCCTTTTCGGCAAAAGCGGCCAGCAGGAAGATGCGATCAAATCACATTTTACCGAGTACGGCAAGGCTACCGCTTCGGTACCCCTGAAGATCAAGGTGGTGGATATTGGCGAAACCTTTACGCCGGCAAAACTGGCATCGCACATGGACAGTACCCGACGCAATGTGATCATTGCCGGCAGTATGGAAGAGAGCTTTGGCCGTGAGCTGGCGAAAAACCTGTCCTCACTGAACGGAACCTACCCGGTAACGCTGGTAGGCATGCCCACCTGGGATAATTTCAACTTCAACCAGCCGGAATTCAAGATCCTCGATATCGTTTATTCCACCCCGTTTTATTATGCCCGTATGACGCCGCTGGAAAGCCGCATGGCCGCCAGCTTTGAAAAAGAGATCGGCAGCCGGCCTACCGATAATTTCTTCCGCGGTTATGAAACGGTGCTGCGCTTTGCCCAATTGCTGCTGGAAACCAAAACGGACCTGGTATCCAACCTTTCTACCAAGGGCAACCCCGTGTTTACCCGCTTCGACATTCAACCCGTGTTTAAGGATAAACGGAGCATGGTGCTGGATTTCTTCGAGAACAAGAATTTGTACTTCGTACGGGTTTCTGCCGGCAACAAGCGGCTGCTGTAAGGGTGAATGGTGAATGGTGAATTGTTGATGCATTCAGAAACAGCCTGGCTTACGACAGGCTGTGACCAGGTATGTTTTTCTTT
Source organism: Flavisolibacter sp. (assembly GCA_035998945.1). Classification (GTDB taxonomy): domain Bacteria; phylum Bacteroidota; class Bacteroidia; order Chitinophagales; family Chitinophagaceae; genus Flavisolibacter. The sequence continues at coordinate 57,301 of DASYHD010000025.1, read as the reverse complement.
CAGGGTTGACGATTGACGTTTCACGCCTCCCTCTCCCGCTGGCATGCGAATCGTATAGCTCTCTCCATGCCCCTCATTGAATTTACTGACAAAGGCCTGTACTGCCCACCGGGAGATTTTTACATTGATCCCTGGCAGGGTGTGGACCGTGCCGTGATCACCCATGCCCACAGCGATCATGCGCGGTGGGGAAGCAAGGCCTATCTCTGTCATACCCATTCCAAACCTTTACTGGAAGCCCGCCTCGGCCCGAATTCCTACCAAACCCTGGCATGGGGAGAAGCGATCGATTTTCACGGGGTAAAGTTGTCGCTTCACCCGGCGGGACATATCATTGGTTCGTCGCAGGTAAGGCTGGAGCACAAGGGTGAAGTATGGGTGTTTACCGGTGATTACAAGCTGGAGAACGACGGCATCAGCGGTGCTTTTGAGCCGGTGCGCTGCCACCATTTTATAACCGAAAGCACCTTTGGCCTGCCCATTTATAAATGGAAACCGCAGGGGGAAATTTACAGCGGCATCCAAAACTGGGTCCGAAACAACCAGGTGGCCGGCAGGTCGTCTATTTTGATCGCCTATAGCCTGGGCAAGGCTCAGCGGCTCCTGCAGCCCCTGTCGGAAGTAAGCGAAAAGATCTTTGTGCACGGTGCCGTGTACAACCTGCACACCGCATTGGTAGGTGCAGGCTGGAAGCTGCCGGCCGTGGAAAAGGTCACCCCGGATACGCCAAAGGAAGAATTGAAAGGTGCCGTGGTGATCGCCCCTTCCAGTGCCGAAGGTTCGCCCTGGATGCGGCGCTTTGCTCCTTTTGAAGTTGGGGTGTGCAGCGGCTGGATGCAGGTAAGGGGAGCGGTTCGGCGGCGCAATGCCGATGCGGGTTTTGTGCTGAGCGACCATGCCGACTGGGATGGCCTGCTGCAGGCCTGCCGCGAAACCGGCGCCGAATGCGTGTATGCCACCCACGGCTTCCAGGCGGCCTTTAGCCGCTACCTAAGGGAGCAGGGCATCAATGCCAGGGAGGTGCGAACGGAGTATGGGAATGATGAAGAAGAGGGAGGAACAGATGAACAGACGGACAGATGAACAAGGAACAGAAGAAGGAAGGGAGAGTCAAGGAAGATTCAATCCAGAACATAGAGAATGGTGCAGGAAGGGCTGGATAAAAGGCCATTGAACGACAAACCACAAACTATAAACCATAAACGTTTTCATGCGGCAGTTTGCAGAACTGGTAACACAGGTAGGAACAAGTACAAAGACCAATGACAAGCTGGATGCGCTGGTGGCCTATTTTTCGTCGGAGGCTGATGAAAAGGACAAGGTATGGGTGATTGCCCTGTTCAGCGGCCGGCGCCCCAAGCGGGCCGTGAACACCACCCAACTGGCCAGCTATGCCATTGAAGTGGCCGGGCTTCCCTTCTGGCTGTTTGAAGAAAGCTACCATACCGTTGGCGACCTGGCCGAAACCATTGCCCTCCTGTTGCCGGAGTCGCCGCCCGACCGGCAGCACCCCGAGCCCCTGCATTATTATATCGAAGGATTGAAGTCGATCGAAAAAGAAAGCGAGGAGGTCAAAAAGGCTTTTGTCCGCGAAAGCTGGCAGGGCATGAACAGGGCGGAGCAGTTTGTTTTCAATAAGCTCATTACCGGCGGTTTTCGCATTGGCGTTTCGCAGAACGTTATGGTGAATGCGCTGGCCAAAGTGCTGCACCTCGAATCGTCGGTCATTGCCCACCGCATCAGCGGGCAGTGGGACCCTTCTGCCATCACCTTCGACGAACTGCTGGGAGAGCACGGCGTTGGCATCGATATCTCCAAGCCTTACCCCTTTTACCTGGCCTATGCCATCGAGGATGACCTGGCTACCCTTGGCGACCCACAGGACTGGCAGGCCGAATGGAAATGGGATGGCATCCGGGGGCAGATTATTAAACGGGCGGGTGAGCTATTTGTCTGGAGCCGCGGCGAAGGCCTGATGACGGAAAAGTTTCCCGAATACGCTGCGCTGCAGCACCTCCTGCCGGATGGCCTGGTGCTTGACGGGGAGATCATCCCGGCGGTGGAGGGGAAGCCCCTGGCCTTTGCCCTTTTGCAAACCCGGATCGGCCGGAAGAACGTTACCAAAAAACAACTGCAGGAAGCTCCTATCGCTTTTTTTGCCTACGACCTGCTGGAATATGAAGGGGAGGACTGGCGGAGCAAACCACTGGAAGAGCGCAGGGCACAGCTGGAACGGGTTATCAACGCCATCCATCATCCTTCGCTCCTGCTTTCGGAGATCGTTTCCTTCCAGACCTGGGAGGCGCTGGGACAGCTCCGCGAGAACAGCCGCGAGGTGGGAGCGGAAGGATTCATGCTGAAAAAGAAGTCTTCCCTTTACGGAACGGGCCGCAGGCGGGGCGACTGGTGGAAGTGGAAGATCGATCCCCTGGTGATCGACGCCGTAATGATCTATGCCCAGAAGGGTGCGGGCCGGCGGAGCGGCCTGTATACCGATTACACCTTTGCCGTTCGCGACGGCGACAAGCTGGTGCCCTTTACGAAGGCTTATTCGGGACTAACCGACAAAGAGTTTGCCCAGGTGGATGCCTTTGTGAAGCGGAATTCCCTGGAAAAATTCGGCCCGGTGCGGACGGTAAAACCGGAGCTGGTCTTCGAGATTGCCTTTGAGGGCATTGCTGCCAGCAGCCGGCACAAAAGCGGTGTGGCCCTGCGGTTTCCCCGCATGAGCCGCTGGCGAAAGGATAAGACGGTGGAGGAGATCAATACGCTGGAAGACCTGAAGAAGATGCTGGAACTGTACGGGAAGTAAGCAGATGCCGCTGCCTGGAAAGAAAGGTGGCTGTGCTTTGCGTTTGGCCTGCGAAATTGCCTATTGTGAAAGCGGTGTTTCCCTGGAGTATCCTGGAAGGACATCCGGTATAAGTCCGGTATAACTCCGCTGTAAGTCTGCTGTAAGTGTGCTTGTGAGAAGCAGGTTATTGGTTAGTAGGTATTGGGTATTGAGGATATTTTCCACTTTTTCTCCCCGAAAAAGTGGAGCAAAAAGTTCAAGTCCCGCCCAATGCTCCGCTGGCGGGACGGGCCGGCGCACAACAGCCTTTTACTACTGGTTATTGTTATTCTTTTTGTGTTCAGTCTTTCTCTTTAGTTCAGTCATCACTTCCGGTTGTAAGTGGTTGCCGCTGAAGCTGGCTGAAGGGGCAGCAAGCGTTAGGCGCTGTATGGCGCCTGTGGCAGGTACAGTCTTTTCTGAAGGGGCAGGTGGCGCCATAAGGCGCGGTGGATGGGGGATGGCGGAGCGATGAAGGGAGGTTGAGGTTGAGAGGAGAAGTTATTAGGTTATTCAGTTATTGGGTTATTGGGGAGCAGGGATTGGATAGGGGGCTTTTGTTCTGAATAGGGGTGGGCCGGGTTGTGTAGGCAGACTTTGCTGTTTAGAGGCGGTATGGCCCATTTTTGACGCTTTGTGCCGGATTGGCCCCTTTATGCCGCTTTTTGCCGGGTGGAGGGACTTGCAGGGCCGGGCTGGTGGGACTATCTTGGTCTTTCACTAAAAATCCTGTTTATGCCCCGGCATCCGTACCGCGGAAGAAAGGACCGCAATCCTGATCCGCACCAGTTTCTCCTGGTAACTACAAAAGAAGGCAGCTTTTTCCGCCGCAGGCGGGGAACAGTAAAACCCGCTCCGCTCAATGCACCCTTCCGGCAGAGTGCCGATGGCATGTCGCTGAGCAGCCCGGCGGTCAAACGTCTCAGGGCTTGTCTTTGGGAGGTGCTCCGGGGGCTGGCGGTGGGGCGGATACAGGCCCGCCTCAGTGGCCGGCTGAACAAGGCCTTTCTGCAAAATGGGCGGTTTGACTTTTCGGCCTTCGCCGGTTACGAGTTTCAAGAGGATCATCCCCTGGACAGCCTGCTGCTGGCGCCTTATACCGTGCAGACCGAAGGGGGTGAGGCCCGTGTGCGGATCCCCCTTGACCGCAGGGCGGTGAAGCAAAAGAGTAGCCTGGTGAGTGATTATTATTTTGAGCTGGTGGTGGTGTGGGGAGACGCGGGAAGGGAGGGCGGATTGCGCCTGGACAGTGTGAGCTCGCCGCTTTACCCGTTTGGCCGTTCGGCAAAGCGCTGTTGCGAACTTTCGCTTTCCCTGCCCGGTGACGGTGTACCCTGGATGCTGCTGCTGAAGGCCAGTTGCCTGGAAGGGCGGGAGCTGGCGCATCACCCGCGGCACTACGGGATGAAGGTGGTGGCGGTGGGAGGGGAGGAGACAGGAGGCAGGAGTCAGAATTCAGGAGTCAGGAGGAATGGGCAACAAGGCAAGAAGGCAACAAGGCATCGAGGCATTAAGGGGTAGCGGTTGGCGGCAGGGTGAATTTGAGGGCCTCTCTTTCTTGTTGGCAGGAGCGTGGTGGTGCAGAAGGAGTGAATAAAAAGCGGATGCAGGCAGGTGGTGGTGATCCCGGGGCTTGCTGCCGGAATGGCCGATAACATCCATTGCGAAACCGACCCAGAATTACAAGCCCTGCCGCCCCCGGAGAAGCCGGTTTTTCAAAGCCGAAAGAAACGTTTATCATTGTTCCCGCTAAACACCTGCCAATATGAAATCTCTCCTGTTTTCCCTTTTGTTCTTACCACTGCCTGGCTGGAGCCAGGTAACCAAAGAAGCGGTATTCTACTGCATTGACCATGCGGGGAAAACCCTGCATTATAGCACCGGCAAGGCGGTTGTGAAAAAGGACCTGCATGACAGGGAGTTTTACCAATATGGATTTCTTAAATGGAAGGGGTGGATCAATAAAAGCTGGCAAACCCTGGCTTATGATTTCCGGTTTTTGCCCGCTCCATCCGGTAAAAAAAGCACCGCTATCGATTCCCTGATCAGCCGGTACCGGACGAATGGGTATACTATTGAAAGGGTCCCTATGCCCTACCCGATGAAGCCATTTGCCGGTTATAAAAAGGATGGCACCAATTGATTTCCCGCTGACGGCGGCACCGGTAGGTCCGGTGTCGGCACAAGGAGCCGTTCGGATGAGAAAATCCATCAGAAACTATGCTCTCCCGCCGTGGCCTTTGGAATGATCACCAAACCATCATAACCCTGGATGGTTCTGCGCATCATCGTATCTTCTACTTTTACCTTGCCTGTATCCAGCAATTTTTTCAACGGCCTTAGATCAAAATACGTCCACTTGTCCGGAGAAGCCAATTGATGGAAAAGGGCGAGCTCTTTCATGGGCTCTACCGTTGTATGAGGCTTTCCTTTGATCGGGTTGCCGGCCTCACCGGAGGTGGCAAAAACCCCTACGTGGAAAGACGATTGCAGTTGGCTTTCCGCCAGGTTGTGCACAAAGTTTCCGACGTCGTAGATCGTTAAATAGCTTTCTCCTTTCAGGGAGTGGTTGGCACCCAACCGAAACAATGTTTTCCTAGACGCCAGTTTCGCTTCGTATTGCTGGCGTAACTGCTGTTTCATCAGCCGGATGCGCCGGGCATGCCCATCCCTGGCGGTGTAGATTCCCCTGCTGTATTGCAGTTTCTCAATGATCTCTTTTTCTTCTTTGGACAAACCTTTCGAGGGCAGCTGGTCCATCGCCTCCTGGAATTGCGGCCCAAGCATATACGGTGCCTTTTTCGGGTCTTTCAGAAAGCCGCTGTAAACCTCCCGGGCTGTATTTCCCATTTGCAGATACTGTTGCTTTCTTTTTTTATCCGGGCTGATGGCCGCCAAATGCGCATACACCGGTACATCATTCAAGGCCGTGATCTGGTCGATACCCATAATCGTTGTGCCCTTTCTGTGTAAATGCTTCAGGAGTTCAAAATCCTGCTGATAAGAATAAAATGACAGGTTGCTGCCAAACTCCTGATACCATTTTTGCAGATCCTGCTCGTTAAGGGTTTTGATCTTTGCCTGTAAAATTGTATTGAGATAGGGATCAATTTCAATTACGAAGGTTTCAAAACTGATCTGCTGTGCCAGGGCGTTTACCAGGTAGGGAATTTCATTGATCCCATGGATTTCCCCTATCAAAAAGTACTGTGCTTTTTGCCCTTCCTGTACCAATGAATCCCATCCCGCTCCCGCAAAACGGTGATCACCGGTAGCAGCAAAATCATATTTATGGGCCTGCAGGTTTTTTCTCAGCAAGGAATCCTGCGCAGAAAGAGGAACAATGGCCAGGGTATGCACCCATACGGCCATTGCCAGGTGTATCAAACTTTTTCTTATCATAAGCGAATGCTGTAACTACGGTGAAACGCGTAATGCTTTGCTAATATATCGGATAATTTCAAAAGCCGCCGTTCCATTACCTTTCTTGCGTAGCCGGCTGTGAGTGGTGCGTAAGCACCTGGCCTAAGGCCGTGCCGACAACGCAGCCTGCAGGGCAGGGAAAGGCCTTCTGAACCGGAGCGGAAACCTTGTGCAGCCAGGACGGCAAATCCAACCGGTAAACAGCGGAGCCCCGGTGAACCGGAATGGGCAAACCGGCCCCTGTTTGCCCATCAAAACGGGGCCCTTTACAACGTTGCCATGATCGTTATTCCGTTCGCAGGCTCTTTACGGGGTTGGCCAGGGCTGCCTTAATGGCCTGGAAGCTGACGGTAAAAAGGGTGATCAGCAGCACCCCGGCCACTGCCAGCACAAACACCCACCAGGAGAGGCCGGTGCGGTAATCGTATTTCTGGAGCCAGGCCTGCATGCCATAGAGGGCCAGCGGAACGGAGAGCAGGCAGGCGATGACCACCAGCGCTACAAACTCCCTGGACAGCAGTTGCCAGATATTGGAGAGGGAAGCCCCCAGCACTTTACGGATGCCGATCTCTTTTACCCGCCGCTCGGCCACAAAAGAGGTAAGGCCAAACAAACCCAGGCAGGAAATAAAAATAGCCAGGACCGCAAAGAAGGTGGCCAGTTTGCCAATGCGTTTTTCATTGCCGAATTTTTTGGCAAATTCCTCGTCGGTAAAGCTGGCCTTGAAGGGCAGGGCGGGGTCGTATTTTTTAAAGACCGCCTCCGTTTTTGCCAGGGACTCTTTGACACTGGCGGCGGGGTTCAGGCGCAGGATAAATACATTCTTCTGTTCGTTTGAAACATGGAAGAGCGAAGGCCGTACCGGTTTGTAGGGCGATTGCACCAGCATGTCTTCTACCACGCCAATCACGGTGAAGGGCCTGTTCTCCCAGCGGATAGTCTTTCCTACCGGGTCTTTCAGGCCGATAAAGGCTACAGCGGATTCGTTCAGGATAAAGGCGGAGGTGTCGGTGGCAAAGGCCCGGGAAAAGTCCCGCCCTTCCTTTATTTTCCAACCGATGGTTTTGCCGTATTCCGGCGTAACGGCATTGTTGGGAAAATCCACGGCCTGGTTCGGGTCTTTGCCCTCCCAGTCGAAACCACCGTTGGTGTTCCACACGTCGGTAACCGGGCTGCCCGATTCTGCCAGTTCCACCACAGCGCCGCTGCTTTTCAGGTCGTTGCGGATGGCATCAAAATGTTTGTGCAGTGTTTCGGATACCGGGTGGGTCACCAAGCCATCGCGGTTGTAGCCGATGGGCCGGTTCTGTCCCAGGTTGATTTGTTTGTACACCACCACCGTGCCGATGATCAGCACCATGGAAATGGTGAACTGCAGCACCACCAGCACCTTGCGGGGGAGGGCGGCATACCGGCCGGTTTGAAAGGTTCCTTTCAGCACTTTTACCGGCTGGAAGGAAGACAGAAACAGGGCGGGGTAGACGCCGGCAATAAGGCCGGTGAGCAGGCTAAAGCCCAGGCAGGCCAGCCAGAAGTAGGGGTTGCTCCAGAGAACCGGGATGGTTTTATCGGCAATGGCGTTAAACAGGGGCAGCAGCACCACCACCAGCACCAGGGAAAAGAGGAAGGCCAGCAGGGCGATGAGCACCGACTCGCTGAAAAACTGTACTACCAGTTGTTTTCGCTCCGAACCAATGGCTTTGCGGATGCCCACTTCTTTGGCCCGTTTTTCGGACCGGGCGGTACTCAGGTTCATAAAGTTGATACAGGCCAGCAGCAGCACAAACACCCCGATAATGCCAAACAACCAAATGTTTTCGATCTGCCCGCCGGTGTTCACGCCGTCCTCGAAGTCGGAGTACAACCGCCACTTGCGCATGGGGTGCAGAAAAACCTGGGCCTTGTACCGCCTTTCGTCCGGTGGTACCTGGTCGAGCTTGATGTTCTTTATTTTGGCCGATACTTTTTCCACATCGGCGCCATCGGCCAGCTGTGCAAAGGTTTGGGTGAAGTTGCTGCCCCAGGGGTTCTGCATCTCCTTGATCCAGGAGTTCTGGCCCAGGTAAAGCTCCCAGGGCAGGATCAGCTTCAGGTCTTTGAAGCTTGTATTCTCCGGCAGGTCTTCGTACACACCGGTGATTTTCACGTCGGCCTTGTTGTCGACCCGAACCACTTTCCCCACCGGGTCGGCCGTACCAAAGAGGGCTTCGGCAGCCGAGGCAGAGAGCAGCATGCTGTTGACCTCTTTCAAACCGGAGCGGGTACCTTTCAGCATTTTCAGGCTGAGCATCTCTGTTACTTCGGGCTCAAAAAAATTGCCCGGCTGCAGGATGATCTTGTCGCCATATTGCAGGGAGTGGTCGCCGTTCCAGGAAGACTGCAGTACGTATTTGAAATCGGAGCCATAGAGCCGGCGGATCTCACCGGCCATGATAGCCGGGTTGGCGGATTGGGTGCCGATCTGCCCGTTGTAGGTCTGGTGTTGCATCACCTGCACAATACGGTCGTAGTTGGGATGGTATTTATCGTGCTCCAACGCATCATAGATCCAAAGACCGATGAGCATGGCCACGGCCATACCGGTGGCCAGCCCGGAAATGTTGATGACAGAAGAAACCTTGTTCTTGAACAGGTTGCGCCAGGCAATGGTGAAATAGTTTTTCAGCATACGTATACGTTTTGGTGGAAAGGAGTGCCGCAGGGCCATGGCGGATCCAGCAAAAGGGTAACCAGAATACAAGCTGTTTAAAAGCAGCAGCTTAGACAAAGAGGCCCGGGAGCGGATTGTTCGCCAGCGTACGATACCTGTGCGGTTTTGATACAGAATTCAGGAGTCAGGAGGCAGAATTCAGGAGGCAGAATTCAGAATTCAGGAGTCAGGAGGCAGGAGGAATGGGCAACATGGCATTGAGGGGGAGGGGCAGAAGGGGGCGGAGGGTTACAGGCCGGGGAGGGACAGCAAACGACCGGGTTGCCAGGAACCCTAAGAATGAATAGCGGATGGTGTGGGTCGTGCAGGATACCGGTTACACTGATTGTGCAGGCTGCAGTGGGCGTGCCGGTATGGGATCGTACGAAAACACCTTTTCCGTGGTGGCAATGAGGCTGGCACCAAAGACGGTGCCTGCAACGGCGACCAGCTCGTCGGTTAGCGGACCGGTAAGTGTGAGGTTGCAGGTGTTGATCCGATAGGTACTGCCGTATTCTCTGGCAAAATGCGCCAGGTTCCCGAGGGAGGGAAAGAGTAAGGTTCGTTGCATCATGTGGACGGTTGGTGGATTGTGGTGCCTGAAACTACGCAAGATGCGCCAGGGTTGGTAATGCCAGCTTTACAAAAACTGCTGTTCACATCCGGAAAAGTCACACCGGTGCCCGTTTCCGGGTGCCTGCGCCTGATTTTTCCACAGGGCCAGAAACCGGTCGTTGATCGTTGCAGCAACAAGCGTAGGCTGCTCAAAAGGTGCTGCCAGGTGCAAAGGCCATTGCCTTTTCCAGGGACGTTCAGGATCCCTGGTGTAACCGCGGCGGTTTTATACCGGCAGCAGCACGTTGAAGGTGGCACCTTTCCCCGGCTCGCTTTCCGCCCAGATGTAGCCCTGATGGTTTTCCACCACCTTGCGGGCAATGGCCAGTCCGATGCCGGTACCGGCATACTCTGAGCGGCCGTGCAGCCGCTGGAAGATCTGGAAAATACGGTCGGCGTATTCCTGCTCAAAGCCGATGCCGTTGTCGGATACTGCAACCAGGTGATAGCGGCTGTCTGCCGGCAGGTTGAAAGGCAGTTCGCTGCCGTTAACCACAGAAGCGGAGATGGTGATCTGCGGCCGCTGACCCGGTTTCCTGTATTTGAGGCCATTGCTCAGCAGGTTCTGAAAGAGTTGCTGGAGTTGCCTCCGGTGTCCCCTGACAACGGGCAGGGGTGCAACCGTGATGCCGGCACCTGTTTCCTCGATGGTCACTTCCAGGTCTGTCAGCACCATCTGTATCTTTTCTCCCAGGTTTACGTCTTCCATTTCAGTAGCAGTCAAACTGACCTGGGAGTAGGTGAGCAGATCGTCGACCAACAGGGTCATGCGTTCGGTAGCATTTTGCATCCGGGCAAACAGTTGTTGTTCGCTTTCCTTCATCCGTTCTCCCAGGCTTACCTGTATCCGGTCGGAGAACACCCGTACTTTCCGGATTGGCTCCTTGAGATCGTGGGAGGCGGCATGGGCAAATTCCTCCAGCCTGGTGTTGGATTTTCGAAGGTCTTCCACCAGCTTTTCCAGCTCAAACTGTGTCCGCTTGATGGCTGTATGGTCGGTAAAGGTTACCAGTACTTCGTCCTGCACCTTGGTGCTGCGCAGGTCGAGGTACAGGTCGTGCCCATCCACCTGGTAATGCACATCCCTGCGCAGGGTTTCGCCGGTGAGATAGGTTTGCTTATACATGTCGAACACGCCGTTGTGCAGGTAACCCGGGAAGAAGGTGCTGCCCAGTTGGTCTTTGAGCCCCTCGGGTGTTTGCCCCACGTAGGCAGCAAAGGCGGGATTGGTAATGACAAAGCGAAAGTCAGTGACTTCCCCCGTGCTGTCCTTTTCGGGAGCGAAGATGAACATGCCTGACTGGGAGGCGTTGAACACGGCCGCCAGCCGTTCTGCCGCCTGTTCGCTTTGGAGTTGTGCTTCTTTGATCGGGGTGATGTCGGTGAAGACATGAATAAGGTGATCGGCGTCCATCCTGGAGACGGTCAGTTCGAGCCATCTTCCGCTCACCTCAATTTTGTACTGCATCACAAAGGGCACACCGGTTTCAAGGGTGCTGACACAGGCCCGGAAGTAGGGGGTATCGACAAAGCCGGGGTCGATTTCCGTGGCCCGTTTGGAGAGGTAAACCTCCCTGGGAAGACCTGTGTGGTTGATGGCCGCATCATTGGCCAGGACCGTGATGGCATCAACGACCCTGCCGCCCGCATCACGGATCGCCTCACTGACAGAGATCCCGTTTGTTGAGTGGGTAAGAATGTTGTTGACCAGGGATTTTTGTTCATCCAGCTGGCGGATGATCCGTCTTTCTTCGGTGATGTTTTGAATTATGTTCAACACACCGCCCCGCAGCTTTGCACGCAGCACCCGTGAATACTTATTGAGCACCGGATTGTAAAAAGTGAATGCGGATTGCTTGCCGGTGTGGTAAACACCCAGGAGGTCTTCCATTGTAGTCTTACGCAGTTCATCGGAAAGGGTGGGTGTTGTGGAAACCCGCAAACCCCTGAATACCTCGCGGCTCAGGTTAAAGTAGTTCAGCGCTTCATTGTTGCTATAGGCAAACTCAAAATCCACGATCGAGGCGCCATCGTCGGCCCACACCGGTTTGAACCAGGTGATGGCCTGTGGTTGCACATCATAGAGTTCGGCGAACAGGTTCTCGTCGAACTGGGTTTCATGGCGGGTTTTGTCCATACAGGGTTGAGGTATACAAATAACGTTCTTTTTTGTTCACGGACCTATTTCATCGTACTACCGGGAAGGGTATTACAGGGTTCCTTTTCACTTAAGAGCAATAAAGGATATTAGAAGGTGGTTAGAACAAGCCTGAAGAATTACATGCTTTGTACATTTGCACCATTCCCTCCTTTGAATCTCCGCTTGTTTCCTCCGGATGACCATTCACATCAAAACTGTGCATATGAATTTTTTTGAAAACCTGTCGGAAAGAACGGGCGCCACTATTTTCTTTGGCTGCCTGATTGTGCTACTCCTTGTGCTTTATAACCTGACCATGTAAGGAGGCATTTTCCTGTTTCCCCGTGCGCCCTTGCTCTCCGCAGCGGACCCCCGTTGGACCCCTTGCCGGGATCCGGGCCTTTTCCTGCATTCCGCACCGTTTTCCGGGGGCGCCGTTACTGCCGGTGGCGTAATACCTGTTTGCCCTCATCGCACACCACCCGGCAGCATTCCTCTTCCTTTCAGATTATTTTCCAGTGTAGATCCCGAGACAAACGGCTCCGGCTATGCTTTTTACCTGCACCTGCGGGAAGTATATGATCGCTGCTTCTTTGCCGGGAAATCGTTTGATCAGCCAGGGAAGGCCAGCCGTTCAATCTTCGGTCGTTCCCGGGTGATCCATTTTACATTGGTGCAGTTGAAGGGATGTGTTTTGCCTTAGTGACCGCTCCTTTTCATTTTGCTGTCAGCTTTCTTTTTTCCGGTCTGGTCCAGTGCTGCCCTGAGTCCGCGGGCCAGTTGCACAGCAGGTCCTACGCCCCAGTAGTGCAGAAAGAAGATCCGGGGATGCTCATGCACCATGTGGTTGTGTACGGCCACCACTTCAATGCCGGCCTCCACCAGGGCTTTGATAACGCCAGCAACTTCATTCTCCAGCATGGCGAAGTCTCCCGCTACAGCGGCTTTCTCCGGTGTTCCCTGCCATGCCGCCCAGGTGTTGAAACCAAGAAAGGTAGACACCGGCACCCCGTGTTCGGTAAGCTTTACATCGGGCCGCCCGATGGTATGTTTGTACACGCCCTTGCTCCACTCGCCCCTGTAACCCAGTGTGCGATTCAGCATCGCGGTATCAATCGTATTGGTGACGTTGGGAACTGTGATGGATGCGGGATTACCACCCCTTACCTGCTCTACCCGGTCCAGTATCGCTTTTACTTTCATGGCCATAGAGTCTGTGGGTCCGCTGCCGTCGATGTGCATGTACATGACGTTGGGGTGGTTGCGCACAAAGTGGTTGTGAATGGCCGTGATGGTGAGTCCCTGCCGGATCACTTCCTGCTGCACCGGTTTAAGATCCGTTTCTGTAACGACAATATCACCCATCACCATGGCCCCTTTCCCTGTTGGTGTGAAGGCTGCCCAGGAACCCAGTCCCATCGGCGGGATAATGCGGAAATCATCCACCAGGATGGTGAGGTCATTCTGGGGAACCGTGATTTTGTACTCACCGTTGCTGGCCACACCTTTCAAACCGGTAATGCGTTCAATGGCGGCTATGTCGAGCGGCTGTGCCGGAACTTCCTTGTTTTTGTGTTGGGCACCGGTAGGACCGGCAGTGCAAAGAATAAGTACAAACAGGAGGCCTGTAGTGAGGACCGGTAAACGCATGCTGTGGGTTTTCCCAAAGTTAACCGAATCCGCAAGAGGTGGAGCTACCCGGCTGTTTGTTCTGTCAAAAGCACAGTGAATTTTTACTGAAATTCTACACCCATGAAAACAACGCTCATGTTGCTCGCCTTCTCGGCCCTGTTCTTCTTATCGTCGTGCAAAAAAGATTCGGGTGACCGGCACCAGGCCAGTTTTGCCGAGGCGGCCGGAAAGGCCAATGCCAACGGCGAGTACACCACTGAAAGACAGATCGTATCCCCGGTAAGGCTGGACAAGATCACGCTTACCAAAGAAGGGCATCCGGAACCGTTCCTGGAAGATGCCGCTACCGCCAAGAACAAAGCCGAGCACACCTTCGCTTACCAGGTGACCGGCATCACGCAGGACACCTCTGTGATCATGGATTTTTACCACCCCGATGGCGGCAAAAGCACTTCGAAGTTTTTGATCCGCCGGTAAGGATCACCGTTAGCTATAGCCCCGTTGTTTACGGAGCTTCCCGCTAACAGCACCCCGGGATCTTTGCGCCTGTCATCTAACAGCCTAGTTTACTTCCGTAAAATCTTCTCCATCGGCCTTCCTTTTGCCAGTTCATCTACCAGCTTGTCCAGGTAACGGATCTTTTGCATGAGACCATCTTCTATTTCTTCAACGCGGTAGCCGCAAATCATGCCGGTTATTTTCGATGCAGCCGGGTTGATCTGCGGTGCCTGGGCGAAAAAGGTTTCAAAATCATTTTTCCGGTCGATCTGTTCCTGCAGGCCCTCCTGATCATACCCTGTGAGCCAGCAGATGATGGTATCCAGTTCTTCCTTTGTGCGCCCCTTTTTCTCCGCTTTCTGGACATAGTGCGGGTAAACACCGGCAAAGGACATTTTAAAAACTCTTGTATTCATGTGTGGCGGTTGTTTTTTATTGAAACCGGCAGCCTGTACCCGGTTGATAGCCCGCGCTGTTGGAAAGGGCCTGCTGCCAGAACATCCCACGGGTTTCGGTGCAGCAGCAAGTCCATGCCCCGCTCTGTTATTGACATCTTCCCGCTCTTCCTCTTCATCCCGGGCCATGGTCCCCGTTTTCGCCATTTTCCCGTCGGCCAGGTGTACAGGCTTGCTGTTTTACCCGTTGAACGCTCCGCGATTGTATTGCCGGTAAAAGACCGCCCGAGGCAAGATCGGTTCTCCCGTGTGCTGCCGCAACAGGATCTACCGTTCGGTGTTGTGAAGATACTGTTCGCCCTGAAAATTTTCACCAGAATGGGGGCGGGGGAGAAGCCGCCTCCATACCGGCCGGCAAACGTCTTCCCACTGTTTCCGCATTCCACACGCCAAGCGAACGGAATCTCCAATATATTTGTTATTTCCACCAACCGGATAGTCAGCTTTGCCAGCCATCAAAAAGAAACGAGGTACAAATAAAACCTTCGGCAGAATAGTTCTGCCGGGTGTGCTGCTGCTCTGTTCCCTTGTGCTAACCATCGTTGCCTGGTACATTTCCCGCCGCAACCTGGCTGAAAAAACAACGTTCCGCTTCGAATATGAAGCGGGTACTATTCAGTCGGCTATCCAGGCCCGGATGACGGACTATGAGCAGGTCTTACGAAGTGCCGTTGGCTTTTTTTATTCTTCGGACACCGTTACCCGGTCCGACTGGAAAGAATATGTGCAAACGCTCCGGGTGCACGCCTATTACCCGGGTATCCAGGGCCTGGGGTATACGACAAGACTGTTTCCGCAGGAAGTGGAAGGCTTTACCAAAAAGGTGAGGGCGGAGGGTTTCCCCCACTTCCGGGTATGGCCCGGGGAGCCCCGGGATGAATTTCATTCCATTGTTTACCTGGAACCCTTCACCGGTAGAAACCTCCGGGCATTTGGGTACGACATGTTCACCGAAGAAAAACGGCGGCAGGCCATGCAGCGGGCGATGGACACCGGCGAACCGGCCCTCTCGCCAATGGTGACCCTGGTGCAGGAAACCGGCAGGGATGTGCAAAAGGGTTGCCTGCTTTACCTGCCGGTGTACAACCGGAAAATGGGGTTTGCTACCGTGGAAGAAAGAAGGGCCTCCCTGAGGGGGTTTGTGTATAGTCCCTTCCGGATCAACGACCTGATGATGGGGATCCTTGATTCCGTAGCCCCCCAGGTAGCTTTTGCCATTTATGATGGCAAGGGTGCCGATACGGCCCGCCTGTTTTATGCCAGCCCTGGTTACAGGGAGCAGAAAGGCAAAGCTGCTTACTCGGTAACCCGGCCGGTTACCGTGGCCGGGCACGACTGGACCCTGGTTTTTACGGCAAGTCCCCATTTTGCAGCGGCATACGAAGACAACCTGCCCCATGTGATAGCCATTGCCGGTGTGCTGGTCAACCTCCTGTTGCTGTTTATCCTGGTAAAGATCAATTTGCTCAGCAGCCGGAACCGGGTGCTTGCCGAACGCTACAAAGCAGAGAAAGACCGGTACGAGATTGTTTCGCTGAGCACGGATGATATCATCTGGGAATGGGACCTCGCGGAGAATACCGTTCGCTGCAACCAAAACGTGGAAACCGTGCTGGGGTATTCCCATCCCGCCACCCCGCTGACCTACGCGGAATGGATGGACCGTATTCACCCCGGCGACCGGGACCGGGTGGCCGGTAAAATGAAGGCTTTCCTCCGTGAGAAGAATGCGTTCTGGTCTGAAGAGTACAGGCTGCTGAAGGCCGACGGATCTTCCATCGATATTCTCGACAGGGGCCGGCTGGTTTACGACGTTGCCGGGACACCGGTAAGGATGGTAGGGTCCATGATCAATATCACGGAACGAAAGAGGGCCGAAGAGGCGCAGCGGCGTTTTAACGAGGAACTGGAGAGAACGGTGCAGGCCCGTACCCTGGAACTGCAGCGGTCCAATGAGGACCTGGAGCGGTTTGCCCATGTGGCCAGCCATGACCTGAAGGAGCCGGTACGGAAGATGCGCACAAAGATCGACCTGTTAAAGACCAAATATCAAAGCCGGTTGGGTGATGACCTGCCGTTGCTGGACCGCCTGGCCAAATCGGCAACAAGGTTGAACCAGATGATTGAAAGCATCCTGGCCTATTCCACCGTGAGGTACGAAGCCCAGGGTGCCGAGCAGGTTGACCTGGACGGCATTATCCGGAATGTTTGTGACGATCTTGAATTGGTCATTGCTGAAAAAGGGGCAAAAATCATCGCAGAGCCTTTACCCCAGATCGAAGGCAGTTCGGTACTGCTGCACCAGCTGTTTTACAACCTGGTGAACAATGCGCTGAAGTTTTCAAGGGCAGGCGTTGCGCCGGTGCTTACCATTGAAGCGCAGTGTGTGCCCGCAGGTGCCGGTGAGGTGGTGGAAATCAGGCTGGCCGACAATGGCATTGGTTTCAGCCAGGACGAAGCCGAAAAGATCTTCCAGAGCTTTGTGCGGCTTTATCCGAAAGACCGGTACGAAGGCACGGGTTTGGGCCTGGCGCTTTGCAAGCGGATTGTAGCGCGGCACGGCGGTACCATCCGGGCGGAGGGTTCACCGGGAGAAGGTGCCGTTTTTATCCTCCGCTTTCCCAAAAAACAGCAGGGCGGGACCATCTGACCCGGGCCGGGAAAACGCTAACATTGGCGCAAACTTGAATTTAGCTACCTATTTGACGAAATTTTTGTGTAGATAAGGGTTGAACTCAGCTATAGGACGAGGTAGAAAGTACCCCTTGATCAAACTGGTATTAAGTACGCAAATCTCAATATGCAGTCTTTCTGTAAAATTAGACTCTGGATAGATCGGAGCACCCTCAACAAAGGCACTCCTAATTGTATCATATGGGGGCAGGCGTTCTCTTATATTAGTTTGGTGAACCATCTGTATAACAGCACAATCTAACCTTCTATTTGCATCTTTATTTCTTGGCATCTTTTTACCAGCCTCTATAAACATTTCCTCTAACGAGGCATGAGCCTGTTTTACAATGCTTAAAGAATTGGGCTCCATAAGATTTAAGCAGTTCCCCAATTCAATGATTGCACCGATTACGAAGGGCGTTTTGATAGAACCGGCATTTTTTTGATTGCCTTGTGCAACTTCAATGGCATATTCTAACGCTCTTCCTGGATTTTGTTCCCAGAAGTACACTCCTGGGCCCAACCAGTCCCAAGCATTATTGCTCGGCTTCAACTCATCGTCACCATTTAAGATTCTTAACCCGACCTCTTTGTCGCAGCTATGAAAACCAGTTATTTGAAACGGTTGGTGGTAAGCCAAGACTTAGTCTTTCTTTTTTTTCCGAGATGATTCGCTCCGAGTGGGGGCGGTGGGGACATGTTCGTGGTGAGCGGTTTTGCTCTCCCTTATAATTCCAGCATCAATAAGAAACTGCAAAGTCGCTTCTTTCGATTTAAGCACATCTTGAGCAACTCGCTTGATGGCATCAACCTGTGTTTGAATAGCAATTTGTGTCATAGCGGCGTTTTTACAATAATGAAAGTTCAGTACATTTAGGTACAACAAACACCTACTTAGTAGACGAGGGATAGTGGCAACTATTCCTTTTTTGCTCTAAAGTAGCTTAAGATTCAAATACTGTGCTAATACAACTGTGATCTTATTTATACACAACGAATGAAGTTTTACACATATAATATTAATTTAATAATCTTGTAGTTCATTCTCACTACTTAATTTTTATTTTTTAGTTTCAATTGGTTGTAAATCCCAGTTTCAGCCGTATCGCTATAGCTGACAAGTTAACATTTACGTAATAGTTGATTTACAATGAGGTATTTTCATCATAAAGACTAACTCTGAGGATCCTAGGTCTCCCGGTAAGGGTTCAGATATTCTGCTATCCAAGGGTTTGTTTTTAACTATCATCCCTTTTTGCTAACCCTTCTGATTTTAACAATTCAAACAGAGAGACTAATGGGTTTCACGCCATTCCTGTGCACCTGGGGTCTTCAAGCCTATCCCTCCTGTCCTCTGCTGTCACAGGCTTGGGCGTAAAAACTGTCTTTCCAAAATCGCGTACCACCCGGTGGAGCTCCTCCACCCGCCCGGTGAGGCAGCGCAGCTCGTCCTCCGTGATGCTGTAGTCCTCATAGCGGCTATCGATATAAGCCTTTTGCAGGAGGCGGAAGAGGCGCTTGTCCTTTTCGGTACGCTGCGGAAGGATTGGGGCTACCCGGAAGGAGACCAGGGCGGCATAGCGCAGCAGCCGGTCGATGCTGTGGGTGTTGGCTGAAAAGCCGGTACCGGTCTTCACCAGGGTGTCCAGGGATTGCTCCGCCGCCTGGTGCAGCATAAAGGCGGCCATCGCGTACTGCCTGCGCAGCCGGAAAAGCTCCGCACCAGCCAGGAACTCACCCGCCTTCTGCACGCCCGCCGTATGGATCTTTTCGGCCGCCTTGTCGGGCAAAGTGGGCACTTCGCCATCCGCAAGGGGTAGCGCCACCCGGCCGGCGTCGTAGAGCAGGGGAGCCGATGCCCGTACGGTAAGGGCAAAGCGGTGCTTTTCCTGCAGCCAACCGGCAAACCGGCTGGTACGCACCACCAGGGCGGTAACCGGCAGCAGGGCGGCCAGGCAATGGGCTTCAACCTGGTCCTGCCATTCGTGCACCTCCTTGCCGCTCCCTTCTGGCAGCAGCACCAGTACCGTGCACGCACCGATGTATTGGGCCGTGGGAGCTGAAGGGGTAAAGATGCTTTCACTTCGCCGGTGGTCGATGGCAGCGCCCAGCAGGAAGATGGCATCAGGGGCCGCTGCTTTGACCACGATCTCCACCAGAGCGGGTTGCAGGGCCGTAAAGAAGTCTTCAAACATGTGGTAGATGGGAAAGGCTTTCATGCTGTTGGGGCGTTTTGAAGTTTGCGCCTTGCTTTGCGGAACCACTGTTTGAACCAAAAGGGATAATGTTTGTCACGCCAGGCGATATAGCGGTCAAACAGGATGGCTTTTGCGTTTTGAGGAAAGAGCAGGCCTACCGCGTCCAGTTCCTGAAACATCCGGCGGAGCTCTTCTTCCGTGTAGTGGTGCTGGCCGTAACCATGTGCCAGGAAATACGCCACCAGGTGTGCTTTGGCCCCCTCCCGCCCTTCCCGCTTCCAGCTCCGGTGGGAAAGGTTATCGATAAAATCGGTGAGCATCTCTTCCGGCGTCACATCGCAAAGCCGGCAGAGCATCAAAAAAGGTTCGGGAAGAATAAAGCTGAACCTGGCCCGCCGCTCGTAGTCGCCGGTTTGCCATTTCGGGTCCGCTTTGCCCCTTTTGCGGGGCTTTTTAGCAGGTGTTGTCTTTTTCATATAGAACCGTTTGTCGTATGGATGTTGGGAGAGGAGTTGATGACGATAGAACGATTTTCTTCTTTCTCAACTGCCCATTCACTACTCACCAATCACCCCCTGCCTCTTGCCTCCTTGCCTCTTGCATCTCCCACGCCGCCTCCATCAATAGCTTCCCCAGCTCGTAAAACGAGGCTGCTTCTTCCCGTTCTTTTTCCGTAGGCCCTTCACCGGCAGTAAGCACCGGCCGCACCAGGGTCCAGAGCTGGAAGGCAGCCATTTCGGGGTTGAAGCTTTCAAAAAAATACTGGAAGGATAGCCAGACCCAGGAGCGGGCAGGAGGGAGGGGTGGCCGGCCGGTGGACCCAGTTTTGTCTTCGTCTTTGAGCAAGGCTGTTAGCCGCTGAAGGCCGGTGGTTGATTCTTCCTGCAGGCGGGCCAGTTGGGTAAGGCTTTTCTCCCGTTCCTCCGGGGAGAGGCCTTGCTGCAGGCGCCGGAGTTCTTCACCGCTTTCTCTATTGAACCGCGAGAGCAGGTCCACCCAGCCGCCGAGCAGGCGGAAATAGCGTTGGTGTTCAAGAGCGGCAACCGGAGGATTAGCCTGCCGGTGGTTGTGGTTGTTTTGAACAAAGTTGATAATGGTCATGGGAGGGGTTTTATGGTGAATGAATGATTGTATCAGTATTCCTTTTCCTATTGTTTTTCGCCTCTTTACCTCTTGCCTTTTCCTTCCCTCTTCTCACGCAGCAGGTCTACGGCTTCCAGTAGTAATACCGTGTACTCGTAAAAGAAAAACAGGTTGTGCCGGTCCATGCCTTTTTCCAATTGATCCATCTGCTCGGAGGTGAGCGTACCGACCAGCATTTGCCAGAGGTCTTTCCGCCAAGCTTCGTAGTTAAAGAAGCTGAAGTAGTCATCAATGATGGCCCAGGCGGCAGCTTTGCTCCGGTCCTGGTGAAGATTTCTATGGAAGGAGTGAAGTTTTTCTGGCAAGGCGCTCATATAACTATTGTTTGCATAAATGTAAGTATAACTTACATAAATATAAAAATAACTTGCAAGGGAAGCTTATAAAACGACAAGCCTAACTTACATAACTGTAAGAAAGCCAATAGCTTTTCGTGGAGATAAACAATATATTTGGAGACTACTTCATGGAAAGAATTAACCGTATAAAAGAGGTACTAGTTATAAACGGCGTTAGTCAAAAGTCTCTTGCAGAGAAGCTTGGAAAAAGTACAACTGCTGTGGCTTCTTTCTGTAACAATAAATCGCAGCCGCATCTAAAAGAGCTGAAGCGTATAGCAGAGATTTTGGATGTGGACATTAGAGAGCTGCTGGTGTCAACCAAGTAAGGCGAATACTTTTTCAACTAACCCTTTCTGGGTATTTTGTTGCTAGCATTTGAAAGACATCTTATTTTTAGTCCTACTTCATGAACCAAAACCCCGAACAGCTTGCGAGGGATCGCATTGACGACCAACTAACTGCCAGCGGATGGATTCTCCAGGATAAGAAGTCCTTTAATCTTGCAGCAGGTATTGGTGTCGCCATTCGTGAGTACCAGACGGATGCAGGTCCTGCTGATTACATCCTGTTCGTAAAGAGAAAACCGGTTGGTCTTATTGAAGCCAAACGCGAAGAAGAAGGCGTGAGGCTCACAATGGTGGAAGAGCAATCCACAGAATACGCTTCCGCCAAACTCAAATACATCAACAATGATCGCTTGCCATTTGTTTATGAAAGCACAGGCGAACTAACACGGTTTACCGATTACCGCGATCCCAAGCCTCGTTCGCGACCCGTGTTTACCTTTCACCGGCCGCAGACATTTGAAGCTTGGTTGCGGGAACCCAAAACACTCCGGGCAAGGGTACACGATATTCCATCGTTGCAACCGGATGGCTTACGCGACTGCCAGGTAACCGCCATCACCAATTTAGAAAAGTCGTTTCGAGAGAACAGACCGAAGGCGCTGGTGCAGATGGCAACCGGAAGCGGTAAAACATTCACTGCCATTACCTCCATCTATCGCTTATTAAAGTTTGCAAGGGCTAAACGCATTCTATTTCTCGTCAACACCAAGAACCTGGGCGAACAGGCCGAACAGGAATTTAAACGTTTTGAACCGCAGGATGACAACCGCCTCTTTCCCGAACTCTATGGCGTAACCCGTTTAAGCAGTTCATTCATTCCTCCCGATAGCCAGGTGTACATCAGTACCATCCAGCGCCTCTATTCCATCCTCAAAGGAACCGAGCTGGATGAACGCGACGAAGAAGAAGACCCAGCCGAAAAGAAGTGGAAACCCAAAGAGCCCATGCCCGTGGTGTACAACCAGAAGGTACCGATGGAGTTCTTTGACTTTATCGTGATTGATGAGTGCCACCAGAGCATTTACAATTTATGGAAACAGGTGCTCGATTATTTTGATGCCTTTCAAATTGGCCTCACAGCCACACCCGATAACCGCACCTTTGGTTATTTCGACCGGAACATTGTATCGGACTATGGCTACAAGAAAGCCGTGGAAGATGGCGTGCTGGTGCCGTATAATGTATTTGAGATAGAAACAAAGATCACCGGGGTGGTTCAAAAATATCCATTGGTGAATACATCGATTGCTGTGAAAACTGGAGCAATAAAGTTGGAACAAGTTGTTTGAAAATGAAGCTAAATACTTATGAGTACAAAAGAGTTTCATATATCCACTACTAATGAACTATTAGCGATTAAGGACCGTGTCCGCAATCTCATCAATCATTGGGGAGAGGACGGTCGTTACAAAGAAGCTATTTTGAAGTCCGTAATTTCAAGATTTTTACCTTCTAGTTTTAATATCGCAACAGGTTTCGTAGTAAAGCAATCAGAAAATAGAGACGAACATCTTTCCTCTCGTCAAATAGACTTGTTAATCTATGATTCATCGCAACCCGTCTTATTCAAAGATTCTGATTTCGTAATTGTAACTCCAGATGCCGTAAGAGCAATAATAGAAGTTAAAGCTAACATGAACAATCAAGGCGTTTCTAATGTGGTGAGAAGGGCCAATGAAAATGGGAAGTTTATTTTTTCAGGCAAAACAAATATCAATAGTCTATTCTTTAATGGAGTTTTCTCGTTCGATGGACTTGCGAGATTAAATTCAATAAACCAGATTCAACCAAGACTTAACGCAGCAAATGATGGATTGCAAGAAGCTGAAAATAGTAGACTATTTAAAGTAAATCATATTGCGTTTAATAAAGACAAGTTTTATAAATACTGGCCGAATAACATTCCAGGACAACAGAACAAATTATACACAATAAATAACCTTGCATTTTCATTTTTTATATCGAATTTGATGGATTTCTTAAGAGACGTGGACCATAGTTATTTGTGGTTCCCAGTTGACAAAGAACAAAATATAATAGGAACTTTTTAATAAAGAATTTAATGGCGAAAAAACAGGAATACGAACTTAAAGCCGAGTACGAGTTAGTTTATAAAGGCAAAGAACCAAAACAATCTGTTCTTACCAATACCCCCGAAGCTCCCCTACAAGAAGTAAGGATTTTCAATGAAGAAAATCCTTGGGAAGATGGCTGGAAAAACATGCTCATTTTTGGAGATAACTTAATGGCATTAAAAACGCTTTATGAGGATATAAAAAAAGGTGGTCCCAATAAATACGGATTACGTAATAAAATCAAGTTAGTCTATATTGATCCACCATTTGCTACCAAGCAGGATTTCATGAAAGACAAGGAAAAAGCTTATCGAGACAAAGTGTTTGGTTCCCAATTTATTGAGTTTTTAAGGAAACGTTTATTCTTTCTGCGAGAAATATTAGCAGATGACGGAAGTATTTATGTACATCTTGACTACAAGAAAGGACATTATATAAAAACCGTATTAGATGAGGTATTCGGTGAGCCTAACTTTTTAAATGAGATTATATGGCAGCGTACAACTAACACGGGAAGCAGTAAGGCGCTTGCAAAAAAATTTAGTGCGGATACTGATGTGATCTTCTTATATCGTAAGAATGCCGATAATTACATATTCAACAAGCTTTTTAAAAATTATGGAGCAAGTTATTTAGAGCGGTTTAAATACGATGACAAAGATGGTAAAGGGGCATACAGATGGCAATACATGAAAACATATTCGCAAAAGAAGCTTCAAGAGTTGGAAGAAAAGAAGGAGTTAAGATGGGAGAATAAAAGCAAAAATCCTGAGTATAAGCAATATGTAAAAAATCTAAAAGGGGTTCCATTAAACAATTTATGGACTGATATTTATCATGTAAACCCGATGGCCTTGGAAAATGCTAGTTATCCTACCCAAAAGCCGGAAGAGTTGCTTAAAAGAATAATAGAAACATCCTCTAATAAAGGCGACGTTATACTTGACGCCTTTGCTGGAAGCGGCACTACACTTACAACGGCGGAAAAATTAGAAAGAAAATGGATTGGAATTGATTGCGGCAAATTATCAATGTATACTATTCAATCTAGGTTAATTACTTTAACTGATGGTATCACAACGAGTAAAAAGGAAGTGGGTTTGTCTAATCGAATAAGTTCTGCGGACTTTGATAGTGCTAAAAGTTGCCTCGTTATTTCTGACAACTCACTTAAAGAACAACCAACAATTGATCAAACGTTCTTGGCCAACCTTAATCACTTCGTGAAGGCTACTCTTAAAACAAAGCATTTCACAATATTCTGTCCGGAAAGTAAATTTAGAATAGGTTCTATTGAGGAAGATGAAGAAGGAAGCAGAATTGTAAGAAATGATGATATAACATACTACATAAATTTTATTGAAAGCAAGGAAAATGCTACAAAACCGAAACTAAAACTGGCAAAGTCGTTTTCGCTATTTTATACCGGTATTTATGATAAGGATCGCATTCTTGATCTCAAATGGGATCAGTATAAAGATTTTGTTTTAAAGCTTTTCGAAGTTCGTCATCATGCCCATGAAATAAGAGGTGTTCAGATGCAAGGATACATTGGTGTCAATAGTGCTTATGTATGGGATTACCCGAATCATCCAAATTTAGCGCTAGATGAAGAATTTGTTGAAGAACTTCATAAACAACTTAATAATAAGGCCGGAGATCGTTTGTATGTAATTGTGCCGACTAATGCAGTGCAGTTCATGCAGAATGAAATAAAACATGGAGATACGGTTTATACCTTTTTGAAAGTACCTGTATCAGTACTAGTTCGGCTAATGCATAGCTACAAAGAAGGTAAGATCGATGCATTAGCGCCGTTCAAACAGCCACGTAGAAAAGAAGACGTTAATGAAGTGATAGATGCTTTCGGCTTCGATTTTATTTCTCAGCCTGTAACCGAATACAAGCTTTTAAAAAGAAAACAGAATGATGGGTTATTCGAAAGCGACGTATTCATTATTCGCCTCACTGATTTTAGAAGCAAGGGCTTATTGTACAGCCCGGACCAGTTTAAAAAGTTTGAAACACTTAGTCTTGTACTTATTGACTACAACTATCCAAACTCAGCTTCTCCGTTTGTAATGGACGATTTTAGATGGGGTGGTAATTTGGTTAAAGAAGATGTGAAAGAAGTTGACATTGTATTACCCGCAGACAAATGGGAGAGAGATAACCTTGCTGTAATAATGATTGACATATATGGCAATGAAAAAAGCTTAGTGCTTACTAAAAAAGATTTTAAGTAATGGCAGCCAGAATTAACAACCGAGACCTTGTTTTAAAAGTTATTCATACTGATGCAATAAAGGATATTGTCAACAAGTACGACACGTATTTGGAAGCGTTGTACGATGATGATTATTCTTTTCATCGTAATGCGGTAAAAGAAGCGATTGCCTTCCTGTTGTCAGATAGATATCACAATCAAAAAGAGCTGGCAAAAGAAAATTATAAAGTCAATCCAAAGCTTCGGGAACTTCATGGTGGCGAAGATGATTTCTTATCCAAGCTGCATCTTCCTGAACTGAAGGCATGTTCTTTTGATCTGGCAACTGGCACGGGTAAAAGTTATCTCATGTATGGCATTGCGATGGTCATGCTGTGTGAAGAGGCAGTAGATAAAGTTTTGGTTTTATGCCCTTCATTAACGATAGAAGAAGGTTTAAAAGACAAGTTCAATGAATTAAATAGTAGAAAGGAGCTGCTAGATATTTTGCGGTCTATTAATCCAAACTTTGTTCAGCCAGAGATAAAGAATGCCAATGAAACGATTTTGAAGAATGACATCTGCATTGAAAATATTCATGCCACCTACGACCGTACCGGATCTTCCATTGAAGCAAGCTTCAAAAACAAAGATCACAGTGTGCTTGTATTGAATGATGAAGCCCACCATATTTACTCAGGTGAACTAGATACAAAGACAAAAAAATGGGAAGATTTTTTGAAAAGTAAAGAGTATAATTTCAAGTATATAGTTGGTGTAACAGGCACACCTTATTACAAATCTGATAACCAGGACTATTTCTATGATCTTGTGTATCGTTTTTCATTGAAACAGGCTACTGATCGTGGAATAGTTAAAAAGGTAGACTACAAAACTTTTGATGAATACAAAGGAAACAAGGGTTATCAGCAATCCTATGAAATACACAAGAAAAACATCGAAGAATATGGTAGCTATGTAAAGCCCATCTCGATTGTTGTCTGCGCCGATATTGCTGATGCTATTATTGAATGGGATAACCTCGTGAAGTTTCTTATGAGAAAGGAAAACCTTTCCAAGGAAGAGGCAGAGAAAAAATGTATTTGGGTAACATCAGGTCTTCCATCAAACGACAATGAGAAAGCACGGATAAAGAAAATAATTTCTGATGGCGCAGATAGTATCCGTAAGAAGAACCTTCAACTACTAAAGGAGGTAGATGAAAAAGATAACCCGGTTGAATGGATAGTTTCGGTTTCGATGCTTACCGAGGGCTGGGATGTAAAAAATGTATTCCTCATCATACCACATGAAGCTCGAGCGTTTAATTCTAGGCTTTTAATTTCCCAAGTTTTAGGTCGCGGTTTGCGAATGCCACCTGCGGTAAAACAAGCCTTGGGTGCTGAAAAGGTGCTACTACGGGTGAACAATCACGAAGCTTGGTCAGAAGACATTAAGAAGATCTACGAGGAAATTCTTGAAATAGAAAACCGCTTATCTTGGGGATATGATGCAAGCAGAAAACAATATTCCTTCCCATTGTACAATCTCATATACGAACCGGTTGTTACAGCCGTGGAAACAAAAAAGAAAGAGGCTGCAATGCCTAAGGAGTTCGGTTTCGTACCACAACAAAAAATTTCTTCCTACAAGGCTGAATATTCTGCTGGAAGTATTATTTCTTATGTCTACGAAGACCAGGAGGGCTATAGTCTAGACTTTGCGGCTATAGAAATAAACACTTATTTAAAAGAGAAGGATGAGAAGCTAGCAACGAAGTATTCGGTTCCAGAGTTAAAAAAGCAATTTGAGAAAGAACTGAAGAAAAAACAATATGATACATCTTACTTAAGTAGAGAAAATTTCACAAAAGCTCAAACGGCATTTGGACCTTTATTTAGAGAATTAGGCAAGGCGGTACCTAGGGTATCAAACAAACCGGATGCGCTAATTGAAATCAAATTAGAAAAATTTAACCGACAATCATTTAGTGAAGAAAGTTTGAAAGCACATGGCTTATTCATTTATACAGAAAATACAGGCTCAACCTACACGGGAGAAGAAAAGCAAACCTTCAGCAGGTTTACAAGTACGGATGAGGAAATAGAAAAAGTAAAGAAACAAATAATTGAACCTGGGGCAGATATTCAAGAATTAGCATCTAAGCTTTCAGACCTAGACAAGCTGAAAAGCTCTCTAAGTGAATGCATCGTCAAAAAAGAGCAAGACAAACTAAAAACACCGTTTAATGCCATTTATGTTTCTTATAGTCCTGAGAAAGAGTTTATAAAAGCACTTCTCATAAATATCGACTTGTTCGATGCATTTATAAAAAATGCAGATAATGGTTTTTATCATTTCCCTTATTCTTTCAAACCAGAAGGTAGATCCAAAACACACGTTAAACATTTACAGTTTAATCCTGATTTCTTTCTCAAACTAAAAGGAGTAGATGACATTATCGTAATTGAAACAAAAAAAGCTGATGACGACAGTCAGAAGAACAAAGCAAAGCAAAGAGACGCTTTAGAACACTTTAAACAATTGAATGCTGCATTAGAAAAGAAGGGTATTAAACAGCGTTACTACTTCAAGTTTTTGTCTGATGATGGAAATGATATCGTTCAGTTTTTTAACACTGTAAAAGATAAAACCTACAAGAGTTGGAAGTCTGGTTTGATGCTGCAACTACAAGCTTAAAAGCATGAAGCATGTCAAAAGGAATTTTAAGTCATCCAGCTTGCAAAGAATTTTATGAACAAATTAATTCAAGGCAGCTCTGTGTAAGGTGTAGGGAAGAACGAAAAATGTTTGCTCCTAATGATAAAAAGCATAATAGTAGCTATAGCAATATGATACCTGGGTTTAGCTCTCGTCATTTAAATATACCAATTGACGTACTGATAATAGCTGAAGCTCACGGTGGAGGAAGGAAAGAAGGTTTTAGAGAACAAATAGGATTACAAGCGGAGCTGGAAGGCCTAGAGCATTATTATTTGCAACAGGACCTCTCAAAACATCATCAATCTGAAATGCGAAAGCTATTGATTCAATTCGATGAATTAAACTTTTCTTGGGTGTTCACTGACTTGGTCAAATGTTTTGTTTGGCAGGCAAATAAAGGAGGACTAGATGGAAGAGAAAATTTTAAAATCGCTATAAGACATTGCAGTAAATATTTAGATGAGCAATTAAGTCTTCTAAAACCTAAAGTCATTCTCTCTTTAGGTAGTCGTGTTTCCTCTTTTTTTGAAATTAAATATCCAAAACATGGAAATGTTTACCAAAGGAAAGGGTTCAGTGTTTTGCATTCAACCTTTCCAAGTAGAAACACGGCAGACCATTGGGTAAAGAATAAGGAATGGGTTCCGATAATTAACCAAATAGGTTCACTGTTGGGATTAAGACTAAGTTAGAATTAAGTTGAGGAGAAGTGTTATCTAGTTTTTGCAAAAATTTATCCTTGACTTCAAAGTTGGCAATTGTGTATTACGCCTAGTTCAGTAGAATTACTGAACGTACAAGAGTGCGACGCAACGGAAGTTTATAGCAGCACTTCAGCTTAGTACATAAAAAATTATTTTATGTCCACCAATCAAATTATATCCAAAGTCTGGTCTTTCTGCAATACCCTTCGTGATGTCTTGAACTGTGATTTTTTTGATTAACTGAATACTATGAATGTATGAGCACTATCGTAAATGATCGATATCCTCAAAGCGAGTTGACAGGCAAGGTCATTGGTTGCTGTATGGAAGTGCATCGGGTACTCGGAAATGGTTTTCAGGAGGTCATCTACCAACGGGCCCTGGCCCTTGAGTTCAAAAGACAAAACATTCCCTTCAGCAGGGAACATGAAATGGAAATTTTCTACAAGGGAGAGAGCATTGGAACAAGGCGGGTTGATTTCTTTGTTGACGGAAAGATCATGGCGGAATTGAAAGCGATCATACATTTGGAAGATGTGCATTTGGCACAAGCCATCAATTACTTAGAGGCTTATGGACTAGAAACCGGTCTTCTCATCAACTTTGGTGCAAAAAGCCTCCAATTCAAACGAGTGATGAAACCGGCAAAAAAATCATAGCCCATCAACCAATCATTCTAATCACAGTTCAAAGACAAATGAGTACGAATCAAATTATATCGAAGGTCTGGTCATTTTGTAACACGTTACGAGACGACGGTGTTGGCTACGGAGACTATCTTGAACAGTTAACCTACCTGCTGTTCCTAAAAATGGCCGATGAATACAGCAAGCCGCCGTACAACCGTACCATCAATATACCACCGGCCTACAACTGGCAAAGTCTAACCGTTTTGCGGGGTGCGGAGCTGGAAGGGCATTATACCGTGGTGCTGCGGGAACTGGGCAAGAGCCGGGGCATCCTGGGACAGATCTTTACCAAGAGCCAGAACAAGATACAGGACCCGGCCAAGCTTTATAAGCTAGTGCAGATGATAGATGCCGAAAACTGGGTGCTGATGGGCGCCGATGTAAAAGGCGATATTTATGAAGGCCTGCTGGAGAAGAATGCAGAAGATACCAAGAGCGGCGCCGGCCAGTACTTTACGCCTCGTTCCCTTATCCGGGCCATGGTGGAGTGTGTTCGTCCCGAACCCATGAAAACCATTGCCGACCCGGCCTGCGGTACGGGTGGTTTCTTTTTGGCCGCTTATGATTTTATTGTGGCCAATCACAAGCTGGATAGAGAGCAGGCGAAGTTTTTAAAGTTCAGCACCTTTTGGGGCAACGAGATCGTGGCTGGTACCCGCCGGCTGGCCCTCATGAACCTTTTCCTGCACAACATCGGCGACATTGATTCGGACAACTCCATTTCTCCTGCCGATGCCCTGATTGCCCCACCGGAGCAGCGGTACGATTATGTGCTGGCCAATCCACCCTTTGGCAAAAAAAGCAGCCAGACCTTTACCAACGAAGAAGGCGAGCAGGAAAAAGAAGACCTTACCTATAACCGCCAGGACTTCTGGGCCACCACCTCCAACAAGCAACTAAACTTTGTGCAGCACATCCGCTCCATGCTCAAGCCAACCGGCATGGCAGCCGTGGTGATCCCGGACAATGTGCTCTTTGAAGGCGGGGCAGGTGAGACGGTGCGTAAGAAGCTGCTGGAAACAACCGATGTGCATACCATACTGCGCCTGCCCACTGGTATCTTTTATGCCAATGGGGTAAAGGCTAACGTGGTGTTCTTCGATAACAAACCTTCGAGCAAAGACCCCTGGACCAAAGAGACCTGGTTTTATGATTACCGCACCAATGTGCACCATACGCTAAAGAAGAACCCGCTGAAACTGGAGCACCTGCAGGATTTTATAAGGTGCTACAACCCGGCTAACCGGCACAAGCGAAAGGAAACGTTTGATGCGGCTACGAACCCTGAAGGGCGTTGGCGGAAGTATAGCTATGAAGAGATCATCAGCAGGGATAAAACCTCTCTGGATATTACCTGGCTGAAGGACAAGAGCCTTGCTGACCTGGATAACCTTCCCGACCCGGATGTTCTGGCGGAGGAAATTGCGGAGAATTTGGAAAGTGCGCTGGGGAGTTTCCGGGAGATTATTGCGCAGTTAAAAAAGTAAGAAAGAAATAATTCAAACCCTATAAAAGAAGATTTATGCCAAACTGTATCGTATGTGGTTCCTACACTAAATTCCCGAACGGAAAGTGTACAGATTGTTACTACAATAATGGAAAAGAAAAACAATCGAATGCATTCGTTGAGCCTGATGAAACCGGGATGGATGATCGTGAGTGGCAATACCGCTATGGCATGATCAAAGGAAGGATTGCAGAAACTTTAATTGAAGAACTTTTCCTGACCTTAAAATTCAACGTATTTCGCTATGGGATGGAAAATTCTATTCCTGGTATCATGGACTTGCTAAAGGGTGTGCGAAGTGATGTGGCCAACCACATCAGACGCATGCCGGACCTTGTCGTACAACGTCCAAAAACTAACCAGGTTTATTTTGTGGAAGTAAAGTTTCGGGCCAATGGATGTTTCTCCAATGAGGACCTCCCCAAAGATTACCCTTACCATAATGCATTTATTATTTTGGTTTCGAAACGACACATCAAATGTCTTTCTGTCGCCGAATTACAGCAAGGCAAGGAGATGACACCTGATTGTAGAAACTATTTGGGCAATCGCAAGGAATTTGAACTAGACAAAGACGTCATTCGTGAATTCTGTGATTTTGCTCTTCAGTTTTTTGCTGAGGTGTAATGATGGATTTATATGAACAATGCTATCGTATTGGTTCAGCAAGGAAAATATCCGGATAACATTGTATGAACTGTACAATGACTATATAGACAGAAACATAATCCAAAAAGGAAATAATGGCTAAACTGTTTTCTTATTGTTTGCTGTATGATAATGGTGCTGCTCCAAATCCATTTTGGGATGTTTGCACATTAGCTATTTGCAAACCTGTAATCCGACGAACAGCTCAACTTGGTGATTGGATTGTTGGAACAGGATCAAAAGGCTATGGCTTTGAAAATATGGTAGTCTATGCCATGGAAGTAACCGATGTAAAGACGTTTAATGAATATGACGAATACTGTAAAAGATATCTGCAAGGTAAAATACCCAATGTCGAAAGCACTGACTTGAAAAGAATTGTAGGAGACTGTATCTATGATTTTTCTGCGGATGGAAAGCCTTCAATGAGACCAGGCGTACATACAGAAGAGAACCGAGATCGGGATTTGGGTGGTAAGAATGTATTATTGTCAACAAATTTCTACTACTTTGGCTCTAAGCCTGTTCCTCTCCCCGGTCACTTGTTAAAGCTGGTGCGGCAGGGTCAGGGACATAAGTCAAACGCAAACGATGCTTATGTTGTATCTTTTATCGAATGGATTCAGACGTTCAAACGATCGCATAACAAAGTTGTCGCCATGCCGTATGGTTTGGCTGCTTTGAAATCAAAAGAAGAAAGGGCGAACTGCAGTAGAAATAATCTTGCCCTTGCTGCAGAAGATGAAATTATTGAAGCTTCAGAATGTTAATGAACAATTGATATGCAACCAACAAAACAACTAACTGATATATCGCCATCAAAAGCAGTCGGTGCAAAGACTATTTATGAAACCTTTAAAATATTGAAAGAGGAAGGTGGGCAGTTGTCCGGTCGCGAAATCATCAACCGTATTCGTGAGCGCATTCAGTTTAACGATTGGGAAAAAGCAATTCTGGAGAAAACAGGTTATGTACGCTGGGAGTCTGTACTTCAATTTTATTCTGTTGATTGCACCAAGGCAGGTTATCTGGTAAGAAGCAAGGGCATCTGGTACCTTACACCGGAAGGCGAAGCCGCTTTTAAAAAATATTCACCTGTAGAGTTGTTAGAGTCTGCCACAGCAGCTTATCATAAGTGGCGGGCAGAGACAAGGACGAAAGAGCCGCAAAATGATGATGTGCCGGTGGAAACAGCAACCGCACAATCACAGGAAGCCAATTTAACCTTGCTGGAAGAAAAGGCAATCTCCGGTATCAAGGATTTCATTAACAGCAAGAATCCTTATGAATTTCAAAACCTTGTAGCGGCGCTTTTACGTGCAATGGGTTATTATACTCCGTTCGTATCGCCAAAGGGAAAAGATGGTGGACTGGATATCATCGCTTATCAGGACCCGCTGGGCATTCAGACACCACGTTTAAAAGTACAAGTAAAGCATTATCCTGAAAACCCCATTGCCGCTGATGCTATCCGGAGTTTGAAAGGACTTATCAATGGCGGTGAAGAGGTAGGGCTCTTTGTGACCAGTGGCCGCTTTAGTAATGATGCGGAACGGTTTGCCAGAGAAGCGAATGTGCACATTAAACTGATAAACGGAGAAGAATTGATTTCGCTCTGGCAGCAGTTTTATGAAAAGATGGACGATGACGATAAAAACCTGTTGCCGCTACATCCGATTTATTTTTTGGGAAGTAATGAGTAAATGTATTCGATAAATCTCACGTCGGATTACTAATAAGCAGGAGGTAGGGCTGCGAACATAAGCAACGACTTGAAATCATGACTTATAGCTTTCTCATCTTGCCTCTTGTTGGTATCTCATAACCAAATGGGAGTTTTTCTTTATTGATGACCTGAACAATAGATTCCCAGTTTTCAATCAGCATTTTGACGATCTCCCAATGTTTGTCCATTCCTTTAGATGGTTTCAGAAAGAATACGCCCAGCTTATACCTTTCACAGAGTTGGTATTGCATTCTAGTTCTGTGAATATTGGTGTCTTTGGTGATGAGGATACCTTTTGCTTTTCCGATGGCTGGAATGATCTCTTCATCTGGTACACCTTTGCCAAACTTCAACTTGGTGGAGTAAACATTGATGTCTCTGAAATAGCCCTTGTTTAATGCATTTAGGGCATCGGCAACATACTCTGAGAGATTTTCGTCAAGGTAGATTTCTGTCATGCAGCTTTACGTTTACAGAAAGCAATAGCATCGTTCACCTGCTGCTCTGTAAGATCGTACAAGATGCCTATAGTTGACAATGGTTCGCCGCTTTCGTACATAGAGAAAATAGTAGCGGCATTGATATTGGTTCCATGAACAACCGGCTGGCCAAACTGATGATGTGGGTCAACCACAATGCTATGGTCTTTTCCCAAAGGCCAAAAGCGCTTAGCCAGGTCATTTTCTGAAAAGTCTACTTTTTTAAAAAAGTCTTCTATCATTTTATGAATAACAATCTGGTTGCTCTTATTGGCATGCACCCAAGTGTCATCATCGATTCCATACAGAATATGTTTTTTGTTGACCAGCAATTTGTAAGAGGCAAATGGATAGGCCGTTTTAAGTTCCTTGGACATGTGCCTGTGGGCTTCCAATATTTTACCGGCTCCGATCTTTTGTTCCCGCAACAGGTAAAACACATAAAACTCAATCAGGGTGAGAAAGTTGGTTGCTTTTTCCCTGCCCTCTCCCCATGAATATCTTCCTTTCGTATCGGCCAGTCTTTGATCATAGAAATCGGTAAGCCATCTTCTCACTTTATGAGATGGCAATTGCAGTATGAGTGCCAGGTCAGGAATAGTGTAAATGCCGTTCCCCAATTGTATATCGTTCTTAAAGGCAATCATGGGTTAAAGGTAATGCGTATTGAAATTCGAAAATACTAATATTTTTAGCTGTAAGAATTTAGGTTTTATTCAGCCGTCAGCAGTATAATTTAATTTACAGGACAGTTAACGTCGGACTTGTCTCATATCCGTAATAGGCAAACTATTATCTGTCCAAGGTCTCACCACAAAGCCATACTCGGAGGTCATCTGTGAACATCACGGAGGGGAATATCATTAATCCCATAGCCGATTTGCTATGTCAGTAGGCCTTATTCGCTGGATATTGTTTTTCTGCTTCTAATTTTCCTGATAGTTAAATAAGTCAAAGGAAGACTAGACGGGGTGAAAAAGCAGCGTATATTAGCGTAAATACTACTATTGGTTGTAAGCTACATTCTTTAATTCCATGGCGATACAAATCAATCACAAATTTACGCCGCCGTTGGTGTTCCTCCAGGTCTGGTGCGATAGCTGCACCAACAACAAAAGAGCGGTAAACCTGCTATTTTAAAGCAACACGTCTGCTATCATTTTTATATAACCTGCTGTCGGTCGTATTGTGCAAACTATAGAAAGGCAGGCGGCAGACGGTGTTTCATGACCGGAACCGGATGTCCCAGGGTCTCACCCCAAAGGCAAAACACAAAGACCGGCTGTGAAGACACCGGCGAATGATTTGAACAAAACTGCAACCATCCTTGTTTGCTTCTGCATACGTAGTTTTCTTTATTTTCATCCTTTATGACCAACCATGTGCAAAGCCCGGCCACCAGCCAGGAGCAGGCCTGTACCACGCTTTTTAAAGCCTTTCCGGGCAACGGTATCCTGTTGAAACCCGATCATCCGCAGTTCACCATCCTGGCAGTGACCGATCTTCACCTGCGCCAAATTGTTAAGGGAAAAGAAAGCCCGGTGGGCAAAGGGCTTTTTGAAGCCTATCCCTCCAACCCCGACGATGCAGCAGACAGGGGGAGCTTTGACCTGCGTGCTTCCCTGGCGCATGTGCTGCAACACAAGGAGCCGCATGCACTACCCGTGGTTCGTTATGATGTGTGGGAAGGCGACCGCTTTTCTGAACGGTTCTGGCAGGCTGGCAACCACCCGGTTCTTTCCGAAGACGGTACCCTGCTTTCTATTATTCATATCTCAAGCGATATTACGGACCAGGTGAAAGCCGAACGATTAGGAAAAGAGCACCGGGCCCTCCGGGAGGCGTATCACCAGGTGGAAGAAAGCCAGGCGGCGCTGCAAACAGCCCATGAACATACCATCGACATCCTGGAAAGCACCACAGATGCTTTTTATTCCCTGGACGCCGGTTTTAATTTTACCTATGTCAACCAACGGGCGGCGCAACTTTGGAACCGCGACCGTGACCGGTTGCTCGGAAAACATTACTGGACCGAATTTCCAACGGCGGTCGGAAGCGAATCCTACCACAAGCACTACGAGGCACTGCGAACAGGGAAGCCTGTGCATTATGAAACCGTCTCACCACTACTCGGCACCTGGATTGCGGCGAGCATCTACCCGGTTCATGACGGCGGCCTTTCGGTGTTCTTTCACGATATCACCGAAAGCAAACGGGCGCAGGATGCCATCCGGGAGAGCGAAGCCAAACTCCGGTCCATTTTAAACTCTGCACCAACGGCCATCGGTGTTTTTGTGGGTCCCGACCTGATCCTTGAAAATCCCAACCAGCTAATGATTGACCTCATGGGGGCAGGACCTGCTATTGAAGGCCAATCTTTCCGTACGCTTCTATCCGGGGTGGTGGAGGAAGACCAGCAATTTATTCACCTGATCGATACCGTTCGCACTACCGGGGAGCCCTTTGAGGCAAGGGAAGTGGCGGTGTTTTTCAAGGCGGAGAAAACGACCCGGTACTTCAACATTAATTTCATTCCCTTATCTGATGAAAAAGGCCATGTCTATGCCGTACTGGACGTAAGTGTTGATGTAACCGAACAGGTGCAGACCCGAAGAAAGCTGGAGGAAAGCGAAGGGCGGTTCCGGTTACTCGCTGATGCCTCCCCTAATCTTATCTGGCAGTTGAAGCCCGATGGGTCGTATGGCTATGTCAACAAAACAACGCTCCGGCTTTTAGGCATTACGCAGGAACAAATTGCGGAAGCGGGCTGGGAAGCTTTCCTGCATCCCGATGACCTGGCACCTGCTACAGCGGCGGTAACAAGGGCGGTAGAGGCCTGCCAGCCCTACGAGATGGAGCATCGCCTGCGCCACAAGGATGGCGAATACCGGTGGGTGCTTTCCCAGGCGATTCCTGCCTATGATGCGAACGGCCATGTTTTCGCCTATGTGGGCTCCAGCATCGATATACACGAAGCCAAAAAAAACCGGCAAGCCTTACAAACAGCGCTGGAGCAGGTAAGGCTGTCAAAAGAAGCAGCCGAACTGGGCACGTTTGATATGGACCTGGAAAAGGGCACCATGCATTGGGATGACCGTTGCCGCACCCTCTTTGGCATCAGCCATGATCAGCCGGTTACCTACGAGAGGGATTTTGTTGGCGGGTTGCACCCGGATGACCGGGAACGCATCCTTAACGTGATTGACAACCTGTTTATCAAATCCATCTCTGGTGGTGATTATGATGTAGAATACCGGACAGTGGGAGCCGAGGATGGCGTCGTCCGCTGGGTGAGAGCAAAGGGCAAAGTCTATTTTAACACAGAAGATAAGCCTACCCGTTTTATCGGATCCGTACTCGATATTACCGAGAAAGTATTGGCCATTCAACGCATAGAAGACCTGGTAGAAGAGCGTACCAAAGAACTGGCAAAGGCAAATGAAGCGCTCCAGCAAGCCAACAAAGAATTGCAGCGCTCCAATGCCAACCTGGAAGAGTTTGCCCATGCCGCTTCCCACGACCTGAAAGAGCCGATTCGTAAGATTCATTTCTTCACCAACCAATTACGGGAGCAATTAAGCAACCGGTTGAACGAAACGGAAGCGCGGTCCTTCAGCCGTATTCAAAATGCGACCCAGCGCATGGGAAACCTCATTGATGACCTGCTTCTTTATTCCCATGTCAGCCTTCGTCCGCACGAAACCGAAACCATTGACCTGAATGAAAAAGTGCAGCGGGTGCTG
Organism: Flavisolibacter sp.; assembly: GCA_035998945.1. GTDB lineage: Bacteria > Bacteroidota > Bacteroidia > Chitinophagales > Chitinophagaceae > Flavisolibacter. The sequence goes on along the minus strand of DASYHD010000025.1, from coordinate 19,813 downwards.
GAAGACCTGGACCTGGATATTGAAGAAAAAGGCGCTGCCATCCATGTGGGAAAGCTTCCCGTTGTAAAAGGCTACAGAAGACAGTTGCAACAACTGTTTCAAAACCTGATCAGCAATGCATTGAAATACAGCAAAGCAGGTGAGCCGCCACGAATAGAGATAGGGGCGGAAGAAGTGGCGAAAGCAGGCAAATCCTACCACCTGATTTCCGTAAAAGACAACGGGATTGGTTTTGCGATGGAGTATGCCGAAAAAATCTTCCAGATGTTTACACGCTTGCATGGAAAGGCTGAATACAGCGGAACGGGCGTAGGGCTTTCGATTGTAAAAAAGGTGGTAGAAAACCATGACGGTTTTATAGAAGTGGAAAGTGCGGTTGGTGAGGGCTCGGTATTCAAAATTTATTTGCCCGGATAATGGTAAAACCCGGGGCAAAACATCGCGTATTCTGTGAGAAGTTATGGTGCATGCAGGTTCCGTTGCCTTGCTTGCTGCTGAAGCAACACAGATGGTACCGGAAATCTATAAAGCCTGGCAACTGGTCGTATGCTGCTGCTCCTGTTGCCAGCTGTTTTCCTAACGAAAATCAATCCCCTGTGGCTTATTACCAGGGGAGGGTTTGCGGCTTTCGCTACAGCAAACAGGAAGAAAAAAAGCCGTCTCTACGTTTGGGTGGAGACGGCTTTTTTTCGATCCGGAGGGTTTATTTGTCCGGGTTCAGGATCGTGTTGATCCGGGCCATGGCATCGTCGATATGAAAACGGGTCAGATCGTTTGTATGCCGGGGTGCGGCCGCCCTGAGCTGCTGCGCCAGCTTTACCAGGTGTGCTCTGGCGATGGAGCGGATATCGGATTGGGTCAGGCTGAACGGTGTGGCGCTGGCCGACCGTTGTGAAGCCGCTGCAGGCGTGGCTGGCCTTGCCGGTGGGGGCGCCAGCAACTGGCCTAAGCGTTCAATATAGGCTTTCTGCAGGTTGCGGCGATAGATGTCGATCTTGCTGCCGGTGGCCAGCTCTTTCCAGATGCCCTGCTGCAACTGGCCCACCATATCGGCTGCATTGTAGTCAACATCCCTGATCTCGTTTTCCATCAGTCGGGCCATGCGGTCGGGCGATAACAGGGCATTCAGGTGACGCACCTGCAGGGCCCTGATCTCCTCCACATGATTGGCGTGGTGGATGTTTTCGACAATCTTACTCTGGTTGAGCCATTCCGGGGCGCTGAAGGCATGGGTCAGCAGCCACTGCATCGATGCCCTTTGCACCCTGGCGGGTACCGGCGTAAACACCTGGCCCTGCTGGGCAGGCCGTTTCCGGTCGTTGGTCACACCACCGATGTTGGTCACTACATGGCCAATATAGCGGCTGAACGTAGCCGTTAGTTCGCCATAGAGTTCTTCCAGGTCTTCGTAGTTGTTGGTTTCGCCGGCTGTCCACGCATAGAGTTTGGGCGCAACGAGCTTCAGGTTTTGCACGGCATAGGTGCTGGCCCTGATGGGGTCATTGCCGATGTCTTCTGTCTGGCTCTCCGGGTCAAAGGGCTCCCCGCTGCCAAACCGGTACACCGGGTTGCCCGCTTTTTCTTCGATCCATTTGCTTAGTATGGGCTCTTCGTCACGGGCGGTTCTGGCATCGGGCAGGTACCGGTAGCCCCAGTTGATGGCGTAATGATCGTAGGGTCCCAGCTGCCGGATAAACCGAACGCCTTTGTCGCCCGGCTGGGCCACATAGTTATACCGGGCATAATCCATGATGGTGGCGGCAATCCCGTTGCGGGCCGTAAAGGCGGCACTGCGCAGGGAGTCGACCGGGTAGGCGGCACTGGCCTTCATATTATGCGGCAGGCCCAGGGCATGCCCGATCTCGTGGGTAATGACATACTTCATCATCTCACCCAGTTCGTCCATCGACGTATTCAGGGTGCGGGCCCTTTCGTTGGCCGCACCGGTTTCCAGCAGGTAGCGGTTGCGGTAGGAGCGGAGGTGATTATGGTACCAGATAATATCGCTTTCTATGATCTCGCCGCTGCGGGGGTCCGATACACTGGGTCCCACCGCGTTTCGTGTGGTGCTGGCCACATAGCGGATAACGGAGTAGCGAACGTCCTCGGGATTGAAGTCGGGGTCTTCCTGTGGGGAGGGCGGATCTTTTGCAAGGATGGCGTTCTTAAAGCCCGCTGTTTCGAACACCTTCTGCCAGGCCTCTACGCCGGCTTTGATGTAAGGGCGCAGTTTCGCCGGCGTGGCCGGGTCGAGGTAATAAACGATCGGCTTTACCGGTTCTACCAGTTCGCCGCGGCGATAGGCTTCGATGTCCTTTGGCTCCAGGCGCCAGCGGCGGATATAGGCTATTTCATCGGCTTTGTGGGCCTCACTGCCGTAATCGATCTTCCGGATGTTGAAATAGCCCACCCGGTGGTCGTTGATGCGGGGCTGCATCGGTACTTTGGGCAGCAGGACAATGGACTGGTTCATGAGCACACTGATGGTGCCGGAACTGGCCTGGGAGGGCGGTTCCGCTGCATCGTAGGAAAGGTCCTGCCGCACTTCCACGTTCAGCGGAAAGCTTTTCATACTGCTGATAGCGCTCCGGGCCTCATCGAGGCGGCTGACACGGTAGGTGGTGCGCAGGCCGGTGGTGATGCCGCTGATCGCTTTCACATCGGTCAGGAACAGCCGGGTGACATCAATCACGGAGGTGCCGGCCTCGCGGTTCAGGGCGGCGATCTCAAAGGAAAAAAGTACCGGCATATAGTTGTTGGCCTGCACGGAGATGTTGATGGGCAGCGAGTCGGCAGAAAAGCTGGCCGTGCTTTTGCCGCGCAGCAGGATGCGGTTGTCAGCTTTTTCCCAGATGACCATCTGTTCATTCACCGAGGAGCCAGCGTTGACATAGCCGCCGCCGAAGCCCGCCGGTATGGCCGCATACCGGGTGATCCAGAGAAAGTCGCGGCGCAGCAGGGAGTCGGGAATTTCAAAATAATACCGGTCGGCTACTTTGTGCACGTTGAACAGGCCTTTGTCGGTGACAGCGTCCTTGGTAATAACATCCGCATAGTTCCTGGGGCCGGAACGTCCGCCGCCGGCCCGCTGGCGGGTGCTGTCCTGCGCAAGTGCTGACTGTGCCAGGGCCATCACCACCAGGGCCAGAAAGAGCAATTTTCGATTCATGTGTTTGGATTGGGTATGTAGGTATTGAAATAAAGGGATGAATATAGGCGTGTTGCGCTGTGCGGTCAAATCGTTTTTGATGACCGGTATGGCGTGATGCGAGCAGGCCTTATCACAAGCAAGCCTTTTTGTTTTTCTCCATGAGCCGGTGCTGCGCCTACTGCTTTTCTGCCATGGTAGGCCGGGGAGCAGCCAGGTGCGGTGGCGGCACTCCTGCTGCCAGGAGTGTTCTTCCGGGAAAGGATCGCTGGTGTGAAACAGGTTCTTTGCGGTTTGACTGGGGCTGAACACAGAGCTATGTGCAAAGGTCATCCAGGGCAGATGAGAAGCGCATTCATCTTATGGACGATTGGCCATACGCGTAGAAGGTATTTGCGCGGATGTTGCTTTTTCGTGGTTATTTTTCCTGATCTTTTTCTTGAGCCAGTAGAAAAATGACCGCGGGCAGCAATGCAGTGTATATTAGCGGTAATACTACTGTTGACGGTAATAGAGTAACTTTACAAGTATGGCAGAATTGAAAAAATATACAAGTTTTGAGTCCTTGAAATTAGATGAGAAGTCAAGTAATGCTAATAGGCGTAAGGATGTTGTTTTTTCTGAGTTTGAAGCTTTCTTGAAAAAACTGCAAACTGAATATTCAAATAAAAAGAAGACTAAAACACATAATGGAAAGCAGCCTAACTGATAGCATTTTGACTGTTTGCAGAACGCTCAACAAATTTTCAGTGGAATATATAATCGTCGGTGGTACGGCTGTTGCGCTGCACGGGTATTATAGAAACTCCATGAATGTAGCTGGAGAAATAGCTGAAAAACCTGATTTGGACTTTTGGTATAATCCTACTTACGACAACTACTTTAGACTTTTGAACGCATTAGAAGAATTAGGTCAAGACGTCACTCAGTTTAAAGAAGAACGAACGCCTAACCCTAAGAAATCATTTTTTAGGTATGCGTTTGAAAAGTTTACACTTGACTTTTTGCCTGAATTGAAAGCGCCTTTACGGTTCAGGCAGTCCTTTACTAAAAAAGAAATTGTTACTTTAAAGGAAATTGAAATTCCTTTTATAAGTTTTGAAGACCTGATCTCCGATAAAAAAGCGAATGCCCGGTCAAAGGACATCACTGATATTAAAAAACTCGGCGAAAGAAAAAAGAATGAGCAGTGAAGAAACTACTACCCCTAATAGGGTTTACTGCCAAAAGTAGGGCAGACGCCATACTATGAAGCTGACACATAAACTGTAAACTGTTTAACTTATTCAACTTCAGGAATGCCAAATCCCTGCCTTCGGCAACACCTCCCCGTTATGTGTCATGGTTTGATGTCAATCATCCCTTTACTTCATGGCAGGGCAAGAAGTTGTGTTATGCCCGTTATCAAATTTTAAGGGGTCGATTTTAAATGAAGAATAAGGATATGTCCGGGGTTCTTCGTCAATTTTGGTGGTGATACCGGACCGAGCTGGCGTCACAGACTTTATTATCGCAGTACAACCAGCCAGATCTAAAAGTAGAATCTACTACTAAAATAGACGAATACTCAATTTAGCAACGTTTTGCAGCCTGACGGTAAAATTGTTGTAAATGGCTCTCTACGAAATTAACTGCCGGTAACACTTGTATTAATAATAGTAATATATATCTTACAATAGGGATTTTTATTTGCCATATCTACTTCTTTATGAATAAAATTTTTACTGTCGTAATTTTTATCATTGCTTATTTTCTTGTCTTTTCAGGCAATGCACAAACTGTTACCGGTCCTTTGGGTGAAACGTTTCATTACAGGGTTGTAGCAAATAGTCTTAGCGACCCATGGGAGATTACTTATGGTCCTGACAATTACTTATGGGTTACAGAAGCCAAGGGGTATAAGGTTAGTCGAATAAATCCTGCTACAGGGTCTAAAACAACTTTAATAGACCTTACTTCCATGCGAAATTTCGGGGGCAGATCACCCCAGGGTGGGTTAATGGGTTTAGCACTCCATCCGCAACTATTGAGCGGTAAGCCTTATGTTTATCTCGCATACATCTATTCTTTTACAGGCTGCGTAAGTAATGATGGAGGATGCTTTTATAAAACCAGGATTGTACGCTACAATTACAGTTCTGCTTCACAAACGCTGACCAGCCCCGTCACTTTGGTTGATACCATACCGGGTAGTAATGATCATAATGGAGGCAGGCTTGCGATTGCTCCCATTAACGGTACAAACTACTTGTTTTATGGCGTAGGCGACATGGGTGCCGGCCAGTTTAACAACGCCGGAAGAAAAAATAATGCGCAGGATCCCAACTTTTATGAAGGGAAAATTTTACGTTTCAATCTTGAGCCGGATAAGGATAAAGGTTTCAACCAATGGCTGCCCAATGACAATCCTTTTAATGAAGGTGGAACCGGCAACCCAAAAAATAGTCGCAGGCAAAGTGCCGTGTGGTCGCTTGGCCACCGAAATCCGCAAGGGTTAGGAACGGGTGTTTTTGCTGGTGTTACCAGGTTATTTTCAACAGAGCATGGTCCCTTCTCTGACGATGAAATTAATATTATAGAACGGCAAAGAAATTACGGACATCCGTTAATCGTGGGAATGAATGACGGTAATTATAATGGTTTGGCTGCAGCAACTTCAAGCAATACAACACTTGACGGAATGTGGCAGACTTCCTGCCCTCTTATAACTTCTGAAAGTGCAAATGCAACTGCTATTGGCCCTGCTTACAAAAATCCTATCAAGACATTTTATCCATCCAACAACAGCTATTTACATACCATATTAACCGCCGTTAAAAACAATAATACTTCAACCGGCTATCCAAATGGAAATTCAAAAACATGGGAGAGTGAGGCTGTGAGTAATATTGCCTATTATTCATCAGATGCAATTGCCGGTTGGAACAGTTCGTTGTTGATTACAACGTTAAAAGGAGGCAAACTTATTCGGGTAAAACTTAACAGTAGTGGCGATGCAGTTGTTAGTGATACACTTAGTTATTTTATGGGAGCAAACAGGTATAGAGACCTGGCCATTTCACCTGATGGCAGTAAAATTTATTTAGCAGTTGATAGTACTTTAATAACCTCCGGCCCTTCCGCAACAAATCCACAAGTAAGTACAAACCGGGGAAGCATTTTAGAGTTCACTTATATTAGCAATACTTCGATTACCAAGTCACTCAATTCTCTTGCGACAACTCCATCCGCTTCCAATAACTTTTCTATTTATCCTAACCCTGCCAACGATTGGCTACGTGTGACATCAAACGCCAAACAGATTGGTGTCGTCAGATATCAATTAACAGATGGAACCGGTAAGGTATTTCTTGAAGGAAAAGGAGATGGTAAAAATATCCGTATTAATATCAGCGGACTGCCTGGCGGCGTTTATATTTTGAAGGTTGGAGACAATGCAACCAATTTTTCAGAGATCCATAAATTTATCAAACAGTAAGGCTCCCATAGTAGCCTTCCTTCTTCTTGCAGCTTTGGATTTGCCGCATTATTATCGAACGATCCTGGCTATTTAAAAATGAAAAAACTTGCTTCTGTCTTTTTTCCTGATCTATGGTTTCATTTGCACAGACAACCCCCGAAGTGAGATGGTTGTTTGAGAAAGGTGGAACAAATTTCAGCTCACTATAAAAGACGCTTTGGAAAAGAAACAGTTTTCCTTGACAGCCAACAGCAGGCAGGGTGATGTGTCATTTAGACCACAAGCCGGCGGCGACGGAAAACCATTCCGGCATTTTGTTCGTTGTCCGGCAGCAAATCCGGCTGCAGTTCCGTAGTTAGCTTTTGTCGTAACAGTTTGGCTTTCTTTTTTTATTCATCTGACGTTCGGGGGCTACAGCACACGGAATAAACCCGCCTGCAGCAATACCTGTTCGTTAACGGCGAATGGGATTCCTCCTTTCTACCGGTACAACATCACACCGGTGGCAAAAGCACTGTATGACTGATGGTGATCAGAAGACCGGTCAGGGTGCAGCCTGCTTTTTCTTTTTCATGCTTTTCTTTACGGTCTCCCTGTGCATCGCTCCCCATTTTCCCAGCGATTCCAGCACATCGTTCAGGGTGCCGGCATATGCTGTTAATTCATATTCAACCACTATAGGTGTGCCCGTAAAAACCCGGCGTTGAATAAAGCCATTGATCTCTAACTCCTTCAGTTCAGCCGAAAGGACTTTTGCAGAGATGCCTTCTACCAGCCGCTGTAGTTCGTTGAAGCGTTTGTTGCCGGACATCAGGGCCACAATGATCCGCAGCTTCCATTTTCCACCGATGGCGTAAAGCGCATCGCCAATGGACAGCAGGTTTGCTTTGCACTGCTCTATTGTATGAATCCCGTTGTTTGTTAAGGATGCCATGAGACTGTTTTTACACTTACCTGATGGTAACTACTAACCTTTTGTACAGTGCTTACCTTTTGAAAGTAAAGGTAGGTAGTTTTGCCCTGTCACATCAAAAACAGTAAAAATTATGGCAACTACCAAATGGATACTTGACCCTACCCATAGCGAACTCCAGTTTAAAGTAAAGCACCTGATGATCAGCAACGTTTCGGGTTCGTTCAAAAACTTTAGGGCCGAAGTGGAAACAGAAGAAAACGATTTCAGCAAAGCCAGGGTTGTGCTGACAGCAGAAATGGCCTCCGTTTTTACCAACAACGAACAACGGGATAATCATTTGCGTACCTCCGACTTTTTTGCGGTGGACAACCATCCGCAACTGACGTTCCGGTCCACCCGGGTAGAAAAGCTGGATAACGACACCTTCACGTTGCTGGGTGAGCTAACCCTAAAAGGGATAACAAAACCCGTAACACTAAGGGTGGACTTCAGCGGAGTGACAAATGACCCCTGGGGCAATGAAAGGGCCGGCTTTACGGTAAGTGGTAAACTGAATCGCAAAGACTGGGGCGTGAACTATAATGCCTTGCTGGAAACCGGCGGCGTAGCGCTGAGCGAAGAAGTAAAGATCAATGCCGAGATCCAGGTAGTAAAACAGGTGGAAACTGTTATTGCCTGACAAAGCAGATAAATTTATTCACGATAAAAATTTATAGTATGCAAATCAACAGAAGCCTCGTAAGAAAATATACCCCGCAGGGGCAGCCCGGGTTCCTGGGAGCCGGGCATACGGCCCGTCCTGTAGTTGCCGGCAGTTTTGCAGACACTGACCCCTTTATTTTCCTGATGGATGACCTGCTGGATAAGCAAGACGACCTGCCTGTTGGAGGACCACATCCCCATGCTGGCTTTGAAACGGTTTCCCTTCTTTTGGAAGGTGAAATCGGTGATGAGCGTCATAAGATGAAAGGGGGTGATTTTGAAATCATGACAGCCGGCAGTGGCATTGTTCACACAGAAACGATAGACAAAAAAGCAAAGCTGCGCCTTTTGCAGTTATGGCTCAATCTTCCCCAAAAAGACAGGTGGGTGAAACCAAGGCTGCAAAACCTTTCATCGGAGCATGTGCCAACCAGCAGGAAAGATGGCGTTGCCATAAAACTTTACAGCGGTACATTGGCCGGTTTAACGTCTCCTGTCCAAAACTATTCTCCGTTGCTTGTTGCTGACATTACCCTGGAAGAAGGTGTATCGACGGTGCTCCAACTGCCTGCCCACTATAACACCTTCCTGTATATGCTTGAAGGCGGCATACAGGTGGGTGAGGAAAAAAAGCCGTTGCACAAAGACCAGGTGGGCTGGCTCGACCGCTTCGATGATGCCGCTCCCAGTGACCTGAAGTTGACAGCAGGAAAAGAATGCGTTCGTTTTGTGCTCTATGCGGGGAAGCCGACAGGCGACAGGATCGTTTCGCATGGACCCTTCATTGCTGATGCGGCAGAAGAAATCCAGGGCCTGTACCAGGACTACAGGCAGGGTAAGATGCAACACATTTCCTCGGTTTCGGAAAGTCAGCGGATCTTTTTGTAGGCATATAGAAATGGTAAGGTCGCATCCCGGCAGGAGCAAATACACAACAAGCACCCGGTAAGCATAAAAGCCGTAAGGAAAGCGCTACTGCTTTTATGCTTACCAATCTTTTTCATACGATGATAGATAGGGAGCCAGAAACGGCCTGCTGCCAGGACTGTTCTGCTGTTATAGGATCGCTGGTGTGAGACAGGTTCTTTCCGGTTGGCCAGGGTCTCACCACAAAACCATCTTATTCGGATCACCTATCTGCTTCTCAATTCCAGTTATCAATTTTAATGTCATGGGGTGATGGCTTTCCTTTTCCTGATTCTACATAGTCGCGAAGGCTCAAAAGAAAAACAGCCCATTTCATGCTGCAGTGCGCCGTGAATTCAACAGCTTCACGCCAGTTTCTGTGTCCGAAAAGGAGGATGGTTTGATCGTCCTGCCCGGAAAGATCAAACGTGATCTCCGTTCCGATCCATTCATCCGGTCCTTCGAGGCAATGCCAGCGAACGCTTTGCCCGGGATGCAGGTCCTTTACCTCCATCAGCATTTGCCCTTTGATGTCTCCTGATTCTGTCCGAAACGTGAATTGTATTTTACCCCCCGCTTTATCATCACCCTTTACTTCTTCTGTCCACCAATTGGAAATACCTTCGATGGTTGCTACCGCTTTATACGCCTCGTCTGCTCCTGACCTGATACCCATGCGATGAATAATGTTGACCATTTTTTTATTTTTTAATGTAAGTAAGTGCTGCTCCGTTCAACTTCATACGGCAAACCTACTCTCCCCGTTTTGCTTTGGCCGGGTGTAAAATGGACATTGTGGCGGGTTGATTTGGACATGCTACTTGTTTAGTTTTGATCAACGTTTATGATGAAACATCTTACCATCTTAGTGCCCGGTGGAGAAGGCAACAACATCAGCAGCATAGCGGGCAGTTATAAACTATTTACACGGGCCAATGCCTACCGGAAAGAAAAAGAAGGAAGAGAACTGTTTAACGTTGAATTGGCCGGCATTTCTGAGGAAGTGGAATACTATGACGGCTTGTTTGCCGTAAGGCCGCATAAGCACATTTCAGCAATTGCGAAGACGAACCTTATCATCATTCCTTCACTGAACCATCAGTATGAAAAATCAGTGAAGGCAAACGGCTTGCTGACCGACTGGATTGATATGCAATATAAAAGGGGCGCCGAGGTGGCGAGTATCTGCACGGGAGCCTTTTTACTGGCGGCTTTGGGTTTGCTGGATGAAAGGAGCTGCTCCACCAATTGGGCTGTAGCCGATCAATTCAGGTCGATGTTTCCAAAGGTGAAGCTAAAAATTGATAAACTGATCACGGATGAAAATGGCATTTACACCAGTGGTGGTGCCTATTCTTTTCTCAACCTGGTTATTTATCTTATTGACAAATATTACGGCAGGCAGACAGCGATCTTTTGTTCCAAAGTTTTTCAAATTGAAATGGACAGGCAAAGCCAGGCAGCTTTTACCATGTTTACAGCGCAAAAAGTGCATGGGGATGAAGTTGTAAAAAAAGCACAGGCGTATATTGAAGCCAAACTGGATGAAAAAATATCCGTTGAACAGCTTTCTTCCAGGTTTGCTGTCGGCCGGAGAAACTTTGACAGGCGCTTCATCAAAGCCACAGGAAATACGCCGGTTGAATATGTCCAAAGGGTAAAAATTGAAGCAGCAAAAAAAGCATTTGAAACCACCCGCAAAAACGTAACAGAAGTGATGTATGAAGTTGGCTATTCGGATGTAAAAGCCTTTCGGGAAGTGTTCCGTAAAATCACTGGCCTGTCCCCTTTGGCCTATAAAGGCAGATACAACAGTGAGCGTTGGAATGCATAAACACCCGTCAGGGCTGCTGCGGGTCCATCTGCGTTGACGCACCGGGGAAGGTAAACCGATTTCCCCTTTGCCTAATCATATTCGTATGTAAACACGAGCGGTGGCTGCTCTGTATTGTTGACGGCAATATACTGTTTCCGTTGCAGGGGAAGGCCTTCTGCATTGTACGTGTATTCATAGCGGGTATACCCCTGGACGGTGCCATCGGCCAGGATGTTTTCGATACGAAGGGGATTGTTAAACAGCAGGGTGACGCCCGCTAAAAAGGCACCTAATACGCCGTCCGGCTCGGGGTTCCTTTTGTCATCGTATTGCACAAATTTCTTTGAAAAATTCACCGCAAACGGATCGGTCAGTTCGTTGCGGAGTGCAAAGTCTATACGGCTTAGATTTCCATTGCTGTGGTATTGGTAGCTGACCCTTGTTTGTTTGGGCCCGCCGGGTGTAGGATCAGCAATGCTCTCCACGACAGTGGTCAGCCTGTCTTCGGCATCGAAGGTATAGCGGAGGGTTGCTATTTTTCTGTCATTGGCAGCAAAGTGCTCCGACTGGTGGAGCCGGCCATTCTGATAGGTATATAAACCGTATCCTGCTTCGTTTGACCATTTTATCAAGCGGTTGTTGGCATCATACGTAAAACTGTTGTTCTGGCGAAGCAGGTTTCCTGCGGCATCCCTCCATTGCGAAATATAGCCGGAAACATGGCCTTTGGTGTTGTATTGATACTGCACATACTCGGAGGCAGATCCGGCCACTTTTTTTACATGCTTCAGGGGTGGCGTATCTACCTGTCCGGAGCCGGGTTCTTTTCGGCATGAAACCAGCATCGTTGTTGTGATGACCAGGGCGAATAGTGTGGAAAGCGTCGTTTGCATAAAATGGTTTTGAAAGCGGGAAAGCGCATTGCTACCACTGACATTTTTTTAAAGCACCTGCGAAACAGAAAGTGATGAGTGGGACAGGGGGGTGATAAACGCTTCTTTGAAAGGACGGAAAGGAGTGCGGATGGTCCCAATCGAAGGAGGGTACCAGGGTAAAAATTTAGGGTATTAACCAGGAGCAATGGTTTCGCCGGGAAAAAGATGATAGCAGTTATAGTGCCCTTATCGGAGGCGTTATCATTGGAGATAAGGCTATCATTACTGCCGGTTCTGCCGTAACAGATGTTCCTGCCCATACAATTGTTGGTGGCAATCCTGCAAGGAAGCTAAGAGACATTAACAAAGAACAATAAGAACAGACTTCTTCCCCGATGCGTCTCCGCATTTGCAGCGCTGCCCTTAAAAAATCTTCTGCTGGATGCGTCGGTTTCCTGTGCCCAAATAATTTTTATTGACAAACCTGTCAACCAGGCAAGCTGTTGAACCATATAAGTCTGCATTCGGATGTATGCAGTTAAACCGATGGAAAGAATTGGGACAGGGTCGTCATATTTATGGGAAGAAAAAAAGCAAACAGCTGTCACCCGGTGGCTTCCGTTCAACGATCTGCATTCCGGGTATATTTGCGTTAACTGAATACTGCCATATGAATGAGACATACGAAAAGCTGAAGGATTTGTTCCACCGCATACCCCGGCGGCACACGGCCGATAATGTCAAGGAGATCTACAGTATCCTGGATGCCTACGAAGAGGTGCTCCTGGAAATGGAAAGGGATAGCCGGTATGCGCAGCAGGTAGTGCCCCTGTTTGCGGCGCTCGATCCCATCCGGGCCACGGTGAAAAAGTCGAATGATCCCAGGGCGTCCAAAAAAACTAAAGACCAGCTGTTTGATGAAGCCTCCGGTGCGCTGAAGGATACGGTGGAGGAGGCGATGAAGTTGTGAGTGGTGAGTGGTGAGTAGGGGGCGCCTGCATTTATTACGCACCGTTCACCACTCACCATTCACAAAGTTGCCGGTTGCAAAATGCCGGTTATATTTGACTACCAATTTACTCATGGCCACCCTGAAGCATATACTGCTCTATGCCGCCGCAATGGCGGCCATTATCCTGTTGCTGCAATGGATGCAGGTAAGGCTCCTGGTTATTGATCATGCCACGGAGATCTATATTACCGGCATTGCTGTTCTGTTCACCCTCCTGGGCATCTGGCTGGCCAAAAAGCTGACCCGGCCCAACACAGCGGTTGTGCGGGAAAGGGTGGTGGTAGAAAAAGAGGTGATCGTGTACAGGCCGGCAACCGAAACCTTTGTGCCGGATACCGCTGCCATCAACCGGCTCGGCATCAGCCAGCGGGAACTGGAGGTATTGCAACGGATGGCGGCCGGCGCCACCAACCAGGAAATTGCCGACGGTCTTTTTGTTTCGCTGAATACGGTGAAGACCCATACCTCCCGCCTGTTTGAAAAACTGGCGGTGCGGCGAAGGACCCAGGCGGTGGAAAAGGCCAAACGCCTCCATATCATCCCTTAGCTTTCACCCTTTCGGGTGAATCTGCCCGGTAACGGCCAAAATCATCCGTTCGAGTGAACGGCCCAACCGGCCGGCACTGCATTTTTGGCGGCATAAACTATTTCAATATGAAACGAACCGTTCTTGTTTACGGCGCCATCGCCGGTGTGGTGGTCTCCCTTTTTATGGCCGCCACCATGCTGGTCACGGCTAACAACGAAACCGCCCATACCGGGGCCGGCTCCATGGTCATCGGCTACCTGGGCATGCTCATCGCCTTTACCTTCATTTTTGTTGCCATTAAATCGTACCGGGATAAAGAGAATGGCGGCAGCATCGGTTTTGGGAAAGCTTTTGGGATGGGGATCCTGATTGCCTTTATTGCTTCCACCCTCTATGTGGCCACCTGGGCCCTTGTGTACCAGGCCTTCCTTCCGGACTACATGGAGACTTACAGTGCCGTGATGATAGCGGAGGCGAAGGCGTCTTTGTCGGGCGCCGCCCTGCAGGCAAAGATCGATGAGATCAACAAGGCAAAGGCACTGTACGCCACACCCTGGGGCTTTGCCCTCTTTACCTATGCGGAGATTCTCCCGGTGGGCATCCTGGTGTCGTTGCTGGCAGCCCTGGTGCTGAAAAGAAAGGCCCCGAAGGTTGCGGTGGCCTAGCGGAGCCGGGCCTTTGCCGGAAACCCTTTGGCGCAGAAGCACCGGCAACCGGAGGGTAGCAGGCGTTTCCTGAAAAACGGTAATTTCCCCTCCAGGTTATGTTACCGCCCCTTATGCTCCCCGTGGTTTTGCTCCTGTTTTCCCTGCCGCTGGCCGCACAGGAAAACGGTGCCACCCTTTCTGCCACCGGCAGCCAGCCGGCCGCAGGCCGCAAAAATGAAAGGCCTGCTCCGAACCTTTGTGAAGACGTAAAAAGGATAGCCCAGCGGATCGACCGGTTTACGGCGACACCTGTTTTTCAACAGGCATTAACGGCCCTGCAGGACAGTTTGCGTACGGGCCGGGCACAGGAATCTTCGGTCTCCTTTGGCCGGAACAACAGGGGCGATACGATCCTCTCTGCCATTGTAAGCGGCGGACGGTCCAGCGCCCCGGTTCCACCGGTCGAGAATGCCTTTGCGGATCTGCATACCCACCCCAGCAACACACCGCCTTCCTCGGGTGATGTGTATGGCCTGCTTGAAAAGCGTAATAAAACACCCGGCTATACCCAGCGTTTTGTGCTAACGGGCAACGGCACCCTGTATGTGCTGTTTGTCCAGGATACAGCATTGGCAGCCCTCTTTCTCCGCCGTTATCCCCCGCAGCGGCTGGCGGGCTTTTCGCCCCTGTTTCCCGAGCCTCTCCTGGATGAGTTCCGGGAGATCCGGTACGGGCAGGGTGTGGCCGAAGAACTGGCCATGGCCCGGATCCTGGACAAGTACAAAGCCGGTGTGATCCTTTTCCGGCAGGTGAAGGGGGAGGCGATCCGATGGGTGAGGGTAACAGTAAGCGAGGAGGAACCTGGATTTGTTTCCCCGGCAGCGGCCTGCTGGTGAGGGAACATCGGCACCCGGCATTTGTTTTGCCTTTCTTTCATGCCGTAAAAATTATAAACCATGCGTGAACCCATCTCTCCCGGAAAACCATTCAACGCAAAAGAAAGCATTGCTTACGCCGAAGGTTCGGTGGTGAGCAAGACCCTTATCAAAAAACCTACAGGTACCCTTACCCTGTTTTCGTTTGATGCCGGCGAAGGCCTTTCCGAGCACAGTTCACCCCACGAAGCCCTGGTACAGGTACTGGAGGGCAGTGTGGAGATCACCATTGGGGGTGAATCCACTGTGGTTACGGAAGGGGAGAGCCTGATCCTGCCAGCCAATATTCCGCATGCGCTGAAGGCGGTGGAGCGGTTCAAGATGCTGCTCACCATGATCAAAAGCTAAACGCTGTTGGGTCTAATCACCATTCTCATTACAGTCCATAGACGAACAAAAGGCCAGCACCGCCACCTGCAAAAAAATGGGGCGTGCCGAACCCTTATTTTTGCCGCTAAACTATTTGCCTGTTGCACCCAGACCCTCCCGGAAATAGCCCTGTTTACCTGGTTGACCAGCCGGACCAACTGCAGCAAAGCCTGCGGGACCTGGAGCGCTGTGATACCCTCAGCTTTGACCTTGAGTTTGACAACAACAGCTACGGCTATGGGGTGACGCTTTGCGTGCTGCAGGTTGCTACCCCAAAGGCCTGTTATGTGATCGACGGGCTGGCCGGTCTTGACCTTAGCCCGCTTTATGGCCTGTTCCGGTCGGAGCGCATTCAAAAGATCGTGCATGCCCCCGGCGAGGACCTCCGGCTCCTGCACAGCCTGGGCTGTTATCCGCAAAACCTGTTTGATACCGAGGTGGTGGCCCGTTTGCTGAATTATGCGCAAACCTCGCTGACCGTGTTGCTGCGGGATAAGCTGGATATCCAGATGGATAAAAAGCAGCAACGCAGCAACTGGCTGCGCCGGCCGCTTTCGGAAGCCCAGGTGCGGTATGCGGCCGAGGACGTGATCTGGCTGCACCCGCTGAAAGCCGTGCTGGAAGCGGAAGCAGGGGAGCGGGGCCTGCTGCCCTTTGTTCGCGAAGAACAGGAACTGCTGAGCACCACTATCTATGCCGGGGCCGACAAAACCAGCTTTTTAAAGCCCTCCGACCAGTATACCCTCAGTCCAAGGGAGCAATACATCACCAACGAGCTGCTCCGCTACCGCGATGACCTGTCCCGGAAGATGAACAAGCCCCCTTACCAGGTGATGGCCGAAGAGGTGGTAAGGGAACTGGCTGCCGGTACCCGCCTTCCCCAAAGCATCGTGCAGGGCCCGGGGGTGCACCCGCGGTTGAAAAACAGTGGCTTTGCCGGCCAGCTGGCAAAACAAGTGGCGCAGGCCCGGAAAGCGGCGGAGGCCCAGAACCTTTCAGACCGGAAACAGGGCCTGCCGAGGCCGGACCCAAGCCAGCATACAGCCTTCCAACGAGCTGCCGATGACAAGGAAAAAGTATTTATTCCTATCAAACAGGCCCTGGAGCAACGGTTCGGGGTGCATACGGCCACCCTCCTGTTCAGCAATAAAGTGGTGAACAGCCTGCTGAACGGATCCATCACCCTGCAGGACATCAAACCTGCCTACCGGCAGGCGCTGATCCGCGAGATGGCCGCTGCCGCCGGCGTTAACCTGGAACGCTACGAGGGTGGGAGAGGGATGGGGTGAAGGGGCAAGTGGCGGCAGGGTCACGAGGTTCCAACTGATGGTTCGGCTATTTCCTTTACCCAATCCACTCACGGCTTTGCAGAAAGGTATAAAAAGGCTGTTGCCGGGGCGTATATGAGAGCCGAAGTCCAGGTCTTGGCCATCGCAGTTGTATACAGGGCTTTCGGCGAAGACCCGGATGCAGGGCCGGAGGGAAGTCGCTGAGGAGGGGTCACTTGGAAATACAACAGCTAAAGAAGCAATACCGCTTCTTTTTCCAGTCAAAACCGAACGGTTTCCTGGCATCACCGGGGCTGGGAAGCAGCGTTGCTTCCTTTTTGCAGCATCAGTTGCGCTTTTCCGGAACCCTGTACAACCTGTACAATATAAAGGCCGGGGGGGTAAAGCCCGCCAATCTCTATCACCTGGTGAACGGGCAGGTTGGCCCTTTGTTCCACCACCCGTCCCAATACATCCACCACGCGGAGCTGCAGCCGGTCCTCCTGTTTGCTTTTTATATCCAGGCGAAAAACGCCGGCACTCGGGTTGGGAAATGCCTGTACCCTCAGCGCTGCCGTATATCCTTTTGCAACCGCTTTTTGTTCTTTTCCTTTGCCGGTAGCCAGCACCTGCACCACCCGGTAGTAGCTCTGTCCTGCAAAGGAATTGTGATCGGTAAACTGGTAGGCCCGCACCGGGTTGGAGACGCCGGCAGCTGCCAGGTAATACACCCTTTCGTAGGGGCCCTCTTTTTGGAAGCTTCGTTCAAGAACATAGCCTTGTACCCTTTGATCCGTGACGACCTGCCAGTTGAGCTGTACCGTTTCTTCACCGGTTCTCTCTGCCTGCAGTTCCAGTTCTTCTGGCACTGCAGCAGGCGCGGGGCAGAGCCGGCCGGCCTGGTCGAGTTCACCGTAAAGCGCCAGGAGTTTTTGAATAGCGGGGTCTTTGGCCCGGGGGCCGTAAAAGGCCAGCTGTTTTTCTTTCAGCCAGGCTTTCACCCTGGCTTCGGTAGTAGCTGCCTCCTGTGCCAGCAGCTGGCCACCAGAAATAAACACGAGCGAAACCCAGAAGATCTGTTTCATTGGAAAAGTTTCGGAGGTGATTAAAGTGTTGGCGTATTGAACTGGTAGCTTTGCCCGGTTTTCAGGTTTTCCCATTTCCATTTTGCGGTGGCAAAGCTTACGCTTTCGGTTACGTTGGTGCATTTTTTATCGCCGCAGGAGCTGCCGCTCTGTTGCAGGGATTCTACCATCACATCCTGCATGGTATAGCGGAAAGCCGGTTGATCTTTTTCGTCGAATAGTGTTACCACTGCTTCGGAGTAGTGTTTGCCGGTAGCCACGCCTTCAATGAGTTGGATGGTTGCGGCATCCATGTGCTTCATGATGTTAAAGCTGCTGATAGAAACTTTCCCCGAACCCATGCCGCCACCGCCAAAAACGACGGGGTTGGAGGCGCCCCAGGAAAAGGACAATACCTCGAAGCCGTTGCCGCTAACCGGTATGCCGTTGATCTGCATCTGGATTTTCTGGGAGAAACAAAAGGAGCAAAAGAGGAGCAGGGGTAAAACGGAGAACTTTTTCATAATCGCTGGTTTATTTGGTTAAAAAATTATCCTGCTGTGAGGCCGTGCGGCGGCTGCCGGTCTGCTTCCGGCAACGCAGGTTCCGTTGTACAGGGCACAACCGGTGTTTTTGAAGAAAAGCGTTTTGTTTTAAAGGGAGAGGAGCAAACGTTGTTGGTATTCTAAATATACTGCTTTTATTCCGCCCGGTCACATGATTGTTTTTTCGAGGATCTATTCCTCTATCCTCTACGGGAGCAGGCAGGATTGTCACCGCAGGGCAATTGTGCAGGGCTTTTTTGAAGTCTATGGACGGGGAGGGATCAGGCATCTGCATTTACCGGTGGCCGATGCTTTGTTCGGACGGAGGCGCGGAGTTTGTGCTGTACACCTGCAAAAGCGTAAATGGTCGATCTGCGTGAAACCGCGTCCTGTCTGCGCCTCCTCTTACTGACGGATAATCATTTCTTTGCATCTGTGGCCGGGCTGTTGAACCGTAATTTTACGGATTCGCCGATGATTTCCACGCATTCAACTTTTAATTAACATGGAAGAGGGGCAGAACCTATTTTTGACCCCGATTAAGAGAATAACCTTAGCTGAAATTAGAGTTGTATTAGAAAATAAATCCACAAAAGCTTGGAACTACGAAACACCCGATTAATTTTGTCCTGTTATCTTCTTTAATCCGAGAACAAACTGCTCCAAATCCCTTGATTGCTTTCAACCACACAATTGACTGCGTTAAAACTTCCTGTGTAAATAAACTATCGTAATTGGTATACGTGATTTGCAAGTCTGCCCACAAGGCTGATCTGCTTTTGCCTGTACCCCATCGAATCCTCTCCTGTGACCACAGCCCCCGGGCTGGAAAACTAGCTGTAAGATCCCTCCTTGTTTAAATCAATTCACCAGGCTCCGGCCTGCCAAACACGTTATACCTAAACTGGATGTATATGTATTCATTTCTACAAAACAATCAAAACTATGGCAAGAGAATGCTCTCTAAGCGTTTTAGTAGGCAACTAAAACTACCCCCTCTCTTGCTGCCACTTTTTATAGTGGTATTATCATTAGTTTCTGTTTCAACAGTTTTCGCAAATGAAATTGGAAAAGAAGAACGTCCATTTAATCACTCAATAACAAGTATAAGTCTCGCTACAAATTCGGCTTGTCCTGATGGAGAGTTTAAAATAAACTTTGAATTCACAGGTACTTCTTCTGTAACCTTCACTGCACAACTAAGTTCAAGTAGCAGTTTTACAACCTCTACACCAATTGGTTCTGTTACAACGAATGCTAGTCCTGCTTTCATTAATGCTAAAATAAATAGTGCAACTTCTCCTGGAGATTATTATATAAGAGTTGTAGTAGGTCACGGAACTGGTTCAGTTTCAGAAGTGAAAACTTTTAAAGTAAATGCATTAGCAACTTTCTATGAGGATGCCGACGGCGATGGTTTTGGTAATTCTGCAGTTACTACTACAAGTTGTGGCACTACTCCTCCTTCAGGCTTTGTTTCTAATAGCGGTGACTGTGCTGATAATGATGCCACACTGAATCCGGCTACTGTATGGTACCTGGATGCTGATGGTGATAACTACCACGCTGGTACTGCAACAGGTTGTGAATCTCCTGGTGCCGGTTATGTAAGAAGCGTAAC